>NC_019682.1:4348333-5562500 GCF_000316575.1 Calothrix sp. PCC 7507 | reverse complement strand
CGCTCCCGAAGGCACTCCCACCTTTCAGCAGGATTCGCGACATGTCAAGTCTTGGTAAGGTTCTTCGCGTTGCATCGAATTAAACCACATACTCCACGGCTTGTGCGGGCCCCCGTCAATTCCTTTGAGTTTCACACTTGCGTGCGTACTCCCCAGGCGGGATACTTAACGCGTTAGCTACGGCACGGCTCGGGTCGATACAAGCCACGCCTAGTATCCATCGTTTACGGCTAGGACTACTGGGGTATCTAATCCCATTCGCTCCCCTAGCTTTCGTCCCTCAGTGTCAGTTACGGCCTAGCAGAGCGCTTTCGCCACCGGTGTTCTTCCTGATCTCTACGCATTTCACCGCTACACCAGGAATTCCCTCTGCCCCGAACGTACTCTAGCCTTGTAGTTTCCACTGCTTTTATGAGGTTGAGCCTCACTCTTTAACAGCAGACTTACATAGCCACCTGCGGACGCTTTACGCCCAATCATTCCGGATAACGCTTGCATCCTCCGTATTACCGCGGCTGCTGGCACGGAGTTAGCCGATGCTTATTCCTCAGGTACCGTCATTTTTTTCTTCCCTGAGAAAAGAGGTTTACGACCCAAGAGCCTTCCTCCCTCACGCGGTATTGCTCCGTCAGGCTTTCGCCCATTGCGGAAAATTCCCCACTGCTGCCTCCCGTAGGAGTCTGGGCCGTGTCTCAGTCCCAGTGTGGCTGATCATCCTCTCAGACCAGCTACTGATCGTCGCCTTGGTAGGCTCTTACCCCACCAACTAGCTAATCAGACGCGAGCTCTTCTTCAGGCAGCAAGCCTTTCACCTCTCGGCACATTCGGTATTAGCCACCGTTTCCAGTGGTTGTCCCCAACCTGAAGGCAGATTCTCACGCGTTACTCACCCGTCCGCCACTCAATCCCTAAAGATTTCGTTCGACTTGCATGTGTTAAGCATACCGCCAGCGTTCATCCTGAGCCAGGATCAAACTCTCCGTTTTGTGAACGTAAGTAGTTCTTTAGCTCTTTTGACTGATTTCAACCTCAGTCAGGTTATTTTCTTTACTGACGCAAGGTACTTGTTGTATACTGGCTTTCAAACTATAATATTTTCAAGGTTCGGTGTTCCTCGCAGCGTCGCTCTTTCGCGCTCCGCTTCAGGCACTTATTCAATATATCGAACCTCCATATTTCTGTCAACTGTTTTTCCAAAAGAATTTTGGAACTCTTTCAAGTCGCTGCAAAACTGCCCACAGTGCTAAGTTGTAGGCAACAATGATGTATGGATTGTGCTGACTAAGGAATAGTAGAGCGTGAATTTTCAGTCGGTAATAGCTAAATTGCATCAGTTTTGGGGCGAGTCTCTTGCAGAAATATCTGGCAGTCAACGCGGTTGCCTAATTGCCCAACCTTACGATATGGAGAAGGGAGCAGGCACGAAAAACCCCCATACTTTTTTGAGAGCGCTGGGACCTGAACCGTGGGCTGTGGCGTATGTAGAACCATGTCGTCGCCCTACAGATGGGCGCTACGGGGAAAATCCCAATCGGTTTCAACATTATTATCAGTACCAAGTGTTGATTAAACCTTCACCAGATAATATCCAAGAGATTTATCTTGATTCTTTGAGGGCTTTAGGTATTCGGCCCGAAGATCACGATATCCGATTTGTCGAGGATAACTGGGAAGATGCGACGGTAGGGGCTTGGGGTACTGGCTGGGAAGTATGGTTGGATGGGATGGAAATTACTCAATTTACCTACTTTCAACAGTGCGGAGGTATTGATTGTCGTCCGGTGTCAATTGAGATTACATATGGATTGGAGCGACTGGCAATGTACCTCCAGGAAGTGGAAGCGATTACTAAAATCCAGTGGACGGACTACATTACATATGGTGATGTGCATCTACAGGGAGAAATTGAGCAGTGTACATATAACTTTGAAGCTTCCAATCCAGAGTTGCTGCTGACTCTATTTAATTTGTATGAGCAGGAAGCTACGCAGTTAACAGAGCGAGGATTGGTTTTACCGAGCTTAGATTATGTGATTAAGTGTTCGCATACGTTTAATTTGCTGGATGCGAGAGGTGTAATCTCAGTCACGGAGAGGACTCGATACATTGCGAGAATTCGACATTTGGCTAGGAAAATAGCTCAATTGTATGTAGAGCAACGAGAGAAGTTGGGATTCCCATTGCTGAAAGGTATAACAGCTTGAGTGTGCTAGTGATTTAAAATACTAGAAAGAGGTGCAGGGAGCGATCGCTCTTCTCTCTGATAAGATAATTTCTCTGCTTTTTCTAGCAACCATAATTACCACTTCATAAACAATCGTCCTAGCCATAGCAGGTAGGGCGATTTTGTCGGTATTCTTTTTGTTGAAACTGATTGAACAGTTCCGTCGATTCTGAAAAATCTTGTTTGAGCTAGGCTGTCTGATGTTCAGACCCCCCTAATGATACGTTAAAAGTAATTCCATACAAGACCTAATGCCAGCACTATGCCACAGCTATTTCCCGGAGAAGTATTTGCCAACACTGCTGATTTTGATACTGGTATTCGTCAGCTAATACCCCGGTATGATGAGATGCTGGAAGTAATAACTTGTTGTTTACCTCCAACAACTCACCGCGTTTTAGAATTAGGCTGCGGTACAGGCGAACTTACCCTGAAGATACTCAAACGATTTCCAGATGCTAAAGTTATCGCCCTCGATTACTCACCCCGAATGCTGCAGTTCGCCCAAGATAAAATCAAAAAATCTGGGTATGAACATCGCTGGACTGGTATTGAAGCAGATTTTGGTGATTGGGCAAATAATCCAGAAAAATTTGAAATTGGCAACGAATTTGATGCTTCTGTGTCATCTCTGGCGATTCATCATCTTGAAGATGAGATGAAATTCAAGCTATTTCAACAGGTAGCTGACAGTCTCACGCACAATGGCTGTTTTTGGAATGCAGACCCTATTCTACCAGAATTACCTGCCTTAGCAGAAGTTTACAAGGCGGTACGGGAAGAATGGATAACCCAACAAAGACCAGAACTCGCAGAAACTCGTGCCGAGGTTGGCATTACTGATACTCAAGGTTACTCTCATTCAGATCAACTAGCTACTTTAGATACCCACGTGCAAATGCTGTCAATAGCTGGATTTGAAACAGTAGCAATTCCTTGGAAATACTACGGCTTGGCAGTTTTTGGTGGCTGGGTGTAACGTTTATAGGTTAAGAATTTTCGATGGCACTGTTCCTAATCAATGGCAATCCTGGTAAAGTTTCTAGTAAAAAAATAGTAATAAATTACACATTTACCCTTGACAGGAACTATTATATAAACCCGTTGGGTCTGTAAAGGGGGTTGTGCGAATACAGACAAGGATTTCGGTTTAAATTTGCGGAATCCAGGTTTGTATTGTGTTTTTATGTGATGTCCCAATACCAAACTACCCTCAAAAAAGACCTTTTGCGATTCTTTGCAAAGGGTGGGAAAAGAGGAAAAAGGAAAATTTTATTCCTTACCAATTTCTCAACTTCAGTAAGAAGTCAAGAGAATTGTCCTCTATCAACAGACCTATCTGAAAATATAAGGTAGAAGCTTTTTTAAAAGACAAACCAGGGACACACCGTTTGCATTGGTTCCTTTGCACCTTCAAATAGTGAAGTTTAAGCCAATGTTTGCCATCACTTAGTTTCAAAAGGAGAATATGTTGGATGGCTCGAAATAAGCAAAAATCATCTGGGTTTCAGTGTCAGCATCCAGTTCATAACAGATGCTCTATCTGTTGTATCGTTCCGCCACATATGCTGGAGAATGTTGCCGTGAATGGCAATCCTGAGCAGCGTAGTTGGGCTTTTCACACACTCAATGTTTCCGCACAGCTGCGGGGAAGACGGGATATTATAGGTGGCCTTTCGTTTGCACCATCTCCTGGTGTGAAGCGCCGCACTATTTATGATGCTAAAAATGGACAGCAACTCCCTGGTACACTGGTACGCAGTGAAGGAAGTCCTCCTAGCAGTGATGTGGCTGTAAATGAAGCCTATGATGCCGCTGGTGCTACCTATGACTTATTCCACGAAGTATTCGATCGCAATTCTATTGATGATAAGGGACTGCGTTTAGATTCTACTGTGCATTATGGCGTTAAGTATGACAACGCCTTCTGGAATGGAGACCAGATGGTATATGGTGATGGAGACGGACAACTGTTTCAACGCTTCACTAAGTCAGTTGATGTCATTGCCCATGAATTAACCCACGGTATCACTCAATATGAAGCTGGTCTACTATATTATGGTGAATCGGGGGCACTGAATGAATCTTTTTCTGATGTCTTCGGTTCATTAGTAAAACAGAAGATCAAAAATCAAACAGCAGCAGAGGCAGACTGGATTGTTGGTGAGGGACTATTGGCACCAAATGTCAAAGGTGTTGGTATCCGATCGCTAAAAGCACCAGGAACAGCATACAATGACCCAGTATTGGGTAAAGACCCCCAACCAGCATTTGTGAAAGACAAATATACTGGCTTTGAAGATAATGCTGGGGTACATATCAACTCAGGTATCCCCAACTATGCTTTTTATCTGGCGGCGGTGGAAATCGGCGGCTACGCTTGGGAGAAAGCTGGTAAGATTTGGTACATAGCATTGCGCGATCGCCTACGCTCCAAGTCTGAGTTTAGACATGCTGCTGATATCACTATCAAAGTGGCTGGAGAACTCTACGGACTCGATAGCAAGGAACAGAAAGCCGTGAAAAATGCTTGGCAAAAAGTAGGAGTTACTCCGAAGTTGTAATACCGGATGGCGAACAAGTCAAAGTTTCATAATTCATGATTTTTACCGTGTTGTGCTGAGATTGCTAAACTGGGAGATAATACTAACCTCCCAGTCTTTGTATTTCTCGCCCTAGACAACACGACGGAGAGCAAAAAATGCGGATATCGTTTCAGCGCACGGGCGGCTTTGCTGGCATTATCAAGACCACAACCGTTGATACAGCTACTCTACCGCCAAATGAAGCTGATGTCATGCCCCGACTTGTGGAAGCTGCTGATTTATTTAAGTTACCTGAACAAATTACCTCTTCTAATCCTCAGAGCGATCGCTTTCAGTATAAATTGACAGTAGAAGACCAGGGTAAGCAGCATACGGTGACAGTGAGTGAGGCTGCAATGCCAGGCACTTTAAGACCCCTGATTGAATGGCTAAATCAGATAGCACAAAAAAACTAAAAACTAAAAAATTTTTTGCTTTAGCTAAAAGTCAGGAGGCTTGTTTCTTCTGACTCTTTTTGTCATATGAATATCAGCCTAGGGACGATATCGTGTCAGGGGAAAGACTTATCATTAAGACTGCAAGGAAGCAGAGGGAGAAAGAGTTTTCAGGTTTTTGCACAGATGCGGGATTCATAACTAATCAGCCAGACATGATATGGTGCTTTAAAACTTTGGATTCAGTAAGTTTTTTGTGAGGCGAAGTTGATAATTTGTCTACTGTAGCTCCTTAACACTGATCTGTGGAATGTGGGCTTGACTCTTCACAAATGAAAAATTACCACTTTTCAAACCAATAAACAATTTCTGAGGCTGAACTATTAATTGCTACCCCATAACTATCACCATGACTCCAATTAAAGCCAGGGCTACCTTTATCCTTGGCATCTAATACTAATATTTCATATGAGGGTGGAAAGGATTCTTCCGTTGTGTCATTAGTGTAAAAAAAAGTTGTCGGTACACCATTAAGTGAGTTGGCATGGTCATTTGTGCTACCACCTTTGTATTGATGTTTAGCAATTTTCTGATATTGTAAGAGTGATTTTTTTATCTTCTCTGGTGGCTGTTTTAGTCTGATTTGAAAAAAACTATTACCTATTGATGAGGCTGGAGAGTAAGCAATTCGCACACCTTTAGCATCGACAGGAATATCACCAGGAAAATGTTTTATGAGGTAGTTATTGTAACCAAGTTGTTCTCGAATTTTATGATATCTGGTTGTATCAGTTACGATCTCAGGTTCACCGGAATTACTAAATGCTTTTTTCAGAAAAAAACCTCCGCCAACAATACCAATGCTGCTGAGAGAAAGTAAAAGTGTTATGGCGATTTTAGCCAGATGCGATCGCTTCATCAAATTGGGTATGTCTGATTTTTATTCATCTACCCAACTACTAGACTAAAACCGTAGGATTTCGGATCTAACCTCAGAGAGATTGACACAAAAAATTTACAATTTCCGAGATAATACGGGGAAAATGTAAAATTTTCATGAAGAGAATGCCCTTAACTTTTCCGAAAAATTGAACTTAGTCTGTGTCAAAAGTTTATCAAGATCCAGTAATCATCCCAGCAAGTAAAACAAAACCAATCCAGACATTTTGGCGGAACATTTCACCGTAAGCAGGGTTAGGTAGATTACTCTGCTTTAAGCGTAAAGATTGCCAAATCCAACCGACAGCAGCGATCGCTAGGCTAATCCAAAAGGTAATATTGAGATGGATGGAAATACCTAACCAAGCCAGTAAGATAATTGTGCCGGCAAAGAAAAGCGCTATGGCTGTAGGGGCATAATCACCAAAGAATAGGGCGCTGGAATTAACACCAATACGTTGATCGTCTTCGCGATCGCTCATAGCATAAACAGTATCAAATCCCAATGTCCATAATACAGTCGCTCCCCAAAGTAACCAAGTGGGTTGGGAAAGGTCTTTGGTGACTGCACTCCAGCTAATCAACACGGCAAAACCCCAAGCAATTGAAAGCACAAGTTGAGGTATGGGAAATACCCGCTTGGCACCGGGATACAGTATAATTACAGGGACGGCTGCTACAGACAACCAAAAGCTCAGGGTGTTTAAATAAAAAGCCAGCACTGCTGCACATGCCAGTGCCACAATAGCGACGGCAATACCCACTTTAATAGATAATGTCCTGGCAGCGAGGGGGCGATCGCGTGTTCTTTCGACTTCTGGATCAATATCTCTGTCCCATAAATCATTGACAACACACCCCAGCGCACTTGTGGCGAGGGTACCCAATATCATCACACCTACTAAGGGTAAAGGTGGTTTACCAGCAGCCGCCAAAAATACAGCCCAAAGGGCAGGAATCATCAAAATTAACCGTCCTTCGGGTTTATGCCACCGCAAAAGACGGATAATTACGAACCATACAGGTTCTTGGTTGTTTTCTGGCGTCCTCAACATAAAAATTAAATAATTACTTGAGCTAGATGAATTAACACATCTTTACATCTATAGAATATCGTTATTTGCTATTTGTAAAATCACAACCTAAAATAGCAACTTTGGATACATCTGAATAGTCATTTTGGTTGTTAGCAGCAGGGTGAACAGTTAACAGTTAAATGATGACTGTTAAGCCTGAAAAGACAGTGGTTTCGCATCATACAATAGTGCCGATTGCCCGACACACCAGCCTTAAAGCTTTTGTGCCTCTAATTTGCACACAGACAAGCGCCAGAATTTTTGCTACCAGACGTGAATTTTGAATTGCTGACTATACCTTCCTTAATAGAGCGTAAAGTAGATGCTAAATTTAGTCTCAGCTAGCTCTTTGAGTCTCCCTACTCAAACAGTTAAGCGACACCGGATTATTGCTGCTATTGACTTGGGAACGAATTCTCTGCACATGGTGATTGTGCGGATTGACCCAAGTCTCCCATCTTTTAGCATTATTGCCAAAGACAAAGAAACTGTGAGGCTGGGCGATCGCGATCTTGCTACTGGGCATCTGAAAGCAGCTATTATTGATAAAGCGATCGCTGCCCTGCGACGTTTCCAAGAAATTGCTAAAACGTTGAATGCTGAAACTGTTGTGGCTGTCGCCACTAGCGCTGTGCGCGAAGCCCCGAATGGTAAAGATTTTTTACATAGAATAGCTGTTGAGTTAGGTTTATGCGTTGACTTGATTTCTGGCCAAGAAGAAGCGCGACGTATCTACCTAGGTGTGTTGTCGGGGATGGAATTTCACAACCAGCCTCACCTAATCATCGATATTGGCGGCGGTTCCACAGAAATCATTTTGGGAGACAGTCATGAACCGCGTACCCTCACCAGTACCAAAATCGGTGCAGTGCGACTCACCAGTGAGTTAATTACCACTGACCCCATTAGCAACATCCAGTTTCAGTATTTACAAGCTTATGCACGGGGAATGTTAGAACGTTCCGTAGAAGAAGTGTCAGCTAACCTAGAATTTGGTCAAACACCGCGTTTGATAGGTACCTCTGGCACAATTGAAACCCTAGCGCTGATTAATGCACGGGAAAAGTTAGGTTTTATCCCCTCCACACTCAATGGGTATCAATTAAGTCTCAAAGACTTGCAGGATTGGGTAAATCGCCTACGAAAATTAACTAATGTCGAAAGGGCTACGATCCCTGGTATGCCAGATAAGCGGTCGGAAGTTATACTAGCAGGCGCAGTAATTTTACAGGAAGCTATGACTCTTTTGGGTGTGGAGTCAGTGACAACTTGTGAGCGTTCTCTGAGAGAGGGCGTAATTGTAGACTGGATGCTAGCCCACGGTTTAATTGAAGATAAACTACGGTTTCAAAGTTCCATTCGCCAGCGCAGTGTGCTGAAACAGGCGAAAAAGTACCAAGTTAATTTGGATTATAGCGATCGCGTCGCTGCATTTGCCCTCAGTTTATTTGATCAAACACAAGGTTCACTACACTACTGGGGTGGAGAAGAACGCCAACTGCTATGGGCGGCTGCGGTGTTACATAATTGTGGTCACTATATCAACCATTCATCTCACCATAAGCACTCCTACTATTTAATTCGCAATGGAGAATTACTCGGTTATACGGAAACAGAGATAGAAATCATTGCCAATTTAGCACGTTATCACCGTAAATCTCCTCCTAAGAAAAAGCACGAAAGTTTCCGTAATTTGCTCACTAAACAGCAGCGACAAACGGTTAGCCAATTGAGTGCGATTTTAAGATTGGCAGTTGCTTTAGATAGACGACAAATTGGCGCGATCGCCCGTGTGCAGTGTGAATATTATCCACAATTTCATCTGTGCAATTTACTAATTTTCCCATCACAATCTGATGATCAATGTGAATTAGAACTCTGGAGTATAGATTACAAAAAAGAAGTATTTGAATCAGAATTTGGTGTGAAATTAGTAGCGACTCTAGAAAAGTCTACAGTTTCCAACTTTTCTTAAAACTCAGGTATGGTGCGTTGGGAGCATCCACTTTTGGAAGAAATACCGGGCGATTGGAAATCGCGGCTACACAAACGAAGTCCGCCTTCGCGGACTCTCTGAAACCCGCGTTCGCGTAACGTTCCGCAGGAAAGACGGGTTTAGTTTGTATAGCCCCAGACTACTAGTCTGAGAGCGAGCCGCCAAAAGTGGATGCTCCTTGGTGCGTTGGTGTAGCATCACGCACCTTTATATAGAAGGATATCGACGCGAACTTGACGCAGAAGTCGATATAATTTTTCTTTTTGGGATGGTTTAATTGTTGCCTGTGCGCTATCCGCAAGAGCAAGTATTCTGTATTCTGAAGATATGCAAGATGTGTTAGTAGTAGCTGGTCAATTAGAGATATCGAAAATGATGACGGGAGCATGTTCACAGAATTATGTAAAATTAGGTAAAGTAATTTTTACATCTGTTAACTAAAGGCATCAGCAAACCCATGCAGCTGAAACTCAGTGCATCTCGATTTCCCCTAGGGACAATATTTTTAATCGCCCCCTTTTTCTTATGGGGGACAGCAATGGTAGCAATGAAAGGAGTAATACCCCACACCACACCGCTATTTATGGCGGGGGTGCGTTTGTTACCGGCTGGGGTGTTAATTCTGATTGCGGCCGCAATTATGGGTAAACCTAGCCCTCAAGGTTGGGCTGCATGGCTGTGGATTGCCTTATTTGGCTTAGTGGATGGAACATTGTTTCAAGGACTGTTAGCAGAAGGATTAGTGAGAACTGGGGCGGGTTTGGGTTCGGTGATGATTGACTCTCAACCCTTAGCTGTAGCCTTGTTGTCGTTGTGGCTATTCCAAGAACATATTGGCTTTTGGGGATGGCTAGGACTAGGATTAGGAGTCTTGGGTATTAGTTTAATTGGCTTACCGGACGAGTGGATTTTTCATTTTCTCGATTCCGGCGCAGATATTACCATTGGTAGCTGGGAACAACTATTAGATTCTGGTGAGTGGTTGATGTTGTTAGCAGCGTTGTCAATGGCTGTAGGAACAGTGTTGATTCGATTTGTGACTAAGTATACTGATCCGGTGGTGGCTACGGGATGGCACATGATTTTAGGTGGATTGCCATTGTGGGGAATGTCATCGGTTTTTGAGTCTCAGCAGTGGCAGAATCTGACAACATCTAATTTTTTGGCTTTGGGATATGCCACAGTATTTGGTAGTGCGATCGCTTATGGATTGTTTTTCTACTTTGCTTCTAGCGGTAGTCTCACCAGTTTGAGTTCTCTCACCTTTCTTACTCCCATTTTTGCCCTGCTATTTGGTAATCTCTTCCTCTCAGAAGTCCTAACTCCTCTACAGTGGTTCGGAGTCTCTCTGACTTTAGTCAGCATCTATCTCATCAACCAGCGTGATACCTTAGCGGGCGAAAAAACTACTACACAACAGCAACAAATTTTAGAACCATCTATTGCTGAAAAAATTAACCCCATAACTATATCTGTCAGAGAATCAGAACCAGAAATTTCGCCCTAATAAGGAGATGAGGGGGATAAGGAGGATAAGGGAGAAGTAACTATAACCTTTGACTCATTCCTATTGCCTATTGCCTATTTTGCCCAATCCCCATTCCCCATTAAATTTTTTATTAGGATAAGAGTTAACTTTTAGACCACTTGCAGTTATCGTGGTATCGATGAATTAAAAAGTACTTTTCGCCTGAAACTTCCTATATGAGGCTATGCTACTCCTCAATTCCTATCTTGACCTGTTGTATTTGTCTGGGTTTGTACCACAGTCCTGCGAATCCAGCGATACCTAATCGGAACCCTAAAATCTTACAACTTGTCCAAACCATTTCCACATCGGTTCCTCAGCCACCCATTCAGGATATACAAACTCTGCAAACTCAATTAAAAAAGTTAGGATACTACAATGGCGCAGTCAATGGCCAGTACAGTAAAAGTACACAAATCGCTGTCTCCCAATTCCAAAAAGCAAAAGGCTTGGTAGCAGATGGTATTGCTGGTAAGGAGACTAAAGAAAGTCTGCAAGCAGCAACAGATGCCAAGATTCCATTGATTCCCTCTCCTTCCCCCGCATCTAAGCCTACTTCTCAAGCGAAAGCAAGCCAGGGAGGCTTTATTTGGTGGTCACTATTGGGATTGGGACTTCTAGGAAGTATTGGTATTATCCTTTATTTGATGAGACGGTTTGGTCGGGTTAAACAAGTGCAACAGCCCCAAACCTCAGATGCTAAAACTGAGACAGCAGCTAATCAAGACTCAGAGATGTCGTCATCAAAGTTGGATACCACAATTAATCCAGTGGAAAATATCCCATCGGACAGTCAACAACCCATGACAGCATCTATCTCTACAAAATTGCTACCAGCAGGACAAACTTCCCGTCTGGCTAAACTCAATATTGTTGACGAATTAATTAAAGACTTACACAGTCACGATCCTAGCCAGCGGCGCAAGGCGATTTGGGATTTAGGTCAGCAGGGTGACTCGCGGGCCATTCAACCACTGTTAGACTTGATGATGGATGTAGATTCTCAACAACGCAGCTTAATTTTGGCGGCTGTGGGGGAAATTGGTACTCGCACCCTGAAACCGATGAATCGGGCTTTAGCAATTTCCATGCAAGATGAAAGTCCACAAGTCCGACAAAATGCCATCCGTGATTTGACTCGCGTTTATGATATGATGACTCAGATTAGCCAGATTTTATGCCATGCACTAGAAGACCCTGATACTGAAGTGCAGGCGACTGCAAGGTACGCTCTCAATCAGATGAATCGAATTCGGACTGTACCGGAGCAAAAGAATCTAGCAGAAGAATAAAAATTAGTCCTATAAATATTTCAACTGAACATTGACCTTAGTATTTGGCCCTGCTAACAAAAATGTGGCTTCGCTGAATTTGGGGGGTTTGGTGGTAACTTCGGGGTTTCTGGAAAAACCAAAGCCTTCGGTGGGCATACCCAGGCTATTACGGTTGAGGATTAAATCTTTATTCTGATCGTGCATAACAGCCACGGCGTAGCTACTAGCTGGCAAATTCTCAAAGGTAATCTTGACAGGAATGTCGGTAATTTTGGTACACTGCCTTTGCAATACGCGATCGCGCTGGTTAGGAAATCCTTGGCTATTGGCAAAGATGCTAGCGCAGACTTGCCCTTCTTTATTTTTAAATCCATCAATCTCCACGGTGAGAGTGCCGTTAAAACCTGCCCTAGCGCTAAATGAGTATACCAAATTTCCCACAACTGCAAGTAGTAGCAGATTAACTCTCAATCCTCTGAGGGTAAAGTTTTTACTAATGTGACTTTTCATAGAGTATTTAGAATAGATAATTTCCCAGTCTAATAGTGATCGCCTTGACAAATTATTTTATAAAAATTTATCGAGGTTATAAGTTATGATATCAAATTAACTTTGTTTGTCATTCTTATAGCCAAAAATAATCTTACCAACCGTTGATCTAGATTGGGTTTAGTTGTGCATAAAAAACTATCTCCTCTAATTTGATATGAGTTATAGTTTTTATTTCTAACTCTCAGTTCTGACTTTTTTCATGCCATCCCCAAGCCAAAATTTCAAATCTAAAATTCAACCGCCGCCCCTCAAACCAGGTGATTTACTCCGAGTAATAGCCCCTAGTGGTGCTTTGCGAGAATTTGAAGCGTTTGATCGCAGTCTAGAAATTTGGCGATCGCATGGCTATAAACTAGAAATAATCCCCACAATAGACGAAAAATGGGGATATTTAGCCGGGAAAGACGAAACCCGTCGCGCTCACTTAGCTAAAGCCTGGGAAGATACAGACTGTCGGGGTATTCTCTGTGCTAGAGGCGGTTTTGGTAGTACTCGCATTTTAGAAAATTGGCATTGGCAAACCAACTCCTCACTACCAAAATGGTTGATTGGCTTTTCTGACATCACCGCCCTCTTGTGGAGTCTTTATAATCAGGGGATTTCTAGTGTTCATGGCCCCGTCTTAACCACCCTCGCCGATGAACCAGATTGGTCAATTGCACGTTTGTTTGATTGCATAGAAGGTCGCCCCCTAGCCCCTCTCAAAGGTTGCGGTTGGGGTGGTGGTGTCGCGAAGGGCATCTTACTACCGGGTAATCTGACGGTGGCGACTCATCTTTTGGGTACACCATTACAACCAGAGTTTGATGGTGTGATTCTGGCATTTGAAGACATCACAGAAGCACCATACCGCATCGATCGCATGTTGACACAGTGGCGTTTGAGTGGAGCTTTGTCCAAAGTCTGTGGTATTGTGCTAGGGAGCTTTACTCACTGTGAAGCGCCACCAAATGTACCTAGCTTTAGTGTAGAAGAAGTTTTGCGCGATCGCTTAGATGATTTGGGGATTCCGGTTGTCTCTGACTTACCTTTTGGTCACGGTAGCCAGAATGCAGCTTTACCAGTGGGTGTAGAGGTAACTTTAGATGCAAAGCAGGGAATCTTGGAGATTACACCATCTCTGTAAATGGAGAATTCATGGATAAAAATTTAATCATTGATGTTGGTGTTCACCTAGGTCAGGATACAGAATTTTACCTCAAAAAAGGTTTTAAAGTCGTTGGCATTGAAGCTCATCCTGACATTTATAAAGCTACCAAGCAGCGACTAAATTCATATATAGAAAATGGTCAGCTAACCCTCTTAAATGTTGCCGTTTCACCAAAAAATGAACCAGTCACCTTTTACGCTAACTTGGATAGAAGCTTTTGGGGAACAACATTAATAGATTCAGCTATTCAGAAAGAACGCTCTTTCGGGGCGCGTTCCATCGAAATGACTGTAGAAGGGCGCAGATTTGAAACTATTTTGGAACAGTTTGGCATTCCCTACTATCTCAAAGTAGATATTGAAGGTGCTGATTTATTGTGCATAGAAGCATTACAGCAGTTTGATACTAAACCACAGTTTTTGTCCATAGAATCAACCAAGACTTCTTGGAATGAGTTACTTCAAGAATTTGTCTTATTGCAAAAACTAGGTTATCAGAAATTCAAAGTCATCAACCAATCGCAGATACCTAAACAGGTCTGTCCCTCACCCGCACGAGAAGGTAAATACATCCCACATCATTTTGAATATGGTGCTAGCGGACTTTTTGGCGAAGAAACACCAGGTACTTGGCTTGCAGATAGTGCTGCAATCAATGTTTACAAAAGCATTTTTTGGAATTATAAAATCTTCGGAGTAAATGGAATTATTTACCGATATCCTCTAGGAAAAATGCTCTTAGAGACGCTAAACATCAAGGAACCCTGGTATGACACTCACGCTAGTTTATAAAAATCCTCATTCCTACTGTAAATACGCACAGAATTGAGTCGAATTCAATTCCACTTCCGGTAGCAACGAGCCGTTATATGATACGGGTGAAAAACCTCTAAAAAGTTACTCTGAAGTTTGCGGAAGAAGGTTTCTATTACTTGAGGATCATCTAAATGAATGGGGTACTCTTGATTAAAACCCTTAAAGAAATACCAATTAAGGATCATCTTACCTTCAGGTTTTAGCATCTCGTAGAAATTTAGTAACTTTTGACTTGGGTTTGGTAAATGTTCTAAAACATCAAAAGCCAAGATTGTTTCAAATGTCTCATTTGGTGGCACCTCCAGACAAAACAGGATTTTTTTGCTTAACCCCATTTGCTCGGCTCGATACTGCACAAAATCACGATTAATTGGATTAATATCACAATAGATTACCTGTTCAACTTGTGGACAAAGAGCAGCACCAATCGTATGTGTTCCAATACCACCACCAAAATCTAACACTCTACCTTGGGCATGATCCGCAATCAAGCGCAATGTATCCCCAATATAGTCACGACTGGCTAGATGCCACGCACCCAATTCAAAGAGGTAGAGATCACCTACCTTATCACTATAAAAAGCAGTCGCCTGTTCCCAATCAAAATCTTTATGACCTAAATCTGCTATCTCTCGGTGCTGCGCTTCTAATTTTGTCTCTAGTGTTTCTGAATCTAAATGTAGAAACTCTTGTAGATGCGCCTTCAAGATAAATGAATCTTGTAAATATTGGTCTAAGAAAGGCGGCGTGGGGAATGTTGCCATAAGTGATTTTGCTTAAATTAACCCAAACTTCCTTATGATACTATGCAAACGATGTTATTCTATTTAACTATTGGTATACGTTGACATCTCTAGGAGTATCTCACTTTCGTAAAAACACTCTTGTCATTCTGAGCGCAACCTAGTGAAGCGAAGAATATGAAGCTATATTTGCGAAAGTGAGCTGCTCCCGACATCTCTTACTTTGGGAAATTATCCTCAGATTCTATTTTGTTGATTTCAACTAGTTTTTATGAGTTGTGCTAGTCTAATTTTTAGCAAAATATAATAATGATTAATCAATGAGTAGTGTAATTTTTGACTTAATTCCCGAAATCTCAGTTGTCGTCTGCACCTACAACCGAGCGAAATACTTGGATAATGGCATTAATAGCGTTATCAATCAAACTTTTAAAGATTGGGAATTGATTATAGTTGATGATGGCAGCAAAGACAATACTTTTGAAATTGTCAATCCTTACATTCAAAAATTCAACAACATCCGTTATTTAAAACATCAGAATAAGAAGCAATGTTACGCTAAAAATGCAGGTATTCAGGCATCTTTCGGCAAATACATTACATTTCTCGATAGCGATGATACCTACAAGCCACATCACTTAGAATCACGGCTGGAATACATGAGAGCTAATCCAGAAATCGACTTAATTGAAGGTGGGTTCGCCAGTGAAGAAGAGATTTGGGTCGTAGATTATTTTAACCCTGGTCAAACAATTAATCTGCGAGAATGTGTTTTAGGCCCAACATTTTTTGGCAAAAGACATGTATTTTTTGAGTTACAAGGATTTAAGCACTTTGCTTATGGCGAGGATACAGATTTGTGGGAGCGGGCAGAAAAAATCTGCAAAACACAAAAAATTAGTGCGCCACAAACCTATCTTTATACCAGAGCAGAAACCAGTGTTACTAAAAGTTTTTTAGAAGAAATTTCCACATCTGGCTAACTACTTGCCATGAAAATTTACCTTTTCTTATTCCCCATCAAAAATTTTTTCCGCCAATTATCCGCTGCTTTGAAACGGGGTTTACTAATCCCCATTATCTTCAGCTTGTGTCTGTTTTTATCTAGTTGTCAGGGAGTCACACAAAAAGACAATGGAGTAATTCATCTAACTCTCTGGCAAGGGATTAATCCGCCGACAAATCGAGATGTTTTTCAAAAACTGGTCAATAAATTTAATCAGACTCATTCAGACATCCAGGTGGAATCTATCTTTGCTGGTGGACTAGACCAACAATTACCAAAAATATTAGCAGCTGTCGTTGGTAATGCATCTCCAGATATTTTGTCATTCTACCCTCAAGTTACAGGTCAATTTGTAGAATTAGGAGCCATTCGACCTTTAGATGATTGGTTGGAAAAATTCCCCTTGAAGTCGGAAGTCAACCCCAATTTGTTTGATGAATTAAAATTAGACGGTCATTTATGGTCAGTCCCACTTTATACCAGTAATATTGGCATTTTTTACAGACCTAAGCTTTTTAAAGCAGCGGGAATTACTGAAACGCCCAAGAGTTGGGAAGAATTAAGGCAAGTTGCCAAAAAACTGACTATAGATCGCAATGGCGATCGCCGACCAGAACAGTATGGAATATTACTACCATTAGGTAAAGGAGAATGGACGGTTTTTAGCTGGTTTCCTTTTTTATTGAGCGCTGGGGGAGAGGTAGTAACAAATAATCAACCAAATTTGACCAACCCTGGAGCGATCGCTGCTCTAGAACTATGGGAAAATCTCTTAAAAGATGGTTCAGCAATGCTTTCTCCGCCAGAGCGGGGCTATGAGGAGGATGCTTTTCTCAGTGGACGTGTGGCTATGCAAATCACAGGCCCTTGGACTTATATCACAAAGTCTAACGTTGATTATGACGTATTTCCCATACCTGCAAATGCGCGCCCGGCTACAGTTACAGGTACAGGAAATCTGTTTGTGATGAAAACGACACCAGCCAGAGAAAAAGCCGCACTGAAATTTTTAGAGTATGTTTTGAGTGCAGAATTCCAAACAGAATGGAGTATCGGTACTGGTTTTTTACCAGTCAACCTCAAATCAACCGAAAGCAAAGCTTATCAGGAATTTGTGGTGACAAAACCCGAGTTGAAAATGTTTTTGGAGCAGATATCTGTAGCATATGCTCGACCTATTATTGCTGGATATAGTCGTCTTTCTGACAGTCTTGGTAGAGCAATTGAGTCAGCATTGTTGGGTAAGTCTTCAGCTAAAAATGCCCTCAAATCTGCCCAAGAGCGTTTAGTGGAATTTAAATAGATTCAGGCTCAGTGTATTACTTTAAATACTGTTGTAACAGACCAATCACCACTTCTGGCACTTCTAAATGAGGTAGCACTCCAGCATCTGCGATCGCATAAAAATCTCGAATTGCATGTATATTGGAATTTGCCAAGCGTCGCCCTAGTTTGATGCTGGTAAATTGTGCTTGTTCGCCCCAAAAAATCATAGTGGGAATTCGCAATTGCTGAATATACAAACTCAGATCAAAATAAAGATCACCCCGCAAAAATGCTAAAGCAGCAAACTTAGCATTTGGTTGTTGTGCAGAGGTTAAATAAGCATCCACCATCTCTTGAGAGACACGTTCTGGTTTGGCAAACAGAAAACTTTGCAGAAAGTTGCGTACTGCAAATTCATTTTCCGCACCAAGGGCATAAATTAAATTATCTAATAGTGGCGCGTTGATGATTGGTAATGGTAATCTCCGTCCAGCACCCTGTCCAAAGTCATCAAACCCGGAAGGACAAATCAGCAACAGTTTTTGGAATAAGTCTGGTTGTTTAATAGCCAGGCGAATAGTTAAAGCCGCCGTCAGAGAAGAAGCTACCACTGTGACGGGTTGATGACAAGTTTGCATGATAAATTCGGCGATCGTGTTGAGATAGTCCCTAATTTGATAATCCCAAACTGGATGAGCCGATTCTCCCCAACCAATTAAATCTGGGGCTAACACGCGGTGAGTAGAGGCAAATGCTGGATAAACTTTCGACCATTCATATGCAGATGCTCCACCACCAAAGTTGTGGAGGAATAGTAGCGGGGGTAAATCTTCAGTTTCAGCAATAGATACCGCCCAAGGTGCGTTTGTTTGCGTATAATATACCATTGCCCCCAAGGAGGTATGAATTACTTTATGCCCAAAGCCAGGAGGTTGAAACTGTAGCATAAAATTACTTGACGAAGGCTATAGTATAAAATACAAAAGTTGGTCAAACGTATTTACAAAGGATATTAGACGCACATCCGCTGACTTCATCCTTTTGTCTCTCCTGTAATCTGCACAAGTTGATCTAAGTTATTACCGCTGATATGATAGGCTGCCCCGAACCCAATCACAAAACGACCTTCATAAGGCGTTAGCTGAAAAATCCGAAAGTCATTTAAATCACGTAAAACCTCAATAATTTGCCCAAAACGCTCTTGGAATTGCTCAACAATTTTATTCCACTCTTCAGTTTCGCGTTCTATGAGAGTTGCTGTACAATCAAAATTCAAACGGCGGCGGGCAAAAACTTGATTACTTTGAGATTCATCTTCGATCAACAACACACTCACATGAGGATTAGCATAGATATTTTTGGTATGAGTTGAAAGACCGCTGACATAAATATAAATATTTTTTAACTCATCCTTAACAAAAGGAGCATAACTGGCGTTTGGTAATCCCTGCTCGCTAACCGTACTAATAATAATGCTCTTAAACTCTTCTAAGAAACCTTGGTACTCAGATTGGGCTTGTTCTAGTTGACTCATAAATAAAGTTTTATCTGAAACTATTACTAAGTTACTAATTATTCTAACTTTATTGATCAAATTTCGCATGGCAAATTACCATTTAAGTGTATTCTAGCCATCGCCCAGCAAAACCATAAATTTTCCACAGGTCAGAGGAAATAAAGTACCCATTACAAATCACCCTTAATATATAAATTTCTTGATTTCAGACTTCATACTTTAGACTTCATCGTTTAAACTTTATCAGCTTGTCCTTTATGATCTGATTGAGCTAGACTAAAGATAGTTATGGGGACGCAATTGTGACTGACAAAAATCGTTCTCAATGGGACTTAGGCAGGTTCATCGAAACCCTTACCTACTTCGAGGTAATTCCTTTTCTTAACTGGGTACAACAGTTAATCCAAGGTCGTCCCCAGGATAACGAAAAACGACCCATTGGAGGAAGAAATGTGGGTGTAATATTAGTAGCGGGTGCGACAGGTGGTGTCGGTAAACGTGTAGTGAAACGATTAAAAGAACGGGGCGATCAAGTGCGATGTCTGGTGCGAGACATTGACAGAGCCAGGGCAATTCTCGGTAATGATGTTGACTTGGTAGTTGCGGATATCACTAAATCAGACACTTTAACTCCTGTAGTTCTGGCAAATATTCAAGCTGTAATATGTTGCACAGCAGTGCGTGTACAACCAGTAGAGGGCGATACAGCAGATAGAGCTAAATACTATCAAGGTGTCAAATTTTATCAACCGGAAATAGTTGGTGATACACCTGAGAATGTCGAATATCAAGGTGTGAAAAACTTGGTAGAAGCAGCAGCAAAATATTTATCTAAATCAAATGAAAAACTGATATTTGATTTCACCAACCCATCAACAGAATTAAAAAATGTTTGGGGTGCTGTAGATGATGTGGTGATGGGAGGTGTGAGTGCTAGCAACATCGTCTTCGTAGAAAATACAGCTTTGTTTACTGGCAATGTTTCCACAGCTAACTCTGGAGGATTTGCTTCTGTCAGAACTAGGAATTTTGATCCAACCTTCGATTTATCTGGTTATGAAGGTGTAGAACTGCGCGTTAAAGGTGACGGACAACGTTATAAACTCTTTCTGCGGACAGATACTAAATGGGATGGACTAGGTTACAGCTACTCTTTTGACACTGTGGCTAATACGTGGATAAATGTTCGCATTCCTTTTGCCGATTTAATTCCCGTGTTTCGGGCAAAAATTGTTAAAGATGCTCCAGCCATTGACACCAATAAAGTTTGCTCTTTCCAACTAATGTTGAGCAAATTTGAATATGATGGGGCTTTAAATCCCAAATTTTCACCTGGTGGTTTTACTTTGCAAGTGGAATCTATGAAAGTTTATGGTGGAGAAACTTTACCACAGTTTGTGCTTGTGAGTTCCGCAGGGGTCACTCGTCCTGGACGACCTGGAATTAATTTAGATGAAGAACCCCCAGCGGTAAGATTAAATGACCAATTAGGCGGAATTTTAACTTGGAAATTGCAAGGAGAGGATAGTTTAAGAGCTAGTGAGATTCCTTACACCATTATTAGACCTTGTGCGTTAACAGAAGAATCAGGTGGGAAGGAATTAATATTAGAGCAAGGAGATAATATTAGGGGCAAAGTCAGCCGTGAAGATGTTGCAGAAATTTGTGTGCAAGCACTACAACAACCGGAAGCGTCTAACCTTACATTTGAAGTGAAGGCGGGAGAAAATAGTGCCGAATCAAGCGATTGGAAGCAGCTATTTTCTAACTTACAACCTGATAAATAATAACTAGGAAAAAATTAGGAGAAATAGAAACACAGTTTTTATTTCCTCAAATAAGTAGATGAAATGTTTAGCAGATTATTGTTAGCTGGGTTTTTAGCAATCATGATTTGGCTAGGATTATTGTCGAATTCTGCTTCATCACAGCAAGTAGAATCTCGCATTAACAACTTGGAAGCTGATTTGAATCGTTTCGAGTCGCGACTCAGCCGAATAGAAGCACAACTCAATCAAGGCCGTCCGTCTCCATCTCCAGGGAATGGAGCAGCACCATCGCTTAGTCCTAGACGGAATTTATCACAGCAAGAGCGCGAGCGTATGTTTGATAGACTGGCGACTTTGGTAATTGAATTGAAGCAGCAAGTTAATAAATTAGAGGAACGAGTCTCCAAAATAGATTCACGTTAATCAGTTACTTGTACTGACTTTTCCCAACTTGTACTGAGTGTAGCGGAAGTAGCGGAGTCGAGGGATTAGAGTCCACACCTGGATAGAATTTCTTTTACTATCGTGGTTAAAGCAACTCCAATCATCATAATTAATGTGAGCTTACCACCAGGAACAAACGGTTGATTAATGCCATTTGATAATTGCTGCTGTTCCCGTTGTTTCCAAGTCATCAACGCGGGGATGATTCCTCCTAAAATAGAAACACTAAAAGTTCCAGCATAATCTAGCGCAGTAAAAAAAATACTGGGATTGAGTGCGCCAAAACTCATAGAGGGTAAAAGAATTATTGAATAAAGTGGCAGACGGCGAGAAGATTTACTCTGTGTTAGTAGGGAAATCTCTTGGAAGAAATCCAACAACCCGTACATCAGTCCAATGAATGAAGTGACGATCGCAAACTCTGAAAACACAGATACTAGTAATGCTAGCCATTCACCCGCACCACCTGCACTGAGAATTTGTAGGGGGTCAAAAATAGCTTGACCATTGAGGGTTTTCTGGATCATCTCAGGACTGGTGCTACCCAATATCACCGCATTCCACGCCAGAAACATGATTAAGGGAATTACGGAACCGATCACCAGAGATTGACGAATTTTTAGGCGATCGCCTTCTAGTTGATTCACAACCACAGGTACAACATTATGATAAAACAGCGCCACAAATATCACTGAGATAGCACTGCCCAGAGTACTCCAATTTTGCAGTAGAAACTGTGTACTCTTAACTTGTCCTGCTGCTACTAATAACAATCCCAAAAATGACACCATCACAATGGCGACAAAAGCGCTGTTGAGTTTCTCTATAAACCTTTTGCGCCCAAGATACATGATGCCACCAAATAAGAGCGTGAAAGTTGCTGCTCCCACCCACCCTGGTAAAACATTCTGTACACCCAATACTTTAGCGATCGCTGATCCTAAAATCTCTCCACCTTTAGCGATGTATGCTATCAGCAGGGAGTATTGCAAAAACAAATAAGCACCACCAGCGATTCTCGCACCAAAACACCCCAAGCTGTTCTCAACCATTGCCAATATATTGACATTGGCACGCCCAATCAGACGCATGGTGTTCACAGTTGCTTCTGCAATCAACAAACCTGCGACTAAAGCATAAACCCAAGCACCAATCATCAAAACTGTAGACGGTACAACACCAGATGAGACAGTAACCGCAGGTAACGCTAAAATACCAGCACCAATTGTCGTACCAGCAACAAGTGCAATGCTCCCTAAAACACTACCTGGTTGATGACTTAGTTGCTTGCCATCAAATTCAAGGTGAGAAAATAATCGAGTGACTGGTTCTTCATTTGATTGCAGAACAGTCTGTCTAGGAGTCATGCTCAAATGTGTGCCCAAACTGGAAATGCAATATTAACTTATGTAACTAATTTTAGCAAAAATTCCGTTATTCAAGCTCAGAACTCCCAAAACCGAGCTTTAATGGCACGAATACAATATCTCCAGACCAGAGAAATTTGGTAGAGACGCGTTAACGAAGTCTATTTTCGCGCCTCTACAAATCATCTAAATCTAGTGGTTAATGACATGCACTAGCTAGACACTCATTTCTAACATCCTTTCCATTGGACGCAGTGCTGCAATCCGAATATCTTCAGACATAGTGATTTCCGGAGTGCGGTTTTTCATTGCCCAGTAGAGTTTTTCTAAGGTATTTAACCTCATAAAAGGACATTCATTGCAAGCACAGTTATTTTGTGGTGGAGCAGGAATAAAGCGCTTGTGAGGAGCGAGTTTTTGCATTTGGTGAATGATCCCAGCCTCTGTAGCCACGATAAATTCTTGTGTGGGGCTATTTTGACAATATTTGAGTAAAGCGGCTGTAGAGCCTATGTAGCTGGCATGGCGCAATACACTAGTTTCGCATTCTGGGTGAGCGATCGCCTCTGCTTGGGGATGTGTAATTTTTAACTGTACTATTTTCTTTTCCGAAAAGGTTTCATGGACAACACAGCTACCATCCCACAGAACTAAATTTCGCCCTGTCTGTTCCATGACATACCGTCCCAAATTCCGGTCTGGAGCAAAAATAATCGGCTGGTCTGGGGGGATTTGCTGCACAATTTTCACAGCATTGGAACTAGTGCAGATAATATCGCTCATCGCTTTAATATCAGCAGAGCAGTTGATGTAAGAAACCACCAGATGATTGGGATGTGCGGCTTTAAAAGCTGCAAACGCCTCTGCTGGACAACTGTCTGCTAAAGAACAACCAGCATTCAAATCTGGTAACAGTACCAATTTATCCGGATTGAGGATTTTGGCTGTCTCTGCCATAAAGTGGACACCAGCAAAGACAATCACATCTGCATTCGTCTTGGCGGCGGCTTTTGCCAGTTGCAATGAATCGCCAATAAAGTCAGCGATATCCTGAATATCCGGCTCTTGATAGTAATGGGCTAAAATAACCGCATTGAGTTCTTTTTTGAGACTCTCAATGGCAGCAAATAAATCTACTGGTAGAACACCCGGATGGGCTTCGTTGCGTTGAGCAAGTGCAGTCTTAAACACGGTTCGGCTTAGGGGTTGCTTAAAGTTGCAAGTGTTTGGCTTGTGTATTTAATTATAGTAGTTTTTACCAAAAAATATAGTGGTTTTTACCAAAAATAGTAGTATGTCCAAATCTTGTTGAGTTTCATATCCTGGAAGTAGACGGCAAGGACAGTGGCATGACCAGTGAGAAAACTCAATCAAAAAACCTGAAAATAGCTGTAGTTGGGGATATTCACGACCAATGGGAAGCAGAAGATGGCATTGCACTCAAGCATCTAGGTGTTGACTTAGTACTGTTTGTGGGGGATTTTGGCAATGAGTCGGTGGAAGTGGTGAGAGCGATCGCTGCCCTCGACATCCCCAAAGCAGCCGTGATGGGCAACCACGATGCCTGGTATTCCGCCACCGAATGGGGACGCAAAAAGTGTCCCTACGACCGCTCCAAGGAAGATTGGGTGCAGGAACAGCTCGATTTATTGGGTTCGTCCCAGGTTGGCTACAGCAAGCTGGATTTTCCAGAGTGGCAATTAACTGTAGTGGGGGGTCGTCCGTTTACTTGGGGTGGGCCTGAGTGGAAATTCGCCGAAATCAGTCGCGAACGGTATGGTGTGACGAGTTTGGAAGAATCGAGCGATCGCATTGTCGCTGCAGTTAAAAGCGCCGCCTATGAGACAATTATCTTTCTTGGTCACAACGGACCGAGTGGATTAGGCGATCGTCCAGAAGACCCCTGTGGTAAAGATTGGCATCCCATCGGCGGTGATTTTGGCGATCCTGATTTTGGCGCGGCGATTTCCCAAGCTTTAACTGCGGGTAAAACCATTCCCCTAGTGACATTTGGTCATATGCACCACACTCTGCGACACACCAAGAAAGTGCTGCGAACGCCAGTGTTTAGAAGTCCAGAGGGGACAATTTACTTAAACGCGGCGAGAGTGCCCCGAATTGTGGAAGATAACGGCGAAAAGCTGCGGAATTTCTCCATTGTCAACTTAGAGGCGGGTGTAGTGTCCCAAGTCTCCCTGGTTTGTGTGGGTAATGATTTCCAGGTCGCGTCAGAGGAAATTTTCTACAAGCGATCGGCCTCAGTAGTGCAATCTGCGTAAATTATAAGATACAATATGATCTGTCAGTTTTTTTGCTATCCTAAGTAAAACCCTGACAGTTTATTGGAGAGGTGGCAGAGTGGTCGATTGCGTCTGACTTGAAATCAGATGAACCCGCAAGGGTTCCGGGAGTTCGAATCTCCCCTTCTCCGTTGAATAGTTTGTGAATTAGATATTGATTAACAGCTCTGCTTAATAGTTAAGCAGGAAGCTGATACAAAATTTTATATAATACCCTCGTATAGTTGCTTTAAGTGATCGGGCAAATCTATTTCCTCCCTTTGCTCAACTGATGGAGTTGGAAGACCGCTCAGTTCGTCTAAATCTCGGATTTTTCTAACAAGTATCTGAATTAGAGAACCGTTTTTACCTAACTCAAAAATGTCATTTTTGTCTAAGACAACTATTCTTTTTTGGGTCTTAGCATGAAAAATTACTTGACGTAATCTACAATCACTGATTGCCCTCTGTCTAGTATCACCAGATTGAGGAAAGCCTGCTGCTCCGTTCAGAGTAAAAAATACTCCCAGTCCGACTGTGCTTGAGAGATTTAGTTCTAAGATGCTGCACAGTCGCGCAAACTGTTTGTCAGGCAAGCGATCTTTGGTTGCCTTTGCTTCGACAACTATGCCTCTTTGATTCTCTTTAAGATAGAGCTGATTACAAACATATAACCAAGCTAGTTGATCTCCACTAATTAGAAAGTCGTATTGAGGCCCTGCTGACTGAAAGCTCTTGAAGCTTGTGGCTCCTTGAAGTCCACGAAAGACAAGACAGACAATTTGCTCAAGCAATTCACCAGCTTGTTTACTTTGTGGAAGTGTCGGATTTTCCAGTTGTGTAAAGTCTTTGAGTTTTTCTAGATATTTTGAAAGTCTTGGGTCTTTTACGGTGTACAAAAAAGGTGCTAACTTATCTGATGCTGGATCGTCTCTGTTAAGAAGTGCCAGAGTATCGAGAGCTGATTGAACTAACTCTTCTTGACTGGGCATACCTTAATTAGAGAAATTCGATTGAATGCATAGACTTCGCCATAATATCAAATGATAATTCATTGTAGTCTTCAACACTCTTATCGCAAAATGGACAAACCCAAGGCAAGTTGGGAAAGCCTTGACCATAGGGAATTGCTCCTGCTGGCACATCTGGCTCACAGTTATGATAAATGAGAAGCTGATTTTCACAGAGTCCCTCAGCTTCGAGAACAGCTATGACTGCAAGCGCTTCAAAGTATTCCAATCCCAATCTGACGGCAAGCTGGTGTGGCATAGCCGTTTTTGATGGTTTCTGAAAGTGCCTACTCAGTTCAGCCCTTTGCTCACCAGATAGGAAATCTAAACGTCCTTTACAAATCAAGCTGACCATTGCCTTAGCCTCGAAGTCCAAGTTCCTTTAGAAGAAACTTTAGTACACCAGTACTCCCTCCATAATATCCTGAATGGCATTTTAGGTGCTGAAGAGAATCTTGGGTTTTAGAACCGGGTTTGAGTCCAAAGTAACAATGTGCTTTGAAAAGCTTTTCTAATTGTGCTTTTGTTTTTGAACCTTCAGTGTCAGCTTCCCTCAAATTGACTTCTCTGTCTAGACTGAATTCATAAGATTTAGTGCCCCATTCTTTGAGCAGAGTACGCAAAAGGGCATTTTCAACATTACTGATTTTCTCTATATCATCTGTAAAGCCAAGTGTCTCTAGTGCAGACTCAGCTAATTGTCGAGATAGTGCCTGTAGTCCACTTGCATCAATTTCGTGCACTCCAGAACTATGAGCATTCAGAGCAACCCCGGCAGATTCTGCTCTTATTCGCAAGTGCTGCCATTTATAGTGAATAGGACTTACGCATTGACGAGGTGGTAAAATAGTGCATTGAAAAAAAGATGTCGTCTACTTTCAAGGTATCGGACAATTAGAGAAATCAGCAAACCCTCAACAGCACAATGTAATTTAGAGCATTACACCCTGTTCTTGCTATCGGAGCCAAAGCATGGAGGGTGCAGTCGGTTAGCAGAAATCTTGGGAGATGTTTCACATGATAGTGTGAACAGATTTTTGTTGAGAGAAAGATACGAGCCAAAAGATTTATTCGACATTGTCAGAGAAATAATCAATTTAGAAGGAGGTATTTTAAGCGTTGATGACACAGTAATAGAAAAGCTATACAGCGAACCAAAATACGCAGAATTAATTGGATATTTTTGGTCAGGGAAATACCATAAGGCGATTAAAGGATTAAATTTAATCACACTGTATTACAGCGACATACATGGGAATTCAGTCCCAATAAATTACAGAATATATGACAAAAAGGAGGGGAGAACCAAGAACGATTATTTCCAAGAAATGCTGATTGAAGTGATTGATTGGGGTGTAAAACCAAGACTAGTGACAGGAGATAGTTGGTACTCAGGAGTAGAAAACTTAAAGTTTTTAAGAAACCAGAAATTGGGTTTTCTATTTGGTGTTGAGAAGAACAGAACTGTATCTAATGAACCAGGAAAGTATTGCCATGTAAGCAGTTTAGAGCTTCCTGAGCAAGGGTTAGTCACGCATCTGAGAGAATTTGGATTTATCAAGTTGTTTAGGAAGGACTTCAAAAAAGAAGACTCTAGGCACTATATATTGTATCTACCAGATAAAGAAGCTCTCCAACAAATAACCAGAAGTGAATTTGTGACAATTCATGATACTCATTGGGGAATTGAAAGTTTTCATAGAGCCATCAAACAAGTATGTGGAATTTGTCGATTCATGGTTAGAGATAGCCACGCAATCAAAACACATATATTTTGCTCGCTTCAAGCATTTGTTCGTTTAGAAAAAATGCGCTCTGAAAATATCATTAACAATTGGTATGAAGTCCAAAGGAATCTATTCACAAAAGTTATTCGTGAATATGTTTTGGATAATTTGAGCGCTGTTTGTGCTGATTGAATACATAAACTAGTTGTTTCGTCAATGCGTAAGTCCTAGTGAAAATCATTGATAGATTTGTTGAGATATTTGTTCCACATCTCATGCATAACTAAACGAGGAAGATTGGGGTGAACCCATTGACCTTGAATATAATCAGCTAATTGATCGAAGAATGCCGGAATATACAACCAGAAAGGAAACTGCGTTGATTTCTCTGTGTGTTCATCACTGCGTGGAGTAAATGAGAAGCCTTCCCATGATAAAGCAACATAATTATGACCAACCTCAGCAATGACAGACCACCGAATATTGCATTCCTCAAATTGACTAGTTTCACCAGTCCTCCTGCGGATGTAATCAGGAATCTTATAGGTGCGAATATACCATTTCTTTAATCCCGTAGTCTCTTGAATAGGGCCATACCAGCCCTCTTCACCAAATTCTCTTAATAGCAAAGTGGGCGACTTTAAACTAGGTGTATGGGCACTCTGTCCTTGCTTGATGCTCAACCACATCCTTGGCTGCTTGACATACGCTAGTAGAACTTTGTCTGTAGTAAGTTCACCCTTTTCAAGAGAATCAGCTATGTGTAAAGCTATTTTTTCTTTCTTTTCTTTACTCGTAGCTGACGGAGCAATTTCTCTGAGGGTTGCAGCCTTAAACTCCGAACTAGACAAAAATTGTACACAAAAATCTCTGCCAGAAGGGAAGCCATAATCCACAAAAGCGTTAATGCTCATAGACTTTTTTGTGAGGAGGTAAATTTTACTAAGTGGAAGTGATATTAGCACTCAGAGCATACTTAAGATAGCGTCTACTTTAAGTATTTAGTTTTGATATTTGTTTCAAAAGCGATCGCCTCACTCCCTTGCTTGCATTGTGCTAGCATAAGGATAAATCCTACTTGGAGGTAAAGCGATGGCTACCCTTTATGTAAGAAATTTACCCGATGATTTGTATGCAAAACTGCAAGAATTAGCAGCATCTGAACACCGTTCCATTAATGCTCAAGTTATAACTCTGTTAGAGCAAGCTTTGAAGACTGAAGCGCAGCAAGCGGAAGACCAGAATCGACAGAATGTACTTAAAGTCCTGGAAGAAAGTCGCCGACGTCGCCGCTTGAATCCAGCAGACTTTGGATTACCAGATAGCACTGAACTGATTCGAGAAGACCGCGACAGATGACAACCTATCTCAGATGCGTGGTAGACACCAGTGTGTGCATCAAATATTTTATCGCTGACTCACTAACTACCAAAGTTAATCAACTGTTTGCTCACCTTCCCAATCCACAAACAGAAATTTTTGTACCAGACCTGTTTTACATCGAGTGTACTAATGTCTTCTGGAAGTATGTTCGTGCCGGGATGTACACTGCTGCTGAGGTGCAGACGGATTTAGCAACGCTCAAAAGCTTTCCTTTACGTGTCGTCTCCACAGCTGACTTGATGGCGGATGCAGTTAGTATCGCCATAGCTTACGGAATTTCTGCTTATGATGCATCTTATGTTGGGCTTTCACAGCAGGTAGGTGCTACTTTGTTGACTCTTGATGGCAAGTTGGTTAGAGCTTTAGGAACTTCGCCTTACAATATTTCTTCGTTTAATGATTTTGAGGTTCCACCTTTGCATTTAATATAAATAGCTCTTTTTTAATGTGTGACTAAACGTAATAATTTTAATGGTTTTTTGGGAGGAAGGTAGGTTACTGCCACTTCCAGAACGCTACGACCAAACTAGACTGCTAAATCTTCACAAGACTAAGCAATTGATTCAAGAAGCGATCGCCACACTCAATCAATAACACTTACTCTACTCCTCTTTGCAAAGAGGAGTAAACTAAACTTAATTATCACAATTTTTATCTAAGGATACACGTACATACACTGAAAAATATAGCTTCATGTCATATTTACTAACCGTATATCTGCAATGGTAGATAACAGATGAGCAGTGCTAGCTTGGCAGCATTGACCATTTGAGGCAGATCATCAATGGCTGTTGGTAATGAAGAAAAGAATAGCAAATTTATCACTACAGAACCACTGAAAGCTAGTGATAGTGTTGAACAAAAAGTATGGGATGCTGTCCGCAGTGCATTTGCTGAGAGAAACTGTCTTGGCTACTGGCGCTATCCGATTTTCTCGAAGGTGGGTGAGATTTGGAAAGAGCCTGATATCTTGATTGTTGACCGAGAATTAGGTTTAGTTGTGATTGAAATCAAAGCTGTCACCATCGACCAAATTGTCGCTGTGGATGGTGGAAAGTTGCAATTGCAAAATGCGGATACCACAGAAGTAAATCCCTATCAACAAGCAGAACATCCGCTGCGAGCATTGATTGCTTATTGCGATCGCGAGTCGGCAATTTGGCGTAAAGTTACAGGTAGAGCGATCGCTGCATTACCTCTGGTTACTCAAGAACAATGGCAGCAAAAAGGCTTTGATCAAGTTGCCAATTGCCCTAGTATCATTTTTCATGACCAATTAGAACAAGCCACCTTACTAGAACGCATTCAACAATCCTCTGTTATAGTTCCAGGCGAAACCCTAGAAGATAAAGACTGGGAATTACTACTGTCAGTGATTGGCGGTAGTCCTGTATTTCGCAAAACACCGCGTAGCCGCATCTCCACCACAGGTAAAACCCGCTCTAGTGTGATTGATAGTTTAAGAGAAAGTTTATACGAACTCGATTTACAGCAAGAACATATCGGTAAAGAAATTCCTCCAGGTCCCCAGCGGATTCGGGGTGTTGCTGGTTCAGGTAAAACAGTGCTGCTATGTCAGAAAGCCGCGCATATGCACCTGAAGCATCCAGATTGGGATATTGCTTTGGTATTTTTTACGCGATCGCTCTACGATTTAATGATTGGTTTATTAGATCAGTGGATACGCCGCTTCAGTTGTGGTGAGTCGCAATATGACCCGAAAACTAACCCAAAACTACAAGTGCTTCATGCTTGGGGAGCCAAGGAACAACCGGGTTTTTACGGGACGATTTGCGAATACCACGGAAAAAGACGCGGAACTCCCAAAGATACTCATGAAAAACAGCCGCATCGAGGCTTAATAGATTTGAGCAGAAGGCTATTAGAAGAAATTGATATTCAACCAATGTTTGACGCCATCTTAATTGATGAAGGTCAAGATTTAGTAGCTGAAGATGATTTGAAATATCAAGACAAACAAGCTATCTATTGGTTGGCTTATCAAGCCTTGCGACCTGTGAGTGAGGAACAACCAGAAGAAAGACGCTTAATTTGGGCTTACGATGAAGCCCAAAGCCTCGATAGTCTAGTAGTACCCAAGGCTAAAGAAATATTTGGTGAAAAATTAGGCAATCTGTTGAATAAGCAACCACAATACCCGGGTGGTATCAAGCGTTCTGAGGTAATGCGCCGTTGTTACCGCACTCCTGGGCCAATTCTCATTGCTGCTCATGCGATTAGTATGGGTTTGTTGCGTCCAGAGGGAATGCTCGCAGGTATTACTAACAAAAATGATTGGCATAAAATCGGCTATGAAGTTAAGGGAGACTTTAGGCGTGTTGGTCAGCCAATCACAATTCAACGACAGCCGCAATATTCACCAAATCCCATTCCTGAGCTTTGGGGCGAAACTGTATTAGAATTTAAAACTTATGGTTCTCGCCAAGAAGAAATGACAAATTTGGCTGAGAATATTATGCATAATATTGTTCATGATGGCCTTAATCTCAGCCGCGATATTTTAGTAGTAGTTTTAGGTTCAACGACTGAGGCGATGGAGTTAGAAACTCATGTTGCTAATTTCTTAATCGAGCAAGATATTGATGTTTATATCCCCACTGCGTTGAAGCTAAATGATTTAGTGCTGCCATGGCCAAACCATAATCCTGATAGATTTTGGCACGATGATGGGGTGACAGTATCTCGGATTAATCGTGCTAAGGGAAATGAGGCTGATATGGTTTATGTAGTTGGCTTCGATTACGTCGCTCGCAATGAAAGTGATGTCAATTTTCGCAATCAGTTATTTGTGGCTTTAACTAGAGCTAGGGGTTGGGTGAATCTGAGTGGTGTCGGCAATTATCCGATGTATGATGAGATGCGCCAAGTGATTAACAGTGGCAATAGTTTCACCTTTAACTACAAGCGTCCATTAAAGAGAGATATCGGTGATGGGGAATAAGTCTTAGTAGTTGTCTCATGCAAAGATTAGCCAGCCCTCGACGAGAGTTTCCCAGCTTCCTGGAGAGTAGCAATCGGCGGCATAAAGATTTATTCTAGTCTTTGCCTGAGAGAAAATTAGTCTTCTATAACTTCAACCAAGTCTTCAATCATCACATCAAATAAGCGGTGCTAGTTTTTGAACAATGCTATAGCAATTCTCGGTTACGTGAGATACACCCGTCAGGGCATGGCAGTGCCATGCCCCTACAGCTTGCGATACAGCGGTTTTCAGATTAGTGAGGTACAGTTTTAAATCGCAAATCTTGTAGAGGCGGGGTTTTCCCGCCCTCGATTGTATTGCATTCGTTTGATGATATCTGTATAATTTCGTACTACATCTGAGTGGGAACCGCTATGTATAAACAAAGAAATCTGACTTGTCTATTGAAGCAGATTTCTCCTAGCTTTTATTTTATTGATTGTCACAGTTTAATTACTATTGGCAATCACCTGTTGACACTGTTTAACATACTTTTCCACCTCCGAATGCTGGGGAAACAGATGTTTTACTAACTCAAAACTCTGCAATGCTTGGTTATATTTCCCTTGACTGTAAAGTTGCAAACCTTCACGGTATTTTAGATTGACTAAGCCTTGTTGATTCGCAATTTTGGCAGAGGTGAGAAACTCTTGAATTGTGTTACTTGTGAAAATGAAAGTGAAATCATCGTTGGGGCCAAAAGTCACTAAACCGATAACCTCACCTTGTTCATTGAGTGGAAGTGCGATCGCCTTTGTGATGTTGGGAAGTGCGATCGCCTTTGTGATGTTGGGAAAGTGCGATCGCCTTTGTGATGTTTGAGAAGTGCGATCGCCTTTGTGATATTGGGGAAGTGCGATCGCCTTTGTGATTTTGGGAAGTGCGATCGCCTTTGTGATGTTGGGAAAGTGCGATCGCCTTTTGGTATTTTAGGAGAGAGTGCGATCGCGTGAATTTAATTAGTTGCTAAAAAATATTAATGATGTACTTGTTATAATCTGTTCATAAGCATTTAGGAAAGCTTGAAAATGCGCCAATTTACCCTTGGAGATATCCAAAATATCTACAGCGATGTTTTAGAACAAGCTGCGACGGAACCAATCATACTGACAAGCGAATCGCAAGCTAGTTACGTAATTATGTCAGCGGAGAATTACGAGCAATTAATGAATAGAATTGCTCAATTAGAAGATTTAATTTTAGGTCAACAAGCACAAATGGCTGTAGCTAATTCTAAAATGGTTGGGTCTGAGATTTTTACAACAGAACTCGAACGTCTAGCAGCATTTGATGATTAATTTATGGTATGGCAAAATTAGATGGTTTAGAGACGGTTCTCGATTTTCTCAAAGGTTTACAACCCAAAATCGCTGCCCAAATAGCGAAAAAAGTAATGTCACTGAATGTTGACCCCTTACCCGCAGATTATAAAGAATTAATTGGTTATCCAGGATACTATCGCGTAGATTCTGGCGAATATCGTATTGTTTACCGCTTTGATATAGATGCAGATTTGGTCGAGGTAATTTTAGTCGGTAAACGTAACGACGATGAAGTGTATAAGCAGCTTAAACGTTTGCTGGGCTAGAGATTTGTAGTGCGATGTCTAACGACAAGCCTTACGGCTACGCCTTTGTGATATTGGAGAAGTGCGTTAGCGTAGCTTAACGTTCGCGTAGCGTCTCGTAGAGAAGTTATCGCCTGAGTGATGTTGGGGAAGTGCGATCTCATGTAGGTAGTTTTGAAGAATGCGATCGCATTTATTGTTGATCGGAATTGTGCGATCGCATTTGGGATGTTGGGGAAGTGCGATGTCTGACGACAAGCCTTACGGCTACGCCTTTGTGGTGTTGGGGAAGTGCGATCGCATTGATGTAAATATTTTTTTACTTATACAAAATATTGCTCAATACCGATAGTATTCTGTTGTTGATAAAATAAATGTCATTAGCCTGTGAGCCTAGAAACAATACCAGATGAGGCTGTAGTTGTTCGAGGAGGACGCAATCGTCCAGAAGATATTGAACGAGCAATTGGAACACATCCCAGTGGTGTAACTGGAATCTCTGTAGAGAGTGCGGTAGGATTATCTGTAAAGGAACTATCTGCAAAAATTCCTCATGGGCAAATTGGCGTGACAACCGTAGGCGAAATTCGTAAACAAGGGGGTGATGTTATTCGTACATCTGGTAGAAGTCCCCATCATGCGACATTAATAGGCTTGAAACCTGAGCAGATTAGTAGTTTGTTGACACCCACAGTTGGCAACCCAGCCAAGTCAAATTAGGAGTTCTCAAAATATGGAAAAACCAAAAGTGTTTGTAGATTTCCATAACGCTGATGTTCAAGGTCGCTTACGCCTTAATTGTACTGGTACGATTGAGGATTTAGCTCATCATAAAATTTGGTTGCAAAATGGTCAAGAAATAACGCTTTATAGCGAAGATTTAGAAGTAGATGGAATTGTTCAATTTTCAACAACAGAAAATCTGTGGGTAGCTGTTATTGATTGGGAAAACATAAAAGAGAAACAAGATGTGTTGCTAAAAGCAGACGAAGTTGTTATTTAAAAAAGACACTCAATATCCAAAGTCCCAAAGCGATCGCCTTTTGGTTTTTGAGAAGTGCGATCGCCTTTTGCTTGTGTAGAGAAGTGCGATGTCTGACGACAAGCCTTACGGCTACGTGTTTAGTAGGGTTGATGGGAGTGCGATGTACAAAGCTTAATATGAATAAACGGCTATATAACCTATATAACTTTGATAATATTGATGATATTGAAAAAATCTCAGTAAATGCCCAGAAAAAAGCGACCAAGAGAGCATATAATAGCAGATTTAAGTGTAAATTATGTTGAACGATACGTCCTGCTATGCGGCTATTCTGTAGAGCGTATTGAGTACGATTATGGCTACGATCTAGTTATATTTACTTATAATGCTGAAGGTGAAATTGAAAATGGTCAGATATATGTATAGTTAAAGGCGACAGATTCACTATCTATACTTTCCGACCAAAAAACTATTACTTTTGTTCTCACACGCTCAGATTTAGAACTATGGTTGCTTGAACCAATGCCATGTATTTTAATTGTATATGATGCAAAAAATAGCCAAGCTTATTGGTTATACATACAAGCATATTTTGAAAGCCTTGAGGGATTCGATTTATCCAATGTTGGTGATAGTGTAACTGTGCGTTTATCTAAAGACAACGTATTAAATCGGCAGGCAATCGAAATATTTGCTAAATTTAAAAATGATGTTCTCAGCCAGTTACAAGGAGTGATTCGTCATCATGGTTAGAGAAATTAAATTCACAGAATTAGAGAAATTGCTCTTAGAGACAGGGTTTGTAACCATGCAGACTTTTGGCTCTCAAAAAATTTACCAGCATCCATCATCTGGGACATTAATAGTTTTGCCTGGTTACGAGCAACAAGCGTATGTAAGAACATCGCATTTAGTTGCAGTGCGACGAATACTGTCGGAAAATGGCTTGATGGATAGCGATCGCTTCAACAGTTTTTTGAACAAGGTAGCAAGCTAAATGCCACATGCGATCGCCTTTGTGATGTTGGGGAAGTGTGTTAGCGTAGCTTAACGAAGTTATCGCATTTGTGATGTTGGGGAAGTGCGTTAGCGTAGCTTAACGAAGTTATCGCATTTGTGATGTTGGAGAAGTGCGATGTCTGACGACAAGCCTTACGGCTACGCACTTCCTGTCATCGGACGGATTGGAGAGTTCCGCTAAAATAAGTAACACAGTCATTAGGCGCAAAGTTATGAGCAATCAAGAACTAGAGCAACAACTCCTCAGCCTCGACTTAGCAGAACGGATTCGCATCCTCCAAATTTTGGCTCAAAGCCTGACAGTGGAATCATCACAGCCATCCCCAACCCCTGACGAACTTGGTTTAACCCGCGTAGCCGTAAGGCTTGTCGTTAGACATCGCAGTCCTCAGCATCCTCTACGCAAAATCCCCTTGATAATTCCTCCAGATTTTGACGAACCCATGCCTGAATTATGGGATGCTTTGGGACAATGATTTTACTAGACACCCACATTTGGCAATGGTTAGGCTCCATACCCCAGAACAGATTTCTGAGCATGGACGTACCCTATTAAGCATAGGCGAAAACCAAAATGCCCTCATCGTTTCTGCCATTTCTGTTTGGGAAATCGCAGTCAAGCATAGTAATGGGAAATTACCACTCCCCCTTACCGTCAATGAATGGTTTGCGCTTGCAAAAACTCGACCTGGAATTACCATAGAACCACTCGATCCACTAGATGCAATCGCCAGCACCCAATTACCCGGCGACTTCCACAAAGACCCAGCTGATCGTATTATTGTTGCGATCGCCTACCGCCGCAATATAGAACTTATGACCTGCGATCAAAAAATTCTCAACTATCCACACGTCAAAACACTTTGGTAAATGCGATGTCTAACGACAAGCCTTACGGCTACGCCTTTGTGATGTTGTGAAAGCGCTACAATAAATGCAACTTCATTTACAATGAAAGAAAATATACTTAAACAATCGTTATGAATTCTTTCTCATCTCTAACACCACAAATTAAAAACCAAGACAATAGGGAAGTATTAGTAAACGTTATTGTTAAACAAGGTAGTGATGGGAGAACAATTGCGATCGTTCCAGGTATACCAGAATTACAAGTAGAAGCAAGCGATCGCGCAACAGCCCTAAGTCAAATTCAGCAACGACTAGAAACCCATTTAGCAGGAGCAGAAATTGTTTCTTTACCTGTAAAATTGCCATCTCTTGAGCCGAAAAATCCTTGGTTAGAAATGGCTGGAGTTTTTAAAGATGACCCACAATTTGAACAAATGCTCGCAGCGATTGAAAGCTATCGAAATGAATTAGATAAAACTATAGAAGATGATGCTTCACAAGAGTAGGATAATATTTGCTTCGGTATAAATAAAATGACGCTATGGGTGCTTGATACTGACCATATTTCGCTACTACAAAGAGGTCATCCAGTTGTTATTAGCAAAGTATCTGCTGTCAATCCTTCAGAAATTTCAGTCACCATCATAACTATCGTCGAGCAGATGTACGGGCGTTTAGATGTTATCAAACGAGCAAAATCAAAACAAGAATTAGTCACAGCTTACGCTTTATTGAAAGAAACATTTAATCGGTTATGTCAAGGGAATATTCTTGATTTCGATGAAGCCGCATTCGATATTTATAGCCAATTACTTATAGCAAAAATTCGTATTGGTACACAAGATTTAAGAATAGCAGCCATTGCGCTTTCTGTAAGTGCTACATTGGTAACGCGCAACCGTAAAGATTTTGAAAAAGTTCCTGGTTTGAAAATTGTGGACTGGTCAATACCTTAAGAATTTGGTGATCGCATTGATTGCATTTAGGGGAAGTGCGATGTCTGACGACAAGCCTTATGGCTACGCTTTTATTATGAGTTGACATCTCCCCCGGCTAGAAGCGCGGGGGATTCTAATGCTAAATTTAAAAATGATGTTCTCAGCCAGTTACAAGGAGTGATTCGTCATCATGGTTAGAGAAATTAAATTCACAGAATTAGAGAAATTGCTCTTAGAGACAGGGTTTGTCACCATGCAGACCTTTGGCTCTCAAAAAATTTACCAGCATCCATCATCTGGGACATTAATAGTTTTGCCTGGTTACGAGCAACAAGCGTATGTAAGAACATTGCATTTAGTTGCAGTGCGACGAATACTGTCGGAAAATGGCTTGATGGATAGCGATCGCTTCAACAGTTTTTTGAACAAGGTAGCAAGCTAAATGCCACATGCGATCGCCTTTGTGATGTTGGGAAGTGCGTTAGCGCAGCTTAACGAAGTTATCGCTTTTGTTGGGTTTATGGGAGAGAGTGCGATCGCCTTTGTGATGTAGGGAGAGTGCGATCGCGTAGCTATCTGGAGGAATCGCATAAATTTAAACTTTACATTTATTACCAAGCGATCGGAACCAAACCAGACTCAACTATATTTTTGTCACACGACAATAAGTGTACTGCCTCACCTTTGTTAGCTAAAAATATCACAGTTGCAACAATTTGGCGATCGTGCATTTCATTGATTGCGGATAAATTGATAGTTATTTCAATTACATCTTTATCCAGAGGATAAATTATCGCACGAGAATCTGCTTCGACTGCTGCAAGCAAATCTTGAGCAGAAGAAATCGATGTTTTCCCTTTTTCAACAATCCAAACAGCTTCAGCTAGGGTTGTCGCGGGAATAACTAATCGAGCATCAGGATGAGAAAGAATGGTTTTGGCATTTGCACCCAAACGTGGGTTTCCTTCTAAAAACCAGATAAGAGCATGGGTATCAACAACATATTTCATGGATTATTTTGACCAGTCTAGATAATCTTCCCTATCTCCATGAAATTCAGCTATACCAAAATCGTCTTCCGTCGATTGATTTTTCCCTGAAAACATCCCAAATGTCATTATTTGTGAGTGCTGCAAAGGATTTTTTGGCTCTAAAAAAGTTACAATTACCCGACTTTCTAATACATCTGATGGTAGTTCGGTAAGTTCTACCTTACCATCTTTATAAGTTCCTTCAATCGATTGCAACATAATGCTTTACTAGTGATTTATTTACGCTAGATAATTATAAACTAGGACAAATAATACATTTGTGCGTTATTGAAAGATTTTTACGCGATTGTGAGAATTACAGTGATTGTGTTAGCGCAGCTTAACGAAGTTATCGCCTTTGTGATGTTGGGGAAGTGCGATCCCGTTTAGTTTGGGTTGGAATGGGATTGAGCTATAAATTCCTAGATTGAACTACCAACGCTCTAACATCAAGCCATCAACATAATCAAAGTCTGTATCATCCGTAACTAATATCCAGCCCTGCTCTAAACATTGTGACGCAATCCAAACATCATTCATTGGAATTGGTCGTCCTTTCCGTTTCAAAGCCAGTCGGGTTTGAGCATAGACTGCTGCTGTTTCTCGACTTAATGGTAGAACTACACAAGCCTCAATAAACTCCAGATAACGAGGTAAATTTTGTAACGGACGAGTAGAGTTTTCCGCGCCAAAAAGTAACTCCCCCACTACGACGGTAGGTAAAACCACCTCTGGTAATGCTAGTACTTGTGCAACTATCACATTGTCCCCATTCAAAAAACGTACCACCACAGAGGTATCCAGAGCAATCTCACCACTCATTTACATCCACCTGACGACATTCTGTGGCGATCGCCCGTTTTAATTCTTGGGCTTCGACATCACTTAGAATACCTGCGAATTTTGCAAGGGGATGGGTTTTGCGTGTTGCTTTTACTCTATGAAAAAAATCCAGCACTGACTGGACTATATCATCAGGAGCTTGTTCGAGTTCCTGGATCAATTCTTCACGATTTGTCATGCATTCAATTGTTTTTGCTTAGTTATTTCTAATTTGAGTATATCCAAAAGGGGAGCTTGCGAGATGTAATGCGATAGCTTGCGCTGACTTGTCAGTTCGCGTCCATTGACAAGTTGAGATAGGATTGAGAAATAAATACATAGACTGCGATCGCGCAGCGTCTCATAGAGAAGTTACCGCCTGACATTATGCAACAAGTAGATATTACAGACACATCTGTGACCATAAATCAACTACTTAACCAAGTGAAAGATGGCGAAGAAATAGTGATTATTAGTCATGGTAAACCCATCGCTCGATTATCATCAATCTCACATATTTCTCAACCTTTAACATCTCGCCACAAACTAAGAGCTACCCAATCTCAAACACTAACAAGTAATGTAGAAATCATCCAAAGTTTACGCCAAGAGGCAAGATATTGATCTACCTAGACACAAGCTTTCTTGCACCTTTTTATATCCAAGAAGCAACCAGTACATCAGTTGAGACAATCCTGCTTAATATACCTACTGATAAATTAGCCATTAGCGATTGGACAACCGTCGAGTTTACTAGTACAGTGCGGCGGAAATAAGCAGACCATTCTCAATCGCTAAAAAGCTTACTCCATATTACTTTTGACTTTTGACTTTTGACTTTTGACTTCCGCCTTGCGGTACTAGCCGCATCGCAGAAAACAATGATAGTCAGATAAAATCCCCGTTTATATCTGATGCAAAGACGCTTTCGTACCTAAAATGAGGTTAATCATGAAAGCGTCTATGATTCTCAAATCAAATATTAGTCAGCTTTATTATTAGCTCGGTGAGCGCGCGCCTCTGCGGAAGCTAACACCTCATCTAGATTTTCTAAAACTTCACCAGGGAAATTTTCCAAAACTCTTGTAGAAAGAGCAACTCGACCTTTCCCTTCATCCAAATCAATAATTACAGCTTTAATTGGCTGACCAATTTGAAATACTTTTTCTAGCGATTCAATGAATTTTTGACTCACTTGCTTGATGTGGAGCAAAGCGCTAATACCTTCTAAATCCACAAACACGCCAAAAGGTTTGATTCCAGTAATCTTACCTTCTACCAATTGACCTAATTCCAACAAGCTAAAGCTGCTAGAACGAGTCGCCAAACGCTGAGAAAGTATGAGTTTATTGCTGCTGCGATTAATTTCTAAAAAACCAACAGTCAGATTATGACCTTTGAGTCCTTCTAAGTTATCACGCTCCAACAAGTGCGATCGCGGAATGAATCCCCGCAATGAAAGAATGTCCACAGTGACACCACCTTTATTCACACCTGTCACCCGCACTGTCACTGTTTGGGAATTTTCTTGCATTTCGGTTAGTCGTTCCCAGATTTGCTGAATTTCCAACTGTTTTCGAGAAAGAGTTACTTGACCCTCAGCATCCTGATCTCGAATAATCAAAAACTCCAGTTCTGCTTGTAACGGCAAGACTTCCGACAAATCGGTGACTGTTCTCAAAGACGCTTCATCACGGGGAATAAACGCTGACGACTTACCACCAATATCAACATAAGCTCCATCATGGTCAAGTTGAAACACTTTGCCGTGTACAACCTGTCCTTTTTGAAACTGGTAGTCGTGTTTTTCCAGTGCCTTGGCGAAATCGTCCATTGTGAAGGGCGAATTGGCTGTTTGAGATAGTTTCGATTCGGAATTCATGACGTTTGAAGATAAATTATTATTTGTCATTTGTCCTGAGTCTGACCAATGACTAAGGACAACCTTAACAAACAGTATGCAACGGCTGCGTAAGGTTTTCAGTTCAGTTGATCAAAGAGTTGTTTTACCTGCTCCCAAGCATCTGCTGCAGCTATAGAATTATAGCTGGCGCGATGGTTACAGAAAAATCCGTGGTCAGCTCCATCGTAGCGAAACACACGCTGCGAAATTTTGTATTTTTCTAACGCTGCCTCAATTTCATCTACCTGTTCTAAAGGAATACTAGCGTCTTCAGTACCAAAAAAGGCATAAAGAACACCTTGAATTTCATTTGTGCGGGTGACAGTAGGTGCGCCACCTCCCGGTGTACGGGTAGTAATTCCTGCACCATAGAAGGAAGCCGTTGCTTTAATATCTGGTAAGGTAGCCGCAAGATAGGCTACATGGCCACCAAAGCAGAAGCCAATACAACCAAAGCCTTCTTTTTTCACTTGTGGGAGACTTTTGAGGTAGTCAATTGTTAGGGAAATATCACTTAATAACTCTGAAGCTGTGGTTTGCATGGCATAGCTACGGCCAGTTTCAATATCTTCTGGGGTGTAGCCAGTTTCAAAGCCAGGGGCTTGACGCTGAAAGAGTGCAGGGGCGATCGCTACATATCCCAGTTGAGCAATCCGTTCTGTAACTTCCCGAATGTGGACGTTGACACCAAAGATTTCTTGCAACACCACAACTGCTGGGTACAAACCTGATGCTTGTGGCTGTGCTAAATAAGCTACTATGTGGGGACTATCTGGCGATCGCACATCATCTCGTAGAAAAATCTTAATCGTTGTGGTGTCGATTGCTTGCTCTGTCATAATAATTTTTACCAGTGCTATGTGATTATTTGATATAACTATGCCAGTCTTTCAAAGATATCTCCTATCAAGTTATCAATTACCAATAGTCAGTACTTTGAAAATTTCCCCCAGAGAAATTGCATGTATAAATAAAATATTTAACAGGTAGCATATGCATCTGGTCACACAAGAGGCAAGGGTGTAGGGCGCAGGGGGTACTTTCCCCTTTTCTTCCTGCCCCTCGACACCCCTGCATAGTTTGATCTCATGCCGCTACTAGTAGCCAGGAGGCTTGGTGATGATTCAATTCCGCATTCAGCCAGACAGTGAAATTCCCGCATCAACCCAGCTGTTTAATCAAATCCGGTTTGCGATCGCCTCCCGGCAATATCCACCTGGATACAAATTGCCAAGCACAAGGGCGCTAGCAATGCAAACGGGGTTACACCGCAATACAATCAGCAAGGTTTATCGCCAGCTAGAAGAAGACGGTTTTGTCGAGAGTCTAGCGGGTTCGGGAATTTATGTCCGTGCCCAAGGACATGAAGGCGGTAGCAAACTCCAATCACCAATTCTCAAACAACATCCGGAAGCAGAGAAGGTTGTACAACAAGCACTTGATGAGCTACTTTCCCAAGGATGTACACTCTCCCAAGCACGAGAACTATTTTTAGCAGAAATTGACTGGCGCTTGCGTTGTAGTGCAAGAGTGCTGGTAGCAGCGCCATCTGTAGATATTGGTGTGGGCGAGTTGATGGTTTACGAATTGGAAGAAGCCCTGAAAATACCAGTGCAGGTGGTAGCAATGGAAGATTTAGCTGCTGTACTGGATAAAACTAGTTCAGCGACGGTAGTCACAAGTCGCTATTTTATCAGTGATGTCGAGGCGATCGCTGCACCTAAAGCTGTACGTGTGATTCCTCTGGATATTTACGACTACAGTAAAGAAATTAACCTGCTAAAAACCCTGCCCAAAGAAAACTGTGTTGGTATAGTCAGCCTCAGTTCGGGGATTGGCCGCCAAGCTGAAGTTATCCTCCACGGTTTACGTGGGGATGAACTGCTAATCATGACTTCCCAACCAAAAGATGCTTATAAACTTCAGGCGATCGTCAAACGGGCTGAGGTGATTATCACCGATCAAGCGAGTTATCCAGCTGTGCAAGCAGCAGTACAAGCTGCAATGGAAGACATTATCCGTCCACCAAAGCTGATTCGGGTAGAAAATTACATCGGCACTAAGTCAATTAATTTGCTAAAACGAGAATTGGGTCTGGGTTAAGCTCTTTTTACATAGTCGTTTGCAATAATTAGGAGTATGCGATCGCGACTAATCAGTCCCAGCGCTGGCAATGGTAAAGTCAAAATAAGCAGAGGTTTTGATATGGCTCAAGCTTTACCTAAACTATTTACCTTTGAAGAATTTATCGCATGGCTGCCGGAAAACACTGGCAAGCGTTACGAATTACACGATGGGATAATTGTTGAAATGTCTCAGCCAAGTGGCAAACATGAAAAAGTTACGGGATTTTTAGCAGGGGAAATTACTATTGAATATAAACGCTGGAAATTTCCATACTTTATCCCCAAAACAGCATTAGTAAAACCACCAAGAAAACCATCGGGTTACTCACCAGATGTAGTTTTAATTAACGATGCAAATTTACACAATGAGGATCTGTGGGAAAAAGAATCTACCGTAACTCAAAGTGCATCTATCCCCTTGATTATCGAGGTTGTAAGTACAAACTGGGAAGATGATTATTACACCAAATTAGGGAATTATGAGGCTATGAAGATTCCCGAATATTGGATCGTCGATTATGCGGCTTTGGGAGCCAGAAAATTTATTGGTAATCCCAAACAACCGACTATTTCCATTTATCATTTAGTGGATGAAGAATATCAAGTCGCTCAATATAGAAATTCGGAAAGTATTATATCCCGTACTTTTCCAGATTTGAAACTGACCGCTAATCAGATTTTTAATGGTGCTTTATAGGGATTTTGTTATCTCTACTCCAGAGATCAACATCATTAAAAAATGCATATTTTTTTTAATACGCTTAATTTTGCAAAAATTCTCGCACCCGCTGCAGGTAAGTTGCTGGATCTTCCAACATTGGGAAATGAGATGTATCACGCATCATCACAAACTCCACTTTGTCGCTTAATGCTGCCGCTTGACGCCCCATTTCGGCAGGTATAATCTTGTCATACTCCCCCGCCACCAGCAGTGTTGGCACTGTCAATTTAGCAAACTCCTGTGGCATTAATTCTGCCTGTGCCTTACTAACTGAAGTAAAAATTGTGCCTAAAGCGGCATCATAATCTGCTTCTAGAAAATCCTGCAAAAAAGCCTGACGCTCAGAATTTGGTATGGAACGATGCAAAAATCTGGCCATAAACATTCTATCGACAAATGGTATTTTGCCTAACCACTTGGGACGGAATTTGACTACATAACCACCAAATTTATGAAAGTCATTAAAGGCTTTTTCGTCGTACTCAAAAATCCCACTACAAGCCAAAATCCCGCGTTCCACGCGTTCGGGGTAGCGGTTGAAAAACAAAGCGGCTATTGATGCGCCCATTGAATGAGCATGGATATAGACACGCTGCAAGTGCAACTCATCTAACAAAGCTGCTAAGTCGTCAGCGTATTCTTCTAACTCATACGTTAACGCTTTGATAGCCACCGATTCTGCTTGGAGGGATTGGGACTCAACCACAGACTCGCTGGCTTGGGCGATGGTTGGTTTCCCGCCAGAACGACCAAAACCCCGCATATCGTAGAGTAAGCAATCAAATTGATCTGATAAATCTTGAGCAGTGCTTGTCCAATACCTAGCCGAACCGGCCCAACCATGCAAAAAAACCATAACTGGCTTAACTGATGAACCAGATGGTTTTTTCACCCACTCGTAGTAATGCTCAACCCCACGAACATTAATGTAAGGCATTTGTCAAAAGTCCAAAGTCAAAAGTCCAAAGTCAAAAGTCCAAAGTCAAAAGTCCAAAATAGTTAATGTTTGACCCTTGACTCTTGACTCTTGACTCTTGACTCCTAAGCTGATTCCGGCTTAGGTAGTGAAGAAGGATGTACTAGTAGTTCAGCGGTTGAACGCTTCTCAACCATCTCCCGTGTGACTGTACAGCGAGTCACGTCCTTACGAGATGGTAACTCATACATCACATCCAGCATTAGTTCTTCCACAATACCCCGCAGCGCCCTCGCCCCAGTTTTACGGCGGTAGGCTTCTTGGGCGATCGCTCGCAACGCATCTGATTTAAAATCTAACTGGACGTTATCCATCTTCAACAGTTTCTGGTACTGCTTCACCAAAGCACTGCGTGGTTGGGTGAGAATCGCCATTAGAGCCTCTTCATCGAGTGGCTCTACCACCGCTACCATTGGTATCCGCCCGATAAATTCGGGAATCATCCCAAATTTCACCAAATCATCAGGTTCTAGGTAACGGAGAGTATCTGCAGCCCGCTTTTCCTTCGTCCCTTCTCCCGGTTGTACAAAGCCCATTGCCTTTTTGCCAACTCTCTGGTCTACAACCTTTTCTAAGCCAACGAATGCGCCGCCACAGACGAATAAGATATTGCTGGTATCAATCTGGATGCAGTCTTGATAGGGATGCTTACGTCCTCCTTGGGGTGGTACATTAGCGATCGTCCCTTCCAACATTTTCAGCAAAGCTTGCTGTACACCTTCCCCGGAAACATCCCGTGTAATCGATGGGTTCTCACTCTTCCGAGCAATTTTATCAATTTCATCGATGTAGATAATCCCTCGCTGTGCTTCCTCAACATCTAAATCTGCCACTTGTAACAGTCGCAGCAAGATATTTTCTACATCTTCTCCCACATACCCCGCTTCCGTCAGTGTTGTGGCATCGGCAACAGCAAAGGGTACATCCAAGATTTTTGCCAGCGTCTGCGCCAAGAGAGTTTTGCCGCAACCAGTCGGGCCAATCAACAAAATGTTGGATTTTTGCAGTTCTACAACATCATCAGCACCAGGTTTACCGCTACCTTTAGACTGGAGTATTGCCAGCCGTTTGTAGTGATTATAAACCGCGACCGATAGCACTTTTTTGGCTTCGTCTTGACCAATGACGTGTTCGTCTAGATATTTCTTAATCTCTCTTGGTTTGGGTATTTGATTAAATGAGAGACTGGATGAGCGTGTACGGCGTTTTTGAGGTGGCTCTGACCTTGGTGCTGGTTGTGCCGCTGCCGCACTATTTGTGTCGAGTAACTCCTCGTCTAGTATTTCATTACACAAGTCAACGCATTCATCGCAGATGTAGACTCCCGGCCCTGCGATTAATTTACGCACCTGCTCTTGAGACTTGCCACAAAACGAACATTTCAAATGGGAGTCGTACTTAGACATACCAGCCTCTTATTTCAGAATGGTGACATTTTCCCCTGCGGTGGGAATATTTTGTCTGGAAATGACCTGATCGATCAAACCGTAGTTCTTCGCCTCTTCTGCCGACATGAAAAAGTCGCGTTCTGTATCTGCCTCAATTTTTTCTAAGGATTGACCAGTGTGCTGAGACATCAACTGATTCAACTTAGCCTTAATGTAAAGAATTTCTCTAGCTTGAATTTCTATGTCAATGGCTTGCCCTTGAGCACCGCCGAGTGGTTGGTGAATCATAATCCGGGAGTCGGGTAGAGACATGCGTTTACCCGCTGCCCCTGCCGTTAACAAGAATGCTCCCATGCTCGCGGCTAATCCAAAACAGATGGTGACAACATCAGGACGAATTTGTTGCATTGTATCATAGATTGCCATCCCTGCGTAGACCGAGCCGCCAGGGGAATTAATATACAGTTGAATATCCTTTTCGGAATCTTCGGCATCTAGAAATAACAACTGGGCAACAATCGAATTAGCAACGGTATCATCTATTGGTGTTCCCAAAAAGATAATCCGCTCTCGCAGTAGGCGGGAGTAGATATCGAACGCCCTTTCTCCCATACCAGATTGCTCTACCACCATCGGCACGATATTGCTCGGGCTGCTCAAGTGGGAGTTAATGTTTATTCGACTAGAACTGCTGATTGGGTAATTCCCCGACTGCGATACAAGCATACAAGAACATTTAAGAGTAAGTAGGACATTGGTAAAAGCAACAGTGGCTTTGCCGACGGCAATCGCGGATGCTGCCTTTTGAACGGATGGGATTTCTATTTAAGCTATGTGCTAACCATTATGCCTCATCTAAATTCTTCTCGTGTAATTCAGTATCAAGCTAAGATGATGATCCTATATTTTTATTTATTTAACTTTTTTTAATCATCCTATGGGGGGCAGCATTGGGTGTGGAGGAAGCAATAGTCAAGCTTTTAAGAGCTATTTTGCCTATCTGCTCCTGACAAAGACTTTTACACATAGCTTGCTGAAGCGTAAAGTGACGTTAACCGTCCCGGAGAACGGAGGAAGCCTCCGCTCACACTGTTTATTATCTGCCCATCCCTTTACTCAGGATTGGTGGACTCGCTATTATCAACGTCGCCACTTAGTTCCTCGGCTTCAGCAAGTTCTGCATCTGTTTCCTCTACCTCTGTAGGCGTCAAAGAGCCTTCAGGTACTAATTCAACAGCGGAATGTGCTAACAACCAATCAAATACCTTCTCGGTTGCGAGTTCATTTTCTATGACCGATTGCAGTTTTACTGGATCTACTTCTTCATCAGGGTACTCCTTTAACAGTTCTGTGACTCTGGCTTTAATTTCTTCCGGTGTCACCTGGATGGATTCGCGTTTACTAATTTCCTGTAGGCACAGGGAGCGCTTGAGCCTTTCAATGGCTTCATCGCGCGATCGCGCCCTTAATTGGGGAATAATATCTTGAGTAAACAACTTTCTCACATCCAATCCTTGCTGCGAAAGCCGAGCTGCTGTTTGTGTCAGCATTGCATCGACTTCCTGCTCAATTAATGTTGCTGGTAAGTCCACCTCTACATGCTTAAGCAGTTCAGCTAACAAGGCTTCCTGCTGATTCGCTTTAGTTTTTTGCTCTGCTTCTTTTTGATAGCGTTCTTCTAAAGATGCACGCAATTCCGCTAATGTATCGAAGTCACTGACTTCTTGAGCAAAATCATCATTTAACTCTGGTAGTTCTTTTTCTTTCAGTTCTTTGAGCGTCACTGTAAACAGAGCCGCTTTGCCTGCTAGGTCTTCGTTAGCATAAGGATCGGGGAACTGAGCAGAAATTTCTCTGGTTTCTCCCAAACCAATCCCTATAATCCCAGAGACAAATCCTGGAATAAACCGATCTTCATACAACTCCACTTGAAAATCAGTTGCTTCTCCGCCAGGAATGGGTTTTAGCTCCGCGTTTTCGTCTTCACCCTCGGTTTTGGCTAGTAGACCTTTAAAATCGAGGACGGCGACATCACCAATTTGAGCGGCGCGCCCTTCCACAGGAATCAACGTCGCTAGTTCTTGGCGTTCTTTCTCTAAGACCTCATCCACACGAGCTGGGTCATACTTGATTTCTTCTGCTTTAGCTTGCAAGTCGGTGTACTGGGCTAGATGTATTTCCGGCTCCACATCGACCGCAGCAGAAATCGTCAGCGGTTTACCTGGTTCATAATTACTAATCAATTCATCAAAAGAAGAGCGTAATTGCGGTTGGCCAATCGCCGGAATTGCTTCTTGTTTGACCGCTTGCTCAATGCCATCTTGAATTAGTTCTTCCAGAGCTGTGGCCTTGATACGTATGACGCCAAGACGCTGTAACAATATTTGCCGAGGCACTTTACCTTTGCGAAACCCAGGAATATTTGCCGTACTAGCTAGGTTTTTAATGACTTGTTCGTAAGTTTGTTTGGTAGTTTCTGGTGTAATCTCTATTTCTAGCCCTATTTGGCTCGCGGGAAGTTTTTCCTGGGTGACTTTCATGCTTAGTTTCTGTATTTCTGGTATTTTTGACTCCGAGTACACACAAGACGCGATTGATCGCTTCTGCTCTTTGATGTTTCTTGGCTAGGATGAGAGGTATTAATCTATCATGGTGTGCTTGAGCAAGGATCTAGTTTACTGCTAATGGCAAAGGACTTCACACTTTACCGCCATAACTTTACTGATTACACCTCCACGATTAATCACTAGTCCTGATTGCTCAACTGCAATCAATCCCTAAATACTGACAAACCTGTGAAATTTTCTGCTGTTGCGGGCTTTTTACTCATAAATTCGGCACTTAGAACTAGTGGACTTGTCATCAGCAGGCTAATGCCGTGATATCCTGTTTCTCAACCAGCAATTAGTACTCGCAAGTTTCCCACAGTCCAGATCGTTGCTGTGGTGGCTTTAGTCCATTTGGATCATAGTACATTCATCGTCCTAGAAATCCACCTGACAGGCGAAATATTTGTTTGCTTGACAAATAGGATGTTTGTATAATGACCAAGTGCAGATATGACCATATTTCAGATGGGTATCAGTTTGCTGTATAATAATACAGACTTTAAAAAAGTTGATAAGTAAAAGCAGCAATTGTCGGAAACTGCAACATCACTTAACATCCCCAATAAACTGAACTAGATGTAATAAATTAAAGAAGAACCGTTAAATCTAAAAAAATATTTTTTATTTAATGTCTGCCACTGTAATTTAAATGCAGATAAATAGTCGATTGTGGAAATTAAATTGTAAATAACCTCTTAAAGGAGGAAGCCAGGTTGTCTAAATCCTATGCTGTAGCTATTTTAGGAGCGACTGGTGCTGTTGGCACTGAGTTGCTAGAATTACTAGAAAGTCGTAATTTTCCGGTATCTCATCTGAAGTTATTGGCCTCACAAAGGAGTGTAGGGCGGACGTTGCGGTTTAAGGGGGAGGATTTACCGATAGAGTCAGTTAGCGATCGCGCCTTTGAAAATGTGGATTTGGTGCTAGCTAGCGCCGGTGGTTCTATATCCAAAGCTTGGGCTGCCAAAGCTGTGGAAAAGGGTGCAGTAGTAATTGACAACTCCAGCGCCTTCCGGATGCACCCCGAAGTGCCCTTAATAGTGCCAGAAGTCAATCCGCAAGCGGCAGCTACCCACAAAGGTATTATCGCTAATCCCAACTGCACAACAATTTTGCTAGCAGTGGCAGTATGGCCCTTGCATCAAGTGAAACCAGTGCAACGCATTGTCGCTGCAACCTACCAATCAGCAAGTGGTGCGGGTGCCAAAGCAATGGCAGAAGTCAAAACCCAAGCCAGCGCTATCTTACAAGGACAACCACCAGTGGCGGAGGTATTACCCTACCCGTTGGCGTTTAATTTATTCCCACACAACTCTCCTTTAAATGATGTAGGGTACTGTGAGGAAGAAATGAAAATGGTCAATGAAACTCGGAAAATTTTTGGTACGCAACAAATCAGGATTACTGCCACTTGTGTGCGGGTTCCCGTACTCCGTGCCCACTCGGAAGCTATTAACATAGAGTTCCAGACACCATTTAGCCCAGATGAAGCCAGAGAAATTTTAAGTTCCGCCCCTGGTGTCAAATTGGTAGAAGATTGGAGAGCAAATTATTTTCCGATGCCGATTGAAGCCACTGGTAGGGATGAGGTTTTAGTGGGAAGAATTCGTCAGGATATTTCTCATCCGTGCGGCTTAGAACTGTGGCTATGTGGTGATCAAATTCGTAAAGGTGCAGCTTTAAATGCAGTACAAATTGCCGAATTATTGGTAGAAAAAAATCTGCTAAAGCCTTCAACGGCATATGTTTCGAGTTAGAGAAAATAGAAAATAAAATCTTGTTTAGGAACTTAACGCTCGAAAGATACAAAAAAATAAATGCAAATGTGCAGATCACGCTTGCAAGCAATTTGCAGATAGGTTATTAAAATAGAAAACCACCAAGACACAAGAAACAAAAAAGGTAATCGGGAGTGAAAAAAGGGTGGCAGATTTTGGCAGAGTTGTAACCGCTATGATTACGCCGTTGAAAGAAGACGGTAGTGTCAACTATGATGTAGCGGCAAAGCTAGCAGCACATCTAGCTAAGAACGGTACAGATACATTGGTGGTGTGTGGTACAACGGGTGAATCTCCTACCTTGACTTGGGAAGAGGAATACCAGTTGTTTGTGGAAGTGTTGCAGTCTGTAGCTGGCAAAGCCAAGGTGATAGCAGGATGCGGTTCTAATTCCACAAAAGAAGCGATCGCTGCCACCCAAAAGGCCGCTAGAATAGGAGTACATGGTTCATTACAAGTTGTTCCTTATTACAATAAACCGCCACAAGCAGGACTGGAAGCGCACTTTCGGGCAATAGCACAATCCTGTCCCGACCTACCGCTGTTGTTATACAACGTCCCTGGTCGTACCGGTCAAAATCTCAATCCCGAAACAGTTGTCCGGTTAGCGGAGATTGATAATATTGTTGGGATAAAAGAAGCTAGTGGTAGTTTAGATCAGGCGAGTGAAATTCGCCGCTTGACACCCAAAGAATTTCAGATTTACGCTGGAGACGACTCTTTAACCCTGCCCTTGTTAGCAATCGGGGCTAAGGGAGTTGTAAGTGTCGCTTCACATCTGGTAGGAACCCAACTACAGCAGATGATTCAAGCATTCAGTGCAGGGAATGTTCAAGTTGCTACTGAAATTCACCTCCAGCTATTTCCGTTGTTTAAAGCTTTATTTATAACTACGAATCCCATTCCAGTTAAAAAAGCACTGAATCTACAAGGTTGGGAAGTTGGTTCTACTCGCCCGCCACTATGCGAAGCTGACTTAGAAGTTAGTCGCAAATTAGAGGTAGTTCTTAAAGAACTGAGTTTAGTCTAAGCACCAAATTGTTAAGCACTTGCCAGGTTCGGGTAGCTAAAGATACATATAAACAAAGGATATAATTTTTACCAGGTTGCACTTTGAAAATCTGTGCTACGACTGAGAGAAATACTATAGAATTCTTCAGAATCAAGTCCATATTTATTGAACAAACGATTGCACATCTCATTCCAGCTTGGCTGCTTTCAAATTGACTTCATAGATATCTGATGTTGTCTTTAATACAAAAACGGTAACTTTTAACTTAAATCAACCACAAACAACAATCTCAGGAGAAAATGGCTAAAAACGAAGCTAACTCCGCCCTAAAAATCATTCCTTTGGGCGGCTTGCATGAAATTGGTAAAAATACCTGCGTTTTCGAGTATGAAGACGAAATTATCCTGTTAGATGCAGGATTAGCCTTTCCTACAGAGGCAATGCATGGTGTAAATATTGTCCTACCAGACACAACATATCTACGGGAAAACCGAGAAAAAATTAAAGGGATGATCGTTACCCACGGTCATGAAGACCATATAGGCGGGATTGCTTTTCACCTGAAGCAATTTGAAATTCCTGTAATTTATGGGCCAAGACTAGCGTTAGCCATGCTAGAGGGTAAATTAGAAGAAGCGGGAGTACGCGATCGCACGGAATTAAGAACAGTCCAACCACGGGACATGGTGCGGATTGGCAAGAACTTTTTAGTAGAATACATTCGCAACACTCACTCCATCGCCGATAGCTTCACCGTTGCCATCCATACGCCTTTAGGTGTAGTTATCCACACAGGAGATTTTAAAATTGACCATACTCCAGTGGATGGTGAGAAATTCGACTTCCAACGGCTAGCAGAACATGGTGAGAAAGGCGTGTTGTGCCTATTGAGTGACTCCACTAACTCAGAAATACCAGGATTTACACCTTCAGAACGTTCAGTTTATCCCAATCTGGAACGGGTCTTCTCTCAAGCTACTGGGCGACTATTTGTCACCACCTTCGCCTCTAGTGTCCATCGCATCAACATGATTTTGGATATAGCGAAGAAGCAAAACCGTGTAGTCACGGTTGTGGGGCGTTCGATGCTAAATTTGATTGCCCATGCGCGTAATCTTGGTTACATCAAATGTGACGATAATCTACTACAGCCGTTGCACAGTGTCCGCAATCTGCCAGATGAAAGAGTATTGATTCTTACTACTGGTTCTCAGGGTGAAACAATGTCAGCAATGACCCGCATTGCCAACAAAGAACATCCCCACATCAGAATTCGCCAAGGAGATACAGTAGTATTCTCCGCCAACCCCATTCCCGGAAACACGATCGCCGTTGTCAATACCATCGATAAATTGATGATTCAGGGTGCGAAAGTAGTCTATGGAAGGGATAAAGGAATTCACGTTTCTGGTCACGGCTGTCAAGAAGACCAAAAACTGATGATTGCTTTAACTCGACCCAAGTTCTTTGTGCCATTCCACGGTGAACATCGAATGCTGGTGAAGCACGCAGAAACGGCCCGAAGTACAGGCATCCCAGCAGAAAATATGGTAATTCTACAGAATGGGGATGTCATAGAACTGACAGAGGATTCTATTCGCGTTGCTGGTAAAGTGCCATCGGGTATTGAATTGGTGGATACTACTAGTTCTGGGATGGTGAGCGCTAAAGTCTTGCAAGAACGCCAACGCATGGCTTCAGAAGGTATTGTCACCATCGCCGCCGCCATCGATTGGAACGGCAAGCTACTAGCTAAACCAGAAATTCACCTGCGGGGTGTAGTCACAAGTGTAGAGCGATCGCTTGTGCAAAAATGGGTACAACAGCGCATTGAAGAAATCCTCGGCGTTCGTTGGTCAGAATTTGCCCAGCCGACTGAAAACGAGCAATTAGAAGTAGATTGGGGTGGATTGCAAGGGACTTTAGAGCGAGAATTACAGCGTTCTATCCGTCGAGAATTACAATGTCAACCAACAGTGACATTATTGATGCAAATTCCTGATGAACCGCCAGTGAAGGTTGCTGATGGTAGAAGACGGCGGACTCGGACTGCAGCGCAGGTTGCATCTTAAGAATTAGCTCACGCAAAGACGCAAAGACGCAAAGGTGCAAAGATGAGCCTTGCGTCTTCGTCGTGAGATTTAAAAAAAATCTTTTGCTTTTTATGAAAAACGTGATCTCCTATTGTCATACTATGGTCGCCTTTAATACTCAGTTTTTATTGATGGCCACAGAAATAGTAGTTACCTAAGATATTTGTGGCACAATCCATCTATTGATTACCACAGTGCTTAAACTGAGCTAGTTTAAAATTTTCTAATATTTTTTATAATTAATTTCACACCAAAAAATACAATTAGTCCAGAGTATTTGCTTAGAAAGTAATTTTTCTCAAAGTAACACTTCATAAACAGCTGAGTCCAATTTTGAGCAAGGTATACACTGCCAAAATAGAGCATTGCTGAATCAAGATATGAAATATATTTCTTTAACTCTTATTCTTTGCGTCTACCCTTCGGGAACGACTTCGTCGAATGCGCCTACCCTGCGGGATCGCTAAGAGCGATTGCGTGAGGTAAATTCATAATATATCAGGAGAAAGGAAACTGTTGGAAACCGTTTTAGCTTTTTTTGCTACTTTTGTACTAGTAGTCTGTCAGGGTTGAAATGAGGGACTGTAGTGTGAGCGTCTCGCTCACGCGGGCTTTTCGGCCCGCACTACCAAAAACCCCTCAAAACAAAATTGACAAACCACTAGACAGCGAGTTAGTAAAGAAAATTATGAGGTGGGATATGGCTGTATTACAGGAGTCTCCTTGGTATCAAGAAATTTTACGCGAGGGTGAGAAGCGCGGTGAAGAACGCGGACTACAAATTGGTGAAGAGCGCGGACTACGAGCCGGTATTGAATTGGCGTTGGAGATTAAATTTGGCATTCCTGGTTTAGAACTCATGCCCATTATCTCGCAAATTCATGATTTACAACGATTAAAAGCGATTCAACAAGCTATCAAAATTGCAAATACAGTAGCGGAACTACAACAAGTTTTGTATTCTAAATAACAAAATCCACAAGATTGTGAAAAATGATGAGTTTTGCTAAATAACAATCAATAACCAAGCTGTTATTTTTCTGTTATTTTTCTGTGCAAAGCTAATGGTACTTAGCGTAGGTAAAGGTCAACAAAACTATGTACCGGAGAATTTTTTTTGGTAACACCCTGAGTGCGATCGCATCTGCTGTTCTGCTACCCACCACAGCTTTAGCAACACCTTACGAGACAGAAGATGTTAAAGCTAAAAAGAAAAAGCACCACGGACATCAGGGAAAAAAGTCAAAGCATTATGACACTACAGAAAAATTAACAGATGCACAAACAGATTCAGTGGCGACTATAGCCGAAAAAGACCATAAACACCATTCTAAAAAGCCCAAGCATCATCGACACAAAGAAAAATCTGCCGTGGTTAACCCACCAGAAGTATCAACCACTGAAATTATTTAATTAACATCCCATGAATTGGAGTACTGCATTACCAACCTTCTTTATTACTTTACGAGAAGGTGTAGAAGCTGCTTTAGTTGTCGGTATTGTTTTTGCTTGTCTACAACAAGCGGAACAAAAAAAATTGCATCGCTGGGTATATTTAGGTGTTCTCAGCGCTACTTTAGCTAGTTTTGTTGTTGGTTTACTACTAAATCTAGGAATCCAAGGATTACAGACATCTGATTTGTTGTATGCGCCTGTCTTCAAGCAATTGTTTGAGGTGGGATTAGGCGTAATCGCGATCGCTATGCTCAGTTGGATGCTGATTTGGATGACGCGACAAGCACGATTTCTCAAAGCGGAAATCACCGACTCAGTAAAAAGTGCTTTGGGTGAAGATAATCGCGCCGCTTGGGGAATTTTTAGCTTAATCTTTATTGCTGTATTTCGGGAAGGCTTGGAGACGGCTTTGTTTATCGTCGCTAAGTTTCAAGAAGGCTGGACACCAGTACTCGGAGCGATAGGAGGACTAGGCGTAGCGGTTGTAATTGGTATGCTGCTATTTAAATGGAGCATCCGCATCAATTTGAGCCAATTTTTCCAGGTGATGGGTGTGTTCCTGCTGCTGATTGTCTCTGGATTGGTAATTTCCATGTTCCGCCATCTTGACGCGGCGGCGATCGCTTTTAGCCACATCTCCTCATCTACTATTATTTGTGGAGTAGAAAAGACTTCCTGTATTTTAGGTCCCCAAATTTGGGATCTTTCAACTAGTTTACCTGACCGACAGTTTCCGGGGATTTTGCTGAAAACTATCTTTGGCTATACCCAAAAGCTCTATTTAGTACAGGCTGTAGGATATCTCATGTTTTGGGCGATCGTCGGTAGCCTTTACTTCCGTAGTCTGAGCCAACCTGCACAACTAAAACCAGCCAACAAACTCAATTAATCTCAATTTCTCAAAGTCAATTTCCCCAAAAATTATCCTCAGAGGTAAAATCACAACTTCTCAGCTTGGAAACTCCTGCCTCACAACATTCAGTGAACCCAGAGGTAAACTAGAAGTAGAGTACATAGTGTCAATGGCACTCCAAAGCGGAGATGCTCCCAGAAAGTGAGTTTGTAGCCTAAATCATTAGCGGCTTCTAAAACTATCAAGTTAGCGACTGAACCAAATAAAGTCAGATTACCTGCAAGAGTTGAGCCTGCTGCTAGTAAGAGCCAAGATTGGGTATCACTCTGAGAAATTAGTGGTTGCAGTAGCAATACAGCCGGAACATTAGAAATTAGGTTAGATAGAACTACAGTTACACCAAATAAACTCGCAGCAGAATTGACAAAATGGGTAAATGGCTGTATTAAATTTAACTTTTGTGTGACTCTTGTGAGGATAAATAGTCCTGAAAACATTACCAGTAGATTCCAATCTACCTTGTTCAAAATGCGCTGTGGTTTTACCCGGCGAGTAATGAGCAACAAACTGGCAGCTACTAAGGTAGACTCTGCTAGAGGCAAGCCGATAGCAAAGGCAATGAGTAACCCGATGGTGATGACTAGGGTTTTATTAAATAACGGTTTGAAAATGCGTTGCTTGCTATTAGGTAATATCTGGCTAGCTTTGGTTGAGCGCACATCAGGGTAAAGTAGCCAAAGTAATCCTATCTGAATTACTAAGCCGATGATGGCAACTGGAGTTAAGGCGCGTAAAAAATCTAGATAACTGATACCGGAAAAGGAGCCAATCAGAATATTTTGGGGATTACCGCTTAATGTGGCAACAGAACCTATATTAGTTGCACCTGCAACTGCTAGTAGATAAGGTATGGGATTTAAGCCTAAAGCTTGAGTCAGGCTCAAAGTCAGTGGTGTAAAAATCAGCGCGATGGTGTCGTTGAGAAATAAAGCTGAGAGTACGCCACTAGCAAATGTTAAGGCAATTAACAAGCCTAGAGGACTGCGAGTTAAACTCAACAGCACCGATATCGCCTGTCGAAAAAACCCGGCATAGGCTAGATTAGCGTTAACTACCATCATGCTCAAAAGAAATATGATGGTATTGGCATCGATCGCTTGCCATGCTTCCTGTAAATTTAAAGCACCCAGAGCAATTAAAAAGCCAGACCCCACTAGGGCAATAGTGGTGCGGTTCATGCGTAAACCAGGAATATAGCCCAAGGCCAAACCTAGATAAGTTAGCCCTAGCACGCCATAGATGGCAAATTGGCGGAATATCACTTTGTTTACAAAGCTACTGAGAGCAGTTTAACCACTGGCAAAAGATTTTTTATTATAGTTATTTATACTCAGTAAGAGTAAGTGTAGAACTTGCTTATATAAAGTTTTGTAAATGTTACCAAAAAACCTGTCAAAAGATAGATGTCTTCACTAAAATTTAATATGTGTCAAGTTATGAACAAGATCGGATTATTACACTTCCGCTTCCGGGAAAATTGCGTTTAACTTGACGTAGTAATAAAAAGGTTCTGATTTCAGTGATTACGGATAATATTCCAATCGGATCGCAGTCAGGACATGATTTTTCCGGGAAAAGATGTTCCCACTTTGTATATGTTCATCGGAAAGGTGAATACCCTCAATAAAATAGAGGACTAATCATGAAGGTATTTGATAATACCACAAAAAGAATTTTTCTTGCAAGCTGGGTGTCAATAAGCCACACAGAAGCTAGCAACACCCCTGTAACCCAGCTGCAAGAGCCAACTCCCAAAGTTTTTTGTGATGTTCTTTTACCCCTGCGACGACAGGTAGACAATATTCAAGTACGCGATCGCCAACTAGCCCACCGCCTGTGCCAACTGATCCCTTCTCAGTGTCCCTTTGAGCGTGATGTCAAACTATTCGGCAAAACCCTGTTTCACATTCCGCCAATGTGCAAACTCAACCCCTTGTATGAAGAAGTAGTTAGCTTACGTTTTCGAGCTATGTGCTATTTAGCTGATGAATGTGGAGAGGATATTTCTCAGTACTGTTAATACAGAGTTCTGAGTCAAAAGTCCAGTGTCAAAGCAGCCTGCTACTGACACTGGATTTTTTAATTTGTCAAGAGTCAAGAGTCAAGGTTATTATCTTCCCCATCCTCCCCAGTCCCCAGTCCCTACTTTTTAATTCGCCTCACTTGCCATTTTTGGATTGCTTCTTGAGTATCTTCATAGGCGGCTGTAGATTCTGGGATTAAGGCAGCGGTTTCAATGGCGGCGTTCAAATCTCCTTGGGAGGCGCGGGTTTTGGCGATATCTAAAATTCTTTCACTCCATTTATTGATTGATTTTTGCGCCATATCAAAGCCTGGTTGTCCTGGTGGGACTTTTTTGGCAACTTCGATCGCCCGATTGTAGGTAGAGGCTTGTCCGGGTTTAATTAAGCCATTAGCGGCATCTAAAAGGGTTCTGTTGCTGACATACTGTTTGGCTTCCAGTCGCCATTGATTAATTGAAGCTTGAGCTTTGGGATAAACATCTGCTTCTTTAGTGATTAATTGAGCGGCTGCAACTGCATTTGCATACTGTCTTTGTTGAGCGCGTCCCTCTGCTAAGTCTAAAATCATCCGGCTCCAAATTTGAATATTTTCTTGAGCTTGTTCATATAGGGGTTCGCCTGGTTTAATTTTTTTAGCTGTAGCGATCGCTAAATTCAAATCGCTAGCCTGAGTTTGTCGCAGTGACATTTTCGCCAGATCTAACACCGCTTGGTTCCGCTTTTTTGATTGGGAACTAGGAGCAAATTCCGAGATGGGGGGATTTTTGACTGGAGTTGGTGCGGCGGCATTGGGAGCGCTAGTATTTGGTGAAGTGTTGATGACTCTTGTGTCACCAGTGCCAGCATTCGGCGGTGTTCTTAAGATTTCCTGACTTTTAAATCTGGTTTGATTACGCAGAAAAACTATTGCTACTAAACTGACTATCAGTATGCAGCCGCCGCCCCACCATAAAAGCTGTTGCCAAAATGAGGCGTTTGCCTGATTTTTGGGCGATCGCTCAAAATTAGTTTGGGAAGTATTGGGAATATACCTGCCTCCCCCAGATGTCTCTTGGGAAGAAGGGAGCATTTGGGGTTGCTGTTTGACGCTCCGACTTGGGGCAGAACGTGGTTGGGAAACCAGTTCCGACTTGAGATTCTCAATCCATGCTGTAGATGTTGGCAGCTTTAAATGCTCGGCTCTGGGGTTGACAGTGGTTTCCACCCCTTGGGATTCTGGCCAAACGCCTGTTTTTGTCAACTTAGGCGTAGATTTGGCGGAATTCTCTTCGAGGGTGGGGGCTGCTAGGGCGACAGCAAAAGATTCTTCGGGAAAAATCACGGGAGCTGCTTCGCTTTTGGCTGGTGTGCGATCGCTTCCCTGTTTTTCCAAATATGGCAAAATTGGTTGCTGTTGTGATGGGATAACGGTGACAGGATTTTGTGTGGGTCGCCAATGGTGTTGGCATAATTGCGGCGTGAGAGTGCTGAGATAATTGGCTAAATCTGTCAAACTACTGCCATGACCAGAATTTAAAGCTGCTAACAACGCTGCTGTGAAGAATCCATGACCTAGTTCGCTACTTTCGTGGGAAAATTGCTCTGGTTGGCAAGAAAGAATTGTGGCGAGTTGTAGTTCTTGCGCGAGTTCTATGGTTTCTTGTCCAACCGGAGCATCTGCTTGAGTGCCAAAAGCGCGGTTGATATCCAGCATCAGCAACACATACAAGTCAGCCAGTTGGAGACTTTGCATGAGCGATCGCACTTCTATACCAGTCTCCTGCACAAGGTCAGGGTTTCCTTCCACTGGCATTAAATAATCATTTCCTTTGTAGTTAATCCCGTAACCGCTGAAGAATAACCACACGTGGTCTTGCGGTTGCCAAGATGAGGCTGCGAAGTCCTCTAATAAAAGGAGAATATTCTCCTTTGTGGGATAAGTGGATTTATCTCTAATTGGCGGCGAAGTATCCGTCATTAGCAGGCAGTTTTGCGGTTTAAAACCGGCTTCTTCTACTAAAAATGCCTTTAGCGCCTCAGCATCAGCTTGGGCGCAACGTAAAGGTTGAAATAAATCATATTGATTGATGCCAATAACAATCGCCCAGTAATTTGCCATCCCGCTCTTTGTCGGTTGTTGTTTGCGTAAAATTTTGGTTGGCTTTGCTGAAAAAACAAGGCTAACCTATGTCTTATAGTCTAGGAGATTCTCATCGAACCCAAGATACAATGTAGTATTTATTACATTATTTTGCCGGAAAATACTTTCACTCAATTTAAATTACAGATCATTAGTTAAGGAGTTACAAAGTCATGAGCAAGAGTGTTGCTTGTCAACCATCATCGATCATTACCTCTTCATTTATTAGCCAAATTGCCAGAAAAATCCGGATAGTTCCGTTATTAGTTTTGCTTTTATCTACGCTTCCTGTGTGGTTTTTGAGGGAAGCGATCGCCCCCCAGATTGTGCAAGCTTACACAGCTAGAGTTGATCTAGCCATTGATCGTCTACCGGATGAAAACTATGAAACTATTCTGCGGAGGGCAGAAGCGGTGGCGAGAGCATCCGCTCAAAGGAGTTTCGATCAAGATATTTTGGTGACAGATGTGTCAATTATTGTCTCCGTACAAAGTTATGGAGCGATCGCCCCAGTTCTGGCTTTAGATGTGAGTCGTCCACAATGGCGCACTCGCCCCGATCCGCAGCGTTGGGCAACTTACTTTAAAACTGCGCGATCGCTGCTGTTTTTTGAGCAAAACCTGACTCCCGGACAAACAGCTACAACCAAGTAGTTTGTCTATGTGAAGGTTAAGCTAATTATTTCATCCTTTATCCTTCACACTAGAGACTTCTTTAGCCAATTGATGGCTTAGAATAGTAAGGTTGTCAAGAATTGCGATATCCGCTATCATGGCTGTTCCTAAGAAGAAAACATCCAAATCCAAAAGAGACAAACGCCGCGCTACTTGGAGGCATAAGGCTGTTGTTGAAGCTCAAAAAGCACTCTCTCTCGGTAAATCGATTTTGACTGGACGTTCTACATTTGTCTATCCAACTGCTGAAGACGAGGACGCAGACGAAGAATCATAATTCAGTATAAGCACGAACAGCGCTACTCAATCAGCGCTTTTTCGTCGCTTTATGGATTATTAAATGGTCTAAAAAAGCTCATCCAGTTAATCAGAATCCGGTAATGGATGATTCTCACAAGGTGTTCCACATCAAAGTTGCATATTTCATGATGTTGACAGTTAACAGTTAACTGTCAACAAATAAAAACGATTGATTATTGGGCAATTCACAAGAGATAACTAACTTGAAAAAACTTATTTTTCTAGGAGTATGCTAGGAAAATTTTTTCAGAAACCAGAGGCGCAAGATAGCGAACGGGTTCCTCCAGGACAACACTTAACCAAGGGTTTTCCGGTATTAACTTATGGTGCAACGCCTAAAATTACCACGGAAGAATGGGAATTTCGGGTTTGGGGATTGGTAAAACCCGTCGCCTTTACCTGGAAAGATTTTATGGCGTTACCTCAGCACGAATTTACAGCGGACTTCCACTGTGTAACGCGCTGGTCTAAACTCGATGTCAAGTGGACGGGGATTAAGGTGACAGATTTCTTCAGTCTGATTGAGTTAGATCCCAAAGCAGCCCATGTTATGGAACACTGTTATGGGGGTTATACCACTAATATTGCGATCGCTGACCTTGTGAAAGAAGAAAACTTCTTCGCTTTTAAAGCTTTTGGTGAACCGTTAACAGCAGAACACGGTGGGCCAATGCGGTTAGTTGTTCCCCATCTGTATGCTTGGAAAAGTGCCAAGTGGATTAATGGTTTAGAGTTTTTAGAACGCGAAGAACTTGGGTTTTGGGAGCGTAATGGCTATCATACCCGTGGCGAACCTTGGGCAGAGGAGCGTTATAGCAGCATCTAGGATTATCGCCTGAATCCACTTTCTGAAGGGTAAAATAGGCTCGTAGTAAGGACTTTAGTCCTAATCTTCTAAGCACTGAAGTCTTTACTATAGTGGTTCCCATTCAGATGTGGTACTAAATTATATCGCAAGCGGTAGGGGCACGGCACTGCCTATAGGTGTCAACTTAAGCTACAGATGGCTTATTGCAAGGCTTACCTACCCGCCTGGGAATGAATTCCAAGGCTAATAGCCAAAGTTTACTAAAGTAAACTGGGGATTTTTGAGAATTTTTAGTCATCTTCAGATGACTTGGGTTATTAGACTCAGAATTCATTCTGAGGCGGGATATGGGTTTCGCGTTAAGTTGACACCAATGGGCACTGCTGTGCCCTTACGGGTGTATCTCACGTAACCGAGAATTGCTATACGAACTTATCGAAATTATATGGAACAGACTACTATGAGGGACTCAGTCTTGATTTGCCAGCAGCACGTTAAAAGCAGTGGGTGCGTCAATTCGAGGAAATACTAAAATCCAAGTTTATTGTTCGTCTTGTGTTTGTAATAAAAATTTTCTCACTTCTTTAATATTGATATCTGCCCACCAAGTTGAAAGAATTTTTTTACCATCAATATAAACATCGTTATTTGTAATTACAATTTGTTCGGGAGTGAAGGAATATCTTTTCACTGTAGTTCCCAATAAATTCATCATTTGAATCTCATTTGGAGTAATCACAGCTAGATTGCGTGTCAACATTAAAACACTTACAACCAAAAGTATTAAACTTGTGATTGTGTTGACTGAAAATCCGACTAAAAATGATACGTAAAGTATAAACATACTACAAATGAGCATGAAAATAGGAAGGATTTTTTTATATTTGATCTCTAAATGTGTTAGATAATTCATATTTAAAATTTTATCTCAATTCTGGTATTTTTTAATCAGGTTGTGGTTACTAAATGAGGACAATTTATATTATTTTCAGGTATTTAGATATATTTTGGCGTCATTTATCTAAACTTTAATCGCTATATCAAAATCTTCTCCTCTAAAAAGCTGTGATGAATGACGAATCTCTACTTTCAATCTTCCTACAATTTATCGCGCAATTCTATCTCAACATAGAGGGAAATGGCAAATCTTTTTATTCTGTTTGCCATAAAAACACCCAGGAAATTACCATCGGCGGGTTCTCTCTCTTGAAGCAAGTGGCGTTATAAGTAACTTTTTCCCCATTCCCAAAAACTCCATACCGCAAGCGGTATGGAGTTTTTTATTTTATGTCGTCTTCATATTGCCTGTATTCTCACTGTGATTTATATAAAGCTTTGGCTAAATAATTTATTTAATCAGCAGAAGTACTAGACAGCAATGAAAATAATCTGTAAATAATATTAAATACGTTAGTGACAACCCACCAACGATTAATACTAGCATCACTTTTTTGCCTTGAATCATCAATGGCAAGCACAAACAATTATTGACTTGTTTGATTATGAATAATATAAATGTAAATTTTAACCTTACAGATTACGCGGAATTAGGAGATATCAAAAAAGCTGTTAGTTCAAGTGAAGCAGAACTGAATAAATTAGATATAAATGCATCTGCCTCTATAGACTATTTGAATATTTTCTTTGCTTCATTGAGTAGTGCTAATACAGTAGCAAATAATAAATACATTAGTGTAATCACTCTTTTAGGTGATTTACAGAATATACTAGGTGTTACTACAGCCAAAGAAATTCAAGACTTATCAACTGTTTTTTCACCGATTAACACTAGTGATGTTACACAGGGCTTAAACAATCTTGAAAATGTCTTAAAAGAATATAGCTCAAAAATAGGTAAGCCAATTGAATTACCGACTTTAGCAGACTACTACGCTATTCTTGTCAGTGGTAGTGCTAGACGAGACGCTCAAGATTTGCAATCTAGAGTAAAAAATGCTCAGAATAAAATAGGTAATTCATTAACTTTAGTAGATAATAGCCTCTCTGCTATCAAAGCATATTCTGCTAACTTAGATAAAGCAAGCCGACTTTTAGAATCTACTACTAAGAAAGTCTTTGAATTTTTAGCAATACCCGGAATTAATCTATTTTTAAAAGATTTTGCAGTGCTTTTAGTTGCTTTCCAAGGAGAACTAAACTCACTGAAACAAGAAGTTAGCGAAACTACGACACAGCTTGATAAAACAAGATCCAATATTATTCAAACGCAACAAAATCTCACGGATTTAAATAATAGTTTAGATTCTGCTTTAGGATTACCAACAGTTTCTTCTGATTGGATAACTTATGATAATTTGCCTGAAGATGCTAGATTTAAATTGACTTTTGAAGGAAGAATATTCACACATCCTTATGCTGAAATAGAAGGTCCTTTTGAAGTTGGAAAATTGTGGATTAAAAACAACATTAGTTTTGTTGGGACTAATGTCATTGCTAACCCAATTTTGAGCTTTAGTGTTCAACGTAATATTGACGATCCTATATTTGGTCCCCAATCGACCGATGGTACAGCTAAAGTTTTCTCCACCTATTTAGCAACAACAAATACGAATAATCCTCAGCAGTCAGCAGATTATTTTACAATTCCAAAACTTGGGATAAAGATTAATATTTATGAAGAAGCAACCTATGGACCACTAAAAGTCATAGGTAGTTATAATTCTCCTTTAGAAATTGTGGCTATCGTACCAGAAAAGGGGGCGACAGGTGGTTTCATCACATCAATTGATGGGTCGATTAACAACAATTCTCCCATCGCAATTGATGATTTCTTTAGTACTGATGAACATTTTGTTCTCAGCGAGAATATCCTCACCAGCGACGCCGATATTGAACTCGATTTGATGACTGTGACGGCAGTGAACGGCAATGCTGCTAATGTAGGTACTGAGATTACCTTAGATTCTGGTGCGTTGCTAACTCTCAATAGTGACGGTACATTCGATTATGACCCCAACGGTCAATTTGAATCCCTTTCAAAAGGAACATCTGCTACAGATAGCTTCGATTACACAGTTTCTGATAGTTATGGCGCTACAGATATCGCTTCTGTAACTGTCACTATTAATGGAGCGGAAATTCCAGATGGTGCGATCGTGGGAACACGTGATGCTGAAACCATTTTTGGTAATGCCAGCAATGATATTATCTATGCTCTGGGTGGTAACGACCAAATTTTTGCTAGCGAGGGCAACAACACTATTTTTGGTGGGACTGGCGATGATCTCATCTACGGTGGCTCTCAGGCTGATACTATTTATGGTGAAAAAGGCAACGATACTATTTTTGCTAACGAAGGTGTAAACACTGTCTTTGGCGGTGCTGGCGATGACCTGATTTATACAGGTTCAGGTAATGATTTTATCAGTGGTGGCGTTGGTAACGATACCATCTGGTTAGGTGGTGGTAGAGATATAGTCGTTCTGGCAAAAGGTGATGGAATTGATACTGTCAACAACTTCCAAGTAGGACAAACAATGATTGGCTTATCAGGTGGTTTGACTTATGATGATTTGACAATCATTCAAGGTAATGGCAGTGCCTTAATTAACACAGGTGATAAACTTTTAGCCTCTCTAAGCTGGGTACAAGCTAGTAACATCAAATTTGATAGTTTTTTCACCATTTAACACTCAATTACCCAAGAAGTCGCTTCAATAAAGATAGTTTGCCTTTATAGGGAGCATATCGCCAATTTAAATCCAGCAAAAATGAGTTTTGCAAGACACTTTTGTAATGGGAAAAGGTGTCAAAACTGGCTTTACCGTGATAGCTACCGATACCGCTATCACCCACACCACCAAATGGTAAAGATGAAACACTAAACTGTATCATTGTGTCGTTAAGACAGACTCCACCGGATGTTGTTTCCTGCAATACTCGCTTTTGCAGGTTTTTGTTTTGAGAAAATAAGTATAAAGCTAAAGGTTTTGGTCGAGAATTAATTAAGGCGATCGCTTCTGTAATATCGGAATACTCAATTATTGGCAAAATCGGCCCAAAAATCTCTTCCTGCATGATTGGATCTGTCCAGGAGACATTATTAATTATTGTGGGAGCTATATAAAGTTCTTCTGAATTAGTTTTCCCACCAATAATAATTTCACCATCTTTGAGAAAATGAACCAATCTCCCAAAATGTTTGTGATTGATAATCCGGGCATAATCAGGACTGTTAGCAGGATTATCGCCGTAAAATTCTTTGAGGGTTTTTCTGAGAATATCTACCAGATTATTTTTGATTTTTTTATCAACTAAAAGATAATCAGGAGCAATACAACTTTGCCCGGCATTAATAAACTTGCCCCACACAATTCTTTTAACAGTATGTTCTAGATTAATTTCTGTATCTACAATACAAGGACTTTTTCCACCTAATTCTAAAGTCACTGGCGTGAGATTTTTAGCCGCTGCTGTCATGACAATTTTGCCTACAGTCGTGCTACCAGTGAAAAAGATATGATCAAATTTCTCCGCCAGTAATTTTTGACTAGTTTCTACACCTCCTTCGACGACTGCAATATATCTTGAGTCGAAATATTTAGGAATTATCTCAGCTAAGAGATTAGAGGTATGAGGAGCAAGTTCGGAAGGCTTAATAATTGCACAATTGCCAGCAGCGATCGCACCTACTAATGGTGAGATAGTTAATTGAAAGGGATAGTTCCAAGCACCAATAATCAAAACAACTCCCAGTGGTTCTGGGTAAATCTTTGCTGAATAAGGAAAAAAGTTCAGTGGTACTGGGGCTTTTTGGGGTTTTGTCCAAGTTTGAATATGCTTGATGGCATAATCAATTTCTTTGGTGACTAAAATTTCTGCGGCGTAAGTCTCAAATTCAGGCTTATTTAAATCTGCTTTTAATGTTTGGGTAATCGCTTGTTCATGCTCAATAATTGCCTGCTTTAAGATTTTAAGTTGCCCAATCCGGAAATAAACATCTTTCGTTTTTCCAGTTTGAAAAAATTCACGTTGTTTACGAATAATATCCACAGCGGAAATTGTTAATTCACTAACCATGCTTTTTACTCGCTTCGCGTTTCATTTGTTAAGAATCAAGGATCATTAATTATTTCTCCAATTCTCTACGGTTTAATAGGTAAAAGTACAATAAATAGACTACCTTTACCTAACTCAGACTTAACTAAAATAGCGCCTTGATGTGCTTCGACAATGCGACGAGAAAGGTAGAGTCCCAAGCCACTACCAGAACTCTTATGGCTACCTTGGCGAAATCGTTCAAACAAGGTAGGTTGTTCTTTAGGCGGAATACCTGAGCCTGTGTCTGCCACCTCGATAGTAATATAGTCAGTGGTAGCGGAATTAAGCGAAAAATTAGGGTGGAAGCCTTTGTCACTCTCAAATCCAGAAGTGAGGGAGATATTTACTGAGCCGGATTCGGTAAACTTGATAGCGTTGCCGATGAGGTTAGTGAATAGGCGATGTAGTTCTAAGCGATCGCCCATGACTATACTTTTAGTTGCATCTTCCGTAAAATCTAAATTGATTGGCAGTGCTTTTTCCTGAGCTAGGGGTGTCAATTCCCCAGTCACTTCTTCTAATAACTGGGCGAGATTCACTGGTTGCAACGCCAGGGTTTTACGACCAGCTTCAAAACGATAAACTTCTAATAAAGTATTAACCATAGCCAGCAGGTTGGTATTACTGCGAGCCATAATGGCAATCACCTCTTGCATTTGTGAGGATAGCGCCCCCAAAGCACCCTGCTGAAACAACATGAGAATGCGATCGGCTGCGACTAGAGGAGTGCGTAAGTCATGGGTGAGGCGAGAGACAAAATCTTCCCGTTGCCTAGCAATTTCGTCACGTTCATCTATACTGTGCTTTAACCGCAAGAGCGATCGCACTCTCGCTAATAATTCATCCACAGTTACAGGCTTGCGGATAAAATCATCAGCACCCAAGTCTAATCCCTGCGCGACATTGGGCGCATCATGGGCAGTAATCAGCAAAATCGGAATATATTGCTGCAATTGCGTATTTCCACGTACACGTTTAGTAACTTCGTAGCCATCCATTCCTGGCATCATCAAATCCAGTAACACCAAGTCACAAGGAGATGCTTCCAGTTGCGCCAATGCCGAAATACCATTTTCTGCAGTGCTAATTATGTAGCCTTCCTCTTCCAAAATAGTTTTAATCAGAAACACGTTATCAGGAGAATCATCAACAACTAGGATTTTGTCAGCACGAGAAGATTGCGAATTCATTTAGTAGTAAGAGATAGGTAAAAGTTAATTTTGGCTAAATTAGCTGTATTTGGAGCAATATTTTCTGTTTTTCTACACTTACCCTCCTATGTAATAAACATTGTTTACTTGTAAATAAGCAGCAAAAGACTACTGAAGTTTTCGATAGCTGTGAATTAGCTGAGTTTTTTAGTAAATAATTACTAATTCATTGAATCATGACTAGTAAACTTTGTAGTAGCACCTAAGTTAGCAGTCCGTCGTTCAGAACGGCAAGTTGAGGGGTATTTGCCTGCTAATTTCTGAGGCGAACCGATCCAGAGTAAGCTTTTCCATAGAGTGGGATAGTTCCTGGTAAGCATGGCGCACAGTTTATTTTTCAACTTGAAGCGCATCGGCTCAGGGCGTAGGGAAATCCATCGTTAGCCTCTGAGAAGTCCTTGTGTCCCTACCTCAATTACACAATTTGCACCGTTTGAGTATTAATTTCTGTTAAATTAGCTAGTTTGACATCATTCGTAAATAACGTTGCGTCTGGAGATTCTGTAGTTGCGACAATTATTGCGTCAGGAAGCCTGAGTTTATATTGTTTACGAAGTGCGATCGTTAGTTTTTTGATATTATTATCAATATTTACAACTGTAATTTTATTTAAAAAATCAATTATTTGCGTTTCTTCATCTGAACTAAGACCTGGATAAGATAACAGTTCAATTTCAGTAATCATTGAAATAAAATATTGTCCAGATGGTAATTGGCTGGCTAACCTACCACCTAAAAAATACAGTACTATATTTGTATCTAATAATATTAAAGGCTGCATCAACTCCATTCATCCCTAATCTGTTGTTGATATTCCAAAGGGTCTTGAGTCAATTTAATGACACCTGCATATTTATTTAAATCGAAATTTACTTCTTGTTGTAATTGATAAGTATTTAAGATTTGCTCAATTTTTTCCCAGTCTTGATAATCAATCAAAACAGCTACTGGGCGCATCGCTTCATCAGTCACAATTTTTTTGTTAATGGGTAGCATAAGTTTTTGCTTAAAATAATATATCTATCTTAGCTTTTTTACTAATGCTGCATCGGAAATCAAAGTGGCTTACCGTTGGCGATCGCACTCTCCGCACAAAGCAGGCGCTAAAATTAGCTTGACATGAAGTTTAATTAACTGCTTCGCTCAGATGTACACTAGTGCGATATGTCATATAAACAAAACCAGTCTCATCACGAAATTGCTGATATAAATCCTGCAAACCAGCAATCAGGCGATCGTATACCAAACCTTCACTAGGTAAGTAAGAAACACTCTTAGCACGTCCAATCAGTCCAGTTAAATCTAATTCTTGTCGATAAACAAACATATATTCTCGGAAGTTAACAAAATGAGGCGTTGTTAACAACGGTTCTACCGATTGCATCCGCGATTCTGCTGGATGATTGTTGGATGCTTCACGTACCAATCGGCTATATTCTGCTGTTAAAGCATCTTCTTTGTCGCGGTTATTCCACACTACAGCCAACCGCCCGGCTGGTTTTAAAATCCGGTGAAACTCTAATAACGTTGGTTCTGGATTAAACCAATGAAAAGCTTGAAAACAAGTAACTAAATCAACAGACTTGTCAGGTATTTGAGTAGATTCTGCTGTCCCATCACAAAACTCTACTAAAGGGTGAGGTTGAGCAGCTTCTCTCATCGCCGCATTTGGTTCTATAGCAATAACATTAACTCCTCTTTCAGCCAATAATCGAGAGGAAATTCCTGTACCCGCGCCAATATCAGCGACTATGATTGGCGACATTGTATTTAATCCCTCCAAAATAATATCAATAGCTGTAGATGGGTAGCCAGGTCGATATTTTACATAATCTTCTGCTCTGTCAGAAAATCTATTTACGGGATTCAGAGTATATAGGGGTATTGTGTGTGTTTCGCTCATTTATGTTTTTGTAAAACTAATAATTAATATATGAAAGAAGAAATGGTGGCGATATCTCTATTTCCAGAAAGCAAATCAAATCCTTTTGCAACCATAAACCTGCGAGAACTGCCACACAACCAGCAATATAAAGTTAAACATATTTTTATACTGCGCCTCTACGATCCATTTCAAAACCATATACATAGATATCAGCAACCTTATAGCGTTTCTCTTTTTCCCGCCATTCAATAATGCCAATTTCACTTAAAAAAGAAGCAAATTCTTCAAAGTCTGCTATGTCATGTGCTGACTCTTGCCATACTGTTTGTAACTGTTCTTTAGATAAGAAGGCTAATTTACCCTTAAGAGAATCAAAAAACTTAGTCAAATCAGGATATTCCTCTTTAATTTCTTCACACCGCTTTTCTGATGCTTTTTTTAAGCCAAATTCTAAGGATTTTCCTTGAAGTAGGCGGTCTGTACGAAATTTGGTTGATGATTGTCCCTTATAGCTTAGTTCTTGTTCTTTTGCTCCTTTCAGTAATATACTTAAACTCCGAGGAAAAGTAGTGCTACTTGAGTCTGTTAATCTTTCATAAACCCATCGAGATACATTTTTAGCTCTATTTCCACCTCTGCGGCGACTTCCCCACAGTAATTCTAAGGCTTTATCAATTGCCTCTTCTGTAGCTTGATCAATACTTTCAAAAGCAACAGGAGAAATACGGTCAACCAAATTCTTGAAATCTTCAGATTGTATTGCTTGACGAAGTGCTAATCGTAAAAAATCAATCCTAGTCCACTGTAAGATAATATCCCGCCCAGTAAAATGACTTTTATTGTCAAAACTTAAACGGTTCCATATATCTTCTCTTAAAAAGATTTTAAATCTAATTTCTGTTAATCTGTTAGCATCACAAGATTGCACTAATTGAAATAAGCCAGTGAGTGCTTGCTGTCTTATTCCTCCTACTTCAGGAAAATCTTCATCTAAATCATCGTAAAGAAACCAGAGTTTTTGAGAATTATTTTTGGCTTCTTCATTAAGCAAAATATCTATGGCATCTTTGACTATGAGCCGTAGTTCAGAGTTAGTGGATAATTCTAACAAAACTTGAGTAGATTCAGACTGCCATCTTTCTTTAGGTAAATTATTAAGAATTTTTCTCAATTCACTATACTTTGGACTTTTCTTTCCTTTAGGAAAGTTAAACAAATTTTCCTGATGACATCTAAGTAGTAAATAAGCTCTCCAGAAAGCTTCCCATGTGCCTCTGTTTTGTTGTAAAGTTTGATGGATGATTTGAAATTCATCACGAGATGGACGACTTTCCTGAAATCTACCATGTGCTGACAAAAATACAGTATTATCTAATCGTCCATGAGCTAGTTTTTGAGCAACACTTTTATGTTTTAGAAAAAGCCAATAAAGTGCAGTTTTGCCTGTGCCTTTTCGCCCTCTAATTAGGCAGGTTGTATCGTCTAAAAATCTTTCAAAATCAGTAGTACGCTGAAAGAGTAGATTCAAATCTTGTCTTGGATCAGCAGCATTTACTTCAGGAAATTGCAGACTTTCAATAATATTCCACCGATGATCTATTGTATTTAAAACATTACTACGTTTGAGTTCATCAGTTTTTTCATCAATTAAGTTAGCAATTTTTGTGTAGTAATCTTGCATCCCTTGTACAGGATAGCTATCAGCCAAAGCGATTGGCAAAAGATAAGGGACTACTAAAAGTTTTTCTATTGGAGTTTGATAATTATCTAAATCTGGCTCATCTTCATCTGTTTCATAGTTTTCATTTGTTACTGTATTTAATCTGTTCAGCAATGAGTACCAAATTTGTTTTACTTTCGACAAACCAATCTCAGTAACATCAGGAACAGGAGAAAAAACAAAATTAATGGATAAATTTTTTACCCATTGCAGGGATTGTATTAACAGTTCTATTCCTTGTTTATTTTGTTCGTTAGGAAAAAGAAATATAATTGCTTCGTCAGCTGCTTGAATTAATGATAAAGCTCCCCATTGATTGATTCCAGTTCTCGAATCAATTAAGATAATATCAGGTTTTAATTGTTCGTAAATTTCACGTTTAAAAACAGACCAAAGATTTTGATCTCCATCAATAATAGTAGTAGCATGAAGATCATCAACTTTGGAGACATAATCAAGATTAAGATAACCAGCAGGAACAACAAATAATCTTCCTGTGGCGTTAGAGATTTTCACTTCACCAAATATTTCAGCAATTGAAATACTTGGTTCTACTTCATCTGGTAAGTAGGAACGCTCATAAAAATAGTCAACTATTCCATACTTTGGTTGCGGCTTGAGGTTGAATGCTGTACTCAAACCAGGCGCTTCTAAATCTAAATCCACAGCTACGACTTTAAGACCACGCGCTGCCAAAATTGAGGCAACATGGGTTAATGCAGTAGTTCTACCTACTCCTCCTTTAAAGGAATAAAAAGTTATGGTTCTGGGTAAACTGTGTTCGCGCTGCGGAAGTTGAGGTTTATTTTGCGGATTTGCTGCTTGAATTGCTAAATCTTGCCAAGTTTGTACTGAAGCTGTATTAAAAACCTGTGGTGCTGAAAGATTCAGTGAATCTGCTTCTTGATGCGTATATAAGGAAATAAACCCAGGAGATAAATGAGGAACTTGTGATTTAAATAAGTTAGAAATTTGTTCTTTTCGTTGAGGAATAGATAAATTAATAAAGCGATCACTCACAATCGTCAAATTCACTAACCCCGATGTAGAAATATTTAAATCGAGCCATTCTTGGGAATTATGCACATACTGGTTTGTAATTTCCTGCTTTAGCAAAATCTGCCAATTTTCCTGCATTTGATTGACCACCTCGTTAAAGTTGAGTAGTTTGCTTTTGTAACCACCCTTTGAGACTGTGATAGGCTTTTAACCAGCGTTTGTAACTTTCATCATCAGGCTCAAAGCCAGAATAACGCATATCTATAAAACTTTGGCTGTTTGGATTTTCCACTTCGTCAAGCCACTTTCGCACTTCAGGAAAATTAGCAATTCTAGATTTAAGTCGATTGTGCCGGTTTAATGCTTCTATGTAACTATGTCCCGGATTAGTAATAGTATGCCCTGGATTAGTAGAATCTGTCTTCCATTCCTGAGTTGCACTTTTTGGTAAGGTAGCAAAAATCATTGCTTTTAATAAACACTCAATGGTTACACCTCCAAAGTGCATAGCTGCTACTTTCCTTCCAGACTGACATAGTGTTTCAGTATCAAGGTGACGATGCATAAAAGCGGCTTGGTAATCTTCCATACTTAGCAAACTTAGCGTTTAAGCTTGATCAGTATATTATTAAATAGCAATTCTTTTAACATTATTAATTCCTTATTTTATCGTTTGAAATACCTGAATGTGAGACAAAAAAAACAGCCGCCTCCCCCAGGAAGCAGCTGTTTTCACAAATCAGGGACTATAGATTATTAGTAATCGAAGTCACCGCCACCAGGACCAGCACCAGCAGGAGCAGCATCCTTAGGCTCAGGCTTGTCAACAATGATACATTCGGTTGTCAACACCATGCCAGCGATCGAAGCAGCATTTTGCAGCGCAGAACGAGTGACTTTAGCGGGGTCAACAATACCAGCTTCAAACAAATCAACGAATTCGTTGGTTGCAGCATTGTAGCCAATGTTGAAATCCTTCTCTTTGACGCGTTCAGCAATGACAGCGCCATTCTGACCAGCGTTTTCAGCAATCCGCTTCAGAGGAGCAGGTAAGGCGCGAACGACAATCAACGCACCAATCAACTCTTCATCTTTCAGGTTAGCTTGCGCCCAAGTTTCCAACTGGGGAGCCAGGTGAGCCAGTGTTGTACCACCACCAGGTACAATACCTTCTTCCACAGCAGCCTTAGTCGCGTTGATCGCGTCTTCTAGGCGCAGTTTCTTGTCCTTCATTTCGGTTTCGGTGGCTGCACCCACTTTGATCACAGCAACACCACCAGCTAATTTAGCAAGGCGTTCTTGGAGTTTCTCTTTGTCGTAAGAAGATTCGGTTTCTTCAATCTGACGACGAATTTGCTCGATACGAGCCTTGACAGCCACTTCATTACCTTCAGCAACAATTGTGGTGCTGTCTTTGGTGATGGTGATGCGGCGAGCTTTACCGAGGCTATCCAGCTTGGTGTTATCCAGCTTTAAACCAGCGTCTTCGGTGATTAACTGACCACCAGTGAGGATGGCTATATCTTCTAGCAATGCTTTACGGCGATCGCCAAAACCAGGAGCTTTGATAGCCGCAACGTTTAACACACCACGCAAACGGTTGACAACTAAGGTTGCTAAAGCTTCTTTTTCAATATCTTCGGCAATGATGACCAAAGGACGACCAGCACGAGCTACTTGCTCAAGCACGGGTACAAGGTCTTGTACCAGGGCAATTTTCTTGTCGGTCAACAGCAAGAAAGGCTCGTCAAACACGGCTTCCATGCGTTCAGCGTCGGTAGCGAAGTAGGGAGAGATGTAGCCTTTGTCAAAGCGCATCCCTTCGGTAATTTCGAGTTCGGTGGTCATAGATTTCCCTTCTTCTAGGGAAATTACGCCTTCCTTACCCACTTTGTCCATTGCTTGGGCAATCATCTGGCCGACTTCTTCGTCGTTACCGGCTGAGATGGAACCAACTTGAGCGATCGCTTTAGAATCTTCTACGGGACGAGCGTGTTCAGCGATCTTCTCTACCAAGAAAGCAGCGGCTTTGTCAATACCGCGCTTCAACAAAATTGCATTTGCACCAGCTGCAACGTTCCGCAAGCCTTCTTTAACGATCGCATGAGCCAAAACGGTGGCGGTGGTTGTACCATCACCAGCAGCGTCGTTGGTCTTAGAAGCAGCTTGGCGAATTAGCGCTACGCCAGTGTTTTCTATGTGATCTTCTAATTCGATTTCTTTGGCAATGGTGACGCCATCATTGACAATCTGTGGTGCGCCAAATTTCTTCTCTAGCACCACGTTACGACCTTTGGGCCCAAGGGTGACAGCCACGGCTTCAGCCAGGATGTCAATGCCTCGTTCCAGAGCGCGACGGGCGTTCTCGTTGTAGATAATACGCTTTGCCATAGTTTTTATTTGTCCTTTGTCACTTGTTTTTTGTCATTTGTCTTTTGTCATTCGTTCTTTGTCATTGGTTAATGACTCACGACCAATGACCATTAGGCAACGACTGCTAAAATGTCTTTTTCAGAAAGCAATACGTATTCTTCTGTGCCGAGCTTAACGTCGGTGCCAGCGTACTTGGAGTACAACACCTTGTCGCCAACTTTGATTTCCAATTCCTGACGAGAACCGTCGTCGTTGCGCTTACCAGGCCCAAGGGCAACTACTTCCCCTACCTGGGGCTTTTCCTTAGCGGTGTCCGGTAAATACAAACCACCTGCGGTCTTTTCTTCTGAGGCGCTCACTTTCACGAAAACGCGATCGCCCAGAGGTTTAACTGTAGAAACGCTTAGAGATACTGCTGCCATATAATATTTCTCCAGAGTTAGCACTCTCGACTCCTGAGTGCTAATCTACCGAAATACAGCAACCAATGGCAAGAATTCTTGGTGTACGGGTTCCCGAACTCCGCAAGGGTAGCCTTACTTAAGAATAAATACCTAATTAGTCCCAACTTTCAGGTTCTGTTCGGTAAATTACGAATATTTTGATAGGGACTGGGGACTGGGGACTGGGGACTGGGGATTGGGGATTGGGGACTGGGGAGAAATGACAAATGACAAATGACAAATTCCTTTTTTCCCAACTTTATTTGCAAAGCTGGGAAATTGTTATAGAACTGTAATCAGGGATCTACTCGATGAGTAACATTACAGTGATCCAGTCTAGCCGTCAAATCCCCCAAACCACTAAATATCTAGACAAAAAACCCTAACTCCGCAGCACATTTTTATTTGTGTTGACCAGACAAATGCTAACTCCTGCTCAAAACAAGCTAGTCTGGAATCCTGGGAGTACTTACAAAAGCGACTTCAAGAGCTAAAACTCGACCAGCCGCAAAAGAGTCGTCCCAGTTGCGTCTTCAGAACTAAGGTCAATTGCTTGCGAGTTTGTTGTTCTGGACTGATAATGGTGGTTTACCCGGATGGTGTCTGGTATCGCCAAGCAAACCTAGAAGTTGTTGAGCGGATCATTGAAGAACACTTGATAGGCATAATGGTGGTGGAAAAATAAAAATATATATTTTTAACCCATCCTGTGCCAAAAACTTCTCTAGTTGCTTGTGAACAAATGATAGAGGCTTAACATCCAAAGGATATCGTAAAAAGTAGTGAGCGCTTTGAAGCGGGGGTTGGTTTTGAGCTGGGGTCATCTTAAGCCAATACTTAACTTGTGAATTGGAAGGATTATTATTTAATCAGTGTTTTTTCACCCGCCACTTTCAAAGCGATATATAATAACGCATTATAGTTACTACTACTCTACGTATCCTTACTGGAATTTTGCCAATGAGCTAGTAGTCTCTCAAAAGTGATTATCACTCATGAGACTGCCCAGCAGCAAAAGCAAGTTAAGTTCGACAAAACGACAACATCTCAAACTAATCCACATAGAGGATAACGATACAAGACCTTGATGGACCGAAGCGCGACAAGTGCCACTGCTATGAAAGAACCCAGCATGAAAGATCACAAACGACTTCTACTGATTGATGATGACCCTAACCTCATCTTGCTGGTGAAGGATTACTTAGAATTCCGGGGATATGAAGTCATCACCGCTGAAAACGGACGCGAAGCTCTGGAAATTTTAGAGCAAGATGTTCCAGACATGATTATCTGCGACGTGATGATGCCGGAAATGGACGGATATACTTTTGTGGAACAAGTCCGGCAAAACGAACGCACCAGCTGGATTCCCGTTCTTTTCCTTTCAGCTAAGGGACAAAGCGCAGACCGAGTTAAAGGTCTGAATAAAGGCGCTGATGTGTACATGGTCAAGCCCTTTGAACCAGAAGAACTCGTAGCGCAAGTAGAATCCTCGCTGAAACAAACTATCCGTTGGAAAGAACACCAAGCAAAAGGAGGAGAAAACGGTTCCCGAATTCAAGTTCCCTTTGATGTGCAGTTAACCCCAACAGAACTGAAAGTAGTACAGTTCGTAGCTAGGGGTTTAGCTAACCGGGAAATAGCTGAAGAGCTAAATGTTAGCCAGCGCACCGTTGAAAGCCATGTGTCCAACATGTTGGGCAAAACTAATCTCCACAATCGCACTGAGCTAGCGCGATGGGCGATTGAAAATCAAATGGCATAAATTAAAAGAATGAAGGATGAATTCCTAGACATTTTATCCTTCAGCTTTTAAGCTCTATACCTTGAGGTTACCACCCATCTTCTTCAGGGGTTGATTGGTGTAAGAATTCTATGTCCAGCTCATCTAGATAGGTTAGAGCGCTGTCAATTTGGGGTTTTGTTCCTCGTAGTTCCAAAATAAAACAGCTATTTCCTGTCATGGTTTCATCCATTTGAGCAGATGCAATGTACACTGTGACACTGTAATGCGATGCCAGTCTTGAAATCACTGGCTCTCCATGTAAGTGTTTGGGGATGCATATCTGGACGCGAGTCTGGGTACGTCGCTGATCTGCTACATGAGTAGTAGACTTAACCTGTTTGCTGGGAGTTGCCATTGTAGCTTCCTATTCAAGTTCAACTTCTTGGACGCAGGTTTGACGTTGCACAACTTTTTTATGATCTAGGGTCTTTAGCAAAACCCTTACAAGTGAGACAGCATCTACAAATGCTGTCTCTATCTTGTTTTGTTCAGGAGGGAGTTTTCTATGTAAAACATACACATAGTTCGCTCCAGTCAACTTGAATATAAAACTTATACTTGGATATCTCAGCATTCTCAAATGCTGATCAAACAATGATTACCCCAAACTGTTTTAGCTTCCTAACGGATTGTAACTAACTTACTGCGTAAAGCCTAAAGAAAAGAAAACACGGATGTTTAAGGGCTATTTCCCTAAGTGAACTTCGTTTTTGATACCAGTATTATAATGTTTATTTTTCTAGTATAAATATATCATGGAGATTGTCAAAAACTCAACTCCTCCACTCTTGTTTTCCTGATAGTATCTATTCGGGATTGAGGCGTGAAGCCCAATGACACCAAGGTATTCACTGGATAAAACTGTTTTTTGACCCACTGAAAATTCTTTTTAACTTTCCTTTTCACTCCTACACAGAAAAATTTGCTACTTTACCTACTTACGCATTTTAGAGCCAATAGTAATATTCAGTATCAGTATTAATCATTACCTCTGTTGTGTGCCTTACTATTTGACTGTACACATGAGGCGCTTTTGCTTGATCGCAAACAGCAATTCCCTTTACTCTCCTTGAAAAGTGTAAGGACGAGAAATTTCCCCCCTCTATCAGGTTGGGTTGAGATACACAAACCCACACCTCCTTTTAAATAACATCTACCAGTTCAAAACGTATTTTTTTGCCAATTACTCTAGTGATCTATCGCAAAAGTTTTGATAGGTTCGTAGTAAGCACTTCAGTGCTTAAGAGGAGGACTAAAGTCCTCACTACGAACTAAGACCCTTCAGAATTAATGCGATAGACCACTAGTGGTCTTATTGATTGTATTGAAAGTCACAGAATAGCGATCGCAGAACTAACTTCCTCTACAGATAAAAAGCATTTCCAGGCTGGTGCTAAAACTCGGCGTTTTGGGGTGTGCGGGGGAAGGGAATCACGTCGCGGATATTTGCCATACCCGTGATAAATTGCACGAGTCGCTCAAATCCCAACCCAAAACCAGCGTGGGGAACTGTACCATAACGACGTAAATCTAAATACCACCACAAGTCTTCTGGCTGCATTCCTTGAGCTTTAATTCGCCGTTCTAGGACTTCTAAACGTTCTTCCCGCTGGGAACCACCAACAATTTCGCCGATTTTAGGTGCAAGAATATCCATAGCGCGAACGGTTTTTTCATCCTCGTTCAAGCGCATATAAAAGGCTTTGATTTGTACTGGGTAATCTGTGACAATTACTGGCTTTTTAAACTGTTGTTCAGCGAGGTAACGTTCGTGTTCTGATTGTAAATCTAAACCCCAACTCACAGGATACTCAAACTTGACATCAGCTTTTTCTAAAAGTTTGATGGCTTCTGTATAAGTTAGGCGTTCAAATTGATTGTTAATAATATTTTCGGCTGTTGCTAAAACGGTATTATCAATGCGCTGATTGAAAAATTCCATGTCTTCTGGACACGTTTCCAACACATATTTAAAAATGTGTTTGAGGAACTCTTCAGCTAAATCCATATCGCCTTCTAAGTCACAAAATGCCATTTCTGGCTCAACCATCCAAAATTCTGCTAAGTGGCGGGAAGTGTTGGAATTTTCTGCACGGAAGGTGGGACCAAATGTGTAGACGTTAGAGAACGCCATCGCCATAACTTCCGCTTCCAACTGTCCACTAACTGTTAAATATGTGGGTTTGGCAAAAAAATCTTGACTGTAATCGACTGCTTGGTCTTTTATCCTGGGAATATTCTTGAGATCCAAACTACTGACGCTAAATAATTCGCCTGCGCCTTCGCAATCGCTAGCGGTGATGATGGGTGTGTGAACCCACAAAAAGCCTCGTGTTTGGAAAAATTGGTGAATGGCTGTAGAACAGGCGTTTCTGACGCGGAAAACTGCACCAAAAGAATTAGTCCGCGATCGCAAATGTCCAATAGTCCGCAAAAATTCAAAGGAATGGCGTTTCTTTTGTAGTGGATAAGTATCGGGATCAGCTTCCCCGTGGACTTTCACGGTTTCGGCTTTTAATTCAACCCGCTGTCCCTTACCTTGAGATGCTACCAATATTCCTGTCACTTCAACGGAAGCACCCGTGTTCAGCTGCTTGACTATTGCTGCATAATCTGGCAAATCCTGATTGATGACAACTTGCAAATTAGCTAGGGATGAGCCGTCATTAACTTCGATAAAAGCAAACCCCTTCAACTCACGTTTTGTCCTTACCCAGCCTTGGACTAGGAGAGACTCATCAGGTTGACCACTTCGCAATATTTCTGCAATCCTTTGATTTACCATATTTACCCAACACAGGACTTTAATATCCAGCCTATGATAACGCCCATTCCACCAAAGCGGACGGCTTGCCAGAATGGTTTTTTGAGGCTACCCCAAGAAAATAACTGGCTTTCTAAGTTTATTTCTAACACTTCCAGCCGCTGTTTAATCTGGCGTAACTCAGCTTTGATTTCTGGTGTGTGATGTTTATTTTGATTTAGTTGGTGGCGACGCTGTTCCCACTCTGCTTTTTGTTGGCGATCGCTCTGCAATTGAGTGTAGCGTTCTTTTAAATCTAGAAGCGATCGCTCTACTTCCTCTAGTTCTTGTCCAAAGTCTATTTCTGGATTTTCTTCCGGCGGCTGGGATTGTTTACGCGGCTTCATGTACAAGTAGTAAGATTGAGTATTAGTCAATGGTCAACTCTCAACAGTCAACGGTCAATAGACTCTTGACTCTTGATTCTTGACTCTTGACTCTTGACTCCTGACTCTTGACCATTATGTCTCAATCAACCCAGCTGCCTAAATCCAGTCAATTAAACGAATTTAGCAATCTAGAGCTAGCTCAAGCTCTGATGGAGAGACTGAGTATTTCTCCTAATGATTGGCATCGCCTCAAGTCTAACCGCAATTCTCGCGCCAGTGAGCAAGCCGCCGCCGCTCTTTTATTTCTTATCAAGGAGCAACCGCAAGAAGCGATCGCCAGATTACAACAAGCGGCTAGTTGGTTAGATCGCTCAATTTCTGCTCCTCCTTGTCCTAGTCACGGCGAGAAGAAGTAAGGGAGATAAGTTTTAACAGTTATCAGTGAAAAGTCAACAACACAATGGCCGTGATAACTGTTAACTGTTCACTGATTTAACGTCGCAGAGATAAGCGGGAACGAGTTTCTAGTTGTTTACAAAGTCTTAATTCTGTGCCTTTGCGGTTCCACTGTACCTGATCAAAAATTTGATGGAGCAGGCACATACCTCGACCGCTTTCTGACTCATCTGGTGGTAGATAGTCTGTTGGCTCGATATCTAGATCAGGTTCTGATGCAGGACTAAAGCCTCCACCCTGATCTGATATCACCCACCAATACTGATTATCTATTAACGAAAAACGGACTACAACAGTTTTGCCAGGATCAAGATTATTGCCATGTTTAGCTGCGTTGACTAAGGCTTCTTGAAGTCCTAGTCGCAGTTCCGCTTGTAATTTTACTGGAATCTCTGCCAATAGCAAATCTAAGATTGGACAAAGATAGAGGGTTGAGGCAAAACTAATAGTGCCCCAATATCGTCCAACTGGACGGAGCGAAATGGTAATCACAAGAGAAACCCCATAGCTTTCAGTTAGCTAGACATCAGTTTGCTGTCACAGGCACCCTGATAAAAATTGAGGTGGTCATGCTGCCTTCAAACTTGCGTCTTTAAAACTAAATTTTGAAAATGCTAGGGAGCATTGGCTCGGTTTATGAGGTTGGATAGTTTACAAATACAACTAGGAAAAACCTGCTAATGCAGGCACCGAATTAAGAGGTGCTAAAAACTTTAAGGAGTATTATCATACTCTTGTGTATTTGTCGATTTGTAACCTAAACAATCTTATTCATAACTCTTTAGAGCCTATGCAACATCAAATTTTTTAAACAAAATCAATCTTATTTTTAGGTTAATTCGATTTTAGCATTTTTACTATGCACTAGACTACAAATTTCTGATTTGAGTTTTTTGAAAGAACTTTGCACCCTCTTCATCAATGTGATAGCACAAGAAAAGCGGCAGCTTCCACATGAGCGGTTTGGGGGAAAAAATCAGCAGGTTGTACTCGTGTGAGAGTGTATAGCCCCTCTTGACAAAGTAGTTTGAGGTCACGAGCAAGAGTGGCTACTTTACAACTGACGTAGACAATCCGAGATGGTTTCAGTTGCCGTAATGTTTCTATAACAGCGCGATCGCATCCTTTGCGTGGCGGGTCAAGTAACACCACTTCTGGTATAATGCCCAAATTCGGAAGGACTTTCTCTACTGCCCCCACTTGAAATGTAATATTATGAATTCCATTGTGCTGGGCGTTTAAAATCGCTTGTGACACCGCTGCTGCTTGGACTTCCAAACCCGTAACCTGTCGTGCTTGTTGGGCTAGAGGCAAAGTTAAAGTCCCAATGCCACAGTAAGCATCAACTAACACTTCATGTCCTTGGAGATTCAGTTCTGACTGAATGACCGCCAATAGTGCCTCTGCTGCTTCAGTATAAACTTGAAAAAACGTCTCCGGGCGGATTTGAAATTCCAAACCAGCGAATTTTTCCTGCAGGTAGGGAACTCCAGCAATACAACGGGTTTCGTTGCCGAAGATAGCATTTGTGCGATCGCTGTTACGATTTAATGAAACTCCCATCAGACCAGGATAAGATTTTAACCACTCCTGTGCTTGGTGAGCAATTCTCGGTAAATTCCAGTCTTTCACCACCAAAGTCAATAACATTTCCCCAGTACGTCGTCCAATCCGCAAGCTGAGATGGCGGATTTGCCCTTGGTGACGATTTTCGTCATAAATTGGCCAACCCTGTTGTTGGATATCCTGCTTCACTTGGGCAAGGATGGGATTTAATCTTGAGTCTTGCACTGGGCATTGATTCAAGTTAACTAATTGGTGGCTAGCTTTTTGGTAATAACCAGCTTGTACTTGTCCAGTTGCTGATTTGCCCAGAGGATATGTAGATTTGTTGCGATATCCCAAAGACGAAGCAGCTACTAAAACTGGATCTACTGGTGGCTGCATAAAACCACCAATGCGTTCCAAAGCTTGGATAACTTGATTGCGCTTGGCTGCCAGTTGAAACTCATAATCAATATGCTGCCACTGACAGCCACCACACTTATCAGCCACAATGCAACTTGGACGCAGACGATGAGGAGATGGTGTCAATAGCTGCTGCAGCTGACCGTGGGCGTATTTAGGCTTAACATGTAGCAAGCGGACAATTGCGCGATCGCCTGGGACTGTATCTGGGATAAAAACTACGCGATCGTCATAGCGCCCCACACCATCGCCCGTATCACTCAAATCAGCGATCGTCACTTCAATTAATTCGCCTTGCTGCCAAAGTATTTTAGTCATTATTTATTAAAAAAGGGAATAGGCAATAGGCAACTTGTACTGAGCGGAGCCGAAGCATAGGCAATAGGTAATAATTTTTTACAAGATTGCCTCTTGTCCATTCCGAATTCCCCATACTTCGACTTCGCTCAGTACAAGTTCCCCATGCTCCATTCCCCAAAATAACTTTTTCCTTCACTTCTGTACCTCAGACTCGCTAAACTAGCAATTAATATTTCGCTTGATTGCAATACATCATGACTGTAATTAGCCAAGTTATTTTCAAAGCCGACGACGAACTGCGTTATCCCAGCAGTGGCGAACTCAAAAGTATCCAAAACTTTTTGCAAACCGGTATCCAAAGGACTCGGATTGCTGCCACCCTAGCGGAAAATGAAAAAAAGATTGTTCAGGAAGCAACCAAGCAACTTTGGCAGAAACGCCCTGACTTTATTTCTCCTGGCGGTAATGCCTACGGAGAACGTCAGCGTTCACTATGTATCCGGGACTTCGGCTGGTACTTACGCCTGATCACGTATGGTGTACTTGCTGGTGACAAAGAGCCAATTGAAAAAATTGGTTTGATTGGCGTCCGCGAAATGTATAACTCACTGGGTGTTCCCGTCCCAGGAATGGTAGAAGCTATCAATTCCCTGAAAAAAGCCTCCCTTGATTTATTGAGTACTGAAGATGCTGCCGAAACAGCACCCTACTTTGATTACATCATTCAAGCCATGTCTTGATACAAAATGTATGCTATTTCGAGTAGTGGACTTTTGCTCTACTAGAGTGCCGAATATTAGCACTCGACATCGATAACATTTCCAATTTGATCATACTCTCCCCACACTTGGTAGTGGCTGTGGCATATTCTGTGTCAAGTTATCAACCACCTGTGGGGAAATTTTATGGTTAATCAACAGTCATCAGTCATCAGTCATTTGCTAAGAACAACTGACCAAGATACAAAAAGCCGACAGTCTTTTGCAAAGGCTGTCGGCAATTAGTGTGTTCCCTATTAATGACTCGGCTAGAGTTCAGTTGTAAGTAATTATGCCAATTTGCCAATTTTAATGTGACGATCATAATCATGGGAACTAGTGATGTTCATCACTTGATAATCACAGGTAAGCTGTATTTATTCCGGCAATTTCTCGTTTTCGGTAGAATGGGCTATGTCAGAATTCCAAAGAATGTTACTTAAAATACAAATTTAAAACTTTCTATCAAAATCATATCATCAGACAAAAGCTGGAAGAACAGGATAGCGCACTATGCCAGCCGCTTGTAAAATTCAGCATTTTTACTGAGTATATAGTCTATGGCATCTTTAAAAAATGGTTCTGGCTAATTTAGCAATTCTTCAACACCGATTAGTACTAGTTCTTCTACTGATACACCTAAGCGAGTGGCTATTTCTTGCAACTTCAATCAATCCTCATCAAGAATTCTGATGGTAATGATGTTCATGATCAAGTAGCGGGCTTGAAGATACTTTTACTGTAACAGAAGTGTTAGTTGCACCCATAGCGCCAGTAAATCGATAGAATAATCCTCTGTCCCCTTGGTGCATTATTTCCATGACTGCCACATCTCCTGCTCCCTTTTCTCCACAAGAAATTGCCGCCGAAGGCCTCAAGCCAGAAGAATATGCAGAAATTGTCCGCCGCCTAGGGCGACATCCCAACAAAGCTGAACTGGGTATGTTTGGGGTGATGTGGTCAGAGCATTGCTGTTATAAAAATTCCCGCCCTTTACTCAAACAGTTTCCCACGACGGGATCTCGCATTTTGGTTGGCCCTGGTGAAAATGCTGGTGTTGTGGACTTAGGCGATGGACTGGAACTAGCATTTAAGATAGAGTCCCATAACCACCCCTCAGCAGTGGAACCATTCCAAGGTGCAGCAACAGGAGTAGGCGGTATTCTCAGAGATATTTTTACAATGGGTGCGCGTCCCATTGCTTTATTAAATTCTCTGCGCTTCGGTTCTCTAGAAGATGCTAAAACTCAACGGCTGTTCCAAGGCGTAGTTGCAGGGATTTCACATTATGGTAATTGTCTGGTAGGTAATGAAACATTTATCTGGAGAGATCAAGCTGGTGTGCATTTTGACACTATTGGTAACTTTGTGGAATCGCGGTTGAGTTCAGATCAGACTACTCTGGAATTAGATGATGCGATCGCCCCTGAAACTCTTTCCTTAGATCCTGACACCCATACTAGTTGTTGGCAGCGTGTGCGGCGTGTGTTTAAAAGACGCACTCAAACCTTAGTAACTATACGCACAGCCCTAGGACGCACCCTCACCGTTACACCAGATCATCCAATTTTGATGCGGTCAAAAGGTAGCTGGGACACCTGTACTGCCCAATCTTTACAAGTAGGTGATGAAATCCCCATACTGACATCATTACCAGAAATCGCCAGTGCAGAAACAATTCCTCCACTGGATTTAATCGCCACATTGAATCCTGACGATGCGACTGGTAGGGATGTATTTGTAAAACTTCCAGAGACTTGGCAAGCAACAGCACTGATCCGCACAGCTTTGCAGTTACTCGAACCTTCTGTCAGCAAGCGTCATCAATATCTCACATATGGGAAACTGCCTTTAGCACATTTTCTCAGCTTAGAACCCTTACTTAAAGTATCCCGTCAGGAAATCTGCCTGTTTCGTCGCGGCAAAGCTAACTATATGCGGGCTGTTATCCAGCCAGATGCAGAGTTTGCCCGCTTACTCGGCTATTACCTTTCTGAAGGATGCACTTCTCAAAATGGTAATACTTATAAAATTATCTTCACCTTCGCCCACCATGAAAGCGAATATGTCAATGACGTTGTGAGTGCTTTAAAACATTTGGGATTACGCCCATGTGTGGAAACACGGACTGCAACGATCGCTGTTTATGCTACTTCATGGCTATTTGGGCATCTCTTGAAAAATGTTTGGCAGTGTGGTAATAGAGCAAGCAATAAAGCTTGTCCAGCATTTGTTTTTACATGGCCAAGTAGCTTACAACGGGAAGTCTTGAAAGGTTTATTACGAGGTGATGGTTCCCTAACCACAAAAACGCATGGCAATCATGCCAAAATATCATTTGCGACAACAAGCCACAAGCTATTTGAGCAAACTTTGATGCTGATTCAAAATCAGGGGGCGATACCATATATTTATCAGCGATCGCCATCTACAGGACAAATAGAAGGTCGTCACCATCAGCGACTACCATTATGGCAGCTAGAAGTTAGCAACTTTGCGGGACTCACCGCCTTAGCAAATGTCTTTGCTACAGAAAGAACGGCACAATTAGCTACTGCTTTGGCACGCTATGAAGGTACAAAGTATTCTTTCCCTCGTTTCCGTAACTTTTCCGATGCAGTAGTAGTTGTCCAAATTAAGAGTATAGAAACCAATACCGTTGATGAATGTGATGTTTACGATGTGGAAGTAGACAACACACATCTTTTCGTCACTACATCCGGCATTGTCACACACAACTGTGTTGGAGTTCCCACAGTTGGCGGCGAAGTTTACTTTGATCCTGCTTATGCTGGTAATCCCCTGGTGAATGTCATGGCATTGGGATTGATGGAAACCTCAGAAATCGTCAAATCTGGGGCATCAGGCTTAGGAAACCCGGTGCTGTATGTCGGTTCTACTACCGGGCGCGATGGGATGGGAGGGGCGAGTTTTGCAAGTGCAGAATTGAGTGATCAGTCTATAGATAACCGTCCTGCTGTGCAAGTAGGCGACCCATTTTTAGAAAAGTCGTTAATTGAAGCTTGTTTAGAGGCATTTAAAACAGGTGCTGTTGTCGCTGCACAAGATATGGGGGCGGCGGGGATCACTTGTTCCACTTCCGAGATGGCTGCTAAGGGTGGTGTTGGAATTGAATTAGATTTAGATAAAATTCCCGTGCGGGAATTGGGGATGGTTCCCTATGAATATCTGCTGTCGGAATCGCAAGAAAGAATGCTGTTTGTTGCCCACAAGGGACGAGAACAGGAGTTAATTGATATTTTCCATCGTTGGGGATTGCAAGCTGTGGTTGCGGGTATGGTGATTGCTGACCCAATAGTCCGAATTCTTTTCCAAGGTGGAGTAGCTGCAGAAATTCCCGCTGATGCTTTGGCAGAAAATACGCCACTGTATCATCGTGAGTTATTGACAGAACCTCCAGAATATGCACGCAAAGCTTGGGAGTGGTCATCTGATGCTTTACCTCCGGCAACAACTGCTGGTATTGAAATCCAAGGAAGTCTGCAAAGTTGGAATGATATTTTGTTAACGTTGCTTGACACGCCCACGATCGCCTCAAAAAATTGGGTATATCGTCAATATGACCATCAAGTACAAAACAACACCGTCATCCTCCCAGGGGGCGCAGATGCGGCGGTAGTGCGCTTACGACCAATAGAACAAGTCCCCAATCCAAAATCCAAAATCCAAAATCTAAAATCGGCAGTTGCGGCTACTGTTGATTGCAATCCTCGCTATGTTTACCTTGATCCCTATGAGGGTGCGAAGGCTGTCGTGGCAGAGGCGGCACGCAATCTTAGTTGTGTGGGTGCTGAACCTCTGGCGGTGACAGATAATTTAAATTTTGGTAGTCCAGAAAAACCGATTGGTTATTGGCAATTAGCAGAAGCTTGTCGTGGTTTGGCTGAAGGTTGTCGAGAGTTAGCAACACCTGTGACTGGTGGGAATGTCTCTCTTTACAATGAAACCCTCGATTCTCAAGGCAATCCGCAACCAATCTACCCTACCCCTGTTGTGGGCATGGTGGGATTGATTCCCGATTTAAACAAAATTTGTGGTCAAGCTTGGCAAGCAGTGGGTGATGTGATTTATCTTTTGGGCTTACCTGGATCTAACATTACTTTGGGAGCATCTGAGTATTTAGCCACGATTCACGGCACTGTGGCAGGCATTCCCCCACGGGTAGATTTTGATTGGGAACGTCGCGTACAAAAAGTTTGCCGTGAGGGAATTCGCACTGGTTGGGTACGATCAGCCCATGATTGCGCTGAGGGTGGTTTAGCAGTTGCTTTGGCAGAATGTGCGATCGCTGGCAACTTTGGTGCGGAAATTACATTAGAAATACCAGAAAATCAGCCACCGCGCCTTGATGAAGTGCTGTTTGGTGAAGGCGGTGGACGAATTTTGGTTTCTGTCGCACCAGCACAACAAGAAATTTGGGAATCTTACTTAACAGAAAATCTAGGGAAAGAATGGCAAAAAATTGGCACGGTTGCTAATTATGAACAGGGTTTGGGGGTTTTAACCTCTAATAACCAAACGTTAATCAAGGTTAGCATCAAAGATGTAAGCGATCGCTATTCCCAAGCGATCGCTAAACGGCTAGCAATCCATGCCACTACCTAAAAAAGGCGGAAATTTCATCATTGATATTTCATCCTTCACCCTTAATTAAGGTACTGTTTTAATGGATGGTTAAAGTTTTATTAAGAAATCTGTGATTATCCACTCGCTTAATGCCAGTGACTTGAGACCCCCACCAGGAGCAAAGCTAGCATGATTCCCATCAATCCCGTCACTTCGGATGACCATTCCGAACAGACTCACAACTTAATAAATAGTCATGAGAATCGTCCCGACAAGCCAGAAGAAGCTTGCGGTGTTTTTGGCATCTACGCACCAGGAGAAGACGTTGCTAAACTGACTTACTTTGGATTGTATGCCCTACAGCACCGGGGTCAAGAATCAGCGGGAATTGCCACTTTTGAGGGTAAGCAAGTCCACTCACACAAAGACATGGGTTTGGTGTCTCAAGTTTTTAATGAAACTATCTTGAATACGTTGCCCGGTAGCCTAGCCATCGGCCACACTCGTTATTCCACCACAGGTTCCAGTCGCAGAGTTAATGCCCAGCCAGCTATTGTGGAAACCCGCTTAGGTTCGGTAGCTCTTGCACACAATGGCAATTTAGTCAACACTGTGCAGTTGCGAGCAGAGTTACTTGAGAGCAAGTGTAACCTCATCACGACAACAGACTCAGAAATGATCGCCTTTGCGATCGCCCAAGAAGTCAACGCTGGTGCGGATTGGCTAGATGCTTGTATCCAGGCGTTTCACCGCTGCCAAGGTGCCTTTAGTTTAGTAATTGGCACTCCTGTCGGCATCATGGGTGTGCGTGACCCCAATGGGATACGCCCCTTAGTAATTGGCACTTTAGCAGATAATCCAGACCGTTACGTCTTAGCTTCAGAAACTTGCGGTTTAGACATCATTGGTGCTGATTATCTGCGTGATGTAGAACCAGGAGAGTTAGTTTGGATCACCGAAGCAGGTTTGACTTCCCGCCAGTGGAGTCAACAGCCCCAAAAGAAGCTGTGTATCTTTGAGATGATTTACTTTGCCCGCCCTGACAGCATCATGCACGAAGAAAGTCTATACAGTTATCGGATGCGATTAGGACGGCGACTAGCAGTAGAATCAACCGTTGATGCTGATATGGTCTTTGGTGTTCCTGATTCCGGCATACCCGCCGCCATTGGATTTTCGCAAACTTCTGGCGTTCCCTATGCTGAAGGGCTGATTAAAAATCGCTACGTTGGCCGCACCTTCATTCAGCCAACCCAAACCATGCGTGAATCAGGCATCCGCATGAAACTCAATCCCCTCAAAGATGTACTGCGAGGTAAACGAGTGATTATCGTCGATGACTCCATCGTCAGAGGCACCACCAGCCGGAAACTGGTTAAAGCCCTACGTGACGCGGGTGCTGTGGAAGTACATATGCGAATTTCCTCGCCCCCAGTTACACACCCTTGTTTCTATGGCATCGATACCGATAGCCAAGATCAGTTAATTGCAGCTACTAAGTCAGTGGCAGAAATCGCCAAACAACTCGAAGTAGACACCCTCGCCTATCTCAGTTGGGAAGGAATGCTAGAAGCAACCCAAGAAGACACCAATAATTTTTGTTCCGCCTGTTTTACTGGAGATTACCCTGTTCCCATTCCAGAACAGGTTAAGCGTTCTAAGTTGATATTAGAAAAGGTAGTGGTGTAAGAACTGGGGATTGGGGAATGGTAGGGGATAAGAGAATTGATGACTCTGTAACCTTGAACAATCCCCACCCAAGCTAGAATTAAATCAGCGAACAGTAATCATTACCTGGGGGACTCTGGCAACTGATAACTGATAAATGTTGAGTAAGTCCCCAACCAAGATGTTTTATGAATCAGCCAACAACTGAGAGAGTGCGCTGGACTACCGCCGATTTAGAATGGTTTCCAGATAACGGGAACCGCTATGAAATTATCGACGGAGAATTGTTTGTGACGAGAGCGCCTCACTGGAATCATCAAAAAACTTGTGTCAGAATTAGCACTCCTCTAGATACCTGGTCACACACCACTGGTTTAGGAGAAGTTGTCACTTCTCCAGGCATAATTTTTGGCGATAATGATAATGTAATTCCTGATATTGTGTGGGCTAGCAATGAAAGATTAGCCCTACTTTTAGACGCAGCAGGGCATTTGACTGCAGCGCCAGAACTGGTAGTAGAGGTGCTATCTGCCGGGATTGAAAATGAAAAGCGGGACAGAGAATTTAAACTTAAGCTCTACTCATCACGGGGTGTCAGAGAATACTGGATAGTAGATTGGCGACAACCACAAGTAGAAGTGTATCGACGGGAACAAGGAAGTTTAAAATTAGCTGCGACGTTGTTCCAGGATGATGAATTGACATCACCATTATTGCCTGGATTTAGTTGTGCGTAGGCGTAGCCCGTCGTAGACATCGCTCGCTTGTTTAATTAATCATCATTAGAGAATTGACATCACCATTATTACCTGGATTTACTTGTTCGTAGGCGTAGCCCGTCGTAGACATCGCTCGCCTGTTTAATTAATCATCATTAGACATCTCCCTATCAACATTTGCGCTGTTCTAATTTAAACTCGCAGTTTTGGCAATGCACACCAGTAAAATAAAAGTATCCAGCAAAGCCCGTATTCCAAAGCGCCATAAAGCTAGTATTTGATTTTTGCAATATATGCAGAGCTAGCAAGTTCTACTCTGCTCAATTAAGAGATATTCAGTCAGCATCATTTATTACAAATTAATAAAAAATATACTTAGTACACACAAAATCATGTCAAGTGTAAGTACTTAATGCTACCCTTTACATGATGATAAATTGAGTACTAAGCAATGACTACTTCGGAATTAACTAATTTTGACCAGAAGAATCAGAGGGAAACACTCGCTGATAGTTCCTTCTTGGCATCAGGACAAAAAACTTTGTTTACCTTGAAGCTGTTTGAGTATTTATTACTCGCAGCTTTTTTCTCTTCTGGTATTGTGATTATTGTGTATCCGGATAATCAACAAGCTGTAGTTGGTGCAGCAATTTCTCTAATCATCGCAGTTTTTTTGTTTCTCATCAACAGAACAGCATTTCAGGATTCCCAAAATGCCGTCAACCAATCTGAACTCAACAAAAAAGCGGAACTTTTTAGTTATCTATTGAACAACAATAACTCCTCAGGTAAAAATACACTCACACCTGCGAGAAGTAAGGCTTTACAGTATTCTCAAGACTTAGTTAACGACTATAAAAAAACTCGTGATGTATCGAGGAATCTCTACTATGTTTTGCAAATTTCAACTGTTGTCTTATCGGGTGTTACACCAATTTTAGTTTTGGTAGATAAATTAGAAGCAGGACAAGCTTGGCTCAAATGGCTTCCCGTAATTTGTCCAGCATTGGCTTCTATAGTCGCCAGTATAGTCACTTCCTTTCCTTTTCAAAAGAATTGGGTAGCCGCTAACACCGCTGTTGAATTGTTAGAAGCTGAACAAGAAAAATTTATTTTGGGGGTAACTCCGCCTTATCGTGTCTATGATGTGTCTGATGAAATCCAACAGCAACAAAAGGTTAGCCAAGCACTAGAATATTTTGTTGTGCAAGTAAATAATATTCATCTCCAGCAAGTGCAACAAGGAAATGAGCCACAGCCAGAGAAGAAAGAGTCAGATAAATCTCCAGAGCCAACATCAGAGCAAAATTAAGTCAGTGAGCCACGCGGTAAGTTCAGTCTTGTCGCCTATGGGTAAGGAAGGTATGCAGGGGCGGGGAAACCTGCCTAGTAAACTGACGTTAACGCCAGTATCAGACAATTGGAGGAGCGATCGCTTCCTTGTACAATTAATTTAGTAGGCCCAATGTCTGAACTAATGAAGCAGCTACGTTTCTATTCCAGTACCTACAGCTTAAATTTGTAATTCTCCCATGCCTTGATTTTCAGGTACGATTTATGATGAATCTTACTAATTTAAAAAATCTCTACGAACTTGATGATTCTCAATGGCTAGATGAAACAGTTAACTTGATTAAAAATCGGCAATTTCAAGAGCTAGATATAGAGAATCTAATTGAGGAGTTAGAGGATTTGGGAAGGGAAAAGAAAAATACTGTTTCCAGCCTTTTAGAGCAAATAATTCGTCATTTATTATTACTACAATATTGGACAAGTGAATCAGAATATAATACAGTTCACTGGCAAGGAGAAATATATACTTTTAGAACTCAATTGAGAAGAAGAATTACTAGCAACCTGCGTAACTATTTAGAGTCAGAATTGAATTCTATCTATAAAGATGCGTTAGGATTCGTGAAAATTAAAAGTCAAAATTCTGTCAGTTTTCCCCCAGAATGTCCCTATTCCCTGGAGCAATTACTGGATACTGAGTGGTTACCCGATTAAGAAATGCGGCAATATTAACTGGGTTGCAAAAAATTAACCTTGGGTAACAAAGGATCAGTCACAATTCCTACACCACTAAAACCCCAGCGTTTCAATAAACTTACTACCTGTGTACCAGAAATAGATTCCACTGCAAAACGATGCGCGACTTCTGCAGCGTGGGTATTAAGATAACTCATCGCATCAAAGTCTTCCGGAAACAATAATAGATAGCCGGATGCTTCAGCATTAGGACGAGCTGTGAGATAACGACCATCAGATTTTGAGCGCAACAGGTAATAAACTTCAGACAGCATTTGGGGGAAATGGGAAATGGGGATTGGGGAGGACTAAGAACAAATGACAAATGACAAATAACAAATGACTAATTCAAATTTTCTATACGAATGCGTGGATCAGCGGCTTTCAGCAATAAATCAGCGATTAAATTGCCGATAATTAACAACACGGCACCCATAACTAAGCTGGCCATTAATAAATACAAATCTTGAGCTTGTAGAGCTTGTAATGTCAATCTTCCTAAACCAGGCCAGTTGAAAAATTGTTCAGCAATAAACGCACCGTTTAACAAACCAGCTAGCTCAAAACCCAATAAAGTAATTAAGGGATTTATAGCGTTGCGGAGAGCATGAACATAGATGACGCGGTTTTCTGGTAATCCTTTAGCGCGAGCTGTTTGGATGTAATCTTGGCGTAGAACATCTAATAATTCGCCGCGAGTGATGCGTTGTAAGCCAGCGAAACTCGTAATTGAGAGTGCAATAGTGGGTAAAATCATGTGCCAACCGACATCTAGGAATTTACCAAACCACGACAATTCTGAGTGATTAATGCTAGTCATGCTACCCACCGGGAACAGAGGTGAGGTAATTTGAGCAAAGACTAGCAGGGCTAGAGCGGTGATGAAGCTGGGAAACCCTTGTCCAGCATAGCTAATCACCTGCAAAATGCGGTCAGCTAGCTGATTTTGTTTGACAGCAGCGAAGATACCTAAAGGAATAGCGATCGCCCATGTCGCAATTAAAGAAGCGATCGCCAACAGCAAAGTCGCCGGTATCCGTTCCCATAACAGCGACGCTACCGAACGCTGGTAAACAAAACTTGTGCCAAAATCTCCTTTAGTGAAAATTCGCCACAGCCACAGCACAAACTGTTCTGTCCAAGACTTATCCAAACCAAACTGTTTCTTGATTTCCGCCAGCCTTGCTGGAGAAAGTTTCTGGTTTTGCGATCGTAGCGTGTCTACATAATCCCCTGGAGCCAGTTGAATAATTAAAAACGACAGCGCTGATGCCAACAACAAAGTGAACAGCGCCTGCAATAGCCGCTTTAATACATAAATAAAAGTTTCGCTCGTCACCAGCCTAATCAGCCAGTCCCAAAATGTCTCCCAGGAAATTTTTGTCGCAGTCATATGTAGTTTATTCAAGGGTCAAGAGTTGACGGTGAGCGTAGTCGAACCGTCAAGAGTCAATAACCTAATTATGTTGGACTTTGAACTTTGGACTCTTGACTAATATTCAATCAGAGAAATAATCGGCACATCTGGCAGATGTTTACGCCCTTGTAAATCCCGTAGCTCGATAATAAACCCAAAACCCACTAGTTCGCAGCCGATCTTCTGCACCAATTTGGCTGTAGCACTTGCTGTTCCACCAGTAGCAATCAGATCATCCACAATCAAAACTTTGCTACCTGGGTGTAAGGCATCCTGATGCACTTCCAAGGAGTCAGTACCATACTCTAGTTCATATTCAATCGAGTGAACTGCCCCTGGTAACTTACCTTTTTTGCGTGCGGGGATAAAACCCGCGCCTAATTTATAAGCTAAGGGAGCGCCAAAAATGAACCCCCTCGACTCCATACCCACAACGTAATCTGCTCTCAATCCGTTGTCAATGCATTTTTGAGAAAAAAAGTCAATCGTGTAACGTAATCCATCTGGATCGCGTAGTAGTGTAGTGATATCCCGAAATAAAATTCCGGGTTTAGGGAAATCTGGGATGTCACGAATTAGAGACTTTAAATCCATAAAATTAGTCTTAGGGATTGGTGTTCGGTTACTAGGGATTAGGTCCGGAGAATTGGGTGTTAGGAAATAATTAACTACCATTCCTCCCTAGCCCCTAGTTCCCAGTCCCCAATTCCACATACCTGAAAAATCGTACACTATAATGTCATACGCTGGGGATCGTAGTCTATGTTTCGCCATCCATTGACGATAATTAGAATCTAACCCAAGCTAAAGATAAGATTGCACTACCAAAATCAGGGAAATGGGCTTATGTCTTAAAAACTTAGATTTCAGTATACGGGAACCTTTGAGTAGAACATGTAAGTAATGTATATATATCAGGCAGTACGATTACTGCCACAAGTGTCATGTTCTTATTTGGCTACCTATCTTAAATTAGTTTTACCTAGTACAGTACGGAGTAAGTAAATAGCTCAACCATTTAAAATTACTGGAAAGCTGATCAAGCAAGCTTTTTGAATTTTAAGTTTTGAATTCCGCGTTTCCCGAAGGGGTTCCCAAAGGGTAGCGGTACTAGTCTGTTGGAAGCGCACAAGGTATTTTATAGAATGAATGTTTCCGCGAGTTTAACGCCGTTCAACAGTCCAACCCCCCAGTCATTGCCGATGATTCTGGACACTTTACCAGATCCGGTGGTTGAGGGACAGGGATGTCCCCGGAGAACCCGGTTGCAAATTGATCTAATTTTACTGGCAATTGAAGCTTTAGAACTCGGTGGTTCTGAAGCTATTCTGACATTTGCTGAAGAATTAGAATTGAAAGTAATTATTAAAGACAGGGTGAATTTATGGCGAATGCGTAGCTCTAACCCGCTGCGACGAGCGCATATGCGCCGCCCTTTAAGTATCATGGAAGCAAAAGCTTTGGTTGTGATTGCCAGTTACATAGCAAGGCGTTTAACAGTCGTCATCCGCCAATTGCTGATGATTTATCAACAAATGTATGAAAAGCAAATTCCACTAGAGCAGAATTTGCGCCTATCTAATTACCTAGAGCGATTTAAAACCCATTTTCGCAGTAGAATGAGTGCCCGACGTTCCGGTGTTCTGGCATTAAATTCTGATGAAAAATTAGATGAACTAGCTATAAATCTGTTAGGCCAATTATTATTCTGTACTGGCACGGCTGGAATGCAGCGGTTTTGGATCAGTCTTTTTGACGGTGAAGTAGAATGAATATCCAACGAAAGTATAGTCTACCTAATTGTACGTTGCTCTTAGAAGGCTTAAGCGATGCCAGCAGGGCTGTACACTTTCAGGAGATGCGCCCGGAACTGTCAATTTTGGTAAATGCAGAATGCTATTTGTCTAGCCATGATCAGCCATTAGTGGGAGGGCGGGAATTTTTTGAAAGTTTGGTGAGGGCAGTTAGCGCCTATGCCCAAGAATTTTTAAGTAGCGTACCGAACCCACAAGCACACAGCCATGACTCAGAACTGGTGGAGTTGCAGAAAATAGATAGCAACAGACATAGGTTAGTTGTGCATTCAGAAGCTGACGCAGAAACCTTTGATGCTAATTCTAAATATACAAAATCACCAGTTCAAATAGACTTAAATACTGTGCAGCTGTTTGATCTAGTGGAAGCGGTGGATCAGTTTTTTGCTGATACCCAAACCTTACCAGAGTTGTCATTAGAATTACAACCTGTTGCTAGACGCAGTGGTATTGCTAGTCAAGCGGTGTATAAACAGGTAATACCTGCGGGTATCGGCGTCTCAAGTGTAGCAGTGGCAGCACTCGCTTTTAGCTTAATTCCAGCGCCTCAAGTACGTCCACCAGAGCCAAAACCGCAGGAACAATCTAGCTCTGCAACACCTAGCGCTACTCCTGTTGCTACTCAGTCTACCGCACCAACTCCTACGCCTACAGCCTCGTTAACACCAACACCCATAGCCTCGGTAACTCCTACACCAACACCAACTTCCACACCAGTTGTTAAAGATTTAGAAGCACTTTTAAATACAGTTCCCGAAATTACCGATGCATCTCAACTGCGGGCTTTGAATCGCCAACTTTATAACCAAATTAATCCAGCCTGGACTAATCGCGCCGGATTGAAAGAAGATTTGGTCTATCGTGTGGGTGTGGGGATGGATGGGGCGATCGTCGGTTACAAAGCGGTGAATCAAAAGGCAAATGAGGAAGTGAATAAAACTCCTTTGCCTAACCTACTCTATAATCCTGCTAACCGTAGTTCCGTTACCAATGAACCAATTGCCCAATTTAGAGTAGTTTTTACTAGTAGCGGTGTGCCGGAAGTGAGTCCCTGGCGTGGATATACGAGAATTCCAGATGTAGTTGGGGCAAAAATCACTGAGCCAAAAACGGTTAAGAGTTTAAACCAAAAGCTCTACAGCACAGTTCGTCAAAATTGGGGAGGCACACCCAGCTTTGAACGAGAATTGAGATATCGAGTAGCTGTCAACAAAGATGGTTCCATCTCCGACTATGAACCACTTAACCAAATTGCCGTTGACTATCAAAAGGAAACGCCCCTTCCTAAGATGTTACAAGCAGTTTACGGCTCAAATTTAGTGGCTCCCAACAGTAAAGAACCTCTTGCTCATTTCCAGGTTGTGTTTCAGCCTAGTGGCAAATTAGAAGTCTTACCCTGGCAGGGATATCGGTAATCGGTGAACAGTGAACAGTGAACGAATTGATACTTTAACTTTGTCCAGTACAAATCACTGATAACTGATTACTGATACTTCGACTCCGCTCAGTACAAGTAACTGATAACTGACTAATCATCTGGTAATTCTACCCATATAATTTCCCCACAGTTGAGCGGCTTGAGCGCTGCTACCCGATGTTGGGGAATTATTGTCATTTCCTAGCCAAACACCAGTGACAAGTCGCCGATTGGGAATAAAACCAATGAACCATAAGTCAACGTTGTTATTGGTTGTACCAGTTTTACCGGCTTCCCCTAGTCCAATGGCAGCACTGCGCCCAGTACCCCTGGATACCACCCCACGCATCAAACTTGTCATTTCTTCGGCTACTCCATTAGGCAGTACACGCTTGTTGGCGTCTTTGTCTTGGTCAAAGGAGTAGATAACACGGCAGGTTTTAGTATCTTTGGGATCGCTGCAAGAGCTGCTGTCTAAAATCCGCGTAATTGCGTGGGGACGATTCCAGACACCGCGATTACCAATGGCGCCGAAAGCACCGGTCATTTCTAAAACATCTACTACACTTTGACCTAATACCAAGCCCGGAACCGGATCGAGTGGTGATTTTACCCCTAAACGCTCTGCCATAGCGACAACCTTATCCAGCCCAATTTCTTTAGCTACCCGCAGTGCGATCGGGTTTTCTGAAAGAGCCAGTCCGGTAGCGATGTCAAAACTAGTGTCAGCGCCAGCACGACAGGGTTTGTAAGTAAAGCCTTGCCAAGTTAAAGGAGCGCAAGAATAACTCTTCGATGCCGAAATCCCTTGCTGTATTGCAGCGGTGTAAGCAAAGATTTTAAAGGTAGAACCTGGTTGTCTTTTGGCTTGAACAGCACGATTGAACTGACTTGTTTTATAGTCGGTTCCACCCACCATTGCCAGGATAGCGCCAGTACTGGAATCTAAGGTAACGATCGCCCCTTGAGAAAAACCAAAACTAGCACCAGAATTTTTGACTGAATTCTGCAAAGCTGATTCTGCTTGTGCTTGCATCTTGGGATCTAGCTGGGTTTCAATAATATAGTTGCCTTCTTTGGCCGCCCCTTCTCCCAATCTTGCTTCGAGTTCTTGAAAAACGTAGCTGTAAAAATAAGGACTCAGCGTTTTGGCTTGCTGTTCGCAGACTTTGGGGGTGACTTGGACTATTGAACGTCTGGCGCGGTTTGCTTCCTCTACTTTGATTTTGCCCATCTCCAGCATCCGCTTAATTACACGATTGCGGTATTCTGCTGCTTGGAGCTTATTCGGCCCATTCCCACAAAAATCAAAAGCGTTTGGCCCAGGCAAAATCCCCACCAAAGTCGCTGCTTCCGCTAAAGTCAATTCTTTAGCCGATTTGCCAAAATAATACTGGGATGCATCTTCAAACCCAGAGGTATCAGCCCCCAAAAACACCCGATTCAAGTATGCCAGCAAAATTTCATCTTTGCTGTGAAACGTTTCTAGTTTTAAAGCAACAACCGCCTCTCGTAATTTCCGCCCCAGGGAGTCTTGTCTCCCTACATAATCGCGGAACAAACTCCGGGCGACTTGCTGGGTGACTGTACTAGCGCCTTGCTGTACATCCCCACTACGGCTATTAATTAATACAGCTCGTAAAATCCCCAATGGGTCAACCCCAAAGTGCCAATAATAGCGACTATCTTCTGACGCTACCACCGCCACAGGCAAATAGGGGCCAAAATCTTCTAACCGTTTCATGTCTACGTGAGAGGTGGTACGAGGCTCACGTAGGGGAGTTTGTCCATCACGGGCGTAAACTATAACTGGGGCGCGATTAGTGGGAGGTACAAGGTTGGCAGAAAACTTCAGCCATTCTACACCAATGACTAACGATACCAGGGCGCTGACACCACCAACGCCATAAGCAGCCCAAGTTGCTGTTTTGACATACCATTCAGGCGGATCAACATATTGCAGTCGCACAGAAGCAGCAAGTTCTGGTGGTCCGAGAGTGAGGATATCACCGTGACGCAATTCTAGGGAAGAAACTCGTCGCTTGCCACGATAAATGCCATTAGTGGAGTTTTCATCTTTAATCACGAAAACGGGGGTGCGTTGTGTAGAATCCCGTGATAGTGACAAATGAATTTGGCTAACTACTGGGTTGCGGACGACTATATCGCAGGATTTAGAACTACGACCTAGCATATAGCGATCGCCCAACAGCGGATATATCTCCGCCTTATCCGCCCCCGCATCCTGCACCCAAAGTTCTGGTACTTTGGCATTAGGTTTGAGCGCCAGTTTGGAAAAATCAACCCTAGCTTGGATTGTATGTACTGCTTGAGTCAGTTGACCAAGTAAAGTTTGTGGCTTTTGAGGGGGTTGCGGGGAACTCATCGGCTATTCACATCACGTTTATGAGTAAAAAATGCAGGGATTTAAAATCTTGATGCTGGTCTTCAATCATTTTACTCGTAAGCCAAATCATAAATTAGCTATACGGAATTATTTACGAGTCAATCTTACACCAAGACAATATCTAGTCAGCTAATTTACGCTGTTAATCTTGATCATTTATTTACATAGACAACATTCTTCTCTCTGTTTTCAAATGCCGATTTTATTTACTATCACTAGCTTTACGAACAAAAAACAGCGCATTTGCTTTTGTATTGCTCAAAACCACCAATTAAAGGCAAATGATGTATCTTTTATAGCTTTAACAAATCCACATATTTTGCAGTAAACCTATACATCCCCATTTAGGAAGATTTTCTAAATTATTTTGTCTGATTTAATGGGGCGAGTGTTCCGTTGAGGTTAATTCAGAATGAAGGGAAAATCTCTGAGCTTGTTTGGTGCAGCCCTAACTTTGGCTCTAACCACCAATGTTGCTGTTGCTCAATCAAGTAAATCCCCTATAGACGAATCCAGTAGCTCATCCGCAGGTTCAGCAACGGAAATCAAGCTGTCGGCAGAAGGGTTTAAAGTGCTGTGTGAGCGTTCCCCCCTTAATTCCCGTTGTCCGGGTGGTACACCTCTCTCGCCTGCCGCTTCTGGTGGCACTACAATACCAGAAAGCAAGTCTTTTGAAGGTGGTAATACTCCTAGCACCACAGTTACTCCAGTACCCGCAACTCCCGCGCCTGACGCTGGCACTCCCAGCAATTTAACTCCCGCGCCTGAGTCTGTTACTCCTAGCAACTTAACTCCAGCACCTGTAACTCCAGCGCCTGATGCTAGCTCTCCTACCAAAATAACCCCAGCACCTGAATCTGGCGCTCCCAGCAACTTAGCTCCAGCACCCGTAACTCCCGCACCTGAATCTGGCGCTCCCAGCAACTTAGCTCCAGCACCCGTAACTCCCGCACCTGAATCTGGCGCTCCCAACAACTTAGCTCCAGCACCCGCAACTCCCGCACCTGGAACTACTATAGGTAATTAAAAGCTGAAGTACGGTGCTGATAAAAATTTGCTATCAATGATCAGATAGTTTGTAAATCCGACATTTTGCACTAATGGTCTGTCCCTAAAGTTGTGAGAGGTTCGTGGTTTTCATGCCCCCGACTTCTTTAAAGAAGTCGGGGATATCGCAGCCCCGCAGTCTCATTAATGATGAGAAATTATAGTGAGTAGTTTAGTGCTTAAACTATTCCAGGATTGAAGTCCTGACTACGAACTAATTAACCTCTCAAATTTAATGCAACAAACCTGATACCTATTTTGTATAAAGATGCACATAATAATACCCCCCTGTAGTCCCCCCCTTGGTAAGGGGGGACGGCGATAGCCGGGGGGTGAATTATATGCAGCTTCACAAAGAAACGGTATTAGTTCCATGAGTCATTGTGCAATAATAATCACTGAAACCAATCATGTCTAACTGAGTCGAGGTTTCAGTTACTAATAGCCTGGGGGTAATAACTCTCAGGCTTCATTGTACAAATTTTTTGCCAACAGATTGATACCAAAGATTGACAAAGCTGCGATATAAAATTGCAATCTATCGTGACCTATGGTGTGAAGTTGGTGGTTTTTGCAAGGAAGCAATTAGCAAGCAAACAATACCAATACTTATAAATGAATCTGCCATATTAAATACAGCAAAATTAATCAGTCGAAAATCAAGAAAATCAACTACGTAGCCTAAAGCAAACCGATCAATACCATTGCCCATAGCCCCGCCCAAAATCAACCCATAGCCAAGCTGATCCCAAAAACTTAATGCTGGACCAAGTAATGCTAGCCCAATCAAGACTAAACTTACTCCGAAGGATAACCAGCGTAACCACTCTACTTTCCCGCTTAACAAGCTAAAAGCCGCACCGGTGTTGGTGACATAGGTGAGGTGAAATATCTCTGGCAAGAGTGGTAAAGTTTGTCCCAATTTAAAGGTTTGCACAATCCAGTATTTTGTCAGTTGATCGATGAAAAAAGCTATGAAGGCAGTGAGCCAAAAAAGGCGATTTTTTAAGCGCATGGCAAATTAGTCATTGGTCATTAGTCGTTAGTCATTGGTCATTGGTCGTATGTTTTTGACAAAGAACACAGGACGAATGACAATTGACTAGTAAAACATTAGGTGACGTAGTATATATGCTATTACTGTAACGGCACAGACTACAGCTAGTTGCCCTGGTAGTTTAGACCATGAGTAGCTGATAATAGCTTGTATTAATGTCAGATTTTCTGTGCCTTGCCACTGAAAAAAATAGCTCAAAATTAAATAAGTAATACCGCAGACGTGGACAGTTAACAAGCCACAAATACAACTAAAGGCGAGAGTTTCTAGTCGAGGCCTAGCTTTAAAGGCTAAAAATCCACAAATCCAAGCTCCTGGAATAAAGCCTAGCAGATAGCCAAAGTGAGATAGCTTGACGTAACCAATACCGCCCCCCTCAGAAAATACAGGTAGTAAAGTTAATCCCATAACTAAATAGGCAATCTGCGAAAGCGCACCAGCATTTTTTCCACCTAAGCAACCGACTAAAAGCACAGCGCCAATTTGATAACTGACACCTAAAGAAAAAGTCTGAATTCCTTGCTTACTCCAATTCCAAGGCAGGCTAATACCATAGGATTCTAGGAATGTGCCACCCATTGTGAGCAGTAAGCCAATCATGGACCATAACAATTGATTGGAAGCGGCAAACATTTATCAGAGAAAAGGGGCAATAGGGAAAAGTCTCGGCAACCAGGGTAGACACTAATGCGTTGAATATTTCAGTAAAATTAGCACTGACACATTAAGGAGTATCGTATTTTATTTTGCCTGAAGTACTTTTGGAATTTTCTTGACCTACTATTGGGGCGATCGCACAGCTTCCAGAAGGCAAGGATGAAAATTTGGCTATGTCTGAGGACTAGCAGCTACGAGTCTACATTTATTTTCAAAAAGCTTAAATCACTAATAATACCACTCATTGTGATGAACTTGCATGGTTTTTCTATAGCTTGAGCAAGAAAACCAGACTATTAAAAAGTTCTATATATTTTTCTTACACAGACAAGCAAACATCAATACGCTACAAATTTACCAAAACAGAGTATAAAATGTAGCTAAAATATGGTGGATTCGACATTTAAAGTTCAGCTAAAAAAAACGATATTTTTAACTTAGTTAACCCATTGTTAACCTTAAGGCTTACCTTTTAGGGGTATCTTAGAGGCGCTCACCTGGAAATTGATTAAAGATTGACAGCGATGCTATCACTTCTAAGTGCAATGAAAAATAATCGCCTCACAGCTTCAATACCAGTGTTAGCACTGGCATTAAGTCTAGCTGCTTGTGGCGGACAGCAAAGCCCAGAAAATACAGCTACTAAAGAAACTCCTGGATCTGCTCAGGATACTACTGCTTCTAACCCAGCCAAGCTGGATCTGGGTGGAAACGTCACTCTAACTGGTGCTGGAGCTTCTTTTCCCGCACCGCTGTATGCAAGTTGGTTCAATGACTTGAATAAAAAATATCCGAACTTGCAAGTTAACTATCAGTCAGTTGGTAGTGGTGCTGGTGTAGAGCAATTCATCAAAGGTACTGTGGATTTTGGTGCCAGCGATGTAGCCATGAAAGATGAAGAAATCAAGAAGGTGGACAAGGGTGTGATTTTGCTACCCGTGACTGCTGGTAGTATTGTTCTAGCTTATAACTTGCCCGATGTGCCAGAACTCAAGTTACCACGGGCAGTTTACACCGACATCTTGCTAGGCAAAATCAAGTCTTGGGATGACCCACTGATTGCTAAAGCTAATCCAGATGCGAAACTTCCTAAGCAGCCAATCACTGTTATATATCGTTCTGATGGTAGCGGCACGACCGGAGTATTTACAAAACACCTCAGCACCATTAGTCCAGAGTGGAAGACTAAAGTTGGCGATGGTAAGAGTGTAAAATGGCCTGTGGGCGTTGGTGCAAAGGGTAATGAAGGTGTGACAGCCCAAGTCCAACAAACTCAAGGTGCAATCGGTTACACAGAATACGGTTACGCCAAACAAAATAACCTCAAGTTTGCGTCTTTGGAAAACAAAAGCGGCAAAATCGTTCCAGCTACTGATGAATCAGCGGCTAAAACTCTTGAAGCCGTAACCTTACCCGCAGACCTCCGAGCCTTTATTACAGATCCAGAAGGTGCAGATTCTTATCCTATTGTGACTTACACTTGGCTTCTGGTTTACAAGAAATATCCTGAAGCTGCAAAAGCCAAAGCAGTTGAAGCCGCGATTGAATATGCTTTGACTGAGGGTCAGAAGATTGCTAAAGAACTAGGGTATGTTCCTCTACCCCAAAGTGTGATTACCAAGGTGGCTGCTGCTGCCGATCAAATCACTCCAGACTATAAGATTGCTGTTGGCGGCGGTACTAGCGCTAGCAAATAGCCAAAATTCTGGATTTATAAAGTACTTGATTGCCTGAATACTTAATGCCTGTGCTTCTGGGATATTCGCCGCTGGGATCTGTGCGTTGTCAGAGTCTCAGGTTAGATTTAAGTAAACAGCCGATAATTTGACGAATTTAGTTTCCTCACACATTCTTTCTGATTTAATCGTTAAAGTCAGTATCCATGACTACACAACCTCAAAATCTGTCATCAGCGATTAAAAATCGCTCCGGAGTAGAAAAGAACCTAGACCAGGGCTTTATTTCGCTGACTAAGATTTTTGCACTGGCGATCGCAGGCATTCTATTATGGATCACCCTACAGGTAGCTATTGGCGCTTGGCCTGCCATCCAAGCATTTGGTCTTGGCTTTTTAGTCAAAACCAACTGGAACCCGGTTAATAGCGACTATGGAGTTCTACCTGCAGTTTATGGAACTCTAGTTAGTTCTTTTATTGGTCTACTCATAGCTGTACCCATTGGTGTTGGCACCGCCATTTTGTTAAGCGAAGATTTTTTGCCAGCAAAAGTCCGGTTAGTATTAGTATTTCTAGTAGAACTTCTAGCAGCTATCCCCAGCGTTGTTTACGGCGTATGGGGCATTTTCGTTTTAGTGCCAATCATTACCAACGTGGGTAAATGGCTCCATAGTTCTTTGGGTTTTTTACCATTTTTTAGTACTCCTCCCACTGGCCCGGGAATGTTGCCGGCAGGGGTGATATTAGCAGTTATGACTTTGCCCATCATCACAGCTATATCCAGGGATGCGTTGATTTCCGTCCCCCCAAGTTTACGCCAAGCGTCTTTAGGACTGGGCGCAACCCGCTGGGAAACTATTTTTCAAGTTCTGATTCCTGCTGCTTTTTCTGGCATCGTTAGTGCGGTGATGTTATCACTAGGTCGGGCAATGGGAGAAACGATGGCTGTCACCATGTTAATTGGTAACTCCAACAACCTGAGTCTTTCTCTTTTAGCACCAGGCAATACAATTTCTTCTTTATTAGCAAATCAATTTTCAGAAGCTAGTGGTCTGCAAGTTGCGGCTTTGATGTACGCTGCATTAGTGCTGTTTTTCTTGACACTTGTAGTCAATGTGCTAGCAGAGTTCATCGTTCTCCGAGTCAAGCGAATTTAGCTTAGTTGGGTGTTGAATTATGAGTTCTAGTTTTTCAGAAAGCAGCCTGACTCGCGCTCCCATGTCTAAGAGGACGCTGTTTAACACAGGGATGACGGTTTTAGCGTTTGTCTGTGGAGCCTTGGTACTGTTGCCTTTACTGGCAGTACTCTCTTACGTCATTATCCAAGGCTTTAGTAGTCTGAGTCCCAGCGTATTTTTTGAGCTACCACCCGCACCACTCAGAAAGGGCGGCGGTTTTGGTAACGCTATTTTGGGAACTTTATTGATGGTAGGGATTGCTGCTTTGATTAGCGTCCCATTTGGTGTTTTGGCAGCAATCTATTTAACAGAATTTAGTTCGGCTAAGATAGCAAGATGGGTAAGATTTGCAACTAACATTCTCAGTGGAGTTCCCTCCATTATTGCTGGGGTATTTGCCTACGGGATTGTGGTTTTGACCTTAACAAAGCTCAATTTAGGTTCCTACTCGGCTGTAGGTGGGGGTTTCGCTTTAGCAATTTTGATGTTGCCAATTATTGTCCGTACTGCTGATGAAGCTTTGCAGTTAGTATCCCAAGATTTGCGACAAGCATCTACTGGGTTAGGTGCGACACACTTTCAGACAGTAACACAAGTAGTTTTACCGGCAGCCTTACCAGCTATTGTAACTGGTTCAACCTTGGCGATCGCTCGCGCATCTGGAGAAACAGCACCTCTACTATTCACGGCTCTCTTCTCGCCATTTTGGCCGGATAGCCTGTTTAAACCCACAGCTTCCCTAGCTGTATTAGTTTATAACTTCGCTACTACTCCCTTTAAAAATCTCCAATCATTAGCTTGGGCAGCGTCCCTAATCCTGGTACTGATGGTATTGATCACCAGTATCATTGCTCGCTGGGCTACTCGCCAAAAAGCCTAGCGCAACCACGTCACAAGGGCATATTCACATCCCACAAACCGACACCACACTATATCATGGCTACTAACATTGGCACAGTGAATGGCACCCAAACCGTTCTACGTACAGAAAACCTTAACATCTACTACGGCAACTTCTTAGCTGTGCAGAATATTTGGCTAGATATCCCGAAAAATCGGGTGACAGCCTTTATTGGTCCTTCAGGTTGCGGTAAAAGCACATTATTGAGATGTTATAACCGTCTCAACGACCTAATTGAATCGTTTCGAGCAGAAGGTAAGGTCTTTTATTACGATAAAAACTTGTATGCACCCGACGTTGACGCTGTAGAAGTGCGTCGTCGAATCGGGATGGTATTTCAAAGACCGAACCCATTTCCGAAATCGATTTTTGACAACATTACCTACGGGGCTAAAATCAACGGTTACAAAGGCGATCTGGAAGAATTAGTAGAGCGGAGTTTACGCCAAGCGGCTTTGTGGGATGAAGTCAAAGACAAACTCAGACAAAGCGGCTCATCTTTATCTGGTGGACAACAACAGCGTTTATGTATTGCTAGAGCGATCGCAGTACAACCAGAAATTATCCTGATGGATGAACCTTGCTCTGCTCTTGACCCCATCTCCACCCTGCGGGTTGAAGAACTCATTCACGAACTGAAAGAGCAATACACCATCGTTATTGTTACTCATAACATGCAGCAAGCTGCACGGGTATCCGATAAAACAGCTTTTTTCAACGTCAAATCATCAGATAAAGGTGGTCGTACTGGCTTCCTGGTTGAGTATGACGCCACAGAAGTAATCTTCAACAATCCTCAACAGCAAGATACTCGCGATTACGTTAGCGGTAGATTTGGTTAAATTGTGCAAAACTCCGGTGCGGCTGTTGAAATTTGACAGTCACGCAAAAATTTATGAGCGATCGCCGCTTTTCTTATTGACTTCATTTGCTCCCTTCGACTACGCTCAGGGAGCGTTTTTATGTTGACTGAGCAAAGCGATGCGCTAACAACTCAACCACGACTTTAAATCTTGCAGCGCGGTACTATGACGGATGAGAACCCCGATCAAATTACTGGAACCATTACGATCGCAGTGCTATCCCAAAACGATGGAAAGTACATTTGCCAGATGTCGCCATCTCTGACTGATTTTCCCACGGAGAACTTGCGATGCTATGGTCAAACAAAAGAACACGCGATCGCCATCGCCTTAGAACAGCTAGCCGATGATTATCGTCGGATGGCGGAAGAACGACAAAACATAAATTGGGATACAGCGGAGCAATCGGACTCTGGAGAACCAATTACCAAGCATTACCATGTAATTTTGCACTACGAACACATTGCTGAGGAAGAATCGAAGTTTGAGGCAATGCACAACACAATTGTGGGAAATACGGTAGTTGAGAATGCCAAAATCACCGTGATTGAGATTGATCCAGATATGCCAATTAATCTATCAACGTGATCGTGGGAATAAATACAAAAAACCCTTGAAAGCTTTAACTTACAAGGGTCATGTTTTTTAAGCGGGCGGCGGGAATCGAACCCGCATTAATAGCTTGGAAGGCTATAGTTTTACCACTAAACTACGCCCGCTAACTTCCAACTTTAAAAAGATAGCATAGTTTTATAGAATATTCAAGTATCTAATTCTTAAGGCAGGGGCTTGATTTGGATACGTACTGTGAGATTGCTAGGCTTTGGGTCGTTTGGGTCGTTGTCATACGCGGGTTCAAATTCCCAGCCTCGAAGAACTTCATTGGTAACGAAATCCTCATAATAGCTTCTTTCCTCGGCTGAGATGGCTCGATCGGCGATCGCGACTTTCTCAAGTTGACCTTTTTCCGAAATTGTTAATACAACCGTTAACTCTACAGGCTCACCAGGTTTCTTTTCAATAAATTTTACATACTCAAGACCTTTAGTAAATGGCTGATTGCTCTGTTTGATTTTAGCTGGGTGAGTGTGTCTATCGCTTTCTACTTGTTGAGGCTCTCCCATCAAATTTGCTATGAGGCTTCCACCTGTTGCATTAGAGGATGACGGTAACGGCTTTTGGTTATTAGAATTAGCTGCGTTCTCTCTTTGTTGTCGTTCAGCCAATTCCCGTTGCTGTCGTTCAGCTAACTCTCGTTTTTGTGCCGCAATTTCACGTTCTTGTTGTGCAGCGAGTTCCCGTTGTTGTTTTTCAGCTAATTCTCGTTTTTGTGCCGCAATTTCACGTTCTTGTTGTGCAGCGAGTTCCCGTTGTTGTTTTTCAGCTAATTCTCGTTTTTGTGCAGCGAGTTCCCGTTGTTGTTGTGCGGCGAGTTCCCGTTGACGTTGCTGTGCAAGAGCGATCGCATTCTGTTCTTCGGGGATAGGCTCAGGTTTTACAGTTAATTTCTGTATCGGAACTACTTCCTGCGGTAGCTTTTGAGTTGTAGTTAATGGCTTTGGCGCAGCTGGTTTTGGTTGAGACTCAACTGGTTTTACTCTGGTTTTTGATTTTGTAACCTCGACGAATTCAATCGGAATCTCTGCCTTACTCGGCTGCTGCCACAACAGACTAGACTGATACGAACGTATCAGCCAAAATGCTAGCAAGTGTAGTCCCACTGAACCTATCACTACCGCAATCCACAAACCAGGTGGATCAGTGTGTCTCCTCCAGACCTTGTCTGGACTTGAAGTTGTATCCGTAACTGTTGGTGTCATCTGAAGTATTAAGTATGAAGTATCCTCAAAGCCTTAAAAATGACCAATGACAACCCTCTCTTGTCACAGACGCTACGCGAAGACTAGTTAACTTCATTTACGCTGACCTACTTACTCCAGTCTGATTTTAACGATTAACCATCAACTCTGGAGCCACAGCAAAAGTCAGAACTGTTTCATCTACTCCTTTAAGTTCCAAAGGACTTACTTTAGTGATTTCTTCATCCTGCAAATAATCTGCCACAGCAGCAGAGACCAGAATAGTACCGGGAATAGCAGCAGCCTGCAATCTAGCAGCAATATTCACACTCGGACCAATAGCAGTATAATCAGCGCGTTCTGCACTACCGAACATCCCTACAACTGCTGTACCTTGGTGGATACCACAACGAAACTTCACTCCAGCATGTCCGTCAGCATCGAATATACCTTGGTCTCGCCAACGTTGGTTTAACTTAGCTAGTGCGTGATGCATTGCTCTGGCTGTGTTGATAGCGCGACGTACCTGTTCATTGGGAGTTAATTCTTCCGGCGCTCCGTATAAAGCTAAAATAGCATCTCCCATAAATTTATCCACAGTGCCGCCGTTATCAAACACAGTTTTGGTCATAGCTTCTAAATACTCATTGAGTAATTCCGCTACTCGCCGGGATCTCAGAGTATTTGCTAGCTGAGTAAAACCCACTATGTCACTGAATAAAACCGTAATCAAGCGCGGTTCCGGTCGTAAATCTAGAGTCAAATCTCCCATTGCAGCTTTTTGCACCAAAGCAGGCGGCAAAAAGCGCTTCAGCACCGATTCTGTCAGATAAGTATTTAGCTCCAAAACTCGCCGTTCGTTTGCCTTCAAGGCTAAAAGATTCTTGACTTCAGCCAGAAGTTCCCGGTCATTAAATGGTTTGGCTAAATAAGCATCCGCGCCATATTCTGTACCTTCAATGCGGGTTTCTTCATCAACTTTAGCTGTCAGCAAAATAATTGGTGTTCCTTTGAGCTTATCCTCATTGCGGATCATCCGAATCATTTCCAATCCTGTGACTACAGGCATCATTAAATCAGTCACAATTAAGCTGGGTGAAGTTGCTTGAGCTATTCGGAATCCCTCAGCGCCATTACGAGCCGTCTGGACTTGATAACCATTGCTACGGATGATATCAGATACATAGGTTCGCAAATCCGGGTTATCATCTACGACCAAAATTGAGTGGTCATGTTTTTCCAGACCAGCTTTACCGTTCTTTTGCAAGTCCTGAGTGTCAGAAATGGGTGATAGTTCTTCGATATTATCTGTTATGGACTCTATTAGTTCTAAATCAGCCAATTCCACGCTAGCGCGACTCGTTGTTAGCTCGGAAGGTGTTTCCAGTACTTGCTCTCTAGGTAAGTGATGATTTCCAGTTATCAGCCATAAAGTAAAGGTAGTTCCTTCCCCGTAAACTGAATCCACAGTTACTTTACCACCGTGTAGTTCCACTAATTCTTTAACTAAAGCCAAGCCCAAACCACTACCTTCATAGGAGCGGTTTTCTGAGCCTTCAGCTTGGCGGAAGCGCTCAAATAAGTGGGGAATTTGCTCTTGAACAATGCCAATTCCGGTATCTTGTACTTGTAAGATACAGCGATCGCCTTGAGATACCAGTCTGACATTGATCGTGCCACTTTCAGGGGTAAACTTCATGGCATTTGACAGGAGGTTATAAACCACCTTGTCAAATTTTTCCATATCCAAGTAAACTTGGGGACATTCACCAAGCTGAGTCACGAGATTTAGAGCCTTCTTCTCGCAATATGGGCGAAATGACTCGACTATTTGGCTCACAAATTCCGCCAAATCGCAGGGGCGAAAACTAGGCTGCATCCTCCCCGCATCCAGGCGTTGCAAATCAAGTAGTTGATTGACTAGTCGTAGGAGACGGCGGGAGTTTCGCAGGGCGATCGTACTTTGAGAATAAGATAGCCCTTCACCCATGCTCACCGCTGACTCTAGAGGTCCCTGAATTAAAGTAATAGGAGTGCGGAATTCATGAGAAATATTTTGGAAAAATTCAGTTTTTTGTTTGTCTAATTGCAACAAACGTTCAGCCTGATCACGTGTTTTTTGATACAGACGGGATTGCTGCACGGCGATCGCTGCTTGAGATGCTACTGCTTTAGCCAGTTCGATATCCGATGACAACCACACTCTCGCTTGACTATTAACACGCAACGTGATGCTGCCAATGCATTTGCCATCAGCCAACAAAGGCACAACCATGAGCGATCGTGCCGGCATTTTTAAAGGCAAATCAAACCCTTTAACTTCTGACGAACAATTACTCATATCAGTAATTACCACAGGCTGCTGTGTCTGCAAAATTTCTTGCAGTATCGGATTCTCCTTAATTGGTGCTTGAGAATCGGGTAATTGCTGTTTTAATTTGTGGTGATTATGATCTAAATTTTCTCCCTTAACTACCTTGAGAGCATCCTCTAGATTTTGAGAACTATCATATAAGCCCACACACTGAACAAACTCATCTTCCTCTGTCCACAAAGACAGGACACAGCCATCGACTTGTAAAGCTTGCCCTAGTTGTTCGGTAATAGCTGCAAAAATATTTTGTGGGTCTAGGCTAGAGCGAATCGCCGTAGTAATTGTATTAATTAATACTTCTCTTCTAGCAAGGGCACGTACTTGCTCATAAGTATAGGCTTGAGAAAGAGCTAAGGCTGCTTGATCCGCCACCATCGATACCAGCTGCACCTCCTCATCTCGCCAGATACGGGACTCAGAACACTTATGTAGTGCTAGGACTGCCATCAGTTCCTGTTGACAAATCAACGGCACCACCAAGCTAGAGCAAATATTAGCTGTGGCAAAAGCTGTGGAACGTTGGCGGAGTTCAAGAGTATCACCTTGGATACGTTCATCATCTACCACATGATGAATCACCTGTACTTCGCGGGTTTCCCAGACCGTTTGAGCTAATAGAGAAGAGAAGGGTGATGAGGACGATGAGGAAGTAATATTTCCCCCATCTCTCTCATCTACCCCTCCTCCTGTGTTTTCTCCAGTCTTCTGGTAAATGAATCCCTCATCCACTAATCGCCCCTCTTGGAAAGGACGTAACAGACAAACATCCACCTCCAACATATGACCCACCGTATCGACAATTGCTTGTAAAATTTGCCGATAGTCTAAAGCACTGCGAATGGTATTTGTGACAGTGTTCAGCAGTGATTCTTGACGCAGTGTGCGGGTTAGTTCACGAGTTCGAGCTTTGAGGACATTGTGAGTATCTAGGGCTTGGCGTACTACTGCTTTAAGTTCCTCAGCTTCCCAAGGTTTGGTGACATATTTGAATACCTTGCCAGCATTAATTGCTTCCACTAAGTCTTCGACATCAGTGTAGCCAGTTAAAATAATCCGGATAATATCTGGATATTGAGTCGCTGTCAGGCTCAAAAATTCTGTACCGCTCATTATCGGCATCCGCTGATCAGAGATGATCACCGAGACTTCTCCCTCTTGAGAGAGCAAATCCAGCGCCGCAGGACCAGAAGTTGCCCTCAGCACCTTATAGTCGCGATAGAAGGTGCGGTAAAGCAAGTCAAGGTTGTCTGGTTCATCATCAACAACCAAAATTTTAGGCTTACTGTTTGCTTGGGATTTCATGCACCGCTTTCCTGCTGCAACGGCAGTTGGATAAAGAATAATCTGATCAGGTAAGGATGTTTCTGAGTCAGGTAAGAGCAGAGCATTTCGACCAATAAGGCTATTTGGTTACATGACTGCTGAGTGTAGGAGCATTTACTCACAGTAATTTGCCTCAATGGCTTGTACTGGTTGCCATTGGCTCTGGTGCAGAGCAATTGGTTTCATATGTAGTTTGAGTGCTACAGAGTCGATGCTGGCTGGCAAAATCTTCCCTCACCTCCGGCTAAAACTGTCCTATTATGATGTGCAGCACTCAAGTCTGGCCGAAAAAGCCATCTGTAGCTGCATATTAAGTTTTCCCGTTACAGCAGTTGCACTAACATTTGTAAGTAAATTTTATTTATGACACCCATGTTACATCTGGCAATGTTACAAAAATAAGATTTAAGGTCTAAAATATACTACTTATACCAATTCGATCTGAAAAATGCAGATTATTAGCCTCTCCGTAAAGCTATGCGTAGCTTTCTTAAGCGTAAGCATATGAAAACAGGCGAATAGTTAAACGTCAGAATAAACTTCACCCAGGCGGCTTGTTGTCAGAGATTGCTCACTTCTCTACTCTTAAAAAAGAAATATGCCTAAATCTCCTGAAATAAAGCTCATCGATTTATGATTAAATTGCAATTCTTTACAATAGTTAGGAGTGTAAGTTACAAAACTCTAAACGGTAACTTGTAATATGTTTGCTCGTCAAGCAAAACCAGATTCGTAATTTTACCACAAGCTAAATACTTACTGCATTTGAGAATTTTCACACAGCTTTGATGATCTTTTAGGATATTTGAGAAAATTTCCCTTGAATGAAATTAACACTAAACGAGCCTTGACATCCTGGTTTTTTCACTCATACCATCAAGAGTCAGTCACAGATGCCGCCGAGCCAGTTGAACGCCAACTCCAAATCCGTGCGGCTACACCTGCTGATTTGACGAGTGTTGCCCAAATTATTGCTGAGAGCTTTCACTCCCAACAGGGGATATGGGGATGGGCTTTCCCTGTGCTGCGTTTGGGTATTTACGAAGACTTAAAACACCGACTGGCGTCACCTGCTCCCCATCACGTTTGTTTGGTTGCTGTTGATACTACTATTGGTGCTGCTAATAATTTAGTAGGAACTGTAGAAATGGGTGTGCGTTTCAGTAATTCATGGGCACAGGTGGGTAGGAGTTTCCCGTACCTGTCAAATCTAGCTGTTTGCCCAAAATATCGTAGGAATGGCGTGGCCTCAGAGTTACTCACAAAATGTGAATATGTCTCCCGTGAGTGGGGATTTCAAGATTTATACCTTCATGTAGTGGAGGATAATCATCAGGCACGACAGCTTTATTTCAAGCAGGGATATCGAGTGGATAAAATCGAATCTAGTTGGAATATTTTTCTTTTAAGATATTCACATCAGTTGTTATTGCACAAGTATTTGAGGGCTAATTCAACTACCTAAATTTTGTTTTAATACGTGCTTAATTGTGACATTATAACTACAACGAACAGGATATAAAGGTGTTTATAAGCTGTTGTGATTATAGTTTGCACATTGAGGCAGCAGCAGAGCAGGGCACAAGGGAGGGGATTTACAGGTTTTGCCTAAAATTATCGTGACGAAATTTGTAGGCGCGACAGCTTACACTTAGTCCTCATATAGGAATCCGGTTTGATTATTGAAAAAATTCCGTACACTTTAATCTTAAGTGTAGGGTGGGCATTGCCCAACGCCACTCCTCTCAACGCGGGAAACCCGCGCACGAGGGTGGCTCCCCTACGTGTATTTCAGAAATCAAATATGAGTCCTATATCTGACTTTGCAATTCAGTCTCAATAGTTGAATTATTTACGTGAGAGTTGTTAATCTACTCAATTTACCAATCGTCAGACATTTGGTAATTACCTATTTTGATCTCTAGAGATTTTGTCATTTACAAAAAATTACATTATTTTTTTAATAGCATTACTATAAAAAGTGTAACATTTTCTGGTCTGCTTCAGAATGTTTAAAAAAATCTTACCAAAAATATTTTATTCAGAGTTTTTGAAGTATATCTACATTCAGGCACGAGAAAATATAATGTTGGTAATTATTACTATGATTACTAATTAATAATATAGAATTTATAACTAAACTTTAAAATATGTAGGAATCCGATTTGGTTAAAAAAAAATCAAATCGGATTCCTAATATATTATGTTGAATAATATTTCTTACTTAAATAATAAAGATCACAAAGCAATTATGATATAGATATTCGGTAAAACAGCCCTTAGAAGAATCTGAAAATCCTCATAGTAACTTTGTATTTAAGATATTCATCTTTATAAAAACTTTAAAATAAAGTTCACTCTAGTGGAAGACAAATCCAGTTAAATCTCATAAAATATGATTACCGAATTATTGAACAATCTCATTTGTTCATAATCTCAGGTTAGCTGACCAAAAAAATTTGATCAGATCATACATAAAAGAAATCAAAAATCTTAATTTCACTGAACATCAAATTCTAGCGTTGAGTGTATACTACTAACCAATTATTAGCAAGTTTGAAAAAACATGGATAGCGAACAGCGCCGACGCTATCAGACTGCTATGGTATCAACTTATTACTCTGACACCACTTTCCCTGACCGTTTTGTCATGCCAGATGGAACTGAGCAATCTCAAGGCTCGGATATCCTCACACTTTTACAAACTGGAAAGGTTTTCATCGTCAATAGTCGTAGGCGGAATGGCTTAATCCTCTTTAAACGCTACCATGCAGAATTTGCTGGGCCTGGAGCAGCGGTGGGTGGGGATTATGACTGTGATTGTCAAAAGGCACTACCGATAGGTAACTTGTCTTTGTTAACACCCGAATCTTATGAGGAGCGCCAGAAGGCTTATTTAATCAGGCGACAATGGATTCGATTAATCAAACAAATTACAGAAAACCCAGTACCGCAGCAACGAGTCCAGAAAATTCTCGATCAATTTGAACAATACTTTCCACCAGAAATGGTAGCTAGTTTACCTGATTTTGTCTTTGCTCTTTTAGTGGGTGTGTTGCCACAGACTGCTGGCATGGTACGCCGTTTGGGCAGTGAAGGAGATGGCAGGTTTAATTACTGAAGCAAATCGTTAAAATTCAAAATCCGTCAAAGCAGCTTGGATTCGATTCAGGGTGCGGGCGTTTTCTTCAATAGTTCCTATAGTAATTCGCAATCCTTCGTTCAGAAGCCGTACCAGGGTTCCAGAAATCTTGAGTTGCTGGTGTAAACTTTTTAAAGCAATGTTTTGCGCGCTTGCTCCATTTTGTTGGAGACGCAGATAAATAAAGTTAGCTGTACTTTCTCTAATTTTTAATGCTGGATGTTGAGATAAAACTTGGATTAGTTTGTCTCGTTCGGCTAAAGTTTGGGAAATTGATTCAAGCAAAAGTTGACGGTTTTGTAAAGCAGAAATTGCTGCGGCTATGGAGAAACTCGGTAAATTATAAGGTAAGCGGACTTTTTCTAAGATAGCGATCGCTTCTGGATGAGCGATACAATAGCCAACACGTAGCGCTGCTAGCCGGAAAGCTTTAGAAAAAGTACGTAATATCAACCAGTTGGGGCGCTGTGCTAATTCTCCAGCTAAAGTATTTTGGCTAAATTCAAAATAAGCTTCATCAATCACTACCAAAATTTGTTCACTCAAACTTCTTAGCCATGTCAACTCCGCTGTCGTTAAGGTATTAGCCGTGGGGGAATTGGGATGAACGACGAAAACTGCCCGAATTGGAGGATTTTGAGTTTGTTCGATCGCTGATTGTGCAGCTATTAAGTCAATTTCAAAATTAGCCTCACTTCTTGGCACTGTGACTACGGGAATACCCAGAGTTTGTGCCAAAATTGCGTACATCGAAAAAGTAGGATTAGCAACAAGAATTGCGCCTTCTCCTCCTAGACAAGTGGCAATTAATAAAGAGCGGATTAGTTCATCTGAACCATTACCTACAGAAATATTGGCAGCAGTCACAAAGGATGGTGCGGGGTTAGCTGACTCATTGACATATTGGGCGATCGCATCTTTGAGTGTCTCATGTCCACCATCAGGATAACGATTTGTTTCAATTACCTGCTGATAAGTCCAAGCTAGCTTTTCTTTTAACTCAGGTGGTAAATCATAGGGGCTTTCATTCGTATCCAGCCGATCAAATTGTGTGGGCACGGCTTCGGCTGTATCGCTGCTGGGATGGGCTTTATAAGCGGTGAACTTAGCTAAATCTGACCGGATGAATGGGAGCATAGTTTTAGAAATTAGTCATTTGTCCTTGGTCATTTGTCATTAGTAACAGGCGTAAGACAAATGGCTAAGGACATTGGTAGAGCTTAATATTTTACAGCTTCAAGGTAGCTGGCAGAAGAGATGAATTGCTTGCCAAATTTCTGGCATTACATTGCCCAAGGCATGATCGCTGTCTAGTTCTACTAATTCTACCCAAGGACGCGATCGCACAAAGTCTCGACTGGCGGCAATGGGTATGACTTCGTCTTTTTTGCCATGCAAAATCAGTGTGGGAATGGGGCGTTGGAATGCTTCCTCTTGGTATTGAGTTGCATCTGTCACAAAATCATAACTGAGGGGAAGCGATCGCCTTTCACCGTAGTGGTAAACCATGAGATATTTTTCTTGTTGCCAGCGCTGCACTGCTTCATTTCCTAGCTTGGGCAACCAATGAGATAAGAAATCAAAAGCTGGTGCTAACAAGACTAAGCGTTGTACTTGTGGGTATTTCTGCCCCAAATGGGCTGCCGTCAAACCACCTAAACTTGAGCCAATTAGTGTCACTGGCAAAGAATTATCAGAAAATTCTGCGACAACTTGGGTTATTTGACGAGTGATTGTCAACCGAGAGAAATCACCAGCATTTAGCTCCGGGATTGTCAGCTTTGTCTGAATTTGGGCAAAGCGATCGCCTATGTCCTGAGCTTTGGCAGAATTAGGACTGGAAGCGAAGCCATGAAGGTAGATGTACTGGGTAGACATGGTAATTGCACTGTAATACAGCTTCCCATGATTTTAAGTAGTTGGGCCTCCTGGATTATTAGGAGGTTTAGTTTCCGGTGGCTTAGTCTCAGGAGGTTTAGTTTCCGGTGGCTTAGTTTCTGGTGGTCTAGTTTCCGGTGGCTTAGTCTCAGGAGGTTTAGTTTCCGGTGGTCTAGTTTCCGGGGGCTTTAGTTTCCGGTGGCTTAGTTTCTGGTGGCTTAGTCTCAGGAGGTTTAGTTTCCGGTGGTCTAGTTTCCGGTGGCTTAGTCTCAGGAGGTTTAGTGTCCGGTGGCTTAGTTTCCGGTGGTCTAGTTTCCGGTGGCTTAGTCTCAGGAGGTTTAGTCTCAGGAGGTTTAGTTTCCGGTGGCTTAGTTTCCGGGGGTTTAGTTTCCGGTGGCTTAGTTTCTGGTGGCTTAGTTTCCGGTGGCTTAGTCTCTGGAGGTTTATGTCCTGGTGGCTTAGTCTCAGGAGGTTTATGTCCTGGTGGTCTATGTCCTGGCGGTTTAGTTTCCGGGGGCTTAGTCTCAGGCGGCTTAGTCTCAGGAGGTTTATGTCCTGGTGGTTTAGTTTCCGGTGGCTTAGTCTCAGGAGGTTTAGTCTCAGGTGGTTTAGTTTCCGGGGGCTTAGTCTCAGGTGGTTTAGTTTCTGGCGGTTTAGTTTCCGGGGGCTTAGTCTCAGGCGGCTTAGTTTCTGGTGGCTTAGTTTCTGGTGGTTTAGTTTCCGGAGGTTTAGTTTCTGGTGGTTTAGTTTCCGGTGGTTTAGTTTCTGGTGGTTTAGTTTCCGGTGGTTTAGTTTCCGGTGGTTTAGTTTCTGGTGGTTTAGTCTCAGGCGGTTTAGTCTCAGGCGGCTTTGTTTCCGGGGGCTTGTCCTGTGAATTTACATTATTATTATCGTTGTTATTTTGAGAAGTCTGCCGCTCAGTATCTGATACAACTTGTCCTGTTTCTACGAGGGAATTTACTGAAGGATTCTCATTGAGGGTGTTTGATGAGGGAGTATCTTTGCTGGCGTTGCTGGATGATGAAGAACTATTGCTTAACTGTAAAAAAGATGGGTTGTCTACTACTCCCCTACCGCTTATGGGTGACTGTGCTGCTACGGCTGCGGCGGTTTCAGCTTGAACACTAGCGATCGCCGGATCGGGCATAGGCTTAAGATTCTGCCTAGTCAAATCCAGCCCTTGAACTAGATCGCTGGTTTCATAAAAATTCCTTAGATCAAAATCGTATAAGCCTTGAAATTTATTCTTAACAATAACTATTAACTGTCCTGCTTCCAGCAATTGACTTTGAGAAGCTTCTTTGTTAGAAACTTCAATGCCACTATTTGTCAATGCGCCTAAAACTGTGGTGTCTGTTTGTTCGTCATAGCGTACAAATAATGCTGAACCACGAATTGCTGCTGCTGCGTTAGGTGTTTGTATGCGTGTTTGCCCCCTTCCAGGAGGTATCAGCAGTAGCACAGTCCCATTTGATAGTCGAAAGTTGCGAGTTTGTGGCAAAAATTGAAATAGAGCTTGTTCTCCAACTCGTGCTAAAGAGCCATCGTTAAAGCGCAACTCTGCTAAGGAAGCTCTACCAGTAGATAAGCCATCGCCAGGAATTATAGTGTCTAATTTTCGTGCCGGACGCTTCTGTGGGTTATTTCTAATGATCAGTTGGACTAAATTACGCAGATTCTGAATCTCAGCCCGCGTCAGAGGAGCGTTTGCACTCACCATATTTGGCGAGGGCAAAGCTATAACCCCCCATAAACCAACCACTAAAAGTGGGAAAAATTTATGATGAAACATAATATTTTGAAAACTCGGAAACTTTAACTGATCACAAACCAGTTGAAAGTAGATGCTAATCCCGAATTAATGTTATCTTCTATACTGGATTTTCAATTACTTGACTTAAATACTTAAATTATGTCAATGTAACTGATAAAACAAATCAACCCTACATACCATTATATGCCTTTAACTACACAATAAATTTACATGATATGAATGGCTTACGTACGTATAACAAAAATAAATATATGTAACTTTTTAGATAAACAAGTCTGAACATCAATAAATATAGTCAACTATTGATTGTTACAAAATTGGTAGAAAAATCAGGGACAAGTTGAGCAGACATTTTAGATCCCTAACTGTAACCTCTGGCGCAGCTTGTGGGTCTCGCTTGCTAAAAGTAATGGGCGTCATCAACCATGCAATCCAAAAGCTGGAAATTTTCCTTGTGTGCGATTTTGTTAGTTCCTAATGGTGCAAGCTTCTTTAGCATCAGTGTAGATGGGGCATGGGCTGCAAATTCAAGTACGTTATATAGCCAGTATAGCGTAGCATTAAACACACAAAATTTGGCAAGGGCACAGACTCATCAGCCATGCCAGAAGCTTAAGCTAGGTCAAATCAGTTCTAACTTGCCGCTGTTGGGGTTATCTGAGTTAACAGATACAAAGTTAAATCAGAGTAATGTCAGTACTTGTGAGAAATTTCCCCAGCCTCCGCTTGTTGATATGACTAAAGTTGGGAAAAATGAAGAATTTAGCAGTGATTTTGTGACACTTCTTGGTTCAGATTATCCGTCGCACTTGTCTTTTTCTTCTCCTGAAGCTGACTGTAAAGTCTATCTGTGCAAGAATCCTAATAAGTTGTGGCGTTTAAATTCACAAATACTGCCAAATTCTCAACCCAATCCTAGTCCCTCAAAACCACCAAATTCTCAACCCAGTCCTAGAAGTCCTGGCAATCTTCAGAAGCAAAATAATCCTCCACAGCTAGAAGGACAGCCAAGTAATTTTCCCAAGCCTTCTTCAGAACCAATACAACAACTCTTAGAGAAACCCCAGATAGATTACTCTCAAAGGATAGAAAGGCTAAGACAGAGGCTGCGAGAAGAAACACAGCCTTCACCTACACGTAGTGATGGTAAGCTGGAGCTGGAGTTGCGAGTGCGACAGCGACCACTTAGCGATCGCGATTTGGAACTGGGGTTAAGGGTGAGGCAAAGACTGTCATCACCAAAACCGCTAGAACAAACACCACTTCCACCTACAGAACAGCCAATAGCCAAGTTTAAACCTGTAGGTTATTTGCAGGCTCGTGTAGGCTACTTCCAAACAAGTAATATTTTTTCTTCGGATGTTGATCCTATAGAAGATGGATTGATGTTTTATGGGCTGACATTAGCCTCGGCATATTTACCTTTGGGTCGTCAGACTTATATAAATGGGTCAATTGATGGCTACCTAATTCGTTACGCGGATCAGTCATTATATGATTACAATCAGCTGAGATTCAACCTGAGTCTTTACCAGCAGCTATCGCAGCGAATGTATGGAGAGCTTGGTTTTAGCAATCAACAGTTGTTCTACGCTAATAACGGTGATTTTTTTAAAGCAGGCGATCGCTTTTTAAATGAAAATACCGTGCGGCTGTCATTGGGACGGCGAGATCCTCTGAGTTCAAAATTAATGTTAGATAGCTTCTATGAATTAAGCCTGAATCTTGCTGATCCAGAAAACCGTAATCGCATCATCAATTCTTTCTGGCTTTCTTTAAGCTACTATTTACAGCAGCCGCTTCAGGTTGGTCTTGATTACCAATTTAACTTATCAAATTTTACGGAGCGCCCAGACTCACGAGAAGACGAATTTCATCGATTATTTGGGCATTTAAATTATCGAATATCTGATTACAGTAGCATTAATTTACAAGGTGGAGTTACTTTTGGTGGCTCAACTGTTCCCAGTATTGATTATGGTGGTTGGTTTTTTAGTCTCAATTACAGTTTGGGTTTGGGGGAGTTTTGAGATTTGTTGGGAGTCGGGAGTTAGGAGTCGGGAGTCGGGAGTTGGGAGTTGGGAGTTGGGAGTTGGGAGTTAGGAGTTAGGAGTTAGGAGTTAGGAGTTAGGAGTCATTAATTATTTCTCTCAATGCCCAATGTTCAATACTCAATGCTCAATACCTAATGCCAAATGCCCTATAATCAATAACTAATCCAATCGCTCCAGCTACCAGCATAAAGTTTAGCGCTGTGGATGCCCGCTATGTTTAAAGAAAGTAAATTTACACAAGCAGTCACGCCGGAACCGCAGTAAACTAAAATTTCTTCGGCTTTGTCTAATTTTTTCCAGCGATCGCGTTGTTTTGGCTCAGAAAGCAGGTATCCTGAAGAATCCGTAACTTCTTGCCAAGGATAGTTGACAGCACCGGGAATATGACCAGCAATTTTATCAATTGGCTCACGTTCACCCTGGTAGCGATCGCTCTCTCTTGAATCTATCAAAACCACCTCCGGCAAATCTTTACGATTTTTTACCGCTGTTATATCCACTACCAATTCTGTTTGTACTTCGGGTCTAAAGGTAGCCTTCCGGGCTTGAGGAATAATCTTTGTGATGGGATAGTCTGCTTTTTGCCAACCTGCAAAGCCTCCATCTAAAATTGCCACTTGCTCATGTCCTAAATAGCGCAATAGCCACCACAAACGAGCCGCAAACGCCAGGCGAGAATCATCGTAAGTTACAACTAATGTTTTTTGATAGTTTACTCCTATCTCTGATAGCTTCTGAGCTAAATCAACGGGATTAGGTAAAGGATGTCTTCCACCATGTTCTCCCACAGGACTAGAAAGATCCTGGTTTAAATCTAGATAGTAAGCACCTTCTATGTGACTCTCTTGATACTGCTGTCGTCCTAATTGTGGATCGCTCAGAGAAAAGCGACAATCTACAATCACAACTTCTGGATCGTTAAGATGTTCCAACAGCCATGCTTGTGAAACAACTAATTTGGGTTCAGCCATAAGCTTTAGGGATTGGGGATTGTTGACTGTTGACTGTTGATGGTTGACGGTTGACTGTTAACAAATGACCAATGACAAATAACGAATGACAAATGACAAATGACTTCATACCACAACCAACAGCAGATGGTTCCTTCACTTTTACTTCTAGAGAGTTTGGCGAATCATTTCATAGCCATTACGGAGCGAAGCAGGAAAGTTTTCTCAAGTTTGTGGCTCCTACTCAATTAGCTGGGCGTGCCCATCAACCAGTTTTACGACTGTTAGATATTTGTTATGGTTTAGGATACAACACAGCGGCGGCTTTACAAACTATTTGGGCAGTAAATCCCAATTGTGAGGTCGAGGTCATAGGGTTAGAAATAAATCCATCTGTCCCACAGGCGGCGATCGCTCATCACTTATTCGACAATTGGGACTATGAATATACGGAAATTTTAACCCAGCTAGCGTTTGAAGAGCGAGTATTAAGCGATCGCCTCAAAGCAACGCTATTAATTGGCGATGCTAGAGATTTAATTAGACAGGTACATCAGTTAGGTTTCCAGGCTGATGCAATTTTTCTCGATCCCTTTTCACCCCCCCAATGTCCCCAGTTATGGACTATTGAATTTATCCAGCAAATTTCTCTGTGTTTACACGTAGATGGGATTCTAGCTACTTATTCCTGTGCTGCTGCTGTCCGCGCGGCCTTATTAGCAACTGGGTTACAAATAGGTTCTACTCCGCCGGTAGGTAGACGAACACCCGGTACTGTAGCAGCCCAGATTAGAGGGGGGAGAAATGCAAAGGCACAATTTCCCCCCTCTCCCACTCTCCCCCTCTTAGCCTCGTCTACTCTTTCCCAAGAAGAAAAAGAGCATTTGCTGACACGTGCTGCTATTCCTTACCGTGACCCAAACTTGAATGATTCTGCTGATGTCATAGTCACACGGCGACAACAAGAGCAACAAACTTCTTTACTAGAACCTACTTCCCGTTGGCGAAAACGATGGCTACGGGGAGATGAGAGTGCTGATATTTAAAGAGCAGACTTTTAGGTCTGACTTGTGCCTCCAATCTGTGAAACTTTTGGTAAAAAGTAGAGTTCTTCTTATCCTCAGAGCATCTGTTTTGGTGTTTCAAATCGCTTGGGCATCGTGAGGTTTTTAGTAATGTCTTGGAAGAAAATCACTCTTAATTTATAAGACTTACAGTCCAAAGTAGTAAAAATGCGGATATTACGAGAGTAATATGAAAATTTTAAAGTTAGATGCTCCAAATTGATATAGATTTAGGTTCTATAGCACCATCTGGCGTTACCAATTTAATAAATATCCGTAAAAAACCTGATTGAACATTTGGATGAATTCATCATACTGGAATCATGTCCAAATCAACCAGTGAGACATATTAGCAATGTCTCATAACAGATTAAAAATTATAATTTGTGTAATTCAGAAAATTAGACTTAATATAGTACACAAAGCTTGTAGAAATGCCGATTAAAATGCAGCCGAGTACCAAACTTGTTCTTGAAACCTGACACTGTTAACTTTTTTTAAAACAAATTGGAGTGCCTTTGTGATTAAATGGAAACCCAAGCATACAGGCTCTACCGCACAAATTGTTGATGGGTCTAACCCCCCAAGTAAAGTGAAGAATATGGGTTCAAATCATGCCCTAGGATTGCAAAATGTAGAGGGTGAATCATTAGGCTTCTCTAAAGAAGAGATTATGCCTGAAAACCCCTCAGCATTACCTTCTTGGATGAAAGCTCAAAATGTCAATTTTGATGAGGATTCGTTAGCCTCTAGAACGCTCCAAACCAAAGGTTCTAAAGTGAATGGCTTTGATTCAGATGTGCCGAAAGTGTTAGTAGTTGATGACCATGCGGCTAGCCGCATGACTGCTGTTGCGCTTTTGTCGATGGAAGGATGCGAAGTCATTGAGGCTGAAAGTGGTTCTGTGGCTGTAGAACTAGTGGCACAAAAACAACCGGATTTGATTTTGCTGGATGTAATGATGCCCGGAATGGATGGGTTTGAAGTGTGCCAGATCCTCAAGCAAAATGAACTTACCAGGCTCATACCAGTAATTTTTATTACAGCTTTAAATGATAGGCGATCGCGTATCCGGGGAATTGAAGTTGGGGCGGATGATTTTCTCACCAAACCCTTTGACCGTGTAGAACTAGCAGCGCGTGTTAAGTCCCTAGTGCGGCAAAAGCGTTTGAACGAAGACCTAGACCATGCAGAACAAGTATTGTTTTCTGTTGCTAGGGCGATTGAAAGTCGTGACCCGAATACTGGCGACCATTGCGAACGGTTGGTAAAACTAGGAGAAGATTTTGGTCAATACCTGAATCTCTCGCGATACCAAATTCGAGATTTGATGTGGGGCGGTTATCTCCATGATATTGGTAAGGTGGGCATTCCCGACGCAGTGCTACTGAAAAAAGGCCAACTTACTCCCGAAGATTGGCAGATTATGAAACAGCACGTTTTGATCGGAGAAAATATCTGCCAGCCACTACGTACTATGCGGGGTGTAATTCCCATTATTCGTCATCATCATGAACGCTGGGATGGATCGGGCTACCCTGATGGGCTGAAAGGCGATGATATTCCCTATTTAGCACAAGTATTTCAAATTATTGATATTTATGATGCGCTGACCAGTGAACGACCCTATAAAAGGGCTTTTAGCACAGAAGAAGCACTCCAAGTGATCATGGAAGAAACCAACTCAGGTTGGCGTAATCCCCAATTAATACAGCAGTTTGTCGAGTTTATTTACTCTCGCCAAAACCAGCATGAGTAATGGGGACTGGGGACTGGGGACTGGGGACTGGGGACTGGGGACTGGGGGAGACAAATAACTTTTGACCTTTGACTCTTGACCGAATGGCACTAAGACTCATGTGAAACATGCAGCCTGGAGCGAGTGTGGGAGGTGTGGGAGGTGTGGGAGGAAAGAGAATTTATGCTTTCTTCTCTACGAGACGTGGTCACTGAGCCTTGTCGAAGTGCTGTTCGCGTTCGCTTCCCACACGGACCACACCCAAAAGCCTGATAAATAATGGATTCGCCGTTAACGAGCGTGCCATTCGACTCTTGACCTTTGACTCTTGACCTTTGACTCTTGACCTTTGACTCTTGACAAATGCCAAATGCCAAATAATCAGTATATAACGTGATTAAGTAGACTTGAGATCGCATTTCGGTCTGCGATGTAATCGGGTATTATTTGAGGCCTAAATCTCAAAAGACCAAGCGCAATAGCGCAATTCACTGATAACTGATTATGGTAGTTGTAGCAATTTTGGCTGCGGGACGCGGCACACGGATGAAGTCAAACCTGCCTAAGGTTTTACATACTTTGGGTGGGCGATCGCTAGTAGAGAGAGTGATCAAAAGTGTAGAACCGCTTTCACCGTCACGGCAGTTAGTAATCGTGGGGTATCAGGCTGAAGAAGTGAAAGCAGCCATGCAGTCAATTCCCCGCTTGGAGTTTGTTGAACAAACTGTACAATTGGGCACAGGTCACGCCATCCAACAATTGCTTCCCCATCTTGAGGGCTACACTGGGGATTTGTTGATACTCAACGGCGATTTACCGTTGATTCGCACTGAAACTCTCAAACATCTCTTACAAACTCACCAAGAAAATCAGAACGCCGCCACCATCCTGACGGCACACCTGAGCGATCCTAGAGGTTACGGGCGTGTTTTTTGTAACAGTGAAAATGTTGTGCAACAAATGGTAGAAGACAAAGATTGCACCACTGCTCAAAAACAAAATTCACGTATTAATGCTGGAGTTTACTGTTTTAACTGGTCAAAATTAGCACAGTTTTTACCCCATCTACAGGCCAACAATGCTCAGAAAGAATACTACCTCACAGATGCCGTCACCCAAGTTGGCAAAGTCATGGCAGTGGATGTAGAAGATTACCAGGAAATTGTTGGTATCAACGATCGCCTGCAACTAGCAACAGCAACCGAAATTTTACAAACAAGAATCAAGGAAAAATGGATGGTGGCAGGTGTCACGCTCATTGACCCTCACAGCATCACCATTGACGATACTGTAGAAATACAGCCAGATGTGATTATTGAACCTCAAACTCACCTGCGCGGTAAGACTGTGATTCAAACGGGCAGTCGTATCGGTCCAGGGAGTCTAATTGAAAATAGCCACTTGGGTGAAAACGTTACGGTGCTGTATTCAGTAGTAGTAGATAGCACAGTGGATGCAGGAACGAAAATTGGCCCCTATACTCATTTACGCGGTCATGTGCAAGTGGGTGCAGCTTGTCGCGTCGGTAATTTTGTGGAATTAAAAAATACTCATATAGGCGATCGCACAAACGTGGCACATTTATCATATTTGGGCGATACCACTCTCGGTACTAAAGTCAATATTGGCGCAGGTACAATTACCGCCAATTATGATGGTGTGAAAAAACACCCGACAAAAATAGGCGATCGTACCAAAACTGGAGCCAATAGCGTTTTAGTCGCTCCCGTCACCTTGGGAGATGATGTCTACGTCGCTGCAGGTTCAACTGTCACAGAAGACGTTCCAGATAATTCTCTAGTGATTGCCCGTAGCCGTCAAGTAGTCAAACCAGATTGGCAAAAGCAAAGTCAGTAACAAAGAAAGGGGTGAGTGACTTCCAGAAAATAAATTATCCAATTTACTCAGATAATATTTTTCTTTCTCTCCCTGCCCCCTGCACCCTGCCCCCCTGCCAAGAAAGCGATAGGATATTTTTTTAGTTGGAAGTCCCTTAGTGGGAGACTCACGTTAAATTAGTAGTGAAATCAAAATTTCACCACACATGGAAGAGTTACTGGAACTTAAGCAGCTTTTAGAACAAGGCAGAGTTCATGAAGCGATGCTGTTGGTGGATGAGTTGGAAGAAATGAGCCTAAGTGACAAAATCAACAAAATTGACAGTTATGGTGTAATTCTGCTCATCCATTTAATTAAACAGAAAGCTGAAAAACGCTTAAATCGCTCTGGGGAAATTTCTATCGAAAATGCTGTGCGGGAAATTAACAAAACTAACAAGCGCCGCAAATCTGGTGGTTTTTACTTGAATCAGGCAGAATTAATCGATATTCTGGAACAAGCCTATCCAACCTCACTCAAAAGAGCGGCGCTGGAAGCCTTTGAAGGACGTTATGAAACAGAAGAACTAGCACGCATGGTGGATCAGCAAGAAATTTTAGCCGAGGCGCTGCAACTGATTCAGCAATAACCGACTAAATCGCTACCAGTCCATTCCAAGGTGTCGCCAATTTTGTCGCCATCGTGGTAAGCTGCGAGTAAGATTTCGCTAGTTTTACCCCAAGCGATCGCCCCATTCGCATCGAGAGCGATCGCCCCAAAGTCTCGCTTATTCTCATAAGCTTCTACAAATGAGCGTTGCATGGCTTCCTTCAAGGCTAGACCATCAGTCACCCGCACCACAATCTTGGCTGCTAGGCACTCATCAATAATATCTTCCCCAATACCTGTACAACTAACGCCCGCCTTACTAGTAGCATAATTACCAGCAGGCATCGCAGAATCACTTACACGCCCAATCCGCTCAAAGCCTTTACCACCAGTGGAAGTGCCAGCAGCCAAATTACCGTAAGTATCTAAAGCTACTACGCCTATAGTCCCGCGCCCAGCATTGCTAGCTTCCACGAGTTCTGGTTCTGCCACTACCCCAGCCATCGTACTTTTAAAGTTATCTTGACGCTCTTGCATCCATTCATGCAACCGCAAATCAGTTAAAGCATTGTAGCTAGGAACTTGTAACTCCCGCGCCAGTTCGCCGGAACCATAATCTGACAGTACTCTATCTGGGGAATTTTGGAGAAATTGCGCCAACTCAATCGGGTTTTTCACCCGTGAGACATTAATCACGCCACTAAAACGCCCTGATGCACCATCCATCAGGGAAGCACTCATCCGGATTTGACCATCAGATTGCAGCACCGAACCAGTACCAGCATTAAAGCGAGGATTATCTTCTAACAATTGGCAACCATGCACCACCGCTTCACTTGCACTTGCACCCGATATCAGCAGAGAATACACAGCCTCTACTATTGTAGAGAGCGCTTGGCGCACCGCCTCCAGTCCTCCTTTCCCGTGGAGAGAACTACCAGCTCCCCCATGAATAATTAATTTCGGTTGCACCTGTAAATTCATATATCCTGTGCGCTATTTGCGTCTGGTGTGGTATTAATTTTAATCCGTCTCATTTTTAGCCTCAGAACGCCGACGACGGCAACGTTCTGAGCAGTATTTCACTTCATCCCAGCAATCTTGCCATTTCTTGCGCCAGGTGAACGGACGTTCACATACGGGACAGATTTTTGTGGGTAAATCAGATTTAGAACGAGCGCGTCCCATTATGAGTACTGTGCAGATTTAAAAACAAATTTGCGAGAGTAAGTGATGGAAAACAATTATAACTAGTTTGCTACAAAGGGAGGATACATTTTGGCAAGAAATATGGGGTTAATCCCCCTATAGACTTATTCTTTAGCCAACTACCTGATAATACAGAACTATTTGCGGTTTTACTTACTGTCATGTAGGTTAGCACATCCCTCCCAAGAAGGATTGTGGCAGCACTAGCAGTAACCGAGAGAGAAACAAAGACAAGTAAATTCCGGGTGCTAAAGACAGCGGAAATGCAGCAATTCTGAGGGTTATACCCCTCACTAATGCACAGAAAACACTATGTAGCTTATAAAACTTAACTGTCTCAGAATGAATGCTTAGGGACTTGCTTGAAAATAAAGTACCAATAAACCGAGTTTCGACTTCGCTCAACTCTCGAAGGCTGAGGGTTGAGTTTCGACTAAGCTCAACTACCGCGAAGCCGAAACCCGTCTGGTTGGGACACTATTAACCCGCAGATCCCTTAGAGGGGAGCATCCACTTTTGGAAGAAATACCGGGCGATTGGAAATCGCGGCTACACAGACAAAGTCCGCCTGCGCGGACTCTCTGAAACCCCTTAGACTCCCCATCTCCCTCATATTCGCGGTTAGGATGAGGTTTCGTTGAATTCGCGTTTATTAACTAGACAAAGCCAAGATTTGTTTTCCATGCGCTCGGCGACAGGATGTTTTGTTGTTGCTCCAGGCTCAACATCAAGATGCCATTGTTGCCAAATATCTGCAGCAAGTTTAGAAAAATCATCTCGCACGTGGAACCATGTAGGATTATCTTCTCTATTCCATAAACTAGAGAGCAAATCTAAAACTTTCTCGGATGTGGGGATTTTCATTTCATTCAGTTTATCTTTGTTTGATTCATTTAGCTGATCTTCTCTATTAAAGACCATGCTAAGTCCCTTTTTAGTGCTGAAGTTACCCAAGTTTTCTGAACATCTCGAAATATTGAACAGTGCATCACAAATCCGACGGTTTAGTCCTAAATACACAGACCCTTTAAGTGCTGTTAAAAAGCACTTTAAAGCATTGGTGCGGTCATTTTCAATTAAGAGCGAATATTCTCCATCAAGCAAAGAAATCTCTGACAGAACTGCTTGACAAAACTTCTTGCTGTGACCAGCTGTTAAATCAGTTTTAGCAAGTTTATCGGCTAGCTTAGATGCTTGTTTTGGCAAATTATCATCTCCCAGTCTGACCCAAACTCTGCCGGCTAAAGCTATCCAACGAGATGCTCGCTGAGTTAAACCAATACGTAATGCATAGTGTGCGGCTCTCATAAAATATTCTGCGGCTTTTTCCAGGGTACTTCTATCATCAGAAAGGTAGAAATCTATCCGTGCGACGTTCCCATAAATTTCAGACAAGGCTTGATAAATATCTAAACCAGGATCTTTGTAGCAAGATCCTGGTTTAATGGCGCTTTTAATTTTACCTTCCCATTCTGCTAATCCCAACCACTGACTTCTTTTACTAGCTGCAAATAGATTTTCTTCATGTCCATAGGAAAGCTCATACAGATAGATTTCCGACTGAATTAGAGCTTGGATAGGAATAAGTTCTGCTTTGACTTCTTCATCTTCTTCAAGGATTTGTTTAATTTCTTGAATCAGCGATCGCGCATTACTTATATTACCTTGAGCATTGGATAGCCTAAGTTCTAGCCGTTTTGCCAAAAGATAGCAGCGGTAAAAGTTGAGTCGATATGCAAAGTAAATATCTTCCTGGGAATTGTCTTTAGGAAGTTTCTTCAATTCATCCCTAGCTGTATTAGCAATCTTTCTAATTTCAGACAAATTACAATCTTCGCCAAGAAACTGAAACTTTTGAAAAGCTCTTCTAGCTTTAGTTAATTGCTTTCTCAACTCTGCCAAAACTTTAAATGCTGAATTATAGATTTCTAGGTCGATTTCGTTTTTTGAGCTTTTATCTGCTAGCCATGATTTTGCACCACAAACTATCGCTTGCAGAATAGTAATCATTGAATCTCGATCAACCCAAATTCCCTGATAGTGTTGTTGTTTGTTTCCTAGGATTACCGTTGTTTCAACTAAGGAATCAATATTACTATCTAGGGTTTTTGTTAATAAGTTAACCTTCGCTACCTCCTTAGTCAAGCCCATGTGTAGACTACAAGCACCGATCGCGTTTTCCACCATTGTGTTGTTGGCAGAAGTATACATCCATTCGAGGAATTCGCTAGGTTTATCATCATCGCTAAAGCTACAAGTGACTACAGCCATCATCACTGGGCTACGGGAATCAAAAGACTGTACTGCTGGTTGAGTTCTTAAGCCTATACGAGCATCTTTTAGCTCATACTCTGCTTGATTACCAATATTGACGAACTGATCGTAGAGCGAACTATATTCGGCTTCTTTGCTAATAGACTGGGACAAAATTTGAAATTCTAATTTTTCAACTCTGAGATGAAAGTTGGTTGAATATTTGTCCATTTGCTCTTTGATAGCAATGCTCAAAAAGAGTCTAATCGCTTCTTGCTGGGTAAAGTTTGTTTTACCTCCAGCTTGCAGTCTGTCCCAGGCTCGTTTTAGCTTCTCATTTACTTCTAGTCTCAGTTTTAAGCCCAATGTTGGGTAATATTTTCCAGGGTTGTCAATCAAATACCGGAGGAAGTCATGTTCTAGATACTGAGAATCTTCGTCAAAAATCTTCTTACTGGCGATCGCAATTTTATTACTAGCGATCGCTAAAAACTCTTGGGTTGTGGGCAAAAAATCGTCAAAAGCCAAAAACTCCAGCAATGCAACCACTTGAGCAACTTGAAAAAACCTGTCTTTGGTGACTCGAATACTCTTATTCTTGTCTGGTAAGAAACCAGCAGACTCCAATAGTTCGTCAGATCCTGTCTCTTTCAATAACTTTCGGAGTTCGTTAGGATGAGATTGTGTTTCTTCTGTTGTTTTACCCTCGGTTTTTGATTTCTTCTTAGATGTCTTCGGGCTTTGAAGCTTCTCACACAGTTCGATCAAGCCTTGACGATCAACTGGCAATCGTTCTTTTTCCTTATTGAGAAAATCAATCACAACTGGTCGGCTAACACGCATCCCTTCAGAGAGTTCCACTTGCGTTGCTCCCATTTTGTTTAGGAAAAAGTGCAGCATTTCTCTTAGTGCTTCTGGATCTCCAACTTTTTCACCGCTCATATCTCTATTTTCTGCACGAACTTTATTGTAAATTATATTTACCTTAAATAACAACTGTATCTACTTTTTGTAGTTTGCAATACTAAAAACCACAAAATATTGTATCTTGATATGATAATGTATTCTTGCTTGACAGTAAAAATACAAAAAATACTCTATATGTATTTTGAGATACAAATTTTTTATAAATCTGTTGCTAGGATTGACAGGAAACATTCCATTTACACAGGGGAAGTAAATTATGCGTCCTCCAGCAGTCAAGAATTTTCTTAGCTACTGCGAACAGAGGATGGCTGGGTTTGAACAATATAACGACACTGGACTTATTGAAATTCGATGTTGTCTTAATCAAGGTCAGTACAAAGTTGAGTACCAGTGTGGGAATTTGCAAAATTTCCTGATTCCGAAAGAAGACCTAGCTGTCTGGAAAACGACACCGCTGTCTAGACAGCGGGAACCCCTAGAAACCGTAGAAGCGGTTATAGCAAAACTCGATAGTGCATTACATGAAACGTTTCTGCTCTACCAAGGTTATGCGACTATTGTGATATTGCATCGTGGACGTGACAATCGATACGGATTTCGCTTTTCGCCAACAATAGTCCACGGAATTCAGCATTGTTGATTTTTAGAGGTGATGACAGCATAGTTCCACCTCATGAATTTTTGAATCGCGCTTAGTGTGAGAGTGATTCCGAACAATTTAATAAAGCCTAATTAACAGAATCATCGATGGGAATAACCACGGATGCTGCTGAAGCTTTAGCTTCACACGTCCGTTTTTTTGTTTCTGATCACCAACGAAATTAATTAATCACTTGGAAGGTAAAAAATGAATCTCCCAAACAACCCTAACTTTAGGTATTTTGCCTATTTAGCTTTGCTAACCACCTTTTTAGCCGTACTTGCCAAGTTTGATGGAATTATTACTTTGCAAGTTACCAATCTAGGCTTACAAGTGCAGGTGGAAAATCATTCTCCCAAGTGTCTAATTGACTCGCACCCAGAAAATATTCAGCAGCAGCAATTAGCTTAATAGAGCAATTATCCTGAATTCTGAGAACCCAATCAAGGGTGTATTGTACTCAAATTAGAACTGCTAAATACCGGATTTCACAAGTTTTGGAGTTCATAGCCATGAAAAAGAATCAGTACAGTCGTCTATTCCAATTGACAGCTAAGTTCCTCAAATATTTCTTGCTAGGATTATTCTGGTTTACCATCGCCTACCTTTTATCAGTAAGTTTTGGGGCTTTGGATATTTTCACAGTACTGTTGCCCATAGCAAGATATTGCTTTAGTAAGCTGGGAATTATTCTGTTGTGTTTAATGACAACAACAATCATCTTAGAATCCCTGCGTTAAATGTGACTAAACTAATTTGCGTCCTAGTTGCATACATGAGTCATTAGTTATTGATCATTTGTATTGACAAAAAACCAATACTTCGGCTCCGCTCAGTACAAGTGATTAATGACAAATGACGATAATATAGGACTCCTATTTGATTTTTGAACTATACGTAGGGTGGGCAGTGCCCACCACATCCAGGGTTTGGTGGGCACTGCCCAACGCCACTCCTCTCAACGCGGGAAACCCGCGCACAAGGGTGGCTCCCCTACAGATACTTAGATTTGTTCAATAATCAAATCGGATTGCTATAGGAAGTTAGCTTTATTTGCATCGCCCTGTTTAAGTAGCTAACAACAATAGCAAACGGCTAACTACACGATTATCGGGTAATTGATAGAAATGTAATTCTCCTCTCATCTGCTGCATGAGGTTTTGGCAGATATGCAAATGCAAACCTGGCGGTTGGTCGAGGGTAGAAGGAGCAAGCAGATCCTTGGGTGTATCTTGGTGTAGCTCTGCTAATAGCTGTGGTTCAATGATGCCATTGTCTGTGATTGATAAATCTAGTGTGCGCTCATCTAAGCGGCGACACCAGATATCAATTCTGCCGCCACTGTGAGAACGTTGACAGGCTGCAACTAACAATTCATGGAGAACTAATTCAATTTTCATCATGTCACCAGCGATCGCCATTGAGGTCTGATAGCCTAAAGTTGGAGCATCTTTGAGATATGCAGCGCTTTTTGGTGACTCCTGATCATCAGCCCCTTGTCCTAAACCATGTACACCCACCCATAACTTTTGTTGCTTAAGTAAATTTTCTATTCTTTCGAGAGAACGCTTGAGCAAACTGCTGATTGGCATTGTTTCCCAATTCATATGTAACTGCCACTGCTCAAGTTTGATCAATCCATCAATCGAGGCGGTTGTGTGGTCTAACTGACGCAATAATAGCTGGTGGCGTGTCTTTGTTAGTTCACTATTAGGAATACCTAAATCATTGATTTGACCAATTAACAGCGTCGCCATTCTTTGGATTTCCTCTAGACGGCGATGTTTGTACCAATTGAGTTGTTGTAATTCCTGTGTTGTGGAATCTAAAAGTTGGGTGATTTGTTTTTGACGACGATACAAGGCTAATTGACGAATCAGCGTTTCTGCAGCACTAAGGCTTGGTTGTGACCAGTAACAACCATGATCCGCTGCCATCAATACGACACCTGTGGGTTCATCTGCAGTGGCAGTATGTAAAGCCATCACAAAAACTTGACCAATCCCAGTCCCATTCAACCATCTTCTCGTTTCCAGGGGCAAATCATCTGCATTCAAGGTTAGGTAGCTATCTTGAGACAGCGCCCACTGGATCAAAACTTCAGTTTGGATAGAAATAGATACATCCATAGTAATCCCAAAGCGACTATTACCAATCACCCCAGGGATAATTTCTACTTGATGCTGACCAGGCGACCAGGTGAGTAGTAGCGCTAAAGAACAGCTAAGAATAGATGCTATTTCTTTTAAAGCTGCACGTTCAAGATAAACTTCACCCGTCTCGGTTTTTTCTTTCTGGGCTGGTGTCAGGATATTTAAACACTGCTGAGAAGCTCTGAAAATTCTTTCTTGTTCCTCGCTAGTGCATTGCATTTGCCACTGACGCATAATCACACCAATCTGCTGACTAACAGCCCACAGTAGTTGTTTTTCGAGAGTTGTCCAAGAGTGATGGGTTTCGTGAGTAATGACTAAAAGTGTTGCTGGTGAACGACCTTGAACACAGTTGCAAACTAGGAACGAACGCACACCATTTCCTAGAAATAGGGGACGCCAGTGAAAAAACCGCAAATCTGCATCTAAGTCATCAATCTCCACCGTTGTAGTTGCACGCTGCAAAAGCTGTTTATCTATTTCTGTGAGCGCATTGAGCGCAAAAGTTAAAGGTCGGCGATTCTGAGGCTGGCTTTGATAAAAAATTTGATAATGATTCTGGTCAGGGTTGTAGTGCAACAGTAAAAAGCGGGTGGCTGCTAGTCTCACTAAAACTTTTTTGGCACAGATGTATAGTGTTTCGTGGAGGTCTTGCTCGCTATAAATGGCTTGGGCAATTTGGTTAGTTAACTCAGCATCTTCTGTAATTTGTTTAATAGTGCTTTCCATACTGTCATTGGGAGCAACTAAAGAGATTAACCCCGCAGCACCTTGGACGAAATTTTTGTCAGTATCTGTCCAAATCCGGGGTTTGTAGCCTTCCACCGCCAGAAAACCTAGCAGGTCTTTTTGCCAAATGATGGGGGCTGCCAATAGCGATCGCACCCGTAGGCGTTGTAATAATTTACCTGTAACATGGCTATTGAGGGAACTGCGTGACTCACCAATCCAGACAATTTGATTGACTGCTAAAGCATAATAAAATTCGCTTAAATCCTGTACTGTGATGCCCACCACTGATTGCTGGGGTTGGGATTCACGCCCCATGTTGACTAGCTGATTGCTCATTCGACACCAAAAATAGCGCCCTTGTCGTTCAAACCAGTAAATTGCTGTCCGAGTAGGTGAGACAAATTGATGGGTTGCTGCTACTGCTGCTTCTAGCCTTTTATCTAGGTTATTTAAACTACCTAAATTTTCCAGCAGTTTTAACAATGGTTCTTCGGAGTGCTTAGTTTGCTGTTGCTGGCAATTTATTTCATTGTGATAAAGTAGAGCGCCTAGTTCACCCATCACGATTAGCAGTCTCGCCCTAGCTTCCCCCGTCAGTAAGTATCCCCAGCGTTCTGAGCCAAGTAACACTAGGCCCAAACAGCGGTCCTGATGGCGAATTGGGAGGATAATTGTTCCCTGAATTTGGCATTTCAGTGCTAATTCCTGCCATTCCTGGGCGCGATGCTCGACTCGTAAATCGGCTACACCTAAGGGACGCTGTTCAATTACTACTTGCTCTAATAAATCCCCAGAATTGAGAACCAATTTTTGTTGCAAAAAACTGGTGTCACTACCAGGTGTCAGGCCTCCTTTGCCAAGTAATAAATGATTCAGGCGATCGTAAAGTGCAATCCAAATCAGTTTGTAGTCGAACTGCTCTTGGAGATAAGAAATAGTAGTTGCAATCAGAACGTCAACATTATCCTCTTCTCTGAGTTTCTGGAGGACACGCCCCAAGGATAGGATTTGTTGTTCGGCGGCTATAGGTTGTTGTGGCTGCCCCATCTGATTATTGGTCAACATAACATGTAATATATAAGATGCCCAGAATCAGTGAGCAGTGAACAGTTAACTGATAACTGTTCACTGCTCACTGCTCACTGTTAGAAATGGATATTTATCAAGTAGCAATTCGTCCATTGTTGTTCACTCTGCTCAAAACAGATTCAGAGTGGTTACACCAACAGACTATCAATAGTTTTAGCTGGCTATCGCGAACAAGCGATCGCCCATCCGTTAAATGGGTAAATCGAGTCATAGAACAGTCTTTGTGCTTACAAGATCCACGTCTAGCACAAACTTTGTTTGGGCTAAAATTCCCTAACCCTGTAGGTTTAGCTGCAGGGTTTGATAAGGATGGAGTTGCAGCCGATATCTGGGCGAGTCTTGGTTTTGGTTTTGCGGAACTGGGAACTGTGACTTTTGTGGCCCAGCCAGGAAATCCCCGTCCCCGTTTATTTCGCTTGCCGTTAGACAAGGCTGCTCTCAACCGGATGGGTTTTAATAATAGCGGTGCAGAGGTAATGGCTGCAAGGCTGTCCGAGAGAAAACAAGACTTAACCTTTTCAATACCTATAGGTATCAATTTGGGTAAATCAAAGGTGACACCTCTAGAAGCGGCTGCCAGCGATTATCTCAATAGTTTTCGCTTACTCCAAGATTTAGGCGACTATTTTGTGGTCAATGTTTCTTCCCCAAATACGCCAGGGTTGCGATCGCTCCAAGATGCCACCATGCTCGGTACTATCTTGGATGTATTACAAATAGAAAATAAAACACAAAAGCCTATTTTTGTCAAGATAGCACCTGATTTGGCATGGGAAGCGATCGCTGATATTATTGCTCTCGCCCAAACCTACCACCTAGCTGGGATTATTGCTACCAACACCACCATCAGCCGTGATGGGTTGCAAACACAAATAATTGAGCAAACAGGCAAAACTGTTCAGGAAGAAGCTGGGGGAATTAGTGGCGCACCGCTACGCTCACGCTCCACCGAAGTAATTCGGTTTATTTGGCAGCAAACCCAAGGGCAATTGCCAATAATTGGCGTTGGTGGTGTCTTTTCCCCAGAAGATGCCTGGGAAAAAATTACTGCTGGCGCTAGCCTGATCCAAGTCTATACAGGCTGGATTTACGAAGGCCCCATGATGGTACGCCGGATTCTTCTAGGTTTACTGGCAAAGCTAGAACAAAACAAATTAACTTCCATTTCGGAAGCAGTTGGTTTAGAAGCAAAACTACTTTAGCAAGTATTCACGCGCAAAAAGTAAACACAAAAGCATAAAAAAGACGCGAGGAAAATCGCGTCTTTACTTTTAACTTGAACTTTCTTCTTCCAAAGGAAAAAACTCCTTATTTTTTCGGGAAAAAGACCAGGCAATACCATCCGGATCACGACTGCGACTCCACTCAGAAAAGTCTGGATCGTTTCGCCTTTTATATACGGTGCTGGAATAAACATTTAACCGCTTGGCTAATTCAGATTGGATGAGAGAGCCAAAAACTAACTGTTTTTCCAGTGGTATTTTTACTTCTTCATGGGTTGCTGGTGGCAAAGATTCATTATCTGGTTCTTCTAGCTCAGGATTGGGTGGTGGTGACACCAAAAGCGTACCAGCAGTTTTAGCAACCGGTCGAGCAGCAAGCTCTTTGTCAGGCTCACTGCTGTCAAGAATGTCACCTAAAATACTGGAAGTTATAAAGTAATAAACTTCACCTCCTTCTGGAGAGTTCAGTATACTAGCACCAAATTCACTGGCTTTAGTATCCAAATAGCGTTTAGCCGTAGTCCCAGAAAAATTGCCCTTCATTGCCAAGTCAATCGGCGTAATCTTGCCTTGGGACTCTCGAATCATCTGGTGGAAAGTCGGGTTAACCTGATTACACCACTGTTGCCATTGATACCATTGGAAAATATTAATACCAGTGAGCAGTACTGTTAAAGCTAACAAAACTTTCCAGGTAGTAACCAGGAAAATAATCAAAAACGAAATTGGCAAAAGCAGAACGAGAAAACCCTTCCCGTTGGCTTCTATTAATTTTTCACTCATGCTGATTTCTGCCAAGTGAATGATTGGGAAACAATATTGATCCTGGCAAAAATTGTGACATTTTTTTGTATCTTTTGGCAAAGTTGCGGCAAATTTGCCGACAAAACTTTAATTTTTATAGTAGGCAAGAGGCAAAAAGCAATCTTGCTATAGGCTTAAAAGTCTTTTGGTGTAAGCGTTATCTCCTTATATTGCGTGAAAATTAAAAAAAGTTTTTGTCAAAATAGCAAGGTGATTTTGCCAGGTTTGTATCCTAGCAAACTCATAATTTAAGGTGATAATTTTTACTAACATAGCTTACGCAACTGGCACATGATATTTGTAGTGGTGTGTCAAGCCTAAATTTGCGTGTTAATCAAAAATACACCGTACGGGCACGGCACTAGTAAGATTATCGGCTTGTCGAAAAGATTTAGGATGCCGTGCCCCTACTTCGCAACTGAACGAGATTGTCTTTTATGGGTGGTTTATTTGATTGAATTATACCAATTCAAATAATGTTTGCAACACATACATTCTTCGTACGGGCACGGCTTCCATAGACTTTCGGGAAAACTGATAGTTTATGGGTGCCGTGCCCCTACGCATCTGTCGCATTCTTCTTTTAAATTGGTATAAAAATAAATTCTGGCATCAAGTAAAAAATTTTTATTCGATGACTTGACGATTCATATTACATATATTACATTAATACTACAAGCCGTTCCAAAGGAGTTAGCTTCTATTTAGTAGCCGATAGCTCAAATCCTAGAGCGCCCAACTTGCCTGCAAAGGCCGACATATCGAGGGTTATCGTAAACAACTTACTTACCCAAAAACCCTTGATGTCAATCCTGGAGGTGCAGGTGAGAATCCTGCTCTGCTACACCTAAATTAGTGCTGAGTTTTGAATTTTTCACTCAGGACTCACAACTCATAACTTCTCATGTGGTGGGTAGCTCAGTGGTAGAGCGCTAAACATCCTTGTTCACCCCTTGCCTGAAAAGGCCGACGAATTAGGGTTATCGATTAGGGTTCGAGAGGTCGCAGGTTCGAGTCCTGCTCCACCACCAAATCTAATTTGAAATTTTATGTGACGGGTGGCGAAATTGGTAGACGCGCCAAAACATCCTGATTCAACACTTGCCTGAAAAGTCCGACGAATTAGGGTTATCGAACGCAAATCGGGTACATTGTGGGTACCCTTCGGGCGTCTACAAATCCCACCCCGTCACACCAAACCTAAATTTGAATTTTTCATGTGGGTGGGTAGCTCAATCTGGATAGAGCAGTGAACGGGTTAATCACCCATAGTCCTTGGTTCACAATCTTGTCTGAAAAGGCCGACGAGTCGAGGGTTATCGTTAATTCATGGGTTGCAGGTTCAAATCCTGCCCCACCCGCCAAAATCCAAAATCTAAAATTCTTCATGTGGCAGGTAGCTCAGTTGGTAGAGCTACTAAAACATCCTGATTCAACACTTGTCTGAAAAGTCCGACGAATTAGGGTTATCGCCTCTTAAGCGGGATGCCGCAGGTACCCTCCGGGAAGCCGCTCCGCGTCTACGATTCCTGCCCTGCCACCTTTCATTTTGCCCGCAAGGGCTGGGAGATGAAGCCATGAATTACAATTTCTTCACTAAAAACAAAACTGCTACGCCTCAGACTCAGCCTATCCCTGGACGAGAAACAGAGATGATTCAGGGACGTTCTGGCGGGTTCATGTTTAATGCTGGTATTTGGCAGATGTTGCGCCGTTGTTTGTTAATTGGCACTGCACAAAGCACTTACTATGCAGGTAAACAGGAATTAACAGAAGATTTTGTAGCTGTTATCAAACAAGCAGTTGCAGAGAATCCAGGGCGGGTTGCAGAAGAAATTCTCTACGCTAGCGATGGACGAGCTATTAATAACAGTGCGCCTATCTTGGCATTAGTGCTGCTATCTATGGGTGAAACACCAGAAGCAAAACAGGCTTTTAGTGAAATCTTCCCGCAAGTTATCCGCACTGGTAGCCACTTCTATGAATGGTTGAACTATACCAAATCTCTGCGGGGATTTGGTAAGATAGTGCGCGAAGCTGGTAAAACTTGGCTTTCCCGTGAGGATGTGAAAGGTTTGGCTTATCAACTGTTGAAATATCAACAGCGTCAAGGCTTTTCCCATCGGGATGCATTGCGGTTGTTCCATGTCAAACCACCTACAGAAACTCACCGTGAACTATTTGAGTGGGTGGTTAGAGGTTGGGAAGATTTGCCAGCCGAGATCCCAACAGATGCGATCGCGCAGATTTGGTGGTATGAGTGGTTAAAGCGGAATCCGACTCAAACCCATCAAGCGATCGCTCAAGGAAACTTAACCCACGAAATGGCTTCACCTGTGGGTAAAATGGATAAACCAGCTTGGCAGTTGCTATTTCAGCAAATGCCCATTGGCGCAATGTTGCGTAACCTAGGTTCTTTAACTGAACTGGGCGTGCTACGAGCTGATGAAAGTGCCAACATTTCGCGTATAGCAGATGTTCTCAACAATAAAGAACATCTGCGTAAAGGTCGCATCCATCCAATTGATGTTTTGAAAGCCCTCAAAACTTATCAATCTGGAGGCAAATTAGGGCGCAGCAAGAAAAATTGGCAGCCAGTGCCCCGAATTGTGGACATTTTAGAAAAGGCGGTGGAACTTTCTTTTGATGTAGTCCCACCCACAGGTAAAGTATTTATGCACGCTGTGGATGTTTCTGGGTCGATGTCTTGGGCTGTTGTTGACTCGGTAGGACTTACCTATTGTGAGATTGCGGCCACAATGGCGCTGGTGACAGCTAAAGCCGAGAAAAACTACATGATTCGGGGTTTTTCTACCAACTTTCAGGAGTTAGGTATCACCGCCAAAGATACTTTTAGTTCAGCAGTTCGCAAAGCTAGCAAGCACAACTACGGCGGAACAGATGCATCTGTGGCGTATGACTGGATGATTAAGCAGAAGTTTCATGCGGATGTCGTCTGCTTTTGGACTGACTCAGAAAGCTGGGCGGGAAATAAGCATCCTAGTCAAGCTTTGGCGGAGTACCGTCGAAAGGTGAATCCCAATGTCAAGGCGGTGTATATCACCCTTGCACCTTGCCAGATTACTTTGGTAGATCCACAAGATCCGCTATCTTGGGATTTAAGTGGGTTTGATCCGGGAATGCCTCGGGTTATCCAGATGCTGGCTACTGGTGAATTGTAAGCCTTGCTGAAGATTATAGGGATAAAGACATCTAGAAAGAATTTTGTAGGGGCAAACAGTTGTTCATTGGTGTCAACTTAACGTGAAACCCTTGTACAAAACGTTGACACCAATGTTCATGCTCCCAAGATGAGAAAATAAGATGCCTCACAGCTTACAAAGGAGCTTCAGGGTACTGATATGATCGCTATTTAGCATATAGCCATTTGCTAAACAGACGGCTGACTCTCGGCATGACAACATAGGTCAGCAATGCAACCATAGTGATGGTAATAATCAACGAAATAATTAAGGGAGGTAAACCGCGAAGTAGGGGGACTAAAAAGGTGGTTAACAAATTAATTAATATAAATACAGATGCCCAAGTGAGCAAGGCTGTTTTATAACGCGGAGGAGTTTTCAAGGGTTGACCAGGAAGAGAAAACCAAGCTTCTAATCCACTAAGTTGCTGGACGTGAGGGTCAGATTCTACCAAATGTTTACCTTGATTTAGCCAATATTCACGATCGCGTGATGTCATCCACGCCTTCAAGTTTTCATAGCCGTCAAACCGAAAGATAATCACATATTCTCGTCTCACACCTGGTTGTGGGCGAATCACATTTGTGCCCAAGTGACCAGGATAGGTTCGGGAAACACTGGTGATGTTTCGCAACCAAGCCTCATAATCAGTTTCACATCCTGGTTTGACATGTTGTGAAATGACCACGGTTACATATTGATCTTCTTGTTCCATCTCATTGGTCATTGGTCATTTGTCATTTGTCATTTGTCATTGCTCAACCATCAACCGTCAACCGCCACCATATCCCGCTTTTCCCACCTCAAGTCGCACGACGTTAGCAGGAACTACGCCGGTGGGAGGTGGTAAAAACATGCCTCCATTCATCACAACATAGATAGTGGTGCGATCGCTATCTGTTTGACCAAAAGCCACTGCTGTACTACCAATTACACCCTGTTCTGCCTCGGCAATAATAGTTGTCTTGCCATTGGGTGCAATCCGCACTACGCTGTTGTAAATATGCGTTGCGCCATACAAGTTACCTTCCACATCAAAGGCAAAATCATCAATATTTGTCTGTTCAACAAAGATTTCTGGCTCAGTCGGTGTATTGGCCGTAGTAATGGGAACTTTTAACAGCAATCTTTTTTCAGTATTTGAAACATAGAGGACATCACCAAAACGCTTTAAACCATTAGCCGCCGGAATGACGCTCTCTGCACTGCTACGCGCCAGCAAAGGATGTTCTAGCCAAATTGCACTACTACGTTGAGCAATATCTATTAACCAAATTGCACCCCGATAGGAATCTGCTATTAAATACTGAGTGCCAGAAAGCGGAGTGATGCCGTTGAGAAATATGGCATCTGGTAGTGTCAGCAAGGTTTTCACAGTACCATCTGCGGTAACTAATGAAACTACTGGTATAGAATCAGCATTCCATCCAGGCACCAGCAAATCCCCATTGGGAGTGAAAACTATGCCGCTGACTTTGCCCTCAACACTAGCGTGAATCTCTTGATTGCCATCTGGGGTAATGCGGACAATTTTGCCGACTTCGTGATTGGTGACAAATATTGTGCCATCAGGAGCGATCGCTATATTTTCTAAAAAAGTATTAACTGGAAACGAGGTAATAACTTTGGCTGGTGCCAACTCAATCGGCGTATCTGCGTAAATTGGGGGTAGCCCCGTTGAATTTACCATATTTACCTACCACTGTAATTGAATCGGTCCACCAAACTTCCGCATCTCTGCAAAGAACTGTCCCTGCGCTCCTCCATCTGCAAGTGTTGCCAGATAGACAGCGGTTTCGGCACCTTCTTCGGCAGTAAATGGGGCATTTTCGCCCCCCATGTCGGTTTTCATCCAACCTGGAGAATAGGCATTAATGAGAATATTATCACCTTGGAGTTCTTTAGCAAGCAGGACAGTTAGCCCATTTACACCTATTTTGGAGAGTCGATAGGAGGGTGCTAAAGGATAGTAGTCACTCTTAATTGAGGTGAGAGAAGCCATTTCAGTGGAAATATTGACGATGCGTCCGTAGTTTTGCACCTTCATCAACGGGATTAAAGCTTGAGAAATTCTCAATACTGCTAGCACATTCGTTTCCCAGGTGGAGCGCATTGTTTCTAATTGCACAGTCAATAAGCTGGATTCCTCTGGCTTGGGTGTGGGATTGACACCCGCATTGTTCACCAAAATATCTACTTTGCCATAGGTTTCACGCAGCCATTCGGTAAACTGTTGCACACTCACATCATTAGTAACATCAAGCCTGTGATAGTCCACAGCTAGCCCTTCACTGGATAATTTCTCCTTGGCTGCAAGACCATCTGTTTGATTACGACTCGTGAGAATTACATGGATACTAATTTGGGCTAATTTACGAGAAATAGCATATCCTAGGCCGCGATTACTGCCTGTAACCACAGCTATCTGTTTCTGAGTCGTCATTTTTATAACTGGGAAACTGCTTTTAGGTTTACTTTACTGAGATGCTGTAAATTAATCAAATTGATTGAAATAATATATTGAATCGATGGGCTTAATAGATTTGTCTGCCATTGATCTAAACTTGCTTGTAGCTTTTGAAGTGCTTTTTGAAGAACGGAGTGTCACCGCCGCCGCTCAACGGTTGTATTTAGGACAACCAGCGATGAGCGCATCGTTGGGACGTTTACGTACACTATTTGAGGATGAATTATTTATTCGGATTGGTAGAGAAATGCAGCCGACAGCAAAAGCGCTAGAAATTGCTCCTAGCATTTCAGCTGCTTTAAAACAGATTCGTCAAATGCTAGAATCTAGCCAAACCTTTGACCCAGCTACTGCTAAAAATACCTTCACTATTGGCAGTTCAGATTACACCAGCTATGTGATTATGCCCAAACTTCTGGAAGTTTGTCGTCAGATAGCACCAGGGATTAATTTTCGATTAATTGGTTTTGATAAAAGCTTTGTGGGAGAACTTTTAGAACAACGAGAGATTGATTTAGCCCTTGGTCTTTTCCAAGATCCGCCTAGACAAACAATGCAAATGCCATTATTTGCCGAAAACTTTGTAGGTGTCTGTCGTCGTGGACATCCGGTTATTAATCAAGACGCAATTACACCGGAAACTTTTGCTAATCTTCCCCATGCTCTTTTCACTCTCCGTCGGGATGATGTGGGTGAAATTGATCAGGTGCTGACTCAATATAATCTCCAGCGGCGAGTAATTTTGACAACTCCCCATATATTAATATTGCCAGCAATCATTGCATCAAGTGACTTAGTTGCTGCCATTCCATCACGACTGGTGAAGCAATTTGCATGTCAAGACACATTAGACATTTTTGAACTTCCTGTAAAAACTGAGCCGTGGATGATTTCTCTGCTATGGAGCAGACTAACAGATCAGGATCAATCAAGTATTTGGTTAAGGCAGATGCTTAAAAGTATTTGTGAGGAAATTTAAAAGGGGAAGAATTGCAGGAAAAGTGAGCCAAGACTGCCGACAAAATCGAAAAAGCTGGGTTTCCCCACGCTGACTTTACCATCTTGGGGGGTTTGTAGTTCTTTAATAAAAGCTTGGGCTGTGAGCATTCCCGGGTTGTCGTTTTGGGATGTAAACATTTTTTCGGCGATTTGGGCATCTTGGAATGCACCTTGTTGGTCTAAGATTTGATAGCGGGCGACACCACGAGCTAGATAAGCGCCTGCATAGTCTGCTTTAATAGCGATCGCTTGATTGAAATAAGCGATCGCTTGTTGTTGGTTGCCTTTTTGTGCTTCTGCTACGCCCCAAGTATAAAATTCTTCGGGTGTGGCAATTTGTGTTGGTATGCCAATCGCGCCTTGGAGGTTAGTACTGTTGAGGTTTACCCCATTCAATTCTGCATTCACTAAATAGGTATTTCTCAAATCGGCCCCTGCTAAATTTGCTCCGCTGAGTTTAGCGCCACTCAGGTTCACGCCAAATAAACCAGCACCACTGAAATTTGCGCCTCGCAAGTCCGCACCGCTTAAGTTGGCGCGGCTGAGGTTAGCACCTGCGAGATTCGCCCCACTCAAATTAGCTCCCGATAAGTCAGCCAATACCAAACCTGCACCTGTCAAATCACAGTTTTGACATTCTTTGGTGGCTAATAAATGTCTAATATGTTCAGAATTCGCTGCTTGGACGCTTGTATGCAGGCTAATTGTCGTTAAAAACGCGGCTGTGGCTAGAATTTGGCTTTTCATATTCACTGTTAGAATATCTCTGGCTCAATACCCAGTGTTAGCTGAGATACATTTATACTTGAGCTTATGATATGAGGAATCTCAGCCGATTGCCATCTTTATTCAGGAGTGCTGAGTACTGAGTGCTGAGTGCTGAGTAACCCCATAGATAAATCTAGGGGATTGAAGCAAGGACGCATTATTTCTTGTGCTACGCATCTCGAAATAAATATCTATTTCTTTTTCCATACCGCATGTTGGGGCTTTAGACATGAGTGTGCTGAGTGCGATTATTACACCTCGACTTCGCGGGCGTGTAACCCTGAGCGAAGCCGAAGGGTTACTTTTTTTACTCAGCACTCGTTACTCAGCACTCAGCACTGTTTCGGTAACACAGATTACTCACTCATGTACCTGTTGAGTTGAGTGATAGTGAGTAATCTGTCGTTTTGTAAGTTTAATGTTTCAGTTATGTGGGCTGAAAAAGGCCCATTTATGTCCGTAAATACCCTAAACGTAAATGTTAGGACAGCTGCCAGTAAAAGTTTTTCCCACATCATATTTACTCCCCACACCTGCAAAGCGATGCCTAATGGCAAGACACTTTGTGTTTAAGCAAAACCTCACATGATTTTGAGTATCGTTTATTTTGCGCCAAAGCTAAGTGATAACCGGAGCCGATCACAGTGATCTTGATCTGATAAAAATGTGATTAGAATCACACTGTGACTGATTAAAGAAAAAATCATATAGATAGTGATATTACTGTTTTTTTCTAGAAAAATTTGAGTTAGAAATAGTAGCTGCTACGTACTTACCCATAATTCTCAAGTATCAAAAATTTTATCTGTAATTTATTTAATTACAAATAATGATTAGAAAAACCTTGGTGAGAAATCAACTAGAGGTGGGCAGATTGAGGATTTTTGGTAATTTTCTGACACTCAGCTTGGCGATCGCAGCAGTATTGTGCAAATATCAGGATGCGATCGCCCAAACTCCCAACCCTCAAACATTACCCCCAGGTCGGTTAGAAGATGTTCCTAACACTCCCTTACCGTCCAATGTACTGCCCAAACCACCAGACAAAGATCAATTTCTGCCATCCCCAGAACTGCCAAATCAGCCGATTTTGGAGCAGGATGATCCTAATGCTAAATTTATGGTGGATCGTGTTGAGGTTGTTGGCAGCACAGTTTTCAGAGCAGAACAGCTTGCATCTGTGACAAATCCCTTTCTGGGAAAGGAACTGACGTTTGCAGAGTTGTTGCAAATCAAAGATGCAATTACGAAGCTTTACACCGATCGCGGTTATGTCACCACAGGAGCATTAATTTCTCCACAGACAGTGGAAGCTGGGGTAATCAAAATTCAAGTGATCGAGGGTAGCCTACAAGAAATTAAGATCACTGGTAATCGGCGATTGCGTAGTCAATACATTCGCTCACGCATTCAACTCGGTGCTGACAAGCCCCTGAATGTACCGCGCTTAATTGAAAAGCTGCAACTACTCCGTCTCGATCCGCGGATTCAAAACCTCTCAGCTGAGTTACAAATGGGTGTAACTCCGGGAAGCAACATACTGCTAGTTGAGGTGCAAGAAGCAAATACCTTCTCGCTCACAACCAGCCTAGATAATGGGCGATCGCCTAGTGTTGGCAGTTTTCGTAGGGGAGTTGATATTCAAGAAGCCAACTTACTCGGCTTGGGTGATACCCTGAGTGTAGGATACGCCAACACCGATGGCAGTAATACCATCAATGCCAACTACGCGCTGCCGATTAATGCCCACAATGGTACTTTATCCTTTGGTTTTAGCCAAGGGTGGAACCATGTGATTGAAGAACCATTCAGCGTCCTGGATATTCAATCAAATACCCGGTCTTATGAATTAGGCTATCGGCAACCACTGGTACAAAAAGCAACCCAAGAGTTAGCAATTGGACTATCATTCTCGCGCCAAGAAAGCCAAACTGAGTTGGGTATTGATAACATTGGGCCATTTCCCCTATCACCAGGTGCAGATACCAATGGCAAGACCAATATTTCTGCTCTGCGCTTTTTTCAAGAATATACTCAACGCAGCAATCAGCACGTGTTTGCAGTGCGATCGCAATTGAGCTTTGGGGTAGATTGGTTTGATGCCAATGTCAGTGAAAACGAACCAGATAGCCGCTTTTTCGCTTGGCGAGGACAGGCGCAGTGGGTGCGGCAATTAGCACCAGACACTCTGTTTTTAACTAGAGGCGATTTCCAATTATCAGCAGATTCCTTGGTGCCTTTGGAGCAATTTGGTCTGGGAGGACAGCTAAGTGTACGGGGCTATCGCCAAGATGTATTACTTACAGATAATGGGCTATTACTATCAGTAGAATTGCGAGTACCGATTGTCCGCGCTGCCAAGATTGGCGGGGTGCTGCAACTGACACCTTTTATTGATGTTGGCAAAGGCTGGAATGTCAAAGGCGAAAATCCATCACCGAGTACGCTGCTGAGTACTGGGTTGGGACTGTTGTGGAAACAGGGCGATAAATTCTCAGCCCGACTAGATTGGGGCATTCCTCTGATCTCCGTAGACGGTGAAAAGAGTAGTCTCCAAGAAAACGGGCTGTACTTTTCAATACGCTATTCGCCGTTTTGATTCACAGGCTATGTCAAATGTAAAAACCATTCTTGAAACATTTAGCTCCCTGGGTAGAAGACACACCTTCGATTTAAAAGACGGGTCTCATTACGAAGGCTACATATTAGAGGTAGGAGATATTCATCTAGTTTTTGGCGGAGGTGGCCCTATGGGTTCCGGTGAAGACTTAATGATCCCAATTGATTCAGTTGACCTCAACACGCTTTCATTTTGGCATGAAGACCAAAAATGCTATATTCAATTCTCAATCTCCTAAACCAAGTGATAGCTCTATGTCATATAGCGAATTTAGTCTAGCTAAAGCCAAACAAGCTTTTGGCTTAACTACGTTAGAAAAACGTGATATTTTCGCTGCGGTTGACGAATTAGCTGCCAGTAATTTGCTCACAGAAACACTCAATTATAACCTAGAGATTGCCTTGGGAAGTAATAGTGAAAAAGCCCGTTCTGAATTAATTATTGCCCCAATCCTAGTTGATTTACGCCGACAATTAAACGAGCGTATTAGTTTATTTTCTGGAGTAGATTTTACTGTTGACGAAACCAAAGGATTAAATGGTATTTGTGATTTTATTATTACCCAATCACCAGAAATTTTGATTGTGACAGCACCAGTAATTACGGTTGTAGAAGCGAAAAAAGAGAATATTAATGCGGGTTTGGGTCAATGTGCCGCAGAAATGGTCGCCGCCCAAATTTTTAATCAGCAAGCAGCAATTGAAATTAAAACAATTTACGGTGCAGTCACAACAGGTAGTATTTGGCAATTCCTAAAACTAGAAGAACAAATATTAACGATTGATTTGAGTGAATATTATCTCAAGGATGTGAATAAAATTCTCGGTATTTTAGCTAGTGGCATTTTTATAGAAACATAAACAACTGATACCGTAAAATCCTAACCAGGAAGTGAGGAGTTTTGTAGAGCCTTTTTTATCTACACTCCAACAAACTCCCGATAATATGCTGATAGCTACTAATTATTTGGATTCCAGACAATGGATGTTAACTAGACTACTATTTTGGGAACCTTAAGACCAGAAAGTCAAGAGGGAGTATTTCTGGTATGAGAGCGATTCGCAAAGCGACTTTTCTATTTATATTTACAACTGGGTTATTCACTCTAGGAATAATGCCATCGGTGATACTTCTGTGGAGTGGCTGCGCCAACGCTCAGGTGACATCTGATGGTACTACCAACACCATTGTCAACCAAAGTGGGAATAATTTTAATATTATTAACGGGATTGATAAAGGTAATAATTTATTTCATAGTTTCAGTAATTTCTCTGTATCCAAGGGCGGTTCTGCTAACTTTGACTTAATCAACACACCAAATATTACAACTATATTTAGTCGGGTTACGGGTGGAAATGTTTCTGATATAAACGGATTAATTCAAACTCTCAACAGTAATCATCCTGTGAGTTTGTTTTTAATGAATCCTGCGGGAATTGTGTTTCGGGAAAATGCTCAATTGAATATTGGCGGATCGTTTATCAGCACAACTGGCAACAGCATCAAATTTGCCGATGGCGTTGAGTTTAGCGCCATTAATTCGCAAGCTACCCCGTTGTTGAGTATCAATGTTCCCATTGGTTTGCAAATGGGCAGCAATTCTGCACCGATTACAGTTCAAGGCACAGGACACTCCTTGAGCAATCCCAGTGGACTGCTTGTGAGTCCCGTGACTCGAACTCCCAGCTCTACAAAACTCCAGGTACAACCGGGAAACACCATAGCTTTGGTGGGTGGGGGCTTACATCTAAATGGGGCAACCCTGATCGCCGAAGGAGGGCGAGTTGAATTGGGTAGTGTGAGTGGTGCAGGATTGGTTAGTTTGATGCCAACCGCACAGGGCTATACATTGGGATATGAAGATGGGCAAAAGTTTGGTGATATTCAGCTAGCAGAGCGATCGCTATTAGATATCAGTGGGGTGAATGCAGGTTCGGCTCAAATTCAGGGTAGGCAAATTCAATTCACCGATGGCTCTCTGGTAGTGGCGCAAAATTTCGGCAATCTCCCCGGCGGTGACATTCGCCTTCAGGCGACGGAGGGCATTGATCTAATTGGCACAACAGCTGATGGCGCAATTTTCAGCGGGGTGCGTAGTGAAGCTCTGGGTATCGGAGCTAGCGGGAACATCAGCGTCATTACTCCCAGGCTGACCCTCAAGCAGGGAGCGGCGTTGAATAACGCAACTTTCGGGGCAGCAGCTAGTGGCAATATCGATATCGATGCAACTGCGATCGATCTGTCTGGCTTTTCAGCCATTAATCCTACTAACCTTACCACCATTAATACTACCACGTCAGGCACTGGGAATGCTGGTGATATCTTGATCAATGGTAATAGTCTACTGGTATCAAGCGGTGCCTCACTATCTTCAGTTACCTTTGGCAGTGGCTCTAGTGGTAAAGTGACGATTCGCAACACCAATACCACGGTGATCGGAGAAAACCCCTTTGGACTTTACAGCAATATTCTCTCAATTACATTTGCAACCGGAAGTGCAAAAATCTTGACACTAAATACTGCCAAATTACAAATTCTAGACGGGGGAGCAGTTGGCACTTCCGCATTTTCTGTAGGTAATGGGGGAGATTTGAGCATCAACGCCACCGAATCGATCGCAATCAGTGGTCAAGGTCAGGCAAATAATAGCAGCATTAACGCCTCCACAATCCAACTTGATCCGTTATTTCGGCAGCAAATCGGTTTGCCAGATATACTAACAGCGAATGCTGGCACTGTCAGCATTACCACGCCGAACCTGACGGTGACAGATGGCGGAACAGTCGGTGTCACCAATCAAGGTAGTGGAAATGGTGGCAGTCTCAACATCACAGCCAATACGATCCGATTAGATCGGATTGGAAGCATTCAGGCAAAAACAGAATCAGGTAATGGAGGTAATATCAACTTACAAGTTGGGAACTTATTGCTGCTGCGTCACCATAGCGCGATCGCCGCAACAGCAGGCGGTAATGGTGATGGAGGTAATATAAACATTAATGCACCGATCATCACCGGATTAGAAAACAGTGACATTATTGCTAATGCAGTCCAAGGTAAAGGCGGTAGGATTGACATTAGCACCCAAGGCATCTTCGGACTCAAATACAGCGCTCGACTCACACCTAATAGTGACATCACTGCTAGTTCCGAATTTGGGATTAACGGTATGGTTGATATTAACAATTTTGGAGTTGACCCCAGTTCTGGTTTAGTCGAATTGCCCGTAAACTTAACAGACTCATCGCAGCAAATTGCTACAGGTTGTTCTAATAATACTGGCAGTACTTTTGTGGACACGGGAAGGGGTGGAATACCGCAAAATCCCACCCAGCAAATTGGGAGCGATGTCTACGACGGGCTACACCTACGCACTTGGTCTGATATTCGTGATATCTCTGCATTCCAGAAAACGGACAATGTGACTGCTCAAACGCCTACCTCACCAGAGGTTATTATCCAAGCTACTTCTTGGCATCGTAATGCCCAAGGCAAAATCGAGTTAGTTGCAGATAAATCTCCGACTCAGGTGCAACAGCCATTAACCTGTGCTGCTGTTGCCAAAAGTTAATGATGTTATCAACAACGCCATTTAGGGAACTCTAACTTGAAATCAGCTTAAGGAAGTTTGTGGTGATGAGAGCGATGTCTAACGACAAGCTGCCAAGCATCTTTATATTCACAACTCGGTTATTAACTCTAGGGATAATGTCATCGGCGATCCTCCTTTGGAGTCCCTGCGCCAAGGCTCAGGTGACATCCGATGGGACAACCAACACCATCGTCAACTCAAATGGTAATAATTTCACAATTCTTAATGGAATTGAGAAAGGTAAGAATTTATTTCACAGCTTCAGTAATTTCTCTGTGCCTAATGGCAGTTCAGCAACTTTTGATTTAACTAACACACCAAATATTACAACTATATTTAGTCGGGTTACAGGTGGAAATGTTTCCAATATTGATGGGTTAATTAGCACGCTTAATGGTAGTAATCCAGTGAGTTTGTTCTTGATGAATCCTGCGGGGATTGTGTTTGGGGAAAATGCCGCGTTGAATATTGGCGGGTCGTTTGTGGGAACAACGGCGAATAGTATTAAGTTTGCCGATGGGACGGAATTTAGTACCAATAATCCCAGTGCTACACCGTTGTTGACCATGAGTGTCCCCATCGGCTTGCAGATGGGTCAAGCACCCGGAAAAATTACAGTTCGTAATACTGGGCACCGATTGGGTCCTAGTCGATTTTCTGCCCCAAACCGGAGCAAAAATCCCCTTGGATTAGGTATTTCCTCTAACAATACCCTGGCATTGATCGGGGGAGAGATCGGCTTAGATGGCGGTGTATTAACAGCCCCTTCCGGACACATTGAACTCGGCAGTGTCAGAACTGGCACCGTTAATCTCAACACCATCTTAAGAGCGTGGAGCTTTGACTATAACAATGTCCAGCAGTTCGAGGATATCCGGTTTTCGCATCAAGCCCTTGCCGATAGCAGTGGGGCACCTGCTGGTTCGATTCACATTCAAGGGCAGAACATTAGCTTCAATGAGGGTTCCGTGGCTCTGTTAGTCCATCAGGGAAATCAAAATTCCGGCGATATCGTCGTTAATGCCAGTGAGTCATTGGATCTACGGGGAGTCGGCAGCTATGGATTTTTCAACAGCTTTTTGCAAACCAATACCATAGGCAATGGCGCTGGAGGCGATCTGGTGGTTTCTGCATCACGGTTATTGTTAGAAGATGGAGCCAGAATTATTACTCAAGCCTTTGGTGCCGGAGTAGGGGGAAATGTCTCTGTAGAGGTTGCTGATTCGATTCAATTTCGAGGATATTCATCGGTTGATCCAGGACTTAACAGTTCAATCGCCTCAATAACCAGTGGTTCTGGAAGTGGAGGTGATATCCAAGTCAAAACGGGACGATTGAGGGTTCAAGATGGTGCTACATTACTGACTGCCAGTATCGGAGTTGGCACTGCCGGCAATAGCACGATTAATGCTTCTGAACTGATCGAGGTGATTGGAGAAAGCCCGTTTGTTCCAAGTTCATTGCTGGCGACAACGTTAAACCGTGGAAACGCAGGTCAATTGACCATCAATACTCCCAATCTGAGCGTGCAGGATGGAGGTTCTGTCTCGACCACGACATTAGGGGTGGGTAATGCAGGTTCTTTGTATATTAATGTACCCAATGAGATTACGGTGAGTGGCAAGGGCGCAATCTCTGGAACATCTAGCCGCATTGGTGCCAGAGCTGAAATACTTTCGCCAGCTTTTCAGAAGTTATTTAACTTACCGGCTTTGCCGACTGGCAAATCGGGCAACCTGATCGTCAACACCTCCCGTTTGCAAATCACAGATGGCGCTATTATTGGAGTTGACCATCAGGGAGTGGGTAAGGCTGGAGACCTCCGCCTGCATGGGGATACCATTTTCCTCGATCGCGCTGGTAGCATCACGGCGGCTACTAAATCCGGTGAGGGTGGCAGTATTAATCTGCAAGCTAATACCTTAGTTATGCGTCATGGTAGCAACGTGACTGCAACCGCAGGTGGCACGGGTAACGGTGGCAACATTTTCATCAATTCACCCATTATTCTGGGCTTAGAAAACAGTGACATTGTTGCTAATGCCGTCAAAGGTCAGGGTGGTAATATTAACATTACAACTCAGGGTATTTTCGGTTTAGAATATCGTCCTCAGCTGACTGCCGAAAATGACATCACCGCTAGTTCTCAATTTGGAATTAACGGTACAGTCGAAGTCAATACCATTGGTATCGATCCCAATTCTGGCTTAGTGGAATTACCAGTAAATGTCACCGATCCATCGCAGCAAATAGCCAGTGGCTGTTCTGCAAATCAAGGCAGTCGCTTTGTCGCCACAGGACGGGGTGGAATACCGCAAAATCCCACCCAGGAAGTGAGGAGCGATGTCTACGACGGGCTACGCCTACGCACCTGGTCAGATATCCGCGATCTCTCTGCATATCGCCAAACTGGCGAACTGAGGGTACAAATACTCCCAAACCCGGAAGTTCTTGTCCAAGCTACTTCCTGGCATCGCAATGCACAGGGCAAAGTTGAATTAATTGCAGCTCCATCTCCTACATATGTGCAACAAGCATTAACCTGTGCATCTGTTAAGAGGAATTAATGGTATTCAGCGCCGTGTTATTTTGGGAACCCTAAATAATAAGGTATAAATGGAACCTGGGTGATGAAAGCAATTTATGTTTACGTGGGTTTGCTTCATGGAATCTTGATAGGTGGAATGCTCCTACCCGCGATCGCTCAAGTAACGTCTGATGGTACTACCAACACCATTGTTAACCAAAGCGGTAATAATTTTAATATTCTTAACGGTACTGCCAGAGGTAATAATTTATTTCATAGCTTCAGTAATTTATCTGTGCCTAGTGGCGGTTCAGCCACCTTTGATTTAACTAACACACCAAATATTACAACCATATTTAGCCGGGTTACAGGTGGAAATGTTTCCAATATTGATGGGTTAATTAGCACGCTTAATAGTAGTAGCCCGGTGAGTTTGTTTTTAATGAATCCTGTGGGAATTGTGTTTGGGGCAAATGCTCGGTTGGATATTGGTGGTTCCTTTGTGGGGACGACAGCGAGTAGTATTAAATTCAGTGATGGGACGGAATTTAGTGCAGTAAATCCGTCAGGTTCGCCGTTGTTGACGATGAGTGTGCCCATCGGCCTGCAAATGGGACAAACGCCTGGAATGATTACTGTCCAGAATACAGGACACCGCTTGATTGAGGGGAATGCCCCGCTGGTGATGGGAACAACCCCCAGCGGCTTGCAGGTTGCTCCAGGCCAAACCCTAGCACTCGTAGGAGGAGACATTGCTTTAGATGGTGGCATTTTGAGTGCCCCTTCAGGTCACCTAGAACTCGGTAGCGCCACCGGAACGGTTAATCTCAGCACAGCAGTTCCTGGCTGGAATTTTGACTACGGCACTCAATCTCAGTCCGGCGATATCCGGTTTTCGCGTCAAGCCCTTGCCAACGCCAGTGGTGCTACTGGGGGTTCGATTCACCTCCAAGGCAGAAATATTAGTGTGAATGATGGTTCTGTGGTGTTGTTAACCAACCAGGGAAATCAAGGTTCCGGGGATATTACAGTCAATGCCAGCGAGTCCTTATCCATGCGAGGGGTTGGCATTTATGGATTTACCCAAAACCTATTGCTTACGGATACTATCACAGGTGTTGGTGGCAATCTGGCGATCGCTGCACCACGAATACTGATCGAAAATGGAGGAAAAATTAATACCCACACCTTTGGATCTGGAATGGCGGGAAATCTCTCAGTAGCAGCAGATTCAATTCAAATCTCTGGGTTTTCAGCCCTGAAACCTACGACAACCCGCAGCTCGATCGCTTCAGAAACAGCAGGTACGGGAAGGGCAGGTGATGTTCAAGTTACGACGCGCCAATTGAAAATGGAACAAGGTGGTTCGCTCTCAAGCCCCAGTTTCGGCACTGGAGCAACGGGAAATGTGATTGTCAATGCCTCTGAGTCCATTGAATTGACTGGAGAAACTCCCATCACCTTCAGTGCAAGCTTCCTGGGAACTATCAGCTTCAACCGAGGGAATGCAGGGAATGTCACAGTGAATACGCTTAGACTGAGTGTGCAAAATGCCGCAGGTGTCGGAGCTACTACCCTCGGACAGGGCAATGCCGGAACCCTGCAAATCAATGTTTCAGAGCAAATTAACGTCAGTGGCGTGAGTACCGCTTCCGGTAAACCGAGCCAGATTGGTGCCAGTGCGACGGTGCTACCTTTAGCCTTTCAGCAAGCATACGGACTACCGCCTCTGCCCACGGGCAATTCCGGTGACCTGATCGTTAATACTCCCCGTTTGCAGATTACTGATGGAGGACAGGTACGAGTTAATCATCAAGGGGTTGGTAATGCCGGAACCCTTTACATCAACGCAGATACCATTGCCCTCTCACGCTCTGGAGAAATTTCCGCGACAACGAACTCTGGAAGAGGGGGCGGAATTAATCTGCAATCCCATGCTATCGTTTTACGCCACGGTAGCAAGATTATCGCTACCGCTAGAGGTACAGGCGATGGTGGCAACATCACCATCGATTCCCCCATCATTCTGGGCTTAGAAAACAGCGATATTGTTGCCAACGCATTCCAAGGTCGTGGCGGTAACATTAACATAACCACCCAAAGCATCTTGGGACTCAAATACCGCGATCGCCTCACAACAGAAAACGACATCACTGCGAGTTCGGAATTTGGTGTTAATGGTATTGTAGATATTCATAATTTTGGCGTTGACCCCAATTCTGGTTTAGTAGAACTACCAACGAATGTTACAGACTCATCACAACAAATAGCTACAGGTTGTTCTAATACGAATGCTAGTAGCTTTGTGGCAACGGGACGGGGTGGAATACCGCAAAATCCAACGCAGCAAATTGGGAGCGATGTCTACGACGGGCTACGCCTACGCACTTGGTCTGATATCCGCGATATCTCTGCATTCCAGAAAACTACCACAGTTACAACAAAAATCCCTCAATCTTCAGAAGCTCTTATCCAAGCTACTTCTTGGCATCGTAATGCCCAAGGCAAAATCGAATTAATTGCAGATAAATCTCCTACTCAGGCGCAACAACCATTAACCTGTGCTGGGGTTCCTAAAAGTTAATCATGTTATTAACCATGCCCTAAATGGGAACTCTAACTTGACATCAGTTAAAGGAAGTTTTTGGTGATGAGAGTCGTACCCTTTGTATTTCTTTTAACAAGCGGGTTATTATCTCCAGGGATGATGCTAATGGCGATACTCCCTTGGAGTGGCTACGCCAACGCCCAGGTGACATCCGATGGTACAACTAACACCATTGTCAACCAAAGCGGTAATAATTTTAATATTCTTAACGGGATTGAAAAAGGTAATAATTTATTTCATAGTTTCAGTAATTTCTCTGTGCCTACCGGTGGTTCAGCGACTTTTGATTTAACCAACACGCCAAATATTACAAATATTTTTAGCCGTGTGACTGGTGGAAATGTTTCCCATATTGATGGTTTAATTCAAGCCAACGGTAGTGCTAATCTATTTTTGCTTAATCCCAAGGGCATCATCTTTGGACAAAATGCCAGCTTAAATATTGGGGGTTCATTTATTGCTACAACCGCCGAAAGTATCAAATTTGCTGATGGCGCTGAGTTTAGGGCGATTAGTTCCCAAGCTCCCCCATTGTTGAGTATTAATGTTCCCATTGGTTTACAACTAGGTAGCAATCCTGGGGCGATCGCACTTCAAGGTACAGGACATACTCTAACACTTATCAATAGTCGGACTCCTATCAATCGCACTCCTAGTCCCACACAACTGCGGGTACAGCCTGGAAAAACCTTGGCGTTGGTGGGTGGTACTCTAAATTTGCATGGGGCAACTTTAACTGCAGAACAAGGACGGATTGAATTGGGTAGTTTGGGTGAGGCAGGGTTAGTTAGCCTCGTGCCAACCACTCAGGGTTATACACTGGGGTATAGCAACGGGCAAAGCTTTGGTGACATTCAATTTGAAAAGAAATCTCTACTAGATGTCAGTGGGGTAAATGCAGGTTCCGTGCAGGTGCAGGGTAAACACATTCAATTTACTGATAGCTCCCTAGTATTAGCACAAAATCTCGGTAATCTTCCTGGTGGCAACATACATCTGCAAGCATCAGCAGGAATCGATGTGACTGGTACACTCAGCGGCATTCGCAGTGAGACCTTAGGCATTGGAACAAGTGGGAACATCAGCGTCATTACTCCCCGATTCAGCGTTCAGCAGGGAGCAGCATTAAACAACATTACTTTTGGAACAGCTACCAGTGGCAATCTTCAGGTTGATGCCTCAGTGCTGGAGATATCTGGCTTTTCGCCCATCAGTTCAACTGGTAGCGTGATTAACACTAGTACCTTCGGTTCTGGAAGTGCAGGTAATGTATTTGTGAATGGCGATAGTTTACTAGTATCCAATGGTGCGGGGCTGTCTTCACTATCCCGTGGTAGCGGTGACAGTGGTCAAGTTGTCATTCGCAACATGGAAACTACCGTCAGGGGAAGCAACTTAGCACCTATGGGTACTAGGATTGCCTCAACTGCTTTCAGTACAGGAAACGCTAAAACCATAACATTGGATACAGCCAGGTTGTATCTGCGAGATGGGGGAGCAATTACCACAAGTTCGTTTTCTGCCGGTCATGGCGGAGATATCAGGATAAATGCCACAGAATCCATCCAAATTATTGGCAGTAAAAACGTAATAACTAATAGCGGCATCCCCAATAGCGCCATCACCTCGTCCGTCCTGAGCCTAAACCCAACATTACAGAAGCAATTTAATGTATTTTATGATACGCCTACAGGCAATGCAGGTACTGTGAGCATCACGACACCAAACCTGACGCTTCAGGATGGTGGGGCTGTGAGCGTTACCAACGATGGTAGTGGCAATGGTGGTAGTATCAACCTCACCGCAGATAGTATTCAATTAAAGAATCAAGCTTTAATCCAGGCAAGGACTACATCTGGTGATGGAGGTAACATCAGCTTACGAGTTGGCAAGTTATTGCAGCTGCGCGACAATAGCCAAATCACTGCTACCGCAGACGGTAATGGTAATGGCGGTAATGTTAACATCAATTCACCCATCATTGTGGGATTAGAAAACAGCGACATTATTGCCAACGCAGTCCAAGGACGTGGTGGTAATATTCAAATCACCACACAAGGAATTATCGGCTTACAATATCGTCCACAACTGACTGCTGAAAACGATATTACTGCTAGTTCGCTATTTGGTGTTAATGGTACGGTGCTAATCAATAATATCGGTATTGACCCTAATTCTGGCTTGATAGAATTGCCTACCAATCTGACAGACTCATCCCAACAAATTGCCACAGGCTGTTCTGCGAATCAAAGTAGTAGTTTTGTCGCCACAGGACGCGGTGGTGTTCCGCAAAATCCAACGCAGGAAGTGGGGAGCGATGTCTACGACGGGCTACGCCTACGCACTTGGTCTGATGCCCGTGACATCTCTGCATATCGCAATACACAGAAAGTACAAGCAGAAATACCCAAATCTCAAGAGATTCTTGTCCAAGCTACTGGTTGGCGACGTAATGCCCAAGGAAAAATCGAGATATTTGCCGATAAATCTCCTGCTCAGATGCAGCAGGCATTAACCTGTGCTGCCGTTACTAAAAGTTAATCATGTTATCAATAATACCGTTCAGGGAAGACTAACTTTAGATCAAGTGAAGAAAGTTTCTATTACTGCTTTCTTTGAGAATCATACCTATTTGATGAAATAAATCGTTCATTAACATTCCGACATTATGTAATCGCCGATTAAATCGTGATTTTTCTAACATACCTGGTATTAAGTTGTGGTCTTTTATAGGAATCCGGTTTGATTATTGAAAAAATTCCGTACACTTTAATCTTAAGTGTAGGGTGGGCAATGCCCACCAAAACCCGGATGTGGTGGGCATTGCCCAACGCCACTCCTCTCAACGCGGGAAACCCGCGCACGAGGGTGGCTCCCCTACGTGTATTTCAGAAATCAAATATGAGTCCTATATATAGCTACAAGCATTGCTATGATTACCATGAAAGAATATTGCCGCAACTAACACCGTTGTAATAATTTCTGCATCACTCATCGCACGACGAATATCGTCTTTATGCCTAATCGCCTTCAACAGGTCATCAGTGATAGCATAAATTGTAATTATTTCGTTTAGCATTACCCCTCCCAATTTTTCCTCTGGAGGGGATTTTATTATTTATGCAACGCCTTTTGAACACCTGCAAGCATAACTAGCAGCTTGGGTTAGTAGACTTTCGCTATTAGCCTTGGAATTCATTCCCAGGCGGGTGAGGAGGCCTAGCGTCAAGCTATTTTTAGCTTAAGTTGACACCCATGCCCACGCTCCATACCCAATGCCCTATTCGTCAATTTGCCAGGAATCCTTTGTTACCTCTTCATCGAGGATTCTCTTAGGACGGACAATGACAACGATTTTTCCTAGGAGAGGAATTTCCGGCTCAGTTTCAAACCACTGAAAATCTAATTCACCGGATTGCTCAACGACAAAATAGCTAGAAGCATCCCATTCTCTTTGGGCGCGATCTACAACTATCACTACTTGTCCTATTCGGGTTTGTGTGATGTTGGGGAGGCGATCGCTAGACGATAAAATTGCCACTGGGTCTTCTGCGCTCAATAGCGTTTGCCAACCTGGTAAGGGTATCCAGGCTTGCTCACCAGTAAATTTCACCAAGCGAAATGGTTCAATTTCGATAACTATAGGTACTGCTTTTAGGTCTTGGGGTGTTAATGGTATCTCTCCAACTACAGGGATAATCCGGGGTAACTCTTCTTCAGAATCCAGACGATAAAAGGGTAGAAGTGGAGCCGGGCGTTTGGGAATAGTGGTGAAATCTGTGAGTAATTGTTCTATTTGTTGCCTAGCAGGTTGCGTGTGGGCAAAGCGTAAACCTTTAGCAATCAAGCGCGATCGCTCTTGTAAATCTGTGTTTTGGCGAGCTAGTTTCCAAGCTTGATAAGCGACAGCATCTCCTGGATGAGCAGAAAAACCTGCTGGTAAGTCGCGGAATCGAGAGAAATCTTTAATAGCCTTGGCTACCTCCCGCGCCTCGTCTGCATCAAGTTTGTGGTGGAATGTCAAGTCAGCAGCCGCAGCGCGTTCTTCTTGAGTGAGCAGGCGCAGTTCATATAAAATATCACTGCCGCGTAGGGCGTAATGCGATCGCGCAGATGCTGATGCTCCAGATTTTTCCAAAGAATTGTAAACTTGAGAGCCAACAACCACCTGATTTTGTTGTAACGGCTCAAATCCAGTAGCTTCAAAAATCTCTTGAGGATTGTAACCAGATTTCAGCAATTGGGCGATCGCTACTCCCCATTCCACCCAGTTACCCTGTTTTTGCCTCAACTTGCGTAGTAACTCTTGTGCAACATCAGAAACAGCGTTATCAGGATTTTGAGCGTTGGGTGGTAGGTCAGTCATAAACAGAATTAGGGATTGGGGATTGGGGATTGGGGATTGGGGATTGGGGATTGGGGATTGGGGATTGGGGATTGGGGATTGGGGATTGGGGATTGGGGATTAGGGATTGGGGATTGGGGATTTTTCCCTTCTCCCCTGGTTCTTCCCACTACCTATTTTTCAGCTATGCTGATGTAAATATTTATCGTTGATTGAAAATATTGCGTCTTTTTACTCACTATTCTAATCTTTAACAGTAGAACAACTTTACCCGATTCCCTATTCTCCATACTTTTCTACGAGACGCTACGCGTAGCTTGCTTCCCCGGAGGGGTACGGCTTTGCTCAGTACAAGTTCCCCATTAATCAAAGCTACGTGTTTCGCTTCACCTATACTACATCCGCAAATTCCCGCAAGGCTTGTCGCTGGTTATCAACTAAGCTTGGTATGGAATATAACAAGATTATCAATATTTAAAAGTCCTATCTTATGGATCATCCCAGTACAGAAATTAATACAGATCGTCGTCGATTAATGACTCTAGTCCGACCAAAAAAACTCAAAATCCTGGTGGTGGATGATGAGCCAGATAATCTGGATTTGCTGTATCGCACCTTTCGCCGGGATTTTCATGTCCTCAAAGCTGATAGCGGATTTAACGCTTTGCAAATGCTGGCCTCGGAAGGGGAAGTAGCGGTGATTATTTCTGATCAGCGAATGCCAGAAATGAAAGGTACTGAATTTCTCAGCAAGACTGTACCTCAGTTTCCTGATACAGTCAGGATTATCCTCACTGGGTTTACTGATATTGAAGACTTGGTAGAAGCAATTAACGCTGGACAAGTTTACAAATATATTACCAAGCCTTGGGACCCTGGAGAACTGAAGGCTGTAGTCCAAAGAGCTGCTGAAACCTACGACTTGCTGAAGCAACGTACAGAAGAATTACGCTGTGCGAATGCTCAAATGGCGCTACTGACAGTTTTGGTAGAGGTGACACAAGCCGCTACGAGTTTAGAGGAAGTTTTAACACCAATTGCTACAGCTTTCAGCGACAGTTTTGGGTCAGATGGTTGTATTTTGCAGCTAATTGAGGGAAACACGCTGGTGGCGACTCAAGGGTCTTATGGTCATGAGGAGACTATAAAAAACTGGCTATCTCAAGATCCTTTAGCCAGTGAGGCGATCGCCACTGGGCAAATGCAGGTATCATTCAATGTACCCAAGGATCAAAAACTAGCTAATGTTGCTCACTACGAAGAGACTGGTGTGCAAGCACATTTAGTGATTCCAATTGCCTACCGCAATCAAGTTATGGGAGTTTTATCGCTACAGTGGAAACAACCCTACACTTTGCGCGAAGATGAACTAAAGCTGATTAATTTATCAGCTCAATTAGTAGCGATCGCTCTCACTAGCAGTCGCCACGAACCAACAAAAATTTAGTCAAGAGTCAAGGGTTTGACTTTGGACTCTTGACTCTTGACTCTTGACTTTTAACCAATGACCCAAGAAATTCGCGCCATTTTCGATCGCATTGCTCCTGTCTATGACCAGTTAAATGATTGGTTAAGCCTAGGACAACACCGAATATGGAAGGAAATGACAATCAAATGGAGTGCTGCTCAACCAGGCGATAATTGCCTAGATTTGTGTTGTGGAAGTGGCGATATCGCTTTGAGTTTAGCAAGGCGTGTGGGAGCAAGCGGACATGTGTATGGAGTAGATTTTTCCTGCAACCTGCTAGAAACTGCTAAAGAACGCTCCCAAAAACAATACCCCCAGCCTAACATCACTTGGGTAGAAGCCGACGTACTCAATCTACCCTTTGATGACAACCAATTTGACGCCGCCACGATGGGCTACGGCTTAAGAAATGTTAAAGATATTCCCCGCAGTCTCAAAGAGCTATATCGTGTTCTGAAACCCGGTGCTAAAGCTGCCATTTTAGATTTTCATCGCCCCAATAGTCCGCAACTACGCACGTTTCAGCAGTGGTATTTGGATAATATTGTTGTCCCAATGGCGACGCACTTGGGTGTCAAGGAAGAATACGCCTACATCAGTCCCAGCTTAGAACGCTTTCCCATTGGCAAAGAGCAAGTAGAGTTAGCCGATCAAGTTGGTTTTGCTCTCGCCACACACTATCCCATTGCGAACGGTATGATGGGAGTGCTGGTAGTCAGTAAACAGTGAATTTGATAACTGATAACTGATAACTGATAACTGATAACTGACAATAATCCTGTGGATTGGTCTCATCTCTGGCTTTATGTATCTCCTCCGATATTAGGCGGAGTCATTGGCTATTTCACAAATGATATAGCCATCAAAATGTTATTTCGTCCCTACCAAGCAATTTATGTTGCTGGACGAAGATTACCATTCACTCCTGGATTGATTCCCCGCAACCAGGAACGTCTGGCACAGAGGATTTCTAATACAATTATGGGGTCGCTATTGACACCCGATGAGTTGCAAAAACTAGCACGTCGCTTGTTGCAACCGGAACGTGTACAAGCAGCAATTCTCTGGTTATTGCAACTAGCGATCGAACAAGTGAAATCCGATGATAAAAATCAAAAAAGTGCCAAAATTGTGGCAGGAATTTTACGTGATTTACTAGGAGAATCTTTGCCACGTCTCCTGAAGGTTTTGGCACGACGCGAGGACTTTTTAGAACCGCAGATCAATCAGATTTTTGACCAAGTCTTGTTAGAATTTCAACTGAGTGAAGAACAATCTACACGACTAGCTGAGTGGTTGTTACAAGTAGTTATACCGCCAGATGTATTGCGGCAAACAATAGTTGACTTTTTGACCGATCGCACAATTCAAATTGTTGATGAAAGTTTTCGAGAGAAAACCAGCGGTACTTATTGGGTAGTGGCTAATCTGTTTGGCCTACGCAATACTCTGACTAGACTGCGGACTTATTGCTTGGATGAAAAAGAGGCTACTAATGACCGTGTGCAAGAATTAATTAAAGATTTGCAAATGCGCGATCGCATCAAAAAACTGCTGCAAAATTTAACATTCCAAAACTTGCCAATGGGGACAGTCCGCCAACTCAGAAAGACTACCAGAGAAAGTGTCCGTCATTACCTGCAAAATAGTGGCAGTGATTTATTACAAGGATTAACAGAATCTGTTGACTGGGAAAATATTGCTCTGTTGCTGCTAAATCGTCTCAGCGCTTCACCTGTTGTTAGTACTTCTCTAGAAGTTGTCAGCCAAGAATTGGCTCTAATTTTGGAGCGCTATCTAGAAAAAGATTTAGAAGCCATTGTCACTCAAGTAATTCCCATTTTGTCGATAGATCAAGTAATCGTTGATCGTGTGAAATCCACTTCGCCTGCTGATTTAGAAGCAGCTATTGAGGGAATTGTCAAGAATGAATTGCAGGCGATCGTCACTTTAGGTGGTGTTTTAGGTTTTATTATAGGGTTATTACAAACAGGATTCTTGTTGTTTAGTCAATAAACGTTTGACATAACAAGGCAAAAGTAAAAAGTTAAAAGGCAAAAGAAAGAAAACTGATAACTGTTAAAAAGCCATTTTGAGCCAACCGAAAACCTGCTCTACAGTTAGCTGTAGTTCAATTCCCTCTAACACTGGCAAAATGTCGCTTCCTTGCAAGAGTTGTGGTTGCTGTCCTGGTAAAAATACTAAAATACTGCGTAGACGCTTTGGCGTAGCCTCTCGTAGAGAAGCGGCTTGCCAAAGGCATCGCCTGGATCAATAAACCAACCTAATTGACACCTATATTGTAAACAGTAGAGGATGTTACCAATTACTTTATTGGGTTTTTGTTCAGGCGAAAGAATCTCGATTATCCAATCTGGATGCAATCTAAAGTCCTCAGGAACTTCCCCATCTGCATCAAACGGGATACGATGCCAAGAAAACACAGCTATATCAGGCACAATTGACCTAATACCAAAAGTACACCTTAGTTCTGGGAAAGCGTAACCAATCTTTTCATCCTCAGCCACCTGGTTAATAGCCACACCAAGTCTACTTTGTAATCGGCTATGTTTCCCCTTCGGCATTGGCTTTTGAGTAATCTCACCGTCAATATATTCTGAGCTAGTAGTCTGTCAGGGTTGAAATGAGGGACTGTAGTGTGAGCGTCTCGCTCACGCGGGCTTTTCGGCCCGCACTACCAAAAACCCCTCAAAACAAAATTGACAAACCACTAGGCTTAGTTTCTGGAAGTTTGAGGAATTCTTCTAGGGTAATTCTTGGAGGCTTTGTCGTGGTCATGGTTGACCTCTAGTTCATTTAGCTGATTCTCATGCTACACCACACTCTGTCAATTCAAAATCTGTGCTAAATCCAACACAAATCCAGGTAATACATCCTCACCTGATAAGCTAGCAGGGGATTGTAAAACCTCAACTTCCCTTCCTGGGCGATAAATTTCTACACTTTGATTTTGCGGATCAATCAACCAACCTAAACGCACACCGTTGTCAATATACTCCTGCATTTTTTGTTGCAATGTCTTGAGGCTATCATTAGCAGAGCGCAATTCAGCCACAAAATCGGGAGCAAGCGGTAAAAATCTGCTAGGATCTGGACTGAGGGCTACTATTCTTTCTCGCTTCACCCAACACGCATCAGGAGAACGATTAGCACCATTGGGAAGTTTGAAACCCGTGGAAGAGTCAAAAGCCAAGCCTGTACCATCAGCATCTGTCCAATTACCTAAGCGCTGTGTCAGTCTACTATTCCGATTTCCGCTTTCCCATCCAGTTGGTGGCATAATAATTAATTCTCCCTCCTGCGTACGCTCAAGACGTAAATCTCGATTGTTTTGACACAATTGGAAGAACTGCTCATCTGTTAGCTCGATGGTGGGGTAAAGGTTAAGAATTAGGGCAGTCATATCAGCCTCTCAATCTGGCTAACTGTAGCCTAACATTTACCAATCACGATAGAGTTTTTCTGCATAAAACATAATCTCTTCATTGGGTAATCTAATTTTTGGTTTTTGCCTGGGATATAAACTTTCAACAGCACCTGTATCTTGTGCAATCACTGTGGCTCCAGCTTGTAAAATTGAATTTTTAAACAAAAATTTCATCACAGGATTTATCACCTGAGCATACATCAGAATAAATGTCTTGGTTCTGTTTTCCGTTTCTGGGTAGAGAATATGCATTTGAGCAATATTGCCAATTGGTGTTTTGGGAAAGAAAACTGTAGTTGAAGGAAAAGCATATTCGAGGGTGTTACTCAGATTTTTGGGGAAGATGCCCAAAACAGGATTTTTGATAATTTCTTTGAGCGTGTTATCACTTCTCTTTAAATCTTGTTTTATCGTGGCGTAGTATCCTTTTTCCTCGAAGAAAGTAACATTACAAGATGTGATTTTAAACAGTTCTTTATGAGTACCATTTTGGTGGTTATAGTCATAGTTAACCATCAAGTTGCTCAAAAAATCTCCCTGAATACTTTTCTCTCCAGTAACGCCAATTAATTCGTATCCATCTACAATTTTCTGATGCAATTCGGGAATGGGTAATCTTGGTTCAAATCCTCCATATGTCCAGATGCAGTCATTGCTAATAATTAGCTCTAATGGCTGTATAATAGGCTGATTATCTTGTTTATCACCTCGATAAAATCTGCCTTTACCATCAAATTCCAGTGCATGAAAAGGGCAAGTGATAGTATCTCTCTCTTGACAAACCCAGCCTTCTGATAAAGGTGCTTGCATGTGTGGACAAATATTATCTAGTGCAAAGACTTCACCTTTTTGGTTTTGCCAAATTACATAATCTCGCCCATTCAATGTAATTTTATGTGGTTGATTAACTCCCAGCCTTGACTTATGAGCAATTAACCAAGGCGCACCGGGTAAAATAGGTTGCATTGTTACTCCTAAAGTATGTAAAGTTATTTTGATTTTTGAAATAATAAATAGTAAGTAGGGTGGGCAATGCCCACCACATCAGATGAGTAGTATCACTACATTTTTGTGCCATTATGAATAATTTATGTATCACAAACAAACATTATTTGAATTGGTATAAGTTTTGGTGGGCAATGCCCACCCTACAAATACTTAAGTTTTTTACAAATTATTGAGGATTTTTCTATCTTTCTGTTGAAGATAGTTCTACCTTTTATGGAAAATGAAAGCTGCAAAGCCAAGCCACTGGATATATGTTTGGCTAAGTGGAGTGAATGGTTGAAAATTAACTAACTAAATTTTTAGTTAGTAGATATTACTTTAATAAATCTCATGTGGTCTGTCAACTACTAAGCAATTTTTTAGTTATGATATTTTCGTCAGTATGATGGAGAAACGTGGGTCGTTCAACGCAGTCAAAACCCTCAAATAATAAGCCTCGTCAGGTGCGTGATGCAGAGGCGACGAAAAAGTATATTCTGGATGCAGCGGAAGTAGAGTTTGCTAAACGTGGACTCAGTGGGGCGCGAACAGAGGCGATCGCCAAAGGTGCAGGTGTCACCACAGCGATGATTTACTACTACTTCCAGAGCAAGGAAGGACTATATCAAGCGGTTCTGCAACGTCCAGCGGTGGAAATGCACGCAGGATTTAAACAGCTAAATCTGGATCAGTTCCCGCCAGAAGAGGCGTTGAAGATTTTGGTGAAAGAAGCGATCGCTTACGAAGCAGCTCATCCACACCGGGGAATGCTGTGGTTTCAAGAAGCCAACCAAAATCAGGGAAAGTATTTCAAACAGGGGAATTGGCAAGAAAACTTTAAATATCTGATCAATATTTTAGAACGGGGAATGGCAGAGGGTTGTTTCCGTCAAATCGATCCATTTCTCACCACCCTGCATATTATTGGGATTTGTAATTTATACTTCAACGCTTACGAAAATATCAAACACACTAGACCAGATTTGCAGCTACTGAGTCCAGAAATGATTGAGCAGCATACGCAAGCAGCGATTAATTTTATTTTGGCTGGCGTGCGACTGCTTTAATCGCTGACCGAATTTTAGATTTTAAATTTTGGATTTTGGATTGTTGGCGTAGCCTCTGGGCCAGGAGAAGATTCAAAATCTAAAATTTAAAAAGGTCTCAAGCCCACGAATTTAAACGCGAGAATAAATCTAAAATCTAAAATCAATTGACGAGCAAGCGATTTCAAACGCGAAAGTCTTTTCTTTAATCTAAAATCCAAAATCCAAAATCCAAAATTGTGTGAGACCGCCCATCAAGGCGTTATCATAGAGGTTATCTGAAATCACTAAATCGGGCTTGCGAGGTGTCTAGCGATGACTATCTCCCTAGAAAAATCTAGCCAATCTTCCCTAATTTTCCAGCAGCATGATGCGACCTGGCAAGATTATGTGGCAGTTCGAGATAACCCAGATATTGATTGGCGTAAGATCGCATTTTATCAAGGATGGTTATGGTTTGATATGGGAACAGAAGGTCTGGGACACTCTTCCTTTAGGGATTTGATGACGGCAGTTTTTTTTGTTTGGGCATTCTTGCACCCAGAGGTAGTGCTACAATCCTATGGGGGCTGTCTAATTGAAAACCAAGACACCCACGCCTGCGCGCCAGACTTAGTACTGTACAAAGGTGAAGATATTCCTAAATGGAAACTTGGTGAGCCGCGGCGGATTATTCTCGATCGCCATCGTCTGCCTGATTTAGTTGGAGAAATCGCCGATACAAGCTTGGGCATCGATCTCGATGAGCAGAAGCAACTGTACGCTAGTCTAGGAATTGCCGAATATTGGGTAATTGATGTCAAAGGAATGCGGCTATTTGCATTCGGTTTAACAGCAACGGGTATATATCAGCCAATCCAAGTTTCTCAGGTGTTGACGGGTTTAGCGATCGCGCTTGTCGAACAAACGCTGGAAAAATTAGCTGAAGGCACCAATACCGCAGCAGCAAATTGGTTGATGCAGCAATTGCAAACGGCGAACTAATCCATCAATGCTTCGCGATCTTCTCATTACTAGTCTTCAATTTAGGATAAGCAATACGTTTGTGATGGAATTGTTGCCAAACTTCCACAAAGATTTTAGCTATTTTTGTCATTTCGTCGCGTGTTAAGCCAGAATCTATCATTTGATTATCTTGCCATCTAGCACGAAGGATATTGTTCACCATTACTAAGGCTTGTTCTGGGTTGACATCTTTAAGACTCCGCAGCGCCGCCTCACAGGAATCTGCTAACATGACAATTGCTGTTTCCCGCGATTGGGGAATTGGTCCATCGTAGCGAAAATCAGCATCATCTACGGTTAAATTTGGGTTAGCCTGAGCCATTTGCTGCGCTTGATGATGAAAATAAGCAATTAGCATCGTTCCTTGATGTTCGGGAATAAAAGCTTGAATCGCTGTTGGTAAAACATGTTTGCGTGCCATCACCAACCCTTCAGTGACGTGTTTTTTGATAATTGCGGCACTCTTCCAGGGGTCGTTAATCTCTGTATCGTGTTTATTTGGCCCCCCCATTTGATTTTCAATAAAGCCGAGGGGGTCGTGCATTTTACCAATATCATGGTATAATGTTCCAGCCCTAACTAGCTCGACATTACACTTTAGTTGTTTAGCAGCAGCTTCAGCCAGGGTAGCTACAAACAGAGTATGTTGAAAGGTTCCAGGTGTTTCTGTGGCGAGTCGTTTTAATAAGGGGCGATTGGGATTTGCCAGTTCCGCTAAACGGATGGGAGTAACTAAATCAAAAAGTTTTTCTAAATAAGGACTCAAGCCCAAAGCGACAATACTCCAGGCCAAGCCAGATAATGCAAAAAACGCGGCTTCTCGGAGGACGACATACCATCTTGAACCAAATGCTGCACCAACGAAAACAGAGAGCATGAGGTAAATGCCGCCCTGAGTTGTAGCGATCGCCACTCCTAATAGTGCCAGTTCCTCACGCGATCGCAGTCGTTTTGCCATGCAACTACCGACTATTCCCCCTGCTGCGCCAGCCACAAGGGCAATTCTACCAATTTCCAAGGTGGTGGGTAGCACTAGCGACAGTAAACTCACAACTGTTACACCCAAAACAGGGCCGTAAAAGCTACCTAACAATATACCAATGGCGCTCCATGTGGTATACGGCAAACTTGTTGTCAGTATCCCCGGCACACTCAAAGTCAGTAGTAACACCAACAGGCGATCGCGTTGCCGTAATTGGATCTGAATCTGCCGTTCTACAAACACAAAAATAGCAACTGCTGTACTCACAACACCTGCTACTTTCCCTAATTCCAGCCAGTTAACCTCCCGGCGATTCAGGTGATAATGCTCCAACACATCAAAGTTCCACGCAGTGATATTTTCCCCTTTAGCAACAATTACATCTCCTCGCTTTACCTGAACCATGAATGCAGGTACTCCGTTAGCTGCCCTTTGTGCTTGTTTTCTCGTTTCTGCTTCGTCTTGCTTCAAATTTGGTTGCAGCACAACCGACAACATTTTGATTGCTAAGGGTTCGGCCTCTGTTGTGACAAATGTCTGCACTTGTAAGCTGACTGCAGCCTCTAAAACGTCTCTTGGCAATCCATATGGGATACCTTGGGCGAGAATTCGCTTGCTACTATCGTGAATTCCCACTTGGGTTTTTACCCAATCTTCATCCGACAAGTTTAGAAGGATGGTGTTTTCATATACTGCTTGCGGCTTGACTGCCTCCATCTGTAAAAGTTTGGTGTTGGCTTGGGCGTATTTTTGGCGTGCTTGCAATATTTGGTCGATGAGTGAGGATAAGTTGCGGTCAGTTGTTGTAATGCGATAAGTTTCTAGTTCCGCCACTGCTTGAGTAAATTCAAGTGTTGGGGGATTAGTTGATTTTGTTTCCCCAGATTTCGATGGGAGGACAGATCTATTTTGTGGAGCCGCTCCCAGCGGTGTAGTTTGTGTTTGGCGTTTCTGAGTTGATGATGGTGGGGGCGCGGAGATTTGTTTTCCGGCTTTAGCGGATGACGTAGTATCCTGTTCTCTGGTCAGTCTTCTATGAAAACTGCCCCTTTGTGTGGGGAGGAATAATTCTAATTTCTGTTTTTTCGTAGTTTCTAAGGTAACTAGCAGTTCTTGCCATTCTGACTCCGGACAAGAGCGTAGATAACGCTGGCTAGACAGAGATAAAACTGAAGTATCAAAAAATGGAAAAGACCCAGCAGCGGCACGAATTTCGTCACCTTCATCTAAAAGTTGTCGCAAATTTCGCCCAACTTGTTCATTCACGCTGGTATCGATCATCAGCATGGGCATGGATTTTTGACTGACGGCTCGGCGTTGGTCTTCGGTTTTTCTCTGATTTTCGATGCTATCTGTATATGGTGCCTTAATTGTCTGTGGTGCAACAGTTCCTACCTTTAGCTTGGGCTGGTTATACAGTTTGTGCCCAATTACACCTGTAAGGGAGATGACTGCGATCGCTAAAACCACAGAGAACCGCTTTTTATGCACCCAGCTGAAACCAACTATATTGAGTAGACCTTGGCTTTTGGCCAATTTTGCCCTTACTCTCTTCCCTATTCCTAGCTTTTGCGCTCTGCTTAGATCATTGATTTTTGATAAAAAAACGATTATGTTGCTGAGGACTATTCTATGAAGCTTCCGACGGCGGCTTTTGCCGTTTTTACTGCTCACCGCCTCTAGTAAGGGTCTTTTACGGAGTAGCACTTTGTACCGCCGCCGCCAGTTATTTAATTGCTGGTTTAAGGACTGAAAAAATCGCTGCGTTTTCATTACTTATGGCTGCAGTTGCTTACTTTGATACCTCAAAACAAGACAATCCTCAGAGACGTCCAAGCAATAATAACCGAAGCAGTTAGGAACTTCGGAGACAAGAACTGGGTACAGCAGACTTCTTTCAGAATCCAAAATCTAAAATCGTTCGACTGACTTGTACTGAGCGAAGGCGCAAGTAGCGCTCACGACGTACCCCCTTGGGGAAGCAAGCTACGCATAGCGTTCCGCAGGAAAGTCTAAAATCCAAAATTGAAAAATAGAGTATTAAAAACTACTGTTTTTTTGCTAATTTTTGACCAAATAACCAGGATGTAAATGCTTGGTAGATGTAGCATTAACGCGACCGAATGACGCGGGGTGCGGCATAGACACATAGACGGGAAGGGGCTTCCCATAGGGATAGCGAAGCCTGTGCATCGGAAATAACACATCCCTCTTGTTTGAACTCACTGGGATTTAGGTCAAGATTATACATTCCTGACCACACTGCTACAAGTGCATCAGCCAATTTTAACATCTGGGAAAAATTGGTCATTCCCCATGCTGCTGAATTGGGTTGTGAGTGTAAGACCCGCCAAGTCACGGGAATGCCGACAGTGCTATTATAAGCCCCTGATAAAGCACCAGTAATTGCACTTATGCTTTTCGAGTATAAATTTCCAGGTTCTTGTTGCCAGATATTGGCAGTATGAGTAGCCCGCAAAACGGACAGGCGGTAGTCTTCCAATGTGCCCAGAAAGCAATAAAACGCCATAGCAATAGCGTTACTCTGCTTTTCTTCCCTACTCAATTCAGCTTGCGCTCTGTCTAATCCAGCCCCCCGATTTAACAAATCATTAACCTTTAATAATTGTTGTGGTAGTGATGTCGGCGTTTCTCCGATAAAAGCGATCGTTTCGGGAATCAGGGTTTGGGGGTGGAGTTTTTCAGTTAGAGATTTAGCGATCGCATACCCTACTGCTAGTGTTCCATCCCGTACTACTGGGTCATCCTCCCAGATTTGTAACACACGCAGCAAGTTTTGTCGCACTTTAATTGTATTTTCGTGAAAAAAAAGTGCTACTGGGAGTGTGGCCAGTATTAAGTTTGGGGAGATTTCGTCAGTTGTGTCTAAATGAAGCGAGTATTGTTGCTGACGTTCTAGCCAATCATCTAAATCTAATCTGCCCAGTGCAATCAAACTTTGAACGCCCAAAACCGCTATTCGGTCAACATCACAGCGACTTTGTAACTGTTTATCATTACTCAAAGTTAATTTTTCACCAAGCAGCGCCCCTAGCAAAGCACCTCGAAACCGACTTACGAGAGAGTAGCGCATACAATTTTGGATTTTGGATTTTGGATTTTGGATTTTGGATTTGATATTTTAGCCAAAATCTCAAATTGATTAATTATTCATCCTGATCTTAAATGATGCACCAACGCTTGTAAGCCCAACAAATAACTTTGGACACCAAAACCGCTGATTTGTCCAACAGCTACAGGGGCTATATAGGAATGATGGCGAAAGTCTTCTCTGCGGTAGATATTACTCAGGTGGACTTCGACTGTAGGTAGATTAACGGCGGCGATCGCATCTCGTAGTGCCACACTGGTGTGGGTGTAAGCCCCAGCATTAATCAAAATGCCTTGATATTTGCCTAATGCTTCATGAATAGTATCAACCAAAATCCCTTCATGATTCGATTGCACAGGTAGAACTTTCGCCTGTAACTTTAGCCCTTCTGCTTCTAATAGGCGGTTAATCTCAATCAAAGTTAGCGAACCATAAATTCCTGGTTCTCGCTGTCCTAGCAGATTCAGGTTTGGCCCATGCAACACCAAAATACTTAAAGGTGAAAACGTCAATTCTTGCACTTTGGGCTACTGGCGACGACGCGATCGGTCATTTACAGGAATCGGAATCAGTTCCGGTTCCGGCTCAACTTCTGGACCGAGCAAAGCTTCGATCAGCTTGCGTGCCAATTCTTTAAGCTTTTCCAGTACCTTTTCTATATAGTCCATGAACTGACCGCTCCTGAGATATTACCTCAATTTTGATTAACAGCTACGCAGAAACTGGCGTACTTTTGCACTTTTGGCTTCTCGTGGGGGTGGCACACGCTGCCGCTTTGTAGGCACAAACCACTTTTAAAACTTTTTATTGTGATTTGCCTTACTTCTTAGAGTATCACATCCTTAACCAACAGGGACTAGGGAATGAAGAAGAGGCAGAGGGGAAGGGGGCAGGGTGCAAAGGAGAATCTTTCTGCTCCCTGCCCCCTACTCCCTGCTCCCTTCCCGATTTGACTATCCTGCTGCGTCATTTTTTTTAGCAGCAGTTGACTTCGTTTTAGAAGTTGACTTCGTTTTAGAAGTTGTTGACTTAGTTGTTTTGCGAGTAGATTTAGCTGACGTTGCTTTGGTTGCCAACAATTTCAGCGCCGTAGCTAAAGTTATATCTTCTACAGATTCACCTTCTGGAAGACTGACATTAGTTTTGCTGTGCTTAATGTAAGGCCCGTAGGGTCCATCGTAGATATTCACTGGCGTACCATCTTCCGGATGTGCGCCCAATTCACGTACAGCTGCCTTAGATTTGCTATTTGTGGAGCTGCGTCCCTTTTTTGGCTCAGACAATAACTCTAATGCACGTCCTAAAGAAACTGTCAAGACATTATCAGCAGCTTTTAGAGAGCGATAGTCTTTTCCTTCCTTACCTTGGTCGTGGACGACGTAAGGGCCAAAACGCCCTAAACTGGCTTGAATTTTACCACCAGTCGCCGGATGGACACCTAATGTCCGAGGTAGTGCCAATAGACCAACAGCCACGTCAAAGGTGACGTTTTCTGGGGTGACACCTTTGGGTAAGGAGGCTTGTTTGGGTTTGGGGTTTTCTTCAGACTTGTCACCCAACTGGACATATGGGCCGTAAGCACCAATTTTCACATAAACTGGTTCACCAGTTTCGGGATGGCGACCGAGTTGGTCTGGCCCTGTGGTTTTTTGCCGCAGCAGGATTTCTACCTGTTTGGGGTCGAGGTCTGCTGGAGTCAGGTCTTTGGGAATTGAGGCAGTGACTACACCTTCACCATTTTTAACTTCGATGTAAGGGCCATATTTACCAATGCGGACTTTAGCATCTAAGTTTTCCAGTTCCACCGTCCTAGCTAAGGTGGCGTCAATTTGACTTTCTCGTTCCCTCACCAAGGTTTCTAGACCCTTGTCTCCCAAATAAAATTGCCGCAAGTAGGGCAGCCACTTAGCTTCACCATCGGCAATATCATCGAGGGTTTGCTCCATTTTGGAGGTGAATTTGGGATCGACAATATCGGGGAAATGCTTTTCTAGCAAGTCAGTGACGGCGAAAGCCGTAAAGGTGGGAATCAAAGCATTATTTGTTAACTGGGTGTAACCCTTATCGATGATTGTGCCAATAATGCTGGCGTAGGTACTAGGACGGCCAATACCTTCACTTTCTAGGGTTTTCACCAGAGTCGCTTCGGTATATCTAGCTGGTGGTTGGGTTTCGTGTCCCACGGCTTCTAGTTCCTGACAATCGGGATGATCTCCTACCTTCAGGTTAGGCAAAATTACTTCCTGGTCTTCTAATGCTGCTTCGGGATCGTCTGACCCTTCAACGTAGGCGCGGAGATATCCGGGGAAGTCAATCCGCTTACCAGAAGAACGGAAGCCAGCATCTTCAACTTGCAACTGCACGGTAACTTGGGTTTGGCGGGAGTCAGCCATTTGGGAGGCGACGGTACGCTTCCAAATCAGGTCATAAACAGCCAGTTCTCGACCACCTAAGCCTGTTTCCTGGGGCGTGCGGAAGGTACTTCCTGCCGGACGAATGGCTTCGTGTGCTTCCTGTGCGCCTTTGGATTTGGTGGTGTATTGCCGAGGTTGGGGGCTGAGGTATTGTTGGCCGTAGAGTTGTTCTACACAGCTACGAGCTGCAGCGATCGCCTGATCGGACAAATGCACGGAATCTGTACGCATGTAGGTAATGTACCCTTGCTCATACAAATTCTGGGCAATCCGCATGGTATCCCTAGCGGAGAGGCGCAGTTTCCGGTTAGATTCCTGTTGCAGCGTCGAGGTGGTGAACGGTGGCGCGGGTTTGCGCGTCACTGGACGTTCCTCAATGTCTGTGACACTCCAGGTTTTATCAGTCAGGCGTTCTTTGAGAGCTTGTGCTTCTTCTTCCGTCAGCAATACCACCTTCCGACCTGCGGTAATTTGTCCCGTTGCCGGGTCGAAATCACTGCCAGTCGCGATTTTAGTGCCGCCTAGGTTGACTAGCAGGGAGGTAAATTCTTGTCCCTTGGTCTTCCCTGAGGCAGGGGCGATCAAGCTAGCTTTCAAATCCCAATATGTACCTTCATGAAAGGCGCGGCGTTGGCGTTCCTTGATGACTAGAAGCCTCACTGCTACAGATTGTACCCGCCCAGCGGATAACCCCCAGGCGATTTTTTTCCATAGCAGGGGAGACAAGGTATAGCCTACCAGTCGATCCAAAATCCGTCGTGTTTCTTGGGCGCGAACTAACTGCTCATCAATAGTGCGGCAGTTTTTCAAAGCTTTTTTGATGGCGTCCTGAGTAATTTCGTGAAACACCATGCGCTTGGTAGGGACTTTGGGCTTCAGCAACTGGTATAAATGCCAACTGATACTTTCACCTTCACGGTCTTCGTCAGTTGCTAGGATCAGTTCATCGGCGTCTTTGAGGGCTTCTTTCAGCTGGGTGACAACTTTCTTTTTGTCTTTTGGGACAACATACACCGGTTCAAAGTCGGCGTCCACATTTACCCCCAACTGCGCCCATTTTTCCCCTTTGATAGCGACGGGAATTTCGCTAGCCGACTGGGGAAGGTCACGCACATGACCCATAGACGCTTCCACCCGATAGCCTGATGGTAGGTAGTTGCGAATGGTACGAGCTTTGGTTGGAGATTCGACGATGACGAGAGTTGACATGGAAATTTTTTAAAAAAGAATAGCTGCAAAGCTAAACAGTCAAGTTGAGACGATTTCGGCGAGATGTCAAGGTAAAACGTCACGCTTAGAGATGTGATTTCATCCTCACACAAACTGACCGTTAGGGTGAAAATCCGCTTAACTTCGGGCGTAGTCCTTTCCAGATAATAGGGCAGGAAAATGCCGGGTGTGAATTTCCAGCTATTTCAATCTTTAACTTATCTAGGGTAAATTGGCGACTACAGTTTTCAAAATACCCCCGAAGTGTAATAGAGCGTACTGTTTTTTTCGGGAGGCGGGAGCAGGGAGCAGGAAGAGAATATATGATAGATAACCCCAGTCCCCAATCCCCAATCCCCAATGCCCAATCCCCAATCCCCAATCCCCAAGCGAGTCTATGCTATCAGCAGGAAAGGTTTATGCAACTTTAGTTCATAACAGTAGATAGAATAAACAGAGTTAGCCTTGATGTCTAATCGCCAAAACCTATATATCTCATGGATTTTGCTAATCTTGCATCCCAGTTAAATGCTGGAACAATTTTGCCAGAGGGGATTGTGATTCTCACCCTCCTGGGGGTTTTGATTGTGGATTTGATTTTGGGGCGTACATCCTCACGCTGGATTGGATATCTGGCGATCGCAGGTTTGCTGTCTTCAATTGTCGCCCTTTATTTTCAATGGGATAACACCAATCCCATTTCTTTTAGCGGTGAGTTTAATAGTGATGACCTCAGTATCGTCTTTCGCGGTATCATCGCTCTGTCCGCTGCTGTGACTATACTGATGTCCATTCGCTACATTGAGCAGAGTGGCACTGCCTTAGCTGAATTCATCGCTATTTTACTAACTGCTACCCTAGGAGGGATGTTTTTATCCGGGGCTAGTGAGTTGGTGATGATTTTCATCTCCCTAGAAACCCTGAGTATTTCCTCTTATTTGCTCACAGGTTATACCAAGCGTGACCCCCGCTCTAATGAAGCGGCGCTCAAATACTTGTTGATTGGCGCTTCTAGTACTGCAGTATTTTTGTATGGCGTATCGCTGTTGTATGGTTTATCAGGTGGACAAACCGAACTGAGTGCGATCGCTAACGGTATCGCCACAGCCAATGTTGGTCAATCTCTAGCTTTAGTAATTGCCCTCGTCTTTGTAATTGCAGGTATTGGCTTCAAAATCTCCGCGGCTCCCTTCCATCAATGGACACCAGACGTTTATGAAGGCGCTCCCACTCCAGTGATCGCTTTTCTATCTGTCGGTTCTAAAGCAGCTGGATTTGCTCTAGCCATCCGCCTCCTAACAGTAGTCTTCCCCCTCGTTGCTGACGAGTGGCGATTTGTCTTCACCGCCCTCGCTGTGCTGAGTATGATCCTGGGTAACGTAGTCGCCCTCGCTCAAACTAGCATGAAGCGGATGCTAGCCTATTCATCCATCGCCCAAGCTGGGTTTGTGATGATTGGTTTGATTGCGGGTACAGATTCAGGATATTCCAGTATGATATTTTACCTGCTGGTCTATCTATTCATGAACCTGTGCGGCTTCACCTGCATTATCCTCTTCTCTCTGCGGACAGGAACAGACCAGATCGCTGAATATTCCGGTTTGTATCAAAAAGACCCACTCCTAACTTTAGGCTTAAGTATCTCTTTGCTGTCTTTAGGTGGTATTCCGCCACTAGCTGGCTTTTTTGGCAAAATTTACTTATTCTGGGCTGGTTGGCAGGCAGGTCTTTACTGGTTAGTTTTATTGGGCTTAGTTACTAGCGTCGTCTCGATATACTACTACATTCGTGTAGTCAAGATGATGGTAGTTAAAGAACCCCAAGAAATGTCCGATGTAGTTAGGGATTATCCCGAAATAAGTTGGAATTTACCGGGTTTCAGACCTTTACAAGTGGGTTTGATTGTGACTTTAATTGCCACATCCATAGCGGGAATTTTGTCCAATCCACTGTTTACCTTAGTAAATCATTCAGTTGCCAATACTCCAATTTTACAATCAACTAAGGTTGTGAGTACTCAGGTAAGTGCTGTGATTACTGAGCAGTTAAATCAGTAAATTGATAATAGTTAACTGTTAACTGTTAAGGGGTACATTTGCTGTACCCCTTAATTATTAATCCACTCTCATAGGAATCTTGATTAAAAATTCTGCTCCTTGTCCTGGTGCAGAGTTACATGTTATTTGTCCGCGATGTTTGTTCACCACAATCTGATAACTAATAGCTAATCCTAACCCAGTACCTGTACCCACTGGTTTTGTAGTAAAAAATGGGTCAAATATTTTAGAACTAACTTCTTTTGTCATCCCTGAAGCATTATCGTAAATAGCTATTACTACCCATTTTTTGTCAATTACTTGGGTGCTAATACCAATAGTGGGATAATTAGCAGCCATGAATGTTAAATTTTTGGTAGAATTGGCTAATTCACAATCCATAGCGGAGAATTGATAACTCTCTTGCAAGGCATAAATTGCATTAGTCAGAATATTCATAAATACTTGATTAAGTTGGCCTGGATAACAGATAATCTTAGGCAATTCACCATACTCTTTAATGACCTGAATCTCTGGATACTTATCTGTTGCTTTTAAGCGGTGTTCTAAAATCATTAAAGTACTATCTATGCCTTCATGAATATCTGCTTGTTTGAGGTCAGATTCATCCAGGCGAGAAAAGTTTCGTAGTCCAATTACAATATCTTGAATTCGCTGCGTTCCAGCTTGCATAGATTTGAAAGTTTTAGTTAAGTCTGAAGTGATAAAATCGAGATCAATAGATTCTATGATTTCCAGAATTTCAGATGGAGAATCGGGAAAATATTTTTGATAAAGCTGAATTAAATTTAGCAAATATTGAGTATATTCTGCTGTATAAATAAGATTGCCATAAATAAAGTTTATGGGATTATTAATTTCATGAGCAATACCCGCAACCATCTGCCCCAAGCTAGACATTTTTTCATTTTGAATTAGTTGAATTTGTGTTTTTTTCAGCCGTTCTAAAGTTTCTTCAAGATAGGCGATCGCTCGTTCAAGTTTATCTGACTGATTGATAGTAGATTGCTCTGAAACATCCAACAATTGAGTTAACACAGCAATTTGGGAATTGAGTCGCTGAATAGTTTTATCTTGATTTTCATTTGTAGTGACTTCTGTATGATAAATTACTTGGGTAGTATCTCTAAAAATTTTGCCATCATCAAAGGGAAGAATTGCCGTTTTGACGCTTAAGGATAATGGACGAAATAAATCGACAGTCATTTTAGGAAGCACGACTTTTAAAAACATGATCACAGCAAACATATTTCCAGAAGGTAGCAATCCACCAAATCCTAAGACAGATTTGACATTAAACGGAATTATGAATGATTCTTTGGCAGGAATATAAGGGCTTTCTAAAGCATTGGAGACATAAAAAACGTTATACAACTTTTGCTCTAAATCAGTTAATAAATGAGCATCTGGTTTAACTATAGTATCTGCATTTAAGCCTAGTTGATATAGGAGTTGAGATATCATAGGAATTTGGGCGATCGCTTCTTTACTCCCCAGCGGAATTACCTGATGTCCCACAGATTCATACCGCGAATTCCATTCTGGCAATTCCCCAGCAGTCGCCATTAAAGTTAAGCACTTAAGACTATTAGTAACTACATCATTATCTAAGATTTTACAAACGTATTTTTGTAAAGCTGGTTCCAATTCTTCATAGGAATTAGTCTTGAAAAACCGAATTAATGCACAAGATCCATCCCCGGATTTTTGGTCAACTAAATTATTATAAAAATATTCAATTATATGATTACTCACATCCTCCATAGAATTAGCATTATTGCCCAATTGGCGTAAAGCTAATCCACATTCAGACATATTTCTTAAAGTCATTTTTCGCAAGTCATATTTTTTTATCTTCTTCATTTACTTTCTCCTTAATCCATGAGGCATATTTGTAATCTAATAAATTGGAATACTAACTATAAATTCAGTACCCTTTCCTAGCAATGAATTGACCTTCAGAGTTCCCCCATGTTTTTCTACAATTATTTTATGAGCAATTGATAGCCCTAACCCTGTACCTTTGCCTACAGCTTTAGTAGTAAATAAATGATCAAAGACTTTTTCTTGTATATGCTCTGACATTCCTACTCCATTATCTTGAATATGAATCACAGCGTGATTTTTATCTTTATCTAATCCGGTTTTAATCATAATAAAATTAGGATTTGCATTAATATCATGAAAACTACGCCCATCATTAGACTCGTCTAATGCATCAATGGCATTTGCTAATAAATTCATTAATACTTGATTAAGTTGTCCGGGAAAACATTTGACTAGAGGTAGTTCACCGTATTCTTGAAGTACTTGAATAGCAGGGCGATATTGATTTGCTTTCAAACGATGCTTCAAAAGCATGAGAGTATTCTCAATGCCTTCTTTAAGGTTAAAGAGAATTTTGTTCTCTGTATCTGCTCTACAGAAAATTCGCAAGCTATTACTAATATTGTGAATGCGATTAGTACCTTCTTTCATTGAACCAATGAGTTTTGGTAGATCCTCACGCACGTACTCTAAGTCGATTGTATTCATAATTTCTTGAATTTCTGGATATGGTTGTGGATAGCACTTTTGATAAGTATCGATCAGACTTAATAAGTCATGAATATATTTTTGAGCCGGAAGTAAATTACCCGCAATGAAGCCAATCGGATTGTTAATTTCGTGAGCTACATCTGCCACGAGACTTCCCAACGCAGACATTTTATCCTGTGTTGTTTGTAAATTAATTAATGTTGTTTCTAGTTCGGAACTTCTTTCTTGTACCTTTCTCTGTGATGCTTCTAACTCATCAATAACATTCTTTAGTAAGTATTCTTTTTTTTTATTTGTTTCCTCTAATTTGACACGGTCTGCTTCCGAACGTTCTAATTGTTTTTTGAGAATTCTATTAGCCTTTTGCAGTTCCTGAATTTCTTTTTCGCAATCTGAAATTTCCATAAGCTTTTACCGACTTCCTAAAATTAGCGTGACGAAAGTCTCATTGTGAAATTGCGTGTCACCTGTTGGATATAAAGGAGCAATTTCGCCATAGGAATAAAATCCACAAGCTGCTAAAGAATTAGGAAAACAGTGCTTAGTGTTTTGGTACTCTTGGCGTGTTTTTGTACCAAGTAATTGCCGACGAGCTACACATGAAAAAAATAAAACTGCTGCTGGCTCTATACCCGGATAATTATTTAAGGCAGTCATAAAAGATGCTTGAGAAGCTGCTAGGATATCTTCCTGACCTGCTTCAGAAATTTGAATAACTGCTTGCTCAGGAATATCTGCGAAAAAGGTAATACTACCTATATTCTCATCATAAGCAATAGGCGCTCTCATATAAAAACCTTCTCCATCTTGAGTAAACACTGCTAGGGGATATTCCATTGAAGGAGAAAGGGAATCCAAATAATAATGATAGAAATCTAAAGCACGCTTACCATCTATTTCATAGACTATGTTTTTATCAACCTTAGTCACTTTACTTGCTTTACCAATGGGATGCCAACCACTGGCTACACCGTGGGAAAACAAGATTTTGCCGTAAAAAAGCAGAATAGGTACAGAATCACTGACAACTTCTGTTTGAAAGAATTGATATGTGTTTTGATATCTTGATTGATCTGCTGCTAAACCACCGAATATTGGTATATTTTCCCCTAATGCTAACTTCAAGCCATCTAAAATTGACACACCACTCGTTGTCAGGCTTTCTGGATGAGTTAAACATAATTGAGGAACTGCTGTGCTATTGGCTTTTGCTTGTTCTACAGCTTGTTTAGTTGCAGCAGTAGCATCAGCGGAAACCTGACTTCCGAGTCCGGCATAAATTTTAATTTCATCTGAGCAAAATAACATTAAAGTTATTGAGTCTTGCTGAAACTCTAGAACCGAGGATATTTCACCATCTGTTGTTCCACCAATTAACTCAATCCTGGGAAAAGCCTGATTAATTTGTTGCAAGACCAGGGAATGCTCAAAATCGATTGCTGCGAAAAGTATCCCTGCTTGCGGGATGTCTGCGCCTAAAGAGGCGCTGCATTGTTGGAGAACTTCCTTAACTGCTGACAGAGAATCTGGATCGTTGCTGTGACCTACTACTACCTTAAACATAAATACGTCTCTATGGAAAATCACCTCTCTACATAACTATTGTTCCCAAATTTTCAGGTGGATTTCATCATTACAGAATTGGCAGCTTGATCAGAAACTCTGTACCCTGTCCTAGAATTGAATTTACTTCCAGAGTTCCTCTGTGTTTTTCCACAATAATTTTATAAGTAATTGATAATCCCAAGCCCGTCCCTTTTCCCACTGGCTTGGTTGTAAATAAATGATCAAATATTTTTTGCTTGATGGACTCGGTCATTCCTACACCATTATCTTTAATCCGAACTAAAATATAATTTTTATCATCGGTTAGAGCAGTTTGAATAAAAATCTTATTAGGATTAGCTGCTATTTCGTAATAGCTACGTCCTAAATTAGATTCTTCTAAAGCATCAATAGCGTTAGCTAAAAGATTCATGAATACCTGATTCAATTGTCCAGGGAAGCATTTGATATTGGGCAAATCACTATAATCTTTGATCACTTCAATAGTAGGGTGAATATCTGAAGCTTTCAATCGGTGTTTAAGAATCAAGATAGTGCTATTGATAGCATCATGAATATTAAAGGGAATTTTAACAGCACTATCAGCCCTAGAGAAGGTTCTTAAAGAAAGGCTTATATCAGATATGCGTTCTACCCCTTCCTCCATTGATGTGAGAATTTGTGGGAGGTCTTTCAATAGATATTCTAAGTCAATTTTAGCTTCATATTTAGTAATTTCCTCTTGAGAAGCAGACTTTTTATAAAGGTAAATGACATCAATCAAGTTTTGCGTATATTGTTGAACATAAATGAGATTGCCTTGAATAAAACCGATAGGATTATTGATTTCATGAGCTACCCCTGCAACTAACTCTCCTAAAGCAGACATTTTCTCACTCTGCACCAATTGAAACTGTGATTTTTGTAGCTGCTCAACGGTAGTAGCTAACTCTGCTGCTCGTTGTTCTAGTTTTTGGTGCAGTTTATATAGTTTCAAGTGAACATTTACACGAGCAAGTACATCTTCTAGTTGAATTGGTTTGGTAATATAATCTACTGCACCCAGAGATAAACCTTTGACTTTATCCACTACATCTGATAAAGCTGTCATAAAGATGACAGGGATGTTTTGAGTATGTTCTTGTTCTTTGAAGCGGCGACAAGTTTCAAAGCCGTCTATTCCCGGCATCATTACATCTAAAAGGATGAGGTCTGGGGTTACTGCTTGTAACTTTTCTAGGGCACTTTCACCACTTTTAGCCACTAAAACTCGAAAACCTGAGACTTGCAAAAAATCAAAAAGTACCTTAGTATTTGTTGGATTATCATCAACAATCATAATTAAGCTTTGCTTATCAGTAACCATATTTATAGTTGTCAAATATACTGTTTAATTAGTTTAAGAATAGCTTCTTCATCTAGTTCTTCGGTTAGTTTTAGTAGCTTGTCCGTAAAGGTCATATATTTACTATCCAACTGCTGTAATCTCAAAGCTTCCTGTTCGACTCCTGCGATATCACCAATATTGGCAAATGTCGATAGTGCTTGTAATTCTTCAGTAGGAGGAACTACTAACTCTAAAGAAGTATTGCTGAGAGTATTTTCTAATTCTGGTGAGAGGATAGTTGTACTACCTACCTCATAAATCCAAGATAGTCCTAAATAACGCTGAATTTGTGCTAGTAGTTCATCTGATTGAACAGGTTTAGGTAAGAAATCATTACAACCAGATTCAAGTCCTTGTTGTTGGTTATAAATGAATACACTGGCAGATGAGGCAATAATGATAATTTCTTGTAATTGTGGGATTAAACGTAGCTGCTTCGTCATCTCTAAACCATTAATCACAGGCATGGTTATATCAGTAATTATCAGATGAGGATGCCATACAATAGCTTGCCCTAATCCCTCTTGCCCATTGATTGCTTCTATCAAATCAAAACCTAATGGTTGGAGCATATTCACAATAACAGAGCGATTTTCCCAACGGTCATCAACAACTAAAATTTTCTTTTTATCACCTTCATAGCCGATGATGTTATGTGTAGATTTACGAGAATTTAAATCAATCCATTGTTCTGATATTTGTAAGTCTAAATCAAACCAAAACTTGCTACCTTGCCCGCAGACACTTTCTACTTCGATATCACCACCCATCATTTCCACAATTTGTTGGCTAATAGCTAATCCTAGTCCCGTTCCTTCCTCCATACGCTGCTTATCTCCCACCTGTTCAAAGGGCAGAAATATCTTTTGTAATTGAGATGAACTCATCCCAATGCCTGTATCTTCAATTTGAAACCTGATTTTAGCAGTTGAGCTTTTTGCTTTTTGAAAATCATCTATATTTGCTTTATTTATATTAGATGATAAATTAGAAATGCTTGGTGAATCAATCAGGACACCAATTTGGAAAATTACTCCACCTTGATCGGTGAATTTGATCGCATTACCTAATAAGTTGATTAATACCTGACGCAAGCGTTTTTCATCAGCTAATAAGGCTGTAGGTAATTGATTCAATTCCTGGTATGTAAAGGTAATTTCTTTTTGCTCGGCTCTGATGCGACAGATATCTACTATGCTTTTGAGGAAAGTGGGAAAGTGAAAATCTTTAGGGGCTAATTCTAGTTTTCTCGCTTCGATTTTTGAAAGGTCGAGGATATCGTTGATTAGGTTCAGCAGATGAGACGCACAATCGTAAATAATGTTAATACCGTCTTTTTGTTTAGGGTTGGTGGTTTGATCTCGTTGGAGGATTTGAGCATATCCTAAAATACCATTTAGAGGTGTGCGAAGTTCATGGCTCATATTCGCCAAGAATTCACTCTTGGCTTTGTTGGCGCTGTCAGCAGTTTCTTTTGCAGCCGTCAACTCAAAGGTGCGTTCTGCAACTCTGGTTTCCAGTTCTAAGAAGGATGTTTTTAATTGTGCGGCCATTTGGTTAAAAGATTGAGCTAAGGATTCTAGTTCATCTATACCCTCAATTTCTACTTTTTGGTCTAGTTTTCCAGAAGCGATCGCTAAACTGGCTACCTGTAAGCGTAAAATCGGCTTTGTGATCCAACGAGATGTGTAAATTCCTATAACAGTAGCCCATCCTAAAGCTATTAAACATAGCATTATGCTGACGCGAGTATTATTATTAATTTGTGCCATGAAGTCTGATTCTGGCACAACAACTACAACTAACCAATCCAGGCCTAGCTTGTCACGCCAAGGCTGAATCTGGACAAACTGTCGCTCACCTTTGAGGATAAAATCTAGTTCTTGACTATCCTGAATTGCTCTAAAACTGCCAAATTTTTGCTGTAAATTCTGTGCTGTACCTCTAATTAAAGAATCTTGGCTATTTAATGCTGACAAGCGTTGTGCTTTGCCATTAATTACATTATATGGTCGTTCACTAGCACCAGAAGCTACTATTAAACCTGAGCGTTCCAAAATAAAAATTTTTCCCTGGCGACTAACTTGTAAATCAGCCAAAAAATTACTAATTTGCGATAATATCAAATCGACACTAATGACTCCAATGATTTTATGGGCATGATCATAAAGAGGATAACTAGAGGATATAGAGAAAATATCTGGTTTATCTTCCCATTGATAAATTTTGCTCCAGACAGGTTTACCCGCCTTAATCGGATCTGTATACCAAGCTTCTAGACGAGGGTCATAATTTTTGATTGCTGTCAGTTTGCTGCGATTTCCTTGCGAGTCTGTTGTATATACATGAAGTTTACCGATGTGAGTATTTTTAGTGACTTCATTAATCAAAAGATTTCTATTATCTAAACGTTCAACTCCAATAAATTCCCCTTGAGGATTGGCAAAACTAATATAGCCAATATTAAATACTTGCATTTGTTTCCAGAAGTAACGCTCTGAGTTCTGGATATCTTCTAATTTCAGCATCTTTAATTCTGTAGCATCTAGATTTATTTGATTAATTTGGTGAGGCGTAGCTAGATAAGTATCGAGATGCTGATTGACGAGTCTATTAACTTTTTGCATCAACTGACTAGCAAGGTCATTTACGGCTTTTTCTCCATTTTTAAATGAAAGATAGCCTACTAATCCCACAGCAGCAAATATCTGGATCACAAAGGGCAGAACTAATATGAGTCGTAATGATACTTTTCTATAATTTTTAACTTGAGAATTTGTCATAATATCAAAATTATTTCAATTTGATGTTGAAGCGATTATTATTACTGGGAATCATAAATAGAATGCAGAAGGGCAAATCTGCAACAGCGACGGGTTTTTAAAAATGCCACTTTATATTGTGTCTACCTGAATTGAAAGTGCTGAGGAGCCCACCTGGTCGGGTCTTCCGACTTGAGCTAACTGGCGCGGGGTTCCAATAGTTGTGGCAACTGGCGTTGCCGAGTAAAAAATCCTAGTCCCATTACCCTAGTTCCCAGTTCCTTTTGCATGTGTTCTGGTACATGCAGGTCATTATGGCTACTTAATTAATTTGACGAGCAATTTCGTGGACTGCCTCTGCCTGCCATTTTTAAACGGGAGAAACCCCACAAGTCCGACTGCGAGGCTTAAGGGCAACTTTTGGGAATAATCAACATCAGGATTCGTCATAGTTTTTGGTTCTGGGCTGCTGGGTAAACGGAGAGTAAATCTCATGCATTAGTTTGCCCATTCTCCTGTCGTTGATATCATCCAGCGTATTTTACTTGCCACCTCAAAGTGTGGGAGTTTTAAGGCGAATCCTTTGATATCAGTTACTAATTAGGGCTTGCTGACCTTAAAATCTTATCTTTGTGATTTTGTCATCACCTATTAGAGTGATATTTACTGGGTATAACAACCCATGTACTTACTAGTTAAATTTGTTACTAGTAAAAATCACCAGTAGCAAGATTTTTCAGATTAAAATTTCAAAGTTCTTAATAAAGATCCAGTTAATGCAAGCTTTGTTAATCATATTCAAAGGGTCATGTTTTCATATATGTCATAAAATCCTGACTTTTAAGTAAATTTATTTAAGTGGTTAGACACTTATAAAACTCAACATTATTAGTAGATCTAATTAAATACTCTTAAAACTTAATTAAAACTTAGCATTATTGTTTGGAGCTATACCAATATCTACTTATAAAAATGCAGATTTTTGAAATCTAATCTGTAAAAAGTCAACTTAATACGGTGTTGACAAGCCAAAGACTATAGCCTGTCCATTTTGGAAAAATGCAATATTTTATACATAGTCTTAAATAAACTTTATGAAAGTTAGCAATCACAGATAATTACGGATACTTTTTTTAATAAAAAATTAAACAATGATTGCACTAATTAATTTTGGAATTTGCAACTACATATATTAGCACCACCAACGCTGCTAATCAATTTTATCTATATGCTGCGCTAAATGTGGCATTGGAGTATTAGGTGTGAAAGTGAGTTGTCGGCAGAATAATCGCATTAGTGACTATCAATCTGTTCTGTGAGTCCTTGTGAGTCTTTTTCATTGTCCCTTACGACTCCTAAATTCTTATGAACAATTACATTATTCCTGATCTATACTGCCCATTTCCGTCGCAGGTCAATCAACATGTCGATGTTTTAGAAGAGTATGCTCTTGAATGGGCGTTGCGGTTCAACCTCCTGAAAAATGAATTAATTTATCAGCGTCTCTCTAAGTCAAAATTTTTTTTACTAGCTGCAGGTGCTTACCCTTACAGTCAGATCGAAGAACTGAAAATTGCAAATGACTTGTTAAACTGGGTATTTATTTGGGACGACCAATGTGATTTATCAGATTTAGGAAAACAACCTGAAGTACTAAAAGTTTTCCATCAAAGATTTCTGGAAATATTAAATGGATCAGAACTGACAAAGAAGGATACACCCCTTAGTTATGCTTTAGGTGATTTAAGACAACGAATGCTCCAAAAAGTGAGTAAAGAATGGTTTTTACACTTGGTGCATGGCTTTGAGGAATGGTTCTGCGGATATGAACAGGAAGCAAACATCCGTGCACAGGGAATCATTCCTGATGTTTACACCTATATGAAGTTACGTAGAGCCAGTGTGGGAGTAAATATTTTCCTCACATTGACTGAAATGTGTCATCAGTTGGTAATTAAGGATTTTTTACGAAACCACAACATAATGGAAAAGCTAAAATTGATGACAGGGCATATTATTGCCTGGTCTAATGATATCTTTTCTGCATCTAGAGAAATGGCCAGTGGTGATGTTCATAATCTTGTAATAGTACTTAATTACCAACAGCAAATTTCTTGGCAACAAGCAATAGATAATGTTGCTAAGATGCACGATAAAGAAGTAAAAAAAATGATCAGGTTAGAAGCATCTATTCCATCTTTTGGAGAAGAAGTAGATACTCAAATTTCAAACTATATATTGGGGTGTCATACCTGGATACGTAGTAACCTCGATTGGTATTCTCACTCTAAGCGCTATCAGAATACAGAAAGCCTAGAACTGGTGGCATAGTCAAGTGACCTAAAACTTTCTCTAGCGAACGGCTATTACTCTAAAAAAATTGAGTACACATAATTAGCTTGATTACTTAGGATGAAAAATAGATGCAACTACCCAACCGTCTCAAAATCCCTTCCTTTCTCCAAAAGCTCTACTGGGTTGTTGACCCTGTGGGCTATATGGAAAAAGCTGTTCAGCAGCATCCTGATAGTTTTACTGCTGAGATAATTGGTTTTGGTGGCAATGTAGTATTTGTAAATCATCCACAGGCAATCCAAGAAATTTTAACCAATGATAGGAAGAAGTTTGCAGCCATTGGTGAACTAAGTAGAATTTTAGAACCTTTGATAGGTGAATATTCGGTTCTCTTACTGAATGGTAATCACCACAAACGGCAAAGACAACTAATGATGCCCTCATTTCATGGAGAGCGTTTGGACATCTATGGTCAGCTAATCCGTAATATGACGGAAGAAGTCTGCAATCAGTTACCGTTTGACAAGCCCTTATCAGCCCTTGATGTAACGCAGAATATCTCCATGGAAGTTATATTAAAAGTTGTCTTTGGTCTATCTGAAGGAGAACGTTATCGAAAACTTAAAGATTTAGTACCAAAGTTTGTTTCGGAGATATTTAGTTCACCATTAAAATCTAGTTTTCTCTTTTTCCCATTCTTGCAACAGAATTTAGGATCTTGGAGTCCCTGGGGAAGATTTATCCGTCAACGGCAGCAAATTGATGAACTGCTATACAGTGAGATAGCTGAACGCAGAGAAAAAAACGATCCAGAACGGGTTGATATCCTTTCATTGCTCATGTCAGCTAAAGATGAAGAGGGTCAACCTATGACTGATCCGGAGTTACGCGACGAGTTGATGACCCTTTTAATTGCGGGTCATGAAACAACAGCAACAGCAATGGCTTGGGGACTATATTGGATTCACCATGTACCTAAAGTTCGTGAAAAACTTTTGCAAGAACTAGATACTATCGGGGATTTAAAAGACCCTATGAATATTTTTAGGCTACCTTATCTGGGGGCTGTCTGTAATGAAACTTTGCGGATTTCCCCTGTAACCATATTCACCTTGCCACGAGCAGTACAAGAACCAGTTACACTGCTGGGACATCCATTAGAGGCTGGTACAGTAGTGCAAGCTTGCATTTATCTGACTCATCAGCGTGAAGATTTATATCCTCAGCCCAAACAATTTAAGCCCGAGCGCTTTCTAGAAAAACAATTTTCTCCCTACGAATTTCTGCCCTTTGGTGGCGGTGTACGACGCTGCATTGGCGACGCTTTAGCACAGTTTGAAATGAAGATGGTATTGGCAACAATCCTTTCAAGCTATCAACTTTCATTGGCTGGTCGGCAACCAGAGAGACTTCAGCGCCGAGGTATTGTGCTGGGACCAGCCAATGGAGTAAAAATACTAGTTAAAGGACGGCGTGCGCGTCAAGAGTCTTTAGTCACTGCGGCAAATGCACTCAGTTCCTGATATAGCGATCGCCTTGCCCTATTTAGTTCATTGGAATCTCAATTACAAACTCAGTTCCCTCTCCTAGGGCAGAATCACAAGTTAACTTACCCTTGTGTTTGTCTACTACAACCTGATAGCTAATCGACAAACCCAATCCTGTACCGCTTCCAATCGGCTTAGTGGTAAAAAACGGGTCAAATATTTTTTGTCTTACTGCTTCTGTCATACCAGAACCATTATCAGCAATCTGAATCTTCACTGTGTGGTTGTCTACTAGTTCAGTATGAAGGCGAATTGTCAGATTATCAGTTTTTTTACCACTGATAAATGTCTCTTCTAAAGCATCGATCGCATTACTCAAGATATTCATAAACACCTGATTGAGTTGACCAGCATAACAACTAATTTCTGGCAGTTGTCCATACTCTTTAATCACTTCAATTTCCGGGCGATGGCTTTGTTGATTGAGTTTGTGCTGCAAAATCATTAAGGTGTTATCAATACCTTCATGAATATCTACAGGCTTCATTTCAGATTCATCTAGGCGGGAGAAGTTACGTAATCCCAAAACAATATTTCGGATGCGTGAACTCCCCATTTTCATCGAATCTAAAAGCTTTGGTAAATCTTCTAACAAAAAATCTATGTCAATTTCCTCATTCTTTGCCTCAACTAGAGAGGAAGGCTGAGGATATTCCTGCTGGTAAATATCAATCAAATCTAGCAAGTCCTTGACGTACTCACTAGCATGACTAACATTGCCATGAATGAAGTTTATTGGGTTATTAATTTCATGGGCAATTCCCGCCACCATTTGTCCTAAAGAAGACATTTTTTCACTTTGAATCAATTGAGTTTGGGTGCGTTGCAATTCCTCAATAGCTTGTTGCAAATGTTGATTTTTTTCGTTAAGTTCATGTGTTCTCTCTTGAACTTTATCTTCTAGCTTATGGTTGTATTCTTCCAGATTTTCATTAGCTTCTGCTAAATTTTTGTAGAGAATGGCATTTTCTAAGGAGATTGCTACTTGTGTAGTGAGTAGTTTGAGGAGTTCTACGCGATCGCGTGTAAATGCACCCGTAGTCAGATTATTTTCTAGGTAAATAATCCCCAGCATTTTATTTTGATTAATAATCGGGATGCACAAAAGGCTCTTAGGTTGTTTACGGATAATATAACTATCCTCTGCGAGGGATATATCAGCTTTAGCATCATCAATTACCAAGATTTCTAGCGTGCGTTTGACATAGTTAATCAAAGTTATAGGAACGTCATCACTTGACTCTAAGTTAATTGCTGGGAATTCTGTAGTTGAATTAGCACTGACTGCGGTGAGCTTTAAGTTTAAGTTATTACCTTTGGTCAAAATTAAAGCACCTTTAGAAGCTCCCGCATTCTCCATGACAACTTTCATTAAGGTAGAAATTAGTTGCTCAAGCTCAATCTCTCCAGAGAGTGCTTGAGAAGCCTTGATGACAGATGCCAAATCCAGAGAGTCTGAAATACTTGTCTTCGAGCCAATAATAGTTTGCTGATTGCTTACACTCGATAGAGATTTGCTATGGGAATAAGTGCTTTTCTCACTGGGATGAAGACTAAGTTTTTCTTGTTTAAGAATTGGAGCAAGTAATTGGGGGTAGCGTTTTGCCAAATCTTCAACTTTAGCTTTTGCTCCCCAGCGACTGTAACAATAGTAAGCATCAGTTAGGTAGGTTTGGGCAATCTTGGGTTTACCCCATTCTAAATAGAACCTAGCAGCCAGTTCGTTAGCGAGGGCTTCTTCATTGATATACTCATTTTCCTTGGCGAGGGAGATAGAGCGATCATACAATTCTATTGCTTCAAGATATTGACTAAAAACTCGATGCCTTTCTGCCTCTACTAAATAGAACTTGTGCAAATAATTCATCGGGGCATGATGCGCCCAGTGCTGCATCTTTTCTTGATTATTAGCCACCTTTTTTAGGATTTCTTTTTGTTCATATTCATCGACATTAGGGTAAATAGCTAGTCTTGTTAAAGAATCATAGAAATCTAAAACAGGTACAAATAACTGGCCTATTCCACAATCTATATAATTCTGTACTATGGCTGCATTTTTAATAGCTTCATGAAAGTTCTGAAATAGGTAACATAGATGTAGTTTACCGAAATATAAATATAAAAGACCAACTCCATCTTTTGCCTGAAGGTGAATTGCCAGCATTTTATCTTCGTTGTATGATTCACCAATTAAATAGCAGGGGTTTTCTACATTTCCTAGTAAATTTAAAACAATTTGCCGAAATATGGAGTTCCAGTTAAATGCTCTGTCTTGCTTAATTTTAGTAATTGCATTACTGTTAGTCACCATCTCTCTTTCTAGTTGTGTTAGTTCTTTACCGATGAAATATGACGAGTAAGAATAACCCTTAAGAGAAAAGGCGGCATATTCTAAATCTCCTGTTTCTAATCCTGTATGGTAGGCTTCTAGTAAAGGTTTGACTATTTCTCTAGTATGCTCTTTCCAATGCCTGATAACTGCATTGAATCCTTGCATAATCTTGGCTTTAACTTTTTTAGTATCGTACTTATCCATTATATTGATAGCCAGTTTGCCAAATTGATAGCCAGACTCAATGTCTCCTACTACTCCACAGAGAATTAGCCCATAAGTAATATAAGCAAAGGCAGATAATGCAGTATTACCATGTGTGAGTGATAACTTGATTTGTTTAAAAACAATCAGTGGAAAAAGTTGAGGAACTGCCTGATATACTAAACCAGATACACTTGATAAGAGAAGTGTCGCTGCCAGTGATTTACCTTCTATCATCTCTGGAAGGTCAATTAAGTCCTCAATGCACCTCCCATTCAGATTTGATGCTATTTCTCTCATCGCTAGCTGCACATCATACTGAGCGGGATTATCAGGAAACTCCACTCCCAATAATTTCAAAAATGCTAGCGCAGTATTGACAGCTTCTAGTGCTTTGTTTTGCGCTCCATAAGCTTGTATTTTAACCTCACAAACTTTTACCTTTTCCAGCAGTGTTTTAGCCTGTTCTAACACTACCTCTACGAACTGATCCATCTGCTCAAAGTTTCCAGCCAGATATGCCGCCTCTGCTGCAGTCTCATACAAATCCAGCGTTAACTCATATTTCTTCCCCCAGCTATTATCTGCAAGCAGTTCAATTCCTGTAGTTAAATACTTAACTGCAGATAGATAAGCCGTTGATACCAAAGCTTTACGTCCAGCAATTAGATTCATTGCAGCTAGTTCATCCCGCTTAGTCTGATGGGTGATGAATTCCACTGCGATATTGAACTGATTAACTAATTCAAAAATCTTGTCTTCCCGTTCTGCAACTGGGATATTGTTCAACAGCAGTAGTCCAATTTTTAAGTGAATTGGCTTTCTTTTATCTTCAGGAATCAGAGAATAGGCAGCTTGTTGTACCCGATCATGTATAAATTTATATTTGGGAAATGAGACGCTATTAAATGGTAATTGCTCAGGGTTTTTACTATCAATAACTCCTACTGAAACATGACTATCTTGAAATAATTTGTAAACATCAGTTTGAGGTATAATTAGCCCTTCGTGTAATGCTGTCCACAAGTCAGTTGCTGTATCTCCTGCAGATTTTTCATGTACTATAGCTAGAGTCTTTAAGTCAAACTCGTTACCAATACAAGCTGCAAGTTTTAAGACTTCCTGGGTAATATTCGGCAACCTCTCTATTTGCAGAGCCATAAATTCAACTACATCATCGGTCAGAGCTAAGACCTGTAATTGAGAAATATCATACCGCCAATAATTAACATCAAAGTCAAATGTAATTATTCCATCTTTATGTAAAGATTTGAGGAATTGATTAGTAAAAAACGGATTTCCCTTGGTTTTGGCAAATACCATTTGGGTAAGCGGAACAGCAAGCAATTCTTGACAACGGAGAGCATCAGCAATTAAATGATTTAAATCACTCTGGCTTAATGGCTTTAAATTGATTGAACTAATAATTGTGCCTGTTTCTTTGATTTCCTTTAATGTCAAGGAAAGGGGATGTACCGGGGAAACTTCGTTATCCCGATATGCACCAATTAGTAATAAACCTCCAGGAGGCTTGCCTAGCTTTTGGAGTTCACCTGCAAAAGGAGAAGATGTATTTTCACACATTAATAATTGCATGAATTTTAAGGAAGTTACATCTGCCCATTGCAAGTCATCCAGAAATATCACTAAGGGATGCTCTTTGGTGGTGAATACCTGGATGAATCTTTGGAAAAGTAAATTGAACCGATTTTGAGCAGCACTTCCGGAGAGTTCAGTAATTTCTGGCTGCTTGCCAACAATTAGTTCAAGTTCAGGAATTACATCAGTAATCACCTGACTTTGTGTACCCAATGCTGATAAGATTCTAGCCTTCCATTGTTGAACTTGAGCATCGGTTTCACTCAGCAATTGCCCAATTAAGTCCCGAAAGGCTTGCACCAATCCTGACAAAGGTATGTCCCTTTGGAACTGATCAAATTTCCCCTTGATGAAATAACTACGCTGCCTTGCAATGGGTTTATGAACTTCATTAATCACAGCAGTTTTGCCAATACCAGAGAAACCTGACACCAGAATCATTTCAGTTGTCCCCTCTGTGACTCGCTTAAAAGCTGCGAGTAGAGTTTCTAATTCACGTTGGCGACCATAAAGTTTTTCGGGGATGAGGAAACTGTCTGAAATGTCCTGTACTGCCAATTCAAAGGTAGCCGTTCCAGTATTTTGCCACTGGTCATAGCATAGCTCTAGGTCATATTTTAGTCCGTAAGAACTCTGATAGCGGTCTTCAGCATTTTTTGCCATCAACTTGCTGATGATGTCAGACAAAATTGAGGGAATATTGGTGTTAATACTGCTAGCTTGTGGTGGCTCTTTGGCGATGTGACAGTGAACTAACTCCATTGGATCATCGGCGCTGAAGGGTACTTGTCCGGTGAGGAGTTCAAAGAAGGTGACACCAAGGGAATAAAAGTCGGTGCGGTAGTCGATACCCCGGTTCATTCTTCCCGTTTGTTCAGGAGAAATATAAGCTAGTGTCCCCTCTAAAACGTTGGGATTAGTGAGGAATTGAATTTCTCTAGGTAGGAGGGAAGCAATACTGAAGTCGATGATTTTGATTTCACCTGTGGTGGGCTGGATCAGGATGTTAGCGGGCTTGATGTCTTTATGAATGACGCGATCGCGATGCAATCTTTCTAAGATGGAGACAATTTGAATGGCGATCGCGAAAAACTCACTCAGGGAAACAGGTTTTTTCTCCAATTGCCAATCTGCGAGGGAAATACCACCAAAGTCTTCCATCACTAGGGCATAGCCATTTTGATAGTTTTCTAGGTTATGGGGTTTAATTATGCCAGGAAGATCGAGATTTTTGGTGATGGTGTATTGATTGCGGAATTGGGCAATTTCTGCAAAAGTAGGATATTCATTCCGCATCAGTTTGAGAATGACTGATTGTTGGTCTTCCTCTCTGATAGCCCGATAAACTAGGGTTTTACTACCTGAGTAGATTTTTTCTGTAATGCGATAGCCAAGAATAGTATATGTTGTGTCTAATAATACTGTCATAGCAGCCTATATTGATACTCGAGTCTCTCTTCTTGAGTATTCCCATCAAGCAGGTAACAATATCACGCGATTTTATTTAATTTTGCGGTTTCGTGTTAAAAGATACAAAAAACCAGTAAATTCTTTTTTATTAAAAAACCTGCCGTTCCCTTTAATTCAAGAGTACATACAGGCAGGTTGAGTTAATATATGATTCACTATGTCTCTAACAAGTGGATACTTGTGAGCAGGAGAGATAATTTGTGGCTTTAATTGCGAGAATTCGTATTACTTTGTATCAAGTAGGCGCAAATAAATATAACTATCTCAAGAAAGATGAACTCGGCTAAAGCTCTTGTCCTTTGTACTGCCTGCCTTATTTCAAAAATAAATATTTACGCCGACCTACTTACTTGATTTTTTGTTTAATAAAAGTCACAACCTGAGATAGCTGTTTCTTTAAGCCGTCAATTTCTGCTTGCATCTTGTCAATTTTTTCATTCAGCAACTTAACCTCTTCGGCGGAAGAAGGTGTTCCAGCGCTAGAGGTTGCTACTGCACTATTGCCAGTGTTAGCAGTTGCTAAGGGCGCAGTAGCAGTGTTAGCAGGTGAAACTGTACCATTTTTCGTGGCTACGGCTCCGACTAAGACTGGTTCTGGACGCGGCTGTTTGGCCTTGGCCATTGCCAACTTAATTGCACTAATGAGTTGCTTTTGGTCAAAAGGCTTGCCGAGAAATTCAAAATATTCAAAGGGTTCTGATATCTTCTCTGTTACTTCTTCCTTACGACCAGACATGATCACTAAAGGAATCTTTCTTAACTCTGGGTTGGCTTGAACTTGTTGGAAGACTTCCCAGCCACTCATTTTAGGCAAGAGAAAATCCAACATAATCAAGCTGAGTTTTTCCTGAAGGATGAAGTTTAATCCTTCCATGCCGTCTTTTGCTTCTAGTACCTCAAAATTGCCTGGAGGCAACATCTCACGTACTTTTACCCTGACAACGGTAGTGTCATCTATAACTAAAATCTTGTTACTTGCCACAGCTGATTACTCTAACAGAAACTGTAGGTGAAATGGCGGATTTGCCGATTGACCTTGAGAATCCTCCCACTATATCCAACATTTATCTTGATTGGGGGATAGTATATTCCGGTATAAGTGAGAATTTTGGAAGTGTTTTATAAAACTTCTACTGATGCCTTGATGATTTGTTTCCAAGGGAACAGGGAAATCCCCATAATTACAATCTGAGGATTTGAATTTATTTTTTCCGTAGCGCCGCAGGACTGTTACCCTTACACCATGCCTGCATCAATTGAATTTTCTGATTTTGAATTATTTATGACTTCTTCACCACAAGCCCAACGTAAGTCGGAAATTATGGCGATGCCTCGCTGGTTGCGGCGCTCTATTGGCAAGGCTAGTGAGATATCCACCGTACAACAAATTATTAAGCAGCGGCAAATTCACACGATTTGCGAAGAGGGACGCTGCCCTAACAGAGGGGAGTGCTACACCCAAAAAACTGCTACTTTTTTACTAATGGGGCCAACTTGTACACGCTCTTGTGCTTTTTGTCAAGTAGATAAAGGTCATGCACCAATGCCTGTTGACCTAGAGGAACCACAAAAGGTAGCAGAGGCAGTACAGCTTTTGGGATTACGATATGTGGTGCTGACTTCTGTCGCCCGTGATGACTTGTCGGATCAGGGCGCGGGTCATTTTGTGCAGACAATGGAGACTATCCGCTTGTTGAATCCAGAAACTCAAATTGAAGTGCTGACATCAGATTTTTGGGGCGGTGTTGGTATGGCAGAGGAAGAGCAACGCCAGCGGATAGCGATGATTGTGAGGGCAAATCCGTCCTGTTTTAACCATAATATTGAGACGGTGCGACGCTTAACGGGCCCAGTACGTCGGGGGGCAAAATACGATCGCTCACTGCGAGTGCTATCTATCGTTAAAGAGTTAGATTCCACCATTCCCACAAAATCAGGTTTGATGCTAGGACACGGAGAAACTAGCGAGGAAGTGATCACTGCAATGGCAGATTTAAGGGCGGTGGGATGCGATCGCCTAACTCTCGGTCAGTATATGCGTCCTTCCTTAGAACATCTGCCAGTGCAAAAATATTGGACTCCAGAAGAATTTGATCAACTAGGCGACACAGCACGGAAAATGGGCTTCAGCCACGTCCGTTCTGGCCCTTTGGTTCGCAGTTCCTATCATGCTGGGGAAGGGGAAATATAAGGGTCAAGAGTCAAGAGTTAGTAATCTCCCTGCCCCCTGCTCCCCAATGCCCAATTCCCCCTTCCCTATATATTTTTAAAGAAATTGGCTAATTGGCGCATCTGTTTGGTATTTCTTAAACAGTCCTGAATTTAGGAGAACGGCTGATGACTGCTAAAAGTGGTAAACCAAATTACGCTTTCCGCACGGGTTGGGCACTGTTTTTGTTAGCTATCAACTTCCTGGTAGCTGCTTACTATTTCCATATCATCGAATAGTTAGCATCTAAGCGGTGCTGCTCAAATCGTTCCTTTGAATAAACCTTTGGGACGAATGAGCAGCACCAAAATCATGATCAACAGCGCTATACCTTGTTTATACTGAGAACCAAGCCAGGGAGTGCTGACTTCTTGAGCGATACCAATAATAAAAGCTGCAGCGATCGCACCGTAAGGATTACCAATACCGCCTAAAATTACAGAGGCAAATAATGGTAGAATCAAGAACCAGCCCATATTTGGGCGCACAGCTGTAATCAGCCCGTACATACTACCACCCAAAGATGTGAGCGTACCAGCAATCAACCAAGTCCAGAAAATTACTTGGTCAACATTGATCCCAGAAACTCTGGCTAAGTCCAAATCATCAGCAACGGCTCGCATGGCTTTGCCGATTTTAGTATTTTGCAGTAGATAGTGCAGCCCCAAAATTGCCACCACTGCTAGCCCCAGCACAAATAATTGATTTTGTGGCACTTTTAAGCCGAAAATATCTAAGGCAGAAGTAACGGGCACATTATAGTTTTGGTTTTTGCCACCCCAGATAAAGATAATGCCGTTGCGGAGAAATAAGGCCAGTCCAATGGAGATAATAATCAGGGTAGTGGAATTAGCTCGGATAGAGCGCATCTTTGACCACAGCAATTTTTCTGACAATAGCATTGCTGCTACTGTTCCTACCGTCGCCAAGATCATCGACAGCCAAATATTCACTCCTAGGGTATTGACTAGTAGTGTCAAATAGGCTCCTAATGTCAGAAAGTCACCGTGGGCAAAATTAGATAACCGTAAAATCCCATAGGTAAGAGTGAGTCCAACTGCTGCTAGAGCAATAATGCTCCCCACGGCAATCCCGTTGATGATTAATTGCGAAAATTGCATTAGTTGAGCAATTTGTATATCCATAATCCTCAGTTGTTCTCAATAAATAATAAGTGAGTGATTTCATACAATAACTTTTGAGATCCTCGTCACATTCGACACTATAAGTTATGCTTTATAAATAGAAGGCGTTTGTGCGCTAATATACACAGAATCCTGTTCGCACAAAAGCACGAAGCTCAACTTGTTCAGCGGTCTAGTTGACCATGCAGCAGTATTCCAGCTTACCAGAGCAGAACTCACAGATAGATGCAACACCAACACTTTTGACAACGATACAGCAACTTCGTGCCGAGTTGTGGCTAGAACACAGCTTGAACCAGTTACAGACTCACCTCAATGAATGCCTGCTTTCTGCTTGTACTACTGTGCCACAGCCAAGAGCTACAGAGGCAGAAATTTTTCAAACCTTGGCCGACAATCTCAGCAGTGCTTTGAACACCAGTAATGTGGCGTTTGCAAAGTATACTGTGGGTATTGCTCTGTTTCAGTCACAAAAAACTGTTGGTAAGCTTTTTTATATTTCTTCTCCATCTCAACGCTCACAACTTCCATTTTTAGAAGTAACAGACAGAAAAGGCAAAAAGCTACGCTGGCGATCGCAAGATCCCATAGCACTTGAAGATTTGCAGTATTTAGCCAGTCAACAGCCTCCCTGTGCTGGGCAATTAGTTAATGATTCTGGCGATGTCATCGGTTGGCTAATTATCTCGACAGCACCCCTCAATTCCGATTGTGAGTTACTCGAAGCATCACAAGCTAAACTGCGATCGCAATTAATCGAGCGAGCTGCCAAGCAATGCACTTTAGCCTTGGCACAATTGAGACAAATACAATTTTTGCAGCACAAATCGCAACACTTAGATAATACTAATCGAGAACTAGAGCGCAGCAATCAACTCAAGAACCAGTTTTTGGCAAATACTAGTCATGAAATTCGCACACCACTTAGTTCGATTATTGGTTTCACCCACCTACTTTTAGCCCAAGGCTACGATCCAGATAGGGAACGTCATCAAGAGTATTTAAATATCATTCAATCTAGCGGGAAGCACCTGTTAGCGCTGATCAACGATATTTTGGATCTCTCGAAGATTGAAGCCAATCAGATGGAAGTGCAGTGGGAAACTGTGAATTTACCAGGACTATGTCGTAATGTTTTGGCACTGGTGAAAGAAAAAGCTGCTAATAAGGGTTTGAAGTTGCTTTTAGATATAGATCCTGGTGTCACAACTCTAGTAGCTGATCCCTTACGACTTAAGCAAATGTTGTTAAATTTGCTCTTCAACGCCCTTAAGTTTACCAACACAGGGACTGTTGGTTTAAAAGTCTTCACTAAAGGCATATTCGTGCATTTTACAGTTTGGGATACTGGTACTGGCATTTCTCAAGAAGACCAGACTAAATTGTTTCAACCATATTTCCAAGCAACTAATGGTGAAGAAGGTACTGGTTTAGGGTTAGTGGTGACTCGGAAACTGGCAGAAGTTCACGGTGGTTGTGTGCAGGTGGAATCGGAATTTGAACGCGGCTCCAGCTTTACAATCATACTTCCCCTAACCCCAATGGGGGAGCCTTGGGACGATGCAGCGAAAAATCAGGGAGAAACATCTTTTTTATCTCTCTTTCCGCCTCTTGCTGTAACTCCAAATGTCTCCCGAGAAATTTTATTAGTGGAAAATGATTTACCGAATGCCGAATTAATGGAAATTTATTTAGGTAAGTTAGGGTATCAGGTAAATTGGGTAAATAATGCTGCCAAGATGTGGGAATCTCTCCAACGGCTAGCACCTGCAGTGATTTTAATGGATGTGAATTTGCCAGATGGCAATGGTCTCGACTTAGTGCGACAACTACGAGAAAATCAGCAATATCAGATGATCCCCATCATTGCCCAAACAGCGATGGCAATGAAAGGCGATCGCGAAATCTGTCTTGCGGCTGGAGTCAATGACTATATTTCTAAACCAATTGATTTACCACTTTTAGCAAGTCTAGTGGAAAAATACAGCCAACCTTAAAAATTTGTAATTCGTAATTAATTGCTATTATTCCATCGCCAAAGGATGTAGTGAGATTCTAGCGCCAGTGGTTTGAATTAGCGATCGCGCTTGCAAAGACTCCAGCACTTCCAATAGCATTTGGCGTGAAATGGAAAATGCTAGGTGCGATCGCCCCCAAAACAGTAAAAGTGAGTAGGCGTAGCCTAGGCTATTGACTCTGAGGGTTTTCAGCCCAAAATGCATCATCCAAAATCATAGTCGTAGTTAACGTTCTCATCAGGGCACGGCAGTGCCGATGCCCCTACGGTAAACACAAAAATTGCATGATAATTTTTAGCTAATTTCGTACAAAGTCAACACCCTAGGCGTAGCCCGTCATAGACATCACCATTCTGATATCGCACAAAATTCTACTACTCTCAACCCATCCATTATCAGCATCTAGAATAGAATTTGTTGGGTGCTATAGGACTGCGGTAGGAACAGAAAAATGACGACACTAACAAAAAAACTTGAGCAACTAAAAGTTATATTCGCTCAAATGGAGCAAGCGCTAATAGCTTACTCTGGGGGTGTTGATAGTACTTTGGTGGCGAAGATTGCTTATGATGTTTTGGGCGATCGCGCTTTGGCTGTGACTGCTGTTTCGCCTTCGCTGTTACCAGAAGAACTGGAAGACGCCAAAATTCAAGCAGCAACTATGGGGATTCTCCATAAAATCGTTCAGACGCATGAGATGGACAATCCTAATTACACCTCCAACCCTGTCAACCGCTGTTATTTCTGCAAAAGTGAATTACATGACACCCTCAAACCCTTGGCTTTGGAGTTTGGTTATCCCTATGTAGTGGATGGGGTGAATGCTGATGATTTACACGATTATCGGCCAGGAATTCAGGCGGCTAAAGAAAGAGGTGCGCGATCGCCTCTGGCAGAAGTCGGTGTTACTAAAATGGAAGTCCGCCAACTTTCACAACAACTCGGTTTACCTTGGTGGGATAAACCTGCCCAACCTTGTTTGAGTTCTCGCTTTCCCTACGGTGAAGAGATTACGATCGCTAAATTACAGCGAGTTGGTAGAGCGGAAATTTATCTGCGAAAGCTGGGGTTACAAAATTTACGCGTGCGTTCTGAAGGGGATACAGCACGTATTGAGTTGTCACCAGAACAAATCAAAGAGTTTGTGCTGACGATGGATTTACAAAAAGTAGTGGCTGCTTTTCAAGAATTTGGATTTATCTACGTCACTCTAGATTTAGAGGGTTATCGCAGCGGTAAGTTAAATCAAGTTTTAAACCGGGAACCTTTAAAAACTAAAGCATAATCTATTTGTCATTGGTCATTTGTCTCCCGCATCTCCCTGTTGCCAAAATTAGCTAATTTCTGCTTCTATAGGAACTAAAAAACAACCATTAATCCGCCAGGTGGTATCAGGCTGTTTTTCCATTAAGTATAATGCTCTTACAGGAACTCCATCAGGCCCAAGTAATAACACTGGTTGGGTGATATTGCCTTGAATCATTGTCATCTCTTCAAATAGAACAGAACGAGGACGGTATACAGCCGGGTAGCTGATCTTCACCATCTGTATAAAATTTGCTGGGTTGCGGAACTGTACTTGAATCCCCGGACTAGCACAGGCAAAAGCACTTAGCTGATCGTCCTTGAGAAAAGCTGCCAGTTGGTGTTCAATTACATAACGGATGGCGATGGTATCGCTATCAGTGAGATCCATAAATCATCAATCTAAAGTGGCGATCGCTTAATTATCACGTTTAGAGAGCTTTAATTCTATTTGCTGTATTACCGCTCGCCAAACATCATACCCGTCTGGTGATAAATGTAACCCGTCTGTGGTTAAGTCAAAACGTAAATTGCCTTCAAAATCTGTAAACCAACTGTAGATATCTAGATAATTAGCTTTTTCTTGTTTGGCTATCAGGGCTAGTTGTGCATTGAGATGGCGAATCCTTTTGTTGGGAATTTTCTCTAGGCGAGTAGGCAGAATTGATTGGATAATAATCTTTGCCTTGGGGTGAGTTTGCCGTAAACTGCGGATAATCCGGCGATGATTCAACAAAATCACTTGATCACTAACACCTTTACGTAAGTCGTTAATCCCCGCCATGACATATATGACATCAGGGTGGGTAGCTGAAAATGCTGCCAATCTTTTTAAAACGCCGCCAGAAGTATCTCCAGATATTCCCTGGTTTAACCACAATTTACCAGATGGTAATTTTCCTTGAGGAAACCACAAGCTTAAAGAATCCCCCACTAAAATATTCAGCCTATTTGCACCATGCTCAAGAGCGATCGCTTTGGCTTCTAAAGCTAATAAAGCTTTCCAGTCCTCATAAGTTAGTTGATGTTTCTTACCCGATTCCCACAACGATTGCAAGCTATCTTCATCTACGCGTTTAGAAGTCTGGCCTGTTTTCAGGGCTGCTAATCTTTGGTAGTAAAGTTGACTTCCGGATGTCAGTATAGGATTCGAGCCTTGGAAACTGGGGTTAAATGATGATTCGGTTGGTGCTAGTAATTCGCGCTGACTGAATTCTGGTAAGGAAACGTCAACACTAGGAATAATACTCTGCCCTAATATTGGGTGCGAATCTGCTAGAGGCTTTACAGCCTGCTGACTGAATTCTGGTAAGGAGACATCAACGCTGGGGAGATTTTCACTTGCTGTTGGCTGCGAACCTTGTTTTAAATCCCACTGGATTCGAGAATTCTCTGACAGAATAATCGACATCTGTGGAAGAGCCGATGCTGGTATGGCCAATCCTGTTAACAAGCCTGCTGCCAACAGATAAGGGTCCCTCATCGCTTTCTCTCTCCTATACTCATTACTTTTACCTATGACAGCTGTAACTAACTCAATTCAGGAAGATTTTACTTCTACTCAGTTATTATTCTGATTTAGACTGTCTAGGTCTGTAAAGTAGGTTCACGGAACTCAATTTGATAATTTACAATTTCTTTAAAGCTATAGCAATTTTCAAATGAATGAAGTACACCTTTCCTCAAAGGGGTCAGGAGGCAGAATATTGAATTCTCCTGAATTCTGAATTCTGAGAACCCAATCAAGGGTGTGTTTCACTAGATAGAGAACAGTGATAATCTTTACTTAGTGGTAGACAAATCTAATACCAATCCGTAATTCGCAATTCATGCTTCATACTTAAGAAAGTCAAATTTAATCTAGGTTTTCGGGTTTGAATATATTGCCGTATTTTCCAGAATTGGTATAATCATTTAACATACTTCCACTGACAGTACAGATTTTACTAATTCTACAACTTTTCACTACTAAATTTGTCGTCAAAGCCTGCTGTAATTATGTAGGACTTACGCAACTAGCATACTTATCTTCTCGTATAAGAGTCAAGGGTCAAGGGTCAAGGGTCAAAAGTCGAGGTTTTTTGGACTCTTGACTCTTGACAATCTAAACGAAAAAAATATGACACTTGCGTAAGTCCTATTATGTAGTGTGACGAGCATTACTATTAGGTTGTGTAAATAAATACGTTAATCATAAAAACTGTGATCATTGAATACTTAGTGGAGATTTTGCAGGAGTAGGAGAATAGTCTTCGCCTCTGTTAATATGATCTGCTATAAAAATTTAGTATTTATGCTTAAACGTATAAAAATAAGTCTTAGCAGCTTAAATTCAGTACTAAGGTTATATAGAAGAAATGGTGGGAAGTGCTAAGATTTAGGCGAAGTTATTAATTTTCCCCTCTTATTTTGTGGCTAGAGCTAGTACAGCGATCGGTGTCAGTCCAATTATTAAGGAGATTGTGCAAAAACAGGCACATTCGACACGGTTAACACTGAAAGAAGTTATTCTCATGGGTATGTTGGCTATTGACAAGCTGGACGATCAAAGTCGTCAAGAGCTAGCAGATGAGGTTCATAAAATGCAAGTCAATGGAGAGATTTGAGTTATGTGTCGTTTATCGGTTGTCTGATATTCTTAATTATCTAGCAATTGACCGTACAAATTGGGGTTGTATCAATCTGTTCGTGGTTAGTGTAATTTGGAACCAAAGAAGCTTCCCAATATATTTTGAGTTATTATCAAAACTGGGTAGTAGCAATTTGGACGAACAAAAAACAATTTTATCTGAAGTATTACCACTTGTTAATAATTATGATGTTTGTGTATTTAGGTTTAGAACTACTTAATCCTCTTTCTAGTTTAGGAGTTTTGGCATGGGATATCTGGGATCATTATCATACAGTTAAAGTAGAAAGACCAATTCTAAGAGCAAATCTCAACAATTATTTGAATGAGGTAAAAGACTCATTATTAAATGATAAAGAAAATGGAATTTTGTCTTCAGTAAATAAATTTCATGATGGAATTATGGATACTTTAAATAGCAAGCCAATATTAGCTAAATAAAAGTTGCTTGTTCGTAAGCATATACCGATTTTCTGTTGTTTGGTGTTGATAATCTCTCAATTTAACCCAAAAGGAAACCTGTTTCTTGGTTGCTTGGTATAACTAGTAACTACATAATTAAAGCCTGTCTATGCATACTAAAAAATATTTAGTCAGCATAGGCAGGTTTTGTTTTGCAATTGTAGTATGGGGGTTTTCAGATAAGTGAGGTACAGTTTTAAATCGCAAAGTATTTAGGGGCAGGGTTTTCCCGCCCTGTGATTGTATTGCATCCGAACGAGAACCGCCATAAAATCGCTAAAAAGTTATTTAGCTATAAAGCAAAATAAATGTAACAAAAAATTTACATAAATGTGAGTAAATACTTTGAGATAAAGTCAACAAGTACAAAGAAATATTTCGTTTTTTATATCGATTTGTGTCAGATAGGCGACAAAATGCTCATTGTGTAAGCGTTTTCTGATAAAAAACTCTTATTGCCGAACACAATAAGTCACCAAAAACGGCTTATGCCGTTAAGAACTTTCATTAGAGAACGCGCATCAAAGGAGCCTAGGAAGCATGTTCACCCACGTCAAGTCCACCATTAGACATATTGCGCCTGATAACTTACGCGGACGTAATTTAATCAAGGTGGTCTATGTCGTGCTTGAGTCCCAGTACCAGAGTGCTTTGTCGCAAGCGGTTCGCACAATTAATGCGAACCACCCAAACCTGGCGATTGAAATCAGCGGGTACTTGATTGAAGAACTTCGAGACCCAGAGAATTACGAAGAGTTCAAAAGAGAGATTCAGAGTGCTAATATCTTCATTGCATCTTTGATTTTCATCGAAGACTTAGCGCAGAAAGTAGTAGCAGCAGTGGAACCATACCGCGATCGCCTGGATGTTTCTGTTGTTTTCCCTTCTATGCCAGAAGTAATGCGCCTCAACAAAATGGGCAGCTTTTCTCTAGCACAGCTAGGTCAATCTAAGAGTGCGATCGCTCAATTCATGCGGAAACGCAAAGAAAAATCTGGTGCAGGATTCCAAGATGGGATGCTAAAGCTATTGCGAACACTACCGCAAGTGCTAAAGTTTCTGCCGATGGAAAAAGCACAGGATGCCAGAAATTTCATGCTCAGTTTTCAGTATTGGCTAGGGGGTTCACCAGAAAATCTGGAAAACTTCTTGCTCATGCTAGCTGATAAATATGTATTAAAAGGTGTAGAGAATAACAATTTTGCAGCTGTTGACTATCAAGCGCCTGTGGTTTATCCCGATCTAGGGATTTGGCATCCACTAGCGCCCAGCATGTTTGAGGATGTGAGAGAGTACCTCAATTGGTACAACAGCCGTAAGGATATCTCTAAGGATCTTAAAGATCCCTTAGCCCCTTGTGTTGGGTTGGTATTACAACGTACCCACTTAGTCACAGGTGATGATGCTCATTATGTAGCCATAGTGCAGGAATTAGAATCACTAGGCGCACGGGTACTGTCGGTGTTTGCTGGTGGGTTGGATTTTTCTAAGCCAGTCGATGCTTACTTCTACGAACCAACTACCAACAAGCCATTAGTCGATGCAGTAATTTCCTTGACTGGGTTTGCGTTGGTGGGTGGGCCAGCTAGACAAGATCATCCCAAAGCGATTGATGCACTCAAACGCTTAAATCGTCCTTACATGGTGGCGTTACCCTTAGTCTTCCAAACCACAGAAGAGTGGATGGATAGCGATTTGGGGTTACATCCAATTCAAGTAGCGCTGCAAATTGCCATACCGGAATTAGATGGAGCTATTGAGCCGATTATATTATCTGGTAGAGATGGGACAACTGGGAAGGCGATCGCCCTACGCGATCGTGTGGAAGTCGTCGCCCAACGTGCTTTAAAATGGGCTAACCTCCGCCGTAAGCCTAAACTTGATAAAAAAGTTGCCATCACCGTTTTCAGCTTCCCACCAGATAAAGGTAACGTTGGTACTGCTGCATACCTGGATGTATTTGGTTCCATCTACGAAGTGATGAAGGGGCTAAAAAACAACGGTTACGACTTACCGGAATTACCAGAATCAGCCGCAGCGTTGATGCAAGAAGTGATCCACGATGCCCAAGCACAGTACGCTAGCCCTGAGTTAAACATTGCCTATAAAATGTCGGTACCAGAGTATGAGGAACTTACCCCTTACTCTCAACGCTTAGAAGAAAACTGGGGACCACCTCCAGGACATCTCAACAGCGATGGGCAAAACTTGCTAATTTATGGTAAGCAATTTGGTAATGTCTTCATTGGTGTCCAACCCACCTTTGGTTATGAAGGCGATCCCATGCGGCTGTTATTCTCCCGTTCTGCTAGCCCTCATCATGGATTTGCTGCCTACTACACATACTTAGAACGGGTTTGGCAAGCCGACGCTGTGTTACACTTTGGTACTCACGGTTCTCTGGAATTCATGCCCGGTAAACAGATGGGGATGTCTGGTGATTGTTATCCAGACCAACTAATTGGCACAATTCCTAACCTGTATTACTACGCAGCGAATAACCCCAGTGAAGCGACAATTGCCAAGCGCCGCAGTTATGCTGAGACAATTTCTTACCTCACACCTCCCGCTGAGAATGCAGGTTTATACAAAGGTTTAAAAGAACTCAGCGAATTAATCGCTTCTTACCAAACCTTGAAAGATAGCGGACGCGGTATTTCCATTGTCAACAGCATCATGGATAAATGCCGGATCGTCAATCTGGATAAGGATATCGACTTGCCAGAAACCGATGCTAGAGATATGTCTGCCGATGAGCGGGATAATATCGTAGGCAGCGTTTACCGCAGGTTGATGGAAATTGAATCGCGGTTGTTGCCTTGTGGATTGCATGTGATTGGTAAACCACCAACTGCAGAAGAGGCGATCGCTACTTTAGTCAACATCGCCAGTTTAGATCGTCAAGAAGAAGAAATTCAAGGCTTACCCGGAATTATCGCCAATAGTCTGGGACGCAAAATTGACGATATCTACAAAAATAACGATGCAGGGATTTTGGCAGATGTCCAATTATTACAAGACATCACCTTAGCAACCCGTGCAGCTGTAACTGCTTTAGTGCAAGAACAAATCGACGCTGAAGGTAGAGTTTCCCTCGTTTCCAAGTTGAATTTCTTCAACATGGGCAAAAAAGAACCTTGGGTAGAAGCATTGCATCAAGCAGGCTATACCAAAGTTGACACCTCTGCGTTAAAACCCCTGTTTGAATATTTGGAATTCTGCTTAAAGCAAGTTTGTGCAGATAACGAACTAGGTGGACTACTCCAAGGCTTAGAAGGCGAATATATTCTACCTGGCCCTGGTGGCGATCCCATCCGCAACCCGGATGTATTACCCACAGGCAAAAATATCCACGCCCTCGATCCCCAATCCATCCCCACAACTGCCGCAGTACAATCAGCTAAAATCGTTGTAGATAGGCTGTTGGCACGAAACAAAGCCGAAAACGATGGAAAATGGCCAGAAACCATCGCCTGCGTCCTCTGGGGAACCGATAACATCAAAACTTACGGTGAATCCCTAGCCCAAATTATGTGGATGGTCGGGGTACGTCCAGTTGCTGACGCCTTGGGAAGGGTGAACAAGTTGGAATTGATATCTTTAGAAGAGTTGGGACGCCCTAGAATTGACGTAGTAATCAACTGTTCTGGAGTATTCCGCGACTTGTTCATCAACCAAATGAACCTCCTAGATCAAGGCGTGAAGATGGCGGCAGAAGCTGATGAACCCTTGGAATTAAACTTTGTTCGCAAACATGCCTTGCAACAAGCCGAAGACATGGGAATAAATCTGCGTCAAGCAGCAACTCGTGTTTTCTCCAACGCTTCCGGTTCCTACTCGTCAAATATTAACTTGGCGGTAGAAAACAGCACTTGGGATAGTGAAGCCGAGTTACAGGAAATGTACCTGAATCGCAAATCCTTCGCCTTCAATTCCGATAACCCTGGTGTGATGGATGAGTCTCGGCAGATTTTTGAAACTACCTTGAAAACTGCAGATGCAACCTTCCAAAATCTGGATTCTTCCGAGATTAGCTTAACCGACGTTTCCCACTACTTCGATTCAGATCCCACCAAGTTAGTTGCAAGTCTGCGTGCTGATGGTAAGAAACCATCATCTTACATTGCAGATACTACCACAGCTAATGCACAGGTGCGGACATTATCAGAAACCGTGCGTTTGGATGCGCGTACTAAGTTATTAAATCCCAAATGGTACGAGGGAATGCTATCTCACGGTTACGAAGGTGTGCGCGAACTCTCCAAACGGTTGGTAAATACAACAGGTTGGAGTGCGACAGCCGGCGCTGTGGATAACTGGATTTACGAAGATACCAACGAAACCTTCATCAAAGATGAAGAAATGCAGAAACGGTTGCTGAACCTCAACCCCCATTCTTTCCGCAAGATTGTATCAACTTTGTTGGAAGTGAATGGACGCGGTTATTGGGAGACTAGCGAGGAGAATTTAGATCGCCTCCGCGAGTTGTACCAAGAAGTTGAAGACCGAATTGAAGGGATTGAGTAGGTTGATACATAGCCAATAAGGTTTTCGGCACGGTAATACCGTGCCTTTTTCGTTTTTGTGGCTTTTCACACCTGATGTTTACAAAAACATCAGGTGTTTATATTGACATTGCTGTTTTGTTTGTGCAAACATAAAGTATAAAGCAATTTATACTATGCTTGTTTGCAAAAACAAGTCAAACACTTTCATACACACTCAACATCCTTAGGAGCAAATCAATGGCTTTAGTCATCCCCTGTGTCAAAGGACGGATGGGCAATACTGATTTTTACCAGGCAACAATGAAGGCTCGTGACTTAGTACAAGGGGTACGTCCAGCGAACGAACTTGATGAATGGACAACTATGAGTATTGAAGAACGACTGCAACGTGAAGCAGATCCAAAACGTATTAAGGAAGAGATTGCTCCATACATTGCTCAATCCAAAGATCGCTTTTTTGGTTCAATGATTGTCTTAGTTTATAAGGGAGAAATTTACTTTGATACAATAAGAGACTGGGTATCTAATAAGGCTCCACGAGCTTACCAATCAGTAGCAGACGATATTGGAGTCGTTACTATTCAAAGTGGCTCTCTCATAGTGTTAGATGGTCAACACCGACTTCTCGCTCTTAGGCAGGTGATTATGAATGAGGTCACTGGAGAGTGTCGCGAGGAAGTACCTAACGATGATATTTGCGTAATTTTTATCCATCATGAAAGTAATGAAAAAACTAGACGTATCTTCAATAAGGTCAACCGCTATGCCAAACCAACAAGTCGGGGTGATAATATCATCACTAGTGAAGATGACCGTAGTGCTATAGTCGCGCGTCGGTTATTAAGTGAAGGAGCTCCACTTGGGGTGAAAACAAAGAGCAGCAAGGGTAGTGACGAATTGATAGTTGAGTGGAAGAACAACACCATTGCTGCTCGAAGTGCGAAGCTTACAACTATCAGTGTTGTCTATGAGACTGTAAAGTTAATTCTCAAGGATAAAGGTGTAACGCTTGACCCCACTTCCCGCCCAACAGAAGAAGAACTTGAGCAATACTATGAATTGGTTGAACAGTTCTATAACACGGTATTGGAGGGGTTACAACCTTATAAGGAAGCACTCATTGATAGCAGCCATATACCACAAATGCGTAAGGATGAGCAGCCATACTCACTACTCTTCAAGCCAATTGGACAACTTGCTCTGTTCAGAGGTTTAATCGCTGCAACACGCAACAATCGTTTAAGCCTTTCTGAAGCCGTGGAACGAGTTAATAAGATTGACTGGCGAATGACCTCAGATATTTGGAAGAATTTTTTGGTTGCTCCCAGTGGAACGATGCTCAGAGGTGAACAGCCACCAGTTCAGACAGGCAAACTAATAGAATACATGATTGCTGCCGATAAGATGATACAACAAGATATTGAGGCTATTCATAGGGAATACAACCTTGCACATGGTGTCGATATCAATGATCATGATGTTGAACTAATGCCTTTGCCTAAGCCTGTAGTTGAGCCAGTATCCGGATTCATAAAGTCTTTAGTCTAATATCTTTAAATTGCTACTTTTATGAGCTTTGCAGTGAGCTACTAGCACTGTAGTTCCTGCAAAATTTTCTGAAAATGCAATATTTGAAATTACCACATCCAAAATCTTGAGTCAAAAAGACAAGCTTCTGGCTAAAATTCTATTGGGTACATCTGATGCAAACATTCCATTTACCCAACTATGTCAACTGTTATGCAGTCTAGGGTTTGATGAACGTATTCGCGGAAGTCACCATATTTTTACGCAAGAGGGAATAGAAGAAATTCTTAATCTTCAACCTAAAGGTTCTCAAGCCAAAGCCTATCAAGTTAAACAAGTTCGTGCAGTAATTCTCAAGTACCAGCTAGGAGGTCAAGATGACGCTTCATTATGAAATAATTCTCTACTGGAGTGAAGAAGACCAAGCATTTATCGCCGAGGTTCCAGAATTACCTGGATGTGCTGCTGATGGTGAAACTTATCAAGAAGCACTGCAAAATGTAGAAATTATTATGCAGGAGTGGATAGACACAGCCCAAGAATTAAAGCGTCAAATTCCTGAACCAAGACAGCGTTTGATATCAGCCTAGTCTGAGATCAAGCCGCTACGCGTCTACGCTTTGTTTTTGAGGTTTTCTATAGGGCGATCGCTTTTTTTTGAAGTTTTCTACAAGGCGATCGCACCTCTCTTCCATAACAGGTGATCGCTTTTTTTGAGGTTTTCTGTAAGGGGATCGCCTTATTTTTGAGGTTTTTTGTCAGGCGATGTCTGACGACAAGCCGCTACGTGTCTACGCTTGATTTTTGAGGTTTTCTGAAAGGCGATCGCTCCTCATAAACTATTGAAGTGTAGAAAGTCCACTCTTGGTAGCTTACCGTAAGTATTGCTCGTTCTTGCATAACAGGCGATGTCTAACGACAAGCCGTTGCGCGTCTACACACTTTAGGAGAGGCGGTGCGGGGTGCTTGCAGCTACGCCTGTCGTAGACATCGCTTGGTCAATTAGTATAATTATATTAACTAGACTGAATACCTAGCCAATCTTTCCAGAAAAAAATGCCAGCAAAAGATATTTACCATAATGCTGTTAAAAATGCCTTAATTAAAGATGGCTGGATCATTATAGCTGACCCTTATTTTTTGCAATATGAAGATGCAGAACTTTATGCTGATTTATTTGTAGAAAAAGCCTTATTAATAGAACAAAAAGGACGAAAAATAGTTGTTGAAATCAAGAGTTTTATTAGTCCTTCTCCCATGAGAGATTTTGAAAATGCTCTAGGTCAATATATTTTATACCGCGATATTTTACAATTAGCCAATAAAAACTATGAAATTTATCTAGCAATCAGAGATACAATATTTGAAACTTTCTTTCAACGAAAATCTATTCAAGCAGTAGTGAAACGTAATCAAGTTGAATTTATTATTTTTAACAATGAAAGGGAGGAAATTACTTTATGGATAAATTAACAGAATATCGAGAGTTAATTAAACAGGTGCTTACTGAATACTATAATTTATCTGGTCAATCACCTGATGAGCATTCAGAAACTTGTTTAGTGTTTGATGAAACCCATGATCATTATCTCTGGTTGACCGTAGATTGGCAAGGCAGCAAAAGACTTAAATATACTCATGTTCATATTCGGATTAAGAACCAGAAAATTTACATAGAGGAAGATTGGACAGAAGAGGGAATAGCCAATGAATTAATTAGGTTAGGTGTAAGTAAAAGTGATATTGTGTTGGCTTTTCAGCCTCCAGATGTGAGAAAATTTACAGAGTTTGCAACAGCTTAATCAATTATCAATGCTATCCCCATAAAATTCAGCAAGTTGAAAATATTATCCTGTGTTGTAATCATCCAACAGATGAAGGGGATAGAATAGTCTGTAGGCTAGTCATCAAGCCTTGCTTAATCTTTCAATCTGCCACATCACTATGAATGCTTTCACCGTCAACCTGAAATCAGTATTGGAACTGACAGATGAGCAGTTTTTTAATCTATGTCAAGTAAACCGTGACTTGAGATTTGAACGCACTGCAACGGGAGAATTAATTATCATGCCACCCACGGGGGGAGAAACCGGAAATCGCAATGCTGGGCTAACTGCTCAAATTTGGATTTGGAATGAACAAAATAAACTGGGTATTGCCTTTGATTCCTCCACAGGCTTTAAACTTCCCAATGGTGCAGACCGTTCACCGGATGCTTCTTGGTTACAACTGGAACGATGGAATGCACTAACTCAAGAAGAAAAAACAAAATTTCTCCCATTGTGTCCTGATTTTGTAGTTGAGTTACTTTCGCCGAGTGATAGTTTGAGCGCCACTCAAGAAAAGATGAGAGAATATTTAGATAATGGTGTGCGTTTAGGTTGGTTAATTAACCGCAAATCTCGCCAAGTAGAGATTTATCGTCCAGGTCAAGAGGTTGAGGTGTTGAATTCGCCTGCAACGTTATCAGGGGAAGATGTGTTGCCAGGTTTTGTTTTGAAGTTAGAAGCAATTTGGTAATGAAGTTTATTTAAAATCTCAAATTATCTATATTGTCAGCTTGAGATATTAAGTATTTATACAAAGTCAGTTCTATCTTGCCCAAATTAAATAGTTAATAATTAGAGGTTGGGTGTAACGCACTGAAACCCAAAAATTATGTTGGGTTCCGCTACACTTCACCCAACCTACAACTACTTGTGACAATAATTATTTTTGCGTATATTTACTCAGGCACAATACAAGTAATCAATGTTTATCTAAAATTGGCAACCTATAATTGTGAAAATAATGGCATGATAGTCATAAAAAATAACAGAATACCTCATTTAGAAAGTGTAATTTACTTGAAATATTCATCTAACGGAACAGAACAAATCTATAATAGCTTTTATAAACTTGTAGACTATATTAATAAATATGATTTACAGCAAGGGATATTCGTGATATTAGCAACAGACCAAAGATATTCAAATATACGTAATCAATTAGATGAGATATCTAAAATAGAAATAAGAAAAGGAAGCAAAATGCCATTTATTCTATTAATAGACGGTAGAATTAGATGATTTTAAAATAGAAAAATAGCATGTAACAAACTCATCTTGTGTTTGAGGTTTTCTGTCAGGCGATCGCTCTTCCACAACAGGCGATGTTTAACGACAAGCCACTACGTGTCTACGCTTTTTTTTGAGGTTTTCTATAGGGCGATCGCCCTTTGATTAACTATTATTTTCTTTAAGGCAAAACCTCAAAGCTATCGCAGTGTTGAGGTCTAAATAATCTAAAGTCTCGTTGGTCTAACGTGAATATTTTTTTAATATCATAGCGTTCAGCTATAGCCATCACACTTGCATCTACAAAATCAATCCGACTATCTGCATATTCATCTAAAATTTGTGCCACACGTTTGACATCTTGATCTGTCAAAGCTACTAAACTAAATCGACTTGCAGACAACCCTTGTAAGAAAGCTACTACCGTTAGTATACTTGCATTGCGCCCTACAAGATAAGCTACTTCTGCAAGTACTGTTTGTGGCAATAAAATTTGTTTTTGTTGTGTATAGATTGTTGTGACATTATTATGCATTCCATCTGAACGGTTCAATAATGCTACAACAAAGCCCGTATCAGCTACTCCTGTGCTTTTTTCCATGTCCAACCAGATTTTTCTGTAATCTCGTATTGGAGAATATCTTCAGACTTGATAGCCAAATCAGGAGTTGCTGCAAATAAGCCAATTAATGGATCAGATACATCATGATCGACTGGTTCTAATAATTGATTTTCGAGGTATAGCCTTACAGCTTCACTGATAATTGATTCAGGTGATTGACCTCGTTGACTAGCAAGATTTATGACTTTTTCAAGTAAATTTTGTTCTGGTTTCCAGTTAAATGTAGAATCCACAAAATAATTTCTCTCTTAATAAATCACAAATTTCATTATAACAACCAAGTGAGCTACGCCCGTCGTAGATATCGCTCTTCCACAACAGGCGATCGCTCACAGACTTGTTGTGAAGCTTTGAGACTGTTACAGCTACTTTGAACGAAATCGCAACTCTCAGTGTTGAAGATAGAATCCATCTTGTACAGGCAATTTGGGATACCATCGCAGCAGAGCAAGTTTACCCTGATTTAACCGATGCACAAAAGCAAGAGCTTGATCGTCGAACTGCTGACTACAATTCAAATCCAGATAATGTGCTGACTTGGGAAGAAATCAAAGCATCGATTAAGGGGCAATAATGAATTCCATAATAATCGCTTAGATTGTGTATGTTACAGTATCGGCTAACACAATTTTTTGTTCAGATACTCACGTATGCACTCATCAGCGGCGCTCAAAAAAATACCCCGATTTTTCCAGTTGCTCATCATTATTATCGTTGTCTTTGCGGTATTAGTCATATCCCCGCAAGTGCAAGCGCAAGATTGGCTTCCTGTGCGGGGTGGTATACTTTATGGCATCAGCGGGATGGCGCTGGTAGAACAGCAAGATAATTCCTTAGGCTTTCTGATTGTTCATGACAACAAAAAAAAAGACGAAGCTCGTCTAGCAATCATTAGCATCAAGGATAAGCAGCAACCTAAATATTCTCCTGTGAAATGGCAAGATAATACAGAATTACCTATTGATTTAGAAAGCATAACGTCTGTTCCGGGGAAAAAAAGCTTCATCGCTTTAGCTAGCGCTGGAAAAGCTTATGAAATCAAGTTAGATGCAGCTAAAAATAATATCTCAGTTATTCAAAAATTCGATTTACCAAAAATACCTCAAGGCAGTAATTTTGAAGGATTTTCTCTACAAAATATAGATAACAAATTAGTGACAGTTTGGGCACATCGGGGTGAAGCAAAACAACCAGCAATTATTTATTGGGGAGTTCTTGACCTAGCTAAATCTCAAATCACTCAAGTAGATTCTGCTAATTTAAGCGTACCATTTCCATCGGGTAATGTTCGTCATATTTCCGATTTGAAGGTAGATCCAACGGGAATTATATTTATCTCTGCCGCCAGTGATGATGGCAATGATGGGCCATTTCAATCGGCTGTATATGTTATCGGTTCTGTAGGATTTCGTGGGAACAAGTTAGGATTGCAGCAGAATACTCAACTTGTTCCCCTCTACCGTTCTCACTCTCACAAAATTGAAGGGCTAGAACTTGTTCCAGGTGCTAATGGTGGTGTGATTGTGGGTACGGATGATGAAAATTTAGGTTCTTATGTGTACATCATGGGTGAATAATGAAATAACCGCCAATAAATTATCGGCGGTTCATAACTCGAAACACGTCAGTCTGTATTTATGCAACGCAAATGACTAATAACAAATGACAAATTAGACGTTAAACCGGAATAACATCACATCGCCTTCCTGCACAATATACTCTTTTCCTTCACTGCGTACTAAGCCTTTTTCCTTGGCAGCATTCATTGAACCAGTTGTGACTAAAGCATCGTACGCGACAGTTTCAGCGCGAATAAATCCCCGCTCAAAGTCGGAGTGAATCACACCAGCAGCTTGGGGTGCAGACATTCCGGCATTAATTGTCCAAGCGCGGGTTTCTTTAGGGCCACAGGTGAAATATGTCCGCAAACCTAAAAGTGCATAGGTAGCACGAATTAAAGATTTTAATCCGCCTTCTTGCACACCCAAAGATGCGAGAAAATCTGCTTTATCTTCTTCTGGTAATTCCACTAATTCTGCCTCGACTTGAGCAGAAACTATCACAACTTGGGCATTTTCTGCAGATGCAACTTGTCGCACTTTTTCTACAAAAGCATTACCCGTTGCTAATTCATCCTCAGAGACATTGGCGGCGTAGATTATTGGTTTATTAGTTAGCAGTCCCAATCCTTTAATAATCTCGGTTTCTTCTGCAGTTAAACTTACCTGACGTACTGATTTACCCTCATTTAAAGCTGCAGCTAATTTTTCCAAAATTGTCACTTCAAACTGTGCATCTTTACTGGTGCGTGCTAGTTTGCGAGTCCGATCAATTCGCCGCTCAATTTGGAATAAATCTGATAAACCAAGCTCAATATTAATGATGTCAATATCTCGCGCTGGATCAACAGAACCAGCAACGTGGATAATATCATCATTCTCAAAACAACGGACTACATGGACAATTGCATCAACTTCTCGAATGTGGGAAAGGAATTGATTACCTAATCCTTCACCCTGACTTGCACCTTTGACTAAACCGGCGATATCGACAAACTCGACACGCGCCGGCACAGTTTGTACGGAACTGGCAATTTTAGCCAGAACATTTAAGCGTTCATCCGGTACTGCGACAACGCCGACATTCGGTTCAATCGTGCAAAAGGGGAAGTTAGCAGCTTCTGCTTTGGCGTTAGCCACCACAGCATTAAATAAAGTAGATTTTCCGACGTTGGGAAGTCCGACAATTCCGGCTCGTAGCATTTTAGATTTTAGATTTTGGATTCATGTACAAAGTTTAATTCAAACAGGTTCAGGTATGGTTTGGGGAATTGGCGCGGGAACTGTTTGCGGAATTGGCTCGGGAACTGTTTGCGGAATTGGAGTAGGTACGACGGGTTCTGGTGAGGGTTGGGGACGGGGTAAGGGGTTCCGTTCAGGAGTGGGTATCTGTGGTTCAGGGATGGAGATGGAGGAGGGATGAGTCATAAAAGGTCTAATTAAATTATTCGACCTTCTCAACCTAGATGACAAGCTCAATTGTTGGCATCTTCCTAAATGGCTATACTCAGAAGAGTTATTCTCATGATAGTTTAGGCTACAGACTAGGCAAAATACGAAAACGTGAAGCCGGAAGCTGTTACAGGGAAAACGGAAACTGCTACAGACTGCGCGAAACACGGAAACGTGAAGCCGGAAGTTGTTACAGGAAAGACGGAAGCTGCTACAGATTGCGCGAAACACGAAAACGTGGAGCCTGAAGCTGCTACAGACTGCGTGAAACACGGAAACGTAAAGCCGGAAGCTGTTACAGGGAAGACGAAAGCTGCTACAGGGGAGACAAAATAAAGAAATTTAAGTAAATTAGAGCGATCGCTTTACTTCCATAAGTTATCGTAAACGTCAACGTAGTGTTTTAAGAGGTTCGTTGTGTTTAGATCCCCGACTTTTTTAAGAAATCGGGTATCTCGCAGCCCCACAAAATTAAACAGAGCTTGTGGATTTATCATTAGAGAAAACGCTCAGATGTTTCTGATTGTTTCCCACCTCTGGAGTGTCAATAAAAGCAACCTGTGTGAAGAAACGTAAACAAGACTCAAACCCTATTGCCTATACTTTGACTTCTCCTGACGGAGACGCTGCGCGTAGCTTGCTTCTCCGCAGGGGTACGCTCAGTACAAGTTGTCTATTGCCTTTATTTACGCCAAATTACTTACCTTATACTCATTCTTTCTGTTGACACTATTTTTGTAAACACCCATGTCTCTAAATCCCCAGCATTTAAGTGGTAGCGAAATTCGTAGCCGATTCCTTAATTTCTATGCCCAACGGGGACACCAAATTCTCCCTAGTGCTTCCCTTGTTCCTGAAGACCCAACTGTGCTGCTGACGATCGCCGGGATGTTACCATTTAAACCGATATTCTTAGGACAGCGCACACCAGAATTTAAACGGGCGACAACATCGCAAAAGTGTATCCGCACCAATGATGTGGAGAATGTCGGACGCACTAAGCGCCATCAAACTTTTTTTGAGATGCTGGGTAATTTCAGCTTCGGTGATTATTTTAAAGAACAAGCGATCGCTTGGGGTTGGGAAATCTCTACAGAAGTCTTTGGTTTATCCCCAAAAAACCTTGTTGTTAGTGTATTTCAGGAAGATGATGAAGCCTATGCCATTTGGCGCGATCAAATTGGCGTACCGGAAGCGAGAATTAAACGCTTGGGTGAAGATGATAACTTTTGGGTATCTGGCCCCACTGGCCCCTGTGGCCCCTGTTCGGAGATTTATTACGACTTCCACCCAGAACGAGGTGATGAAAATATTGATTTAGAAGACGATTCCCGGTTCATTGAGTTTTACAACCTCGTCTTCATGCAATATAACCGGGATTCTGAGGGGAATTTAACTCCCTTGCAAAATCAGAACATTGACACCGGGATGGGTTTGGAGAGAATTACCCAAATCTTGCAACAAGTACCGAATAATTATGAAACTGATTTAATTTTCCCCATTATTGAAACAGCAGCAGCAATTGCGAGTATTGATTACCACGCTAGCGACGAGAAAACTAAAATTTCCCTGAAAGTCATTGGTGATCATGTTAGGGCTGTTGTCCACATGATTGCTGATGAAATCCGCGCCTCTAATGTGGGGCGGGGCTATGTGTTGCGGCGATTAATTCGGCGGGTGGTGCGTCATGGGCGATTAATTGGCATTTCTGGTGAGTTTACCACTCAAGTTGCGGAAACTGCGATCGCTCTTGCAGAATCAGCTTACCCCAATGTCCGCCAACGGGAAGCAGCAATTAAAGCTGAGTTGCAACGAGAAGAGTCTAATTTCCTCAAAACTTTGGATAGAGGCGAAAAATTGCTTGAGGAAATTATCAATCGTCCATCTTCAATACGGGATGAGCAGTATCGTCCATCTTCAATACGGGATGAGCAGTATCGTCCATCCTCTTCACCAGAACCAAAAGTTTCTGGCTTACCAAAACAAAAAATTTCTGGAATCGATGCTTTTACACTCTACGATACCTATGGTTTCCCTTTGGAACTGACGCAGGAGATTGCAGAAGAACAAGGACTAGAAGTTGATGTTGAGGGATTTAATGCAGAAATGCAAAAACAGGTGGAACGTGCAAAAGCCGCACACCAAACCATAGATTTAACTGTCCAAGGTTCCCTCGACAAATTAGCCGAACACATCCACGCGACGGAGTTCTTAGGTTACACCCAACCTGTAGCAACGGCGAAAATAGAAGTTTTATTGGTGGGTGGTGTTTCCCAAGAGGAAGCAGAAGCCGGAACCGACGTGCAAATTGTTCTTAACCAAACCCCATTCTATGCAGAATCAGGGGGACAAATAGGCGATCGCGGTTATATCTCTGGTGAGGGCGTTGTGGTTCGCGTTGATGACGTGAAAAAAGAATCTGATTTCTTTATCCACTCCGGACGCATCGAACGCGGTACAATCCGAGTAGGAGATGCTGTAACTGCTCAAATTGATCGCGCTTGTCGTCGTCGTCTCCAAGCCAATCACACCGCAACTCACCTCCTCCAAGCGGCGTTAAAGAAAATTGTTGATGATGGTATATCTCAAGCAGGTTCCCTGGTTTCCTTTGACAGGTTACGCTTCGACTTCAACTCTCCCCGTGGTTTGACAGCAGAAGAAACCCAACAAGTAGAAGAACAAATCAACACATGGATTGCTGAAGCACATGCAGCAAAGATAGAAGTATTACCTTTAGCAGAAGCCAAAGCTAGGGGTGCTGTTGCCATGTTTGGTGAAAAATATGGTGATGAAGTGCGGGTGATAGATTTTCCAGGCGTATCAATGGAACTGTGTGGGGGGACGCATGTCAGTAATACTGCTGAAATTGGTGTTTTCAAGATTATTTCCGAAGCTGGTGTAGCTTCTGGGGTGCGACGCATCGAAGCTGTTTCCGGCCCAGCAATCCTAGATTATCTGAACTTGCGGGATAAAGTAGTTAAAGATTTGAGCGATCGCTTTAAAGTCAAACCCGAAGAACTACCAGAGAGAATTACAACTCTGCAAAATGAACTGAGAAATAGCCAGAAGCAACTGGAGATATTAAAAGGACAATTGGCGATCGCAAAATCCGATAGCCTACTACAAACAGCCGAAGCCGTAGGCGATTATAAAATCATCGTCGCCCAATTAGACGACGTTGACCCAGAATCCTTGAAAACCGCAGCCGAACGCTTATTACAAAAACTGGGTAACGGTGCGGTGGTGTTGGGTTCCATTCCCGAAGCCGACAAAGTAAGCATAGTTGTAGCTTTTAGTCAAGAAGTAAATAAGAAAGGACTACAAGCCGGTAAATTCGTGGGTGCTGTAGCGAAAATCTGCGGCGGTGGCGGTGGTGGAAGACCAAATTTAGCCCAAGCCGGTGGTAGAGATGCGAGTAAGTTACCAGAGGCTTTGGCGCAGGCGCGGAGTGATTTAAAGGCTGGGTTGGGTTAGTTTTTTGTCTTCTGGGGCGGGCATCTTGCCTGCCTTGGAATTGAGAATTGAATACATCCAAAAGTTTGAGTACCGTTATGCATCCATTATGCTCAACAAAGACCTGAGAGCAGCGATTGGTGATTGGATTGAGAATGAACAGAATATTCAGAATTATACTAAAACATACTCAATTAGAGGCGGGCAGAGGGGAATATACGCATCGGCATTAGGCGCGATTTATAAAGTTCTATTTGGAAGAAACAAGGCACAGATCAATGAATTCTTAGATGTAGCTACCTACAAGACACCAAAAGACAATGTTGATGTCAATCAGCTTCAACGCATTGCTCAGATTGAGGATTTAGCGGCAAAATACATTCGGCGTAAAAGCTTGAATCCTATTGAAGCAATTCGGGCTGCTGCTGATGCGCTGATGATTGAAGTAGAAGAACCCAAACTAGGAGACCGCATAACAAGACAAGACGTTCACCGTGTACTGGATGCCAAAAAGGCATCAAAGAAATAATAAGTAGATTGAGGTTATCGATTATCGATCAGGTTTGCTGCTAGACCTCTGCATTGGTTAAACCATCGCACTTCTCCCAACATACCGCGAAGTGCGATCGCACTACAATTGAGTTGGGCAAGTTAATATCCTCACAGCAGTATGCCAAAGTACTCAAATGCAGATAGTCACAGTTGATGAAATCCAACGAGATCCTTTAAAGTATCTTAATCAAGTTGAAGCTGGAGAAAGCTTTGTTATTGTTCAAGCAAATAAACCAATTGCTGAACTAAAACCAGTTAAAACCACTAACAAACAACAACGTCCATTTGGTTTATGTGCTGGAGAATTCACCGTACCCGATGATTTTGATGCACCTCTGCCTGAAGACATTTTGAATGCATTTGAGGGCGGATGAAAATTCTTCTAGACACTCATATTTTTTTATGGTTTATCAGTGGTGATCCTCAGCTATCAACAGATGTTAGAGATGAAATTTGCAATCTAGACAACAAGGTATATCTTAGTGTTGTTTCAATATGGGAATGTATTGTCAAATATCAGTTGGGCAAACTACCATTACCAGAGTCTCCAGAAATCTATCTTCCCAAACAACGTGACAATCATCAAATTGTGAATCTTGATCTAGATGAAGATAGTGTTACTCAACTTGTTAGTCTACCCGCATTGCATAAGGACCCTTTTGATAGAATGCTTATCTGTCAAGCTTTACATTACAGGTTAAAAATTGCAACTGTGGATGCAGAAATCCTCAAATATTCAATAGATGTTATTTAATATGATAATTATTTGAAGCGATCGCATATTGGAAATAAACATAAAAAAAAGGGATATTTTCTTCAATCCCTTTTCCCAAAACAAACTATATTTTTAGTAATTGCAATTAGAATAGTCGAAAAATAAACGGATAACGGAATGCTTCATCCGGATTGCTTAAACAGTGCAAAATTGCCCAAACCGTCAGTCCCCAGTGCAATGCGAAACCCAAAGCAACAACGGGGAAGAATATAATTCCGCCAATGCCAAAGGTAATCCAAGATATAATCCCTAGTGGGACTCCAATTAAGGTTGCCCAAAACCAAACATTAAAGTGAAAATTAATCGATTCTTTAGCGTTACTTTTCACAACTGGGTCATCGGACAGTAAGTTAATTACAATAGGAATTCCAATCGAAAATAATGCTGTACTAAAGAAAACAGCCCCATGAGACAGAGATGACAGCAATTTGCGTTTATCAGAGTCGTATGACACTTGCATATTAGTAGCTCCTCAACTCGCGTTATAGATTCAATTTTAACGATCATCGAATAAGTTGAGTATTACTATTTACCGTACTCCGGTTTTTCCTTGACATAGATTAACTTTGACGGCTATTCAGCAAAATAGGTTATGAGGTTTACCGAACTAACTTCCCAGCATTGAGGAATTCAGAATCCAGGAGACAGAATCCAGAATTCCCCTCCTGACTCCTGATTTCCGACTCCTCCCGCATTAAAAAATCGAGGAGAAATAATCCAGAATTCCTCTCTTGACTCCCCTGTTAAGACTTATGAAAACTAGTCCAGATGCCAAGCCTTAAATTAATATCAAATTATACTATAGGATGGATAGCTTACCTACCCTAAAAAATATTTTACAGAGGTGGTGAAAATGGGTCGTATAAATCCCTACACGCTACAAATGCAAATTACCAGCATGTTTGAAAATGGGCAATCTTTCTTTGCCACAACAAAGGTGCATGACTGGTTAAAAGAACGTAATCACAATCCTTTAGACTATGATGTTATTTTCCATCAAAAACCCGCTCCTCCTGGTTCTAAAAAAGTGATTGCAGTAGAAATTGAATTACGCCGCAAAGATGGACAGCCTGTAGACCCGTGGTTGCAAGAACAAGCCAACCTTCACGCCTAATTTTCCCTAATTATAGCCCTCATGTAGAGACGCGATGAATCGCGTCTGAAAATAGAGCGTTTCCAATTACGGAATGCTCTTTATTATTATTGAAGTTATAAAAAATGCGGGTTAAAAAAATTAACATGAAATCTAATCGTCGCTGGGTTTTGGCATTTTGGCTATACTTCGGGATTTTGATGTCTATCTCTTTGTCAGCCTACCTAAAAATTATTCCCACTGAACTCTCGCAATTTCCACATTACGATACCGTTTTGCATTTTCTCTTGTTAGGAATTGCTGCTTACTTGAGTCATCTAGCCTTAAATAAGCGTAAAATTCAAATCTTAAATATTAATCTACCACTTGCACCATTTATTGTTTTCTTTTTTTGTATTCTTGATGAGATAATCCAACTATTAGTACCCTATCGCTCTGCTGATTTAGTTGACTTAGGTGCTGACCTTTGTGGTATTGTGCTATTCACTTGGTTGGCAGAAAAACAGAAATTGCACAAAACAGAAAAACGTCAACTGTAAGACCAATGTTTTTATATATTAGGAATCGTATTTGATTTTTGAAATATTAAGTAGTAGGGTGGGTAATGCCCACCGTATCATGGTGTTGGTGGGCATTGCCCACCCTACAGATACGTTATGAAGAATAAGCATCCATTGGCAGACAAGAACAGACAAAATTCCTGTCGCCAAAAGCCGCATCAATGCGTCCAACACTTGGCCAAAACTTATGTTCACGAGTCCAAGGTGCGGGATAGGCAGCTTGTTCACGAGAATATGGATGTTGCCAATCTCCAGTGATGAGGCTGGCGGCGGTGTGGGGTGAATTCTTCAAGAGATTATCTTGGATATCCACTTTACCTGATTCAATTTCGGCGATTTCTTGACGGATGGCAATCAGTGCATCACAGAAACGATCTAATTCTGCTTTAGATTCGCTTTCTGTTGGTTCCACCATGATTGTACCTGCTACAGGCCAGGAGACAGTCGGGGCATGGAAACCGTAGTCAATCAAACGCTTGGCAATATCATCAATTTCGATGCTGGCGGATTTTTTCAGGGAACGCAAATCTAAAATACACTCATGGGCAACTAGACCATTCTTCCCTTTATACAAAACGGGATAGTATGATTCAAGTCTTTTGGCGATGTAGTTAGCGTTGAGAATTGCCACTTTTGTTGCTTGCGTCAAACTAACAGCACCCATCATGGCAATGTACATCCAAGAAATCACCAATATACTAGCACTACCCCAAGGCGCAGCTGCGATCGCACCAATACGTTGGTTATTGGGAACTTTCTCCTTCCTAGTCCCCAGTTCCCAGTCCCCAGTCCCTAATACAGGATGTCCAGGAAGGAAAGGCACAAGATGAGCAGCCACGCCAATTGGCCCCATACCAGGGCCACCGCCGCCGTGGGGAATACAAAAGGTTTTGTGCAGGTTCAAATGACAAACATCTGCGCCAATATCCCCAGGACGACAAATTCCCACTTGAGCATTCATATTCGCCCCATCCATATAAACTTGTCCACCGTGGGTGTGGACAACAGCGCAGATTTCTTGAATCGCCTCCTCAAAGACACCGTGAGTTGAGGGATATGTCACCATCAAAGCAGCCAGTTCATGGCTATGCTTTTGAGCTTTCGCTTTTAAATCATCAACATCAATGTTACCTTGGTCATCACAAGCAATAGCCACTACCTTCATCCCACACATTACCGCACTCGCTGGATTTGTCCCATGTGCGGAGGTAGGAATTAAACAGATGTTGCGGTGTGCTTCTCCCCGGCTTTCGTGATATTGACGAATCACCAACAATCCTGTATATTCCCCCTGTGAACCAGCATTGGGTTGCAAGGAAATGCCCGCAAAACCAGTAATTTCAGCTAACCAGGCCTCAAGTTGTTGAAACAAGATTTGATAGCCTTGGGTTTGTGACTGGGGCGCAAAAGGATGAATCTTGCCAAATTCCTCCCAAGTCACAGGAATCATTTCCGATGTTGCATTCAACTTCATTGTGCAAGAACCCAAAGGAATCATCGATGTAGTTAAAGACAAATCCTTAGTTTCTAACTTGTGCAGATAGCGCAGCAACTCAGTTTCTGAGTGATAGCGGTTGAAAACTGGGTGAGTGAGGTAGTTGCTGGTGCGGGAGAGTAGGAGAGAGGGGGAGGCGGTAAATTCTTCTATGGTGAAGGGTAGTTCATCTTGTCCTGCGAAAATTTGCCAAAGGTCGATTAAGTCTTCTGGGGTTGTGGTTTCATTGAGGGAGATACCAACGGCAGTTGTATCGAAGATTCGCAGGTTAATGTTTCGTTCTGTAGCGGCGACGAGAATTGCCTCTAGGTTATGTGTTCCTAACTCCACCCGCAGCGTATCAAAGAAATGTTCAGAACTGATGCTGTAACCCAGACGCTTTAATCCGGCTGCCAAAATCAAAGTTAACTGGTGGATATTTTGGGCGATCGCCTTTAATCCATCTGGCCCATGATAAACTGCATACATACTCGCCATCACCGCCAATAACACCTGCGCTGTGCAGATATTACTCGTAGCTTTTTCCCTGCGGATGTGTTGTTCACGGGTTTGCAGAGCTAGACGCAATGCAGGCTGACCATGAATATCCTTTGATACACCTACAATCCGGCCTGGAACCTGTCGCTTATACTCTTCTTTCGTGGCGAAGTATGCCGCGTGAGGTCCCCCAAACCCCAGCGGAATTCCCAAGCGCTGAGTGCTACCTACCGCAATATCAGCGCCAAATTCACCCGGAGGTGTCAGCAAAGTTAAACTTAAAATATCTGCCGCTACCGTCACCAATGCACCCTCAACATGTGCTTTTTCGATAAAAGCACGGTAGTCGTAAATAGTGCCATCACTTGCAGGGTATTGCAGAACTGCGCCAAAAATTGGTTGCTGAAAATCAAAGGTTTGATGGTCGCCGATAATGATCTTAATCCCCAAAGGTTCAGCACGGGTTTGCAACACGTCAATAGTTTGGGGATGGCAATCACGAGAGACAAAATAAGCATTAGCTTTATTTTTAGTCACACCATAGCTGAGACTCATTGCTTCTGCTGCTGCTGTTGCTTCATCGAGTAGCGATGCATTAGCAATCTCCAAACCCGTCAAGTCAATAATCATGGTTTGGAAATTCAGCAGTGCTTCTAGTCGTCCTTGGGCAATTTCTGGCTGGTAGGGAGTATAAGCAGTATACCAACCAGGATTTTCCAGGATATTACGGGCAATCACTGGCGGAGTCACACAGTCATAATATCCCATCCCAATGAATGAACGGAAAACCTGATTTTTCGTCGCCAGTTGTTTTAACTTAGCCAGTGCTGCGTACTCACTTTGCGCTGTCGGCAATTGTAGCGATTGATGCAGCCGAATTGCCTGGGGTACTGTTTGATTAATCAGAGCATCAAGGTTAGGAATCCCCAATACCTCCAACATTTGCTGGATGTCATCGGATGATGGTCCGATGTGTCGCTGTGCAAAATTATTACTTGACTTTTGAATTCTTTCACCCAAAGTATCTTGATTACTTGACTTGGGAGTAGCAGCGTAACTTACCACAGATTGTTCTCCAGATGCAACTATTTAATATTTTGCAATAAATACTCTTGACATGTGAAGAATAACTTAATCTATTTATCGAAATTGCATCATTTATTTATAGATGGGGAATGGGGACTGGGTATTGGGGAACTCGGGGCCCCCTCTGGGGATAAGGGGCAATGAGGACTGGGGTATTAATTATTTTTCTTGTCTTTCTTTCCTCATCTCCCGGTTGGGGAGCGTACCCCTGCGGGGAAGCAAGCTACGCGTAGCGTCTCGCAGAGAAGCCGAACCACATCTCCCCCCAGCCTCCCTTCTACACGCCTTCTACCTGGGCGCTATACTCATCTGCCGTTAAAACATCCTCAATTTCATCCAGGTCGTTGACACGCACCTTTAAGAACCACCCTTCTCCGTAAGGATCATCTGCCACTTGTTCGGGAGAATCAATTAGGGCATCATTACGTTCTATGACTGTGCCGCTGACTGGTGCATTCAGCTCTTCAACAGCTTTGACTGATTCAATTGATCCGAATGTTTCCCCCTTAGTGATAGCGTCGCCAATTTCTGGCAATTCTAAAAAGACGACATCACCCAATTGGTCAACGGCAAACTCAGTAATGCCAATGGTGGCAATTTCGCCCTCTAGTCGCACATATTCATGACTATCTAGGTATTTTAAATCCTGAGGATATTCAAAAGACATATTACTTCCTTTTCTAAGTCAAACAAAATTATCGCCCCAACAGTAATCTAGGCCATATTTGGTAATTAACCATACTGTAGATTGAGTAACTCACACACATTATTCCTTAAAAACCTCAGATGTTATCAATTGGCGACACGATTTTTTGACTAAATGAAGTTTTCTATTGACGGTTGACCCCCGACTCCTAACTCCCGACTTCAGACTTCAGACTTCAGCCTTTTTTTGCCCGATAGAAGGGACGTTTAACTACAGATGCTGGGTAGGCTTTACCACGAATTTCTACTTCTAGTTGCTGGCCAACACTGGCTAGATGTGCAGGAACATAAGCTAACGCAACGGGATAACCAAGTGTCGGGGAGAGAGTACCGCTGGTAACTTCTCCGACAACTTCCCCGGCGGATAATACTTTGTAGCCGTGGCGGGCAATATTACGTCCTGACATTTGTAAGCCGACTAATCGGCGCTGCACTCCCTCAGCTTTTTGCTGTGCTAAAACAGCACGACCAATAAAATCGCCTTTAGTATCAAGATGAACTAGCCACCCTAAACCTGCTTCTAAGGGGGTAGTGTTGTCGTCGATATCTTGCCCATAAAGTGCCATCGCTGCTTCTAGCCGTAGGGTATCTCTTGCACCGAGTCCACAGGGAATGACACCAGCATTATTAAGACGTTGCCACAATTCTACGCCTACTTCTGGATCTAACATCACTTCAAATCCATCTTCCCCGGTGTAACCTGTGCGCGCTAGGAAACCTGGTTTACCTAGTATGGTTGTTTCTAAATGACCAAATGCTTTAATTGGTTTTAAGTCTGCTTGGACAAACTGCTGGAGGTAGTTAATTGCTTTTGGCCCTTGCACAGCAATGAGAACTTTTTCTCTAGAAATGTCTTGAAATTGGATTTGCTCCAGGTCAAGGTGTTGCAATAGCCATGCTTTGTCTTTATCTGTGGTTGCGGCATTGACAATGATGACTGCTTGCTGTATTTCTTTGCTGTCTTCACCTTGATAATAGACGATGATATCGTCAATAATCCCTGCTTGGGAATTTAATAATACGGTGTATTGAGCTTGACCAGGTTGCAAGCGACTCAAATCTGAGGGAACTAAAAGCTGGAGTTGGGAAATTAGGCTTTTACCTTGGAGGGTAAATTTACCCATGTGGGAAATATCAAACATCCCAGCTGCATTTCTGACAGCCTCATGTTCACGACTAATACCAGCAAACTGTACAGGCATTTCCCACCCGCCAAAGCTGGTAAAACGGGCTTTGAGTTCTACACTCAGTTGATATAAAGGGGTTTGCAGCAGGGATTGGGCAATTTCTTCTTGATTTACCACAGGTATTTTTACTTTTGCGATCGCACTTCCACATCTATCCTACGAGATGGTACTGAGTTTAAGTGCGGGGAATCTAGTGGTTTGTCAATTTTGTTTTGAGGGGTTTTTGGTAGTGCGGGCCGAAAAGCCCGCGTGAGCGAGACGCTCACACTACAGTCCCTCATTTCAACCCTGACAGACTACTAGGAAGATGAGGGAGAACATAATTTTTATCGCCAAAATGGGTTGAGCGATCGCTCTTGAAGTTTGCTAGTCTAATATTCAAGAGCAGAACATGGCGATCGCACCTCAGAAGGTGAGTTTTCAGCCTCCAAACAAGAATAGCCCCGTTCGGAACCTCAAGTTTTGGGTTGAGTGTTCAAATTAGCTAAAAAATAGCACAACATTTCAGGTTATTTTCGAGATGAATGGGCAATAATCTGTGCAGTTGCACCAGACAGCATGACCATTGCGGCAGGAGATGCTTCAGGTAGGGTGCATTTTTTGCGTGTTGAGGACATGAAAGAGTCATGAGGGGGAAGTAACTTTATCTGCCAAAGATTTCATTGACGGTAATGTTTACATTAGGGAAGGCTTGAATTGATAAAGTTTGACCGCTAGCGAACTTTTGAATATGCTGATATCCTGCATCTGTTGGTTGTTGATAAACTTCCACAATTTGCTCGTTAATATCTACTAACCAAACTTCAATAATGTTTGCCTCTGCATATAAAGGAATTTTCTCTTCCCGGTCATACATCACAATCGAATCAGACACTTCAATTAATAAAAAAATATCCTGGGGTTGGGGGTGTGCAGTGGCGTAGAAATCATCACGGGGTTTAAGTAATGCGACATCTGGCTGAGGTTCTGAGTTATTGTTCAACGCAACCGGATTTTGAGCAGCCAGTATAACGCGTTTACCCAACAGATGCACCAACAGATTAACTAGTCGATTTACACAAGCAGCGTGTTTTGTCCCAATAGGCGACATCTCAATAATCTCTCCCCCAATCAATTCCACTCGGTCATCCTCTGTGAGAATCCCAGACTCAACCATCTTATGATATTGCTCAACGGTGAATTTCCGTCTTAGCAATTGTACAGACATCGCCACCTCCACTGTTGCCTCATCTTTTAATTATTCCTCACAATTACCCGCCGTCCATTTTTGAGAGAAAAATGCTGATAACTGTTCACTGTTAACTGATTTAATAGTTAATAATGAAAGTGTTGAGATTTATTAAGAAAACGTTATGAAGCATTGGCAAGTACTAGCTAGCATTGTTTTAGCTATGATTCTTTTTTTGTTTCCCCCATCAGCACAGGCAGCAAGTTCTTCCAGTGTCAACAGTTATGCTAGCGATAAAGAACTCAGTGGCAAAGATTTATCCGGTCAAAGTTTAATTCAGGCTGAGTTTACCAGTGTCAATCTCAAGAATACTAATTTTAGCAATGCTGACTTACGCGGTGGCGTGTTTAATAGCACTTTATTAGAAGGGGTAAATCTGCATGGTGCAGATTTTAGTGAAGGTATAGCTTATCTGGCAAGGTTCAAGAATACTGACTTAAGTGATGCAATTTTAACTGATGCCATGATGTTACGTTCAACTTTTGATGATGTTGATATCACTGGTGCTGATTTTACCAATGCAGTTTTAGATGGGGTGCAAATCAAGAAACTGTGCGTGAACGCTAGTGGCGTAAATTCTAAAACTGGTACGGATACTCGTGAATCTCTAGGTTGTCGATAACAGAAAACAGGGAACCGGACATATTTAAATCGCAAAGCCTTTAGGGGCGGGGTATCCCCGCCCTCGATTGTATTGCATCCGACTTAGGTTAATTTCTCTATAGCAGTGGTTAAGGAAGCAGTTTTCATCAGTACTTAATAAGTATAAAATAATGGATTTGACACAGATAAAAGCTTTAATGGCTCGTAGGGAAGAATTAAAACGTAAGTTGCATCAGCAGCAACAAAGGGAGTCTTGCCAAGATTTGCTAGCTCAATTAGATGCAGAGTCAGCCACCTACAAGATTATTTGGACAGAACCGACATTTTTCAATCCTGCAAGTCATTGGTTAGCAGAAAAATTTCCGATAGCTTGGTGGGGTAGGGTGGATTGGGATTTGGTAGATGGTTGTATTCAAGAAGATGTTTTTGTCACTGACTATGAAAATATAAATCAAAAGTTGAGACAAATAATTCTTAATCAAAATCTTGGCAACCCGAATGTCATGATTCTCTGGGCAGATGCTAATACTCTCAGTTTAGAACTTAGCTTATTAATAGTTGCAAAATATGCTCAGTTGATATTTCAACAAAGCTGGGATACATGGATTATCTGTCCTCAAGCTAACTGGTGTATTGAGTACTACCATGAAGGTGAAATTTCTTTTGGATATTCACCTTGAATTTAAGTAGATAGGCATCAATATTTATCGTTGGGAACAGGTAATAGGCAATAGGAGAAAGGATTTGAGTCTTGTTTACATTTTTCTACATAGTCAGCCTTAATTATGCCCACTTACTTAACTCAATTGTTTATTTATCTTTAACCTGTCTAGAAGTAGCTTCTAAAAAATCGATAAATACCTGTATAAGCTTATGAATTCCTTCGCTACCTCCTGCAATTAAACCTCCTGTAAGTAATGCATCTAAACACCGAAAAATAATTATTTGAATTGGATTAACTACATCATCAACAACCACAAGCGGCTCAATTGAACGAATTCCTATTGTACTTAATAAAAGACCAAGAGAAAGAGATGTCCAAAGGGCAATTATGCGTGTATCAGATTTATAAGATATCCTCTGGCGCTCTTTTTTATTTAAATCATTAATTACAAAATTTAAATCATCAAATTGTGGTTTTATCTTATTAATAAACTCTTCTGAATATTGTGTAAAATCTTGAATAATTTGCTGTCCTACACTACTTTCTACAACTGGATCTAAGATAAATTTATCTGCTTCTACAGATGGAATTTGATTTTGTTGATGTAGCTGTTGAATAAGTTTTCTCTTTTGCTCAACTATCAGATTCTGTTGCTGGATGCCAATATCTAATTGCTCGGCGATTGGACCTCGCCAAGTGGTGATAAACACTTCTAGAGAACGCTCTAACAACAGAGAAATGAAAAATGGCAATGTGAGTAATTGCATAACTTCATTTGCTCCAAATGGTTTTAAAGCAAACGGTTTGGGTGCTAACCAAGCTGAAAAAGTTATTAATGAAAAAGTAATAATAATTAATAGAATAAATAGAGGAGATTCTGGAGAGACTCTTGACAACATGTTTATACTCCTATTTTGTCTCACAATATCTAACACAACTTCGGAGATTATTGTTGAAAGACCAGCCAGAAAAGCAATGCAGTCAAAAGTTATCAGTGTTTCAAGTTGATAAATGTTCACTGTAACCTGTCGCAAGATTTTTGAAATACAAGTAGAGTGGGCATTGCCCACCACATCCGTGTTTTGGTAGGCTACAGATACTAGATAATTGGCGGATATAAAAATTAACTATTCATACTTAAATAATTACTATTTTGTCCAGTGCAAGGCACAATAAAGACAGATAAGAGCGATTCTACGCGCCACCTTAATAATGAGTTACTGCCTTAATCCCCATTGTCCAAAACCTGAAAATCTTCATGATGGCAAGTTTTGCCTAAGTTGTGGTTCCAAATTACACCTCAAAGAACGCTACCGTGCTATCAAACCGATAGGACAAGGTGGTTTTGGCAGAACCTTTTTAGCTGTGGATGAGGATAAACCCTCAAAACCACGCTGTGTGATTAAACAATTTTATCCCCAAGCCCAAGGCACGAACACCCTGGCAAAAGCTGTGGAGTTATTTACCCAAGAAGCGGTGCAGTTGGATGAATTGGGTAAACATCCCCAAATACCGGAACTGCTGGCATATTTTACCCAAGATGACAGACAGTATCTTGTACAAGAATTTATCGACGGGCAAAATTTAGCCCAGGAGTCAGCACAAAAGGGAGCATTTAACGAAACACAAATACGACAGTTGCTCAATGATTTATTAGCAGTACTGCAATTTTGTCATGCCAGACAAGTAATTCACCGTGATATTAAGCCAGAAAATATTATTTTGCGCGTGAAAGATAGCAAACTGGTACTAGTAGATTTTGGTGCATCTAAATCAGTAGCTAGCACTGCTGTAAATCAAACTGGCACAAGTATTGGTAGTCCTGAATATGTTGCACCAGAACAAATGAGAGGGCGGGCGATTTTTGCTAGTGATATCTATAGTTTAGGTGCTACTTGTATTCGGTTATTAACTGAGCGATCGCCCTTCGATTCTTATGATATTAATAATGATACTTGGATTTGGCAGCAACATGTAAAAGCTCCAGTAAGTAAGGAGTTGATTCATATCCTTAACAAAATGTTAGAAAGTATCCCCATACGGCGTTATCAAACAGCCGATGAAGTCCTCAAAGATTTAAATCACAATTCAACCGTAGTCGCCACATCAGCAAAACCTGTTATTCAGCCAACGCCGATTTCTACACCTGTAGTTGTCACAAAAAGCACCAGTCAAATTGATCTGGAATTAGAAGAAATGAAAACACAATTTCTCATCGGTGGCAAATCTCAAAAAAATATTCAACCACCCTCCCAAACCCCAAAGTCTCAGCCTACTAGCAAAAGCCAAATAGATATAGAACTAGAAGAATTAAAAGCCAAATATTTGGGGCATGGGGAATAGGGAATGGGGAATGGGGACTGGGAAGATGAGGGAGAAATAATTAATGACAAATGACAAATGACAAAAAAAAGTGACCCTGAAACTCAGAGCCACTTTTAAATTTCACAAAATGCCAATTATGTAGAGGCGTGAAGGTTTACGGAAGAAGGATGAAGCCTAAAGGATGAGGGATGAAAAAACAATCCACGGGGGTGTTTCGTAAGCAAAAAATCAAAAACTTTGAATTTTTTTGAATTTCATACTTCAAACTTCAAACTTCAGACTTCATACTTCAGACTTCAGTCTACTTCTTAGATTCAGTAATAGGAACCCATTCGGTGTGGAAACTTCCAGGCTTATCGGTACGCAGGTAGGTATGTGCGCCGAAGTAGTCGCGTTGTGCTTGAGTCAGGTTTTGAGGCAAGCGAGCGGTGCGATAGCTGTCAAAATAGTCCAAAGATGCACTAAATGCTGGTACTGGAATTCCCAGTTTTGCGGCTGTGATAATCACTTCCCGCCAAGCTGTTTGTCTATCAAGGATTGTCTGCTTAAATTCGGGGGCTAATAGCAAGTTAGGCAATGCTGGATTTTCGTCAAAAGCCTTCTTAATCTTATTCAAAAAGCCAGCGCGAATAATACAACCACCTTTCCAAATCCGCGCCAATTCGCCCAAAGTCAGATTCCAATTATAGGTCTTGGAAGCAGTAGATAGCAGCGCCATTCCTTGAGCGTAAGAACAAATCTTGGAGCAGTAGAGAGCATCCCGGACTTTGTTGATAAACTCTTTGGTAGAGCCATCATACTTGCCACTGGGGCCTGTGAGCTGCTTAGATGCCGCTATCCGTTCATCTCTAATGGAAGAGATAATCCGTGCATTCACTGCTGCTGTGATAGTGGGAATAGAAACACCTAATTCCAAAGCAGTTTGTACAGTCCAACGTCCAGTTCCCTTTTGACCGGCTGCATCAACAATCAAATCAACCAAGGGTAGCTTGGTATCAGGGTCAATGTAAGGGAAGATATTGGATGTAATCTCAATCAAAAACGAATTTAGTTCGTCTGTGGTGTTCCATTCTGTAAACACCTCATGTAGCTGATTATGATCGAGTCCAGCGGCATTTTTCAGTAAGTCGTAGGCTTCAGCAATTAGCTGCATATCGCCATACTCAATACCGTTGTGTACCATTTTGACATAGTGACCAGAACCACCAGGGCCAATATATGTTACGCAAGGGCCGTCATCTACTTGAGCAGCAATTTTGTTAAAAATTGGTGAGAGATACTCGTAAGAACTTTGTGTACCACCTGGCATAAGTGATGGGCCATTTAGCGCCCCTTCTTCACCGCCACTGACACCCATACCGAGAAACCGGAATCCCAGGGGTTCTAACTCTTGAGTCCGCCGTTCTGTATCTTCAAACCAAGAGTTGCCACCATCAATGATGATATCACCTTCATCTAACAAAGGTTTTAGCTGCTGAATCACCGCATCAACTGGTTTACCAGCTTGCACCATGACAAGGATTTTGCGGGGACGTTCCAATGAAGCGACAAAGTCTTCTAGGGTAAAGGAGGCTACAACGTTCCGTCCTCCAGCACGCTGTGCTACGAAGGCATCAGTTTTTTCACGGGAGCGATTGTAAACTGCAATTGGGAAGCCATTACGCTCGACGTTTAGAGCGATATTCTCGCCCATAACGGCTAAACCAATCACACCAAAGCTTTGTAGGGTCATAAACTATGTTTGGCTAACTCTTGCAGATTCTTTTACCTTTAGGGTAATCCGAGATTTTAGGTTCTCTCCTAAAGAAGACATTAAGAGTTGATCTAAAAGACAGAAATCCACAACTAACACAGATAATTAGTTTTAATTTGTATCTAAATCAACAATTGTCTGGCAAAGTTTGCAAAATTGTATAGTTGAAGGATTGGGGACTAGGGGGTGGGGACTGGGGACTAGGAAGGAATTTAGTTCACCAAATTAGTTTTTCTTCTGAAAGACTAAATCCCCAATTCCTCAATCCCCAGCGATGCACTGAGCCGGTCGTTATGTCCCCAATCCCCAACCCCTCGTTAAAGGAGTAACCAAAAAATGTTGGCATATATCCTAGCTTTGGCAGTGGGTATTGGTAGTTTAGCCATTTACTTAGCAGCTTTCTTTTTCCCAGAAATCCATCGTAAGAATGACTTTATCTGGAGTGGTATAGGGTTATTTTATGCTTTAGTCTTATGGGTATTTGCACCACGCATTACTGGAGGTCTTTTGCTGGGTCATATAGCTAGTGTCGCTCTTTTGTGGTGGTTTGGTTGGCAAACTCTTTCATTACGCCGACAAGTAACCCCACAGACACAACAAACCCAAGTACCTAGTCCCGAGTTAGTGAAGACTTCGATTCAGCAGCAGGTAAATAAGTTGTCTCTCCAGCAACGGCTGGCCCAGTTGCAACAAAGTGTTAGTAGCACCTTCAGTGGCGTGAAAGACAAGGTGCAACAGGCTGGGGGTAAAAAGACACCAACAACCCTTAAACCTGAAGATATTACCTCCGTGCTGACGGAGGAGCCTGCTGTTGAGATTATCGATAACACTACTCCCGTAACAGAAGAACCAGCTGTTACTACCAACACCGCATCAACAATCGAGAGTCCACTAGCCGCAATTCCACCAAATCCCCCACCGGCTGAATTAGTGGAAGCAGCGCAAGCAGATGCTGCGGTTCAGGATAAAACACCGATTCCTGTTGAGGAAATTGCACCGGATGCGGTACTTGCTCCCCCAGCGGAAGCACCACCGGAACAGATACCGCCGAATAATTAGGCTAGTTGAAGGTAGTGAAACCCAGCTTTAACCTAACATTGTGTTGGGTTTCACTTAAAATAAGTAGGGCGACGCAAATAAAGCTAACTGGTGGAGTTTGTCATTGCTAAGGTTTTTAAGCCTGTTTATGTTTCGTAATATAGTTTGGTTTATTCTCGCCAACTTACTTAGTCTCGTCACGCCAATATAGCGTTTTTCGGTTGGATGCAATATTAAGAGAGGCGGGGAAACTCTACAATCAAGGGCGGGGAAACCCCGCCCCTACTGGCTCTGCGATTTAAAACTGCTATGTATCTGAACTGCATCGAATTACAGATTGGCTTTTGATACTTTTTCAATCTGCTGATTAAAGTATGCTTCTTCATGCTTGATTTGTTGTGCTAACTCTAATCCTTTTTGAAAGGCTGTTAGTGCTTCGGGATATTGTTTGCGTCCTAGATAAATTTGCCCAATTTGGTCGTAGGCTTGCATGATTCCGTAAAAGTTAACTGCCCGTGTCTCTGTCTCTACAAGGATTTGTCCAGTTTGCAAGGCTTCATCGATTTGTCCTTGAGAACGGTACAATGTAATTAACTTCTGTAAGGCTTCACTAGCATTAACGTATTGCTCTAATTGCCAAGCAGTGCTGTAAGCCTCTTGATAGTATTTGAAAGCTTCTTGTAGTAAAGTAGGATTTTCTTTGGCTAGTGATTCGTAATTGGAGGCGATCGCTAACTTTAATTTGGGTAATTGGGTCTGATCATTTTCACTTAAATAAATCTCTGCTAGCTTACCCTGGATATTGATAGATTGCTGGTAATCTTTGCCTTCTTCATAAATATAAGCTAGTTGTTGCAGGTATGATACCTGCAAAAGGCGATCGCTTTTGGCAGCAGCTAAACCCAATAATTCTTGGTAACTAGCAGCAGCTTTGGGGTAATCGAACCAACTCAGATGTAATTCCCCAATTTTCTTGAGGGTTGATACTTCTGCGTCTGCATCTTGTTGCTGTCGGACTATTGCCAGAACTTGATTATAAGCGTCTAGAGCCAGTTGAGGCGATCGCACTTTTTGATAAGCTTCACCAAGCGATCGCAATACTTCTAAATCAGCATTTTTTGAGGATACTACCTGTTTCTGAATCGCTTGCAATCGCTGTGTAATATAAAATATCTCCTGGCGATCGTTTTCATTAGAGGCGATCGCACCTACCCGTGACAGTGCCTGCACCTCAGCTAATGAACCTAAAAAGCGCCGTAACCTTAGTTCCCGATTCCAAATATCAAACGCAGCTAATTTATCTCCAGCTTGCAGTTTAGCCTCAGCAGTTTCACTCAACTTATCCAGTTCTACCTCCAATGTTTGTAATTCATCAGGAGATAACTGTTGTTTATTGATTAAAGGTGGTAGCAGCGGATCAGGTACAACTATTTCTAGTGGGGTAGGAGGATATTTATCTGCTTGGCTGGGCTTTTGACTCTGTGCCAACGTCAGCGAACTGTTAAACTGCCAGAGTATAGCAGCAGTCAGAATTATACTTAAGCGCCTTAACATAGTTACTTTACCTTTTTTTGAGGGATGGGAATGGGGCAGGGAGCATTGGCAATGATCCCCATTCCCCAACAACGTTTTTATAGCGGTTCTCAGTGACATACAGTCGAGGGCAGGGTTTCCCCATCCCTTGTATGGTTACTGAGCGGCTTGCCTTGACTTGTGCCGAGCGGAGCCGAGGTAGCGGAATCGTTCCCGCAGGGTAAGGAGCCGAAGTATTGAATTCGATCGAGAACCACTATAATGGTAAACCTTGATTCTAGAGCCTTATTCGATTTAAATCGGACTTCTAATACCAATTCAAATAATGTTTGCGACACATGGATTATCTTGAAGGGCGGGGTTTCCCCATGCCTACAGATGTATCTGTCGTATTCTTTTTGCAAAAATGTACTAAGTTTGTAGAGCGAATGAATTCCTTTGTGATGAATAATCAACAAGAGAAATATTTCTAATTTCACCGCTAACATTCTTGAGGTGAGCTAACATCAACTCATCTCGTTGCTGCCAAGTTTTAAATATTATTTCTCTACTATCATAAAGCGTTTCAGGATCGATTTGGTAAACATCATTCACCCGCTTTAGCTTCAAGCCTAACAAATTTAACAGTCGGCTGAGAATTGTAATTATTGAAACACGCTCGTTTTCTATCACAAAATTAATACCGAGTACTCTTTTAATATGTTTACTATTGTGCGAAGCTAGATTTCTTAAAAGAATTAAATCTGCATCATTTACAGTAAATTTTCGATCCTGTTCCAGAAACTGTAGCATTCCTAATGCTCGCATTGCCTCAACTTTCAGAGTATAAGTTTTTAAATCTGGAAGGAAAACTTGACCATCACCCCAAGATAATTGTTGATGCCATTCTTGCTGATCTCGGACATGAAAATACTCGCTTTCATGGGTGAGATAATAGTGAGTTAATAATTGTCCATAATATCCTTTTTCGTCTTGCAATTTTAGTAGAGGAGTAACCGTAATACCATACCTTTGTCTGAGGACATATTTATGGATTTGGTTACGCTCTTCATCAGTCAGAGAATGCTTGGTTAATAGCTGATCATATTCTATATATTCAATATCTCTAGCTTTAGCTACAGCAGTGGCTGCTGCTAATTGATTTTGCAGCTTAATATCTCGCATTTTACGTTTAATTTCTTTGGCTTTTTGGCGGCTTTGTTCCCAATCTTTTTTAACTTGGACAATTTCCAAAATTAACCTTTTACGGGTTGCTAAATCCTGGGGATCTGCGGCAAAAAATGCCAGTCTTAAGTCGCGAATAATGTTATTGTGAACAGCATTACTTCGTGTCCAAATTTGATGACCATCAGCAATTAAGCCATCTTGTAAAGATTGACGGTAGAAGCGAATGGAAGCATTGACTCTGGCGGATAACTTTGCCCAAGTTCGCAAGTGAATTGGGTCATAAACTAACGGCAAATCTACATCTATTTTATGTAAAGGACTGAGTAAAGCTAAGTTATCTTTTTGGTTTTCTTGATACCAATGCGATAGCAAACGATAATTTGTACTACCACTGCCTATTAAGCCAATACCCCGCTTGGCACACCAGACGACACGCGGCACATCATCTCTAACTCTGGCTAGTGCCTGTCGTGCTTCTGAATCTGGAATTACTCCTTGAAAAATGCCATAAACTCGGTCGAAGTGTTGAACATCTATACTAATTCCTGTTCCAATACTAGGAGTGACAAAAACTGTGTCATATTCAATAATTTTTTGATTAATAGCTGCAACAAAATCCACTGCGGCGTGTCCTGGTGTATTTGTAGTATGGCTGCTAATCACTAGGGTATGAGGAAATTGTCGCCGCAATTTTGCTAAACGTTCTTTGAGGTAACGTTCAATAGTTTCACAACTGTAACGCCCAGTGCGGCTATCAGTTGTGACGTAACATTTGCGTCCGGCAATTAAATCTAATTCTAGTTGGTGAATTAGCGGCGTGGGATTAGGAGAATCATAAAAAGTTACATCCCAGCCTCGCTGTGGTTGCCACTGATTTAAAACCACCCAAGGCGTTAGTTTAATGCCGGATAAACCCTGTAAATATTCTAGGGAAACATCTGATAAATCTGCATCCTGGGCAATGACTAATCCTCCAGTTGTTAATACTGTGGTGATTAATTGTTGAAATATTTTTAAGATTTTGATGCGCTTTTGTTTACAAGTATTGCTATTGAGCAGATGCCATAAAGACTGCTCTACTTCATCTAGGATTATTATTGCTCCTTGCCAATCTTCTGGGTTGAGTTTCCAAATTGAATCAACGCATAAACCGAAAGATTTGGGAATGGGGGACGGGGGATGGGTTTCGACTCCGCTCAACCGACGGGGAATAGGGAATTGGTTAAAAGTATCTCTCTCTTGTTGAGATATTCCCCAGTTAATGCCGATTTTTTCGCATAAAAACCGCCCTAACTGGATTCTATGTGTAATTAATAAAACTGGTTGATTTCTGGTTTTTGCTTGATTAACAACAACTTTTAATCCTGTAGTTTTACCTGTGCCTTTTGCTGATTTGACTCCAACTAAGCCGGAGGTGGGAAATGGGATTTCTCCTAAATATGGACAGTTGACGGTGAGGGCAGCAGGAATAGTTAATTCTGTATGTGGTTTGGTTTGGGCAAGGTAAATTTCTAAATCAACACTTTGCCGATAAACTTTATCGAAATTATTTGCACCTTGGGCAATAATAAACTCATCAACGCCTTTTTCTAATCCTGGAAGTTCAATGACTTTGACAGCACAATTTTTTTCTTGAAACAAAAAGCCAAGTTGGGAAATGGCATTATTAACTGCGGCTATTGTTTTGGGTTTAGTTTCAAAATCAAAGCAAATATAAAAATTGCGCTTTTGCATAGCGAACATCGCCAAGTCGGGAATTAGCTGACGACGGGTGACTTTACCAAATTCATCTTTGATGACTCGATAGCCACTGGTAATTCCGGGAATCCCAACGGCTGCATATCCTTGTGTTAATAGCGCTGCGGCTTTTTTTACGCCCTCACAAATTACGACGGGAATGTTCTGTTCTATCACCCATTGCCAAAAGCCTACAGCTTCGCCATTGGGGGCAATGCTGATATTGTTGGGCATGGCGAGATGGTAACGCTGGGCGACTTGCTGCCAAATATGCAGCGGGACTCGCAGACAAAACACCCGCGTTGGTGTGCTGGGGGGATGTTCGTATTTGATGGACTTGCCGTTGTTATTTTGTCGGGGTTGGTTTGGCTTAAAACATCCCCATTCCATGATTTGCCAATTATTCAAGGGGTCTAGTCCAGAACACCACCAACCGCCTTCAGTGATATGGGCGTAACGCTGTAACCACCCACCTTTGACCATTCCGGTGTTGTTCCGGGGAAGTAGTTCAGAAATCAGCAGATATTCATAAGCATTTATGCCTTGGAGAGACAGAAAATTCAGTCTCACCATGTGTAAATCTATGCCACTGCTCTTGACTAATTCCTCAAGATGTTGGGGGTGTAAATAGTGCAAATGCATGGGCTAAAGCGCGAACGCAAGACGATGGATTTAAAACTTAGCACGCATCGGTTGGTTTTTTATCGTCGGAATTATGAGGGTTGGATGAGCTTTTTTTTACTTCGTGGCGGGAGACACATCGGTAAACGATGAAGTAGGTGAGTTTGTCTTTGGTGGTGGTGAGGTAATAGGTTTGTACTGTGATATTTTTACACAATAAATTTTTATTTATCAGTAATTCTTTCAGTTAAGGAATGCGAACGCCTGAAAAATTATCAAATTAATAGGCTAAGATAGGGGTTTTGTCACAATACGTAGACACTTAGCCCTTTGTCATCAAGCATCCTATTTTAGGTAAAAGTAACAAAGGATACAGAAAAGATGGGGCAGAATGACTGATTGATGACTGTTGACCAATGACAAATTCACAATTCAATGGTGAAACTATCTCGTTGGTGAAAATCAGCTTCTGTGCCTGGATGAGTTAAGGCCCAGTAAGTTAATTCACCATCTGTGTGCTTGATGACGGTGGTGATGGCAACTTCTACGGGGTTTTCTGGTGGAATGATTTGAGCTAAATTAACATTAAGAGCGATCGCTAAACTGTCTGAAAAATGTTGGACACTAAATGGCAGTGCGGCAAAAGCAGTCTCCTCTTGCATTCCTTGACGATACCCATCAAAGCGATAGACATTCCATTTTCCAGTGGGAGAGAGGTTGAATTCCCAATATTGAGGGGAATTTTTCACACCAATAAAGAACTCAAAACAAGTATTTGCCCAGAGTTGATGTTTTCGCGCTGGGGTGTCTGATGGTGGAGCGATCGCCACTTTTTTAATATCGCCAAGAAGCAGATAATTGATCACCAGTAGATTTGCGTTGCGGGAGATGCTTCCCACTATCTTCAGATCAGGTTCTGCTGGGGAAAATGGGAAAGGTTGCAAAGAAAATGTCTGTTCGTTCATGAGATTGTCGGCAAAAGTGAGAAATTGGAGTTTTTAACCGCCGATAAATTGTCTGTGTATCCAAGTGAAAATTTAATATCTCAAACTCTTACTCTCTGTGCCTCCGCGACTCTGCGTGAAATCTTTTTCCTTTAATTCAGCAACGCCAGAAATTTATTTCATTTCCTGAATGATGGTACGAATTCTGGTTTCTTGAGATTCTATACTCTCGGTGAGTTTAAATTGAACGATCGCCCTTGTTAAGTTGTGTTCTGGATATTTGACTTTAAAGTAGACATTCCCTGCTAAATAATCGGCAAAAAATCTTAAGCCCAACTCAAAGGTAATCAGACGAATGGCATCATATATATAGATATAGTCATTTTCCGTGAGAAAAGCTTTGGCAACAGACAGATAACCTTGGAGTATACTTTGGCAAAGATCAGGCTCAAAGTAGACACCTTCCCACTGCTGTGTTTCCTCTCCCGCAGGATTGCAACCCGATCGCAAACAGTCGCCAATATCATAATGTACTAACCCAGGTTTAACAGTATCGAGGTCGATGACGCTAACAGCTTGCTGGGTGGTGGTGTCAAACATGACATTGTTGATTTTAGGATCGCCGTGCATTAACCGCAGAGGTAACTTACCTGTAGTTTTGGCATCTTCTAGGATATGTGCAAAGGTTTGGCGATCGCTCACAAATTGCTGGCAATAATTAACGTCTGGGGATGTGTGCAAGCGAGTTTTCGCTAAAACTTCGTTGTAGTGTTGCAGGTAGCGTGGCGTAATATGAAACCCTACCAACGTGTCAGCCAAGTTTTCTGAGGGTAAGTCGCTGATCAGATTGTGGAATGTACCCAAAGCATAGCCGACTTCACGAGCGCGTGAAGTATCTTGCAATGTCTCAAAGGACTGGGAGCCTTCAATAAAGCTAATTGCACGCCAAAAAGAGCCAACCGCATCTGTGCAGCAATCCTGGTTATCTTTGGTTAATAATACGCGGGGGACTTCCCAACGGCGGTTAAGGGGAGTATTTTGCAATCGCTTTTGAACATGCTCTGTGTAAGTACGCATATTCTGCATGACGAGTTGAGGCTGACGAAACACCTGCGTATTAATACGTTGCAAGACAAAATGCTTTTCGTCTACAGAATCTAACGTTACCAAGAAAGTATCATTTATATTACCGTTGCCAAAACCTTGTATATCTGTCGCTTTCCCTTGCAGCGTGAATTGATTGGCAATAGCAACTAGATTGTCCGTAGCCTGTGCTTTAATATCTTCTGTCATATTCGTTTTAGACCTTACTCCCCACATATATTGCACAAAGGCAATTAGGGGATATCGTAGCGTAAGTATCGCATCAGGTCTGTATATAAGTGTTGCAGATTGTGCGATCGCCTACAGCAGATGACTAACGTAGTGTTGATCGCTATCGAGCGCCAGCACAAAAGTTATAAGAAGAGCTTATAGTCAGACATCGCATCATACTTAACATAGAGATTTTGTTGTCTCTGGAAAGAATTTAAGTTTTCACTAATACAAACCAGGATTTATAAAAATATCTCTTGTTCATAACTAAGCTACGACTTATGTTAGAGGAAAAATGAGTTTATTTATAGCTATTCTGAATTTGGGTTCAGGATATCTAAATTAACTTGAAAATGAGTTATTTATTTACTCAATTTCATCACTAAACTGTGCTGGAAACGAGTCAATCAAATCCTGAAATCATGAAAAGTATTGAGAATGAACTAACGGAGTTTTATCATGACAAATCTAATTTCTAGAGCAGTTGCTCACATCAATGCCATAATTAACAGTTTTCAGATAAAGCGTTTTTTAGCAATTGCCCTAGTTGGGTTTGTAGTGCTAACAGCAAACGTTGATTATGACCGGAGTAACAAAGCTGTAACCAGGAAGGTAGACAACTTGATACATCAAGATGATTCCCAAAGACCAAAAACAACGGGGGAGTGGAATAAAGAAGCTCGTGAAACCAAAGGCGATCCTGGCGAAAGACTTAAGAGAATTGGCAAACAATCAGCAGAGGCTGTAAAAGACTTGGGTTCAGTGTACCCAGACACAGCGAAGAGAAGCGCTCGTGAACTCAAGGAAAATACGGCTAGATAAAGATTTATCGCGGAGTAATATGCTGTAGGGGCACGGCATCAATAATATTGTTTGATGGAGGAAAATATTTTGAATGCCGTGCCCATACTAAACCACATCTATTTTCAGAATCGTAGTGGGAGCATCTTGCTCCCAGTTGGTATTAGCGGGCAAGATGCCTACTCCTGGTTTCAAAATGGATGGGGTTTAGTCTGTCAAATTCATTTTGATGGTTAGAGAGACGCGATAAATCGCCGTCTCTACAAATTGGGAAAGATTCGACTTAATTCTAATAAGACATCTTCAAAACCAGGAATGGAAACTGACTGGTGAGGAAGAATAATTTGCTTGCTGAGATAGTTAAAGTCATCTTGAGCATTTTGATAGGGTTGGCTGTAAACTTCAAGTTGACGGGCTAGCAAATTGACTATCCAGTAATGAGAAATTTCTGCTTCTGCATAAAGTTCTAATTTCGTTGTTTGGTCGTAATTTAGCGTTGTGTCTGAAACTTCGATAACCAAAAAAATATCTTGAGGATAGGGATGATGAGCAAGATAATCCTCTTCTGTTCCGCGTGCGATGACAACATCTGGCTCAGGCTCACTTTGATTGGACAAGGTGATAGGATCTTGTCCACGAATAACTGCTCTATCACCTAACAATCTATCTAATTGACGACAAAGTCGGTTTGTACAGAATGTGTGAGGTGTTCCTTTCGCTACCATTTGGGTCAGTTCTCCGCGAATTAATTCGATGCGATCGCCCTCTTTGAGAAAACCCAGTTCAATCAGTTGATGATACTCGTCAATGGTGAATCGCTTGGGGGTAACAACCATAAGACATCTATCCCATATATCTGCTTTTAATTTAACTTTTAAACTGACTCCGAACTCAACGCCTCAAACTGCTGCCAACAAAGGTATAATGCACGGGGTACGTGAAAGCAGCCTTTCCATTTCCCGCCTTTGAGATTTAACAGCACTTCCCCACGTCGATTCAGGTAGCCAAACCACTCACCATGTTGGGGATCGGCAAAATGCGGCCAAGCATAATCGTGCATTTTTTGATACCACTCCCAGCATATCTCACGCTTTGTGAGACGATAAGCGATCGCTAACGCCACCAAAGACTCTAGATGAACCCACCACAGTTTTTGATCCCATTCCAATTGCTGCGGCGGATTACTGTTTACATCCATAAAGTAATACAACCCGCCATACTCGCTATCCCAAGCAAAATTGAGGATATTTAACACCACATCCACAGCTTGGTTAATTGTTTTTGTATCATGGCGACGACGGGCAATATCCATGATAAACCACATGGCTTCGATACCATGACCAGGGTTAATTAACCGTCCTTCAAAACAATCAATGTGAGAACCATCAGGTGCAACATTTTCAAACATCAACCCCCGTTCTTGATCGAGAAAATCGGTCATCACTTCTTGAACAGTTGCAGCTAGGACATTCTCTAACGTTTCACTGGGTAGTAGCCACTCCATTTCTAGAGTTAAGTTAGCTAAAATCATCGGCACAGCTAAGGATTTCATGGGGCGTGTACCTGGATAAGTCTTTGTATACTTACCCTTGGGGTTATCCTGGCGACGCAGAACATTATTGTAAGCGGCGATCGCTACACTCTTCGCCCAATCTTCACCAGAGGCGAGGGCGTATTGGCTAAAAGCCATTGCAGCAAAACAATCAGAAAAAATATTATAGGGCTGAACCAGTGGCTGACCTCCACGGGTTAGCGCAAAGTACCAGTTACCATCGGTATCTCTGCCATGTTGAGCCAGAAAATTCGCACCGTTGCTAGCAATTTTTAACCAGGTTTCTCGTTTTTCTAACTGGTTACAAAGCATGGAAAAAGTCCATAATTGGCGATTTTGTAGCCAGATAAATTTATCAGTGTCATACACTTTACCCTGGCTATCAAGACAAGTGAAATAGCCACCTTGCTCCCAATCAATCGAGTGTGTTTCCCAAAATGGCAGGACATTATTTAGGAGTGCATTTTTGTAAAGTTTTGCCAGTTCCTTAAAGTTATGCACCATAAAATTCCCCCACCTTTTAGATAAAACTAATAGCGTTAATTATCACTTCCCTGTGGGCGGAATACAAGTATAGGACTCGTATTTGATTTGTGAACAAATCTAAGTATTTGTAGCGACTATCTTAGCTCGACTTTATTCATTTTTACGCAGCCCAAAACCCAACGCCGAAACCCTTGTATAGGACTAATATTTGAAGATTGAAATATACGTAGGGTGGGCAATGCCCACCGTATCATGGTTTTGCTTGGCATAGCCCTACCTACAGATACTTAGATTTTTTCAAAAATCAAATACTAGTCCTATAGGATACTAGGTTTAGTTTTTGTAATTTATCGATAATCAGTGACGTGGAAAAAGTATTTACCAAAAGCCAGGGTTTTTGCCGACTAAAGGAGACCAAGTTCTTAACTTTGGATAAAGTCGAGCTTAGAGGATGTTTGAAAAGTTTTTTCAGGTATAAATTGTCATTCTGAGTGGAGCTTTGCGGAACGTTCCTCAGCATGACATAGAAGGAGACTTTTCAAACAACCTCTTAGTCGTCAAGCGATCGCCTTGGGTTATTAACAATCGGCGTAATTAAAGCAAGCACTCGCAAATGATAGGCAATCTTGCTATAGGAGAAAGGGTTTGAGTCTTGTTTACATTTCTCTACATAGTTAGGTTTAATTGTGCCCACTTACTTACAATATGCAATGCAAGTTTGCTGACGAGCTTATTTCTTCACCACCAAAGTACCAGCAATCATATCGTGCAGCGCTTGTTTTTTCTCGGTAAACGCTGCCAAGATATAGCCAATCAGTAAGATGATCGCAGAAATCCACTTAGAAAAATGCCTAGCTGTAGCCCTAGCAAAAGAGATTTGTTTACCATCAATATCAGTGACGATAATCCCCAATGCTTGTTTACCAAGGGTAGCTTGTTGAGCAGAACTCTCCATTGAGGCATAATAAAGCCAGCCAATCAAAACTCCCAAAACGAAGGCGATACCTTGTAGACCTTCAGTGGTTCTTAAAACAGCAGCATAGACGAACCCAAAAATAAAGCCAACGATCGCCCCAATAATATATAAGATAATTCCATCTATGAAGGCTGCTAAAAATCTTGTCCAAAAACCAGCGTATTGCGGTGATTGCGGTTGCATAATTCTACTCCTAACGTTTTTTAACTACTAAACAACCAGCTATTTGATCGTGCAGGGTTTGTCTTTTTTGAGTAAAGCCTACCATTATGTAGCCCACACCCAAGGTTAGATATGAAATAAACTTGCTAATATGTCTAGCAAAAGCTTGACCAAAGGATATTTTATTACCATTGAGGTTGGTAACAATAATACCCATCATTTTTTTACCAATTGTTGCTTGTAACAAAGAAGACTCTAGCCCAGGTCCATATCCAGCCGCAACAAAAATATAAATAAATATAAATAAAGACCCAACTAATGCATCTTGATCTGCTGATGAGCTTGAGACTTCGTTGACAGAACCAGAAGCAATGATGGCACTGCTGAAAATTAAAATCACTTGATCGATTAAGTCTGCAACTAACCTTCTCCAAAAACCTGCATACTCATAATCTGGAGGTGGTGGAGGATCAATCACAGGCGGTTCAGGAGGCTGTTTAATCTCAGGGCGGTCAATTGCTGACAAACGTTGTAGAATTTCTTGCGTATTTGTTGGTCGCTGACCAGCAAAGCGTGCCATCATCTGATCGATTAAATCTGCTAAAGGCGGCGAAATGTGGGGAGCATAGTTGCGCCAACGCAACTCATCAGTGTATGAGTCATAAATTGCTGAGTGATTGGGTTCTTTCCCTGTCAGCAGATACACAAATGTGCGTCCTAATGCAAAAAAATCAGATTGTGGTACTGCTTGACCATTCAATTGCTCTTGTGGAGTGTAGCCTACCGAAATAATTCCTGTCACCTGACCTTGCGGCTGTTTAGCCATGTAAGTTCCTGAGACTTGCCGCGCTGTGCCAAAATCAATCAGTGCTAAACCTCCTTCTGCTCTGAGCATAATATTGGAAGGTTTGATATCTCGGTGAAAAAAGTTCTGACTGTGTACTTGTTGTAGGATATTTACTATTTCACTCAACCATTGCACAGCTAATTTTTGATCTATGGGGCGATTCTCTCTTTGTCTGATGTACTCCTGCAAATCCAGACCTTCAATTTTCTCCATCACCAAGCAGTGTAGTGGCTCTGGACGATTTCTCGGAAAATAGACGAAGTAAGCGTTCGTTTCTACTTTGGGAATCCCTGGATGATTGAGAAAGCTCAGAACTTCTGCTTCTCGCTGAAATAGTTCAACTGCTTTTTGTTGATTGTTAATTAATACTTTAAGAACTTTTGGGATGTTATTTCGAGCTTCGCTCACCTCGTAAGTTTTACCAAAGCCGCCCTCACCTAGTGTGTGTATTACCCGATAACGACCTTCTAGAAGCAACTCTGAGCCACAAGCTTGACAAAACAGGATATTGTCAGGATTTTGAGGTTTGGAACAAAGGGGACTTATGCAGAGGCTCATCGCTTCAGCAAGTAAAATATTTATCCCAATAGTGTAGCGTTAGTGTTGTATTTCACCAATGAAATTTGTATTAAAAGCGTTCATAAAAGAGGGACTGGGGACTGGGGACTGGGGACTGGGGACTGGGGACTGGGGACTGGGGACTAGTATTTTTACTCAGCACTCATTACTCATTACTCAGCACTTTGAGATGTGGCTGCTAATTCCTGTAGTTTAGTTAAGACTTGTTGAGCATGACTTTTCACTTTCACATTTGGCCATGTATAAGCAATAATTCTATTGGGCGCAATGAGAAAAGTTGACCGAGCCACGCCCATATATTCTTTACCCATAAACTTTTTCAATCGCCAAGCGCCATAAGCTTCTGTGAGCAAATGTTCGGGGTCACTGAGGAGGGTGATTGATAAGTTATGTTTGTTGATAAATTTGCCATGTGATTTCCCGGAATCTGGACTCACACCTAAGATTTTGGCTCCCAGTTCACTGAACTTTTGATTTAACTCTGTAAAGTCTTTGGCTTCGGTGGTACAGCCAGGGGTGTCATCTTTGGGGTAAAAATAAAGCACAACCCACTGACTGCTAAAATCACCCAGACTGAGAAGGGTTTCGTTTTGGTCAGGAGTGGAGAAATCAGGCGCTGGTTGTCCAACTTCGGGAATGTTGCTCATGTGAAAAATTTGAGAGATAGCGATCGCCTTAAAATTCTACCCAGTTTAGGCGATCGCTTGAGGTGTGGGAGAGGAATTCCCAAGCCAATAAAAAACCGACTGGTTGTATCGCATTACCAGTCGGTGAATATTTTTATATAGGAAGTTGAGAGCCTACTAAAAGCCTCGCCTAAGACCACTGCAATTAAGATTAGGTTTGTTAATGATACCTTCAGATCACCTAATATTAAGCTTGTACCGTCTTCAGCGAACCGTGTTTTATTCTCCGAACTTTTGCCTATAATTGGTAGATGCGATAGCCGTATTATTAATATTTGTATAGGTTGGCGTTAAACCTAACTTGTTTACAAGTATAGCTTTAGCACCAAAATTATCAAAGCATTTGTTCCACTTTGTTAACTGGCTAAATATTTCTATGACTCCTCACAACAGCGATCTTAAAGAAGCCCCTGCATCGTCGAAAGCATGGCGTGGTTGGCAGGAAAATCTGACTCTAGTGGCGATCGCCTTGGTTTTGGCATTCCTGATCCGGACTTTTATTGCCGAACCTCGTTTTATCCCCTCTGACTCCATGTTGCCCACTTTACATACAGGCGATCGCCTAGTGGTGGAAAAAATCTCCTACCATTTCCATCCTCCCGCAACTGGGGATATTATTGTTTTTCAACCACCGGCAGAACTGCAACGCCGGGGATATCCTCAAGACCAAGCCTTTATTAAGCGGGTAATTGGTGAACCAGGAGAGGTAATTAATGTTAGTAACGGCAAAGTTTATCTCAACGGCCAACCCTTAAAAGAAGATTATATTGCTGAACCACCAAATAATCCTTATCCCCCAGTGAAAGTCCCTGAAGACGAATTTTTCGTCATGGGAGACAACCGCAACGATAGTAATGACTCCCGTTATTGGGGCTTTTTACCCAGAAAACATATCATTGGTCGCGCCGCCTTTCGCTTTTGGCCGCTCGATCGCATCGGGTTTATTTAAAATACATCGGACTTACGCAAGATGTGACCGAAAACCTGATTCTTGCGTAGCGGTAATACCCTGCAGGAAGCCGCTCCGCGTCTACATGAATTACCGCTACTTTCGTTGTGTTGTACGTAAGTCCTGATACAGTAGGTCTTTTGCGGTAAGGTGATACTCGCTTTAACAATTTGGTTTGAGTAGAACTCAGCGTTTTAGAACCGGAGATAATACATTAACTGTGCGATCGCATCACCAGATAACGACAACCGACGCTGGAAATCAACTAAATTACCATATGGGCCAGCTGATAGACGATTTTGCACCACCGCTTGAGCGAGAGACAAATCAATAAATGGTACTTGCGCCAGTTTCTCAACCGTGGCGGTGTTGGGGTTAACTATCTGCGTAGGATTAATTAGAGATTCTTCGTCATAGAAAATAAAGCTTAACAGCGGCTTTAACGGCTCTAGCCTCTGCACGGGTATCGCCAAAGCTACAGCGATATCTTCAACACAATAAAATTTAACACCAGAGCGGGAAAGTTCCACAAGCGATCGCGCTTGGTGAATTGACAAACCAGGTAGGCGTAACCAATCATCCACAGTTGCTTGATTAGCATCAATCTGGATACCCAGTTTGATCGCCATTGCAATTTCTTCCCCAGACTGTAGCCGATAATAAGGGTCATTGAGCAGCCGATTTCGGAGTTTTTGCAACTTGGGATTTAAAGGTAGCCAGTTGTTCATCATTTTCATTTGCGTCAAGAAATTTGGTCTAGCAGCTGGCGGCGTTTTTGCTCAAATTCGTACTCAGAAATCAGTCCATCTTGACGCAGTGCATCTAACTCACGCACAGCGTCAGCCACCACTAGTACTTGATTACCTACCTGTGGTGAGTGTTTGACTAGCGACTTACCCAGATTAAAATTCCGATCAAAAGCTTCTTCATCTAGTGCTAAATACCAAACTCCCTCAATAGCGCTAGCTACCTTAGGAATAGGAGTCCACGACAGCAGAACATACAACAAGCCCCACAAAGGCTGTCCCAAATAAAACTTATGTAATCCTGAAATTGTCAGCGTGCCAGAAAAAGCTAGAATAGCGGCAACACTGCGACTTTTTCGTTTGGTTAACATATTCCCAAGTTTCTACAACAAAATAGCGATGGCTTCGCCAACGCCTTCAGCGAACGTAGCAAAGCACCAGGATAAATTCAGCATTGGTGCTATCTACTTACAAGTAAACACCATGAATCCATTCTATTGATTTCTGCCACAAACTATCAGCCGTCAGTAAGCAGCTTGATTAATAAGGATCGGCCAAGTAGTTTACATCTGTCAAGTACAAGAATTAAACCTGTAACACCTTTGAAAGTAAGTACTGGGAACCAGGTAAAGTTCTTATTCACCTCCTGTGGAAAACCTACTCAAAATTTCCAGCCTTTTGCCTTTAACTCATACATAGGCAGATATCCTCTACCTTTTTAAATCGCAAAGCCTGCACTCGTGATAATGACAGCCATCATATGGGAAAGCTAAATCATAGAAATCAATTCGTAGGCATCCATTGTTATGACAGCATTAACAACCACAGCATACCCCATACATGGCTATCGCATTACCGAACAAATCTATGCAAGTAATAAAACTCTAGTTTATCGTGCGATCAGAGAACAAGACCAACAATCAGTCATTCTCAAGCTGATGCGGACTGACAACCCTAATTTCACTGAAATTGCTCAGTTTCGTAATCAATATACCATCACCAGAAACCTGAATATTTCTGGTATTGTCAAACCCCTGAGCTTAGAAAGCTATCATAACGGCTACGCTTTAGTGATGGAAGACTTTGGTGGCATATCCCTCAAAGACTGGCAAATACAAAACCCAGTTTCTCTAAATGAGTTCTTCCCTATAGCCATTGCAATTACAACTATCCTTGAGAAACTGCATTGTGAGCGTATTATTCACAAAGATATCAAACCTGCCAATATTCTTATTCATCCCACCACAGGTGAAATTAGACTCATCGACTTTAGTCTTGCTGCCCTTTTACCCAAAGGAATTCAATATCTCATTAATCCTAATGTTTTAGAAGGAACTTTAGCTTATATTTCCCCTGAACAAACGGGAAGGATGAATCGAGGCATTGATTATCGCTCTGACTTTTATTCTTTGGGTATCACCTTCTTTGAACTGCTAACAGGTATATTACCATTTAGCAGTAATGATCCAATGGAATTAGTTTACTCTCATCTTGCTAAACAAGCACCTAAAGTCAGTTGTATTAACTCCAATATTCCCACAACTTTCTCTGATATCATCAGCAAGCTCATAGCCAAAAATGCTGAAGAGCGTTATCAAAGTTCTCAGGGGCTGAAGCATGACTTAGAAATTTGTCAAAAACAGTGGCAAGCAACTAATAATATCAATGCTTTTCAGTTAGGATTACGTGATTTATCACATCATTTTGTAATTCCTGAAAAACTGTATGGTCGGCAAAATGAAGTAGAAACTTTAATAGCAAGTTTTCAGCGAGTAAGAGGTGGCAAAAGTGAAATAGCCCTAATCTCAGGATTCTCTGGTGTTGGCAAAACTTCTGTGATTAATGAAGTCCACAAACAGATTCTATCACAGCGTAGTTACTTTATTAAAGGGAAATTTGACCAGTTCCAACGTAATATACCTTTATCAGCGTTAGTACAAGCATTGCGAGATTTAGTTGAGCAAATTCTCTTAGAAACTGATGCTCAACTTCACGAATGGCAAACCAAAATATTAGCAGCATTAGGTACACAAGGCTATGTAATTACTGAAATAATTCCTGAACTCGAAAAGGTTATTAGTAAACAACCTCCTGTTGCCGAACTGTCTGGTAGTGCCCACCACAATCGTTTCAATTTACTGTTATATAAATTTATTCATGTCTTCACCAGCAAGGAACATCCTTTAGTAATATTTTTGGATGATTTGCAGTGGGCAGATATAGCTTCTCTAAAATTTATTGAATTATTAATGAATCAAAGTACATCTTCTAGTTTGTCCATTAATTTAGATGAAATTAATATAGATAATAGTGGCTTACTAGTAATTGGTGCATATAGAAATAATGAAGTTTCTCATACTCATCCCTTGTATTTAGCACTGAAAAAAATTACTCAGGCAGGTATTAATGTCTACACTATCTATTTACCGCCACTAACCCAAAATGATCTAAATAAATTAATTACTGACACTCTTTGTTGTCGGGAAACATATGCTGTCACCTTAACTCAAATGGTATTTGCTAAAACTAAAGGCAACCCATTTTTTGCAACTCAATTTCTTAAGTCTCTTCATGATGATGGACTAATTTTATTAAACTATGATCTGGGTTATTGGCAGTATAATATTTCTGAAATACAAAAAATAACTCTTACTGATGATGTTCTGGAATTCATAATCAATAAAATCAAAAAAACTCCTACTAGCACTCAAGAATTATTAAAGCTTGCTGCTTGTATTGGAAATGAATTTGATCTAAAAACTCTTGCTATTGTCTATAAAAAATCTTTAATAGATACAGTCTATGAGCTACGGATAGCATTATTAGAGGGACTAATTTTATTTCATTCTAATTCTTATAATTTAATATTAGAGCCAGATAAATATGAAAATATAAGTATTCCTAACACGGAAAACACAGAATTACTAAATGAGTCTCGAACAATTAAATATAGATTTGTACACGATCGGATACAACAAGCTGCATATTCTCTAATTTCTCAAAAACAAAAAAAGTACATTCATTTAAAAATTGCAGTATTACTGTTAAGTAATACTCCAATTCCCCAAAGAGAAGAAAAGATTTTGGAGATAGTTAACCAGTTTAATATAGCAGTAGAACTGATCACCGATCCAATCCAGCGTCATGAGCTAGCCGCAATGAATCTTACTGCTGGACGCAAAGCTTTAGCATCGACAGCTTACTCAGATGCGGTTCAGTACTTAACCATTGGTATGGAACTTTTACAATCTGATTGTTGGGATGTTCAATATCAGCTTACCTTAGCCTTACATGAAACTGCCGCAGAAGCTACATATCTCAGTGGCAATTTTAAGCAGATGGAACAGCTAATAGAGATAGTTTTAATCCAAGCTAAAACACTATTAGACAGAGCCAAAGTATATGAAGTCAAGGTAGAAGCTTACAAAGCACAAGGTTTGAGTTTTGAGGCAATTAAGACAGGTATAGAAGTATTAAATTTACTGGGTATGCCTTTTCCTGAACAGCCAACTCCCACAGATATTGCAGCGGAATTACAGAAAGTACAGTTAGCTTTTGTCGGAAAAAAGACTGAGGATATAGTTAATTTACCGCATCTTACTGATCCCACAAAATTGACGCTGATGAGGATGTTTGGGCGACTTTTACCTATTAGTTATGCTAGTAATCCTCTCATATTTTCTTTAATAGCTCTCAAACAAGTAAATTTATCTTTTATTTATGGTAATTGTGATGCATCATCTGTAGCTTATGCAGTTTATGCAGTAATTTGTTGGAATTTGCTAGATGATTTTCGTTCATGTTATCGCTTAGGACAACTAGCATTAAATTTATTAGAGATTTTTCATCCGAGAGAGTCAATGTGCATAACAATTTTTGTGATCAATAATTTCACAATACATTGGCAAGAACATCTCAAGAAAACTTTAAATTCTTTAATAAATGCATACTCAATTGGTCTGGAAACTGGCGACTTAGAACAAGCTGCTTACTCTTTATATATGTATTCTGAACATTCCTTTTTCCTAGGCAAAAATTTATTAGAGCTAGAAAAAGAAATGAGTAACTCTCATGTAAAAATTACCCAATTGAATCAAGAGATTCCGCTACAATTGCACGCAATCAATTGGCAGACAGTATTGAATCTCTTAAATTCTGAGAACCTATGCTGTTTAGACGGCAAAGCTTATAATGAACAAATTATGTTGCCTATTCTAAAAAAAATTGGTAATAAGATTGCTATTTTTTATCTACATTTAGAAAAATTATTTCTTTGCTATCTATTTGAAAATTATTCGCAAGCTTGGGAAAATGCCAACTGTGCTAAAGATTATTTAGATACAGTACCAGCTAAATTTGTTGTTGTTATTTTCTATTTCTATAGTTCTCTATCTGCCTTAGGAATTTATCCAGACAAAAATAAAAACGAACAGAAATTTATTTTAGAATTGGTATCTAGTAATCAACAAAAAATTAAACAATGGGCAGGAAATGCTCCTATGAATTTTTTACATAAGTTCTATTTAGTAGAAGCAGAGCTAAATCGAGTTATTGGTAACAATTTGGATGCTATGGAATTTTACGATCGCGCAATAGCTTTAGCTCAAAAACACGATTATATCCATGAAGCAGCTTTAGCTAACGAACTAGCTGCTAAATTCTATTTGCAATGGGATAAACAGAGGTTTGCAAAAACTTATATGGTTGATGCTTACTATGGCTATGTCCGTTGGGGTGCATTAGCTAAAGTCCAAGATTTACAAAACCGCTATTCCGAATTATTACCGACTATCATCCAGCAAGAAAACCTGAATAATAAAACTCAACTTCAAACTGATATCACTATTCATGATGCTGTTATTAAATCTACTTTAACGACTAGTAAAAATGTTACTAACTCTAGCACCACTAGCATTTCTGATATCCTAGATTTGGAGGCTGTGATTAAAGCTTATCAACTACTTTCTGAAAAAATAGAACTGCAAGAACTTATTTCTAAATTAATCGAACTAGTTATGGAGAACGCAGGAGCATCTAAGTGTGTTTTGATTTTAAACGAAAATAATAACTCAGCGTTAACTGTTACTGCCGTCAGTACTAGTTCACATTCTCAAGCTACTCATACTGAGTTCTCATCAATTCAGTTAGAGTCTAGCGAAAATGTTCCTATAACTGTAATTAACTATGTCAAACGAACGCAAGAAATATTAGTGATTGATGATACAGAGGCTCAAGCTTATCTAGCAACAGATATTTATATTAAGCATAAAAAGCCGAAAAGCCTTCTTTGTATTCCAATGATTAATCAAAAAAAATTACTTGGCATTTTATATTTAGAAAATAATTTAGCAACGCGAGCATTCACACGCGATCGCCTAGAAGTTCTCAAACTTTTGATTACCCAAGCAGCAATATCCCTAGAAAATGCGATGCTTTACAGAAATTTAGCACAAGCTAACGATCGCTTGGAAGATTATAATCATACCTTAGAAGAAAAAGTTGCAGCTAGAACTACAGAAATTTATGAAAAAAATCAAAGTTTACAACAGGCTATTCAGGAGTTAAAGTTTACCCAAACTAAATTAATTCAAACTGAAAAAATGTCTTCTTTAGGGCAAATGGTAGCTGGAATAGCCCACGAAATTAATAATCCCATCAATTTTATTCATGCTAATCTTGTGCATACCAGTGAATATGTTGAAAATTTACTAGATTTAATTAATACATATCAGCAGGAATATCCTGATTCTGCACCTCTGATTGTCCAAAAATCTGAAGAGATTGATTTAGAATTTTTAGCAGAAGATTTGCCAAAAATTCTAGATTCTATGAAGCTTGGAAGTATACGTATTCGTAACATTATTTTGAGTTTACGCAACTTCTCTCGCTTAGATGAAGCGGCAATGAAACCTGTAGATATTCATGAAGGAATTGATAATACTTTGATGCTTTTACAGCATCGTATCAAAAAAGATACCACGGATAATCAACCAGTTACTAATAAACAAACACCGGAAATTATAATTATTAAAGAATATGGACATCTTCCATTAGTGACTTGTTATGCTAGTCAACTTAATCAAGTATTTATGAATATCTTGAATAATGCGATTGATGCTTTGGAAGAATCAACAGTTAAAAACTCTGAATTATTGACTAGACCTCAAATTCGCATTTGTACTGAACTAGTAGAATCTCATACTGTGAGAATCCGGATATTTGATAATGGTTTGGGAATACCAGAAGCAATAAAAGAAAAAATATTTGACCCATTTTTTACTACTAAGCCAATTGGCAGTGGTACTGGGTTAGGCCTGTCTATTAGCTATCAGATAGTTGTAGAAAAGCATAGAGGTAAATTAAGCTGTTCTTCTACTCCTAAAGAGGGAACAGAGTTTTTCATAGATATACCATTAGAGCAACCAGAAAATTAAAAAGCCTGGGTTTTTTCAGTCCAAACCGCAGGCTAGTACAAAAATGCTGAAGTATGAATCTATACTAGTGTCAACACTTGATCAAATTTGTTTGCTTTCACGTAAGCCATCCACTCATTAAGCATCTCTGTAAAAGCTGCAAATACTTGTGCGACTAACTCACAAGCTTTTTCTCGCATTTCTTCTGAAACTTCTATACTTTCAATCAGGTTTTCTACATCAGGTGTGCCCATAGCGTGACCAGTTTCTACAGCTAAATGATGTTCACCAAAGTAGCGGTAATTTTCACCAGTAATTTCTTCTAATTCCCGTGCTATTTCTGCTGTTAAAGTGAGAAATACGTTGCCTGTTGCTTCATTTGCTTCAATCAGTGCTAGCTTCACAATAGGGTCTGCTTGGAAAGCGTAAGCTGCTAGTTTATGGCAGACTCGCCGGGCTTTCTCATTTTCTGGACCCCAGATGAACTTTAAAGCATCAATGTATGTCATGGATTTATTAAATCCCAATTTTTCCATGTCTTCAAAGTACCAGAGGAAATGATGATCATCCTCGTAAGAGTGAACGTTAATTAATGCTTGAATGGGATCATCAGTTGGTTCCTCTCGAAAAAAATACTTATTCACTTCCCAAATATTCATCACAAAGGGAGTGATACAGGGAGCAAAAGCTAACCTTTGTTTTGGATCTATGCTTTTATCTTTGAGAAAATCAAATATCGGCAACTGAGCAAATTCTTGTTTTTTTTGCTCAATGTATGCAAGAACTTCTTTCATCTGGATTATCCTAGATAGATATTTTCATGTCTTTTATAAACAAATTTATTATTTTTTTATGCCATTTGATAACAGTAATTATCAGGAAATCAACAAATTATTTAGTTTGGGTAAAATTCTTTGTTTGTAAAAATTATATAAAGACAAAGATAGTTGTATAAATCTTATTTACGATTTAGATTCAATTGTTGTAGTTTTAAGTGATTGTCTAAATAAATTTAAGTATTTTGCAAGCCACACTTAAGAATACGATAGGACTAGTATTTGATTTTTGAAATACACGTAGAGGAACTACCCTCGTGCGTGGTGAGCGCAGCCACACGTGCGGCTCCGCAGCACCGGGTGGACTGCCGAATCCGGAGGAGTTTCCTTCGTCGAACGCTCCGTACCCTACGGGAAGGCTTCGCCTACGCAATGACAGGAAAGAGATTTTACACTCGCACAAAAATAGCCTGAACCAAAAACCGGGAAATTCCATCAAAGTCAACAGCCTAGGCATTGCCCACCAAAACCATGATACGCACCCTACAGATACTGAGTCCGCATCTATCCCTTCTTTTCTATTCCCTATATCCCCATCCAAATAAGGGCTTTACCCGGAGGGTGTCCACAGTTCATCACAACTACTGAGTGAAGTTTGTTTTTTATCCCACATGACTCTGAAGTCAAGTGTTGAAATTTAGGCAAAAAACCGTACTGTAACCGAAGCTTATTCCCTAGATTAGTAATTTAAACTAGAATAAAAATAGAACCAAAAATATCAGCTACTGAGTGTCATTGCTCAGTCGAAACTTTAAAGAAAATGGGATTCTTTGACTCTGAGATAGTTCAACAAGAAGCGAAACAGCTGTTTGACGATTATCAAGCATTAATCAAGCTTGGTAACAGCTACGGTAAATTTGACCGCGAGGGCAAAAAGCTGTTTATTGAACAAATGGAAGCCATGATGGATCGCTATCGCATCTTTATGAAGCGCTTTGAGCTTTCCGAGGACTTTATGGCGCAAATGACTATGGAGCAAATGAAAACTCAGCTAGGTCAATTTGGGATCACCCCACAACAAATGTTTGACCAGATGAATATCACCCTACAGCGGATGAAAACTGAGTTAGAAAAACAAGCATAGGCAATAGGGACTGGGAATTTATCCTTAGCGAAGGCGATCGCTCTGATTTATCATTATGTAGTTCTTACCCAATCCCTGGTCACTGAGCGGCTCGCCTTGAGCGGAGTCGAAAGGAGCCGAAGTGCAATCGCTAATTTGCTTTGGGGCGAGTGAACTGTGAAGGTGACTTGAAGTTCTCGACTGGCACATCTTTTAGGGCTTTTTGCATAAAATCGCGCCAGATGGGAGCCACCATAACGCCTCCTGTTGCACCGTGCGCCAGTTGTTTATTGTCATCTCTACCCACCCAGACAGCAGTAGTTAACTGCGGTACAGTCCCGACAAACCAGATATCCTTTTCTGAGGATGTCGTTCCCGTTTTGCCAGCAGCCGGACGGCCTATAGCAGCATTTTTACCAGTACCATCAGTAATTACCGATCGCATCACATCGATAATTGCCGCTGATGCCCAAGAATCAAGCACTAGCTGAGGTTTGGGCGTATTATCTAGCAAAACGTTGTTGCTACTGTCGGTGACACGGACAATTACCGTGGGTGGAGACTGCCAGCCATAATTAGCAAAGGTAGCATAAGCACTAGCCATTTCTAGAGGCGTGACACCAATTGCACCCAGAGGTAAGGATGTCACTGGCTCCATCGGACTCATAATTCCCAGGGTACGGCAGGTTTCAATCACCTTATTCATCCCCACAGACTTACCAATCTTGATGACGGGAATGTTGCGAGATTGAGATAGAGCAGTGCGAATTGACATGGCCCCACTGAAGCCACCGTCATAGTTTTTGGGATAGTACCAACCATCACCATCTCGATAGCTAACTGGAGCATCTACTACTGTTGTATCTGGGGCAAACTTACCAGTAGCAAAAGCTGTATAGTAAACAAATGGCTTAAAAGAAGATCCTGGCTGACGTTGAGCTTGGGTAGCGCGGTTGAATTCGCTAGTTTTAGCGTCTACACCACCCACTAGTGCCTTGACAAAATGTGTGCGGGGATCGATCGCCACCAAAGCCATCTGATTTTTAGATAATCCGTTACCCTGGAGTTTCTCATGCCACTCACTCACAGTTTGCTCTGCCATTTTTTGGAACTCGGCATCAACTGTAGTTTGTACCCGCATTCCTCCTTTTAACAAGGCTTCACGGCCAAATTTCTTAGCCAGCTCTCGGGCTACAGTATTAGTGACATAAGGTAAAGCACTACCTTGAAATGACCTAATTTTACCAAGTTTTATTTCTTGTTTGAGGGCGTCGTCGTAATCTTGCTGGGTAATCCAGTTCAAATCCAACATCCGTCCGAGTACTTCTTTTTGTTTCTGTTTTGCCAGCTTCATACTCACAAACGGGCTGAATTCTTCTGGTGCTTGGATTAAACCCGCCATCATGGCTGACTCACCCAAGGTTAAATATTCGGCTGACTTGTTAAAGTAAGTGCGGGCGGCAGTTTGCACGCCATAATTATTGTGACCCCAATAAACTTGATTGAGGTACATCTCTAAAATTTGGTTTTTGCTGAGGATTTGTTCTAGACGAATTGCCAAAACTCCCTCTGCAATCTTGCGGGTAAAGGCTCGTTTTTGCGATAGAAACAGGTTTTTTACCAACTGCATCGTGACAGTTGAACCACCTTCTTTAACTCCCCCAGCTACGAAGTTGACAACCACCGCCCGCCCAACCCCACTGGGGTTAATACCGTGGTGATCGTAGAAGTGACTGTCTTCGCTGGCTAATACAGCGCGTTTCAGATTTGGCGAAATTCTATCTAGGGCGATCACCTCTCGGTTAGCTTCCCCGTGAATACTCGTTAATAGTTTGCCTTTAACGTCATAAATATAAGTTGTTTCTGAAGGAAAGAAGTTACGTAATTGTCTGACATCTGGCAAATTACGGAAACTAATCGCTAAACCGACCAATCCTCCCGCTACAATTGAACTTGCCAGCATTGTAATTGATAGGAGCGTTCCGCCAGCTACCTGACCTACTCCTTTCAAAAACTCGAAACCTGATGAAGCCTTTTTTTGGGCTTCCTTGTCTTCAAAAGTCCTAGACGACACGGCGATCTCACTTCCTCACTGGTAAATATAACTGTAATTCATTCGGCGAAGTCAAGCGGTTGATTTTTTGCAATTATAGTAATTTGGCAGATGAGAAATCGGACAAATTGCCAGTGATTACAACCAACCCCACTTTTAAAACTGCGGCTTCGCTCAGTTTTAACATCGAGCGAAGCCAAGATGTTAAAGTCCAAAGCTTAATTAATAGCGAATTTCCTAGTATGGTGCAAGATTTTCCTTGGTTGCGTCGTGGAATTGTGGAAATTTTCCCCCAACCAACTGATGCTGATAGCGACAGTGAAAGTTTAGAAAAGTGTTTGGTGACTACCAACAGACCTTTGAGGGTCAAGTTAGGTATTGATCCTACAGGCTCTGATATTCATCTTGGTCATAGCATACCAGTACGAAAACTGCGAGGGTTTCAAGATGCTGGACATACGGCAGTGCTAATTATCGGTGATTTTACGGCTCGCATTGGTGATCCAACTGGTAAATCGGAGGTGCGTCGTCAACTTACAGCAGCAGATGTGGCGCAAAACGCTCAGACTTATCTCGATCAGGTGCGTCCTATCTTGGATTTTGACACACCTGGACGGTTAGAGGTGCGTTATAACTCAGAATGGCTCTCTGGGATGGATTTAGGGAAAATTTTAGAATTACTCTCCACAATGACAGTAGGGCAGATGCTAGCCAAGGAGGGATTTGCAGAACGCTATAAGAAAGAGAATCCAATTTTCCTCCATGAGTTCCTCTATCCCTTGATGCAGGGTTACGATTCTGTTGCTGTTGAGGCTGATGTGGAATTAGGCGGGACTGATCAAAAGTTTAACATTGCTGTGGGGCGAGATTTACAACGCCATTTTGGTCAAAAGCCGCAATTTGGGTTGTTACTGCCGATTTTGATTGGTACTGATGGTGTGCAAAAAATGTCTAAGTCTCTAGGTAATTATGTGGGCTTGTCAGAACACCCATCACAGAAATATCAAAAGTTGCAAGGAACTCCCGATCAACTGCTGGCACAGTATTTTGAACTGTTGACAGATTTGCCTTTAGAAGAATTGCCAGAAAATCCCCGCGATCGCCAAACACTTTTAGCATGGGAAGTTGTCAGACAGTATCATGGCGCATCAGCAGCTAATGAAGCTCAAGAGGCTGCTAAAAGCGGCGGTAAGGAAGGCGCAGTCGCAGAATTTTCCTTGGCTGGGGTGTCACAGTTTCCCGTGAAGTTAGCCTATCTGCTGAATGTTACTGGCTTGTGTAAAAGTAGCGGCGAAGGTAAGCGGAAGATTCAAGAGGGAGGAGTGCGTCTGGATGGCGATCGCATTTCTGATGTCGATACTACTTTCATCTCTCCTGTTGAGTTACAAGGTAAGGTTTTACAAGTAGGTAAAAATAAGTTTGTCCGCTTAGTACCGTAAATAGGCAATAGGCAATAGGTAATGGAGAATTGGCAGTGGGAGTAGAACAGCAAATTATTGTGGCTTTGGATGTACCGGATTTAAAAAGGGCGATCGCTCTTGTAGATCAACTACCAGAAGTCAGTTTCTGGAAGGTGGGTTTAGAGTTATTTACTAGCACTGGGCCAAATATCCTGGAGGTGCTAAAGTCGCGGAATAAGCGTATTTTCCTGGATTTAAAGTTTCACGATATCCCTAACACCGTCGCTGGTGCTTGTCGGGTGGTGGCTGGTTATGGGGTGGATTTGTTGACAATTCACGCTAGTGCTGGTAGAGATGCCCTGAAAGCTGCCACTGAAGCCGCACAAACAGGAGCCGCACAAGCAGGTGTTAAACCACCAAAATTAATCGCTATCGCCCTGTTAACGAGCATTTCCGCGAGACAATTAGCCTTCGACTTGAAAATCCCCCTAGAATTGCCAGAATACGCCCTGGAGATGGCGCTTTTAGCACAAGATGCAGGATTAGATGGGGCAGTGTGTTCACCCCAAGAAGTGGTGCAATTACGGCAAACTTGCGCTGATAATTTTCTGTTAGTTTGTCCAGGGGTTCGTCCTACGTGGGCAGACAAGGGAGATCAAAAGCGATCGCTCACACCCGCCCAAGCTATCATTGCTGGTGCCGATTACCTCGTCATTGGCCGTCCCATTACCGCTGCAGCCGAGCCTCAGTTAGCCTGGGAGAGGATTTCTGAGGAGATAACTATGGCAATAGGCAATAGGCAATAGGCAATAGGGAAGTTTTTCTTTGCGTCTTTGCGTCTACCCTGCGGGAAGCCGCTCCGCGTCTATGCGTGAGATTATTCCCTTGACAAATCTCATCTCTTCTCGAATGAAACACCCCTACCCCTTGTGGGCACTGAGCGTAGTCGAAGTGTGGTTAGTGAGCGTAGTCGAAGTATGGGCGGTTTTTCTCCCCGGCTTCCTGCTTGTTCACAACTCAGCATTCTCCCAGAACCCCCCTTTACCAACAGAGAAGGGAGTAAAATCTGCTTGCATTGACCAAAATCTCGAAACAATCACAACTCAGTTATTGCAAAATTTACCAAATTATGCTAATCGTGCCACTCAACGCGCCCGCCGTCGCAGTCGCAGCAGTGACCTTTATAGCTATATGCTGGTAGCTGGTAGACCTGAGTTTACGCCTTTACCCCTGAACCCTGGCGGCTACAGCGACAATACTACCAACAGTTCTACATCAGGAGTAGAGCAGGTATTTTTTACGACCTTAGAGCGGCAATATCTCAATAGTAAAGCGGTAGAAGTCCAACAATACCACTGGTTATTTTTGACTAAAACTAGTAGTGGGTGGCGTTTAGTGATGATGTTTTCCCAAATTGATGTGGATGCAGCCAAACAATTGCGATCGCCCCCACGTGATAGTAGTAAAAGTGCGATCGCTCAAGGAATTAGCGCTTGGTTACGGGATTGTCAAGCGGGAAGTCAAAGATGATGGACATCCGTTAATTATTTTTTGGGATTTGATCAAACTTAGCACGCACTGCTTGAATATCCTGCCACATCAACCATTTGGGACCACCTACTTCTCGGGAAGAGTTACGCAATAAGTAGGCGGGATGGAAAATTGGCATACACAAACGCCCTTGCCACTCCAGCCACTGTCCGCGAATTTTGGTAATTCCGCGCTTATCGCCAGTTAAACCTTTAACTGCAGTTGCACCCGTCAAAAGGATTATTTTGGGGTCAACTAAGCGAATTTGTTCTAATAAATAAGGTAGACAAGCCGCCATTTCATCGGCAGTAGGAACGCGGTTATCTGGTGGACGGCACTTGTTGACATTGGCAATGTAGACATCATTCTCCGTATTAAGATTCACAGATGCCAAAATTTTCTCTAACAACTGCCCAGATTTACCTACAAATGGTAAACCCGTCTCGTCTTCATTTTGACCTGGCGCTTCCCCAACAATCATAATTGGTGCTTTGGAGTTACCACGACCAATAACCGCATGAGTCCGATTGTCTCCTAACCCACAACGATGGCACTGATTGCAATGCTGTGCCAACTCAGTCATGTCAGGGTAAGTTCCAGGAAGGATGGGAATTTTTGCGCTTGTGGGAATCAAATCTTGTTGGTTAAGAGTTGAGTCATCGAAGAGGCTGAGTTGGGTTTCGCTGCTCATGACAATCAGAATTTTGGTATCAATAGAAATTTTTTATTAAAACAGAATTCAGGAGTCAGAATACAGGAAAGGTATTCTGTACAACTGGCAGATGAATACAAGGGTTTAAGACCCCCTAGTGTAACAATTCAGTGGCGGGTCTGAATCCCCCACTGATTGATTCTGACTTCTGAATTCTTCTTCAATGTATCAGTTCAATCGAGTCAAAATCAGTCATGATTAAAGGAATACCATCCGCATTTACTGGGAAAAAATTATGGTAAATGCCCCCCTTTTCTTCAATCGCACCCGTGCGGGTGAGGAATTAGCGCACAAGATTCGTGATGTTTTAACCCAGGAAGCTGCTGCTTCCGGGGTAGAACCAATTCCCATTGTCTATGCTCTACCACGCGGTGGTGTGCCCGTAGCTGCACCTATAGCACGTCTTTTGGGCTGTCCTTTGACAATTATGGTGGCGAAAAAGATTAGCCATCCAGATGATCCAGAATTGGCTATTGGTGCGGTGACTAGTTCAGGACATGTTCTTTGGAATGAGCAAAAGCCATCATCTCCACAACACAGTTCGCAGTGGCAAAAAGCAGCGTTAGATTACAGTATTTACCAAGCTAAATCTCTAGAAGCTAAATTAATTTCTGTTTGCCCGCAGGTAAAACCAGAGGGCGCTACTCTGATCTTAGTTGACGATGGCATTGCTACAGGTTTGACAATAGCAGCAGCAGCAACTGCGATGAAGGAGTTAGAGCCAAAGGCTGTGTGGCTATGTGCGCCAGTCGCACCTCGAAGTTTGCTCCCTTGGTTGAGTCAGTGGGGCGATCGCATAATTATTTTAGAAACACCAGAACCTTTTTGGAGTGTAAGTAGCTTTTATGTTGAATTCCCGCAAGTGGAGACATCAAAAGCGCTGATGTACCTCCAGCAACAATCTTGATTGCTAAGTATTTGTTGACGGTAACTCTTGGTATTGCATTGCTTTGGCATAATCGCCCAAAGCGTAGCAAGCAACCCTCAGACTAGCCAGAGCTTGTTCTTGAGAGCGGCGATCTTTAAGAGATTTAGCTAAGAGTAACCGCTCTTCATAATATGTAATCGCTTTATGATAATCGCCTAAAGCTTCACAAGTCACGCCTAAACTGCCTAAAGACTGTTCCTCACCCCGCTTGTCTTTAAGTTCTTTGGCTAGCTGCAAACGCTCCTCATAATACAAAATCGCTTTGGCATAATCTCCCCACGCATAGCAAGCATTACCCAAATTTTTGAGTACCTGAGACGCACTGCGAAAGTTTTTGAGCGTTCGGGCAATTTTGACGCACTGCTCATAGTAGGCGATCGCTTTTGGATAATCATCCACAGCATACCAAGCATTGCCCAAATTTTTTAGCACTTGTTCCTCACCCCAATGATCTTGGAGTTCCTGCACAATTTCTAAGCTTTGCTCTTGATACTCAATTGCTCGCGCCAAGTTTCCCCAAGCTTTATATACCAATCCTAAATTATTCAGTGCTGCTACTTGACTCCTTCTATCTTGCTGCTGCTGAGTTATTTGCAAACACTCTTCCAGAAACTTAACGGCTTTGTCATAGTCGTTTAGATGACGGTAAGCATTCCCCAAATGCGAAAGCACCTGCATCTGCACCAACCAATCTGGAGTATCCCTAATCAAGGATAGACATCGCTGGGAGTAGGAAATAGCATTTTTGTAGTTCCCTGATGTATAAGCTATCAATGCTAATAAAGAAAGCACTTGTCCCTGTTTTTGGCTCTCACCAACCACCTCAAAAAGTACTAGGGATTCTTCTAAGGACTTGATAGCAGCAGTTAATTCACCAGCTTGCTGCTGTTGAATTCCTTGCCGCATTAGCTTGGATGCTGCCAATAACTGCTCATCACTTTCCTGTAGAACAAACGTCTCTGCTGATGAATTTGTATCAAATTCATGTCCAATTGTATTGCGTTTCGCTTGTTTCAGATAGTTTGCAGGGACTTGCAAAGGAACTGTGTTTTTTAAGCGAGGATTCCAACCACCTGTAGACATCGACCAATTCCTGTTGAGTTTGGTGATAACTTTAGTATTCCCATAATCGAGAATATATCTTTCATCGGTGATCAGTTTAGGACAACTTTTCAGAGACAGGACTTACGCAACTAACACATGATATTTGTAGGGTGTGTGACGCTACGACAAAGCTCTGTACGTAGATTCAGGACTTATAGCGTCACGCACCATTCTTTGACGGTGACACATGCGTAAGTCCTAAGAGAGAAATCTGGATTGAGCAGAGATTCAGCGCCTAGGGTCTGTTTTCAGAGAATATACATAATTATTGGTACAAACGTACTAACTTGCTGCTAAAATGCCTGACAAGTCAGTTAGTCTTGTCGGAGAAACTATGAAAGAAATCGCAGACAGCTACAAAAAATCCCTGGAAAGCCCAGTCTCCCTACTACAATTAAAAACTTTGACGACTGCCATAGCACCTCTGCAAATCCCAGACGAAACAATCATTAGTGACTGGGAACGTTTAATCATACAAGCGCAACGTATCAATCAGATGGCAGCGGAGTTGGAGGTAATGCTCCGGGAATTCAAGGCGATCGCCACCAGACTCAACAGCCAAAATGTTTGTGATTACTTGACAGTTCGCGTTCCTTGGATAAAACACAAGTCAGATGAGTCATTTGTGCTGACGACGCGAAAGGTAGATTTATTCAGGGCGGAAAGGGAAGCATCTCTGCTGGCGCAGCAACTCCGTCAGCAAACTAGAAAAAAAGCATTAAGATTACAGCGATACGGAAACAGCAAGGCTGATACAGCAGATAGCAACTTGGTGAATTTCAAATTACGGTAAGGGCGCAGGGTTTTGCCTTCAACTATGTACTTGATTAATCAACAAATCTTAAAATTATGAAGATTTAACTACGGCTCACCTCTGAAGCTGTAGCAGTTATGCTGATTTAAGTGGTGTATGGTATCTCTTTTTTAGAGTCACAATACACCATACACCCTTGCAGTCCGCCAAAACTTTCCCCAGTTGATAACAGCGGGAAACTTTGTCGCCAAAAACGCAAAGGTGATAATGCCCTAATAGTTGCACATTGAGAAATAACGATAGTGCAATATCAGGGACAATCAATCAGCGCAGAAAAGAGGTAAAGAGATGGTGTTAAAAACTCTTTTGGTGATTGCCGTTGGTTTCTTGCCGTCCCTGTTTTCCCTATGGGTAATCCGTAAAACCCATTTGCGGACACGCTCACGGATTAGACAAGCCACCGTGAACCTCTCAGGAATGCGAGTAAGGCAAGACATTAGACAGATAGAGAGCGATCGCTACTATCTTGAAGGTGTAGGCTACCTTGTTGGTGACATCAGTTGCAAATTTAATGCTCGATCTGGCTACATCCGTTGTGCCGTTAATCCCGATGGTCCATGTCAGGGATGCCGTCACTATGAATCAAGAGAATTCACCATGAGCGAAAATAAATTTTAGAAGCCCTATCGTCATAATTCTTAGATGAATGAAATACACTCTCCTTACAGAAGTCAGTAGCCAAAATATTTAACTCTACTGAATTCTGAATTCTGATAACCCAATCAAGAACGTATTGCACCCGACTGAGAAGCGCTATATTGGACACACAAAACATTAATAATTATCCTAATTCCTCAATCACCTATTAATTATCCAGCCAATGACAATATACTTTTACAGCACTCGTGAACAATATGGTTGTTTTTCTAATTTTTCATCTCACGGCTTTGTATTAGATGATTTATATTGGTCTACAAGTGAACACTATTTCCAAGCACAAAAGTTCATTGGTACACCCCATGTTGAACAAATTCGCTTAGTCAAAACTCCTAAGGATGCAGCCAAGATGGGGCGCGAAAGAACTCGCCCACTACGTCCAGATTGGGAAGACATTAAAGATGACATCATGAGGAAAGCGGTGCTGCGGAAATTTGAAACCCATGCAGATATCAGAGAAATCCTACTTGATACAGGTAATGTAGAAATTATCGAAAATTCGCCTATCGATAGTTATTGGGGTTGCGGAGCCGATGGTAGTGGTAAAAATATGTTGGGAATAATTTTAATGGAAGTTCGAGAGATACTCCGCTCTTAAGAAAAAATAATTGGTGCTTGGAACAGTGTCAGCGTCATAGATGTCCTATCCTGAAGATGGGAAATAGTGTCGTGGGTGAGACTGTGTTTTGCAGCGTTGTTATACCAACTTACAATCGCCAGCCAATTTTAGAAAAATGCCTCCGAGCGTTGGAAGCGCAAGAGTTGACAGATGCAACTCCTGTCATTGGTTACGAAATCGTTTTGGTGGATGATGGTTCCACTGACGGCACATTGACATGGTTGGAGGAACATAAAGAAGAGTTTCCTCATGTGCGATGGTTTGAGCAAGATCATGCAGGCCCTGCAGTAGCGCGGAATTTGGGTGTAGAACAGGCTCTGGGAGACATAATTATCTTTATCGATAGTGATTTAGTGGTGTTGTCAAATTTCTTGCAAGCTCATGCAGATGCGTTAATCCAAGGACAAGAGAGATTAGGAAGCGATCGCTTTTTTACATACGGCGCAGTCATTAATACTTGCAATTTCGACAACCCAACCGCTGAACCCTATAAAATTACAGATTTTTCCGCAGCATTTTTTGCCACAGGAAATGTCGCTATTCCTAAACATTGGCTCTTAAAAGCTGGACTCTTCGACACCAGCTTTCAACTTTATGGCTGGGAAGATTTAGAACTAGGTGTCAGGTTAAAAAAACTCGGTTTACAACTCATTAAGTGCCCAGAAGCCGTTGGTTATCATTGGCATCCACCATTTAATTTAGAGCAAATTCCCCGCTTAATTGACCAAGAAATGCAACGCGGTCGCATGGGAGTTTTATTTTATCAAAAACACCCATCTTGGGAAGTGCGAATGATGATTCAAATGACTTGGTTTCATCGCTTACTTTGGGGCATTCTTTCCCTCAATGGCACACTGAACGAACGCACAATGGCGCCATTTTTACAATGGCTAATTAATTCAGGAAAACCCCAGTTAGCCCTAGAAATCGCCCGCGTTTTTCTCAACTGGTATAACGTTAAAGGTGTTTACGAAGCCTATACCCAAATTAAATAACGGGGAAGTAGCTTGCTTTTTAATTGTATTGGTCGTTATAATTTTAAAGAGCAAGCATTATTTTTAATGAGTTAAAAGCTAAAACAAAGATAACTAAGACTTAAGTTAGATGCGACTAACATAGCTAAGGAGAATTAACTGTGGAAACTACAACTAAAAAACAACAGTTACTAAAAATAATCTACGAAAAACTAGAACAAGCTTATGAAGATACTTTAGAAGATATTATAGAACTATTAGACATTCGGAAACAAGAAGATGAAGAGGATATTCAATCTTTTGAAGAGGCAAAAAATGAACCACGAATCCCTTGGGAACAAGTAAAACGGGAAATAGGGTTGTGACTTATCAAGTAGAACTTACGAGGAAGGCATCTAAACAATTAGAAAAATTACCGCAAGACGTACAACAAAAAATAAAAATTAAAGTTCAAGAGTTAGCTGATAATCCCCGTCCCAGTGGTGTTGTTAAGCTTGAAAGTAGCAACAACAGATATCGTATTCGTGTGGGGCACTACCGCGTGTTGTATGAAATTATAGATAATTTATTAGTAGTTACGGTTGTGAGAGTAGGACATCGTAGAGAAGTGTATCAGGATGAATAGGAAAGCTATTTATAGCGGCTCCATAAATCCAGAGTTCCATTCACCGTAGCCTAACTGTGCTACCCTAGGAAAGTTAACTAATCTCGCACACCCAGAAATTCGGGTGTTTCCTAAATTTGGGAAATGCACCTGGGTGGAGGTTTAACCCGAATCGGAGTTACATAATTATGCCAGTAGTTTCATTGGCTCAGATGATGGAGTCTGGGGTTCACTTTGGGCATCAAACCCGCCGTTGGAACCCAAAAATGTCTCCTTACATTTACACATCCCGTAATGGAGTACACATCATCGACTTGGTGCAGACTGCCCAGTTGATGGATGGTGCTTACAACTACATGCGTACCCAAGCTGAACAGGGGAAGAAGTTCCTTTTTGTGGGTACTAAGCGCCAAGCAGCGGGAATTATTGCTCAAGAAGCCAGCCGTTGTGGTTCTCACTACATTAACCAGCGCTGGTTGGGTGGAATGCTCACCAACTGGGCAACCATCAAAACCAGAGTAGATCGCCTCAAAGATTTGGAACGCCGCGAAGAAACTGGAGCATTGGATCTATTGCCCAAAAAAGAAGCTTCGATGCTGCGTCGGGAGATGACGAAGCTACAGAAGTACTTGGGTGGGATTAAAACCATGCGGAAAGTTCCTGATGTCGTCGTGATTGTAGACCAACGGCGCGAGTATAACGCAGTTCAGGAATGCCAAAAACTCAACATCCCGATTGTGTCAATGTTGGATACCAACTGTGATCCGGATGTAGTAGATATTCCCATCCCCGCAAATGACGACGCGATTAGATCGATTAAGTTAATTGTCGGTAAGTTGGCAGATGCTATTTATGAAGGCCGTCACGGTCAACTGGATGCGGAAGACGATTACGAAGATTACGACAGTGGTGAGTACGACGAAGATTACGAAGAAAGTGAGTACACTGACTCAGTAATTCCCGACGAAGAAACAGAAGAATAGGCACATAGATTAATGTGTCTACCCTAGGGATCGCTAACTTGGGGCTAGGGTAAAGACTAAAAAGTGAAGTTTCATACTTCACACTTTAGACTTCATACTTGTCCTAGTCCTGAGTAAGATAGAGATACTCAACACCCGTGAGCGATTACAACTCGAGGTCAAGTAGGAATTGAGGCAACATGGCGGAAATATCTGCAAAACTCGTCCAAGAGCTACGCCAAAAAACTGGTGCTGGCATACTGGACTGCAAAAAAGCGCTGAAAGAAACTGATGGCAACATAGAAGAAGCCACAGACTGGCTAAGAAAAAAGAACTTAGTTTCGGCGGGTAAAAAAAGCGATCGCATTGCAGCAGAAGGTCTAGTAGACACCTATATTCAACCTGATGGTAAAGTGGGTGTACTGATAGAAGTAAACTGCCAAACCGATTTCGTTGCCCGTAACGAGGCTTTTAAAAATCTAGTTAAGAACTTAGCCCAGCAAGCAGCAACTGCTGAGAGTGTTGAGTCTTTGTTAGCTCAACCCTATATTCAAGATCAAGGCTCGACTGTAGAAGAGTTCATCAAGCAAGTCATCGTCACTCTGGGTGAAAACATCCAGGTACGCCGCTTTGTGACTTATGCGTTAGCAGGAGGCACATCAGGTACAGTAGACAGCTATATTCACACTGGCGGTCGAGTGGGTGTGTTGGTCGAGCTGAATTCCCAAACTGATGCGGCGGCTCTTAATGAAGAGTTCCAAGCTTTAGCTAGAAATGCTGCCATGCAAGTTGCAGCTTGTCCTAATGTCGAGTACGTCAGCGTAGAGCAAATCCCCGCTGAAGTTGCTCAGAAAGAAAAGGACATCGAACTAGGGCGCGATGATTTGGCAAACAAGCCACAAAACATCAAAGAAAAAATTGTTCAGGGACGGATTGAAAAACGCCTGAAAGAATTAACTTTGTTGGATCAGCCTTTCATTCGTGACCAGAGTATTTCCGTAGAAGACTTGGTTAAACAAGTGAAGGGTAAAGTAGGCGAAGACATCCAAGTCAATCGCTTTGTTCGTTTTGTGCTAGGTGAAGGCATTGAAAAGCAAGAGAGTAACTTTGCTGACGAGGTAGCTGCACAAATAGGCGGTAAGTAATTTAGTCATTGGTCATTTGTCACTTGTACTGAGCGGAGTCGTAAAGCCTGCAGCATAGATCCGCTTAGGGCGTAGCCTCTCGTACCCCTACGGGGAAGCAAGCTACGCGTAGCGTCCCGCAGGGAAGGAGAAGAGAAGTATTGGTCATTTGTCAGTGGTTATTTACTTTTAATTCTCGACCTTGACTACATCCACAAATGAATGCTAACAATACAGGTCAAGCAAAATACGCTGACCTGTATTTTATTAGCAATTAGTATCGGGTATGGGGCATTGGGCATTGGGGAGAGAAAATTAATGATCCTTGACTCTTGACCCTTTTACAGACGCGATGAATCGCCTCTCTTGACAAATGACTAACTTCTAAAACTTTGTTTTAAAATAAAAACGTACATTTGTACCAAAATCAGGTTCAGATGGGCTATCAAGAGAAGATATGGCAAGAGCAATTGAGCGAATTGAGCGGGATATTACAGTGCTGCAAGAAGCGATGGGCGCGATCGCTGCAGAACTCCATAGTGCTTATGCTAGTTATCTGAGTATTTTGGGTCAAGCTGTGCGCCAGCAGTTGATTTTGGCAAGTTATCACCTGTGTACTCAAGGCTATCCCGAAAACTTCCTGAGTTTGTCATTGAATCAGCGACAACAATTGCAACAAGCTATCCGTAAGCTGGGTAAAAAGACGGCTGAGGAGTTGCTTACAGTGATCAGGAGTGAGGAAGATGAGGGGGATGAGGGAGATGAGGAAGATGAGGGGGATGAGGAAGATGATTCTTCACTCATCGCCGCTACTTCTATTGACCTCTCCGTCCCTATAGAACTGATAGCATGGCAACAGAACTTAGAAGAGGAGATGCAAAATATACTTAAAAAAGTCTCCCATAACGCTAATGTTTTATTACAAAAAGCGGGTGTGTTGCCCAAAAAATTACCAGAACCGATTTTAGAAGCAGCAGCAGTCGCCGCAGCCGCAGCATCAGAAGCATCTGCCGAGGTCATTCCCGGACCACCCAATTTATTAAGCTTGGTCATTGAAATTGAAAATGAGCAAGATGCACAAGATTCTAGCCTGACTCAAATCATGGCTATTAATCTGCGACTGGGAGAAATTGAATTTGCCGACTCTACACTCTCATCTGGGCGCAGACAAATTCGCAATATCTTAATTCAGTTAAACAAGGTAGGGCGGGAGTATCAAAAAAAGCAAAAAGAAAAGTCAATTGCCGAAGCTGAATCTGCATGGCGTGCTATTTGGGTCGATGATTAATTAGTCATTTGGCATTTGTCATTTGGCATTTGTCATTTGTTAAGAGTTAAGAGTCAAGGGTCAAGAGTCAAGAGTTATTCCCCCCATACCCAGTCCCCAGTCCCCAGTCCCCAGTCCCCATACCCCATTCCCCATTTTCAATGACCAATGACTAATGACACACCAGATTGGGTAAGATTGCAAAAAGCCTTAGCAATTGAGGCGGAACGTGGTTTCACGGACTTGATGGGCAAACAATATCGCTTCAGTGAATTTCTCAGCCTTACTTTTGGCAAATTCCCTACAGCTTTGCCCCCAAGCGAACGCCGCCGCTGGCAAGGACTAGCGGTGCAATTTGCTAATTATCCTCATCTGGAATTGTCGGGTAAACAACATTTGGTCGCAGAAACTCGCAGGTATCTGTATCAACTGCAACAAGAGCAGGAGGAAGGGGAAAGGGAGAAAGAGGGAGAAGGGGAGAAATACAAATCACCCATATCTAATCCTAAATCGCCGATTGTGGCTGAGGTGAGTCGGAGACTTGCCCCGAAAATTGATCAAAAACTGAGTGATTTACCAGAAATAGGCATCAGAAAAGCTGACAGTTTGGCGCGTCTGGGTTTGTCTACTGTGCGCGACTTGCTTTTTTATTATCCCCGTGACCATATTGACTATGGGCGTCAGGTAAATATTAGTGAGTTAGAGGCGGGTGAGACGGTGACTATTGTCGCCACTGTGAAGCGTTGCAATTGTTTTAATAGCCCCAAGAATCAGAAATTATCAATCTTAGAGCTGATACTGAAAGATAATACTGGTCAAATTAAGATTAGTCGCTTTTCTGCGGGGACACGTTTTACCAGTCGCGCTTGGCAAGAAAGTTTAAAACGCCGCTACCCGGTGGGTAGTATGATTGCGGCTTGTGGGTTGGTGAAAGCTAGTAAATATGGCTTGACGTTAGATAACCCAGAGTTAGAAGTTTTAGCAAATCCAGGAGATCCGATTGATTCGCTAACTATCGGGCGAGTGGTGCCAATTTATGGATTAACCGAGGGAGTGGTAGCGAATACGGTGCGTCAGGCGATTATAGCCACTTTGCCTGCTGCGGCTCATCTGAAAGACCCCTTGCCTAGTGGTTTGCGAGAGAAGTATGGTTTGATGGAATTGAAAGATGCGATCGCTAATATTCACTTCCCCTCAGATAGCGCCACCCTGCAAGTTGCCCGTCGTCGCCTAGTTTTTGATGAATTTTTCTACCTGCAACTCAGCTTATTGCAACGTCAACAACAAGCCAAAGCTATTCAAACCAGCGCCATTTTAGCCCCCAAAGGTCAGCTAATCGAAAAATTTCACGAAATACTACCTTTTAAACTCACTGGGGCACAGCAACGAGTCATCAACGATATCCTCAGCGACTTGCAAAAACCTGCACCGATGAATCGTTTAGTACAGGGTGATGTCGGTTCTGGGAAAACGGTGGTGGCTGTAGTTGCTATTTTAGCCGCCATTCAATCTGGCTACCAAGCAGCATTGATGGCACCTACAGAAGTGTTGGCAGAACAGCACTACCGCAAGTTAGTTAGCTGGTTTAACCTGCTACATTTACCAGTAGAATTACTGACAGGTTCCACTAAAACTGCTAAACGGCGACTTATTCACTCCCAGCTAGAAACAGGTGAATTACCTCTGTTGGTGGGAACTCACGCCTTGATTCAAGACCCAGTTAATTTTAGGCAACTAGGGTTAGCGGTGATTGATGAACAGCATCGCTTTGGGGTGGAACAAAGGGCGCGTTTGCAGCAAAAAGGTGAACAACCCCATGTGTTAACAATGACAGCTACTCCCATTCCTCGGACATTGGCGCTGACGATACATGGGGATATGAATGTTAGTCAAATCGATGAGTTACCACCAGGACGTCAAAAGATTCAGACAACCATGTTATCAGGACAGCAACGCCCCCAAGCTTACGACTTGATGCGCCGAGAAATTGCCCAAGGACGGCAAGTTTATGTAGTTTTGCCCTTGGTGGAAGAATCAGAAAAATTGGATTTGCGATCGGCTGTAGATGAGCATCAAAAGCTACAAGAAAGCATTTTTCCGGATTTTCAAGTGGGATTGCTGCATGGTCGCATGAGTTCGGCGGAGAAAGATGAAGCGATTACGAAATTCCGCGATAATGAAACGCAAATCTTGGTTTCTACTACTGTTGTTGAGGTGGGCGTAGACGTACCGAATGCTACAGTTATGCTCATTGAAAATGCTGAACGCTTCGGTTTATCGCAGCTGCATCAACTCCGGGGACGTGTTGGTCGAGGTGCGGCTCAGTCTTACTGTCTGTTGATGAGCAGTTCTAGGAGTGCTGATGCACAACAACGGCTGAAGGTGTTGGAACAGTCCCAGGATGGCTTTTTCATCTCAGAAATGGATATGCGTTTTCGGGGACCTGGGCAAGTGTTGGGAACTCGTCAATCAGGTGTGCCGGATTTTACCTTGGCGAGTTTAGTGGAAGATGAGGAAGTTTTGCTGTTAGCGCGACAAGCAGCAGAGAAAATAATTGAGATAGATGTGACTTTAGAGCGTTGGTATTTGATGAAAGAAGAGTTGAAGTATCGGTATCAGCGGTTAATGGGTGGAGCGATTATGACATGATATGCAAATGCGCCTTCTCTACGAGACGCTACGCGAATGCGTGAAGCAAAATATTTTTTATTTCACGCAGAGACGCAGAGGAGCCAGTGCGTTGCGCGGGTTCCCCGCGTTGTAGCAACTGGCGTCGCGCAGAGAGGAGTTTAGGAGTGTGGATTCAGTAAATGAAAACAGCTATTCTTGGTCACCTTGAGACCAGAGATACACCCCGAATGCAGCTGCCATACCTAATACAACAGGAGCAGCAACCGCAGTAGCAATCGCAGCACTACCACCTAACGTAGCAGCGGCTACAGTTCCAGCAATTCCTCCAAGGGTTGATGCAACTTGTCCAGCTTCTCTGCCATTTTTTCTGGCTTCACGTTCATGCTTTGGTAAATGTTCGTCATCTTCCAGTATTTTGCCAACAACTAGATCGGTTGCTATGCCACTCGCTATACCACCAGCACCTGCAATACCACCTGCTACACGAGGTGCTTGCTTTAGTCCTACATTAACTAGCGTTTTTGAGATCGGATTTAAGGATTGTTTAGCGGCTACAGATGCTGCTTGAATTGCTACTTTGGTTCCAATACCTATAGCAGTTCCCCCAGCAAGTCCTGCTGTGCGTGCTTGAGCTTGATTTACTTGCTCGCTTTTATGCTGACCTGTCTTACAATAATACGCGAAATGCTCGCAGTTATTCCCAACAAGGCAATATTTTTGTTCACCTAACTTGCTGATTGCTCTTGTCACTACGACTTCTGGGGAATCACACTTTCCATACTCTTCAGTAAGAATTTCTTTTCCTTCAGCAAACTCATATTTACTGACACGACGTACAGTTTTTCCATCGTAATGAATAACTGTACCATCTCCACAATCTATTCCATGATGATATGTCATACCCATACTAATACTCATACGACGGTAGATGTGATCTCCCTTTGCCATGAATAACCTCGCTATATTCCACTACAAAGAATGTATTTCTTTGTATCAAGAATATTTGAGTTGTAATTATTACGTCAGTCGTGAAAACTTGAAAAATTTGACGTAAAGCAATTCTTATAAATTTGAAGTTAACGTGAGTTTTGTATGGATATAATCTTAGAGCGTTGGTATTTGATGAAAGAAGAGTTGAAGTGTCGGTATGAGCGGTTAATGGGTGGAGTAATTATGGCATAATGATTCGTAAGTTTTGGCGATTCTTACGGCAACCTGTATCCCTACGGGTAAGCAAGCTACGCATAGCGTCTCCGACAAGAGAAGTAGGAACGCCTGCGATCATCGTGTTGGCTCTACAGAATTACTTACAATCTGCTATTTCCGCATAAATCCTTCCTGTACAAGCTGATATTGGGTAAAATATATATAACTATGAATAAGAGGCATACAGTGGAAATTCAAGAATTAAAAGCGTTGATTAAAGAAACCATGCGTGAAGTTCTGCAAGAAGAAAGACTTCGTCTTTGCCAAATTTTTATTCCTTACATAAGTGACGATGAACAACGCGAACTTGAAGCCGAATTTGGTGTACCTTCAGAAGATGCTGATGATGAAATAATTGATATGACTGATTGGGTAAAATATGGCAATAAAATTTCACAAAAAAGCGATTAAATTTTTAGACAAAGCAAACCCTGAAGATGTCGAAAATATTCGAGAGCAAATAAACCAAATTGTTATTGCTGTAGAAGTTCAAGGAATTATACCCTTTACAGAACTAGATATCAAAAAGATGAAAGGCGATTGGGAGGGATTTTACAGACTACTTATAGGTAAAAACAGATTTATTTTTACAATCGATATCGATTCAAAAGACATCGAAATTTACGTGATTGGTACGAGAGGAGATGTTTATAAAAAAAATAATTAGTAATCTGTTTCTAAATCAGATAAGCATACCTATCACACAAGGGTGGAAGGTGTTTTTCGGAGGGGTTGCTAAAGGGATCACACGTTGGCATAGTTTAGCTATTACTCAAGCATTTGCTCAATTACTGACAATGGTAAAAATAGTTCCAAAGACGTATCTTCTAGGCTGACGAAGCCATAGCGAGAGTAGTAAGTTTTTGCACCTTCATCTTTTGCATCAACAAATAAGCCAATTCCTCCAGCATTTTCCGCAACAATTAAAGCACGCTGCATTGCCTCAATCATCAAAACTTCTCCAATTCCTTGTCGTTGATAGGCTTTATCGACTGCTAATCTTGCCAGCTTTACACCAGGAACTTTAGAAGGGTATTTTTTGAAGAATTTCGCTGAAAATTTGTCTACACGCACTTCACATAATGTCAATGTGAAGAAACCAATCACAATCTCTGGCTGTTCTGTATTAACTAAAACGAAAGTACGGGAAACACCTTTTTGGATATGCTGTCTTGCTATTTGTTTGAGGAATTGATTTAATGCTTTATTGCCACAGTCAAAGCAATCGCGGTTATGCTGCTTACCCAGTAATTCAATTACTCTCACTGAAAAATTCCTGGTGCTTTTTCAAGGCTGCTTTTAACTTCGCATTCGGTACAGGTGGATTCTCAATCAGGCTAAATACCGTATCAGCATCACTTTGTGACAAAATAATCACTCGTTCATCTTCTATCATTTTCTTTGCTTCTTTCAACGCCGCCTGAATCATAAACTGATTCAATGTAGCACCTGATAATTCTGCCGCCCTTTGTAGAGTTTCTTGAATACTCACAGGAATTCTGGCTGTTATCCGAACTGTATTTTCGTGACTGTTAGACATGGATAATAAAGCCTCATGTTCTCCTAATTTTAACTTAGTGGTGTCAATTTGGCACTATAAATTTACGGGTGAGATGTCACTAGACTGACAGGGGTTAATGCTTCTTAACTCAATTGGCGGCGAAATTTATTGATGCTGATAGATAAGAGCAAGATAGCAAAAGACAAAAGTGCGATCGCATTCAACCAAAGCACTTCTAAACCCACACCTTTGAGCAGTATTCCCCGGACGATCGCTCTATAATGGCGTAGGGGATTTAATAGCGATAGATACTGAAGTGCTAAAGGCATACTTTCCATAGGGGAAATTGCCCCAGAAAGCTGAATTAATGGTAAATTGACGAAAAATGATGTCAAAGTATTATTGCTACTGACTAAGTAAGTCGGCACAATGAAACCAAACTATGTGAAGAAAAGTAAACGAAGCTCAAACCCTATTCCCTCCTGTATTCTGCCTTATCCCAATGATAATTATTGACGCCGACCTACTTAACCCTACAAACTTAATTAATGGTGCGATGTATACTACAAACGGATAAAAGCTGAACTTTGTCATACTGAGCGTAACGCAGTGAAGAGAAGTATCTCGGAGATTCTTCCCTTTGGTCAGAATGACAGTTCTAAACCGTTTTTAGTATATTTAAGTAAACTCAATAGTCTCCACAAAATCTAAAATCTTGTCTTTGATGCTCTCGGATTCTTGTGCCACGGAACTAGGAGTTTCACCATTAAAAAAGCTACGCTGGTTGCTAACTATATACAAAAAATCCTCATTGATAAAGGCGAGTAATCCACGGTAAGCATCTAATCTAGTAGCATTGCCGTTATTTTCTTGCTTGGAAATTGTGGAACCCTTGGGCATATTAACTAAAACGTAGTAAGCTCCGGCTAGGATGTCTTCTAAGTATTCGGTATGCTCTATCTGCGCCCCTGGTACATTGGCAGAAATCGCCTGTGGGACATACTTATCTACTAGAATTGCTGCAAGATATTCTTCCTGTCCAATAGACTCTATTTCCTCCATTTGTTCAGGGGGTATGGGATAATAATCGATTCTCAGCAAAGTGCCAAAGTCATCAGAAAAGCCGACTACCCCTTCTTGACTTTGAACCCTTCCTCCCTGTTGAGCTTGAACTGGAATGGGTACGGCAAAATTACCTAAAGGCGATTCATATAACTGTTCACCGTACTCTTCTACTACTACGACTGTTTCATCTTCATCATCGTCTAGAAATTCTGCGTTTTCAGCTTCTTCAAAGGCAGCAATTACCTCTTGTATAATTTCCTCGGCTTCTTCATCTTCCAGCGCCAACGCTGACTGTAACTCTGTCAGGTAAGGCTGTTTCTTTTTAGGGATAGCTAGTTCATCGTCTAAAACTATGATTACCCCAGCGGCGAAAGCATCTAGGATGATGTCATCTGAGAGAGCGTCTCTAGCAGTATTAAACAGAGGGCCAAGTCCCTCCTTCTCTGCGATTACTAAGAGTCTATCGACTATTTCTGTAATTTCGTCTTCTGAGTATTCTTCAAAAACCTCGAAATCCCAGAGGATAGAGCCTAAAATTTCTGCATCTATTTCTTCAAAAGAAGAATCGGTAATTGCAGTGATTACAGCGATCGCTGCTACTGCTTCTTCTGGACTCAGTGATTCTTCTGAGATATCTGGTGAGCTAAAAATCTTATCATACTTAGTCATTGGTGCGAACTCCGTTAAATAGCTTGATAGTAGGGAATCAGTTTTAGGGTTTTTCGTCTAGCGTTGAGAATTCTGTATTTACCTGATTTTTATTTGCTCCATAGAGAAATTGATCGGCGATGTGAGCATAAAATTTGATATCAGTCCAGTAACCCAGGTGTCCTTGGGTACCCCAAGATGCTGGATATTTCATTTCAATGTTATTTAGGTTCTCGTAGTAATCTAGATTACCGCTGATCGGGTCTTTCAGGTGATAGTAATTGATCCAGCGGAGTTGATTAAGCTGGCATACAACTGGAGTACTACTAAAGTATCGACTTTGCCGAGCAGATTGTGAATTAGCTTCGGGTTTCATTCGCGGTTTGACACGGAAGGATTTGAGGTGTTCTAAAATCCGCTGGCGAATAAATTGATTTTCTTGTGCAGTCTCTCGGAAGAAAAAGGCAATTTTATCTAGTGGTGAACCAAAGGTAATTAACCCCTGAAGCTTATCGACACACAGACTTTTACCTTGATCTTGGGCAAGACTAGCTTGAATACAAAGAAGATTTAATGTATCGTAGGCAATACAGCTACCCAGAGAATGTCCAGCGAGGATGACTTGTTGATAATCTGCTTGCTTATCTCTGAGAATTCCTTTGAGTAATGTTAAGGATTCTGTAAGTACTTGCTGCCGAATTTTTTGGTAAGGTGATCTGGGATTTGTTTTTGTATAAATAGCGATATCACCGACAAAATCAACTAATGGCGGAGTGATTAGCGTTTTACTTAAATTCCAGGCTGATCCTAAAAAACGACCTTTGAAAAATGACCCAAATAAGAACAGAACTAACCAAACACTCAACCGTAACACTGGTTGGAAAAAGTTAAATATGCGTAAGAAAATAGTGAGCGATCGCAAACGGAATTTAAACAAACTTTGACTATCCCTATGACGCAACAAATCATCTAATAGATATTGGTTATCTCGGCGGCTGTAAAAGTCAATTGTCCCATCGAGTGTCTGTTCTGCCCACTGCAATATTTCCGGTACAGTAGTCTTATTTTCTGTATCAGGCGCCCAGTAATATTCATGAATGTCAATAAACCAGTCTTGCTCGGTGTCAATTGGACTTAATCTGACAAAGCTTTCTATCCAAGCAGAGCCATTAGCTAGTCTGCGTTTAGTAATTAAATGTTCTAGCTGAATATGTATACTCTGCTCTTCAAAGTATTTGACAAAGTTTTGAGCGAAATAGTCCAAAGTTTCAAAAGGATTTTGTTCCCCGATACCGTGGATGAGTAAAAATGCCGTGCGTCCTTGAGGAATTCTCACATGAATAGGTGTATCAGTCATGATAATTACAACTTTTAGAGAAATTATTTTACTTTTACAGCTACCCCTAATAGTTTGTTAACTAAAAGTTTTTTGATTATTTCAATACTTTTAGCTTTTATGCTCAGGGAAGCATCTCTTTGACCATTTGAGGCAGTTTATTACAAAAAGTAATGTTTATATCCTTAACGAGATTATTGCAATATTTGAATTTGAGAAAACTATAAGTTATCGACTGACAACAGGCAAGGCTACATATAGCAGGGAGCAGAGAATAAGACAAACTGGTTCCTGTGGGCGTTGATAAAAGCTGGGATGCACCCGATGAAATAAGTCTGGCGATAGAGACAAAAACTTACCTCCGATAGATATCCAAAACAAAAATGTAATTAGATAATACCTAAGTATGCAGTTATATATTATATTCCGGGATACGGAATTCGTAACTCTGCCAACTTTCATTAAATTTTTAATCCTCTTATGGTACAGACACCTCCATCGCAGTTCTCAGCAGAGCAATACAAAGTAGATGCAGCTGATGCAGAATTAGAAAATATTATCCAAACATCACCATCAGATACAGAGATTGACCTGGAGTTTCTTTACACTAGGGATATTGAATTTCGCCAGGAAACGATTTACTTTATTGTGGTCGATCGCTTTTATGACGGCGATTTAGATAATAGCGAAGGTGCTAATTCACACCTGTACGATCCCACTGGAAAAGATTGGGGTAAGTACTGGGGTGGTGACTTGCAAGGTGTGATTGACAAATTGGACTACCTCAAAAATATGGGAGTGACAGCCATTTGGTTAACTCCGTTGTTTGAACAGGTAGAAGATTTATTTATTAGCAATGCAGCGATGCATGGTTACTGGACAAAGGACTTCAAGCGCATCAATCCCCGCTATATTGCTAATGGAGAAGACTCTTCGTTAAACAATACCCAAGAAGCCAAAAATACTACTTTTGATCGGTTAATTACCGAACTGCACAAGCGCAACATGAAACTGGTGCTGGATATTGTCTGCAATCACAGTTCTCCTGATACCAATGGTAGCAAAGGCGAGCTATTTGATGATGGTGTGAAAATTGCTGACTTCAACGATGATGTGAATCATTGGTATCATCACTATGGTGAAGTGCAAGACTGGGAAGATGATTGGCAAGTGCAGAACTGTGAACTAGCTGGCCTGGCAACCTTCAATGAAAATAATAGTGATTATCGTGAGTATATCAAGTCAGCAATCAAGCAATGGCTAGATCGGGGTGTGGATGCACTACGGGTGGATACTGTCAAGCATATGCCCATCTGGTTTTGGCAAGAATTCACTGGTGATATGTGCAATCATAAACCAGATGTGTTCATTTTTGGCGAGTGGATTTATAATCATCCTGGGGACGATCGCTCAGTTGAATTTGCCAATAATTCCGGGATGACAATCTTAGACTTTGGGCTGTGCGTAGCGATTCGATCTGCACTGGCGCAAGGTTCAGAAAATGGATTTCAGACAATTCAATACATCTTTGATCAAGATTATCGCTACAGTGGGGCTACTGAGTTAGTCACCTTCATCGATAACCATGATATGTCCCGCTTTCAATCGCTGAACCCTGATCCAGCGATGTTAAGAGTGGCGATCGCTTTAATTATGACCTCTCGTGGCATCCCCTGCATTTATTACGGCACAGAACAGTATCTGCATGATGACACCGATGGCGGTAACGATCCCTACAACCGTCCGATGATGGAAAAGTGGGATACTGACACTGAGATTTATCGTTACATCAGATTACTCTCTGGCTTGCGGCGACTGAATCCCGCCATCTCAATGGGTAGCCAATGGCCAAAGTACCTCACACCCGATGTTTACTGCTATGTGCGCCGCTATCGTGATTCTCTCTGCTTTGTCGCCTTAAATCGCGGTGGAGAGGTGACATTACCAGAAGTAGAAACAGAATTACCTGATGGCGAACATACCTGTGCAGTGACTCGCAATAAGTATGAAGTTAAAGAAGGTAAGATTCATAACTTACAACTTGCAGAACGGGGAGTGATTGTTTTCAGTCACGTGGGCGAAAGAATCAAAGCAGAGACAATTGTCCGTGTGCAACTCAACGGTGTAAATACCCAACCTGGTGAAACCATCGTCGTCACTGGGAACTGTCCAGAGTTGGGTAACTGGGATATTAGCAAGGCATATCCCCTAGAATACATCAACGCCAATACCTGGTTTGCAGAGATTCCCTTTAATGAAAGCACTGGTAAACTCATCAGTTATAAATATGCCATGTGGCGCGAAGGGCGATCGCCCCTGCGAGAAAACAATGTCCCCCGGCGTTGGGTGATTGCTAAAGAAGGTACCGTCAAATGGCGTGATACCTGGGCTTCCGGAAGGGAGTCGTAGAATGGAAAATAGAGGGCGAACGGTTGTTCGCCCTCAAATGTTGTTAATTATTTGGTTGAGCGATCCGGGCTTCAATATCTTCTAATGTTTGCAATACTAGACGCTTTGCCTGCAGTTGCCAACCCCATTTTTGAATTCTAAAAGCTGCTACAGTACCACCTATAGCGGCTAATAAACCTATGGGTTGATTTAGCGAAATTCCTAATAACAAACCCAATCCAGCAATTCCCCAAAATGGCAAAGCTACAGCTTGTCTTTGTTCTTCCACAAGTTTAGCTATTTGACTAGGTTGCATAGTCGCTAATAGTGCTTCTTTGACTTGTCGTTGTTCTGCTGCAGATACTGATAAACCTATTTTACGACGCAGTTTTTCTATTTTGCGGGCATCAGTGCTGTACTCGGTTAACTCATCTTCTGCCATTTTCAGCAGTCGTTCTAGTTGGGACATTTTATTTTGCATCCTGTGTTTATTTAAGCTCATCCCACCCTTAAAATGAGTGGGATTTCACGTTGACTGTTGACGGATGTCTTTCATTCCATCCCTTTCAGGAATGGGTTTTCCCGACGCCTGTTTATAAAGTCATTATCCCAAATAATTGTTAATTTTTATTGATTTTAGAGTGACAAATTGCACAATCTAAATTCAGCAATGCCACTTTTGGATTAGAGGCGATCTAAGAGAAGAAAGCTAAAATTTAATATAGGCAAAATAATACTAGCTATTACGCGCTGACAACCAGAGTGTCTACTTGGGAGGTTATACTGATGGCGACAGTAGCTAAAAATACTTTATCTCAGACGGCCAAAGAGCGATCGCTGATCCTCTGGTTTGATGAAGTAGGGATGACTGATATTGCTTTGGTGGGTGGGAAGAATGCATCTTTGGGGGAAATGATTCAACAGCTGACTCCCCAAGGTGTGAATGTGCCTACAGGATTTGCCACCACAGCTTATGCTTATCGCTATTTTATTCAATCTGCCTCTTTAGAAGCCAAGCTGCGGAAACTCTTTGCTGATTTGGATGTAGACGATGTCAAAAATTTACAAGCGCGAGGGAAAAAAGCGCGATCGCTATTGCTGCACACACCATTTCCTGTAGAATTGCGAAATGCGATCGCCACAGCATATGAAAGTTTATGTGAACAATACAACGCAGATACAGATGTAGCAGTCCGTTCCAGTGCCACAGCTGAAGACCTTCCTGATGCTAGTTTTGCTGGACAACAGGAATCTTACCTCAATGTTGTTGGTGTGCAAGGCGTTTTAGCAGCTTGTCATCGATGTTTCGCATCTTTATTTACCGATCGCGCCATTTCCTATCGCCAAGCTAAAGGTTTTGACCATTTCAGCGTCGCCTTGGCTGTGGGTGTGCAAAAAATGGTGCGTTCTGATTTAGCCTCTTCGGGGGTGATGTTCTCCATTGATACCGAAACCGGTTTCAAGGATGCAGCACTGATTACCGCTGCTTACGGCTTAGGAGAAAACGTAGTTCAAGGAACCGTCAATCCAGATGAATACTATGTTTTTAAACCAACTTTAAAGGCAGGTTTTAGCCCAATTATTGATAAAAAATTGGGTAGTAAAGAATGGAGAATGGTTTATGATGACGGTTCTAAATTTACAAAAAATATCTCAGTTTCTCCCAGTGAAAAAGGTAAATATACTCTTACAGATGACGAGATTTTACAACTAGCACGTTGGGCATGTGTAATTGAAGACCATTATTCCCACATCCATGCAACTTACACCCCAATGGATATTGAGTGGGCAAAAGATGGCATTACCAACCAACTATTTATAGTGCAAGCGCGTCCCGAAACCGTCCAGTCGCAGAAACAGGGACATGTGTTAAAAAGCTATCGCCTATTGGGGAATCGACAAGAGACTTCCTTAATAACCGGACGTGCCGTGGGAACAGCCATCAGTCAAGGGAAAGTACACCTAATTTTAAATTCAAAAAATATTGACCAGTTCCAAACAGGGGAAGTGTTGGTAACAGATAAAACTGACCCCGATTGGGAACCGATCATGAAACGCGCTAGTGCGATCATCACCAATTCTGGGGGTAGAACATGTCACGCCGCGATTATTGCGCGAGAATTGGGAGTGCCCGCGATCGTTGGCTGTGGCAATGCTACGGAAATTTTAAAACCTGGTCAAGACGTAACGATTTCTTGCGCCGAAGGAGAAGAAGGACGGGTTTATGCAGGTTTATTACCTTTTGAAATTCAAGAAGTCCCATTAGATAACTTACCCCGCACCCATACCCAAATTTTAATGAATGTGGGCAATCCCCAAGAAGCATTGAGTTTATCGGCAATTCCTAACGATGGTGTCGGTTTAGCACGGACAGAGTTTATCATTGCTAACCAAATTCAAATTCATCCAATGGCATTGATTCGCTATGAACAGTTAGAAAATGAATTTGTGAAAGTCAAAATTGCCGAGATCACCGCACTTTATGACGATAAAACACTATATTTTGTCGATAAATTATCCCAAGGTATAGGCACAATTGCCGCAGCATTTTATCCCAAACCTGTAATTGTCAGAATGTCAGATTTCAAAAGTAATGAATATGCCAATTTATTAGGTGGTCAACAGTTTGAACCCCATGAAGAAAACCCGATGCTAGGCTGGCGGGGGGCGGCGCGTTATTATGACCCAGGCTATAGAGAAGCTTTTGCTTTGGAATGTCGAGCCATCAAAAGGGTCAGAGACGAAATGGGTTTAATCAATGTAATTCCCATGATTCCTTTTTGTCGCACTCCTGATGAGGGGCGTTTAGTATTAGCGGAAATGGCAAAAAATGGCTTACAGCAGAGTGTAAATGGCTTGCAAGTTTATGTGATGTGCGAGTTACCTAATAATGTTATTCTGGCTGAAGAATTTGCTGAGGTATTCGATGGATTTTCCATTGGTTCCAATGACTTAACTCAGCTGACGTTGGGGATAGATAGAGATTCAGCATTGGTAGCGCGGTTATTTGACGAACGCAGTCCAGGGGTGAAACGCATGGTAGCAATGGCTATTCAAGCTGCAAAAAAATGTCACCGCAAAATCGGCATTTGTGGACAAGCACCCAGCGATTACCCAGAATTTGCTCAGTTTTTAGTTGAACAGGGAATTGATTCGATTAGTCTAAATCCAGATTCGGTTTTGAAAACAATGCTGGAAGTAGCAAAAGTCGAGAATGTTAAATCAGTGAACAGTGAACAGTGAACAGTGAACAGTGAACACAGTTTTTAATCCCAAGCAGGAGGTTATCGTTCGATGGGTACTACAGCGCAATACAGACAGCTAATTTGCAACATTCTGACCGAACATACCCAGATTCCCTACTCCTATGGGGATATTCTACATGAAACTATTTTTGATCAAGAACACGATCGCTATTTGGTGATGATTCTTGGACGAGAACCAGTACCTGAACTTTCTCCAACTGCTACTCGTCGCGTTCATGGTTGTCTGATTCATATTGATATTATTGATGGCAAAATTTGGATTCAACGTGATGGTACTGAAGAGGGAATAGCAACGGAACTAGTTAGAGCAGGTGTGCCGAAAGATCGAATTGTGCTAGCATTCTGGTCTGAGGAACTGAGAAAGGATTCAGAATTTGCTGTTGCATAGCGATCGCTCTCAGACTCATAGCTTTAAAAATATTGCCTAAAGAATTAATGTTAGAGACGTAGTATCCTGCGTCTCTACTTTTTCTCTATGCTTTTTAGATGGCTCAAGCTTGAAATTAACGCCATTGGACTATTGACTAATGACTAAAAAACTGCTTACAAATTCCATTCCTTGGTTCCGCACAGGAATAGTGGGTATATTTTTGCTGTCACTAGCCTTACGATTTTGGGGACTAGGGCGATTTAACACCCTCGTGTTCGATGAAGTTTACTTCGCTAAATTCGGCAATAACTATCTTACCCATACACCATTTTTTAACGCTCATCCACCCCTGAGTCAATATATTATCGGCATCGGGATTTGGCTGGGAAGTCACGTACATTTGCCGCAAGAACCAATAAATGGTTTGGCGGGTTCTATGCTGTCACCTTGGAATTATCGGTGGCTAAACGCCCTTACAGGCTCATTTATTCCCTTAGTTATCGCCGCAATTGCTTATCAGATAAGTCGTCGCCATAGCTTTGCTTTACTTGCGGGTTTATTCACAGCTTGTGATGGGATATTTCTGGTTGAATCGCGCTACGCCTTAAACAATATTTATATTGTGATCTTTGGTCTGTTAGGGCAATGGTTTTTATTATTAGCATTAGATAATCAAAAACAACGCCGTTCTTTGTGGTTAATTCTCGCGGGAATTTGTTTTGGTGCTTCAGTTGGCACTAAATGGAATGGCTTGTGGTTTTTACTGGGTGCTTATCTGATTTGGATCACAGCATGGGCAATTAGTTTACTCCACTCTTTTACATCCTCCTCATCCCCCTCACCCCCTTCACCTCAAACACCACTGCAAAATCTAACTCAGCTAAATATTTTCCAGATGCTATTTTATCTAGGAATAATCCCAGCTTTCATTTACAGCATCATCTGGATTCCCCACCTCCAGCTAGATAAAAGATTTGGATTTATCGCAGTACATCAACAAATTTTAAATTTTCACCTACATATGGGTGGTAATAGTCCTGATGTCCATCCTTATTGTGCTGCATGGTACAAGTGGCCGTTGATGACACGGCCAATGGCTTATTATTATCAAACAACTCAAAGTTTCACAGATCCCCTCCCTGTCATGGGGCCTAATTTGCCTTCCGGTGCGGGAAAAGTCATCTATGATGTCCATGCAATGGGGAATCCAGTTTTGTGGTGGTTTGGTGTCGCTGCTATGTTGTTTTTAGTAGGAATGCTATTATCAAAAGTCGCAATTCCTTTAATCCAACAAGAGGGCTTATCTATCCCCAAACATCTGACTGTTGATACTTGGATTGCTTTATATTTAGTCATAAATTATGCGGCCAATTTATTACCTTGGGTAAAGGTAACAAGATGCGTTTTTATTTACCATTATATGTGTGCCGTGGTGTTTGTATTTTTAGCGATCGCCTGGTTTATTGATCAGTGTCTTCGCAGTTATTACCAGCAGCTACGAGTATTTGGTCTTACGCTCACCTTTTTGATTTTAGCTGCTTTCGTCTACTGGATGCCCATTTATTTGGGTTTACCCCTCTCAACTCATGCTTATAAACTCAGGATGTTGTTTGACTCTTGGATTTGATCTTCATATCTTGAATATTTCCCGATGATTCCGGTTCTTCAGCAATTTTCGGCGACACCAGTAGCACCAACAACAAAGACGCTTCGGGAGCAAATTAACAGTATATGGTGATAATTACCATTGTGAAAAGGGATGTTTCACTAAATTACTGTTGAAATACTTCGGATCATCTGAAACTTCTTCACCAATCCAGGTGGGTAGTTCAATTTGTTGTTCTTCATCACTAAGTTCGACTTCCGCTATTATCAGCCCTTGATTAACACCATCAAACTCATCTATTTCCCAAGTCAAACCACCGAATTCTATCCTGTATCTGGTTTTTTCAATTAAAGGGCGATCGCATAATGTATCAATCATTTCTTGAGCATCTTGAACAGGAATAGAGTACTCAAATTCTGAGCGGGAATATTTGACACTTGGTCCCTTAATTGTTAAGTAACCTTGATTTCCTGCAATGCGGATACGGACGGTAACTGTTTTTTGAGTAGAGATATATCCCTGACAATATACACAGCCCTCGGCTATTTCTCTCCAACTATCTCCGTTAACTAAAAACTTGCGCTCTATTTCTTTTGCCATTTTAGTTTAGATCGACTAGACAATATTCAGCGATCGCACATTTAATTTGTACATCATTGCTTATTTTCAATCTATCAGAAATCGAAAAATTAATTTTTAAACTTAATTTTACTAAAGCTTTACCTAGTTTTAATCATTATAGAAATACCATAAGCAATTCACTTCATAATTGATTACTTGCAAACCATATATAGTGTCCTGCGCTAAATAGAGAATGCATTTTATGGTAGTTTTAAAAAAACTACCAATAAAATTTCTCTGCTTTGGCAGATACAATTATGACTAAAACGAAGAAAGTTAGCAAAGCGATTAATTTCAGCGAATCGCAGTATTACTTTAATCGAGAACTCAGCTGGTTAGAATTTAATCGGCGAGTTTTACATGAATCATTAGATATCCGTACACCATTATTAGAAAGACTAAAGTTTGCGGCAATTTTTAGTTCTAATCTAGATGAATTTTTCATGGTTCGTGTTGCAATTATCAAAGAACAAGTTGCAGCAGAACTAAGTCGGCGGACTCCTGATGGTCTCACCCCACAAGAACAATTAGAGGCGATATATCAACAGTTACGCCCAATGGTGATTGAGCAGCATCGTTACTTTGAGAAGGTACTGTGTCCAGAAATGGCAACGCATGGTATCCATCTGCTTAATTATATTGACACCACTCCTGAACAACGAAGTTACCTACAACAACTATTTAAAAAACAGATTTTTCCAGTTCTCACCCCTCTAGCAGTTGATCCTAGCCATCCTTTTCCTTTAATGGCGAATCTCAGCCTCAACTTAGCAGTAGTAGTCAAAGCTCCGGATACCGGGGAAGAAAAGTTTGCTAGAGTTAAAGTCCCCAATATTCTGCCTCGCTTTATTCCTTTACCTCAAGAGTTGCAGATTCAGAATGGCAAATTAAATCACTGGACAGGTGTGTCTATAGAACAGGTGATTGCTCACAATTTAGACGCATTATTTCCAGGGATGATTATTAATGAATATCATCTGTTTAGGCTAACTCGTGATGCCGATTTAGAAGTAGCAGAGCAAGAAGCTGATGATTTGCTATTAGCAATTCAGCAGGAGTTACGTAAACGACATTTTGGTGGTTCTGTAGTCAGGTTGGAAATTCAACCATCAATGCCTAAGTCAGTGCGACAGATGCTGATAGCAGAAATGGCACTAATTGAGAGTGATGTTTATGAAATTGACGGACTGCTGAATTTGAAAGATTTAATGTCGTTTATGGCGCTACCTTTACCTGAATTAAAAGATCCAGGTTGGACGGGAGTGATTCCACCTCGCCTGCAGCATTTCCATCAAAAGAATAAAGTTGCCAACTTGAGTGATGAGGAAAAAGATATTTTCTCAGTGATTCAGCAAAAAGATTTATTGGTGCATCATCCTTATGAATCTTTTAGTGCTTCTGTCGAGCAATTTATCGTTCAAGCTGCCCATGATCCTCATGTATTGGCAATTAAGATGACACTCTATCGCACTTCAGGAGATTCTGAGATTGTTAGTTCTTTAATTGCTGCGGCTGAAAATGGTAAACAAGTCGCTGTTTTAGTAGAATTAAAAGCCCGCTTTGATGAAGAAAATAACATTACCTGGGCGAATAAATTAGAAAAGTCTGGTGTCCATGTAGTCTATGGATTGGCGGGGCTAAAGACTCACACAAAAATTGTGTTGGTGGTGCGTCAGGAGGGAGATGAAATCCGTCGCTATGTTCATGTAGGTACGGGAAATTATAATCCGAAAACAGCGAAGTTATATACCGATGTAGGGTTATTGAGTTGTCGAGAAGATTTAGGTGCAGACTTAACTGATTTATTTAATTATTTGACTGGCTATTCTTATCAGGAGTCTTACCGCAAGTTACTTGTCTCACCCATCAACATGCGCGATCGCATTATTGCCCTGATCCAGCGAGAAATTGAACACTCTAAAAACGGTAAGAAGGGTCAGATCATTGCCAAGATGAACTCTTTGGTTGATCCCCAGATTATTGCCACTTTATATGCAGCATCTCAAGCTGGGGTACAAATTGACTTGATTGTGCGGGGTGTCTGTTGTCTGCGCCCTGGAGTTGCCGAAGTGAGCGAAAATATTCGCATCATCAGCATTATCGGTCGTTTTTTAGAACACTCACGGATATTCCATTTCTATAATGACGGGCAAAGTGAAGTATATATCGGTAGTGCCGATTGGATGCCCCGTAATTTAGATCGTCGTGTGGAAGCAGTTATACCAGTCGAAGATGCCGAGATTTTGCAAAACTTACACAATATCCTCGAAATTATGTTGGCAGATAATCGGCAAGCTTGGGAAATGCAGTCAGATGGTTCTTACATCCAGCGTCGCCCTGATCAAAATGAGCCAGAACGCAGTTCCCAAAATATTTTGATGGCAATGACACAGCAATTGTCAAGTAAGTAATTTAGCCATCTGGCGATCGCTCTCACATAGGAATCCTATTTGATTTCTGAAAAAATCTCCGTATTTGTAGGGTGCGTTAGGACGGAGTCCGTAACGCACCGTCCTAAGACTTTGGTGCGTTACGCTACTCTACGGGAACGCTAAAAGCGAACGCTAACACACCCTACGTATATTTCAAAAATCAAATACTAGTCCTATATATATTATTGATAACTTATAACTTGTTGTTCACTAATGAATAAGTGATGATATAGTCTTTCTAGTTTTAAAATCCACTTAAAATGAAAAAAATAATACCATTAGTACTGAGTGCAGCCCTACTCAGTAGCGCCGTTGCTTGTAGTAAGCCAAATACTGAAACTAAAAACGTTTCTAATCCTGCTAACACTGGTATTTCTGAAAACACAAAACCAAATACACCACTATCTTTACCAGCCGGAACTAGCTTTGAAACTGTTCTGCAACAAGAGTTATCTACTGGTAAAAACCGTAATGATGAGACCTTTAATCTACAAGTGAAAAACTCTGTCAAAGGGTCAAAGGTAGAACTAAAAGATTCTCAGATTCAGGGACATTTAGAAGATGTAGTCAAAGCAGCTAAAGGTAAAAAGGCTAGTTTCCATCTAGTTTTTGATGAACTTGTCCTCAAAGATGGCTCGACCTATCCGATTGATGCTTCTTTAGTAAATACTCAAGTAGAGACAAAAACCAAAGGCAAGTTTCTCCAGAATGCTGGCATTATTTTAGGTGGAGTAGCTGCAGGCCATTTTGCTGGCAAGAAAGCAAATATTAAGCATGGTGGTTTAGCTGGTGGTGCGGCTGCTAGTGCTTATGTTTTATCTAGTCCTGGTGGTGAAGTAGTCCTCAAAAAAGGCACCAAGGTTCAATTGAAACTCAAAAGCGCTCTTGCTACTACTCCATAAAAAGGGAAGGGAGCAGGGAGTAAGGGAGATAGCACATCAGGGGATTCGATCCTGCCCAATCAAGAACCACGCTTGTGTGTTGTGGGGACTCAAACTCTTCGCTCCGCTCCACATCTCTCGGTTGGGGTCATTTCCTCCTGCCCCCTACCTCTTCGTTCAAAGAGAATGGGGAATCACGAAAAAGCCAGACTCAGGATAGGTGCAGCGATCGCTCCTAACCTCTAGACTCAGTTATCAGTTGTCAGTTACTTTTACTGTTCACTGATTATTGTTTCCCTTGGTCAATGTTGGTGAAAACTATGAAACGAATTCTCCAGCAACCCCTGCTTTATCTGGCTTTGCTAGTGACTGGATGCACCGCCACCAGAGAAGCTAGAGAAGTTCAACAAATACCATCACCCCAGTCACTACCCATAACACCTGCAACTACTGAGGCTAATTACATAACTCAGGTTGTCCAACGTGTAGGTTCGTCGGTAGTGAGAATCGACTCTACCCGCACTGTTAAAACCTCCTCTGCACGTGGTTTGGAAAGTTTTTTTGGTGAACAGGTGCCCAATATAGAACAAGTGCAACGGGGCATTGGCTCAGGATTTATTACTAGTAACGATGGCATAATATATACTAATGCTCATGTAGTGGCAGATGCAGATAATGTTTCGGTGGTCTTGAAAGATGGTCGCCGGTTTCAAGGTAATGTCGTCGGTGTTGACCGTGTCACTGATGTCGCAGTTGTCAAAATTAAAGCCACAGGACTACCATCAGCTAGTTTGGGAAACTCTGATAATCTGCTACCGGGAGAGTGGGCGATCGCGATCGGTAATCCTTTAGGATTAGATAATACTGTTACCCACGGCATCGTCAGTGCTACTCAGCGTTCAACTGCCGATTTGGGTGTACCTACAGAACGTGTGGACTTTATCCAAACTGATGCGGCGATTAATCCAGGTAACTCTGGCGGCCCCTTACTCAATGCTGCAGGCGAGGTAATTGGCATGAACACCGCTATCATTCAAGGAGCGCAAGGTTTAGGCTTTGCCATTCCCATTAATACTGCTCGCCGAATTACAGCACAACTAATAGCTAAAGGTCAAGTAGATCACCCATATATCGGTGTTCAGATGGCTCAGTTGAGTCCTGATATCCGAGCGAAAATTAACCAAAGCGACACTGGGTTAAAAATTAACCAAGATACAGGCGTAATTATTCTGGCATTAGTTCGCAACTCCCCAGCAGCGCGTGGGGGTTTGCGTCCAGGTGACATCATTGAAAGCATCAACGGTGTAGCAATTAAAGATATCAGACAAGTACAACAACTACTCGAAGCCACCAAGATAGGCGCTCCCTGGCAAATTATTGTAAATCGCAACGGTCGCAAACAAGCGATCGCCCTGACTCCAGAAGCATTACCAACAAAAGAGCCGACATAAACTGAGCATAAAATCCTTACCAAGGATAATCCCCGTTAGTTAGCTTTATTTGCGTCACCCTACTTATGAAAGAGGTTTTTGGGAGAAAATATGCTTTTTTTAGGTGAATATTCAGGGCAATCTTGTGCTTCTTCCCTAAGAACCATAGAAGGCTGTACGGCACACTTGAGATAATGATTATTTGCATAATATTGACAGTTTTTACAAGGAACTTTATGTGAACTCTTGATTGTAAAAACCATCTTGTTTTCTATAAAAGTGCGGATTTTTCGCAAAATTATAAAAAATACGACCCAACTAAAGAGAACGCCAAGAGGAGACAAATATATGGCAACTTCCGGGATGATAAATACATCCTGTTTTCCTTGCTCCTGTTTAACTTCACTTCGTGGAACTTGGTGAAAAGAATCGGTTGTTACTACCTTTATTTGCAGTATTTGATCGGCAGACATATTATTTACCTTCGGCTATATATTTTTACAACCTTGATTTTTGATAACAAATAACTAAGGCGCAATCTCCAATGTGTAATACCATTTCCCGAAATACCTGATACAAATGATTTGTCTCTAATTATTTCCCCCTGCTGCCTATTTGTATCAACATTAAAGTGAAATACTATAAACTCTACCCTGTGGAAACCCTTTAAATTGGCAATACTAAGTGTAGTTTGAGTTATACTGTGCAAAATCCAAACTACGGACAATCAAATTTTGAACCCTAAGCTTTGCAATTAACCAAAAATGAGAAATACATTTAAGAACATCTTTCACTTACCAACACAAGATTTAATATAGATAAGGGTTTAATTATAGGTGTAGCAAAAGAGAAGATATCATATATCTGTCGTTAGTTTTGCTTGTTAATTATGTCTTTGTGCCGAAAGGAATAGATTGAATAATTCACTAACGAAACCATACATAATTTTATTTTACAATTTATCAATTTACAATTTATATGATTAGTATTTGGTTTTTAAGATACCGGAACTGAAGGCAGCATAATTTATAGTCAACAAATCACTTGCTAAAGTGATAACTTAAGTTTACAAATTTTAATAACTTATTCGCCGCGTTCATGACGTGAAAAAGAGCGATCGCCTAAAATTAACCTTTGCTAATAGTGATAGCTGGAGCGCAAGGATAGGAAGACATAGGGAATTACGGTATCAGTAAGCAAAAATGGTTAGAAGAGTTTTTAGCATTACCAAACGGAATTCCCTAGATAAAGCGGTTAAGAGACACCTGATTGATAATATCGTCTTCTTGACCAGCTGCAAAGCTAGCAAAGTGCTTGGCCAATGGCGGTACAATGACTAGAGGGTTACTGAAACCGGAGAAAATATGAACACCTCTAAATTCTTGAATAGCACCGATTAAAGGTAAGCGATCGCTACTAAAAGCTACTAAGCAATGATGCCAAGTTCCTGGTAAATTCTCCAAAGCTGGTAACACTTTCCCCACACTAGTGCGTAACCATTTTTCACTGGCTTTTGAGTTGATATTGGCATGAGGATCTGTGAGAACTCGGCTAGTTTGACCCAAGCGCAAGCTACCATCTTGAAACTGAATCGCACCTGCATCTAAAATTGGCGGTACTGGTTCATTTCCTGGTTCATCCCACACTCGATCAAGTCGTGTAGATTGAGCTTCTAATTGGAATCGCTGCAGATTGGCTGGCATTACCAAAGTACGTAACTGCACATTAGCGGGTAGAGTTTCAATGATTTCTGCGTGGGTGAAATACAGCTTGATGGAAATCCCCGCTGATTTTAATAATTCTCGACTAAATCCACCCGCGCAAATAACTACGTTAGCGCTGTGGAAGGTAGCAGTATTTGTTTTCACGCCATTTGGAAGTAACTGCAAGACTTGAGATATCTTTATTTCACCGCCAATACGTAGAAAAGCCTGAATATAAGCTTGTGCTGTTTTTTCTGGGTGGATATGGCCATGTTTAACAGTTAAAGCACCAGAAATTGCTTGGTGATTTAGCAGCGGTTCTAACTCACAAGCTGCTTGGACACTGATTAAACGCGGTGGAATGGCAAAATTAGTATAAGATGCAGCTGTGGCATCTGGGTCGCTAGCAGCGTCAATAGTGAGTAATAAATCTAATTCCCGAAACTCAATGTCAGCGTCTAACTCTTGAGATAGGATTTGATAATAGGCGATCGCCTCTTGGCACAATTGGCGAGTTAGTGGGGTATTACCAGACCAATAAGCTAGCCCACCATAACTATAACGAGTCGCGTTTTGGGGGTTAGCGTGTTGCTCTAACAACAGCACCGAAAAACCTGTTTTCGCTAGTTCATAGGCGAGTGTAGCACCTGTAATACCACCACCAACAACGATCCAGTCGTAGGTTTTCATTTTAGAAATAATAAAGAGGAAACTCTTAACGGGCAATAGGGAACAGGGTGTATTAGGGGTATCCCAGCTTGCCTATTGCCTATTGCCTTTCATAGGCACTGATTCAGGTAAATTAATGCTGGGATTGCGACTAAAGAATCCCCTAGGAACAAGCTTAAACCCAACTCGATGGGTTGGCATGACAGGCCAATCTTCCGATCGTGGGATATGGGTAACTCCCATTGTGTACCACAATACAATATCTTGACCCGTTAAAGACTCATCATCAACAATGTATTTAGGTAAACCTTCTCCTGGGAGAGTTTGGTTAGGGTAATCTCCACCAGCATAAAGCTCATTGGGTTTATATTTCGTCACCCAAACATGGTGAGTTGCAAAGCTAGCCTTTTGACGGATATTTGATTCTTCTACAGGGAAAAATATCGAGTTGTTTCCTGGCATTAGCATATATCCAGGTGCAGCCCCTAAACTATTCTTTTTGCTGGTATTGACAATCATCCACTCCCGACTGTGTTTCATGTCTAGATCGCGCACAGCAGATGTTTCTTTTGTGAGTGGGGTTGCTTGGAGAGCGATCGCATTTCCTAGAGGATTTTTCTGATCTATCGGTAAGGCGTTCACATTCATTTCCATCACAGAATTAGCCTGACCATCTACATCTAAATCTAGGCGATAGTTGAAAAAGTGCTGGTGATTTACACCAATAATGTTTTTGGCAATTAGCTGACCATAAACATCATTCTCAGACTGTTTCTCGGCACCAGTTCCTTGTGTGAGTATAATACCCGTCAATTCATTTTGGATCTCTAAAGTCCCATCCTGGCAAAAGATCCAATTGAGGTTATAATCATAGTTGTCAATTGCCACAGTCATCGTCATCACTAGTTCTCGACTACGACGGACATCATGACGCTGAGTGTTGTAATCGTAGTGTTTCCACAGTACGCCATTATCTCGCTCGTAGATGCCTATCACTCCTGACATGAGATAAGGTTCTCCATTCCCATCAGCAAATACCGCATCGAGTAACTGACCATTATCGGGAATTTCTTTACCTAACTCCATCTTGTTAGCGAGAGAACCAAAGTTATATTCTCCAACATCAAAAGCATTCCTAAAAGCCCAGTTAGGACGAGGATCACCATAAGGTACTACCATCTCGGAAAGACTAGCACGATATAGCACTGGTCGGATATTTTTCCCATCTTTGTAAGACACTTGATACAGTACCAAGCCATTGCGGGGATGCATCAAATAGCGAAAATTCCAACCTTGCCAACTGATTTCATGGCCCTTGATGCGGAAACTTTTACCATTGGGTTGCAGAATTTTTAATGTTTTAGGCAATGATAATAATTGACCGAGGGACTTGATATCATAGTTCCAATTTTTTTTCGAGAAGGGAACTATGCCACTATCTACAAAACTGTCAAGTTTACCCGTGTTTAAGTTAACAGTAGCTAAGACACCCTCAATTGGACTGCCATAATAATTCCAGCGTTCGCCCCTGTAATAGAATAAGCCCCTACAAAGACGATTACCTGCTCCCACTTCCTGTTTACTCAGGATTCCTGGTGACCAGCAACTAATTTGGACTTGATTGAAATCTGTAATTCCCCGCTTTTGCATTGCCGCTTGCCATCGCGGATCGGCTTTAAATGCTCGATTTGCTAGCTCATATTCTGAGGATACAATTGCTGGTTGAACGTTGGGTATCTGTTGCCAAGAACTTAAGGTTTTAGTTGTTAGGTCAACGATACCCTCATAGGTTTGGTTTTGCAAACGTTCATAAATCACCAAGAAGGCTTTTCTTTGAAAAGGTTTACCAGGTGTAAAATTAAGAACTTCATTTTTATTGGGTTCTTGTAAAGAAACCAACGGAAAAACTGCCATTTCACTCAACTTCTTTTCCCGCTTAACTACTGCAACCGCTGTGGTAATTTCTGCTGTGGTTAATGAATCCAACGGATGCAAAATAGCAGGATATTGAGCAGATAAATTTCCCTTGAATCCAATAAAAAAAGTGATGAATACAATAATGAAAATAACTATTTTAAAAAACTGCCTAAGTCGTTTAATCATCCTTGAGGTGTAATAAATCATAGTAATTAATTTCCAGGTATAAACCTAGAAACCTATGAAAAAGTTAACCCCAAAATAATTTGCCGATAGTATCAGCAATTACGCATGAACAAAGTCTCACTAAAACTTTGCAAATTACATCAAACACTTCATCATCTATTGATGATATAGGAATCCGGTTTGATTATTGAAAAAATTCCGTACACTTTAATCTTAAGTGTAGGGTGGGCAATGCCCACCAAAACCCGGATGTGGTGGGCAATGCCCAACGCCACTCCTCTCAATGCGGGAAACCCGCGCACGAGGGTGGCTCCCCTACATGTATTTCAGAAATCAAATATGAGTCCTATATAGCGCTTCCCATTCAGATGGAGTACAATATTATACCGCGAGGTGTAGGGGCACGGCAGTGCCCACCTGTGTCAACTTAGGTGATTTCCAGGAATAAATATACCGTCGCCGTTGGTTTCGACTTCGCTCAACCAACTGAAAGATCGCGAGTTGAGCGAAGCGCCGCACTGAGCTTGTCGAAGTGTCGACACTCGCCAATACAGGTATTTTCTTTCTCGGAAATCACCTTAACGCGAAACCCTTGTCCCGCAAGGAACTGAAGTTCCTTGCTCATAGCAAAAGTCATCTGAAGATGACTAAAAATTCTAAAAAATCCTCAGTTTACTTTAGTAAACTTTGGCTATTAGCCCTGAGCGGAGTCGAAGGGCGGGTGGATAAGCCTTGCAATAAGCCATCTGTAGCTTAAGTTGACACCAATGGGCAGTGCCGTGCTACTACGGGTGTACGTCACGCTTGTCGGGAAACGCTATAAACGAATTGGCACTTACAGCGTTTTGCAGTATTTGCAGCCCACCATATCCAATTTTTGGTAGGCTATGTGTATTTCAAAAATCAAATATTTTTTACCCTACCCTAACCCTCACGCCACTTTCCTCGCTGATTATCGATAAGTTACAAAAACTAAACCTAGCGACGTACAAGAGTTTCGGCGTCAGGTTTTAGGGTTCGTAAAAATGGATAAAGTCGAGCTAAAGAAGCAACGTTAAAAATTACGCCGAAACCAAGCGCCTTAGAGATTCCGCGCGGCGTTTAGCAGTTGTATTATTTGGCTGAAATTTTAATACTTCTTCGTAACTTTGTAGCGCTTGAACAGTTAATTTTTTCCGTTCGTAGGCATGACCGAGATTATTTAAGGCTGTGACATAATCGGGTTTATATTTAATAGCTTCCTTATACTGGCGAATTGCCAAGTCATATTGTTCTTGGGTAAAGTAAGCGTAGCCTAAGCCATTGTAAATAGGAGAGATGTTTTCTTCTCCTTCTTCATCAGCGGCTTTCAGGGCTTTTTGAAAAAGTGCGATCGCTTGTGAATATAATTTTTTTTCTGAATAAATACTGGCCAACTCATAATACTCTTGAGTCGTGCCTTTGTCTTTACTCAACTTGTCTCGCAAGCGTGACAAAGAACTTTCAAGTTTGCGAGTTTTGAAAATTTGGCGAAAAACACTCACAACTGTAAATGTGAGTAGGCCTACCAAAACTGAGAGATAAACGATCGCTAGATTATTATCCATTGCCTCGGAACACAGGTATCAAAGATACTTAAGTATCTATTATTTAACCAACATAATTCTATCTCAGAATCTGGTTCCTATTCACTATGGATGACTGATGACTGTCAACCATCAACTTTCAACCGTCAACAGTCAACAGTCAACTCTTCCCATTCCAAGATGCTATTGCTAGTTTGTTTCCGTGGAGGGCTAGTCAATAGCTAGTTATTTGCTAACAATAGCTAACATAAAATAACAAATGGGTTCTATAGTGGTATGGCTTACGTACCACTACGAGAGGCAGTTAAAAAACTCGGACTGCACCCAAACACACTAAGGAAGTATGCAGACAATGGGAAAATCCAAAGCATCAAAAACGAAGCAGGGCAAAGACTCTTTGATGTCGAGTCCTATTTTCGCGGTGCAGTTAGAACTTCCCTTATTTGCTACTGCCGAGTCAGTTCAACCAAACAGCGAGACGACCTTGGTAGACAAATTGCTTATATGCAGTCACTCTACCCAGATGCCGAAATCAGACGCTCCTTACGTCGCTAACGCTTCGCTATTTTACTACCAACTTTTGAAACATCCCAGATGTCCAAAAAGGCAAAACGACGAATTAGGTCAAAGTCAGTACGCCAGATGTTAACACTTTCTCACTACCGTTTTAAGCAGTTTCTTAAACACAAAGTTTTTGAAACTGGCAAGGTAGTAATGGATGTCAACGAGGCATATACATCAAAAACAGTCAGTTGGACTGGCGAAATAATCCACAAACTTGGTGGTGCTAAATTCGTCAAGTCTCCATCTGACGGGCGGGTGATGCCGAGGGATCTAAATGGTGCGCGAGGGATTTTCCTTCGTGCATTGGTTGATACGCCCTCTCTTAAAGAGTGTATTTGTTAATGAATGTTAGCAAAAAGGTATCGGATACACCAATTAATTTTATTTGTGCTAGGCTATGTACCTATATAGGCTGCTGATGAAATTTAAGACTAACTAAGTATGTAGAATAATGGTTTAGGACAAATTACCTTACACTCTTTGCCCCAACCATTAGCTGATCGCTTAGTGTCTCTCCCTAGCATTAGACAATACCGTGGTATTGTGACTGCGAGTAAACATAGATCGCAGTATTTCTAATACAAACTGCGAATTGGTAAGTAAATAACGCTTCCAAAGTCTTTGTGGTTCCTGGATTAAGCGATAAAGCCACTCTAGTCCAGTTTGTTGCACCCACAAAGGAGCGCGCTTTCTAAGTCCGGCGTAAACATCAAAGCTCCCACCAACGGGAATTGCCAAATTTATTCCCAATTCGTCCCAATTTTGTTCTAGGAATGATTCTTGTCTGGGTACACCCATACCCACGAACAGAATTTGTGCGCCACTTTGAGAAATTGCGGCTGCTCGTTCGGCTGACTGAGCTTCGTTAAAGTAACCGTCATCAAAACCGCAAATCTTGAGCCTGGGATATTTAGACTGCATTTTGAAGGCTGCAGCTGCAATTACTGGAGCAGTTGCTCCCATCAGATAGATTCCTAGACCTTCTTTTTCTGCTCTAGCAGCGATCGCATCGATCAGGTCAATTCCTGTGACACGTTCTGGTAACTGCTGTTCCAGCAATTTTGAAGTCCAGACTAAAGGCTGACCATCTGCTACTACTAAGGCAGCGTTGTGTACAAAATTCCGTAGCTGTGGATAGGAACGCATCATCATTAAGATAGCGACGTTCACAGTACAGATATATCCTTTTTGCCCAGATTTAATCAACTCCACTACCCAGTCTACGGTTTGCGCCAGGCTCAAGGCATCAAAGCTCGTGTCTAAAATCCTCACCTTTTTTGTGGTTTTCAACTGACTGCTATAGTGATTTTCTGATGCTTGTGAATAATTATCTATGATTGCTTGTCTATTCATCACTGTAATTTCAATAGTAAAAATAATCCATCAATAAAAAACTTTGTAGCCCAGTTGGGATACGACAATCGCGTATATTTGCCCCAAATTGGCTGAGAACCTTTAATCGCACCACGGATATTTAAATCAGAGGTGTGAATGTCCTGTGAGGACATGACATATTGCAAGCTGCTTTTGGCTGCTTCGTAGTAACTGCGATCGCCGGTTTGTTGATACAGCTTGAGCCAAATGATGCCCATTTGACAGTTACCAGTCAGACAACAATAATTTCCCTCGGGTTTACCGTTGCTATCAAATTGTCCAGCAATGAAGCCATCTGCCGCTATGTGCGGTATCATCGCCTTGGCTCCCGCAGTTGCAGCATCTATATACTTCTGATCGTTCATCAAATAGCCTGCTTCTAGCAAACCACGAATCGCATAAGCAATGTTATGTGTAAAGGGAGCTTCTCCTGCTCTAAAGGCGCACTGGTCAAACCACCCATCCTTTTGCTGGCTCACTCCCCAATCTAGGTTGGCTCGGCCTACTCTCTCTCTGTCGGCGTTGGGACTGATGGTGTGTAGTTTGAGCAACTGCCAAGCTACGCGGGTGTTATAGACATGGGGTATACCTAGGTGTGTATTCTTAGTCCAACGCCCTGTCTCATCTGCTACTTTGACTAGCCAGTCTCCTGCTGCTTCTGCTGCTTGGAGAAAATCAGGTTCTTGAGTTTCTTCGTAAGCGCGAATCAATCCTTGCAGTACTTGACCTGTGTCAAAAACGATACCTTTGTCACCGTAACGGGGGTCGGAAATTGACCCATCTTTGTTCTGGACTTTGACTAACCACTTACTGATTGTGATTGTTCGCTGCCAAGCATCATCATCTTGCGTATATTTAGCTACGTCGAAAAACGTCTCGGCAATATAGCCGGAGGTTTCGCGATAGGATGGTCGCCATCCACCTTTGAGGGAGTATCCCCAGCTGACTCCATCATCAGGACTTTGATCGTGAGCTCGCTTCAACCATTGGATGGCTGCTGCTAAATGCTCTTGCACTTCTAGGTCGCTTTGGGGCTTGAAAAATACGTCTTTAATTGCTCTGTCGCTAAATGACTGCAACAAGTTTAGTGATGTTGGTGGCTTCGTCTTAGGCTGCATTTCTCTACGTTCTGTCAACATGATCTTCTTTAGGCTTGTTTGAAAAAAGCTCTTTTAAATTGACCTTAACCGTAGTGTATGATTTTTGATTTATTTTTTTACGAGATTATACGTAAGTTCACTAAATCTTTAAGCCTTTAGGAATATTTAAAAGTTTACTTTAAAGTAAGTGCGTAAAAGTATTTAAATGATTTAATACTATCCATCTACTTAGGTTAGATCCTGAGCAAAGCATAGTAAATGTTGTGTAGAAGGCAGAATTTTCCCAAGAGGTGATTTTTGTGAGTAAGTACAAGTAAAAAATCTTACTTATATTTAGTTTATTTTTGATCCTTGTTGAGCAAAAAAAATGTTTAAGCTTTATTGAACTTGCAATGCTTTAAAAAGCACGATAGATCGCTTTGCCTCAGTAGAGGCTAGTATCAATAGAGACTAGTGGATAACCTAATATAGCGGTTATCAGTCTGTTGCAATACGTCCTGGATTGGGTGATCAGAATTCAGGAGAGTTCCACCCTTCTCTGCGAGACGCTGCGCGAACGGCTGCACTCAGGGTGAAATATTCTGGCTTCTGACTCCTTTGCGGAAAGTGTATTTCATTCATCTGAGAATTGCTATATAAGACTTTGCGTCTGCCTTTATTTTGCAAAGAGGCGATCGCCACACTTAAGCGTAGAGGTACGATCAACTCATGAAAAGTTGTGAAATGGTATAAGTACTTAGACAGAATTAATTGCACAAATGCTTTTCTGTTCCCTGTTCCCATATCCACGAATGAATTGAATTTCGTTCAACAACTCAGGAGATCAGCTAAAAGGCTTATTCATAATCACAACCATTTTTCTTTGTCAATAGTCAACGGTCTACACGATGAAATATAGCAGTTATCGCTTGAGTCCAATACACTCACAAGGTCACGGCAGTGCCGTGACCCTACAAGCAACGATATAATTTTGTATTGCATCCAACTGAGAACCGCTATATGCAACTTAAATGCCCCTACATTAGACCCCAATATTTAATGCGTTCTTGCAGCCAACCTTCAGCGATATAACGAGCGATCGCTTCATTCACCTTGCGTCTGAATTCGTCGTACTGTAATCCCTTGGGCATGACTACAGATAAGGGTTCCGTTGATAGCTTGTTGGGCAATAGCCGATACTGAGGATATTCCTGCACCCAACCAGTCAAGACACTAGCATCTGCGGCAAAAGCTGCTGCTGTATGGCTCTCTATGCGCTCTCTCGCCTCTGCATAGGAATTCACTCCTGCCAATTCAGCTGTTGGTAAAAAATTTCGCAGTTTAGCAATAGTGCTGGAATTGTTGAGTACAGCGATTTTCCGTTTTGCCAAATCACTCGGCTGCTGCACAGATGTATCTTGTGTAATTAATACGGTGCTATCAAGATAATAAGGAACACTGAGACTTACCAGGCGCTCCCGTGACTCTGTTGCTGTCACTCTAGCGATCGCTAAATCAACTTTATGATCTAAAACTACAGACAAGCGATCGCGGTTGGATACTGGTTGCAACTTGACAGCCTCTGCTTTGCCTAGCAAGTCAACTGCCAAGTGCTTCGCCAAATCAATTTCTAAGCCTTGCAAATTACCACTAGCATCTTTAAATCCTAAGGGACGTAAGTTATCTTTGACAGCTACCGTCAAATAACCCCGCTGAATTTCTGGCATTGGGGCAGCTGATGCCACCAATCCTGTCCCCATGAAGCAGAGAATGCAAAAAACGGTGGTAGATATCACCACATGTAACCGAACAAAGGATAAAGGATAAAGGATAAAGGATGAAAAAAAGAATTGTTTCCAGACACGCTTTGTGAACAACGAGGTGTCTTTTCTCAAGCCCCCAGACTTTTCTGTGGAGTGCGTTTCAGCCTTCATACTTCATACTTCATCCTTGATTCGTTGTCACATTTATCCTTTTGCTTGATTCGCTAATTCAGCAACTTTGCCAAAACTAGCTGGATCGAGGACTGCTAATTGTGCCAACATCTTGCGATTTAGTTGGATATCAGCCTTTTTCAAGTTACCGATCAATTGGCTGTAACTCAAACCATGAAGTCTTGCAGCGGCGTTGATGCGGGTGATCCAGAGACGACGGAAATCGCGCTTTCTGTTTTTGCGATCGCGGTAGGCACTCCGTAGGGCCTTCATTACCTGTTGGTTGGCGGTTCTAAACAGAGTTGAGTGGGAACCGCGAAAACCTTTAGCTAGTTTGAGAATTTTATTGCGGCGTTTACGAGCTACGTTACCGCGTTTTACCCGAGTCATAACTTAATTCCTGAAGAATTTACAAATATGGGAGCATTAAACGCACATTATCTTCATCGCGTTCATGTACAAGTGCAGTCTTGGAGAAGTTGCGCTTCTTGTCAGAACTTTTGTGTTCTAGCAAGTGGTTTTTACCAGCTTTACGACGCACGATTTTACCTGTGCCGGTGGCACGGAATCGCTTCGCTGCTGCTTTACGAGTCTTGAGTTTAGGCATGGTCTAGCGTTGATTCGACACAATCCATCATTATATACTAATGTCATGGGATTGGACTATCCTCAACAAAGAGATAGGGGGAAGGGAATTGCATTTTTTCCCCCCAAGACATCGGGGGATTAAGGGGGGATACCTGTCTAAATGTTAAATCTGGGTGAGAGAAAATAGTAGAAGTTACTGTTGAGAATAAAGATTCACACGGTAGCAGATGATGCTGGATGGGCTGTTCGATGCTTTTGTCCAACCGTGGTCTGTCCCATTAATTTTATGTCCCTGCGAGATACCCGACTTCTACTCTGCCGGAAGACACCCTACGGGTGTTGAGAAGAAGTTGGGTATCTGAACACCATTAACTGCTCAAAGTATCTTTGATGGCGATCGCTATTTACAGTTTCAATCCAGGAGGGAGTAGGACTGTATCAATTACATGGATATAACCATTGCTGGCTTTGACATCTGCTTTGATGACTTTGGCATTACCTACTGTTACACCAGCTTTTCTCACTGTAACTTTAACTGATGCGCCTTCAACCGTCTTGACTTCGCCAGATTTGATGGATTTAGAATCAACTGCACCGCTGATGACGTGATAAGTTAAAACCTTCACCAGGGTTGCTTTATTTTCTGGCTTCAATAGTTTTTCTAGAGTACCTTTTGGCAACTTGGCAAATGCAGCATCGGTGGGTGCAAATACTGTGAATGGGCCTTGACCAGATAAAGTTTCTACCAGACCTGCTGCTTTCACAGCTGCTACCAAGGTCTTGAAAGAAGGGTTAGCACTGGCAACATCAACAATTGTACCAGGAGTTTTGGGTTTTGCTGGCGCGGGTTTAACCGCTGGTGTTGGTGCGGGAGTAGACTGAGCAAAGGTTGGCACGTTAACCAAAAGACCAGCTGCTGCGATCGCCACACCCACTGTTTTACCTAATAAGCTACGAGATAGTTGTGTATTCATCGGTCTGAACTCCTCAAATCACGTAAAGATATGTGTGGATATATTACAGTATTTTGCTGACCAATAATGTAGCTGAAGTAAATCTGTTGACTGTTGACTGTTAAAAGGGACTGGCGTGGGAGTTACCAGAAACTTTTCCCTATTGCCTATTGCCTAACCTTCTACCAGCGCCAACAACTGTGCCTCAGTTAACTGAGCGACTCCCAGCGCTTGCGCCTTTTCTAACTTAGAACCTGCATCTTCTCCCACAACCAAATAATCGGTTTTTTTACTCACCGATTCCGTTACCTTACCACCAGCTTTTTGGATTAAAGCTTTCGCCTCATCGCGCTTTAAAGTTGGTAGAGTTCCCGTCACTACAAAGGTTTTACCAGCTAAATTTTGATTACTATCAGCAACTACTGTTGTTTCCTCATTAGCCGCTAATTGCAACCCAGCCGCTTGGAGGCGAGAAATCAAAGTTTGATTAGCACCGATGTGGAACCATTGGTATACAGACTCGGCAATTTCTACACCAATACCATAAATGCCTGCAATTTCTGACTGCTTGGCTGCGGCTAACTTGTCTACATGAGGGAATTTCTCAGTGATTAATTGAGCATTGACGCTGCCAACATGACGGATGCCTAAACCATACAATACCCGTGACCAAGGTTGGTTTTTCGATTGGGCGATCGCATCTATTAATTTCTGTGCCGATTTTTCACCCATTCTTTCCAAAGCACATAATTGCTCTTGTGTCAATTCATATAAATCGGCAACGGCATGTACCAACCCTTTATCGACAAGTTGATGTACTAGTTTTTCGCCCATACCTTTAATATCTAAGGCGTCACGACTCACCCAATGTTCAATTGCCCCTTTAAGAATCGCTGCACAGGAAGCATTGACACATCGAGTAACAGCTTCACCCAACTCTCGCACCACTGGCTGTCCGCAAATTGGGCAATGGGTGGGCATGATAAAAGGTTGAGTATTGTCGGGACGGAGTTCTTTGAGTACCCGCACCACTTCGGGGATGATTTCTCCAGCTTTGCGGACAATCACAGTATCGCCGATGCGGATGTCTAATTGGGTAATGCGATCGCTATTGTGTAAAGTAGCGCGGGAAACAGTAGTCCCCGCCAGTTGCACAGGACGCATTTGGGCCAATGGCGTTAACGCCCCCGTTCTCCCCACATTCACCGCAATATTTTCGACGTGGGTGGGTGCTTCCTCGGCTGCATATTTCAACGCCACCGCCCACCGAGGGAATTTCTGCGTAAATCCCAGCTGTTCTTGCAGCTTAAAGACATTCAGCTTTACTACCACCCCATCAGTCATATAGGGTAAATTCAGCCGTTCAGTATCCCAGTGCTGATAATATTCGCCAACTTCTGCTAGAGAACTGCATAATTTGTGGTTCAAGTCAACCTTGAAACCCATTTTTCGCAACAATTCCAAAGCTTCCCATTGGGTATTGGCGATACTAGCGTCATCCCTACCAGGAATGTGTAGCGTGTAAGCAAAGAAATCTAACCGTCGGCGGGCGACAATGCGGGAGTCTAATTGTCTGAGAGTACCTGCTGCCGCATTGCGGGGATTGGCGAATAACTGTTCACCTGCTTTTTGCCTTTCTTCGTTGATTTGTTTAAACACATCCAAAGGTAAAAACGCCTCGCCGCGCACTTCCACCTTTTCGAGAATTTCTAATCCTGCAAAATTCAACCGCAGGGGAATTGAGCGAATTGTGCGGACATTTTGGGTAATATCTTCACCCATCACCCCATCACCCCTAGTTGCGCCCCTAACTAGAATGCCATTTTGATAGGTAAGAGCGATCGCAGAACCATCTATTTTCAGTTCAGAGACGTATTCTACCGAATCTATTTTCGGTATTTGTCGCCGCCAACGCTGATCCCATGCTTGTAACTCATCAACATTAAAGGCATTTTCCAAACTATACAGGGGGATATTATGCCTTACCGATGTAAACTGTGTTGCTGGTTTTTCACCCACGCGCTGAGTCGGGCTATCTGGCGCTACCAATTTGGGATACTGAATTTCTAGTTGATGCAACTCTCGATACAGCTGGTCATAAACTGCATCCTCCATAATTGGTGCATCTAGGACGTAATAAGCATAGCTGGCTTGTTGTAACAATTGGCGCAGTTCTTCTATGCGCTTGACTTCTGGCTGAATCTGGATCATGAGATTTATTGCAGGGAACTGGGGATTAATGACCGATGACTGTTGACGGTTGACTGTTGACCGTCAACCATCAACCATCAACCATCAACGATAAAGAGTGTTTATAAAATTTAGACGCATATCAGCTTACAACCTGAGACTGCATAAAAAAACCAACGCTAACCTATCTAGTCAGTGTGCCTCAAAAACTCAAAAATATACACTCTCACAAGTTTATTTTACTAATATGTTCATTCGCTCTTTAGCTTTCACTGCCTCTAGTGCAGTTTTACTTGCCACTTTGGCTAATTCTGCTTTTGCTGCTTCTATCAACTCTGCTAACAGTGTAGATAATACTAAAGCAAATATTGGAGTAGTTGCCCAGAAAGAACTTCATGCACAAAGAATTCCTCTAGGAAGTATCCAAGCAATAGCTAATAGCCAAGACCGCTATGCTGCTATTTGGGTAAAATCTGGCGGTTCAGCTTGGGTAGCACGACATGGGTTAACCTCAGCCCAATATCAAGCAGCTTTTGATCAATTCGTCGGTCAAGGCTATCGCTTGGTAGATGTCAGCGGTTACGATGTCAACGGACAAGACCGCTACGCCGCTATTTGGGTAAAATCTGGTGGGCCTGCTTGGGTAGCGCGACATGGTTTAACTTCGGCCCAATATCAAGCAGCTTTTGACCAATTCGTCGGTCAAGGCTATCGCTTGGTGAAAGTCAGCGGCTACAATGTCAACGGACAAGACCGCTACGCCGCCATTTGGGATAAGTCCAACAGTCCTGCTTGGGTAGCACGACATGGTTTAACTTCGGCTCAATATCAAGCAGCTTTTGACCAATTCGTTGGTCAAGGCTATCGCTTGGTCGATGTCAGTGGTTATAGTTTGAACGGACAAGACCGCTACGCTGCTATTTGGGTGAAATCTGGCGGTTCAGCTTGGGTAGCACGACATGGTTTAACTTCGGCCCAATATCAAGCAGCTTTTGATCAGTACGTCGGTCAAGGCTATCGCTTGGTAAAAGTCAGCGGCTACAATGTCAACGGACAAGACCGCTACGCCGCTATTTGGGATAAGTCCAACAGTCCTGCTTGGGTAGCGCGACATGGTTTAACTTCGGCTCAATATCAAGCTACTTTTGACCAATTAGTTGGCCAGGGGTATACACCAGTTGACGTAAGTGGCTACAGCGTTAAACCTTAGCTTGAGATTGCCCATCATGGGCAACTCATACAATTTCACTTTAATAATGATACAGATGCGTTGGTAAGTGAGGGCACGGCAATGCCCATTGGTGTCAACTTAACGTGAAATCCTTGCCAAGACGTGATTTTAAATTTTCTCGCTTACCATCACTCTTCACGTCACCCCCCTTAATCCCCCCTTAGAAAGGGGGGAAAAAGAAATCCAGTTCCCTCCCCTTTACAAGGCTACGGTGTACACACAAATCGGAAAATATTACCTGCATTCATTTTCATTTGGTAGGGTGCGTTAGGACGGAGTCCGTAACGCACCAAAAATCTGGGATGGTGCGTTAGCCTCCGGCATAACACAACGCCAGTTCCCTCAAGTCGGGAAACCCGCCCACGTGACTGGCTCCCCTACTTTTAAAGGTTTTGGGGTGATTAAATCACTTGTGTGTACACCGTAGCCTTTACAAGGGGAGGGTTAGGGAGGGGTAAAATGTATGTCGGGTAAGCGTTGTAGCTCAATTTGACACCAATGGGCATTGCCTTACCCCTACGAGAAATCTGTCTGTATCAGTGTTTTCGTGAATTGGTATCAGTTCAGCAAATAACGATCATGTCTAGTTAAGCTGATGTGCAAACTATAATCACAACAGCTTAACTTTATTTGTGCCGACCTACTGATGACACATAAATGGCTCTCTATTATTGGCATTGGTGAAGATGGGTTGCAGGGGTTAAGTCCGATCGCCCGTTCCTTAGTTGAGCAAGCGGAAGTTATAGTAGGAGGCGATCGCCATTTGGCAATGCTACCCACAGATGACCAACGTCAGAAAATAGCCTGGAAATCTCCCTTTAGTGTCTCAATCGAGGAAGTTATCCGGCGGCGGGGTGAGTCGATTTGCATTTTGGCTAGCGGTGATCCCATGTGTTATGGCATTGGTGTCACGCTGACGCGGCGCATTCCCATCTCAGAAATGACAATCATCCCCGCGCCGTCAGCCTTCAGCCTCGCCTGTTCACGACTGGGGTGGTCTTTGACGGAAGTAGAAACCTTGAGTTTGTGCGGTCGTCCTGCTTCTCTGCTCCAGTCTTACACCTATCCCGGAGCTAGGTTATTAATTTTAAGTGCAGGTAAGAATACACCAAGCATTGTTGCCAAAATCTTGACAGAACGCGGTTTTGGTGGTAGTGAAATTACCGTTTTAGAAAGGATGGGTGGCACTCAGGAAAGAATAGTTGCAGGTACTGCGGTATTGTGGAATGAGACAGAAATTGCTGCTTTAAATGCGATCGCTATTCACTGTAAAGCCGATGCGGGAGTCACCCCATTACCCAGGCTACCAGGATTACCAGACCATGCCTATCACCATGATGGACAACTAACCAAGCGCGAAGTTAGAGCCGTAACACTATCGACCCTCGCACCCATACCAGGAGAACTGCTGTGGGATGTCGGCGCTGGTTGTGGTTCAATATCAATAGAATGGATGCGGACTGATCCGAGATGTCAGGCGATCGCCATTGAACAAAATTCTACAAGACTGCGTTATGTTGCCGACAACGCCGCTGCTTTAGGTACTCCCAACCTGCAAATCATTGAGGGGAAAGCACCAAATGTTCTCCCAGACTTACCTACACCCAACGCCATTTTCATTGGTGGCGGAGTCACAGCAGAAGGATTGTTTGATATTTGTTGGTCAGCACTACAACCAGGTGGACGGTTAGTTGCTAATGTCGTCACAATAGAAGGTGAGCAAACCCTATTTCGATGGTATGAAAAAGTAGGCGGTAATTTCACCCGAATTGCTATTCAACGAGCAGAACCAATTGGTAAATTTTTAGGTTGGCGTGCAATGGCTCCTGTAACCCAATGGATAGCTGTTAAAAAGTAATTAACATTTTACTGTTAACTGTTAACTGTTAACTGTTAACTGATTTAATTGCCTTTCTTTATTTTGAATTAGTTATGATTGCCTCTCCTGAACCAAACTACTAGTCAGGGTTGAAATGAGGGACTGTAGTGTGTTCGCGTAGCGTGTCCGAAGGACAAACGTCTCGCTCACGCGGGCTTTTCGGCCCGCACTACCAAAAACCCCTCAAAACAAAATTGACAAACCACTACTTTACCCCAGAAGAATACCTCCAACTGGAGGAGACAAGTCCTACTAAACACGAATACATCGACGGCTACGTCTACGCAATGGCTGGAGCGCTTGACCCTCAGCTTCTAAAGACGGGAAATTATCTCGATATTTATCTAATCGAATTTCTGGCGATAACTTTGGTGAATAATTATGTGAATTACCAACCTTTGCACCCACCGCATCAGATAACAAAACCACAACCATTAATCCAGTTAAGCCATAACGAGAAACACGAGAAAATGAGCAGCAAAAATTGCGCTGAAACTTAGTGATTTTGTTCATGCTGAAGCCTTGATAACCTATGAGTTACTTGGGTTGAATTATTTGTGATGGAAAATTTTTCAGGAATCTTTTTGTGATTCCCAGGTTGAGTTTATAACGTTCATCTACATGAACCAACACTGTTACCGAAATAGATATAAAATTTCGTCAAATCTTCCGGATTCCTTGTTTTATCGTTGTGTGGCGGCGGATAATCTTATAGTGAAATCGGCGGTTAGAAACCGCAGCTACACAAACAAAACCCACCTTTCCTGCGGAACGCTACGCGAACGTGGGTTTCAAACCCTTAATTTTGCGTTAGTCCGCGGAGGCGGACTTGGTCTGTGTAGCCGCGAATTCTATTCGCCAGGTCTTAAGTTGATTGTTTATGTCTTCCCTGTAGCGGCTTCCGCCTGGACGTTTTCGTGTTTCGCGTAGCCTGTAGCAGTTTCTGTCTTCCCTGTAAGGGTTTCCGTCAAGACATTTTCGTGTTTCGCGCAGTCTGTAGCAGCTTCTGCTTTGGTATTAGGACTTACGCATGTGTCACAGTCAAAGAATGGTGCGTGACGCTATTAGTCTTGAATCTACGTACAGAGTTTTGTCGTGGCGTCACACACCCTACAAATATCATGTGCCAGTTGCGTATAGCGGTTTCAATTCAGGTGCGGTACAAAATATCGGAAGTTGTAGGGGCACGGCACTGCCCATTGGTGTCAACTTAAGCCACAGATTGCTGATTGTAAGGCTTTCATACTCGCCTTGGAATGAATTCCAAGGCTAATAGCTCAAGTCTACTGAAGTAGACTAGGAATTTGTGAGAATTTTTAGTCATCTTTAGATGACTTTTACTATTAGACTCAGAATTCATTCTGAGGCGGGCTATGGGTTTTGCGTTAAGTTGACAAGGGCACTGCCGTGCCCTTACGGGTGTACCTCACGTCACCGAGAATTGCTATAAGTTCTAGATATTGTTGGTTTAAGTTTCCCAGGCGAATAGAATTCGCCCATTTTGCTTTGGTGCTAAACTTTGAACCAGAGTAAGGAGCAAGTCTGATGTTTCAAGCTTTACCGAAAACAATCACTTTTGAAGAATTCCTAAATTGGAAGCCAGACGGCGGATGTTATGAACTACACGATCGCGTAATTGTTGAAATGCAGCCAGTAGGAGATCATGAGGAGACTAATGGTTTTTTGTCTAAAAAACTAAACGTCGAATTTGAACGCCTGAGTCTCCCTTACATCATACCCAAGCAAGCTTTAGTTAAGATTCCTGACAAAGATTCTGGTTATTCACCTGATGTGATAGTGATAAATCAACAGAATCTTTCATCAGAACCAATGTGGAAAAAGTCCTCAACGGTGACTCAAGCTGCATCTGTTCCCTTAGTTATTAAAGTAGTCAGCACTAATTGGAAAGATGATTATGCACACAAGTTGGTTGACTATGAAACTTTCGGTGTTCCTGAATATTGGATTGTGGATTATTTAGCTTTGGGTGGTAGGCGGTATATAGGTAATCCCAAACAACCTACTATTTCTATCTATTATTTAGTAGATGATGAGTATCAAGTTAACCAGTTTCGAGGTGGGGAACGCATCATATCACCTACTTTCCCGGAATTGAATTTGACTGCTGAACAGATTTTTCTAGCTGGGCGGATGGAAAATTAGGCTTCGCTGATTAGTGAGATGATTTTTCCTCACGCAGAGGAGCCAGTGCCCACCTGTGTCAACTTAACGCGAAATCCATGTCCCGCCTCAGAATGAATTCTGAGTCTAATAGCAAAAGTAAGCTAAAGCTAACTAAAAATTATCATTTATCCCCAGTTTACTTTTCTCTCGTTCCCAGCCGGAGTCTGGGAACGTAGGTCGCGAGGCTCTGCCTCGATAATGGAGGCGGAGCCTCTGGGATCTCATTCCCAGGCAGAGCCTGGGAACGAGTTAAAATGCATCAGACAAAATCATAGTCGTAGTTAACGTTCTCATCAGGGCACGGCAGTGCCGATGCCCCTACGGTAAACACAAAAAAAAATTGCATGATAATTTTTAGCTAATTTCGTACAAAGTCAACAGCCTGGGCTTCTGCCAGCCCTACACTACTTAGATTTTTTCAATAATCAAATCGGATTCCTATAGGTCGGGAAACGCCATATATAACTGCTGATAATTAATGTGGTAAACCAGTGGTTGCAAACATTAATAATTCCGAGCGGAGGAAGCCTCTACTCGGAACTTAGGGGGATTTACTTTCTGATTACCACAAAAAATAGAATTAATTGCTATCAGTCATCAATTTGGGGAACATTGCCCACAAAAATGAGGACTGAATTTACAGTTTTGGCTACCAGTCAAAACGTAAGCCGTACAATAAGGAAAACTGGTGATTGGGAGTTTAGCCATTTCTGCACTGGAACGCTGCGGTAATCCTTCAGTGCGATCGCGTTTAGAATCCAAAATTATCGATAGCAGCTTAGGGAAAGCTAAACAAGCTGCGGTGCTGATGAAAGTTAATAATGCAGCATCTTTGAAAACCATAGGTAATCACCCCCCTTGACAAATTAGGTGGTCACTATTGTTGGCTGTAAGTACTATTGATTGCCATAATTACGAGGCGATCTATTACTTTTAGCTTATGTAAATGAATCTTATCATAAATTTTTCTATATAGAACCGGGGAATTCTCAAAAATGTTATACCCACAGGACATTGTGTATATTAAGGAAGTTTATTGTACGTTATAGCAAAATCAGATCAAAACACATCCAATTAACTCTTTAGGTAAAGTGTTATGTCAAAAAATCAGCCTGCTGCTACTGCTTTATCTCAGCTGACGGTGAAAGAACGCGAAATTTTGCAGGGTTTGGCTAATTACAACAAAGTGGATTCGCTATCAGAGATTTGGCCTTTGGCAGCGCAGCGATTTGGTGATACTGTGGCTCTGCACAACCCCCATGCTCAACCAGGGGTGTTAATTACTTATGCCCAACTAGCGGAGCAGATTCGCCAATTTGCGGCTGGTTTACAGTCATTAGGGGTGAAGGTAGGCGATCGCATTTCTCTAATTGCTGATAACAGTCCTCGCTGGTTTATTGCCGATCAAGGCATCATGACCGCTGGTGCAGCTGATGCGGTGCGTAGTTCCCAAGCTGAACGAGAAGAACTGCTGTTTATCATAGCTAATAGTGGCAGCACAGCCCTAGTAGTCGAGGATTTAAAGACACTTAAGAAACTGCGGGAAGGCCTCAAAGATTTACCAATTCCACTGGTAATCTTACTTTCAGATGAAGCGCCGCCCACGGAAGAAAGCCTCAAGGTGCTAAATTTTTCACAGTTGATGGAAGTTGGCGCACAACATACTCTACAGCCAGTCAAGCAAAATCGTGAAGACTTAGCCACGCTGATTTACACCTCTGGGACTACGGGTAAACCTAAGGGTGTGATGCTGAGTCATGATAATTTGCTGCACCAGGTGACAGTCTTTGGTGTCGTAGTCCAACCAGAGGTAGGAGATACTGTCTTAAGTATTCTTCCTAGCTGGCATAGCTATGAACGGACAGTTGAATATTTCTTACTCTCTCAAGGTTGCACACAAGTCTATACCAACTTGCGCTCAGTTAAAAAGGATTTGAGAGAATTTAAACCCCACTACATGGTTGGTGTCCCTCGGCTGTGGGAATCGATTTATGAGGGGGCGCAAAAGCAGTTCCGGGAACAACCAGCTAAGAAACAACGCCTAATTAACTCATTACTGGGCACTAGTGAGAAATATATCAAAGCGCAGCGCATCGCCCAAAAGTTGGATTTAGAGCATCTTGATGCTTCGGCGATCGAGCAATTAACCGCTAGGATACAAGCATCTGCCTTGTTCCCGCTCCACGCCTTGGGAGAAAAACTAGTTTATGCCAAAGTCAGGGAAGCCACGGGAGGACGAGTCAAGCAAATGATTAGCGGCGGTGGTGCGCTTCCCAAGCACATTGATAATTTTTTTGAAATTATTGGTGTGCAGATTTTGCAGGGTTATGGTTTAACAGAAACTTCTCCTGTCACCCATGTGCGTCGTCCCAGCAGAAATCTCATTGGTGCATCTGGACAACCATTACCGGCAACAGAGACTAAAATTGTAGATCCGGAAACAAGAGTGCCTCTACCAACTGGCAAGCGTGGCTTGGTCTTGTTAAAGGGACCGCAAATCATGGAAGGCTATTACCAAAATCCGGAAGCTACAGCAAAAGCAATTGACCCCCAAGGTTGGTTTGATAGCGGTGATTTGGGTTGGTTAACGCCACAAAATGACTTGGTTTTGACTGGTCGAGCTAAGGATACGATTGTATTAACCAATGGGGAGAATATCGAGCCACAGCCTATTGAGGATGCGTGTTTGCGATCGCCCTACGTTGATCAAATTATGCTCGTCGGCCAAGATCAGCGTAGCCTCGGTGCTTTAATTGTTCCCAACGTCGAAGCTTTGGCAAAATGGGCAGAAACCCAAAACTTGAGTATAAGTATACAGGACGACAATGTAGCCGACGCATCCAGTCAAAAAATTGACCTGGAGAGTAAAATAATCCAGGATTTATTTCGGCAAGAATTGAATCGGGAAGTGCAAAACCGTCCAGGCTATCGAGCAGATGACCGCATTAGCTCATTCAGACTCATTCCGGAGCCATTTTCAATTGAAAACGGCTTGCTGACACAAACCCTAAAGATGCGGCGACACGTCGTCACAGAGCGCTATCGCGATATTATTGACGGCATGTTTGCCTAATCAGTCCATCTGCAAACTACAAGAGTGAACGTGAAATTTTTATGGATGTCTCCAAACCTCAATTACTTTTGAAGCGTGTTGTCAATGTCAAAGTTATTGTGACTCCTCTATGGAAAGAGGAAATTCAACAGCAATTGCAAGCACAGATTAATCAAACTGATCAACAACTGCAACAATTAGATGTAGAAGGACAAAGAGCGATCGCCGCAATTCAAAAGCAGAGTCTGCAACCACCTGGCCCTCAGACTATCCAACAAATTGACAATATTCAACTCCAAGTCAATCAAAAGAAAAGTGAACTGCTAGAACAAAAAAATCAATTTCTGCAAAACCTTCAGCAAGTGCAGTTTCTGGAGTTGGATCAAGAGGTTAACCAATTTCAAATGGAAGGTTTTTTCCGCATAGAAACGGGTGATAACCTAATTAGCAAAACACAAGTCGAAATCGTGCTACGCGATGGTATTGTCGAAGAGATTCGCGGCGATATCTAAATTTGTTATTGGTCATTGGTCATTTGTCATTTGACTGTGCCAATTTTAGATTTTTTTTGGTTTATGCTCCATCCCTAGCGTTAGCGAGGCACGAGCGTCTGCCCTAAGATTGCCTAAGGGTGGGCGGAGTCAATCCAAAATCCAAAATCCAAAATCGTTTGACCAATAGCTACTGACAGCTTTTGCTTAACTTATTTTGAGGGCGACTTCCAGGTAGACATTGTACCTGGGAGCCAGCCCAGACAATTTGCCATACGGGGGGTGAACTCACAAAAAGCGATCGCCCAAAGGTAGTCATCTCCACTCGATATTTAATTGCACCAACTGCATCATTAGTCCGCTGGGTTTGCGTAATCGTCACTAAGGCTTGATTGCGTTGGGGATAAACGACCTCTACTTTGCGTGTGCCTCTCACTGATGCAATATCATCAAAGGCGTTCAGTGCAAGAGTCGCCGGATCGCTACCTTGGAGAGTAGAGTTAATACCATCCAGTAGTATAGTTTTATAGTTATTCCGCTCTGGATATGCCACAACATCCTGAGATATTTGGGTCGCTTCCATGTGCTGTAGTGGCTCGTTACTAGGCTCAAGAATTGCCACAGTCGGCTGGATCTGGTTAATGTAAACTCCAGCACTAGCAGTAGCAAAGACACTGAGGAGCAAAATTAAAAACAATTTCCACGTTAATTTCATAAAACTAAACCAAAACTTCCAGTAGGTTAGTTATCAACTTTGAATTTTAAATTGAAGTTGAACCACTAAGCCTCTATCCTGGCTTTGTGTGAGCAGCGTCAGTGCATTGGTAAGTGGTTACAAAAGATATATAACTTATATTGAGGGTGCTGTACGCGTAGACATTTCCCATCGCCTTTAAGTTCCAGGGGAGGAGGCAGGGGGCAGGGAGCAGGGGGCAGGGGGCAGGAGACAGGAGTTGGGAGAGGCAAAAAGCAACATTGGTTATTCCCCAATGCCCAATCCCCAATCCCCAGTCCCCAGTCCCCAATCCCCAATCCCCAGTCCCCAATCCCCAGTCCCCAATCCCCAGTCCCCAATCCCCAATCCTTGATACAATTCGATCTGGCAAAAGCTGTTAAAGTCCATAAAATTATTGATTCTGAAACCACCCTATGAGCATTCACGAAGTATTTATGCCGGCGCTGAGTTCCACGATGACTGAAGGCAAAATCGTCTCCTGGGTGAAATCGCCAGGCGATAAAGTGGAGAAAGGCGAAACAGTGGTGGTTGTCGAGTCAGATAAGGCAGATATGGATGTGGAATCCTTTTATGAAGGATATCTTGCCCATATTTTAGTGCCAGCTGGTGAAAGTACAACCGTGGGATCTGCGATCGCCTATATCGCCGAAACGGAAGCTGAAATTGCAACTGCTAAGTCTCTAGCCAATTCCGGTGGTGCGTCTACCCCTGCTACTCCTACTCCTCAACCAGTCGCCGTCACCGCCTCAGTGGGGACACCTACCTTAGCTTCTCAAAATGGTTCTAACCACCGTGAAGGTAGGGTTGTGGTTTCACCCCGTGCCCGTAAGTTAGCAAAAGAACTAAAAGTTGATTTAAATACACTTAAAGGCAGTGGCCCCTACGGGCGCATCGTCGCTGAGGATGTGGAAGCAGCAGCAAATCAGGGTAAGCAACCAGCCGCTAAACCACTTACACCACAGCCATCGACACCGACAATCATCCCCACAGCACCTGCACCTACTCCAGTGACCAGCAGCGCTATACCTGGTCAAATAGTGCCCCTCACTACCTTCCAAAATGCCGTAGTGCGGAATATGGTAGCTACCATCTCCGTTCCAGTCTTCCGTGTGGGTTACACAATCACAACTGACGGCTTAGACAAGCTCTACAAGCAGATTAAGTCCAAAGGGGTGACAATGACAGCCCTACTAGCAAAAGCTGTAGCGGTGACATTACAAAAACACCCATTAATAAATGCTAGCTATTCTGACCAAGGAATTGTTTATCATTCTGACATCAACATTTCTGTAGCTGTAGCTATGGATGATGGCGGATTGATTACACCTGTATTAAAGAACGCAGATATAGTAGACATTTATTCTCTATCGCGCACTTGGAAGTCTTTAGTAGAACGCGCTAGAAGCAAGCAACTACAACCAGACGAATATAACAGTGGCACTTTCACCCTATCTAACTTGGGAATGTTTGGTGTAGACACATTTGACGCAATTTTGCCACCTGGACAAGGTTCGATTTTAGCGATCGGGGCGTCTACTCCGCAAGTAGTAGCCACAGGCGATGGTTTATTTGGTGTACGCCAACAAATGCAAGTAAATATTACTGCCGATCACCGAATTATCTATGGTGCCCATGCAGCCGCATTCTTGCGAGATTTGACGAAGTTGATTGAGACAAATCCTCAATCCTTGACACTCTAACAAAAATTACTGATTTAGTAAAAGTTAAATTTGAGACTTGGAGTTTTTCTAAACACCAGGTCTCTTTTTTCGGCAACATTTTACTAAACTTCGTAAAAATACTGTGAGTTTAGTTTTAAATCATACTATATTATCAAAATATCCTACATAATCATGTGTTATACCAATTTGAAAAAAGAATACACAAGATACGTAGGGGCGGGGTTTCCCCGCCCTTGACGACAATCCATGTGTCGAATCATTAATTAAATTGGTATTAGTTAATAGTCCAGATAGCAGAAGAGGATGCAGAAAGAGGGTGTATGCCTTATAAATACAAAGTGTTGTCAATTGACGGTGGCGGTATTCGCGGAATAATTCCGGCGATCGTTTTAGACGAGATCGAAAAACGTACAGGAAAGCCGATTTGTCAACTGTTTAGCCTGATTGCAGGTAGCTCAACTGGCGGAATTCTCGCTGCAGGCCTCGCTAAACCAGATCCAAACAACAAGAGTCAACCTCATTTTAAAGCCAAGGATCTGATTGAGATATATCGGCAAGATGGAGAACGCATCTTTTTTGAGTCATATATCACACGCTTGATGTCAATTGACGACATTTTGCGAGCAAAGTATTCATCGAAAGGTAGAGACGAAGTTTTAACAGAATTTTTTGGAGATACTCTTCTACAAGATGCACTCACGGAACTTTTTATCACTAGTTATGATATCGAGTTGCGGATGCCGATTTTCTTTATTAATGAGTTAAAAAAACAAAAATTAGGTGATAACTTCCGCAAGATATGCGAAGGTTACACCATGAAACAAGCCGCAATGGCAACTTCTGCAGCCCCAACTTATTTCAAGCCTTATAAAATCGAAACAATCGATCCAACAGATGGCGGTTATTATGCATTAATTGATGGTTGCATTTTTGCCAACAACCCTACATCTTTGGCAATTATGGAAGCTTTAATATCTTCTAAAAAACTCAGTGCCAAAATCCCTTATAAACAACCACTATCTTTAAATGACATTTTAGTAGTTTCATTAGGTACAGGTTCTCTAACCCGTAAATACCATTACGATAAAGCTGTAAATTGGGGATTAATTCAATGGGTAGAACCATTGGTGAATATTATGTTGGATGCTAACAGTGAATCAGTAGCTTGTCAGTTAGAACAATTACTACCGAAAGCAGATGATATCCCTAAACAATATTATCGCTTCCAAGGATTTCTCAATGGGGCTAACGACGATATGGATGATGCAAGTCCTGAAAATATTGAGCGCCTAGAAGCACTAGCACAGCAAATTATTCGCCAAAAAAATTCAGAATTGAATGAACTCTGTGAGCAACTTATGCAGGTGCAGGAACCAGAAGAACAGCAAGAGTTACTTGTAGAGAGGTGACATACTCCACACACTGACGTGAGTACAGGTACAGATCTGGGTATTGGCTTACATCTTGCACCAGTTGCAATAATCCATTTTTTGTAGTAGGGTGGGCACTGCCCACCATTGCCTAAAACCCCTATATTTGTGTCGGTGGGCAATGCCCACCCTACAGTTATTGAGAATGGTGCAAGATATCAGTTGGGTTTCGTTGCACTTCACCCAACCGACAAAATCTACTCCCTATCCCCACCCTACTAAGAGTTGAGGGTGGGGACTTCCGCGATACCGTTAAACTAGTAAATGACGAGCCAGCAGAAAGCTAGAAATGGATTTAGCATCTATTGGTTCACCCTCTAAAATTGCTTTCTCTAATTCTTCGGGGGTGAAAAAGACGGTTTCGATGTCCTCGTCTTCGTCTTGTGCTGGTGGTTTATCTAATTTTTCCAAATCTCGCGCTAAAAAAGCATAGATAATTTCATCAGAATAGCCTGGAGCGAGAAAAAACTCTCCTAATTTTTCCCACTTTTGGGCACGATAGCCGGTTTCTTCCTCAATTTCACGCTGCACTGTCTCTAGGGGATCTTCATTCGCTTCCACAGTACCTGCGGGAAACTCTAATATTCTGCCCTGAACTGCAAAACGATACTGGCGTACCAATATCAGTTTACCCTCTGCTGTCACAGGCACAGCTAGAGCGCCACCTGGGTGGCGAATACACTCCCATTCTCCTTCCGCTTTATTAGGTAAACGCAAGCGATTAACTTCAAAATTAAACTTGCGTCCTTTATAAAATAAGCGTTGTTTCAGCAGCTGTGGTAATTCTCTACCTAATGGCATAGTAAAATTTTCTTGTCGCTAAATACACAGACCAAAATTGGTATCAATTGTCAAATCAGAAGCTTTCTGCGTTTACGTTTGGTAATTTTAATTGCCTAACAATAAATGTACATCAGAACAGTCTACCTGTTTAACCAAATCCTTGATAACACACCCAGAAACAGGATCTACCCAATCCGGGGCGATTTCTGCTAGTGGAACTAACACAAAAGCCCTTTCTTTCATGCGGGGATGGGGAATTTGCAGGGTTGGCGTCTGCAAAATTAGGTCATCATATAACAATAAATCTAAATCTAAGGTTCGTGGCCCCCAACGTTCTTGGCGAACACGCCCGAACTTTTGTTCGATGTTTAATAAAGTTTCTAACAACAGCTGCGGTAGCATAACTATTTGTAAGAGGATGCAGCCATTTATGTAATCTGGCTGGGCTGGGCCTATTGCTTTGGTTTGATACCAACTAGATTTTGCTGTTAAAAGAATACCTGGTGTTCGAGCTAAAGTTTCGACAGCTGCTTCTAATATTGCCTGCGAATCACCAATATTGCTACCAAGGGCGATGGCGCTAGTCTTTACTGAGTAGCTATCTTGGGGACTAAGCCCACGCATAACGGCATCTATTTGAAATACTTTGAACAGTCTTTTTTCTCCGAATAATCCGTTAACTATATGTATGAATATTTACTTAATGAAATTAACAAATCCTAAAAAAAACATTCTTTTGTAGTGAATTCAGTTAATTGTTTATGGGATATTATAACAACACAAACATGGTGTTCTAACCCCCAAATTTATCCCGGTGGTTAGGTGTCAACTAATTTGATCAAGGAACTAATGTGGGGAAGCTGACCTGCTGGTTCAACCAAAGCACAACTAACTTAAGTAACTCTGACAAGGAGAAACCGCGATTGCCACCCGGTAATTATCATGAGTAATGAAGAATCAACCAATGAGAACTTACCGCCAACAAAGCTGGTGAAGGCGAAGCAGTTACTCAACCGAATGCAACGCGTTTCATCTGGGCTAGTGGCCAAGTTTTCCAGCAGCGATAAACCTTTTTATCGTCGCCTGTGGTTTTGGGCAGGCTTGGGTTTAAGTGGTGGAATTATTGCCGTAAGTTATGGTATTAGGTCAATAGATGAGACTTTGCCGGATAAGGCTGAACTAAACGCCGTCGTGCGACAGCAAACTTTGACTATTAAAGCTATCGATGGCACGATCCTACAACAGCAAGGAGAAATCGGCAGAGAAAACATCGAGCTAGCGCAAATCCCAGATAAACTGAAACAAGCTTTCATTGCTTCAGAAGATAGAAGGTTTGAGCAACACAGTGGAGTTGATCCTCAAGGGATTGTCAGAGCAGTTTGGAATAATTTGCGATCGCAAAACGTAGTCGAAGGTGGTAGCACTATTACCCAACAGCTAGCCCGGATTCTCTTCCTGAAACAAGAAAAAACAGTCTGGCGTAAGGTTAAAGAAGTCCGCCTGGCGCAAAAAATGGAGCAGGAATTGACCAAAAACCAAATTCTGGAGCGTTACCTGAATTTGGTTTACTTGGGATCTGGGGCTTATGGTGTAGCAGATGCTGCGTGGGTATATTTTAGTAAAACGGTGGATCAACTCACCTTGCCAGAAATGGCCACCATCGCGGGATTAGCACCAGCCCCTAGTGTCTACGCCCCAGATAAGAATCCCGAAGCCGCTACACAAAGACGGAATCTGGTATTGCAGCGAATGCAAGAAGATGGGGTAATTACAGCCGCCGAAAGGCAAGCAGCAAGTCAAGAAGCACTAGTGATCAAAAGTAGTTTTCCCAAACGACTGCAAGTAGATTTTCCTTACTTTACGTCCTACATTCAAAAAGAATTACCAAAATATGTTTCTCCGGATGTGTTAGCTGGTGGGGGTTTAGTGGTAGAAACTACCCTCAACCCGACTTGGCAGAAAGCCGCAGAAGCCGCAGTTGCCAAAACCCTCCGCAATCAAGGCCGTTGGGAGAATTTTAAGCAAGCAGCTTTAGTAGCGATTGATCCCCGCAATGGCGAAATTCAGGCGATGGTGGGGGGAAAAGACTTTGGCAAAAACCAGTTTAATCGCGTTACCCAGGCACAGCGTCAGCCAGGATCAACATTTAAAGGCTTTGTCTATGCTACAGCGATCGCTAGCGGTAAAAGCCCCTACGACAGCTACCTTGATGAACCTTTTGTCGTCGATGGTTATGAACCAAAAAACTACAGTGAAAAATTCCGTGGTTCCATGACCATGCGAGATGCCCTTACCCGCTCTGTTAATATAGTGGCGGTGAAGGTGTTGATTGATGTTGGGTTTAAGCCAACGATGAAACTTGCCCATGACATGGGTATAAAATCAGAACTCAAGCCTACCTATTCCCTAGCTCTCGGCTCCAACGAAGTCAATCTACTAGAGTTAACCAGCGCTTACGGCAGTTTTGCCACTCAAGGATTACACATAGAACCTCATGGTATTCGCCGCATCCTCAATCGTCGGGGCGAGGTAGTTTGGTCAGCTGATTTTCGGTTAAAGCGGGCACTCGACGCTGAAAGTGCCGCTATCATGACTTGGATGTTACGCAACGTTGTGACAGAGGGGACAGGTGGTGCCGCTCAATTAGATAATAGAGCCGTGGCTGGGAAGACAGGCACTTCCGACGAAGCCCGTGATTTGTGGTTTATTGGCTATATTCCCCAACTGGTGACAGGAGTTTGGCTGGGTAACGACGACAACCGTCCTACCTATGGTAGTAGTAGTAGCGCCGCTTACACCTGGCATGAATTTATGGAAAAAGCGGTTAAAGAGTTACCTGTAGAAAAGTTTCCCACACGACCTAAGTTAGATGGTCGCAAAGGTAGCATCAAAGCCGAGCCATTTAAACCTAAACGCATTTTAAATAAGGCTGCTGCCTCTGATGATGACGAACAGCAACAAGAAGAAAACACCTCCAGACGCAGAAGGCGTTATCGAGAGCAAGATGATGAATCATCTTCATCTAGAAGACGGCGGCGGTATCGTAGCCAAGAATCTAGCGGGAGTGACTCCTCCTCAGAATCTCGTCCACGGCGGCGAAGAAGAGTAGAATCAGGTGACTCGTCATCTCCCGAAAGGAATAGAAATTCTGGTTCTTCTGGCTCTGCACCAAGTCAGCCTTCTTGGCGAGAGAGGCTCAAACCTAGTCCGTCTTCTCAGTAATCAGTGAACAGTTATCAGTGAACAGTTAACAAACTGATAACTGACACGCGAAGCGAGTCAAACTTGCGGGGGATGTAAATTACGCGATCGTTTTATACTTTGTTAAGTAGTGCTAATAAATTGGGGGAATATACTCATGCATTTATTCATGCAAGCAGCATCACCAACATTTGATAGTTCCCACTTTCCTTATGCTTTCACTTTGGTCTACATAGTTGGTTTTATTGCTGCTGTCACCATTGGTTCCATTGCTTGGTACAACTCTAAGCGTCCTGCCGGTTGGGAAAGTAAAGAGCGTCCTGATTTTGTGCCTAAAATTGATAAAGAAGAAACTCCGGGTCTGGGTGAACCGAAGTCTTAAAAGGCAAAAGTAAAAAGTTAAAAGGCAAAAGAAAGAAAAAGAAAAATGGTCACAGATAAGGCAAAAGCAAAAAGCTTGTCTTTGAGCGTACCCCTACGGGGAAGCAAGCTACGCGCAGCGTCTCCGCTAGGAGGAGCGGAGGGTTAAAAAGCAAAAGAAATGGTCTTTTTACTTTCTTACACATTCTTATCAAATCCCATAGATAAATTTATGGGAATTTTCTTTTTACTTTTTACTTTTATCTTTTTACTTTTTAACCTGGTTAATTCTGAACGTCTACCCAACGACGGTAAAGCTTTTGAATTTGTTTGAGCAGTAGCGTAGGAGCTGGTTGGGTTGGGTCATTGACTTGGGCTAACTCTTGTAATTTTGTCAAGAGTTTTGCTTCTTCCGTCGCCACCTCACCATCGCTGTAAATTAAGCCACTAATGGCTTCAATCAGATTTTCGCAGTCTTCAACGCTAGGGCGATCGCCTAGATATTCTTTTACCCACTGATAGCACTCTTCTGGCTGTACGGGAACCAATTCGTACAACCAAGGCTTAATCTCTGGATCTGTGGCTAATCCTTTTGCTTGCGCTATTTCACGCAGATATTGCCGTTCTTCTGGCTGGATTCTGCCATCAATCCAAGCCGCGCCAATCAGGATTTTAACTAAGTTTTTCACATTAGAATGACTAACCATGCTGCATCCTCTGGGAGATTCAAACCTCCATCAAATGGTACAGTCCTAAACAGTATTCACCCGTAATCATTAGTTTTTCTTAAGCGCACCATAAAAAAGCCGTCCATGTCCTGTTGATGGGGCCAGACTTTTAGCCAGCCTTCAGGGGTGCAGTAGTTAGCTAAAGGTGAATCTAGGCTGGGAGGCGCGATTTCCCAATCAGGATGTGCGGCTAGAAAAGCTGAAATCACACCTTCATTTTCTGCTGGATGCAGGGTACAGGTGGCGTAAACTAATACACCATTTTTCTTGACAAATTTTGATGTGTGTGATATTAGCTCTGCCTGTAGTTTGGCAAGTTCGGCGATCGCCTCTGGTGTCTGTCGCCAACGAGCATCAGCATGACGGTGCAGAGTGCCTAAGCCAGAGCATGGTGCATCTAATAAGACGCGATCGCCAACGTTGTAAAATTGTGAGAAATGGCGACTGTCACCAGTACAAATTTCAATAGATTGCAGATTTAGCCGTCGCGAATTTTCTTGGAGTTTACGCAGACGAGAAGCAGTGCGATCGCACGCCCAAACTTTTCCCGAATCCCCCATTAACTCAGCAATGTGAGTTGTTTTCCCCCCCGGTGCAGCACAAACATCAATCACTACCTCACCGGGTTGCGGATCGAGTAAATGACTCACCAACTGGGCGCTACTATCTTGTACAGTCCACCAACCTTCTTGGAAACCAGGGAGATTGGGAATAGGGCCACTACTACCAATCAATCGCAAAGCTTGCGGTAAATAGGGAATACGCTTTACAAAGACATCAGCAGCTTGCAAAGCCATCTCCACAGCCTCTAAGCTAGTGCGGAGGGGATTAATCCGTAGGTCAATTGTGGGCGATCGGTTCATCCACACACACAATTGTTCTGTTTGGGCAAAACCCAGTTGTTCTAACCATACTTGAATAATCCAGTCAGGAAAACTGTGCAAAATCCCCAAGCGTTCCACCGGATTTTCTGGCAATTTTAAACAATCATCTCCCCCTCGCTCTTCCACCAGGCGGATATATTGCCGCAACAAACCATTTACAAAACCTGTAAGTCCTGAAAAGCCGTTTTCCTTAGCTAATTCGACAGTGGTATTCACTGCAGCCGAAGGTGGAATCCGCTCTTGATAGCGCAGTTGATATAAGCCTAGATGAAGAATGGCACGGAGGTCTGGGGGTTGTTGATGAGATTTCTTGGTGGCGAGTTGGTCAATCAGGGCATCCAAGGTGCGCTGTCTTCTGACGCTACCATAGACTAATTCTGTCGCCAGACGGCGGTCTTGAGGAGATAAATTGACTTTTTGCAGCGATCGATCAAGAGCAACATCAGCATAAGCTCCCTTTTGAACTTCTCGTAGGGCGATAAAAGCTATTTGGCGGGGATTTGTCATTTGTCATTTGTCATTTGTCAAGAGTTATTCTCTCATTCCCAATTTCCAATTCCCTGGGCACTGAGCGAAGTCGAAGTGCATTCCCCAGTCCCCAGTCCCTATTCCCTAGAAATAATTGGCTGTTTCGCCTCTTCCCCAAAACCGGCTCTGGTGAGGAAATCCTGCCATTGTGACTGCAGTGCTGCATTTTGCGGATCTTTTTGACGCAGTGTTGCTAGAGTTGTCAGGGCTTCGTGCCAGATGCCATTTTTAGCGTAGATAGCAAATTGCTGTAGAGGTTGGGCTGTTCTTAGCTGCTCGGCGGCTGCCTGATTCAGATTAACTCGTTTGATTACCCCTTCAACATACATTGGCGGTAATTGTTTTTCGCGATCGCAATAGATGGTGAAAAACCAGCGGTATCGCTGATTCAGTGCTAAGGAGGGAGCGTTAGTAGGCAGCGTAATGCCAATGACCCCTGGCTGATTTGGTAGAGTGATATCTTGCTGGTAAATGGGATTTGAATCTTGATCTTGCAGGACAAATTCAGATGGATGAGCGGAATTTTGGGAAATGGGCACATAAAACCATAAGGTTGGGTGCTGGGCTGTTGTCAATCCCCAAACATTTGTTTCCGAGGGCGCTGGCTGGGTAAAGGGCACCAAAGCTGTGAGTTTCACTGTATCAGCTGGACAAGAACCCCGCTTGGCTCCACCACGAACACGCCCTCCTGGTGGTGGTTCATCTGGTGGAGGTGGTGGAGGTGGTGGAGGTGGAGGTGTTTCCAACGTTTTTGTGTCAAGACTGATTAAATTTCCAGGGTAGGAACTGAGTGGATCTGGTGTTGCTAGTAGGGAGGTTTGGCTAACCAGTAAACTAGTGCAGCCAAGGGTTAATGCTAAAAATAGTTTCATACAGAACTCATAAAAAATCAGTGGATAAAGTTTAGTGGTCTGTCGCCTTAATTTTGAGGGTCATACGTGTTTGTAGTAAGGACTTTAGTCCTTGATTTTTTAAGCACTAAAGTGCTGACTACGAACCTCTCAAAACTTTTGAGACAGACTACTGTCAGAATACTTGTGAAGCCTTAAATATTCCTCGTGATTAACTTTGAATTTGGCAGTTTGAATTGTGAGTTTTGGATGGAAATCACACCAACTGTCCCTAGCAACGATAAAACTGACGGCACAAACGGCACCCAAATACCCCAAATTAATAAACCAAAGCAGCATACATACAGCACACCAGAGGTCATACTCACTGCTAAGGCTAATCTAGAAAGCGAAGTCAACGATAAAGCTAGTATTCCTCCTAGCAAAGACCAGCCCCCAATCCAGACTACCTCAATCGACGGTGACCAAGCCCGCAGCAATGGCCGCCCATCCAGGACATTACTGAGTATTTGACTGACCATGTGTGCTTGCAGCAACACCCCAGGCATTTGCTCGGGTAACAGATTTCCGTAGGGAGTCGCCCAGTAGTCTGGGAAATCACCCTTTGCAGTCACACCAATCAGAATAATTTTGTCTTTGACAGCCCTGGAACTGATCGGATTAGATAAAAACTGTGTGAGTGTCACCTGTTCGGCAATTTTTCTGGTGGAACGGTAGTTAAGTAAGATTTGACCGCCATGAGCATCAATGCCTTGATAACCACTAGCGTGAGACGACAGGCGTGGCAAAATAATATTACCTAGTTGTAAATTCCTTTGAGGAGTGAATTTGGGTTGAATTCCTAGAGGCTGTAGATAGCGGAATGCGACTTGCATACTGAGTGCATAGGGTGCAGAACACAAAGATGCAGCTTCCTGGTTCATAAATATCAGATGGCGACGGACAACCCCATCAGCATCGTGAATAAAATCACTAAAGCCCAGATTTTCTTTAGGGATTTCTGGTGGTGGTGCAATACCTTTGGTATTCTCGACTGTATCACTTCCCTTGCATACACCAATCAAGTTTTCAGTTTGCTGGAGACTCCGGGTTAAATTTGGTTGTTCGGCATAAAAATCACGGTAGATATCTAAGCCAATGACACGCGGTTGATATTGTTTTAGTTTGGTTAAAAGTTGTTGGAGAGATTTGTCAGAGAGGGAAGTACCTTTTAAAATCTCACCTTTTTGGCGTTGAAATGCTAGGTCAGCATCGTCAATTGTCACCACCAGCAAGCGCTGATCAGGCCCTTCATTAGGGCGCGATCGCATCATGTGGTCAAAGGCTTGCAATTCTGAGCTTTGCAGTAGTCCAAAAAACCTGACTCCACAGACTAAAGCGGCGATCGCGACACTAGAAAACAAAGCTACCTGAAATCGGCGTTTAGCAGGGGTTGGGAGGTCTAGGATGTCTTGTCTTTTCGTACTTGTTAGCTCCTCCCAAGTGGGGGGAATCTGCGCCGGATTTTGGCAAATTACTGGGAGCCATGTGGCGCAGGGAAATTTATCTTCCAACCCTTGCAAGCGTTCCCGTCCTTGGCGCACTGCTTGGTATAAGGATTCACCGGCAGCAAATCCATCAAGAAAATACTTTAAAAATTCGTGTGCAACTTGGTCTGGTACTGGTTCCCGCATGACGATAATCTGGGGAATTTGTAAATCAGCTAGTTCTCGCGCCAGTCCCAACCCATCACAGGAATTAAAAATTGCTAGTTGTAAACCACGTTCAATCGCTTTTTTCAGAGCAAATTTTAACTCGTTGATGCTGAGACTATCTGTTTTATTCAGGTAAATTCGCCCACTAGCATCATTATCATGACTAGAGCTGTGGCCAGCGAAGAACAGAATATCCCAGTTTTGCCCCCAAAGACGGTCAGTTAATTGCTGACGTTGTGGTTCTACTAAAAAGCTGACATTGGCAGTTGTACACTGTTGGAGGATATCTTGGTCAGCCTGGGTGTCAATCCCTTGACTATTACCTACTATTGCCAAAATGTTGACCAATTGGTTTGGCTTTGGTGGCTTGTGAATGCGATCGTAGGTTGGTGATGACAAGCCGATTTCTGCCTTGGGGTAGCGTTCTAATAAGTCCCATAGTTGCCAAGGTAAACGCTGCAATTGGCTATTTTCTGCTTGTAAAATTACCCGCACTTCGTCTGTAGGCTGTAATCTTTCCAGCCATTTTTCCCGTAAGGGACGAAACTCCTCCGCTTGCAACCAAGTGTTGAAACGTGCCCGTAAAATATGAGCGGTGTTATGACAATTTTGTGTCATTGACACATTTGTTACCTGTACTTTCTCAGCATCCAGGCGATAAGAGTTGCCCAAACTTCGATAGCTAGCTTGCCAATGGCTGTAGTAAAGGGGCATTTCGGGACATGGAGGGAGCTTTCCCGTAATTTCTGTTGTGGGGCGATCGCGTTCTTCACCAATCTGTAGGGTGACAGCAAACCCTTCTTCAAAACTACCGTGTGCGAATTTTAAAACTACTAACTTACCCATGATCGTCGCTAGCTCCAATGCAAAATTCAAAATTCAAAATACTCAGATGTGAATTTTGCCTCTTGAATTTTTAACTTTCCTCCAGGGTAGAAATTTACCATCCCCAATTACCAACTATTGACCAATATTTCCTTAGTGGTACAGAGCCAGCAGATTTATCTGTGGAATCAATCGAAAATCCTGTTGGGTAAAATTTTCAAGCCCCTAGATCTATCTTTGAGGTCAATCCAAAATCCAAAATTGTACAACGAGGCAGGAAAATAACTACAGGTTTTAAATCACAAACTGCTCTGTGATACTAGTATCATTCAATGCTACTTTAACCCTAAAGTGTTCTTTAGAATCACCCCTAAACTGCAATTGAATGTAATTATCTGCACTTCTGGCTTGAGCTTCCAAAAATACTGCTCCCGATTCATCTAGAACTGTCAGTTGCACTCCTTGAGGTAAGTAGACTTGACTACTCGTTGGGTGTAATTGGAGGCGAACACTAGTTTTATGGTTAGCTTCGGGACTTATTTCCACAATCAACATTACGGGTTTGTTGGCGATTTGAATGCCCAAATCAATGAGTTTTGCCCGTTTAGTGAGTGTTTCTTGTAGCTGCTCAGGAGAGCGAAATCCATAAGCTGGTCTGAGTTCTGGAGAATTCCACAACGCGTCAATAGTCTGCCACCCTGACTCAAATATACCAATAAACCACTGACTTAAATTTACCAGTGTGGGAATTGGCGATCGCTTCAGTTGTGCCAGATGATCAATAAATGCTTCTGGGGATAACAATTGACTTAAAGGTAGTTCTGCAATAGCCACACTGGGAACAAAACCCAAAAGTTTTGCCTCTTGGAGTGACTCATCAATTTGCACTGCTACATAACCTACTCGTTCTTCCCAGGTTTCTGGAGGAATAGCACATACGAGATCATGCAGACGTACAGGGCGACACTCTAGACGACCAACTGCGGGTATTTCCAGATCGGCTACGTTAGCACAAATACGCATCACGGGATTCCAACTATCACTTGCGTGGAGATCGGTAGTGACATCCATCATTTGTAGATAGTCATTCACTACCCATACTGCTAGGGTATTCAACCGAATTTGTTCGGCTTTTTCAGGATTACCCTGCTCTTTGGCAAACTGTTGAGCTGTTCTGCGTGCTGCTTGGGTGATTGGCAAGGGTACAGCGAAATCTTCCAACTGATAGGTGGTGTTAGTCATAGTTCAGTCCCTTTTGATCAATGCTGCTGTGTACATATCACCCACATTTACTAAATTTATGCCACATTTTGTGGGGAATAAGAAATGGGGAACTTGTACTGAGCGTAAAGCCTGCGGCATAGCTTCCCCCAGGGAAGTAGCAGTCTGGGTAATCGGGTATATGGTATGGCAATATAAGCAGGAATAATGATTTAGTGAAAGACTGTTATGGTTGTTCCTATATACATGAATTAGATATCAAAACCTCATCTTGGTAAGAAGAGGAGAGACAAAGCGCAGATGTATCGGGTTGACATTAAGCTGTACCTGACGCTGCTGCAGGAAACCTAAAAACTAACATGAATGCACAACATAAACCAACACAACTTGCAGATGGCGCTACTGTAAAAACAAATTACCAACCGCAAGCTGCTGATACCAATATAAATGCTGAGATTTATTTGTTTAATCGGCTCAGAGAATTTTCTCTGACTCAGAGAATCAAGATGTTCATAGCCCATGAGCGTGGGGTGAAGAAATTATGCTTGGCGGGAATTAAATCTCGACATCGCGGTGCTAGCTTGGAGGAAATTCGTCATATATTCGCTTGTGCTGTGTTGGCAGAGAAATTTTCTCCTGATTTCCAGCTAAAAGGTGTTGATGAAATTATGTGGATTCAAGATTCAATTACACTTGCAGGCGAACTACATCAAATTTTTGAGTCAATTAATATTCCTTATTATGTCAGTGGCGGTGTGGCTAGTTCTATTCACGGGGAACCTCGTTCAACTCGTGATTTGGATTTAGTCATAGAAATCCCACCAAACCAAATTGATTTATTAGTGACGACACTGGAAACTGCGGGATATTATTGCCCAGCAGGTGCTGTTGCAGATTTGCAGCAAGGGCAAGAGCGAATGCTGAATATTACGCACACAGAAACTATCGCTAATGCTGACCTTTATATAGCTGATGTTACGCCCTTTGCGCGATCGCAAATGGCACGCAGGATATTACCTGATTTAGATGGCATATCTCCGTTTTGGGTAGCCTCGGCGGAGGACATTATTTTGCAAAAGTTGTGGTGGGGAAAAGGAAGCCAATCCGAAAAACAGTGGCGCGATGTATTAGGGATACTCAAGTTACAAGCACAAAATTTGGACTATGTCTACCTCACAGAGTGGGCAGAACATTTAAATCTGGTGGATTTGTTGAGTCAGGCGTTTAGCGAATCCAGATAACTGATAACTGTTCACTGTTAAAGCCAATTGCCAATTAATACATAGGCAGACCAAAAGCTGGGTGAATTGTAGTTAGGATGTTGCAATAGTTTTAGCTGTGCATGGCGTAGAGCTTCGGCTTTAGTGACTGTACTACCTTTGAGGTCTTGATAAAAAGCGCCGACAAAAAGTGCTGTGAATTCGTCATCAATATGCCATAGGGATGCTAGGGTACTACGTGCGCCGGCGCGAACTGCTGCACCTGCCAAACCGAGTGCTGCACGGTTGTCTCCGGCGGCTGTTTGGCAAGCACTCAAAAATAATAGTTCTATTGCTTCTGGTTTGATTTTGTCTCGACTGCTGAAAAGACTGTCAAATTGCTTGACATTTATCGGGCCATCAGCTGCCAAAATAAAGGTTTTCTCAGCCTTTGAGCTAAACTGTCCGTGGGTTGCGAGATGCACCACATTAAAAGGAATAGTATTAACTTTCTGTTCCAATGCCTTGCGAGTAAATTGCTCATCTAGCAGACTGGTGGTTAATACTCCTGCTTGGGTAATGAGATTGACTTCAGACTTGACAGCGGCTAGGAATGTCAAGTCTGAAAATTCTGCTGGGGGCTGACTTAATCCAGCTGTCAGTGCCCTAATCTGCTGGCGCAATAGGGGTTTGGGGTCAAGGAGTTGCAACCCGACACTCAGAGCGATCGCATATTTTTCTACTAAATATTGTTTGCCATCGTAAAGCGATGCCATTGGTAAATTCCGTAACAACCCATCCAGGACAAACACTAGGGTATTTACCTGACTCGCTGGCAATTCTGATTCAATGGGTTTAATCAGCCAGTTGTAAACTTGTTGTGACTCCTTTTTAATAGCTATGATCGATGCGGGATTGACTAAATGTTTTTGTAGTTGTGTCAGTGTTTTTTCTACTTCAGCTTGCGAAATTTTGGTGCTGTAATGTCGTAGGGGTTTGTGGGGAATTTTAACAATGACCTGGATCTGTTCGGGGAGAATAATTGGGTAGAGGATAGCAGTGTGGGGATTTTCTTGGTCTACCACCTTATCCAAGGATACACTCTGACCTAGTAAGCAAGCTTCTCGAAAGAAATTGTCTAATTCTGCCAACTGTAATGCTTCAATCCGTTGGCGTGCTTTATCTAAAGTTTTGTCCTGTGGTTTTATGGTTTGGGATTGCAGCAATAACTCTACTGACTGACGATAGACGGGTTCCACGCTATCCCGAAAGTTAAATTGCACATCTTGATTAATTGCTGCCAAGTCACGCCGCAGAAATTGCAGCGTTTCCACTGCTCCATCATATGCGGCGATCGCACCGTCAAGATTTTTTTGTGCCCAAAGCAACCTACCTAATTGCCAATCTAACGGATAGACGATATCTAGGGCATTACTCGTCTGAGCTAAAACTAATGCTTTCTGGGTGAGGTTTTGCGCCTCTGGCCATTGTTGGGTTGACTCATACAAACCGCCTAAACTCCCTAATCCATAAGCCTCTGCTTTTTTATCGTCTAAATCGCGGGCTTGTTGAATGGCGGTGGCGAGTAATCGTGCAGGCTGCAAACTGTAACTGGGCAATTTTTTCAGGCTTTGGGCAAAGTTAATATGAGCGTAGATAGTAGGGCGGCTGGGTGGGAGTTGCTCTAGTTGGGATTGAATTAATGGTAAGAGAGTTTGCGCTTCTGCCAGTTTTTGATCTGCAATCAGCAGGCTGAAGTGATTGAGTTGCGCTTGAACTTTGATCAATGGTGATGGTGATGCTTTAACTGCTTGTTGATAATAGGCTTGAGCCTGTGATTTTTGCTGCTGTATACGGGCGTTGTTTCCCAAGCTAAACAGACTTTCCCCGATCTCTGCACTTGATTGCAGACGTTGAGCAATGATCAAACTTTGCTCTAAGGCCATGCGAGACTCTTTGAGATCACCCGCTACCAAAAGAGTATCACCGAGCGATCGCCACGCCACAGCTTTGGCAATCGAATCTGGTTGTGATTGCAACTGCTGATTTACTTCTTTGAGAATTTCTTGAGAACGATAATAGAATCCTTGCGATCGCCATGCCTGGGCTTGATTAATTAGTGTTTTCACTACACCATTGTAATTTTGCGATCGCTGATAAATCTCTGCTGCTTGTTGCCAGGTTGTTAAAGCTACCTCTGGCTGTCCCATTGCCAATTGTAAGCGACCTAGAATATCCAACGATTTAGCATATATTTGTATATTTTGGCTATTTTTTTCTCCTTTGAGCAAATTCAAGCTCTCTGTAATTGCTTGCTTGGCCTCACTCCATGCACCAAGTTGCTGATAACCTAAAGACAAATTACTCAACGTGACGGCGTGGTTGACAGTATCCCCCTGCTTTTGGTACTCCTGGACTGCTTGCTGTAAAATCCGCACTGCTTCAGCAAACCTCCCAGCGTCGTATAGCACTTTCCCCTGTTGTAATAGAGAAGCAGCATCCACATTATTTATTGCCAGTTCCGATGCAGAGTTAATTCCTGGAACTTTTGCCAACACAGGTGAACCCAGGATACACAGCAAAGCCATCAGGAAACAACAAACCAGACGTATCACCCTACGCCTAGGGACGGGAATAAAATCTAGCCAACCAAACCTAACTAATTCATTCATCCCCTATTCCCTATCATCATAAATACCCCTCAAACTCAGCAAATTTTCGCAAGCGTGGGAGACACTGACGCTGATAAAAACTGCTCAAAGTGGGAACTTGCAGATGGAATTCCTCAGACAACTCTTTCCAACTTGTTTCTGGTGGCAAACGTCTCAAAATTAACACCTGACAATTTACAGATGGATGTCCTTTAACATAAGTACCGCGCAGTTCTCCGTCTGCATCTTCTTCAGCCCAAACCCTGACATTTTCGAGAATCGGCGGCGCTTCAGGAGTGGCAACTAAGTTATCTACAGGGTCGAGGATATCACTATTTTCGCCTGAGCTAGACTGGTATAGTTTCATTGGTACTGCGATCGCTTGTTCCCGATTCTGATTCAGGTAAAAGTCTTGTAATCTGCGTTTCAGGTAAGCATTTAGCCAAGTGACAACAGTGCCATAATTCGGGTCATAAGCTTGACCTGTCGTACCTTCACAAATATTACGGCAGAAATATAACCAAGTTTGTTGTAGTGCGTCTTGATAGTAAGGAGTAGTTTCCCGCCACAGTCTACTAGCAGTCAAGCGAATGATTTGCGTCAGCCGCTTCTGACGCAGAGGACTTCCAGGTGGGTTTTCGCAGGCTTGGTACACTAAGCAGCGTAGCTGTTCATCCAATTCGACCATAGCAATCTGGGTGAAGAAAGCAAGAATATCATTAGTATTGCGTATAAATAGTCAGGAATGGGCAATAGCAAATAGAGAGTCAGGAGTGCTAAGTAACCCCACAATGAAGCACTCTCTTGCTGAACGAAGAAAGAATTGCATTATGTGCAAGTAATGTACCGTCTAAATCTGAAACATAGACAGTGTTCATAAACTTTAGCTAGCTAATGATTGAAAGAAAAATTATACCTCAAGTAGGGTGGGCATTGCCCACCATATCCCAATACAATTCATTTGAGCAAAAAAAACCTCATGTAGAAACGCGATTTTAGTCTCCGAGAAGCCGCACTTCGTGCGTCTACGCGTCTTGAAAGACCAATAATCTACACAGCCTTTAATTTTAGCAAAGGATACTTTATGACTCCCCGCGTGAGAGCGCCAGAACTACCACAAAATTACCTTTGGTTTAACACTGATCAACCATTATCTTTGAAAGAACTTAAGGGTAGAGTCGTCATTTTAGACTTTTGGACATATTGTTGTATCAACTGTCTGCATATTCTGCCAGACTTGAAATATTTAGAACAAAAATATCGAGATAGCCTCACAGTTATCGGCGTTCACTCCGCCAAATTTGACAACGAAAAAGAAACCGAAAATATTCGTCAAGCTATTCTGCGTTACGACATTGAACACCCCGTTTTAGTTGACAGAGATTTCCGTGTTTGGCAAGAATATACAGTGCGTGCTTGGCCTACCTTAGTGGTGATTGATCCAGAAAGTTATGTGATTGCTTCTGTTTCTGGTGAAGGAAATCGTGATGTTTTAGATGAGTTCATTGCCAAATTAATTAACCAACATCAAGAAAAAGGTACGCTCAATTTTCAAGAACTCAGCCTGACTTTAGAAAAACAACGCCAACCATTAATTACACCCCTAGCTTTCCCTGGTAAAGTCTTAGCTACAGCATCGGGTTTGTTTATCGCTGACTCAGGACATCATCGACTAGTTAGGAGTAGTTTTGATGGCGAAATTCTGCATGTAATTGGGACGGGAAAACCTGGTTTTATTGATGGTGATTTTAGCGAAGCACAGTTTTTTGCACCCCAAGGAATGGCTTTTGATGAAGAAAATCAGATTCTCTATATTGCAGATACAGAAAATCATGCCCTGCGACGAGTTGATTTGCGACATCAGTTAGTTAAAACTATTGCAGGAACTGGTAAACAAAGCCGTAATATCCATCCACATAGCGGTGCTGGTTTAGAAACTGAGCTAAATTCGCCTTGGGATTTAGTGAAAGTGGGAAATAATCTTTTCATCGCAATGGCGGGGCCTCATCAAATTTGGCAAATGGATTTAGAAACTGGTATTATCAACACTTATGCTGGTACTGGTGCTGAAGCTTGTGTTGATGGTTCACTGACTGAATCGGCTTTTGCTCAACCTAGTGGAATTACAACTGATGGCAAAGAATTATATATTGCTGACAGTGAAGTTAGTTCAATTCGCAGTGTGGGAATAGTGGAACCGCGCCAAGTCAAAACTGTTTGCGGTAGTGGGGGTTTATTTAGTTTTGGTGATGTTGATGGACAAGGGGAAAATGTCCGTTTACAGCATTGTTTGGGGGTGGAATATGCTCAGAATTATCTTTGGGTTGCAGATACTTATAATCATAAAATTAAATTAGTTAGTCCCAGTACAAGGAATTGTCAAACAGTTTTAGGTGATGGTTCAGCAGGTTTGCAAGATGGTGAAGGTAAGAATAGCCGCTTTTTTGAACCTTCGGGATTGAGTGTGATAAATTCTCATTTATATGTTGCTGATACTAATAATCATGTGATTCGTCGTGTAGATTTGAATACGTTTGAGGTGACAACATTAAAATTTCCTGGTTTATGTGCGCCTGATGTTTGTATTCCACCGAATTTCTAGAAACATCTCACGCATAGACGCATTCGCGTAGCGTCTCGTAGAGAAGGCGCAAAGTTTTTATTAGAAGTAGGTAGGTTGGGTGGAGCGGAGCGAAACCCAACATGGATCTGGGTGTTGGGTTGCGTTGCACTTCACCCAACCTACAAAATCTATTACTCTACTCACGCAAAGGCGCAAAGTTTTGCATAGAAATACACGTAGTCTTTTTAGAAATACAGGTAGGGTGGGCAATGCCTAGGGTGTTGACTTTGTTGGTTTTTAGGCGAAATTATTTCATACAATAATAATGTCGTTGATATCTAGCAGAGTCAAAACCAATGCAAGAGTTCAAAAGCCCAGTTAGTAGATTAGCAAGGTTATTTGAAAAAGGTCGAGATAACTGGAAAGAAAAAGCTCTATTGAGACATAAAAAGATTAGGGCATTAGAAATAAAGGTGAGAGATTTATTAGATTCAAGGGAAGAATGGAAAAACCGTGCGCTGGCAGCAGAGTCAAAACTGAAATCACAAAATATTGAAGGAGGGTCATCAGAAAAAAAGAAGATTGGTCAGCCGAAGGAGAAAACATAGAGACTACAGAATTAAATATCAAAGGTCACCATTATGACGCGAAAACAATTCAGCAATCATTAGAACTTTTGATGAAATGCGGTATAAGTCTTAGAGGAGCGGAGAAAGTATTTGAGTTATTTAACAATTCGGAATCCCAGACAAATCCTACTTTCACATGTATCAGAAAATGGTTAGGAAGAATCGGGATATATGAGTTAAAAAGGGAAAAAGAATATCGAGATGATTGGATATTTATTGTCGATTTAACTGTGGAATTAGGGAAACAAAAAGCTTTAGTGGTTTTAGGAATTTCACAGCAGAATCTTCAGTCAAATGTGATTGATAAAAAAAGAGGAGTGTCACACAAAGATGTGGAAATTCTCGGATTAGAAATTATGGATTCTACCAGAGGAGAACTCATAGAACACCAGCTAGATAAAATAAGTAAAAGAGTGGGTGTGCCAGTGCAAATAGTTGCGGACAATGGTAGCGACTTGGCTCGTGGAATCAAGCTATATCAACAAAAATATCCGGAATTAATTTACACTCATGATGTAACTCATGCAATGGCTTTGCTTTTGAAATGTCAGTTAGATACGGATGATAGATATCAGTCATTTATTCAAAAGTGTAATATTTCGAGGCAAAAACTACAACAGACAGAATTATCTTTTATATCTCCTCCTTCCCAACGTTCTCAGTGTCGTTATTTTAATGTGGAAATCTTGACAGATTGGGCAATCCATCTGTTAAATGCCCCGACAGAAACTCTCTTAAAATTAATGCCAGATGCCGAGCCTTTGATGATTACTCAGAAAATAAGAGATAAATTAGGATGGTTAGCTGATTATGAATTAGACGTAATGAAGTGGCATCAAATGGTGTCATTAACACGCCGGGTTGAAGCCCAACTAAAACAATCAGGATTTAGTCATCAATCTCTGGACTATTTTCAGCAGAATCAATCTATATTTCTTGATAATTGTCTCTCTGATTTTCAACAGAATATTTTTGATTACTTGGCTGTTCAATGTAACAAAATCACAGGACATGGTACTTTTTTAGCTACTTCTGATGTCATTGAATCATTGTTTGGAAAATATAAGCATTTTTCTGCCCGCTGTCCATTTAAAGAGATGGGTCAGATGTTACTAACCATCTGTTTATCTACTATCGATCTAACCACTGCTGTTGTTAAAAATGCACTCTCAACAATTAGTTTTACTTCGGTTGAAGCATGGCTAGATGAAGTTTTTGGTCAATCTACACTCTCAAAACGAAAAATGTTATTTTCGGCTGATTATGAAGACACAAAAACTGTATGAACTTTTACCCCGAAAAAAGGCACAGAGTCAACACCCTAGGCATTGCCCACCCTACTGGATATACTAGAAATGAGTTGAAATTATCAACTCATTATTACTTGGAATTAACTAAGAAGATTAAAATATGAATAAAATTTTCCAACCATTAGAATGTGATAGTGATGTATTGTTATTTAACAACACTACATATCTTGTCAGCCAATTCAAAGAATTAATACGGTCAGATTTTGCAAATAAGTTTCATAATCATATTAATTCTAATTACTTGGTGTCCATACCAGAAGCACTATTTAAAATAGAAGATATTATATGGAAATTTGATGGTCAAGGTATAAACTGTAGGATTTTAAGAGTTAGTTCAACAGGATGGAAACCAGGAAAACTAAGAATAAGGATATCTACAGAAATTATCCCTCCCCCTCCATCAAATCCTAGGGTTGGCACTCAAATCCAATATAAAATAGGTTTAGAATTTTGCCCTGATGAGCCTGATGAACCGGCTGAACCTGAATCGCCTCTAGATGATATTCGCAAAATGATGCAAGCAACATGAACACCATCCTACACATCACGCAACGCCAGCAATGGGAACAAGCAAAAGACTTGGGTAGATATATTGCTGATTCACTCAATACTGAAGGCTTTATCCATTGTTCAAAAAAAGCACAATTAGTTAAGGTTGCTAATCGGTTTTTTGTTAATCAAACGGATTTGGTAATTCTTTGCATTGATGCCGATCAAGTTAAACCGGAAATTCGCTATGAGGAGGCGGAGATTGGAGAATTATTTCCTCATATTTATGGTGAATTGAATATTGATGCGGTGTTTCGGGTGATTGATTTTGAATCTGGGGAAGATGGTTTTTTTGTGTTGCCGCCAGAGGTGATAAATTTGGAGTAATCAGCCACAAAAAGAGGAGAGATGGAAAGTAAAGAATTTGATGTGGGGGAGTATGTGGATCAGATGGGGTTGTTGCTGGATTTGCAAATCAGGGATGAGTATCGGGATGGGGTGGTGGCGAATTTTGAGAGAATAAAGGCGATCGCTCAACTAATCAACTCATTCCCCATCCCAGAAGAAGTTGAAGTAGCACCTGTGTTTGAACCATGAATGATGCTGTATCCATTGCGACGGCTGTCAGGGAAGGTAGGGTTAGCGCGGTGGAAGTTACGCAGGCGGCGTTAGCTAAAATTGCTGCACGTGATCGGGAACTTAATTGTTTCACGGCTGTGATGGCTGAAAGTGCTTTAGTAGGTGCAGCCAGAATTGATAGCGAAATTGCTCAAGGTAACAATCCCGGTGTGTTAGCTGGTGTCCCTTTCGCTGTGAAAAACCTCTTTGATATCGCTGGTTTGACAACTCTGGCGGGATCGAAAATTAATGCCGAAAATCCTCCAGCTACTGAAGATGCGACGGCGGTAGCCAAGCTAAAACAAGCGGGTGCGGTGTTGGTTGGCGCTTTAAATATGGATGAGTACGCCTATGGGTTTGTGACAGAAAATTCCCATTATGGTGCTACTCACAACCCCCATGATTTACAGCGGGTAGCTGGGGGTTCATCTGGTGGTTCGGCGGCGGCTGTGGCGGCGGGTTTGGTGCCGTTGACGCTGGGTTCTGATACGAATGGTTCGATTCGGGTGCCGGCGGCGTTGTGTGGGGTTTTGGGTTTGAAACCAACTTACGGACGCTTGTCTCGTGCTGGGGTAGCTTTATTCTCTACCAGTTTTGACCATATTGGCCCCTTTGCCCGTTCGGTGCGGGATATTGCTATGGTGTTTGATTTGCTTCAGGGAGAGGATGAGAAAGATCCCGTTTGTACTAAGCGTCCTCCTGAATTGGTTTTATCGCAACTCCATCAAGATATTTCTGGTATCAAAATTGCGATCGCAGGTGATTATTTTGTGCAAGGTGCAGCACCGGAAGCTTTAGCAGCAGTAGAACAAGTTGCCCGTGCGCTAGATGTAACTGAGTATGTGAAGATACCAGAAGCCCACCGTGCGAGGGCGGCTGCGTTTGTGATTACGGCTAGTGAGGGCGCAAATCTGCATTTAGAAAAGTTAAAATCGCGTCCTCAAGATTTTGATGCTGCAACACGCGATCGCTTTTTAGCTGGGGCGTTAATACCGAGTCAATGGTATTTGCAAGCACAACGGTTTCGGAGATGGTATAGCGATCGCATTCGAGAAATTTTTCAAAATGTAGATGTAATTCTTGCCCCTACCACACCAATTACAGCCCCATTAATTGGGCAACAAACGATGATTTTAGATGGGGAAGAAATTCTCGTCCGTCCCCATTTGGGTTTATTCACCCAGCCTTTATCTTTCATCGGCTTACCTGTTTTATCAGTGCCAATTCAGCGCCCAAATTCTTTACCTTTAGGTGTACAACTAATAGCTGCACCTCACAACGAAGCGTTAATTCTTAGAGTTGCGGCTGTGCTAGAATCCCAAGGTGTGATTTCAGCAAAGGTCTTAGATAATTCGTGATAGTTGTGATTTTTTTATATTATAATCAGCATTTTTTGTAGGATATTTCTACTGGTGCTTGATATCAATTTCAACATACTTTATGGCATTTGCCGACCTAGGTACACCTGTAGGGGCACGGCAGTGCCGTGCCCTTACACCTCGCGATATAATGTTCTAGTATAGTTTTGAGCAAGTAATTTATTTCAGGGCTAGAAATTAATATCAAACATCACCAAAAGCAGGTGGATAAATCACCTTTCCTTTATACTTAGGTTGATAACTTTGTAGTGGTTTGACCATAAAAACATCATCTGGAACTGGAAAAGGAGACTCGATTTCATAACGAACTGATGGCTCAAAACCAAAGCGAGTATAAAATTGAGGATGACCCAATACAATCACTATTGCTTCCCCTCTGATATCTGCTTTTTCTAACCCTGCTGCTATTAATGCACTACCAATTCCTTGTCTTTGGAACTGTGGATGAATTGCTAAAGGTGCTAGAGCAAGTACTTGTAGAGTTTCTTCACCCACCAGATCGATGTAGCTAAATAAAATGTGCCCGACTACAGCACCTGCAATTTCTGCTACTAAAGAAAGTTCTGGAATATAGCAGTCAGAATTGCGAATTTCCTCAACAAGTTTGGCTTCATTCTCTTGTTTAAATGCTAATATATTCGCCTCAGCTATCGCTGGGTAGTCTAATAGAGTTTCACAACGGATGTTCATATAGGATTCCTATTTGATTTTTGAAAAAATACGTAGGGTGGGCATTGCCCACCATATCCAGGTTTTGTAAGGCATAGCTTAGGGTGTTGACTCTGAGAGTTTTCAGCCCAAAATGCATCAGACAAAATCATAGTCGTAGTTAACGTTCTCATCAGGGCACGGCAGTGCCGATGCCCCTACGGTAAACACAAAAATTGCATGATAATTTTTAGCTAACTTCGTACAAAGTCAACAGCCTAGTAGTCTGTCAGGGTTGAAATGAGGGACTGTAGTGTGAGCGTCTCGCTCACGCGGGCTTTTCGGCCCGCACTACCAAAAACCCCTCAAAACAAAATTGACAAACCACTAGGCATAGCCCTACCTACAGATACTAAAGATACTTAGATTTGTTCAAAAATCAAAGTGGATTGCTATATGTACCAAAACAATAAGATTTATTTAAGTTAAACAACAGTAATGTTGTTAAAGTAGCAGGTGGAATCCCTATCAGTAAAGAGGTTTGAGCGATCGCACCCCATGAAAAACCCACAATAGCCCCCACTTTATCAGGGCTACAAGTTTTGAGAAAATCAGAAACGATTTAATTAATCATCAAGCACTTATAGTCCATTCCTGATCGGACTCGTGTGATTTCAGTTGAAAAGGGAGAAACAGTAATGAAATTGGCTTACTGGATGTATGCTGGCCCCGCCCACATTGGCACACTGCGGATAGCCAGTTCTTTTAAGAATGTCCATGCCATCATGCACGCCCCACTCGGCGATGACTATTTTAACGTCATGCGCTCCATGCTATCGCGGGAGAGAAACTTCACCCCGGTGACAACTAGCGTGGTTGATCGCAACGTTTTAGCCCGTGGCTCCCAAGAAAAGGTGGTAGACAACATCACCCGCAAAGATGCTGAAGAACACCCAGATTTAATTGTCTTAACTCCTACTTGCACCTCCAGCATTCTGCAAGAAGATTTGCACAACTTTGTCGAACGTGCCCAGCTGGAAGCCAAAGGGGATGTGATGCTAGCGGATGTGAACCACTACCGCTACAACGAACTGCAAGCCGCCGATCGCACTCTGCATCAAATCGTTCAATACTACATCGAGAAAGCCCGTAAGCGGGGCGAACTACCAGCAGATAAAACTGCCAAGCCTTCAGTTAACATCATTGGTATTTCTACCCTTGGTTTCCATAACCAACACGATTGCACAGAACTGAAACGGTTGATGGCTGACTTGGGAATTGAGGTGAATTCCATAATTCCCGAAGGTGCTTCAGTTAACCAATTGAAGAATCTGCCTCGCGCTTGGTTTAACTTGCTACCTTACCGCGAACTGGGTTTACAAACAGCTATTTATCTAGAAGAACAATTTGGTACACCCTACGTAGATATCACCCCGATGGGTGTAGTGGAAACTGCCCGTTGTATCCGCAAGATTCAGCAGGTGATTAACGCCCAAGGTGCTGAGGTTGAATACGAAGACTTTATTAACGAGCAAACCTTGCATGTATCTCAAGCTGCTTGGTTCTCCCGTTCTATTGACTGTCAAAACTTGACTGGGAAAAAAGCTGTGGTTTTTGGCGATAATACCCACGCCGCGGCACTCACCAAAATTTTGACTAGGGAAATGGGGATTCATGTTGTTTGGGCTGGGACTTACTGCAAATATGATGCAGACTGGTTCCGCGAACAAGTAAGCGAGTATTGTGATGAAGTCCTGATTACTGATGATCATGGCGCAATTGGGGACGCGATCGCCCGTGTCGAACCCTCCGCCATCTTCGGTACCCAAATGGAACGCCACGTCGGTAAGCGTTTGGACATCCCTTGCGGTGTGATTGCTGCACCCATCCACGTGCAAAACTTCCCCATTGGTTACAAACCATTCTTGGGTTACGAAGGTACAAATCAGGTGACAGATTTGATCTACAATTCCTTTACTTTGGGAATGGAAGATCACCTATTGGAAATTTTTGGTGGTCACGACACCAAAGAAGTCATTACCAAAGGAATTTCGGCTGAATCTGACTTGAATTGGACTAAAGATGGTCAAGCAGAATTGAACAAAATTCCCGGATTTGTGCGTGGTAAAGTCAAGCGCAACACCGAGAAATTTGCACGCGATCGCGGCTTTAAGGAAATCAATGCTGAGGTGCTGTACGCAGCTAAGGAAGCTGTCGGGGCTTAGGTTAGCGAGTTAGTTACTAAAAGTTAGTAGTGAAGCATAAATATTAATCTTCACTACTAACTTTTGCATTATGCTGTGTTACTTTATCAGATCATATTTGCTTACTCATTTCAGTAATTCATGCAGTCACAATATGCTGGGAATAATATTAAAAGCCTGATACCGTTTCTTTGTGAAGCGGCATATAATTCACCCCCCGGCTATCGCAGGGCTGTTTCATTCCCTAAGAAGCTTGAAAAATCAAGGGTTCTAGCAAAATAAAATTGATGATTTTGCTACCTGGGTATCGAGAAAATAGACAATCGTACTGTTATTTATGTGCTGAATATTCTGTTTCATCGTTACCCATACTTATGATTTTTATCGCTAACCATCTTGACAAATCCTGTTTGAGAGGGAACGAAACAGCCCTGCCTTACCAAGGGGGGACTACAGGGGGGTATTATTATGTGCATCTTCATACAAAATAGGTATGAGCATACAGAACCAAAACGAGAACCCCTATCAAACTGTTAATAAAATATCAACATGATGAGTTTTTTGTTGTCCAAAGTAACTCATAACAGCCGGAATATCCTGGTTAAATTCCAGTAAATTACCACGCTTTTCGATTAGGGAAATGCGATAACCAATATTTAGGAGTAGCTGTAAAAAATCTGCTGCTTCCATGCCACCGAGTAATTTGATATTGGAAGGCGCTAATTCTGCAAATATAATAGGCTGATCTCGCTTGAGAATATTCAGCATACCCAAGATGGCATAGGGTTCATGTCCTTCAATATCAATTTTGACTACATCTACTCTAATTTCTGTTAAAAAAGTATCAAGTTGAATAGCTTCTATCTTTTGAAAGTATGCATCTGGGGCAGAAATTAAGGATTTCAATAAATTTTCATCTTCAGCAGTAAACCTAGCCCCAGAATTGGCTGTATTACCAAGATCAGAAATAATAATAGTTTTATTAGCGTCGCTGACAGCCAAATTATAGGCTTGGATAATTTCCTCAAATTGGTTATAGGCAATACTGGTTTTCAATAGTTGAAAATTCTTGTTGTCGGGTTCAAAACTCAACACTTTACCGCGAGGACATTGGCTAGCAGCCAGTAAGCTGTAATAGCCTATATTAGCTCCAATATCAATAACACAGGAATCTGGCTTGAGATATTTGACAAACAGTTCTGATACGCTTTGTTCATAGCTACCTTTTATCAAGAGTGGACGACTGATAGATGTATCTTGAATATTCAACAAAATATAAAAGTTATAGGGTAAGATTTTCTTAAAAACATCGCTAGATTCGGCAACAGGTTTAAGCAAAATATCAGGAACATATCCTAGCAGTTTAACCCGCAAGTTCCGGAGTTTTACCTCCCACGACTTGAACATATTTTTACATATTAAGAAGTTACTCAAAGCAGTATATGATAATACTTAATTAATATCAACAAAGTGCATTTTTACCATAGCGTCGAGATCAAAGGATGTTTTAAAAGTTTGGGGCGAATATATAGCGTTTCTCAACAAGCGTGAGGTACATCGGTAAGGGCACGGCACTGCCCACCTGTGTCAACTTAAGACGTAGCGAATAGAATTCGCGGCTAGACAGGCGTTCGCGTAGCGTCTCGCAGAGAAGTCCGCGGAGGCGGACTAAGGTCAAATTAAGGTTTTTTAACCTGCGGAGGCAGGTTTTGTCTGTGTAGCCAAGCCAGTGCGTTGCTTTGGTTCCGAAAGTTGTAGCAACTGGCGTGCGATTTCTAATCGCCAGGGTTGGTATGAATTTAGACTTTTCAAACAACCTCTTATGCAACGCCGATTTTTTCATGCAGACTTACTGAGAACGTTTACAATACTCAGTCAATATTCTGTCCAACTAAAGCCACAATATATACTGACATTGCCAATTTTTGGGCTAAACTAATGCCATCATCAAAGGAGTACATAATGGCAAAGTTAAGCCTGAAACGGTTATTTTCATTGGGTTTTATTAGTGGCTGTTTTTGTCTAGGTATTGGTACGGGAGTGATCATCCGCTTTGGACAAGTGCAACGCTCAAATGCTTCTACGACAACTACTGAACCACAATTGCCATTTGCAATTCCCCATGACGAGGAAATTCCTGCTGACACAATCACCGTTGAAGCTGGTAAGCGACTGCCGCATTTAAGTTGCATATTTCATCTGTAGACCGTTTACTGTTGACTGTCAACAAAGAAAAATGATTGATTGTACAATGAATCAGCATTTTAGCTGAGGTATGTGATTAGATGTGCGTTGCATTTGATAACAATCTCTACTAGTTAACTTTATTTTCGCCGACCTATTTACTTACCAAAAACTCTTCTGTTCTGACTATTTTAGGTAAATTATAGTTCTTGACTAATTCATAATAAACAGCCAGGGTTTCCTCATGAACCCGCATCGCACTAAATCTTTCTAGGTTTTGTTTGGCGTTGTACTTCCACTTTTGCAGTTGTTTGGGATCGCTGAGTAGTTGCGCTAAAATGACAGCCAAAGTCTGGCTATCTTTAGGTGGGACTAAGATACCCGCCTGTCCGCGATCCAAAGTTTCTGGAATACCATCTACGTCGCTAGCAACAATCGCACAACCTGCTTCCCGCGCTTCTGTCAGCACCAAACCAAAAGATTCGCAGTGTGAAGCGAGGACAAAAATGTCAGTTGCTAGCATATAGCTTTGTGGCTCTGGTTGAAAACCTTCAAAATGAATGCGCCTGGGAAAAGGTGTATTTTGCACCAGTGCTTCAAACATTGAGCGATCGGGTCCGTTTCCGACTAAATATAGGTGTGCTTGGGGAAAGTCGTCAGCAATTTTTACGAATGCTTCAATTAACTCCATAATACCTTTGCGGTTATACATGCCTGCTACAGTGGCGATCGCTGGGTGTTGTAGAGGTAATGGTTGATAGTCTCTAATGCTGCGATGACGGGGACTATCCAATGTACCATTAGCTACCACTCGCAATTTATTCTGAGGTATCCCACGGCGTACCATTGAATCGGCTACAGCATGACTAACTGCAATGACTCGATCTGCTAATCCCATCAGTACAGCACTACGCTGAAACTCATTGTGTATGGTAGAAACTAAACTGTATTCACCGCCGTTTTTGAGAAGCCCTGCTAGCAAGATCCCAGTCATCATATGTGCATGGACAATATCTGGCTGAAACTCCTGTATTATTTCTCGATAATGCCAAGTTGCTTTGATCATATTTAGTGGTGTCCTCGACTGATCTAGCTGAAAGTGTCGGACACCATAACTTGCTAATAATGCTGTATATTCTCCGCCAGAAGACGCTACAGCAACTTGATGACCATTTTTTGATTGCAAACAAGCTAGGTCTACAGCTACATTTACAATGCCGTTACCAATTCGTTGTATATGATTTGTGAGATGTAATATTCGCATTTAAGTTTTCTCCAAGAAAATTATTGTTAGTCAATTGATGAGTTTTAATAGCTTAGTTTTAATACTTGCTGATACCTGCATCTACAAAAATAGCCATCAAGATTAAGATTTAAAGAATATTTCATGAGTCCCTAAAAATCGCTGGATAAAGCCACGGGGTAAACTCTGAATTTGAGAATAATATGAGGCAATAGCTCGACTTTTTTTATCTTGAACAGATGTAATTGAGAAATGGTAGGCTGCTGCTATATCTTGAAAATTAAGCATAATAAATAGTGGCGCTCTCCAGAATAACCAAATGGGATACTGTATTAGTTCCACTGTGAGTTTTGCTTGAGTAATTGCTTCTTTGACTAACTTATAGGTAGCTTCATGATCTCGATGACAGTCTTTATAATGAGGCACATAAACCTCCTCTGGTTGATAATGTTTAAGTAGTTCAATTACTTCGGCGATCGCCTGTTTTTTTTCTTCGTTTTTTAAATCAGGCAAAGTCCCATCTTGCTTTTCTAAAAAGTGTATTGCTGATGTTTCTACTCCCAAAATATTCAATGCTGTCACTGCTTCTTGTTGACGAATTTGGATAATTTCATTTGGGGAGTTTGGCTCTAAACCACCTAATCCTTGTCCGTTTGTCAGAAAAACTACTACCACTGGTATTCCATATTCTCGTTTAATAGCAATCATTCCACCACAGCCAAATGTTTCATCGTCTTGGTGAGGAGAAAACACCATTGCTGATTTTTGGCTAAATGCTAGCGGCTGACTTTTATTATTCAAAATCCACCGTGACAATAAGCTGGAGTGCATATATTGCATCTGCTCAATCCACGTATTAGGCAGGAGTTTTTGTAACCGCTGCAAATATTTTTTTATGTTCATTTTTAATTGCTTTACCTAATTAGATAAAAACTGGGTTTGCATTTATATTATTAATCTATATCTATTTAAGAGATATTAGATATTTGCTGAAGTAATGTATTGTTTATATGAATGTTTTATATCTCCATGAACAGTATTTTTTTTGCGAAAAGTTTATGATTATCATCATAGTTGTCTTATGAAGAATAGGTATATTTTTTATGTAAAAATAGTTAGATAATATCAAAGAATTAATAAAGTAATTAATGTATAGGACATAGTATTTGATTTTTGAAATACACGTAGGGTGGGCAATGCCCACCAAAACCATGATACGGTGGGCATTACCCACCCTACAAATACTGAAATTTTTTCAATAATCAAATCGGATTCCTATATATAAATTCTATTTTTTAAATAAAAATTTACCAGCCAATATCCCCGACTTCTTAAAGAAGTCGGGGATATTATAGACATATTTGTTTTACGTTTTACTTACCCTTTCAGGCGATACATAATCACCTTTCCTTTCCAATCTTCTTCAACAAACACAACATACTCACCATTTGAACGGCGAAAAGCGCGGATACCGTGGGGTATATCAATCCAGCCACTTTCACCTGCAACTTCTGGGCCTGGTTTTAATTTTTGTACTTCTGCCCCTGTTGTGGCATTGTAGACATATACTTCTGCAGTTTTCACAGTCACAGCAAACACATAGTCACCAGCTACACTCATAGCGGCGGTAGATACCTCGCGTTTGCCAGTTTTGTCATAAGGAACTACAATCCGCCAGTGGGGGATGTATTTTCTTTGACTCCAGTTGTCAAAGCGGATAATTTCCGATCCTACGACACCAGTATCGTCACCGTTTGCAGGGTGATCGACGGTGAAGCCTGACAAGTACATGGTATCGGTTGCTGGGAAATATTCAATCCGTCGCAAATCGGTAATCATGCTAGGAGTCGGATGCTTTTGCATGGAACTATAGGTATAGATGGGGTTACCGTTGGCGTCTAATCCCTGCACAGGATAATGACGGATACCATCTTTAGTGCGTAAGGTTTTCCAGACATCGCCTTTGCTGTCTACCCACCATCCCCCCAAGTAGGGATAGTCTTCACTGCGATCGTATTCCCCCTTTTCAAACGCACCGTTACCATTGCGATCGCGCCAAATCCACTCTCCTTTTTCCGGTTGCTGCGGTGGCCAATTACCACCAATTGATTTTCCACCTCTACCATCAGTCCCCACAAACATTCCCGATGGGATGGCTATTTTGCTATTCTTCGCTGAGTCAAAACGATAAATTTGCAAAAAGCTGCTATACATATTTGTGAGGAATAAAAATGGCTTACCTTTGATGCGACGTACAAAGGTAGCATCCGGAGATGTATGCAGACGTGGATCTTGGGGATATTTGAAAGGATTTAAAGTGTAGTTTTTATAAGTCCATTTTTTACCAGGTGGCTGGTTGTAGTCCATCAAAAAGTGTTCTTGCTTGGTGAAGATATCTATGCCATCTGTTTTTGGATCAGCATCAGCATTGTCGATAAAAAACAATCCCAATAATCGCCATAGTTGTTTTCCCGATGGCGAAAACTTCCTTAAATCTGTTCCCGATTTATTGAAGCCATTACTATTGATATAAATATTACCTGTAGCGTCTGTACCCACTCCAGTCAAACCATAAAGTTTCAAATCTTGGACTTCACCAGGAACGCCTGCATAAATCCCACCTTTGTCGCCGAAGGTAGCAACTTGCACTGGATCGGCTGTGATGTTATAAATTAAAACTTGCTGACGTGGCCCATTTTCTGTAACTAAAAGTCTGTCTTGGCGATCAATGGCGATCGCTGTTGGTTTGACAATCTTTGTAATCTGCTGGGGTAATTGCTTTCCCGTCTGAGCATAATGTAGAATTTTCGCAGGATTACTACCATTTTTGCTTTGAATAATCCAGAGACTTCCTTGTTGATCAATAGCGATCGCTCCTGGTTTAGCAACGGTAAAGCTGCGTATCTCCTTCATCGTTTCAGTATGAAAAACCCGAATCAGATTGGCAGAGAAATCACTTACATACAATTCTTTCTCTCTAGTCGCTAATCCAGTCACTTCACCTTTAGTGCTGACGATCAACATACTCTTATCCCAACCATTTCCATTTGTAAATGGCGCGGGTTTTCCTGATAAGTGATAGCGCCTGATACAGTACCAAGTTTTCCCATTTGGGGGATAATCTTTATTCTTGTTGTCAACCGCCCCCTGACTCATAGCTATGTAAATATATTTACTATTTACTGTTACAGCTTTGCCGCCAAGACGATTCCAGCCATGCAGATCCTCAAGCATCCCCACAGGATTACCATCTTTATAGATTCCAGCTTCTCTACCAGCTTCATCCCAAACACTATTGGTGTAAACCGTGCCATTAGGTGCAACATACATTGCCTCTATATTGTTCTGTACCCACTTGTCTCCACCACCAAAAGTATTCCCGATCCACGAGGTTTTATATTTGGTTGTAGGCGATCCACTCACAGTCCAGAGTGTTGTAGTGCTAAGGGAAGTAAGAATGAATCCGATTGTTAGACAAAGTAAAAAAGTGAAAAACTTTTTCTGTTTAAGATGATTAATTTGAAATATACTCTGAAGATTTTGATTTATTTTTTTGTATAAATTAACAAAGTATAATAGCAACGTGTATTGCATAAGATTTTCGGGTTTATAGTGATTTTTAACACCTAATCTTTAGTCAAATAATTATTTCTCAGTTTCTAAATTCTGCAATAATTCTGGGCATGATCTTTATAGACTAGTATGTTTATTTACCCTCAATTACTTGAAAATATTTAACTGAGAGTAAAAAAAATTAGGACTAATAACTAATCTTCTTTTGAGCAGGATATATACATAAATAACAAATACTTTCGGTTAAACAATCCTTGTTTACACAAAATTTATAAAAACCACATATATTTTTTAATTTATTTTTTTGTGGTATTAATAATCACTTTTTTCTCACAAAAAACGGTAAGACTGAATACAGAATTATTGAAAGTTACAGGGATATTTTGATAATAAAATCTGACGCAAGTAAGATAATAGAAATTGGTATAATAATTACTACTGTTATTGTCTTGTTAATAAAACCACAGCTTCTAATTTGCTTGTTGACAGTAGAATATAAATGGTTTATAACTGAAACCTCCGCCTAAAAGTTACTATTTTTTATTATTTTATTTAAGTATTTAAACTTGAATAGAGGGCTAGTATTTGATTTGTGAAATACAAGTAGTCTAACGCACTGTCCGAAGACCTTGCTTGGTGCGTTACGGACTCCGTCCTAACGCACCCTACAGATACTGAGATTTTTTTAAATCAAATAGGAGTCTTAGAGCTATTGTTTTTAGTCGATTATAGATTTGGAGATAAATCTCTCTGTAGAAGGAACTTAAAAGTACTGATTATGTCAAATATAGCTGGATATAAGTAATAGCAACCTCAATTTAGTGTTGAATGTAGTCAAGTGATTGAGTTTAGTGTAATCATTCACGAAAACACGCTCAATACATTATGGGAGAACAATAGGTGGAAGATAAGAAAAAAAATTTTGCTTTAGAATCTGCATCTATTCTTACTTTGGGAATAGGTTGGTTTCCTACAAATCCTGGAGGATTGGAACGGTATATTTATGAACTCACTCATAAATTAGCAGCTAATCAAGATGAAGTTGAATTATGTGGAGTAGGTCTACCAGGAACTGAAGTAAATTTACCAATAAAATTGACTAATTTGGCTTCTCCAGATAGTAAAATTTGGCAGCGACTGTGGTCTATTCGCACTAATTTTAAGAAAACAAGGGTAGGTAAACCAGATGCAATTAATTTACATTTTGCATTATATAGTTTTCCAATTATAGATATTTTACCAAAAGGAGTGCCAATTACTTTTAATTTTCATGGTCCTTGGTCTTCTGAGAGTCAGCAAGAGGTAAGTAATCAAAGACTGAGTAATTTTATCAAGCGCCGACTAATAGAACAAACTACTTACAACTGTTGCGATCGCTTTATTGTCCTCAGCAAAGCATTTGGCAATATTCTACATCACAAATATCAAATTCCTTGGCAGAAAATTCATGTTATTCCTGGTGGAGTTGATATTAACCAGTTTCAACCAAACTTGTCAACTCAACAAGCACGGATAAAGTTAGGCTGGCCAGAGAAACGCCCAATTTTGTTCACATCTCGCCGCTTAGTGCATCGAGTTGGACTGGATAAATTATTGCAGGCAATAGCCATAATTAAGCCAAGAATTCCTGATGTTTGGCTAGCGATCGCTGGTCGTGGTCATATTCAAGCTACACTACAGCAACAAGCTATAGAATTGGGACTTGAAAACAACATTAAGTTTTTAGGTTTTCTTCCTGATGATGATTTACCCATAGCTTACCAAGCCGCAAATTTAACAGTTATGCCTAGTCAATCATTTGAAGGTTTTGGACTAGTCATAGTAGAATCTCTAGCCTGCGGAACTCCTGTTGTCTGTACGCCTGTTGGTGGGATGCCAGAAATTTTAGCACCATTTTCACCAGATTTAATTACTACCTCTACTGAAGCCTCAGCGATTGCTGAAAAAATAGAACAGGTGCTGTTACAAAAGATACTAACCCCTTCACGAAATGAGTGTCGCCAATACGCCACTACGCATTTTGATTGGCATAAAATAGCCCAGCGAGTCAGAAATGTACTCTTAGCTTAAAAAAGCATAAATTAAGTCAAAAGTCAAAAGTCAAAAGTCAAAAGTCAAAAGGAATAACACGATACACATTTAGCTAAAAGTAAGTTAGTGATAATCTACCAAACTATATTACAAAACGTAAATACACATAAAATCCTTACCAATGACAAATGACAAATGACAAATGACAAATGACAAAAATCAACTTTGTTTGCATTACCCTACTAAATAGTAAATATTATGAAAATTTTTTTCTTAGACCAAAGTGGTACTCCAGGCGGTGCCGAATTATGTTTAATAGATATTGCTAAACCTTATAGCGATCGCTCTCTTGTCGGATTATTTATCGATGGGCCATTTAAAAATTTATTACAGCAAAATCATATCCCAGTAGAAGTTCTCGCAAATCAACCAATTCAAGTTCGTAAAGAAAGCAGTTTACTCCAAGCATTAGGCAGTCTAAAACAACTTATACCACTAATTATTAAGGTAGTAAAAATAGCCCGTGATTATGATTTAATCTATGCTAATACCCAAAAAGCATTAGTGATTGGGGCAATAGCTAGCTTTTTTGCCCGTCGCCCTTTGGTATATCATTTACATGATATTCTATCAAAAGAACATTTTAGTGCAACTAACAGACGCATTGCTATTACTTTAGCTAATCGGTTCGCATCATTAGTAATTGCTAATTCCCAAGCTAGTCAAACAGCCTTTATCGAAGCGGGAGGACACTCGGAAATTACCACAGTTGTTTATAATGGCTTTGACCAAAAAATTTATCAACCTTGCGACTCTGATATTAGCCAATTACGGCAAAATTTAGGACTAGAAGGAAAATTTCTAGTCGGGCATTTTAGCCGTCTTGCACCGTGGAAAGGACAGCATATCTTAATTACTGCCCTTGCTAAATGTCCGCCAGAAGTGACAGCAATTTTAGTGGGTGATGCATTGTTTGGTGAACAAGATTATGTCCAACAATTACACCAACAAGTTGCAGCACTGGGGCTAGAAAATCGCGTCAAATTTTTAGGATTTCGTTCAGATATTCCCCAATTAATGGCAGCTTGTAACTTAGTAGCACATACCTCTACATCTCCAGAACCTTTTGGTAGAGTAATTGTTGAAGCTATGCTATGTGGAAAACCTGTAGTTGCAGCCAAAGCCGGTGGTGCAACAGAATTAGTAGAAAATGGGGTAAATGGTTTTCTCGTGACACCAGGAGAACCCCAGGAACTAGCACAAGTGATTACTAGCTGTGTTTTGGAGACAGAGAAAAGTCAGGTAATAGCTAATAACGCCAGAATTTCTGCTAGTCAGCGTTTTGATGTGACAACTATTAATCAGCAAATTTCGCAGCTATTAGGCGAATTGGGAATTGGAAATGGGGTTTTGTTTGAATAACCCCAGATTCACCTCTGGGGTACTAGTATAGCTACAAACCCACCAATTCGCGTGATTCAAAATCAGTGAGTTGTTGGGCGATCGCTAATCTTGCTTCCAATTTAGCTACACTGAACTGGTTACGCAGATATTCCAAATGGGCGATCGCATTCGCTTTATCAGATGTTAACCGCATCAAGGTGTCCATCGCCTTTTGATATTCCTGATTCACCAGTAGGACTTCAAAGCGACGTGCCTTGCGTTGGGCATCATTTTTCAAGTCTATTTCAAAAGCAGCGATGCGATCGGCATTGCCTTCAAATCGGTTAATCTGCTGCTGAACTGCCATCAACTGAGAGTCTATTTCATTCACCCGTTGGGCAGCTTGCACAATTACAGCTGGATAATGACTCAGTTGCATCATCAAATTATCTTCCTCAGCAAATATCTTGTGTAGAAAATTAGATAGTTGAGAAGATAGAGAGACAAGGAACATTACCCTTGTCCTCAAATCTTCTCAATTACGCCGCTTCCCTTAATGGCGATGGAACAGACACCTCTGGAAATGAAAGTGATAGTTGTTCGGCTTGAGATCCTACAGTTTGTTCTAATACTTTCACTTCAATATTCACACTCACTAAATAACTGCCTGTATCAGCATCAACCGCTTCGGCAATTAATTTAGCAATTTCTGGGCGTTTTGCAGTCAGTGGATCGCGTAAAATGCACCGATCCCATTCGTGTTTTGCAGTCGGATTGAGGCTGAGAATGTAGTGCTTCATCATAGAACTAACCGTTGAATCCATCTTCTGGAAGGCTTTCACAGAGCGGTTTTGCACTTCACCAGGCTTTGTGGGCGCTATACACTTATTATAGTACTTTTGTACTAAATGTGCAATGAAAGGGAAGGGTCAAGGGTCAAGAGTTATTTATCCCCCAATCCCCAATCCCCAGCGTTGCACTGAGCTTGTCGAAGTGTCCCCAGTCCCCATTCCCCATTCCCTAATCAGCTTTGCCATTCATCGGCGTGTTCAGCAACTGGGAATCATTAACCCAAATTGCTTGCTGAGGTACAGGAATATCAATTCCGGCTTGATCGAAGGCGACTTTTAAGCGCCGGCGATACTCCCGTGCGACATCCCATTGTTTTAAGGGCTGTGTTTTAATCCAAACCCGGATGATCAAACCGCGATCGCCAAAATGATCTACTCCCAAAACTTTCGGTGTTTCCACAATTTGACGCAACCATTCGGGATCTTGATCCATCTCTAAGGCTACAGTTTCAATTAACTTCAAAGCCACATCAATATTAGCTTGATAAGAAACGGGAATTGTTAAATCGGCCCGTGACCAACGACTCGACAGATTGGCTACTATTTTAATTTCACTGTTGGGAATTGTGATTAAGCGCCCTTCGGCATCCCTTACCTGGGTCATCCGCAGATTAAGATTTTCGACTAAGCCTCCCACATCTCCCACAGCAATCACGTCACCCAATGCGTACTGGTCTTCTAAGATAATCAAAAAGCCGTTAATCGCATCTTTAATTAAGTTTTGCGAGGCTAGAGAAACGGCGACACCTATTAAACCGGCACCAGCTAGCAAGGGAACAATGTCTATACCCAAGGCAACTAGGGCTAGCAAGATGCCAACACCAGCGCAGACAATGGTCGTAATACTTTTGGTGACACCAGAAAATGTGGAAACGCGAAGTTGCAGACGTTCTGAACTTTCTGGAGTTAATAACGCACTGCTGTTGACTATGGTAGTGGTGAAGCGGTCAATCAGGGCATAGCTGAAACGTACAGCTACGTAGGTTCCCAGGATAACAACTCCCAATCTTAAAGGAATTTGAGCGGCGGAGAGGATGCCGACTTGGAGCGATCGCGTATAAGGAAATAAACCCAAGATAATGAACGTACCGCTACCCCAAATCGCCGCTTGAGTTAGCTGAAATAATCGTTTTTTGACTTCTTGTAAATGCCGATGATGTTGTTGATTTAGTTGTGTTGTAATCTTTTTGTCTGCCGCTGAAGTTGGGAATATCGGCTTTAATGACTCATATTCTAAGCGGCGTTGCCAGCGACGGACACCCCAACTCAAGACAATCATGGCCAAACCGCTGGCCCCGGCAATTATACCTTGTTGAATTAAAAACTGAGTTTGTCGCTCTCGCTTGGCCTGTTGTAAGTCTTGATGCAAAACATCGGTGATTTGATTTGCTGATGACATCCCGTCTACCTGTCGCAACCCGGCATCTTGGGCAGTGATGGTCATCAAATATTGGTCGTTGACGTAAATTACTGGTGATTCCTTGATGGTACGAATCTCTACCTTGGGTTCTTTAGCAGTTGAACGAAAGTAATTTTGGCTAATTTCCTGCAAATTTTGTTGAACATTTTTTAACCTTTCAGGAAAATTAGTTTTTGTTCCTGCTATCTGAAACAACCGACGACCATCCAAATAAATCCAATCAGAAACAATTCGATTATCTGAATCATTACTGACTTTGCTGGGAGCTTGAAAGTCAGTTAAAAAGGGAATCTGGGCTGTTACCTTGGGTGCAGACACAACTGCGATCGCCATTGAACCCGCGATCGCCAAAAATTGTAAGCGCACTTAAACACCTCCTTAAGCAAAATTTGCTGTTGAGTACTTCTAGAGCCATCCTCCACAATTAGGTTCAGTAAATTTATTTATCTAAAGCTAAGTTTCTCTCTGTAGGGGACAAATTTTTGCCCTTTCCAGTTATCCTCTCTCTTTAGATAGATGACACTTTACTGCATCTACTCTAGGTGATGGATAGAGGAGTCTTTGAGATTACTCTTCTTAAAGATAGACTAGTAATTAAAAAGGCGGCGATGACGTTGAGATTACTGTGATCAAACCTCATACAATTTTGGATTTTGGATTTTGGATTGACCCCACAGATAAATCTTGGCGTTTCTATCACGAAGAAAGTAGTTAGTCAAGCTAATTCTAAAAGTCATCAACTAAGTGTTTGATCGTGATCACGACATAGAGCAGAAAGCCCAGCAGTAGCAACCTGAAGTCCAAAAAAGTTTCGGGTTATAATGAACTAGTCTAGTACGGAAACTATTACGTACCTTTTTTTACTTTCTTGAGGAAACTTTGATGACCGCAACTTCTCCCCGATTAAAGCACGAGGTTAAAGACCTCGCCCTAGCTCCCTTGGGAAGACAGCGCATTGAATGGGCTGGACGCGAAATGCCAGTTTTACGGCAAATCCGCGATCGCTTTGCCCAAGAAAAACCCTTCGCCGGGTTGCGTCTTGTGGCTTGTGCCCACGTGACAACTGAAACCGCACATCTAGCCATTGCACTCAAAGCTGGTGGTGCAGATGCTGTATTAATTGCTAGTAATCCCCTATCAACTCAAGATGACGTAGCCGCTAGCCTCGTCGTCGATCATGAAATTCCTGTTTTTGCCCAAAAAGGCGAAGACAACGAAACCTATAATCGCCACGTCCAAATAGCCCTAGATCACCGCCCCAACATCATCATTGATGACGGTAGCGATGTCGTTGCAACCCTAATTCAACAACGCCAGCATCAAATTGCCGATTTGATTGGCACCACCGAAGAAACTACAACCGGAATTGTGCGGTTACGTGCCATGTTCAGAGATGGCGTGCTTACCTTCCCCGCCGTCAACGTCAACGATGCTGACACCAAGCACTTCTTTGATAATCGCTACGGTACTGGACAATCAACCCTTGACGGCATTATCCGTGCCACAAACATCCTGCTGGCTGGGAAAAACATTGTCGTTGTCGGCTATGGCTGGTGTGGTAAAGGCACAGCCCTCCGCGCCCGTGGACTAGGTGGTAACGTAATTGTCACCGAAATCGACCCCATTAAGGCAATTGAAGCTGTGATGGATGGCTTCCGTGTACTGCCAATGGCAGAAGCCGCTAAAGTTGGTGATTTGTTCATCACAGTCACTGGTAACAAGCACGTGGTGCGCGGCGAGCATTTTGATGTGATGAAAGATGGGGCGATCGTTTGCAACTCTGGTCACTTTGATCTCGAACTTGATTTGAAATACTTAGCATCTCAAGCTAAAGAAATCAAAGAAGTGCGCCCCTTCACTGAAGAGTATAAATTGCAAAATGGTAAGTCAGTCATCGTTCTCGGTCAAGGACGCTTGATTAACCTCGCCGCTGCGGAAGGACACCCCAGTGCAGTTATGGATATGAGCTTTGCTAATCAGGCTTTAGCCGTTGAATACCTAGTGAAGAATAAAGGTAAGCTAGCACCTGGTTTACACTCAATTCCTACTGAAGTGGATCAAGAAATTGCCCGCCTGAAGCTACAGGCAATTGGCATTACCATTGATACCCTCACAGCAGACCAGATTGAGTACATCAATTCCTGGACTGTAGGCACTTGAGGTTCAACTAAATAAATGATTTATTTGGGGGTAGGCAATGTGCTTATCCCTTTTTTGTGCTGCTTGATGTGATACACCAACTTCCCTGATATCACTTGGCTATAACAATCAAAGTCAGAAATTAAATGCTGAAGTTTCTTACTTTCTGCTCTTTGGTGGCGATCGCCCCTACTAGGACTGTAGCGAGACGCTCACGCGGGCTTTTCGGCCCGCACTACCAAAAACCCCTCAAAACAAAATTGACAGACTACTACCGTCACCTCAAAACCTGATCCCAAAAGCAAATCAGCAGCTACTGTAAGCGATCGCAACGAGAAAACCGCATCGCCCTATCCTCCAAAACAGGTGCTAGACAAACCCATGTTACAACTGTATTATTGAAAATATCCTCAATTACAAATACTACAAGCTTTCAATGAACCGCAGATTCTTCTCAAGCATTAGCAGCGCCATGCATTGCCGACCCAGCAAGGGTTTAGGCAGAGCCATCGCGCTGTTTGCGTTTGAGGGTACATATCGCTTTAGCTGCGGCGATAAATCCACAATTGTGGGCATTTTGGGAGCAATTGCCCAATGGCTAAATCCAGATCAACTTATTCAGAGCGGGAGGTGCAAATGTCTTACAGCACCGATATAGGGCAAAAAATATCGACTACTGACCCCCGCTCCTGAAATCTCAGAGGCGGGGGTTATTTTTTTAGGAGTGAATTAACTTATGGAAGTTCAACCACCTTTTCAGCAATCACACATATTACAAAACTCAGTTGTGGTGTAGCATACCTGGGACAACGTTGTGACAGCGTGTGAGAGGTGTAATTCCACTAAGAGCGATGTCTGACGACAAGCCGCTCCGCGTCTACGCCTCCCACATGAAGCTGGAATGGTACTCAAAACCAAGCCCAAAGCTCCAATTCATCCAGCAGTTGCATTTGCCGAACAGTTCTGGAACGCACAACGCCTGAATGAAACTGAGTAATTTACTCAAACCTATCCAGAGAGGGCAATACAGCCATTAAGCAACCCTTGCCCTCTCACTTCTGGAAAAAAAGTTTGTAGTATGCCCTTGACACTTTTGTAGTATATATGTAGTATATATGTAGTGAAGCAATCAAGCCTCTCAAAAAGGCATAGAGCAAACACTTCTGAACCATGAAAACTAAATAATTGCCACACAACGTGGGGGTGTAACTCAGTTGGTCTAGAGTGCCTGTCTGTCGAACAGGAAGCCGTGGGTTCAAATCCCATCATCCCCGTGTAGCCTTGTGGACAAATAGACAAGTTGCTTTGATTCTCAATCAAAGAGAAGCGGGTGCAACTCCCGTCAAGGCTGCCAAATGTGTCCAGGTCGCCTAATGGTAGGGTATTGGTCTGCAAAACCGACTGTGCGAGTTCAATTCTCGCCCTGGACTCCAAACGTTGCAGTGTAGCGATTTACGGCAAAGCCTTGAGCTTCATAACTTGGTATATGCGAGTACCCTTCGGGAACGCTAACGCGAACGACTCTCGCCACTGCTACCAAATGCAGGGATAGTGTAACGGCAGCATAAGGGTCTCCAAAACCTTTGGTCTGGGTTCAAATCCTAGTCTCTGCGTTCTACTGCGTGCCCCAACATAAAAAGCTTACAAACTGGTCATCTGATCTACCAATCAGAGTAGGTTCAAATCCTACAGCCTCCACCAAACTTGGGGGCTGAAAAAAACAGCTTCTTAAACTTGCACGTGGTAGAAATCTCACTCTTGGTGCAGAAGCGAAGTGGTCGAGCGGCACGTCTTTCAAGCGTGTAATTAACGGGTACAAGTCCCGTCTGCACTACCACCAAATCTTTCATAGGTCGGCTCGCCTATCAGCGTGGGCAACTGTCTGTAAAACAGCCGCTTCTTGCATTGCTCTTTCGACTCCTGCTCGACCTATCAACAATGGAGAGTAAATCGATCAGGTGATCGGCGCTGTTTGCTAAACAGATGGGATTGCATCTGTGGTTCGAGTCCACTGCTCTCCGCTTTTGAGAACGTGGTGTAACTGGATAACATCTCAGATTACGAAACTGTTCGCGTAGCGTGGCGTAGCCAAGATTGAGAGTTCAAGTCTCTCCGTTCTCGTCTTACCCCCTGGTAGCTCAGTTGGTAGTAGCGCCTGTTTGAAAAATAGGAGGTCATCCGTTCAATCCGGATCTGGGGGACTGGCACATTGCCTCATAGCTCAATGGCAGAGCGACGCGCTGTTAACGCGGGGGTTGTAGGTTCAAGTCCTACTGGGGCAGCCATTCATTGCCGAGTGGACGAATAGGTAGAGTCACCTGTCTCTGAAACAGGAGTTTGTAGGTTCAAACCCTACCTCGGCAGCCATTTATTGCTCTGTGGTGTAACTGGCAACATCCCTACCTTTGAAGTAGAAGATTCCAGGTTCAAATCCTGGCGGGGCAGCCAAATTATACTCCTGTAGCCCAACTGGAAGAGGCGGCTGTCTCAAAAACAGTCTGTGTGTGGGTACTGCTCCGCAGAAGCAAGCTACAAATCCCACTGGGAGTACCAAATATCGGGATGTGATTCAGTGGTCTAGAAGCCGTGATTTGGGGTCACGGAGTCGTAGGTTCAAATCCTACCATCCCGACCATTTGCCCTTGTGACGAAACTGGCTTTCCGTGCTGGTCTTAGAAACCAGATTTTGTGGGTTCGACTCCCACCAAGGGTACTGGGCATTTGCCCAACAATACTCCCGTGGCGAAATTGGTAAACGCTTCCGTTTGAGGGACGGAATTTTTGCTCTTTCAATTCCTGTCGGGAGTACCAAATTGGGTCGTAAAGCCTTTCGGGCATACAAGAAAGGCAGAGCGGCTATGCAGCCGCCTTTTAAGCGGATTCATCCAGGTATCCTTCGGGGACGCTATGCGAACAACCCCTGGGCGACCCACCAAGCAAAAACGGGCTGTTAGCTCAGTTGGCAGAGCAGCTGCCTCTTAAGCAGAAGTGCGTAGGTTCAATCCCTACACAGCCCACCTTGCCCCTGTGATGCAATTGGTAGACGTAGCCCGCTTAAACCGGGTTTGTTGCAGGTTCGACTCCTGTCAGGGGTATTTGGTGACATCGCGGGGATGGAGCAACGGTGGCTCGTCAGGCTCATAATCTGAACATCAGCAGGTTCGACTCCTGCCCCCGTCACCAAAATTAGTGCTGGTGTAGCTCAATGTGGCAGAGCAACTGACTTGTAATCAGTAGGTTGCGGGTTCAATTCCTGTCACCAGCTTGACTAACGCGATCATGGTGTAGTGGTAAACACCCTTGGCTTCCAACCAGGAGACACGAGTTCAAATCTCGTTGATCGCTCTGAACCCTCAAGGTTCTTAGATGCGGATGTGGTGTAAGGGCAACACCGGAGTATGCCAAGCTCCAAATGCGAGTTCAACTCTCGTCGTCCGCTCTCTTAGCCCTGTAGCTCAATGGTGGAGCAACTGTCCTACAAACAGAGGGTTACAGGTACCCTGTGGGAAGCCGCTCCGCGTCTACAAATCCTGTCAGGGCTACCAATTTATGGGAGTGTCGCCTAATGGATGGGCATCGATCTTCTAAATCGATTTGTAGGGGTTCAAGTCCCTTCACTCCTGCTCATGGGTTCGTAGCTCTAATTGGGAGAGCGCCTGTCTTGCACACAGAAGGTTGTGAGTTCAAACCTCACCGAATCCACTTTTGGTGTCTGAAGCCAAAGCGGTCGCGGCGCCCTTTTGTGGAACCAGTTATAGCGGGTACCCTACGGGAACGCTGACGCGAACAAATCCCGTCAGACACCCCTGAATGGAAGATGCTGTTCAAGGGAGGGCAACTAGTCTTGAAAACTAGAGCAGGGTAACATCTGGAGGTACCCTGCGGGAAGCCGCTCCGCGTCTACAATTCCTCCATCTTCCGCCTTCCACCTGAAGCCGAAAAGTGAGACGCTGTGCTGATAAAACAGATTACGGATTCTCTCCTGTATTTGGTCGTTGAAAGGAAGATTGAGACAACATATATCTAAAATAAATTAAAAACTCCATCGGTACATTTGCTAGGTATGATATTTAGTCTGTGAGAATTTCTGCACGTTTTAATATCTACCTAGTAAAAAACCAGCTATGACCCAGAACTACCGCATTACACTACTCCCCGGCGATGGCATTGGCCCTGAAATTATGGCAGTGGCGGTAGATGTGCTGAATGTTGTCGGGAAACAATTTGATCTTCAGTTTGATTTCCAGGAAGCTTTGATTGGCGGTGCAGCCATTGATGCGACAGGTGAACCCCTGCCAGCTGCTACTCTGGAAACTTGCCGCAATAGTGATGCGGTCTTACTCGCTGCTATCGGTGGTTATAAGTGGGATTCTCTGCCATCTAACCAACGCCCAGAAGCGGGTTTGTTGGGGTTGCGGGCGGGTTTGGGATTGTTTGCGAATTTGCGCCCAGCGAAAATATTGCCTCAGTTAATTGATGCTTCCACCTTGAAGCGGGAAGTTGTGGAAGGCGTAGATATTATGGTGGTGCGGGAACTCACAGGGGGGATTTATTTCGGTAAACCCAAGGGTATTTTTGCTACCGAAACTGGTGAGAAACGTGGTGTAAATACGATGGTTTACACTGAGTCAGAAATTGACCGGATTGGTCGGGTGGCTTTTGAAGCAGCGCGGAAACGGGGTGGTAAACTCTGTTCAGTGGATAAAGCGAATGTATTAGAAGTATCCCAACTGTGGCGCGATCGCATCACCAAACTGGCTACAGAATATCCCGATATTGAATTATCTCATTTATATGTAGATAACGCGGCGATGCAACTGGTACGCGCCCCCAAACAATTCGATACGATTGTCACAGGTAACTTGTTTGGTGATATTCTCTCAGATGCCGCTGCTATGCTCACAGGTAGTATTGGCATGTTACCCTCTGCGAGTTTGGGTGCTGCTGGGCCTGGAGTATTTGAACCCGTTCACGGTTCCGCCCCAGATATTGCCGGACTTGATAAGGCTAATCCCTTAGCGCAAGTTTTGAGTGCAGCAATGATGCTCCGCTACGGTTTAAACCAACCAGCGGCCGCAGATAAGATTGAGCAAGCAGTATTCCAAGTTTTAGAACAAGGCGATCGCACAGGTGATATCATCTCTCCAGGAAAGAATCTGCTGGGTTGTCGTGCTATGGGCGACGCACTTATTAAATCAGTGAACAGTGAACAGTGAACAGTTATACAGTGAACACAGTTTCAGTCGGGGATTTGAAGAGTAACTGTTACCTACCACTTGTGATAAGTGGGGGACTCTGACTCCAGAATCAATACATCCTCTCTACTGATAACTGATAACTGTTAAAGCTTTATAAGAAAAATCATATTCTTATAACTAGTTTGACCATTTTGGCAACCTTTGCGGAATCTTTCAGATAAACTAGAGAAAAATTTAGCAAGCAAATAGCAGTATAGTGCAAGCTTTACGACAACACGGAACAACCAACTTCACTACTCCCAAAAACCAGTCGCCCTTGATTGATCCCGCCGTGATCAGGGCTGCTGGACAAATTTACTACATTTATTGTGAAGTACATCCCGAAATCATAGGACAAGCTTCAGGAGTAGCAATTAATCGCTCAACTCATCGAGGTAAAGTGATTTTTACCCACAATCCAGCCCTCTTACCGCAAGAGTGTTTTGTGCCGATGAGTCAAATTGAGTCACAAATGTATTAATAGTCAAGAGTCAAGAGTCAAGAGTCAAGAGTCAGGAAATGTGGACAAATGGCTATAAATCAACGACAAATGACTAATGACAACTGACTAATGACTATATGGACATTTTGATGATTGTCCCGGCGAGTCTCATAGTCTTCGCCTTGGGTGCATCTATCGGCAGCTTTATCAATGTTGTAGTTTATCGTTTACCGGCTGAATTATCGATTCTTTGGCCGCCTTCTCGCTGTCCCCACTGTCTTAACCAGCTAAAAGCCTATGATAATGTACCAGTGCTGGGCTGGTTGCGGTTGAGAGGTCGGTGTCGTTTTTGTAAAAGTAAGATTTCTGTCCGTTATCCTGTGGTAGAAGCGTTAACGGGCATAGTATTTTTACTAGTATTTTTATTATTTAAAGTCTCGATTTTAACAATAGGATATTGGGCTTTTTGTAGCTGGTTATTAGCCTTAGCACTCATTGACTTGGATACTATGACTCTACCTAATCAACTGACTCAATCAGGTTTGGTAGTAGGGATAATCTTTCAAATGGTTGTCGGTTATTTACCAGCAGGTAATGGGGTGGAATTAGTCAAACACCTGATGATGGGAATAGTGGGAGCCGTGTTAGGTTTATGGCTATTTGATGCGATCGCCCTCATTGGTTCCATCGCCTTAGGCAAAACTGCAATGGGTGCGGGAGATGCCAAATTAGCCGCCATGATGGGAGCTTGGTTGGGTTGGAAGTATTTACTGTTGGCTAGTTTTATCGCCTGTGCGGTGGGAGCATTAGTCGGTGGCGGTGCTATTGTCCTATCACCAAAAAAACGGGGACAAAAGATCCCATTTGGGCCTTTTCTCGCATTAGGTGCAGCGATCGCTCTATTTGGTGGTGAAACTATTTTGTCTGCTTATTTACGGTTATTTTTTCCAGTCAGTTGAAATAGAGTAAAGATATACAAATCCAAAATTTCAGAATCCTGTTTTCTGATCTTTCTTTTATCAACCCATCAATTTATCATAAAAAGTCTCTCACCTTCATGACTGTAACGATCATTACGCCATCTGCCCTTCAGAGTTTGGTAGTATCAACCTGTGACTTGTATTACCCTTTCAACCAGCTGAATGCTCATCACCTAGCAACATAAATTCTTGATTTGGGAGCAAGAAATCCCCTGGAAGGCTGGGAAGCATCCTCTTTGGGGGTTAGGCTTTCAAAAGCTTGCCAGTACTTTCACAAAATTCAGACGCACAAGAGACTTGTATTGGCATCAGCATTTTCGTTAAGCTGACAACCAAAGATGCAAAATCATGTCTGAATTGCTTAGAAACGTTATTTGACGATGTAGGGACTAGGGACTAGGGACTGGGGACTGGGAACTAGGGACTAGGGACTGGGGACTAGGGGAATGAGGGAGAAATCCCCAATCCCCAATCCCCAACACCCAATCCCCAATCCCCAACACCCAATCCCCAACAGTGTCTTTGGCTTGACTTCATACCTACTTGAATAAGAAAAATATGGCAAACAACGAAGAATCACGCGGTTTAAAGTCTCTGTTAGATTGGTTTGCAAATCGACGGAAATCAGGAAACATCAACCTCGAACCCCAAGAACGTGAAATTGCTGATGGACTATGGCACAAGTGTCCTAAATGTGGTGTGTTGACATATACGAAAGACCTGAGAGCCAATCAGATGGTTTGCGGGGAATGTGGACATCATAATCGCGTAGATAGTGATGAACGCATCCGCCAATTGATAGATCACAACACTTGGAGGGCGATGGATGAGCATCTGCGTCCTACCGATCCTCTGCAATTTCGCGATCGCAAACTCTACAGCGATCGCCTACGAGAAACACAAGATAAAATCGGTTTAATTGACGCTGTCAAAACTGGACTAGGTCAAATCAATGGTTTGCCTGTCGCTGTTGGAGTCATGGACTTCCGCTTCATGGGTGGTAGCATGGGTTCAGTTGTGGGCGAAAAACTCACCCGTATGATTGAGCAAGCCACTCAGCGACGCTATCCTGTATTGATTGTTTGCACTTCTGGTGGAGCTAGGATGCAAGAGGGTATGCTCTCCCTGATGCAAATGGCGAAAATCTCCGCAGCCTTAGAACGCCATCGTCAAGAGCGACTGTTATATATTCCTATTTTGACTAATCCCACCACAGGCGGTGTTACTGCTAGTTTTGCCATGTTGGGTGATATTATCCTCGCAGAGCCCAAGGCGACTATCGGTTTTGCAGGTCGGCGAGTGATTGAACAAACTCTCCGAGAAAAACTACCTGAAGATTTTCAGAGTGCTGAAGATTTGCTCAAGCACGGTTTTGTCGATGAAATCGTACCCCGTACCCAGTTAAAGAATACCCTAGCCCAGCTGATTGCTCTCCACCAACCCCTACCAACCACACCCCACATGGTTTTATGGGAGACAATGAGCTTGAGTTCTACTGCAGCTGAATAAGAAAATGAAGGAGATGAGAGAGAATATTTTCACTACTCTATTGACTCCCTCATCTCCCCCACTCCCTCTACTGCTCAGGTAGAAATGATAATGTTGCTGGTTACATTTACCTGATGGAAGCTGAATGAATAAAATCACAAAACATCTAAATCAAAAAGAGAGGTGATATCCTCTCTTTTTATGACTGCTAGGTTAAATTATTTACTTTCTCAACTGCTTCCTTTAACTCTTCAAAGGTAACACTACCGTCTTCGTCTGAATCATACCGTGCTAGTAACTCCTGGGGGCTACTGATACCTGTCTCAGCAGAAACAATTGCACTTAAACCAGGGCTTAAAAAAAGCTCATGAATGGAGACTTTGCCGTCTTGATCGATATCTAAGGTATTAAAAAGAGATTGAAGCTCTTGCTCGGTTGCCATAAGTTTCTATGTGAAGAACCGTTTTCCAACTTAATATCTCATTAATAAATTAAATAAAATTGCATCCTTAGACGTAGAAACGGGTATCCCTGGGACTTAGATCAGGTGTACGCTGTGATACAGCGTACTACAGTCATCTGATGAAAATCAACATGCACGAACGCGTCAAGGTTCTAACACAGTCAGGAATACAGCAAATTTTCGCTCACATGTTAACAAATGACGCGATCGCAGACTGACCATTTGCCATTGGGCCAAGATGGAAGTATTACCTCGGTGAAGACTGATAATGTTCTACTGATGGCTGATAACTGTTCCTCAGCGTTCTTGCACAAAAATCAGTGGGACAAGTGCCACTAATCGAATTAGGCTAGAGAAGGCAAATAATCCTAATAAGCCTCCATATTCAGTAAATTGTGCTAAGAAGCCGCCGATGGTTGTGCCCAAAGCACCACTAATTCCACCCACAGCAGCAACGATCGCAAAATAAATCGACCCGTTTTTCACTGGCGCAATTCCCAGTTGCATATTGTTGTTGCACAAATCAATCGCCGCCCAAGTCCCACCCGCGAAAATATGTAACAATGGCAACCACAGCCAAATATCCAAAGAATTAGCACTAATACCCAGCCACAGTAGAGGTATGATTGCAACCAGAATGCCGATAATTAGTAGAATGGGGCGATCGCCTATTTTATCTGCCAACTTACCCCACAAAATCAGCATCAGCAAATTAGCCCCCGCCTGCAAACTGCCATATAAAGTCACCCAGCTGACATCCAGATTCAGTGTATCCAGCATATAGAAGTTAAAAAATGGCGCACTGAGATTCACAGCCAGCATCCATAAGCTGAAATAAAGTAGAAACCTCAAAAAGTTAGAATTTTTCCAAAAGCTTTCTGGGTTGGAAGTCTGGGGTGAAGATGGAGATTCAGCATCTGGTTGAATCTCAGTTTTTTGCAGACACTTAACAAAAGCAGAATTTGGCATTTGTGGATTCACATCCACCTTAAAATACTGACACCCCAATCCAATTAGCCCACACACAATACCTACAAGCAAAACCACCCCATAACCTTGTAAAGTCCCTCTATACCAATGAGATACAGCAAAACCCGCCAAAGGTACACAAACCAAATTAGTCAGACTCGCTGCACTATTGCGAATCCCGAAATACCTACCTCGTAATTTCCGGGGAACAATTACTCCTATCCAACTCAGCCATGATGCACTTCCTAGTCCGCCTAAAAGATGGCTGAATAAAACAATCAACAGTGTCAATACTACCAATTGCTCAGAAGTCACTTTTCCCAAGTTTGTACTAGTAATACCAATGGCGAGAATTAACCACAGTAGCCGAGAAAGTCCAAAAGTCAAAAGGGAATACTGAAAGCGGCTGGTAGTGCGTTCCGACAAGTAAGCACCCAAAGGTTGAATGAGATTTACCAGCATGGGGATAGAAGAAAGCATCCCAAATATCACTGGACTAGCATTCAACTCTACTAAAAAATTACTGAGTAAAATTCCACCAGTAGTCATGGAGAAAACCGCAGCGAACACACTATCTGCAGTAGATGCTCTTAAACTGGTGCGAATAGCATTTTTATAAACAAAAGGGCTGAGTTTTGTGGTAGACGAGATTGCTGTTTGAGATGTGGCAATTTGGGGAATTTCTATAGTTGTAACTTCATCTATTTCAATCTGAACAGAATCCATAAAGTTTAGAGATATGACAATGGGAGCATCTCGCCAGGGTTAGATTATTTTTAATTGCCCGAATATTTATAAAGTATTCTGTGTCTAGCTTAGAGATTATTTCAGCGATAGTTAGAGTCAAAGGAATAATTCCGGACAGCGACATTTACTGATAGTATAGCCCAGAAAAATCTTGATAATTAATCCATAACGCACCTAGTTATAGGACTAGTATTTGATTTTTGAAATATTACGTAGGACATTGCCCAGGATATTCCGGGTTTTGATGGGCAATGCCTAAAAATACTTAGATTTTGTTCAAAACTCAAATCGGATTCCTATATATTCACAATTAACCTAAATTCAGTCTTATACCAATTCACAAAAACACTCTGATATAGAAAGATTTCTCGCAGTAGCACGGCATGGCCGTGCCCTTACCAACGCATCTGTATCATTATTAAAGTGAAAGTGAAATGGTATTATCTGTTACCTATTGCCTATCGCGCTTGCGCTGCGCGCACCACGCACCTAAGTTCAAAAATCAAATCGGATTGCTATACAATCATAAAATCACTACTGAAGTTTCAAAATTGTTGTATCAAAAAGCAAATAAGCTGACATACATCGAAGACATAAAAAACAGTTCGGAGTCAAATATGAGAACTAGTAAGCCCAGAAATAGCCCTTTTTTATCAAACAAAAAACTGGAACAAAAATAAAAAAAATCTCTAAGGATAGTATTACTGTTGAGACGACTTGACAAATTAACCACTACACAAATATCACCCTGGATACAACAAGCTACAATCCAGGCTAAACGAGGAAGAGTTCCCGATCGCATCCCGCAATTAGCTGTGGCTAATCCTTGTTGGTTTGCGGTTCACATTTGTGGTGAATCAGGAAAAGCTATCAGCCTTGGGGATAGGGATTTTGTGTTTCCACTAATGAGTACCATTAAGCCATTTTTGATGCTGTATCTCCTGGAACATCTGGGAGCAGACAAGGTATTGCAGTGGGTTGGGGTTGAACCATCTGAGGTATCATTTAATTCTTTAGAGCAACTAATTGCTGATGGTGGTCGCCCTCGCAATCCGATGATTAATAGCGGGGCAATTACCCTCGCTGATAAGTTACCAGGAAGTGACGCTAGTAACAGTACTCAACGGTTTTGTGAATGGCTCAATCAATTAGCAGGTTGTCAGCTAATCTTGGATGAGGTGATGTTAGCTTCGGTAAGATTGACTCGCTCGCCAGCTAATCAGGCGATCGCTCATCATCTTAACTCAACCGGGCATCTAAAAAATCTGGAAATAGCCCTTGACGCTTACGAGCAAATATGCTGTCTTTCGGGAACAGTTGCAGATTTAGCACTGTTGGGAAAACTCTTAGCTTGTGAGCATGGCATTCTAAAACCAAAAAATCGCCGGATTGTCAATGCTTTGATGTTAACCTGCGGTTTGTATGAAGCCTCTGCCCAGTTTGCTGTCAAAATTGGTCTACCGATGAAATCGGGGATTGGTGGTGGACTTTTAGCACTTGTACCAGGTGAAGGAGCGATCGCTTGTTACAGTCCCGCCTTAGATAGTATAGGTAATCCTGTAGTAGCGATCGCTTTTATCGAAGCTTTAGCTCATGATTTGCAGTTAAGTATCTTTGGTTAATCAGTAGGGTATTTTGAATTCCGCCAAGGACTGGCCGAAGAGATAAGAGAACATTTATTTATGGGGTTCTCCCCCTGCTCCCTGCTCCCTTTCTTCTTCATTGTCCTCCTGTTGGTTGTCGAGTAGGCGACAAGCTGGGAGATGGCGTAGCCGTGGGAAGAGGGCTATTTTCCGGTTGGTTTAGTTGTTCTTCAGGTTTTGGTTTTACCTCCAGCGGCGCTTCTGGTAGCGTGGGAGTTGGTGCAGTCGTGGGACGTGGGCGACGCTGGAAATATTCGCTAAATTTCCGTCTTTGTGGCTTCGGGGTCACTATTTCAGGTAATTGAGTTGCTTCGGGTGTTGGCGTTACCTCTGGTTGCGGTTCTGGCGTCAACCCAGGAGATGGTGCAACTATTTCAGGCAATTGAGTCGCTTCGGGTATTGGTATTACCTCTGGTTGTGGTTCTGGCGTCAACCCAGGAGATGGTACAACTATTTCAGGCAATTCTGGCTTTGGTTGTTCTGACTGGGTTTTGGGTCTCTCTGGAACCTCAGTTTCCGGAATTGGCGGGGTTTCTTTAACCTCCGGAGTTGCCATCGGACTGGGCGTGGGTATAGGCTCAGTAGGCTCTATCTCAACAGTGTAATTTGGATCTACGATACCACGCACCTGATCTGCACTGAGTTCTCCTCTCACAATTCTCGACAGAGTGTCTCGACCCTTGGGTTGGAAGTTAATTAATCTAACTATCGTGTTGAAAGCGTTTTTGACAGGAGCACCCTGGTTATCAAGAAATTCTAGTTTGACCCAATTTTTTCCTGGCTTGAAGCCTTTCAGGTAAACTTCTTGCCAGCGATCAAAAACGAAGCTTTCACCATTAATCGTGCAACGGATGCGCCAATTACTAATTTCGTCGTTGGGATTTTCTGTCGCAACAAGGTGCAATGGGGCGTTAGTTAAGTAAAAGTCTAGTAAAATTGGTTCCGCCCCATAGTCACCTTCAGGGCTGTTATAAGTCAGCAGTGGTAAAGCTAAATCGGGTTTATTGTCTTCTGTTTTGGCCAGAATGTGAAATGTGGTTTGAGCGTAAGCGCCCTCATTTTTAAAGCTTTCATCCCAAGGACGGGACGCGAAAACACGCAGAGTATGAGTACCTGGGGATAAGTCTGGTAAAACTAAGGGCTGATTTAGGTCATAAACAGTTTGAGAAGGTTGATTATCAAGAATTACCTCTAAGTGAGGACCAAGTCCGAGTTGTGGGTTCTTAAATATCGGTAGATCCTTAACTTGCAACCGGACTTTAACCCCATTATCTTCCAGGACTTCATCAGCTTTGGGTGTAACAATAGTCACTTGTGGCTGATAAACTTCCAAAGTTGACCGCAAGTCTTGAATTACAGACGGTGGTGAAACTTCCGAAAACTGCTTAGAAATCGGCTGCGGGTTTTCTCTATCGCCAATAGACACGTCTTGGCTAACAGCTTTTTCTCCACAACTGGTCAAACTTAAGACCAGTAAAAATGTCATAAGCCATCTAAAAAGAGCGAACCTCTTGGCGAGGAGATTCTTTAACACTGTCTTCTGCCACGAGTTCATGCCTTCCACCCAGGATAGTCTTTAACAACTGACAGATTATTTTGGCTCAAAATGTCTATAGGGAACCATAGCCTAAAAGAAGAAATCTCTACTTTGGGGCATTGGGCATTGGGGAGCCAGTTGCACAGGAAGGGTTTCCCGACTTGAGCAAACTGGCGTCATTGGGCATTTGTTATTCTCCTCATCTCCCCCTGCTCCTCCTGCTCTCCCTGCTCCCTGCTCTTTGTTATTCTCCTTATCTCCCCCTGCTCCCTGTCCCCTGCCCTCAAGCTTCTGGGCGGCTCAAAGGATATGTTTTACGAATTATGATCCTTTGTAAATAAAATGAATAATCTATTGACTTTTTGCAGATTAGTTTGCACTTAAAAGCTAGCTCAGGCAATTATTTCAGTGATTTTGAATTATTGTTAACATCTCTCCAACAATGTACAAGTTAAGACCCTATAATTCAACAGAAACAAATTTCCACATCGAGTCTTAGTCGCTGCTCTAGAATAAATTCTGGAGAACGCGATAATTGTTTACTTTGTGGTTTCATGATTCCTCATTCCTTATCTAGAGAGGAGGTCGAATGACGATTAGTCCTCCGGAGCGAGAGGCAAAAAAAGCAAGAGTGATTGTCGATAACGATCCTGTACCTACCTCATTTGAAAAATGGGCGCAACCAGGACACTTCGCCAAATCTCTAGCCAGAGGTCCCAAAACCACCGCGTGGATTTGGAACCTTCATGCTGACGCCCACGATTTTGATACACACACGAGCGATTTAGAAGAGATATCCCGCAAGATATTCGCTGCACACTTCGGTCACTTGGCCGTAGTGGCTATCTGGTTGAGCGGGGCGCTATTCCACGGCGCGAAGTTTTCCAACTATGAGGCTTGGTTAAGCGATCCTTTGAACGTAAGACCTAGTGCTCAAGTTGTTTGGCCTATTTTTGGTCAAGGCATTTTGAATGCTGATGTCGGTGGTGGATTCTACGGTATTCAAACCACTTCTGGCTTCTTCCAGATTTGGCGTGGTTGGGGTGTGACAAACTCATTCCAGCTTTACTGCACAGCCATTGGTGGTTTGGTATTAGCAGCATTGTTCTTGTTTGCTGGTTGGTTCCATTACCACAAGAAAGCTCCCAAACTGGAGTGGTTCCAGAATGTGGAGTCGATGCTGAATCATCACTTGCAAATTTTGCTAGGTCTTGGTTCTTTGGGATGGGCAGGTCACTTAATCCATGTGTCCGCACCAATTAACAAGCTATTGGATGCAGGTGTCGCCGTTAAAGATGTGCCCTTGCCCCATGAGTTCATCCTGAACAAAGACTTGTTGATTGAGCAATTCCCTGGGTTTGCTAGTGGTATAGCATCTTTCTTCACTTTGAACTGGGGTGCTTATTCAGACTTCCTCACCTTCAAAGGCGGTCTAAACCCAGTGACAGGCGGCTTGTGGTTGACAGATATTTCTCATCACCACTTGGCGATCGCTGTAATCTTCATCATTGCCGGTCATCAATACCGCACTAACTGGGGTATCGGTCACAGCATCAAAGAGATTCTGGAAAACCATAAAGGTCCTTTTACCGGTGAAGGTCACAAGGGTCTTTACGAAAACCTGACCACATCTTGGCACGCTCAACTGGCAACTAACCTTGCCTTCTTGGGTTCCTTGACCATCATCATCGCGCACCACATGTACGCGATGCCTCCCTACCCATATTTGGCAACTGACTACGCTACGCAGTTGTGCTTATTCACTCACCACATGTGGATCGGTGGCTTCCTGATCGTCGGCGGTGCTGCTCATGCTGCCATCTTCATGGTGCGGGATTACGATCCTGTTGTGAACCAAAACAACGTTCTGGATCGGGTGATTCGTCACCGGGATGCGATCATCTCTCACCTCAACTGGGTGTCTATTTTCCTCGGCTTTCATAGCTTTGGACTGTACATCCACAACGACACCATGCGTGCCTTGGGTCGTCCCCAAGACCTGTTCTCTGATACAGGGATTCAGTTGCAACCAGTCTTTGCTCAGTGGATACAAAATATCCACGCCTTGGCTCCTGGTACAACTGCACCCAATGCATTAGAGTCGGTCAGTCATGTGTTTGGCGGCGGTGTGCTGGCGGTAGGCGGTAAAGTGGCAGCAGCAGCTATTCCCCTGGGTACAGCTGACTTCCTGATTCACCACATTCACGCCTTCACCATTCACGTTACTGTCCTCATCCTGCTCAAGGGTGTGCTGTTTGCCCGCAGTTCTCGTCTGATTCCAGACAAGGCTAACTTGGGCTTCCGTTTCCCTTGCGACGGGCCAGGTCGTGGCGGCACATGTCAAGTGTCTGGTTGGGACCATGTGTTCCTCGGACTATTCTGGATGTATAACTCCATATCTATTGTGATTTTCCACTTCAGCTGGAAGATGCAATCAGATGTCTGGGGAACGGTAGACTCAGCAGGTAATGTGACTCACATCACTGGTGGTAACTTTGCCCAAAGTGCCATCACCATCAACGGCTGGTTGCGTGACTTCTTGTGGGCGCAAGCTTCACAGGTAATCAACTCCTACGGAAGTGCGCTGTCTGCTTACGGTCTCATCTTCTTGGGTGCTCACTTTGTTTGGGCATTCAGCTTGATGTTCCTGTTCAGTGGTCGCGGCTACTGGCAAGAACTCATCGAGTCCATTGTTTGGGCACATAATAAACTAAAAGTAGCACCAACAATTCAGCCTCGCGCTCTGAGCATCACTCAGGGTCGGGCGGTAGGTGTGGCTCACTACCTCCTAGGAGGGATCGCCACAACCTGGGCTTTCTTCCATGCACACATCCTTTCAGTAGGGTAGCAACCAGCAAAATTTTGGATTTTGGATTTTGCGGAAAGTCTGAGCGCCGGCTTCCGGCGATCAGAACTTTCTAAGACAGGTTTTAGATTCAATCCAAAATCAAAAATCTAAAATACGAAATTGAACTGATACCTGATGGCTAAAGGTCAGAGGAATTATCAAACCTATGGCAACAAAATTTCCCAAATTTAGCCAGGATCTCGCACAGGATCCGAGTACACGTCGGATATGGTATGCGATCGCTACAGGTAACGACTTTGAAAGCCACGATGGCATAACGGAAGAAAATCTTTACCAAAAGATTTTCGCCACTCACTTCGGTCACTTGGCAATCATCTTCCTGTGGGCATCCAGCCTCCTGTTTCACGTAGCCTGGCAAGGTAACTTTGAACAGTGGATTAAAGATCCCCTGCATGTCCGCCCCATCGCCCACGCGATTTGGGACCCCCACTTTGGTAAACCAGCGATTGAAGCTTTTACCCAAGCTGGTGCTAGTGGTCCAGTAAACATTGCTTACTCTGGTGTCTACCACTGGTGGTACACCATCGGTATGCGGACAAACACCGAACTATACACTGGTTCTGTGTTCCTGCTATTGTTCGCATCCTTGTTCTTGTTTGCTGGTTGGTTGCACTTGCAGCCCCAGTTCCGTCCCAGCTTGGCTTGGTTTAAGAGTGCTGAATCCCGCCTGAACCACCACTTGGCAGGTTTATTTGGCGTTAGCTCTCTAGCTTGGGCTGGTCACTTGATTCACGTTGCTATCCCCGAAGCTCGCGGACAGCACGTAGGTTGGGATAACTTTCTGTCTACAGCACCACACCCAGCAGGTTTAACACCCTTCTTCACAGGTAACTGGGGTGTTTACGCTCAAAACCCTGACACCGCTGGTCATGTATTTAGTACTTCCACTGGTGCAGGAACTGCGATTCTGACTTTCTTGGGTGGTTTCCATCCTCAGACAGAATCCCTGTGGTTGACCGACATCGCTCATCACCACTTGGCGATCGCCGTACTGTTCATTATTGCCGGTCACATGTACCGGACCAACTTTGGGATTGGTCACAGTCTCAAAGAAGCATTGAATGCCAAAACTTTCTTTGGCAAACCTGTTGAAGGTCCGTTCAACTTACCTCACCAAGGTATTTATGACACCTACAACAACTCTCTCCACTTCCAATTAGGTTGGCACTTAGCAGCATTGGGTGTTGTCACCTCCTGGGTGGCACAGCACATGTACTCGCTGCCATCCTATGCCTTCATTGCTAAGGACTACACCACCCAAGCAGCGCTTTACACCCACCACCAGTACATTGCAATTTTCCTGATGGTTGGTGCTTTCGCTCACGGTGCTATCTTCTTAGTACGTGACTACGACCCTGAACAAAACAAGGGCAACGTACTCGACCGGATGTTACAGCACAAAGAAGCATTGATCTCTCACCTCAGCTGGGTATCTCTCTTCTTAGGCTTTCACACCCTTGGCTTGTACGTCCACAACGACGTAGTGGTTGCTTTCGGTACTCCTGAAAAGCAAATCCTGATTGAGCCAGTATTCGCTCAATTCATTCAAGCTTCCCACGGTAAGGTACTCTACGGCTTAGACACCTTGCTGTCTAACCCCGATAGCGTCGCCTACACAGCCTACCCCAACTACGCTAACGTTTGGTTGACTGGCTGGCTGGATGCCATTAACTCTGGCACAAACTCCCTCTTCTTAACAATTGGCCCTGGCGACTTCTTGGTACACCATGCGATCGCCCTGGGTCTGCACACCACCACCTTGATCTTGGTCAAAGGTGCTTTGGATGCCCGTGGTTCTAAGCTGATGCCCGATAAAAAGGACTTCGGCTATGCCTTCCCCTGTGACGGTCCTGGCCGTGGCGGTACTTGCGACATCTCCGCGTGGGATTCCTTCTACCTCGCTCTCTTCTGGGCACTGAATACAGTTGGTTGGCTCACCTTCTACTGGCACTGGAAACACCTAGGTATTTGGCAAGGTAACGTTGCTCAGTTCAACGAAAACTCCACATACCTAATGGGCTGGTTCCGTGACTATCTCTGGGCTAACTCCGCTCAGTTGATCAATGGTTATAACCCCTACGGCGTGAATAACCTGTCTGTTTGGGCTTGGATGTTCCTATTTGGACACCTAGTTTGGGCGACTGGCTTCATGTTCTTAATCTCTTGGAGAGGTTACTGGCAAGAATTGATTGAAACCCTTGTTTGGGCACACGAGCGGACTCCACTAGCTAACCTGGTTCGCTGGAAAGACAAGCCCGTTGCTCTCTCAATTGTTCAAGCTCGTGTAGTTGGTCTAGCTCACTTCACCGTTGGCTATGTTGTCACCTACGCAGCGTTCTTGATTGCCTCCACTGCTGGTAAGTTCGGTTGATCCGGCTGCGAGTTTTGTAGGTAAGTAATAAAAATCCCCTGCTTTGCAGCAGGGGATTTTTTGTTGGGTTTTTGGGAATGGGGCCTGCGACAGACAAGGAAATAACTCCTAACTCCTTTTATCCCAGCTAAGAGCTAAAGTGAAGTTTCATAACATTTATTTGCGATATGACCCTAACAGTCGATCTGTGTGTAATGATAGGAGGTGAGAATTGATTCGGCGAAAGCGTTTGTTTTTAGCATTGATAGGCCTTTTCCTTTTGGTATTTACAGACTTCTCTCCGAAATCTAAATCTCTACACTCTTATGGTTTTGGAGACATTGCATGTCAGTTTACGTAGGCAACCTTTCTTACGAAGTTACACAAGATGCTTTGAGTGCTGTTTTCGCAGAATATGGTTCTGTGAAACGCGTTCAGCTACCTACAGACCGTGAAACAGGCCGTCTGCGCGGCTTTGCTTTCGTGGAAATGGGTTCAGAAGCTGAAGAAACAGCTGCCATCGAAGCACTTGATGGTGCTGAGTGGATGGGACGCGATCTCAAAGTTAATAAAGCCAAGCCCAAGGAAGATAGAGGTTCCTTTGGCGGTAACCGGGGAGGCGGCGGTAACTTTAATCGTAACCGTTACTAAGCTAATTAGGTTAAATCCTTTTAGTTCCCTAGTCCTAGTAATTTAATCAAATCCAGAAAGGCTCAGGTAGAAATACTTGAGTCTTTTTGCATTGGCTTTTTAGGTTCATCAAAACAGTGCTGAGTAGAACTCTGTTCATGCAAGACTTTTAGCAATCAATACTGTTTTAACCTATATGACTAAGTAAGTCGGCACAATAAAACCAAATAAGGAGCCAGAATATCACATGCTCCTGAATTCTGAATTCCTCATGTGAAAGTACTCAACAGTAAGTCTGGTAAATTTTCAGACGAGTTCATTTTACAAAATTAATTAATAGAGCAATTTTAGACTGCTTGATTTTTACAAAACTATCGTCTCCACCAGTTCATCACCTAATTACACTCATTTGTACAGCTTAAGAAAGTTAGTTTGAAGGATTTTGTATGGCAGCTATAGCTTTAAGCGTATCTACGCCACAGGTTTTTTAGCAGCCAAGATTAAAGAACATGCGCGTCTCGTGGAAGATTCCAAGGCGATCGGGTTAGTGTTCGAGAAGCTACCTTTAATCTTTTAACAAGGGTGAGGTGAGTCCCCACTATCCAGTAAACACAAATTCTGGTAACGGCTTGCGGACACGGGGAGCAAGTTCGCGATCGCGTAGTCCATCCGGAAGAGTCTGCGGATCGCCAGGATAGCCAACTGTGACGACAGTCGCAGGTTCATAGTCATCTGGGATTTGGTATAGTTCCCTGGCACTGTCTATATTAAATCCAGCTATTTGATGCCCAAATAAACCCAAAGAAGTTGCTTGCAGAATCAGGTTTTCTAATGCTAGACCAACATCGTGAAGCGCATGTCGGTTTGTTTTCCCATCGTCAGTACGGATTTTAGCAACCGCAAGTATCAGTACCGGAGCATTTTTGGCCCATCCTTGATTAAACTCAACTGAAAACTCTCTCTCTCCCTGCTTTCTGCTTCCTTGCAGTCTTAATGATAAGTCTTTCACCAGACACGATATCATAAGCACTGCATAGCGTTAAATGAAGCAGATTAACTTGTAACGGATGTTCTCAAAATGGAGCTTTAGACTATTTATACTGTTCCTGGGATTGTGGCTACTCTTGGATCTGAGTTCCCATCTAGGGGCAGAAATTTTCTGGTTTCAGGAAGTCGGCTACCTTCAAGTATTTTTGCTCAGGGAGGCAATTCGAGGGATTTTATTAGTAGCGGTGGCTGGGATAACTGCTATCTATTTATTGGGGAACCTGTTTTTAGCAGAACGTTGGCGGTATCCCCAGTCTTTGAAAATGGAGTCAGTCAGACGTGAAGAAATGAAATTGAGTAGTGAGATAAAAAACTTTCTCAGTCCTCAATATTCCAGAAGCGCTGAAACCCCCATCTCTGAAAATTTAAAACCTTTAAAATTGCGTTGGCTGCTACCCCTGGTTTTGGGGTTGAGTTTGTTTGTGGGGTTGATGCTGGCTGATTATGGTGAAATTGTTTTGTCATATTGGCATGAGGAAGTGAAACAGCCGAATCTACCGATTCCGGAACTGTTGCAACCAGAGACAATTTGGCAATTAGTGAAGCAAATTATCTCCCAAGTTTGGTATCTCAGCTTAATTGTGGGCGTAGCGATCGCTTTATTAATTTATCCGCAATTTTTGCTGGGGGCGATCGCCATTGTCTTGAGTTTCGTCTTTGGGTGGTTGCTGTCTCAACATTGGGCAAAAATCCTAAAATATTTCCACCCTACCCCTTTCAACTACTCTGAGCCGCTATTTAATCAAGATATCAGTACCTATGTCTTTGCTCTCCCCATCTGGGAATTGCTAGAACTCTGGTTAATTGGGCTATTTTTGTATGGCTTCATCGCTGTCACCCTCACCTATCTTTTATCAGCAGACAGTTTGAGTCGGGGGATTTTCCCCGGATTTTCTGCCCAACAGCAGCGCCATTTATATGGTGTAGGTGGATGTTTGATGCTAGCTGTGGCTCTAAATTATGGGTTGAGTCGTTATCAACTGCTATATTCCAACCGTGGGGTGAGTTACGGCGCTAGCTATACGGATGTGATGACACAGTTACCAGCCTATAGCGTTTTATGTGTCCTGGCAGTGGCGATCGCATCTTACCTGTTTTGGCGAACAATTTTCTGGCGCGCCCAGTCTCGACATCGCCAATGGGTGTTTTATGGATTGGGGGTTTATTTATTGCTGGCGGTATCGGCTGACTCTATCTTACCTACAGCGGTGCAATATTTAATTGTTCAACCCAATGAATTGCAACGGGAGCAACCCTACATTCAGCGTACCATTGCCTTGACTCGGCAGGCATTCGATTTAGAAGCGATCGATGCCAGAACATTCAATCCCCAAGGACAATTGACTGAAGCCGATATCAAAGCCAATGACCTGGCAATTCGCAATATTCGCCTGTGGGATCAGCGGCCACTCTTAGAAACAAACCGCCAGCTACAACAAATTCGACCATACTATCGGTTTCCTGATGCTGATATTGATCGCTACACTCTAGAAGAAAACGCGACCACAAGCCAACTGGATACAGAACGGCGGCAAGTACTGATTGCTGCTAGGGAACTGGATTATACTAACGTACCTCAAGAGGCTAAAACCTGGGTTAACCGTCATTTAATTTATACCCACGGCTACGGGTTTACCGTTAGCCCAGTGAATACAGTTGGGCCGGGTGGGCTACCGGAATATTTCGTCAAAGATATTAGCGGTGATAGTAGCGCGCTCACGACTTCTAGTGTCGCCATTCGTGACAGCATTCCCATTGGGCAACCCCGGATTTATTACGGTGAAATTACTAATAGTTATGTGATGACTGGCACGAGGGTAAGAGAACTAGACTATCCAAGTGGCAGTGATAATGTTTACAACTCCTACGATGGTCGTGGCGGCATTTGTATAGGTGCTATGTGGCAAAAGTGGCTATTTGCCATGTATTTAAAAGACTGGCAAATGGTTCTGACACGGGACTTTTTACCGGAAACCAGAGTTTTGCTGCGGCGAAATGTCATGCAACGCATTCGGGCGATCGCACCTTTTTTAAAATACGACAGTGACCCCTATTTGGTCGTTGCGAATGCCAATCCTGAGGGTACTAATCATGACTTACCAACAAATAACAATTATCTGTATTGGATTGTTGATGCTTATACAACCAGCGATCATTATCCTTACTCAGATGCAGGTAGTGATGGTATCAACTACATTCGCAACTCTGTAAAAGTAGTAATTGATGCTTATAACGGCACCGTGAACTTTTACATTGCTGATGGCGATGATCCGATAATTGCCACTTGGCAAAGCATCTTTCCCAAGCTGTTTAAACCGCTGAGTGCCATGCCTACAAAACTTCGTAGCCACATCCGCTATCCGGTAGATTTTTTCAAGATTCAATCTGAGCGGTTGATGACATATCACATGACCGATACTCAGGTATTTTATAACCGGGAAGACCAATGGCAAATCCCCAATGAGATATATGGCAGTGAAGCCCGTCCAGTGGAGCCTTATTATTTGATTACTAGCCTACCCACCGTTCCCTCTGTTGGCGCAGCCTCTCGTAGAGAAGAATTTCTACTGTTTTTGCCCTACACTCCGAAACGCCGGACTAACTTAATCGCTTGGTTGGCAGCGCGATCGGATCACGAGAACTACGGTAAGCTGGTCTTGTATACTTTTCCCAAAGAGCGCCTAGTCTACGGTACAGAGCAAATCGAGGCGCGAATTAACCAAGATCCCGTAATTTCCCAGCAAATTTCTTTGTGGAATCGCCAGGGATCTAGAGCTATTCAGGGTAATCTCTTAGTGATTCCCATTGAACAATCGCTGCTGTATGTCGAGCCAATTTACCTAGAAGCTACGCAAAATAGCCTACCAACCCTAGTTCGGGTAGTAGTGGCTTATGAAAACCGAATTGTCATGGCGCCCACTCTGGAAAAGGCATTACAAGCGATCTTTCAACCAGAAGTGACACCAGCCCCCGCTATTATCCGCCCCGTTGAAGAAGCCGTGCCCAAGATGTGATAACTCTTGACTGTTTACTGATAACTGATAACTGATAACTTGGCGACTAGAGTTAAACATCGGTTAACATAGCTAGTTGCGTCCTATCTCATCTTAGTTACCGGAAGAGGCAGGGGGCAAGGGCTTGTTCCCCCTGCCCCCAACGCGCTTTTCGGTGCGGAATATGGGTACAGAGCCTCCGTCCTTCTAAGACGCTTATACAGGGCGGAGTCTGAAGCTCTCCGTTCTGGTCTTCCCCCTTGCTCCCTGCCCCCTGCCCCTTTTCCTCTTGTTGACCGATTCCCTCTTAATTCTCCACACTTAGCCAAGCTTCTATTTTTAGGGTGTAATTTTTAACTTGCTATCATGTTAACCAGCGTTGACCGTTTATTATTTGTCCGGCGAGTCCCAATTTTTAAAGAATTGCGCGATGATTTTATTGTGCGGCTAGCCTCAGTGATGGATGAGCTTTCCTTTCCGGCGAATTACGCCATTTTTAAACAGGGGGAAGAAGGGCGATCGCTCTATATTGTGGCATCTGGTAGAGTCAAAGTTCACATTGGCGAGCAGCAACTAGCAGAAGTAGACAAGGGAAAATACTTTGGTGAGATGGCAGTTTTTGATACACAGCCTCGCTCTGCTTCAGCCACGACTTTAGAACCGTGCGAGTGTTTGGAACTCACACAAGAGCAACTTTATGATGCCATTGAAGAAACTCCGGAAATAGCAGTCAACATCATTCGTGAATTATCTCGCATTATTCGCCGACTGAATGACAATATAAATGTGTCCGCATCACGTCGTCATTAAGCAATTAGAAGGGAATAGGCAATAGGCAATGGGGAATAATGATATTACCCCACTGCAAACTCCGTCAACCGTCGCCCACTTACAGGCTGATACGCCAACACAATCTCCCTCTTCGGCACCCCCAATGCTACTAACTCATTCGCCACTCCTACCTCCGTTCCATCATGCTGAATCCAAATCTTGCCATCAATCACATCGATATGAATCGTACAACCAAACACCCGTCGCCGATTTTCCCAACCCACACTAAATAACTGATAGTGATCGCGCTCATCATCAAAAAATACAACTTCCTCAATCTCACCATAGGAAGACTTCAACCGACTATGCTCAGTCAAAATCTGCTTAATCCAAACCCGATATTTTTCTAGCTTATCCATTGCACAACCTCCGGCAAATCTGGATCAAAAATCATCTACTTCACCGCAAAGCATATTCATTGTATCGTTACTAAATCAGCCCTCTATCTTCATCCTCTTCTTTTGGCAGAGGCATTGATTTAGATAACAGAATTTTTTTTGGTAGTTCCCTGAAATAAGAATTATGGCAAGAGATGCGGTAGTCTTGCGTTTAGAAAAGGTTACAGAACAGCACGCCGAGCTTTTATACTCCTACATCAGCGATCCACATCTATATAAATATCTTGAGGAGAGTATCCCAACGCTGATTGATGTTCAGCAAAAGTTCAGCTTTGCGGCGTTAGAAAAATCACCCGACAACGATACAATGATTTGGTTGAAATGGGTGGCTATCAATGCCGACAATCAATACGTAGGTGTTGTGGAAATAGGTATTTTTAATGATCAGTATGCAGAAATTGGCTTCATGACGTTTTCTGCTTTTCAGCATCGAGGCTATGCTCCAGTTTACTGTTCTCTAGCGATCGCCCAAACTCAAAGACGCTTCAGCCTTTTAGCGCTACATGCATCAGTGAACGTATACAATCTGGCTTCCCGTAAGGTTGTTGAGAAACTTGGGTTCAAGTTGCACAAAGTAAATCACAATGCAGAGTTGATTCAGGGACAACTTACCGATGAATTAATCTACCGCCTGACTTTCTGAGTTTTTGCGATTATCAACAAAGCTTGACATATAGCGGTTCCCATTCAGATGCGGTACAAAATTATATCGCCAGCTGTAGTAGCACAGCAGTGCCGTGCCCTTACTGGTGTACTTGAACAAATAATCTTGCTTTAATTACCCAACTCCTGTTTGATGATAATAAGCCCTAATTCAGTAATACTGAAAAATTAAAAGTCAAATTCTCAAATTGCAGTAACTTGAGTAGCCTAGAACTTTGTTAAATCAAGAAAGTGATGGGTTATACACAGTGATTGTGTGAGTAAGTAAACCTGAAAAGAATTACTTGACTTATATCTAACAGTTAGTGTCTGTAGTGAAATAATTTGTTGTTCCATAGTTGTTTTGGGTAAGAATCATTATGAAGCGAGCCTTATTAGTCATTGATGTTCAGAACGAATATTTTACTGGTAAACTGCCCATAACTTATCCACCAGGAAACCTAGACAATATTTTTCAGGTGATGAATATTGCCCGTGAGCAAGGTATTCCAATTATTGTTGTCAGACATACACAACCACAAGCAGACTCCCCTATTTTCTGCAAGGGCAGCAAAGAATGGGAGTTGCATCCAGAAATTGCCAAATATCCATACGATCTTTTGATCGAGAAAAATGTCCCAGGAAGTTTTACAGGTACTGAGTTAGAAACTTGGTTGAGAAATAGGGGCATTGATACTGTAGTTATTTCTGGGTACATGACGCAAATGTGTTGTGACACAACGGCTAGACAAGCTTCTCATTTGGGCTTTTCTGTAGAGTTTCTTGCTGATGCTACAGGAACCCTCACCTTCAAAAATAATGCAGGTGTGGCTACAGATGAAGAACTTCACAGGGCTACTTTAGTTGCCCAAGATACCTTTATTAGTAAGGTAATAAATACTGCTGAATGGATTAATAGTGTGGAAAATAGCGAGCGATCGCACCTTCTATCTGCTTTTGCAAGTTAACAGTCAACAGTTAACTGATTCAAAACATTGCTGAATAAACCGCTGGGGAATCTCTACACTTGCTCCCCAGTGCAGATGAATATAAGAAGCGTGAATATTTAGGGGCATATTCCATCCTTCGTAGCCCATATTTTCCTCACAATCGTAGCGATAAGTGTCAAACAAAGGCTGATTGGGTGTTGACACTAAACTCGAACGATGGAATTCATGCCCATAGATATTTGTACCTGTTGGTAATAGTAGACTATCTTGCAAAGCTACAGCGCGGCGATACCCTAAAGTTAAACGTCCTCCCATTACAGATGATGTGGGTAACACTCCCACCATCGACCAAGATTTACCCTCAAAATCGATAATTTGCTCACATAAATACATCAATCCTCCACATTCAGCAATTGTCGGCATTCCCGCCAAAATTGCTGTTTTCACTGAATCACGGGCGCTGACATTTTCGGCTAGTTGCTGGGCAAAAACTTCGGGAAATCCACCGCCAAAATACATTCCCTGTATGCCCTCTGGTAATGCAACATCTTCTAATGGACTCCAGAACACTAATTCTGCACCCAATTGTTGCAGCAAGTCGAGATTGTCTTGGTAGTAGAAATTAAAAGCGCGATCGCGGGCGACGGCAATTTTCAGGGCAGCCCTTCGACTACGCTCAGGGCAAGGGGGCACACTTCGGCTCCTTTCGACTGCGCTACCTCGACTCCGCTCGGTACAAGTCAAGGCGAGCCGCTCAGTGTCCAGGGAGAGAGGTTGAGATTGTAACAGGGGTAATAGATGTTCCCAGTCGAAGCAGGTATCGCCTAAATCGGCGAGATGATTGATTAATGCATTGAGTTCGGGGAGTTCTGCTGTGGGGACTAAACCGAGATGGCGATCGCGGATTGTAATGTTGTCTTGTCGCCGCAGCACACCGAGAATGGGTAATTGTAGGGATTTTAGAGAATCTTTGAGTAGGGATAAATGGCGATCGCTCCCCACGCGATTGAGGACTAAACCAGCTATCTTAATTCTGGGATCAAAAGAACAATAACCATGAGCGATCGCCGCCACAGAACCAGATAAGCGACTGCAATCAATCACCAACAACACAGGCAAATCTAACAACCTGGCAATATGCGCCGTACTCGCAAAATCAGTAATAGCCGCTAAGTCCTCTTTGTCTGGTACAAATGACGAATGACGAATGACTAATGACGAAATTCCATCAAACAACCCCATCACCCCCTCAACTAGGGCATATTCACACCCTTGGGAATGACGAGCAAAACATTGCTTGACGTAACTTTCATCAGTCAGCACCGGGTCTAAATTGCGACAAGCACGACCAGTGACATAACTGTGAAACATCGGATCGATGTAGTCCGGGCCTACCTTAAAAGATTGCACCTCCATACCGCGACGGCACAAAGATGCTAAAAGGGTGAGTGTGACCGTTGTCTTACCCACCCCACTACGTTCTCCAGCGATAACTAAAGCCATAAAGAAAAAGCGCATTTACTTTCATTATCAATTACCAACAACATTTCTAGATTATGGTTCAGACAATACAGGCTAAAGAAATTACCCTACTTGATTTAGAGAACAACTTTGGACTCGAATTAGTGGAGGATGAGCAATTTTTTAGAGAGTGGCAAGATAATTTACTAGAAATTACCAACTCAGAAAAACAACAACTCGATCGAGTTAAGGCAAGTTATGCTAATTTACTCAAGTACCCTCCCCTGCTGGAAAACACCGTCAAGATGGTTGTGCTGTCTCCCTTATTGGATTTAGCAGACTTTTATCTATCTCCGTTTCATATCAAATCTGAAAAATCTGTAGAAGTGTCGGCTGTTGATGAAGGCGTAAGAGTCAAAGGGCAGATTGACATCTTAGTTTTGTTTGAACAGCTAGTAGTAGTAGTTATAGAGTCTAAACAAGCAGCTTTTTCCGTAGAGGTCGGTAAACCACAAATATTAGCTTATATGCTGGCAATCTCTAACTCAGATCAACCAGTATACGGACTCATCTCCAATGGCAGTAGTTTTATTTTTGTTAAATTGATCAAACAAGAAACACCAAAATATCTATTGTCTCGCTTGTTTTACATTTTCAATCCAGGAAATGAATTGTATACGGTTTTGAGTGTGTTAAAGCGTCTAGGTCAATTAGCGAGAAATGACAGCTAAGAGAGTGGAATACCTTTGAAAAATACAACAACCCTCCAGATTTTTGGTATTTCCCATCGTCTGGAAGGCTGGTGATTGTTTTTGACAAATTTTGGTAACTTTTACTGTTTCCAAACGAACTTAAGCATCTGTTTGTAATTTGAGAATCTTGGCTGTGATTCCCAGGCTATCTTCAAAAAGTGCCTCATGACCCCAACGTTGCACCTGCTGACTCAGCAACGCTTCTGCTTTTTGTTCCGAGAGTGAACTCACTTGCTGAAACAGCCCTGCAGATTGGGCACCACCGTGAGTTTCCATCCGCATACAGCCACCAGTTTCAGTACAAATAACTGTACCGCAGTCTGCTTGCGGATTAGTGGAACTGAGGCGCAGCGCAATTAAATCGCCAGCAATCTCACCAACATCAGCAACAGGAACACCTGCTAATTCGGCTTCAATTTGCCGCTGGTCTTGGGCAAGTAAGCGGACTTTGATGATGTCATAATCTCCACTTTCTTTTTCATAGGCAACTGGCAGCCATTCCAAGCGACTCGCCAACCAACCTAAATAAAGCAAAGCTTGAGCGGGGTTGCCTTTTTCGTAATCAATCGTCACGCGGTCAACTTCCTTGAGATTTGCCCGACGATGAGGTGAATCATAGGCTTCAGCAGTCAACTCTTGCCATGCTGCAAGGCGACGCCAATTGAGATCAGCTAAAGGTACACCAGTTTCTGCTAACTGTTGCAGGCTTAGTAAATCTGTGTCTGGCTTGTTAAAGTTGCAAGAATCGACAATCACGTTATTGCAAACTGCTGCCAGTCGCTTGAATACAGCGTTGTTGGGGTCTGGTGTAGCTTTCCACCAAAGAAACTTGGGTAAGCCGCCAATTAACAAAGCGGGAATCATCCCACCCACCCGTTCTAAAGCTGTGGCGGTGCCAGAAAGGGTGATGTATTCACAACAAATAAGTGTACTGGATGATTGTTTTTGGATGGGACAATAGGCAGAAACTTGAACCTTGACCCCTTCGTCTTCCCCAACAACGGGACACAAGGCAATAATCCGGCATGGATTACGGATAGCAATTTCATCAGCAATCCTGGGGCTAGTTGCATCTAAGCTATAGCTGAGATCACTGCCAGCTTTATCCCCTGTGGCTGCGTTGCGCTGACGTTTGACGTATTCTTCTCGCAAGATAGCCAGGGTTTCTGGTGTGGCGACGCCAGTATCTGGGAGTCCGTATTTTTTCTGCACTTCCCGCAGTGCTGTTTGCGTCTGGGGGCCTAAGATGCCATCAATGGGACCGTTGTAAAATCCTAAAGCTGCTAGTAGATACTGGGTTTCTTCAGGTTCGTAAACAACTAAAGTAAAAGTCGTGGCACGAGTGGCAGCAGGAAGCCCACCATCTTCGCCAGTAATGCCGTAACTTTGCCAAATCTGATTCAGTTCCGCTTCAATTTCTGTAAGCGAAACATCCTTTGGTGCCTGGAGTGAAAAAATCGTGGGAGCTTGGGAAGTCATAGTCAATTTTGGATTTTGGATTTTGGATTTTGGATTTTGGATTTTGGATTTTGGATTTGCGATTCGGGATTGGTCATTAGTAATAGGTAATTGGTAATGGTCTTTCACGTTACCTATGACCCATTACTTATTTCCCTATTCCCAATCTAAAATCTAAAATCTAAAATCTAAAATTCTACAGTCTGCGCCAGCGGCGACCGTCTTGGTTAATCAAGAATTCTGCTTCGGCTGGTTCCCAAGTACCGGCTTCGTACCGGGGAATGGTTGTATGGTCGGCGGGTGCATCCCACACGGAAAGGGCTGGTGTCACTACCTGCCAAGCTGCTTCTACTTCGTCTGCCCGTGTGAATAATGTTTGATCGCCCATCATACAATCAAGGAATAGGCGATCGTAGGCGTCGGAAGTTGCTTGGATACCAAAGGAACCATAACTAAAATCCATGTCAACGGAACGGGTGCGGAATTCTGCCCCAGGCATTTTCACATCAAAACGCAGGGAAATTCCTTCATTCGGTTGAATCCGCATTGCTAAAATGTTGGCGTTGGCTTGTTGTGCTGCCGATTGGAACAACCTAGAAGGCACATCGCGGAAGTGGATGGAAATTTCACTGACTTTTTTTGGCATCCGCTTTCCGGTACGCAGGTAAAAGGGGACTCCTTTCCAGCGCCAGTTGTCCACAAGAAACTTCATCGCCACATAGGTGGGTGTGGTGGAACTGGGATTGACTCCTGGTTCTTCATGATACCCAGGTACTGGTTGACCTTTCATCCAGCCAGCACTGTACTGGCCGCGTACTGCTGAACGTGACAAATTATGGACATCAGCTAGACGTGTAGCTTGTAATGCCTTAACTTTTTCCGTACGGATACTATCGGCATCCATTGAATTAGGTACTTCCATTGCGGTTAAGCAATAAAGTTGCATTAAGTGATTTTGCAACATATCCCGCAATGCGCCGGCGCTTTCATAATATCCCGCTCGGTCTTCCACTCCCACGGTTTCTGCCACGGTAATTTGAACGTGGTCAACAAACTGACGATTCCACAAGGGTTCAAAAATCGCATTGGCAAAGCGAAACACCAGCAAATTCTGGACTGTCTCTTTGCCTAAGTAGTGGTCAATGCGATATACTTGGTTCTCTTTACAAAATTTTTGCACCACTTGGTTGAGGCTTTGGGCAGAAGCCAAGTCCCGACCAAAAGGTTTTTCAATGACTAGACGATGTTTATAAGGATCGTCTAACATCCCTGCTGATCCCAGCTGTTTAATGGCTTCAGGAAAGAATGATGGAGCCACGGAGAGGTAAAACATGCGGTTTCCCCGTGTGCCGCGTTTTTCGTCTAATTCAGTCAACAGGGTTCTGAGTTGCTGATAGCTTTCAGGGTTGTCTATATCCCCAGGACAGTAGAACAAACCTCGTGAAAAGTCCTGCCAGAGTTCCCCTAGTTCGACATTAGCATGAGCCTCTTCCATGCCCTTTTGCATTTGCTCACGGAAGTATTCATGGCTCCATGCCCGACGTGCTACACCAACAATGGTGGTTTCTGGGGGAATGCGTCGTTCCCGGCGCAATTTGTAAAGTGCTGGCACTAGTTTGCGCCAGGTAAGATCACCAGAAGCGCCAAAGATAACTATAATCTGGGGTTCGGGCATCCCTTGCTGTTGCAGACCAACGCGCAACGGGTTTTCTAGCAGACTGACCATAGAAGTTTAGATTTGAGAGTTTGGGTTTTGGATTTCGGATCGGGGAATGGGCATTGAGAATTTTAGATTTTAGATTTTGGATTTTGGATTTTAGATTGAAACCCAATCCAAAATCGTCAATCCAAAATTCAAAATTGAATTCCCCATTCCCTACACTGGTGACAATAGCTTGACTTTGTCTTCTAAAGAGTTCATTAAGGACTGGTAAGGCTTGACAAACTTGTCGATGCCTTCAATTAATAATTCTTTCATCACTACATGGATATCGATGTCGATGTCGGGATCTTTTAGGCTTTCGATCAGTTGGTAAGCTTCTTCGACGCCTGTTTCTAATCGATTGGCGACATTGCAGTGGTCAGCACAAGCTGCTATTGTCGCTGGTGGTAAGGTATTGACTGTATCTGGGCCAATTAAGGCATCGACATACATCACATCGCTGTAACTGGGGTCTTTGGTGCTGGTGCTAGCCCAAAGTAGCCGCTGGACTTTTGCACCTTTTGCTGATAGGGCTTGCCAGTTATCACCCTGGATCATCTTTTTGTATTCCTGATAAGCTATCTTGGCATTAGCAATCGCCACTTTTCCCCGAATTGCCCGTAGCTTCGCTTCTTGGGCAATATCATCAACGCCCTTTTTCAACTTAGCATCAATCTTGGCGTCGATGTTTTGATCAATCCGGCTGAGGAAAAAGCTAGCTACTGAAGCAATGTTGCTAATGTCTTTACCTGCAGCTAATCGTTTCTCCAAGCCGCGAATATAGGCCCAAGCTGTGTTGATGTAGCTTTCGATGGAAAACAGTAGTGTGATATTGACATTAATACCGTCAGCTATCACCTGTTCCACTGCTGGCAAACCTGATTCTGTGCCGGGAATTTTAATCATGACATTTTCTCGACCGATTTCTTGGCAGTAGCGATGAGCTTCGGCGATCGTGGCTTTGGTGTCATGGGCGATCGCTGGCGGTACCTCTATACTCACATAACCGTCGAGTCTATTTGTCGCTTCATAAACTGGGCGCAAAATATCACAAGCACTGCGGATATCCGCAAAAGTTAGGGATTCATAAATTTTGTATGTCGGTAATTTGGCACGAATTCCCGCCTCAATGTCAGCATCATAAATCACATTCCCCACAATTGCCTTTTCAAAAATGGCTGGGTTGGAGGTAATTCCAGAGATACCTTGATTCTCAACTAAGTCTTGGAGTTCACCTGATTGGATAATGTCACGACTCAAATTATCTATCCAGATACTTTGACGGTGTTGCTTAATCTCTAGTAAATGATTGGTTGTCATAAGTATGATTGTTTCACTGCTTTTTCAGTTATCAGTTATCAGTATCAGTTTGTTCACTGATTACTGATTACTGTCCACTGACTTTTGCATTTTGGCGTTGCCAATCACTTATCGCATCGACCAGCCGAGATAGTCTCTGATACACCTCCAAAAAGCGCTACTACACTAGTGACCGTTTTGAATAAAAGACTCGACCTTGGCTACATCTTCTTTACTGCCAATAATTAAAGGTGTGCGCTGATGCAGTTTTTTCGGTACTACTTCCAAAATATCCACTAGTCCTGTAGTAGCACGACCACCAGCTTGTTCAATCAAAAAAGCCAGGGGTGCAGATTCATACAGCAAGCGCAATTTACCTTCGGGTTTTTGGATTGTGCCCGGGTAAAGAAACACACCGCCTTGCACTAAAATTCTATGGATATCGCTCACCATTGCCCCACTGTAACGAGCTGTGTAGCCTTCGGTGCGATGTACGTAGCGGATATATTCCCGATAAGATTCTTCCCACTGCCAAAAATTTCCCTCGTTCACGCTGTAAACGGAACCGTGTGTCGGAATTTTGATATTTTCTTCTGTGAGAATAAACTCTCCTAAGCTGGGATCAAGGGTGAATGAATGAACGCCTTTGCCGATAGTGTAAACCAGCATCGTACTGGGACCATACAGGATGTACCCGGCAGCTAGCTGCTTGCGCCCATTGGTTAGTAAGTCGGTGGCCTTACCGTCGCTATCATTTCCTTCTTGTTGGCGAATGGCGAAGATGGAACCCAAACTCAAATTAGTATCTGTGTTGGATGAACCATCAATTGGGTCATACAGCAAGGTGTAACGGCCGATGGGACAGTTTTCGGGTATGTAGTAGGGGTCATCCATTTCTTCGGAAGCTAGACGACAAACTAAGCCGCTTTGCTTAAACACCGAGATAAATACGTCATTGGCGTAAACATCCATCTTTTTGACGGATTCTCCCTGGACATTAACTTCCCCCGTAAATCCCAGAACACCCTCCATTAAACCGGCGCGGCTGAGGCGACGTGCAACTAGTTTGCCTGCTAGGGCAATTCGATTCATCAGCGCACTCAAATCTTGTGCATCTGCTGAAAAACTCTGCAGTTGCTGTAAGACGTGACGGGATAAGGTTGTACAATCACGATCTAAGGTCTTGTCTGTGGCGTAGTTGACGGATAAATCTAAAGATTCTGGCGCTTGAGCCATTATTTTTCCCTCTTTGGCGACTGGCTGTCGGTTAAGTTGATGGCGTTTGTGGCAACATATGTCGCTGCCTCTATCTTAGAAAGGTAATTTGATAACTGAAATGTGATTTTAGATAAACTAAAGAAATGACCAATAATTCCTTGATGGTACAAGCCACCAGATTTATCTATGGGGTCAATCCAAAATCTGTCTTTGAAAGTTCTGTTCGCTCTTAGCGTTGGCGAAGCCATCGCTGGAAACCGGCGCTCAGACTTTCCGCAAAATCCAAAATTGTTTGACCCTCTTTGGATGGTTGATGCAGATCTATTCAGGTGGGATAGTTTTTTAAGTAAATATGCTTGGTCTAGCTCGCAATTTAAATTAGGCATCTACGTACCAGTTTCAGCTAGACTGCTGGCAAAAGTTTCAATGGGATCAAAACGAGCCACAAAAAAATTGAGGGCGGGAAAACCCCACCCCTACAAGCCTTTGGTTTAAATGATTTCGACTTATGCAAGTTGTTGCTATAAATCCAACTAACTAGCCCTTTCAAGGTGACAAACGAAGATACGTTGCTTTAGTGTGATCATCCTAAGTTATCCGCTCAGATTTTGGGATTTTTAAAGGTTGAAATAACCAATTTTCGTTCCGAATTTCACCACCTTGAAAGGGCTAATCCAACTAACCTATCTCTTGCATAAATGGAAAACAATTTGCTATGATTAGCGCTCCTACAAGCAAGTTAAAACTCCTGTTTTTTACCCCAACTACCTCGTGGGTTATCCTCTCGTGGTTTCGCTTTATTGACTCTGAGTTGACGACCCATCCATTCTGCACCATCTAATTCTACGATCGCAGCATCTTCCTGGGCATCTTCATTCATATCCACAAAAGCAAAGCCGCGCAGCCTCCCTGTTTCTCGGTCAGTAGGCAAGACAACTCGCTTCACCTCGCCATAATCTGCAAATACTGCTCTTAGGTCTGCTTCGGTAGCGCGGTAGGAGAGATTTCCAACGTAAATAGTCATGTGGGATCACGTAAGTTTCAACAAAAATTGATTTAGTTCAGCTGGAAAACAGAGCCGACAAATTGCAACTATTGCATAGTATCTTCTGATTCACCCTGGGCAAATGTTGTAGTGCAGCAACCATGATGGTGACTAGTCTCTACAACTAAACTGGCCATGTGGCTGAACTTACGCATACGCTCATATAATAACTGATTGTGATATTTTTCAAAGTATGAGATTTTACAAACTCTCATAACATAAAATCAGATACTCTTATATGTCTGCTGCTTTACGATGTTATATGTAACTTTTAGTACTCGGCGCTGACAGAATTACATAAGTATCCGTAACCAGTTAAAAGCAAATCAATTTTGTCAATACTTCCAAGTTATAGAAATTAGTCTCGATCAGGATAATCACAAAAGAAGTGAGGGGGAAGAAACAGCGATCGCTTGCCTCTTCCCCTGTATGACAATTACTATGCTGACAATTTACTCAATGGAAATCTGTTGAGGACCAGAAGCTTTACCGTTATGCGCTTCATTTATGGAGCTATTGTAAGTGGTGTTGCTGAGATTTTTATCTAGCCAGCTTTTAACGGGATCGTCCGTCAGGCTGAGTCGGAACACACCAGAGAATAATCCACCCAGAAATGAGACTGGGTATTGGGTAAATTCTTTAAATATTGGTGACAGTTCATCAATGAACATGTAAAAGCCTCCTGGCGCTACCGTAAAAAGTTATCATTTCTTAATTGATCTTAACTTAAAAAGCAAGTGTGGCGCGGTTTGGACTCAGAAGTGCAATGGCGCTTTGTATCCCCAAATTGATGCAGAGGACGATGAGAGCCTGTAATTATCCGCTTGGCGATCGCAGTAGCTGTACGCTTATAGTGTCAACTTAAGCTCCAGCGAATGGAATTCGCGGCTACACTTAGGGATTGGGCAATTCAATTTTGGATTTTGGATTGGGTTTCAATCTAAAATCCAAAATCTAAAATCTAAAAATCTTAGTCCCCAGTCCCTTAAGAGGTAGGCGGCTGTTCAGGAAACATACATTTATCTGAATCACATCCAGCAGGGCCAGATTCTGCTAATTCACCCAAATCATAGCGGCTGAGAACTGCACAGAAATCATCTGTTTTGCGTCGTACTTTCACTTCTTGAAGTAGACGTTCATAGGTAAGTTTATCTATGGGTTCAAATGGCAATCGTGGGAATGATTGGAGGTCATCAAACCGCGCTAAAAGAGCGGCGGAGATATATCCCTCATCATTCTGGATAGCTTCATAGATGCGCTGTCCTAGAGGCTCAATTTCTTCAGAGCGTAGCTCCAAAGTAGCAGAGGTGTTATGAGTGACATACCAGCGCTGAACCTGCATGACAAAATCTAATTGAGCTAAAACAGAGAACTGAGAAACATCAACTTGATCTGCGCCTGGGATATCTGCCCAAGGTACAGCAACGGGGATTTCGACTAGCCATTCACTTACCCTAGGATCAAATGGATCATGCAACAAATTACCATTTTCATCTTTGTCAGATTGGGAGGGAATGACGTTGTAACCGTAGTCAATACAAGCTAAGGCTACGGGGTCATTTTTACCGAAGGTAATCCGCCGAATAAATCGTTGGGCTTTGGGGGGGTGCCATCCGGAACTAGCGCCAGTTAACAGAGCTTTAGTCCCGCTGGGTTGGACTGTGGTACAGCGATTGGGGCGTTTGAAATTATGGCGATCGCAATAATCCCACACCACCCGATGTACAATATCTCTCCAGGAAGTCAGGTATTTTTCTTCCTCACGTTTAAATGCTAACCCTTGCGGTGTCGCAGGTCTACCCGCTTCCCACCAGTGCAACCAATCTGCACCAAAAGCATGAACAAAGAAATCAAATAAACCTGTGAAAGAAACACCGACAATCGGGTCTAATTCCCGGCTTTTTTGGTATCGTGGTTCGAGGAATTTATGATTCAAAAGTGCGGCTACAGATAAAGCGCCTGCAGTGAACGCCTCCTCTTGTTCTTTGTAGTTATGTGGGTCAATTTGATTGAGGTGAACCTCAGACAAATTACAGTTTCCAGTCAGGGTATTACCAAAAACTCCTTTATGATACTCCGGTTCGTTAAAGCAGTAAGTATCGTGTAATCCTGGCAATTCTTCAACACCTCTGACTACTTGCCATTTACCCCTGTATTTTGCGTTACATCCTTTGCTCACATCCAAACGCTGGCAAGGAATTTCCCCACAGTCAGTGATTTGTAAGTAGTACAAATCTTGACTGCGAATACCATAATTAGTAACTGAACCTTTGTGAGCTAAAAGATTTAACGAAGAACGGATACCGCATTTAGTTAACAATAACTGCACTCGATATGCACGTTCGTAATCAGAGATATAAATCCTAATCCCGTTACTTTGAGTATTAGAACCATCTGTATCTGCTAAACCAGCGATAAAATGCAAAATTGCTTGACGGTTCCAACTAGCAATAACATTCAAAGCTGCTGGATTGGTTTTTAAACTTTTAAGCAATTCTCCAGAAAAGCCTAAATCTGTGACATCTGTAAAAGTAGGTAAATAGCTATAGTTTCTTTGGGGAGACTTACTACCTATTACAGATAAATCTGCTTTATTTTCGTATAGCCTAACTTTAGCATTGTCGTTTTTATCTGTAGTCCCATCTCCTACTGCGACACCCAAAGTATAAGCATAACTTGCATCGATATTTAATCCATTTTCATACTGAATAGTAAAAGGCTCAGTATGAATCGCATATCGACTAACATCCATCAAATCCTTGGTTTGGACTTCTTTGTATTCTTTACCAAATCTATCTTTTACAAAGAAGCGATGATACTCAGTTGCATCCAAATAAGTACCATCTGCAAATTGGACTCGATATAACTTACGTTCTTTACCAGTTTTTAAAGGTTGGACTTGGCTCCATCTTGCACCATTCCAAATCTCAATTTGATTGCCAACAACATCCTTAATTTTGTGCATTCCATCTTTAGTAATGAGCATGGTATCACCACTCACACAATGGAAATTGGCACCTATAATTTCACCGCAGGGATTGAGAGCATAGCGCTGCAAACGATGTTCTAGTTCTTCAGCATCAAGATAAGGATGACGTTCTTGCAACCACTGTTTTGCTGTTCCTTGTTCATAAGATTTCAAGAAATCAACTTTTAATGCTGGTGTTGTTAGCAAATCAGAGTTTGCTCTTGCTACAGCTTCACCAGCCCATTGAATAGCTCCTTCGCCGCTGTAATATTGTTTGCGAACTGCATCAATAGATTCTTCTAATGTTGGCTTGCGGTGAAAAACTCTGGTATGATTTGCCATTCTGAGGGCATCACGTTCTGGATCAATTCGCCAGTTTCCCTCTGCATCTTGCTGCCATAAATTATCTTTGGCATTGGCAAATAAGTGATCATTACTATCACCTTGGCGCATACCAGCACTGTTATGAACCAGCAAGCCATTGGCAATAAATTCGTGATCGCCTTCAACTTCAATATCAAAAGTTTCAGCTTCACCTGCAGGAGCGACAAATTGAACTTCCATTGGCAACCAGTGTGGATTGACCAAATCTTCTGCTATGAGTGTATCAAAGTTGGCATCTCTAAAGTAACCAGGTCTACTTTTCGGGTCAACCCAAATTACATCAGCGCGACACAGCGTTTCTGGTTTCCATCCTGTAGCAGCTAACTCTTTGACAAATGGATAAGGTAAGGTTAGCCCGTTCTTTTTCGCTAACTTGATAGTAAAGCCATCTCGAACGGCAAATTGATTAATCAAGCCGACAGCCACAGCTTGAGATTGCAAACCTTTGATGTGAAGGGCGTGACATCCATCATAAACTTTATCTCTTCCTTTAATAGATCTTGGCTGACGTTCTTGTAAAGTTGTAGCAATTCCCAAGGAAAGAGATAGTTTTTGGATTTCCCTTAAAAAGTCTAACTTGTTCGAGTTGACCAGAACATTTCGGGAAGGAGTACCATCAGCATCACTTAAACCCGCCAAGAAAGCAGCACGAATTTCTCGATTACCTCGCCAAACAAATTCTGGAATTACAGGACATCCCCAAGGCTGTTTGTACTGTCCAAGTTCTTCGGCGAATTGTTTGCGATAGACATTGATATTAGCATGAGTCCCTTGAATTTTTAGAGCAGGACTATAGCCCAGGCTACTTAGGATTCTCAGAATCTTTTGACCTAATTCACCCTGTAGTCTTTGTGTGGAAATAGCAAAACTAACTACTCCACCCCCACCATTACGCCGCTTAGTTGATTGTAAATCAGCATGACCATCACCGATAAAGAAGCCTACTAGCCAAGCCCAATCTGTTGTAGCGCCTGGTTGTCCCTGAAGATGGGGAACTGAAATCAGGCGATCGCCTGGTTGTAATTCACCGGCATACTTCCAAGTATAAGAACGCAATCCATCATAAACTGCAACGCGGTGGTTAGCAGTACAACGAATTGAGGTAATAGGAGTGCGAATTTCTACAACATCCTGCGTACCTTGGATGAATTTATTCACTACTGGACGGTACTCACCAGAGGAGGTTAAAACCAAATCCCCGACCTGAATATCTTGAATAGGTTTCATGCCATCAATCGCTGAAACCCTTTCTCCATAAGCAATACATCGACGAATATTGCCCGCGACAATTGTCACGGCAGCTTGATCGATTAACAAACAACATTCAACAGAATTTAATTGTCTACCTACAGCCTTATTCAGAATCGATGCACAACGCTGATACAATCCCGGTAATTTTACGGGATTAGCCACGCCACCAAAACCCTTGAGGGTTTCACCAGCTTGACGCACGTCACTAATATCAACAATTACTTCAACTGCATCAGTAAAGCGTTCATCGGTGGAGAGTTCCAATAGGGTTTGATATGATTTCACCCAACCTTCACGACTATCGCCGACGTGAATAGTAACGCTATTACCCTCTATATCGGTTTCTGTATATTCACGACGCAGTTCTGGAGGAGTATTGCCAATTTCACCTTTGACGGTTACATTGAGGCGATTGCGGACTTTAGGGAGTTGATTAATATATTCTGGTTCTAAAACGGCTCCAGTACCAGACCCCATCATCGCCAGATCCATCATTAACCCGAAGGCTTTCCAGTCTACTAGGTTGGTAGAGGTACAATTATAAGCCCCGGAAAAGTTCCTTGGCTTGGTTATCCAGTCAGTACCACCAACCCACAACCAGCGCCCACTGGGTAAAGTTTTCATCTGGCGCTGCATTTTATCTAAAATAGCAGCTTCCTCACGGCTGAGTTTTCCTAGTTCCACCAAACCTTGAAGAGTGCGATCGCATACCTCATCCCATGTTTCCCTCAAACCAGCCTGACTACGGCGGCTATAGGTTCTAAAAAATACGGGATTTGCAGCCGGTGCTGTTTCTGGAAACTCTGCACTCTGGCGTGTTCTTTCGAGATTCTGAACCATATATTAAGTGTCTTGCGTTCTTCTTGCGTGCGGACAGATTATGACTATACGCCAAGTAGTTTTAGTATTAAAGATTGTCAAATTGTCCATTTTACGCTAGTGATAAGCCGTACTAATTGCAACAGAAATTTATGATGTATAATGTATCCCACTCTTGAGTAAGAGATATATACTCGGTTTTAATTAGCACGGATTAAGTTATCAGTAAATTCTCTCTCTAACCTCATATTCAGGCTGATTATCACTATTAGAAGCAAGATGCGACGCCAAATAGCTTGTCGTGGATATGGCTCACATCGCTGCACAGTTTTAGGAAGATAGAGAGCGATCGATCACTGAATTTTCACTATGAACTAGAAAACCTTGCTTCCATACAACAAGCAACGCGCTCAATTGCTAGCGGAAAGGTTGCGATCGCTCGGTATAGATCCTGATTCTCTGATTTAAATTACCATCAAGATTCATTAATAAAATAAAGATGTACTAATAACTGAGGAACGGGAAATCCATCATGGTAAATTACGATCCATCAGCTCGTTTGCCCTCTTCAAAAGAACTACCTGACTCTGACGATACTCCAGTAGATAATCAATTACAAAAATCAATTCCCGATTTACTCAGAAGCGTATTAGCAATGGCTTGGGCAGATAGCATGGATTGGTTTTTTGGTATTCGCATGGGTATTTATTACGATCCAGGTTTACCAGCGATAGTCCCAGATGCATTTTTGAGTTTGGGTGTAAAGCGATTTTATGATGAAAACCTCCGTTCCAGTTATGTGCTTTGGGAAGAAAAGAAACTACCAATATTAGTACTTGAGGTGGTATCTCAGATAGATCGCGGTGAGTACTCGACTAAAAAAGCAGAGTATGCAAGATTGGGGTTTTTGTATTATGTAATTTACAACCCATTTCGTTGCGACAAGCCACGTTTAGAAGTTTACAAATTAGTTAATAATGCTTATGAATTACTTAATGGCGATCGCGTTTGGTTGCCAGAGATAGGTTTAGCGATTGGCATGGAACGGGGAACTTATCTAGGCATTCCGCGTGAGTGGTTGTATTGGTATGACGAGCAAGGGCAAAGGCTTTTTACACCACAAGAACAGGCCAAGCAAGCTCAACAAGAAGCACAGGAAGCACTACGACGCGTCCAATTGTTAGCAGAACGGTTGCGATCGCTTGGCATAGATCCTGATTCTCTCACCTGAATTGCTGTAATGACTCATCAACGAAGCTCTGAGGTTCATTAATGGAGTTCAAAGACTCATTAATGGAGTTCAAAGCCTCATTAACGGAGTTCAAAGACTCATTAATGGAGTTCAAAGACTCATTAATGGAGTTCAAAGACTCATTAACGGAGTTCAAAGCCTCATTAACGGAGTTCAAAGCCTCATTAATGGAGTTCAAAGACTCATTAATGGAGTTCAAAGCCTCATTAATGGAGTTCAAAGCCTCATTAATGGAGTTCAAAGCCTCATTAATGGAGTTTTTATTTACTTAAATCCAACTCTTGCCTTCTTCTTTGCGCCTTTGCGCCTCTGCGTGAGACAAAAATCTTTCAGTAATTACGAATTACCCATTACCCTATCAAGACTTGCACGCACACTTTCAGCATCCGGTGACTGCAATCGCTGCAAAATCTCTAAAGCTGGTTGCAAATAGGATATCGCTTTAGTGTATTCACCCTGCTGTTCTGCCAAATCTCCTAACCTCCGCAGAGTCATTGCTTGAGTTCGGACATCACCAATGCATTGAGTGATTTCTAAAGACTGATTGTAGAGTGCGATCGCTTGATTCACTTCCCCTTTGTTGGCGTAAATATATCCCAGACAGTGCAATGTCCCCGCTTTGCCTTGAACATTACCAATACGTTCAGTTATTTCTAAAGACTGATTGAAAAGTGCGATCGCTTCATCCACTTCCCCTTTGTTAGCGTAGATACCTGCCAGTTGGTGCAACGTCGCCGCTTTGCCTTGGACATTTTACGAATTACGCATTACCCTATCAAGACTTGCACTCACACCTTCAGCGTGTGGTGACTTCAATCGCTGCAAAATCTCTAAAGCTGGTTGCAAATAGGATATCGCTTTAGTGTATTCACCCTGCTGTTCTGCCAAATATCCTAACCTCCGCAGAGTCATTGCTTTGCCTTGGACATTACCAATGCGTTCATTTATTTCCAAAGACTGATTGAAAAGTGCGATCGCTTCATCCACTTCCCCTTTGTTGGCGTAGATATTTCCCAGTTGTTGCAAATTCGCCGCTTTGCCTTGGACATATCCAATACGTTCATCTATTTCCAAAGACTGATTGTAGAGCGCGATCGCTTCATCCACTTCCCCTTTGTTGACGTAGATATTTCCCAGTTGGTGCAAATTCTCCGCTTTGCCTTGGAAATTTCCAATGCGTTCATCTATTTCAAGGACTTGATTGAAAAGTGCGATTGCTTGCTCCTCTTCCCCTTTATCAGCGTAGATACGTGCCAGTTGGTGCAACGTCGCCGATTTGCCTAGAACATTACCAATGTGTTCATTTATTGACAAAGACTGATTGAAAAGTGCGATCGCTTCATCCACTTCCCCCTTGTTGGCGTAGATACGTGCCAGTTGGTGCAACGTCGCTGCTTTGCCTTCGACATTACCAATGCGTTCATTTATTGACAAAGACTGATTGAAAAGTGCGATCGCTTCATCTACTTCCCCTTTGGTCGCTTTTAGTATCCCAAAATGATAATAAATTGATGCTAATTCTGCTACGTCTTCTGCAGGACAAAGATTTAAAGCTTGTTGGTAATAGTTTAATGCTCGATCAACCTCACCCATTTGGTGTTCACAATAAGCAATTTGGTTGAGAACAATATAGTTTGTAGTAATTTCTAAGGTTGATTTGTATAGATGTATTGCTTCCCGAAAACGGCTTTTATTTTTCCAGTTCTCTGCTAAAGAACTGGCAATGTTCGCCGCAATTTTTTCATCCTTCCCCAACAAAGCCAACCTATGAATTTCTAACTCTTGTGCTTCCGTCGCACCTTCCGCCTCTTCCAACCACAGGCGATACAAAATTTGTGCAGCTTGTTTATACAACTCTTCACTCTTGGGGTTTTCTGGAAACTCTAGCAACGGTGACAAAATCCGGGGAACACGATACAACCTCTCTGTGTTGTTGGTAAGGGTAACTTCCAACAAACCCAAAATTTCAGCGCGTTGAATATGACTTTCCCAACTTGAGATATCCTCACAAATCGGGGAAATAGCAGCTAGAGGAACAGGTAACTCATATACCAACAACTTCCCCAGCATCTTCCGCAAAGCTGGAGTTTGCTGCTTCAGCAATTCTTCAGCCAAAATATCCTCACGAAATTCCTTTTCCTTATCAGCCATCTTTTGCAGAATCATCTCAACTCCCCTCTCCGCTGACGGCGACTTCGGGGAATTTTGTAAAATCTTATCCAACCATTCCAACAGCCGAGGATTTCCATCTGCTGCTTTTTTGGCAAGTTCCGGCAATTCTGGCTGAAATTGCCAACTGCCATTAAACGAATCCAGACGATTATACTTTTTAATTAAATCTGCCCCACCCAAAGCCCCCAGAGGTTCGCGGTACAGACGATGATTCAGTTCCGACAATGTGAAATTGTAGCGACAGGTAATAATTACCTTGTGGGGAAGTTGGGAATTTTGCATCGCCTTCAGCAACGCCAGCAGTACATCCACAACTTGTGGTTGCAAGACATAAACCCCATTTCGTAATTCCAAATTAGCCTCAAAGTCATCCAGCACAAAGGCAAAGCGCTGTTCTTTGGTATTCAGTCCTTCAGTGAAAAACTTGGTGAGGCGCTGCATCAACGGTAACTTGCCATTGAGAATTTCATGCCCCCGTTCCGAGGTACATTGTTCAGCAAGGGTTTTGAGCAGTTTGTCCTCATCGAGTTGCCGAAAGATCACCAGCCTGTGATAGCCAACCATCCTTTCCAGAAGTCGCGCCGTCACAGTACTCTTACCCACACCCCCCAGTCCGTGAATTAGTACCCCTAATGAAGTGCGAATAGCTTTGAGACAACGTTGCAAAGTCCGCCGTCTCCCAACAAACTCAGAGGGTTTCGCCACCCGCACCTGTTGGGTATCGGGATCTAAAAACTGTTGGTATGCAGGTTCCGGCGCTGAGGGTGGCACATCTCCCAACACTTCCACCAACGCACCGGGACATTCTCCCTGGACATATAACCGCAACAAATGCCAGTCACGCACATTCTGTTTAAACAACTGCTGGTAAGTGCTAGCGAGTGCTTCAGCTAATTGATATCCGCCTGCCAATTTACCGTAAAGGTGCGCGGCGGCGGCTGTAGCTGTCCGATCTTCCACAGGCCGCCCCCAACTTAAAACCGCCCTAGCCCCTTGGGCAATTAGTGCCTCAGCCATCGAAGGGACAGCGCCTTTATCTGCTGCTTGTCCAGTCCGACACCCAGATAAAAACACCAACTTGGGAAAGCGAAACCGGAAAACTTCCGCCAGTTCTGCGGCAGTGGTTTCATGGCGTTCCCCCACTTCCGTCTCAGTGATAAAGTAAGGCGTGTAAGGTGCTTCATCTTTAATTGAGGCGTGTCCTGTGAGGTGAAACACATCAAAGTCATTAAAATAGCGACTCCACACCTTACCCAACTCGCTAACGCAACCGCTTTCTTCCACCCGCAAATCTACAGCAAAATCTCGCGTATCAGCCAGAATTCTCGCTTCTTCCTGTTCAAACTCTAACTTTGGTTGCACATCTTCCGGGTCGGTTGCCATAAACAATACTCGCAATTGTCGTGCTTCCACAGAAAACGGTTCCGTTTCTTTCTCAATCCAGCGCAGAGGTAACACCACTGGATTAACCCGCTTCACCAAAAAATCCTCACCATCATGCAGCACTTCCCAAGGTAGATGTGCCAATTTTTTATCAGTATCAATGGCAATTACCAACCCCTCACCGCGACAGTTAGCAATTCCCCGACTCAACCACCGTCCATCGCCATCCAACCAAAAAAATAACTGCTGCCCGATTCCTGGTAAATTGGGCAGCAGTTTATAATAATCTCGCTCACCCTGCTTGAGAAAATCAGCGATTTCGGCTAATTTCAGGCGACGCGATTCATAGTGATTTTTTTGAGGTAGCCAATACCTGAGTTCAACTGTTTCCTGCGTACTTTCCCGAAGTTGAATGCGGATAGTTTGCACTTATTTGCTGATAGATTTGAGGATTTCCGTGATTTCCTCTATGGTAGCGTCTTCGAGTAAAATCCTGTTTCCAGTATCAGGGTCAAGAATTACCACATCAAATTGCTTCCCTGGATGAGATTTATGCCATTCTTGATACCATTTGCGAATTTGTTCAGCTAAAGCCGCAACACCACCCACAATGCCGATAATGGTAGCTATAGCTGCTAGAGTTCCTTCTCTTTGGGTTGGTACTTCGTAGGTTCCGGATATTCCGGGGATTGCTAGCAAAGTCTCGGCTGCTGCTGGTGCGTCTTCGCCTTCGATTCCGATTTGAATTTGTGCCATAAAGTTACTTGCGAAGTTATACAGTATTTTTATCTCACGCAGAGGCGCAGAGGCGCAGAGAAGAAAGGATTTTTAAATTATTTACTGAGTGTTGTACCAATTGTCTAAAATAAGACAACAGACACCAACCTGAATTTAATCTGACTTTCAAAAATTACGAATTACGAATTACGAATTAATATGTCTCTTGCTCCTTGGCGAAGTGCGATCGCCCATGCTCTCCATCGCAATCGTAATCTTGTCTATGCCCGCTACCTGCAAATGGCAACGGTACGAGCAAATGGTTGTCCGGCTAATCGGACTTTGGTCTTTCGTGGCTTTCTAGAAGATAGTAACCAGCTAAAATTTATCACTGATGCCCGTAGCGAGAAAGCCGACCAAATACAACAACAACCTTGGGCAGAAGTTTGCTGGTATTTTCCCAATACGCGAGAGCAATTTCGCATCACTGGCCATTTGACTTTAGTCAGCGATGATCATCCTCTACCAGCGCTACAAAAAGCCCGTATGACTACCTGGCGAGACTTGAGTGATGCAGGGCGGTTACAATTTGCTTGGCCTGCTTCTGGTAAACCGAGAATTCAGGACAAAGCTGCTTTTGAACCACCATTACCTGATCCTAGTCAGCCAGAGCCTAATTTTTGCCTGTTGCTACTCGACCCTGTGCAGGTAGATCATTTAGAATTACGCGGTGAACCTCAAAATCGCTGGCTTTATCATCTTGACGAAAAAGAAAGATGGTCTTGTCAAGAAATTAATCCGTAGTCTTTTTCTCCGGCTTCACCCTAACTTTGAACTATAGTGATAGTCATCTGTTTCAGCAAGCCCTAGTTATGACTCAGAATGAAAATGATGGTCAGTCCAATATTGATCAGTCCTCCTCACACTCCGGTACACGATACTGGGGTAATGTCGAGGTGATTGAAGAGGGAGAAGGTTATCGAATTAGTCGCGTGGAAATTAAACCTAGACACAGCATCAAACCACAAATTCATTATCATCGCAATGAACATTGGGTTGTAGTCGCAGGTGTCGCTAAGGTGACTTGTGGAGATGAGGAAATTTTACTCAATCGCAACGAGTCAACCTATGTCCCTGCAGCAACGCTACATAAAGTAGAAAATCCAGGACATATTCCCCTTGTGATTCTGGAAATTCAAAACGGTGAGTATTTGGGTGAGGATGATACGGAACGCCCTTATGATTTGAATCTGGTTAAACCCATAGGGGAAATTTAGTAGTGAGGGTGGGGAAAACCTGTACCTCACTGATCTAAAAACCGCTATCACCTGTTAACTGATAACTGTTAACTGTTAACTGTTAACTGATAACTGTTAAAACCAGCCTTCTTGTTCGAGGGTTTCAATCAGCTGCAAGGCGCGGGGATCACCTACACCTAAGAGTGAGGCTTTGGCGTCTTCTCTCACTCCCAAATCTTGGTCTTCGGCGAAGGCTTGAATTAAAGCGTCGATCGCAGTGGCATAAACTACATTAGACGGCAATTCGCGGCACAGCTGCCCGATCGCCCAAGCGCTGTTACTCCGCACGGCGGCGACTGGATCTTGGACTAAGGCTTCAATTAGTGGTGGGATTGCCCCTAATATGGCTTCGTAACTGACTTCTGCCATTTGCACCAAAGCACTAGCTGCCCACAATCGCACGGCGGAAATATCGGTTCTGAGGGCATCGGCTAGGGGTGCTAAAGAACGACGATCGCGACAGTTTCCTAAAGCCCAAACAACACCTTTGCGGACGTAGCCATTCCAATCTCGGTTGAGTTGGCTAATTAAAGGTTCTACTGCTTCTGTACTGGGATTGCGTCCAATGCCGTAGGCCGCACTCACTCGCACCAGAGGACAGGTATCAGTTAACAAGCGAATTAGGTGGGGTATAGCGCGGACATCTTCGATGTCACAAAAAGCACGAGCCGCTAACATCCGCTGCTGTGGTTCGGGATGTTCTAGGAGGGCTAGCATCATCTCTGGATCGGGCTTGACCACAACTGAGTCAGCAGTTAGCGGTTCTATTTTATCTAAGGGGCTTTCTAGCTCCTCCTCGACATCGAGTAGGCTGAGGTCATATTCGTCATACATATTTCATTGCCATCCCGACTGGGGATTAATAGTAATTCGTAATTATGAAAAGCTGATTTTATGTTTTTTCCTGGAGTGATTTTACCATCCACAGGGATTGGGTTTGATAACCAAGCTGGTTGTAAAGATCCAAGGCGGCTTGGTTTGATTGAAATACTTGTAAGCCAATTTGGCGATCGCCTCTTTGCGCTGCCCAATTTTCTACATAGTGCATCAATGCTGTGCCAATTCCTCGCCGCCGATGTTCTGGCATCACGTAGAGGAGGAAAATGTGAGTATGGCGGCTCCCTCCTACTTGATCTATGGCGTTTCCTGCCCAGAGGCAAGCTATGGGAAGATGGGGAGATTTTACTTGAGGTAATCCCTGATCTTCTTCAACCCACCATAGAGGGGTATTTTTGGAGAAGTATTGCTCGACTGTTTGGGCTAGGTGAGAGAAATCTTGCTGCGGGAAAATATCTTGATAACTTCGCTGCATGAATTTTACTAGCAGCGATCGCTCTGCAATCGAGCCAAGGCGGATACTATACCCTGGTGGTAAGGTGTGAGGCATTCAGTTATCAGTTATCAGTTATCAGTTATCAGGTCTGTTAACTGTTCACTGTTCCCCATGCTCACATTTTCAATGGGTGCAGGTGCTGCCATGTCGGAGGGGAGAAAGATGCGGGCGCTGACTGCCACTAAGGCTAGTGTAAATATTAACACCGCGATTAACGGGGCAATGTACTGACGAAATATAGCCATATCTTGGTTCTTGGAGCAAAGATTTGTGAAGTTTGCTTGATTTATTTTAGGGATGTTCTGGTAATAAAAAACAATAGATTATCGGCGATCGCGTTCCAAGTCATCAAGTACTCTTTCACAATACCAATTCTCTGGCATTCCAGGATAATTCAGCTTGGCCTGATCAATTAAGCGTTCGGCGGTGGCAATATCTCCATCCAATCTAGCAATGAGCGTATTTTTAAGATGGCTATCGGGGATAAACTCCTCTACTTGGGTTGGTATTCTCGTCTCGAATGATTGGGACTGCTCTTTCCGCAGTTGCCAAAATAAAACGTAATAGAGTGTCCCAAAAATTAAAATCAGGCTGAGTGTACCGAAAAAAGTGAGGAGATTAAATGGCAAAAATCCTAAAACTAGCTGTGAAAGAACGTAGCCTAGTAATAGTCCGGTAACTAAGAGAATAAAAGTACCGACGAATAAAACTACTTGGTTCCCCATATATCCTCTTTTTCTTCTTCAAGTCCTGGTCTAGGCAAATCAACAAGTTGAGGATTCCAGGGGGCAAATACTGGTAACAGGAGTAGTCCTGGCACAGCAGCAACGATCGTAATTAAGAAAAATAAAGGCCAACCCGTACTTTGAGCGATCGCACCACCTGGAGCTGCCAGGATATCACGGCTGACAGCCATCAAGCTGGAGAGCAAAGCATACTGGGTTGCAGAGAACTTCTGGTTACAAAGACTCATCAAAAAGGCCACAAAGGCTGCTGTTCCTAACCCGCCACAGAACTGTTCTATATTAATAGCCAACACCATAGCTTGATAGTTTTTACCTGCATAAGCTAAAAACAAGTAAGCAAAATTACTCACGGCTTGTAAAATGCCAAATAACCAGAGTGAACGATTGATGCCTATTCTACTCAAAATTGATCCACCTGCCAGGGCACCCACAATCGTGGCAATTAACCCCATACCTACCTGAATTGTGCCAATATCGGTTTTGGTGAAACCAATTTGTAGTAAAAAAGGCGTGGTCATGTTGCTCAACAAAGCATCCCCAAGCTTGTAGAGGGTAATAAATGCCAGAATCAACAGGGCTTTGATCACACCACTACGCTGAAAAAACTCGCCAAAGGGTAAGACAACGGCATCAAATAAGGAAGCGGGAGGGCTAATTTCTTCTGGTTCGGGTGCCAATAAGGTGGCAAAAATCCCCAGCAGCATTGTACCCGCCATAAATAAATAAACAGAAGACCAGGGCATTCTATCAGCAAGTATCAACGCTAAAGCACCCGCTACTAATAGGGCGATGCGATAACCCAAGATGAAAACTGCAGCACCCGCGCCCATTTCCAGTTTTTCTAAAATGTCGGTGCGATAAGCATCAACAGCGATATCTTGAGTAGCACTCAAAAAGGCGATGACGATCGCGTTAATGGCTAGCAGCTTTAATGCTTCCTTGGGTTGCTGGAAAGCCATAAAGGCGATCGCTACCGTCAAAGCTAGCTGCATAACGATTAACCAACCCCGCCGCCGTCCCAAAAATGGCAGACTGAATCTATCGAGAAACGGCGACCAGAGAAACTTCAAGGAGTAGGGCAAACTAGCAAGGCTAAACCAGCCAATAGCTGCCAAATCAACCTTTTCTAAGGTCATCCAAGCTTTTAATGTATTACCGATTAATAACAGCGGTAAACCGGATGAAAACCCTAAAAATAATAAAGTAGCCATTTTGCGGCTACCGAAAACTTGCAACAGCGATCGCACTGGATTCATACTTTCAACTTTCCCACCTCTAATGAATTGCAGTTATCTTGCCATAGTTCGTGTGTGGTTTCATGCATATCTGCCACTTGGCAAGATAATAGGACTAAAGCTGCGTGTCATATTTTTTTCGTCGGGGCTGTCAAGAGTCAAGAGTCAAAAGTCCAAAAAACCTTGATTTTTGAACGCCAGTCGCCTCTCCCAAGGGGAGACGCTGCGCGTAGCTTGCTTCCCCGTAGGGGTACAAGTCGGGAAACCCGCCCACGGCGCTGGCTCCGCTTGACGCTTGACCCTTGTACCAGAATATCAGTGTGCCAGGTGGCTTTAGTCCTGGATAAATCAAGTTTCTTCTTCCCAATCTTCAAGGTTTAATCCACTCACCCGAATAAATTCCCGTGTATTATGAGTCACTAATATTAGGATTACTATTTGATTTTTGAACAAAATTAGGTATTGTAGTGGTGTGTTAGCGACAGCGTAACGCACCATTATCGAGGGTTTGGTGCGTTACGAACTCCGTTCTAACACACCCTACTAACACTGTTAATTGTTAACTGTTAACTGTTCACTGATTTAACTTGATGACCTCTAATTTCTACCCCGTGTGCAGCTAGGCATTTTTCCCAACCTTCACGAGTCCCTATATCACTTTTCTGTTCGAGCAGTCCTAATTGCTGTTCCTGTTGGGTGAGTTTAGCAAATTCTTCGTAGAGGGGATAGTTAGCTGTGACAAAAGTTTCTTTACGATGCAGAATTGGCGGATTTTTCCGAGTTTGATAGTCTCGGTGAGTAATATACAAAGTATTAAAGTCAATAACGATACTGGCTTTTAAGGCTGGGTGGGGATCTGTGTCGAATTCTGGGTAAAACAGATAGCAGATTTGCGGTTTATCTGTGCAATATTTGATCAACGTAGCTCCATCTACACGCCCAATGGTACGGCTAGCACAGCCTTCATAAATTCGCAGTAAGGGATCTAGGGATGAGAGGGCGGAAACATGGACGTAAAGGGCGCTACGGGTATGTTTACCAATTTTGCTTTTGTCGCAAGCCGTTTGCACTACCCTAGAATTACCTAAGCTAAACAGTTTTTGATCGGCGACTGTACAAGCTTCCTGATAGCTACCAAAAAAGGCTTTGATGTCGTGGCGGAGTTCTGGGGCTAGTTTATGCCATGAAGGACGTTGATCGAAGTGGGTGAGGGCGAGATAAACTTGGATATCTAAAGAACGACGATAGGCGATCGCATCCCATTCTGCCTCATCAGTAGCTTGCAAAATCACAGCAAAGGCGCGGCGGAAGTTACCAAATTCACTCAGTAATTCTTGTTCATTTTCCAATTCGCCTTTGACGGGCAATCTACCTCGTTTCGTAAAAAAGGACATCAGTGGTGTAAGTAGTTCTTCGTAGTCTGCAAATCGCTTGCTGGGAATCCGGACTCGTGGTGTAGAAGTTCGAGAAAAGAAGCGAATAGCTTTGTAACTTTCTTTTTCGGCTTCATCCCGAAACACAAAGTAGACACCCAGTGCTACAGGTACCGCATCTACATTTAGCACCTCGTCAATGTAAGTTTTGAGTTCTGCTTGTTCGTAATATTTCTGAAAAGTATTACGGCGCGTCACAATGCCATCACTGTAAGCTATTTGAGTTTTACTGGGAGCATTAATTAATACTTGAGCCGCGACAATTAACACTTTCCCAGTGAGTTCCCAAGCTTGGATCAGGCTTTGGCGGCGTTCTTCTGGGTCTTCAATGACGTTGAGGACATAGCCTAGATTCACCACATCAGCGGCGGCGCGTGGTACATCAGGATAGTAATAAGGGTCCCAGCCTGCACTGGTGTACCCTAGGTTGGCTACTCGTTGCACATCACCGCCGTAACCGCAACCGTAGTCAAAAAACGTGGTATCGTTACTTAAGATTGCCCATTCTATGGACAATCGCACAGGGCGAGATATTTCGGTGCGCGCGATCGCAGCTCTATGACGCTCAATTTCTAAGTAGCTCTCCGACATAATATTCAGTTAACAGTTAAAAGTTAACAGTTAACTAATATCCTTCAATCTTTCACCGCCAATGCAATTAAATCTTCAATTTTCTTGATATTTGGATCGCCGGCTAAGTAGCCGATACCGCGATGTAAATGCAGGCGAAATTGGGTAGCTAGGGTTTCTTTGTCGGTGGGATAGCCGTCATTGTGACAGCGTTGCTTGAGGGCGAGGAGGAGAATATCAGACATTTCGCCGCCAAAGACGCGCCAACTCATTTCGACGTTGCTATCTTGGGGGATTGGGACGGGGGACGGTGTGGTTGATTCTGCGAGGGAACGACAAAACGCCCAACGACAGAGGATATTCCATTGGTCGATTTTAGTGCTGCGCTTAAGTTTGGTAAGTTGGTCTTTGGCTGTTTGAGAGAGTTTTATTCTTTCGATTGGGGATTCCATAATCTTCCTAAAAATTGAAGTAGTTTTCGCTCATAAACCCAAACAGTAGCGAACCGCAGTTTCAACTTCAAGCATCTTAGAGTCAGACATTTTGCCAACTGGATCAGCCGGAAAGCGATTTGGATCTAAAGAACGAATTTGAAAACATAAAAACACTGTTTCTATAATCAATCCACTGTCACTGGGAGAAACTCGTACATTAGTTGGATAATCGCGCTTAATATTTGTTCCTTTTGTACCAACTACTACAGTCACAACTAAAGGTAATTCGTTGATAGCATCATAGATAAAACTAAAACTGGACGTGTTCCTGCTTGTTCTCGTCCTTGTACTGGATTAAGATTGACAGAATAAATTTGTCCTCTCTCGATGCTCACAGCTTTTCTAAACCATCCATTTCTGTAACCACAAATTCCTGATTTATCGAGTAAATTTCTGTTTTTATATCTAAATCACTAGCCATTGCAACTAGTTGTTCATTCATATATTTAACATCAGTGAATTTATTTACTATTTGCTTTCTTTCTTGCACTTGTTTTGCGATCCGTTCTAATAACCATTCTAATTCTTCTAATGACAGAACACGTAGATCATTCTCTATTTTTAGTACATGGGGTGAGTTCATAATTGCTTATCTACTTTCCAAAGGTCGTGATATATATTGTAAATATCTTTTTTAGACGATATCTACTACCAAAAATATCCTGGTTGGATAGTTGTTTGGCGGGTGGAGGAGTCGTATTTGAGGAGGTATTCGCGGGCGATCGCTCCTGAATCCCGCAGTGTTTCTACTTCTTTTTTACCAATCTCAGTATCCGTAGATAACAAAATCACTTGGTGGCTGGCGGATGGAAAGTAACGTTCAACTAAATTACTGCGGTGGGAAGAGTCTAGTCTGCCGAGTGGGGTATCGATTGCTACTGGTAGGCGGTGTCCAGAGACTTTGGCTAAACCCCAGAGAAAGGCGATCGCCAGTAGTTGTTTTTCGCCTGCTGATAAACGATGTTTAGGGACAGGTTTACCATTTAAATCGTAAAGCAAAAGGCTAAAAGTCTTAGTATCAATGGTAATGCGATGCACTAAGTCTGATTTATGGAGAAGATAAAGGAAGCAATTTTTAACTTCCTCCTCTAATTTATTGAGTTTTCGCAGGGTTAACTTTTCCCGAAAAATCTTGAGTGTATTTTGAACTTTAGCCGCAGAGGTAATAATATGTTCACTATTTTTATGTTTAATATTTTCTACAGTATAATCACTTAATTCTCTTTTTGACTTGGCAATAATAGTTTCTAAATCAGCTAAACGACGGCGGATTGTTTCGTAATTTGCCTTAGCTTCAACAACTTGATTTTGTGCAGCTTCTAGTGCTTGACGCAGCTTTGTATAATCTTCTGGTGCTGCTGCTGTTTGCACTTGCCTTTCTAGAGTATGAATTTCTTCTTCTTTATTTTTGAGAATAGCTAATTTCTCTTTTGCAGAAAGTTTAGAATTTTGTAAGTGATATATAAGATTATCTAGCTGACTTAAAGTTTCATCATCGGCTAATAGCCAAGGTGCTTCCGTCTGGAGAGTTTTTGCATATAGATTATCTACATCTTGGATTAAAAATGATTGGATTTTTTCAACTTCTATCGGAGAAATTTCTACTTGATTTAGCCAAGTAAGTAAGCGCTGATCTCGTTCAATTAATAAATCTTTAGAAATTTGTACCTGTTGATGGCGAAATTCTTTTTCCCCCTGTGCTTGCACCTGATTAAGCAAATTAGGAATTAATGCCAGAGGTAAAACATCAGCCGCCAATTCACACATCGACTGACGTACTTGTTCAATTTCCGCAGTTTTTGTATCCTGTTGTAATTCTAGCTGATTGCGTTCGGCTGCAATCTTCCCACCTTCAGAAATGAATTTATCAAAGGCTTCTTGCTGCTTTTGTTCTAACTCTTCTACCTGATTTTTGAGAATTTCTACTTTCTCTTCTGTGGTTTGATAATCTTCTTGCTGTTGGGTTAACCTAGTTTCAATTTCCTCTAGATTTGCTAAATCCTTACTATTCCCAACTTCTTTAAGTTTACGGTTAACTAAGATATCTAAATCAACTGCTAAACGATCTGCCAACTCTAAACCTAAAAGTCCACGAATTGCATCTACTACAACTGGTGGTGGTGTTTCCTGTTCTGCAAGTTCTTTAACCTGTTCCCCATCAAAGAGAAATAAGTTAGAAATACCTAATGGTAGGAGATTTTCAATATATTCATCCCAGATATTAACTAAAGCATCAGGCCATGTATCACTGTCACCTAAAATACCTAATGTATCTTTACCGTCTTTAGGATTTTTTGTCCAACTACGCACAACACGGTATTTTATTGGTTTATCATTTTCAATATGTTCAAAAAGTAATTCAATCCGGGTGTCTGCAACTGGATCAATTTTATTGTTAACGCATTGGTTAAGAAAATCGCTATAACTTAAATTACCACGGGTAGAACATTGGGCGCGGGGTCCATAAAGTGCGAGACGAATGGCATCCATCAGCGTAGTTTTTCCACCGCCATTCATTCCACCTAATAATATAATTGGGTGTGAGGTTTCCTCATCAATTTTGGGGTTAAGATTGATTATCTGTTTCCCACTGTAGGGGCCAAAGTTTTGTAGAACGAGTTCAAGAAATATCATGGTTGGAAATTATTAAATACCGGGTGAAGGAATACCGGGCGAATAGAATTCGCGGCTACACAGGCGAAGTCCACCTTCGTGGACTAAATTCATACATAATTGTTGGGTTATTTGGGAGTTAGTTCCCAGGTGGGAATGATTGATTTTTGGCTATGGTGGGTAGCTTGGTTTTTGATGTAATTGGCTATATTATCAATGGCATCATGACTAACTGTAAATGCTCCATAGCTACCTTGCCATTTGAAAAACTCACCTGGCTTGATTTCGTGAGTGATAAAATGGGAAGAACTTCCCTTAATCTGTTTAACCAATTCAGAGATACTGATGGTTGGCGGAAAACCCGTCAGCAGATGTACATGATCTTCAATACCACCAATTGCAATTACGGTACATTTTAATTGTTCACACTCCTGAATAATAGCTGGATAAACTAACTTCTGAATATCAGGCGTAATTATAGGCAATCTATCCCATGTTGCCCAAACATAATGCATATACAATTTTGTAAAACTTGCTCTCATTTATCTTTAACCCACGGAAGTGGGTTTCGTCTGTGTAGCCGCGATTTCCAATCGCCGGGTATTCTATTATTGAATTCTTGTGTAAAACTTGCTCTCATTTCTCTTTAACCCACGGAGGTGGGTTTCGTCTGTGTAGCTGCGATTTCCAATCGCCGGGTATTCGCCTGGTATTCGCCTGGTATTCTATTATTCTTCTGAATCTTTCTTTTTAAATTTCATACTTGCCCAAGTTACCTGTTCATCACTTTTACCTTCACCTATTTCATTGATTGCTGCAACATCGCCCAAAGTCATCTGCTTAACTTTTGCAACGTCACCTTGACTAACTGCTTCGCTTAATTCGCGTTTCAAACGAGCATTTTTAATCGCATCTTCTGGGGAACGGGAACTCGTATTAAAACATTTTTCTAAGGTTTCGTATATCCCTACGCGACGAGTCTTTTTGCGATACTGGCGTTCTGTGTCTAACAATTTCGCCATGAGTTCCAAGTGCATCGCGTCACCTTCACAGATTTCTTCTAATACTATCCATTCATCACGGCCTAGTAGGCTGTAGTCAGCACCAGGACGGGGGTCTTGAAATTCTTCGCCTGTCACTTCTTGATAAATCCGGGGTAAACTATCATCAAATTCGTGTTTTTCTTCTAGCCAAATGCGGCGAATCTCGCTCATTTCTTCTAGAGTAATTAGGGTGATATCGCGCATACTTTCTGGCGCTGTCTGACGGGTTTTTGTTTGCGCTTCTAATAATCGTCTAAGCCAATGTTCCCGCCAATATTTAGTATAGGGGCCAGGGATTGGTTCAATGGAGGTTTCCCCGTTTTTATTGCGTTCAAATAGTTGGACATCTCCCCAAATTCTTCTAAAATCTCTTTTTTCTCGGTCATCTTTAATATCTAGTTCGTTACGGATATCTAATAATGGCTGCATCCATTCTTTTTCTTCATCATTTTGGATCATTGCCTCCATTGATTTATCTTTATTCACTAGTGTACAAACCCAGCAGCCAAATCGGGAATCACCACAGCTAGGAGTAGAAGTATCAACAACTAGTGGACATTCATTATCTGCTGTAGCACCTCGATACATAGCAAATAATTCTTTATTGCTTTGTCCCCAAGGATTATCAGATTGATTAAGGTATATCCAGACATCGTTATTACTCCAATCTTCAATAGGGGTATATATTAAGGAGTTGGGTAGGCTGGCATTAGGACTCAGGCGATCGCGTACTCGATCAACTTGATGCTTTTTCATTGTGGCAGCACGTTTGACGCTTTCTGCTTTGCGAGTACCCAATACAAGAATTGTTTCACCGTTAGCTCTAACTATTTCACGGATAAATTGATTAGCAGGATTAATTTTTAAGCGTGGTGTACACCAGCGAAACTGGTTACGGGGTGCTGGATATCCCTTACCAATAAGATTTACCCAAAATGTGTCTTCAATTACTGGTTGCAGTAGATGTGGATCAATTGGCATCCCCTGTCTTTTAGCAGCTACCTTGAGATTCTGCATGGATTTGCGAACCCAAGCAGACACTACAGGATTTTCCACCAGAGTATCGGTTGTAATTACATAGACTGTTTTAGTTCTTTTTTCTGGAGGAAGAGCTGCGATCGCATTCCATACAAGCTGCAATACTGTACTAGAATCTTTTCCCCAAGACACGCCCAAAACCCAAGGTATCTCATCTAAACAATACAATTCTTGAATTTCAATGTTGAGAGCTTGGATGTAATCCACTAACTCTGCTACAGTACGTGTTTGCTGACCTTTATTTTCTGCTTGTTGTGCTGTAGTCATTTCTCCTTCTCTCTGGAAACACTGGCGTAATATCTGGGCGAATAAAATTCACGTCTAGATAGACAAAACCCACCTCCGTGGATTGAAGAAAAGTTTTTAAAAACTTTACTACTAATATCCAAATTTTTGGATAATTAAACGACATAATCCTATTCTGTTTTTAAAATTTAACATGAAAGATAGTGCATCTGACCCAACGGCTGACATCGCTAGAGAGTACCTAGAACGAGAAAACAAGGAAAAACAGGTACTAGCTTTACTCCTAGAGAAGTTTTTAGGGAGAAAAGATCAGATTCTCGTTCAGAAAACCGAGATGGGTGGTACTGAGGCTTATGTTAGCTCTGTTACACTGGAATGGTTTGCAGGTCGGGTTCACTTCGCCTCTGGCTTACCTCTGTTTCAAAAAAAGTATAATCCTGAAACTGATAATGTCGAGATTGACGCGGATAGTATTGATGAAATTCAGCAGCGTCCCCTTGATTGGTCACGTCAAGCGCCGCTAGTGCAGTATTTAGCAGCTCGACAAAATCACAAGTTTCCGCCAGTGCTAGTAGTAATTAATCAACCGTGGGTGGATAATCCTAAAGCTGCTGAGTGGGATAGCGAAGGACGCGCCACAAAGTCTACTACTGATTTTATACCCTTAGATAAAGACGCTAAAGTAGGTCTGCTAAATATTTCTGAAGATGATATCACTATTTATGCACTAGATGGTCAACACCGATTAATGGGTGTACAGGGGTTGATGGAGTTAATTAAAACTCGCAAACTCCAGCGCTATAAAAAAGATAAAGGTGCTGATGACAGTTTTATTACAGTCAATGATTTGATAGAAAAGTACCAAGTAGACCTTGCTTACTTGCAAAATTTACCCAAGGAAAAAATTGGTATTGAGTTCATCTGTGCGGTAGCGGCTGGGGAAACTCGCACCCAGGCGAGGCGGAGGGTAAGATCGATTTTTGTTCATGTCAACCTGATGGCTGCACCCTTGACTAAAGGGCAACTAACACAGTTGAATGAAGATGATGGTTTTGCGATCGTTGCTAGAAAAATTGCAGTTACACATCCACTATTAGAACAAAAACAAGATCGCAATCCTCGTGTTAATTGGAATAGTGCAACAGTAGCTTCCAATTCTACAGTCTTGACGACTTTGCAAGCTCTGCAAGATATGTCTGAGCGCTATTTGGCTCAAAAGTTCCCTCACTGGAAACCCTTGGAGAAAGGTTTAATTCCCATGCGTCCAGAGGATGAAGAACTTGAGCAGGGAATTGAGGAATTTAGAAAGCTATTTGATTCTTTGGCTAGTCTTTCCAGTTATAAGATTTTAGAACATGAGGATACACCAGCTTTACGGCGCTTCAGCTTTGAAAAAGATGGCGGTGAAGGAAATATGCTTTTCCGTCCAGTTGCTCAAGTTGCATTAGCGCAAGCTTTAGGAATTTTGGTTTTTAAAAAAGGTTTTTCACTGGCAGATATTTTTAAGAAACTGCGGAAGTTTGACCAGCAAGGTGGTTTTAGTGGTATGGAATATCCCCAATCTCTCTGGTATGGGGTTTTGTATGACCCAAATAAAAAGCGAGTGCAGGTTGCTGGACGAGATTTGGCGGCGAAGTTATTGATTTACATTTTGGGTGGAATTCAGGAACAGATGGAACGTGCTGAACTTCGTAAGGCTTTGGCGGATGCTAGGACTGTAGAAAATAAAACAATAGGTTTTGATGGCGAGTTTGTTGAACCGAAAGCTGTAGGACTTCCGCCTATTTTATAGCTAGCAGAGTTAGGAAGTCTTGTATTATGCGAATTATACTAGCTACAATGTAGCATATAAGCGATTTTCCTAACTCTTGTAGGTATGTATATGACTCAAACAAATGGAGATACTAACAATAGTGTTTCGCCAGAGATAAGAGCTAAGTTTAGCGGCTTTATCGAGCCATTTTTCTCACAATATCACCGCGATCGCTGCTATCCAGGGCTGATTTTTAAGCAGGGAAAGCGGACTATGCTGCAAATTAATGTCCCAGCAAGTGACTTTTCTGGTCTTCTCCAAGCTAAACCATCTACGGGGAATGATCCAGATTCTGGTAAAAATCGCCCAGAGGTTAAAGGTCATGCTGATGAAATTAAAAAATATATTGTTGACCGTTCTCGAAAAGAAAAACCTTGGATTGTAGGAACTCTGACTGCTAACTTAGCTCCAAAAGATATAACAATTCTTGAATTAGGTAGAGGAATTTGTCTAGTTGTAATTCGTCGGGGAGTCAAGTTAGATATAACGGATGGACAACATCGTAAACGTGCAATTCACGAATTGATAGAAAGTCCTGAAAGCCACTTAATCAGTGATGATGATTTTGCAATTACTCTAGTTTTAGAGGGTGACTTTCAACAGTGTCAGGCCGATTTCCGAGACATGGCTCAAACAAAACAACTAGATAAATCATTATTATTATCATTTGGTGAATTCTCTGGTCGCGTTGGTATTACTAAAGAGTTAATCAAACGAGTGCCAATGTTTCAGGGTAAGACAGAGAAGATTAAATCAAGTCCTGCTACTAAACAAAAGCTGATTTACACAACTAATTTTATAGCTAGGTTTGTAAGTTGCGTTTTTACTAACGATCCAAGTAATCAACTTCGAGATTATGATGTTTATCAAGCATCTGATGCTTTGGTTATTTGTCTTAATAGCTTTTTCTCAGAATGTAGTAACACTGAGTATATTGCTGATTCAACTGTTGAAGAACTAACAATAGATGAAATAGCTGCATTTAAAGAAGACTGTATTCTAGGTATAAGCGTTGGACTGGAAGTTTTAGGACGTTTATTGCACTATATATATGATCCGGAAAACAATTCTTTTAATGATGAAAAAGTGGTACAATTAGCACAGCTAGATTGGTCAAGAGAAAACCAACTTTGGAAGGATAACGTAATTAGAATAGATACCCAACCTAAAAATCCAGAAAAGCCATATAAAATCTCTGCTACTGTTAGTGCAGTAACAGATGCAGTCAAAATAGTAAAAATTACACTGGGGTGGATGTAAAGCTATTGCTTTTAACTATTACTTAAAAATCAAGATAGGAATTTGGTTAGATCAAATTCCTCCTCCTGCTGCTCTGTATTCGTTCTTTCATAACTAAGAATCAATAAAAGTCGCTCTGAATAGTCTACTGATCCACGCAGTTCATTTTGTATAATTTCTAAACCAGCATTAGCATACTCTTCAAAAATGTGAATGCGTTGCTCGTCAGCTACACTATCATCACCTATAACCTTAATATTTTTTGTTTCAGTGATAGCCAACAAATTAATTAATAGAGTGAAGCTGCTAGTAAAATAATCTTGTCGCAGTGGGGATAAATCTTTAGAAATTACCTCTAAAGGAACCCGCTTTTTATTTTTAACGCCCAATGCTGCTGCAAACACCATAACTTCTACATAAGTTTGAAAAGGCCCAGTTGTGTCTTTTGATGCGACTAGAGATTTCACCAACTCAGCCTTATCTTTAGCAACCCTGATTCTATTTGCAGCCATTGTTTTAATATCTACATTGTTGCTATTTTAACCGAAAGTCAAAAGCGATCGCCTACAGATGCCTACGCACTTATTAAAGTAGTATTTTATACTGGTATGCAGGCGATCGCCTAAACAAACAAATTATCCACTAACATAGTCCATCCTGGCACTGCGGGTTCAGTTTCAGCCACCTCACCACGGCGATACACTTGCGGTTCTTCAGGATTACTAGCGCGATATACTCTGATAACTTCCTCTTTGAGTACATCCACATCCCAAACTATCAGCGTACCAGCCGCAAAATAATCGCGGCGTTTATTAGCCATATCTTCCTCAGCCTGATCACCGTAATCATTTTCACTCCGCACCTCAACAGCAAATATAGGCGCACCATTCAGAAACTTCCCGCCTGTAGGTTTACCAGTATAAAATGAGGCATCAGGACTTAAAGAACGACGGTTAGGAAGATTGACAATAAAACCGACATTATCAGGCAAAGCATAACCACTTTTTGTCAATCGTTCATAATCACACAAATTAGCATAAATTTCACCACCTGCACGTCCTGGTAAAAATCCAGTTGGAGACATCAGCACCAATTTTCCATTGACAATCTCTGCTTTACAATTGTCAGGTAAATGGTACAAATCTTCAAGAGTTGCTTCAGTTTTAATACTCATATCTTCCCTCTGCGCCTCTGCGTGAAATTTAAATTGACAATTGTACATTCTCATACACCAAAGAAATAGGAAATTTAAAATCAACACTAGTTAAATGAACCTCATCCCCTGCTTCATAAGGATGTAACTCCCATAATCCCCTATCATTTAACCGAAAACAATCTAAACCAATTTTTTCAGCATCGATGAGGACGTATTCTCGCAAAGTCTCAATCCGACGATACCGCGTAAATTTTTTACCTCTGTCGTAAGCTTCCGTACTTGGGGACAGAACTTCAACAATTAAACAAGGATATTGGAGAAATTGAATAGCTTGTTTATCCCGTTCATCGCAACTCACCACAACATCGGGATAATGAAAAAACCTGTTTTCAGATACGCCTACTTTTGCACCCGCCATATTGACACGATATGAACCTCCTCGAAGATGAAATTTTAATGCTGAAGCCAAATTTAGGGCAATGGTATTGTGAGGAATAGTAACCTCAGTCATAGCGAAAACTTCACCATCAATATATTCATATTTAATTTCTTGGCGTTCTTCCCATTCCAGATATTCATGAGGCGACATATAATTTCCATCTGGACTCGCAACCATAATTTCATTCCTCTCTTTTTCTCAACTCTAACTAAAAAACCTCCGCGCCTGGGCGCCTCTGCGTGAAAAAATCACCCCTCCGTCCTCACCGTCAAAACCTGTGGTGGCGTAGAATCAGGAGGATACAAAAAGTCCACCTGTACCTCCCTCTTCCCACCCGCCAACATCTTCAGCGTCACCAACGGTTCACCCCTTTGTCCCCGACGCTGTACCAAATGCACATAGCGCGTCTTTTCCACACCATTATCATCGATGTAACGCAGTCGTACCGTTCCCCGAAAAAATATCTGTTCTACACCTGGCTTTAAAAACAGCAGTCTATCTGTTCCCCCTTCATCCTTCACAGGAGTCTGGATTGATACAGTTACAGTCTGAGTTTGATTAGTAATATTTCTCAGGGGTAAAGTCAGATTGTATTCAACACCATAGTTACTGTGAGCAAAGTAAGCTGTATCAGGATAGCGTTTCAACATAGCTGCACTTTGAATTTGTCCAGTGCTGAGAGTAATTAAATGTACAGTTCCCAAAGGATAAGAAAACGCCTTTCCTGGTTGGGGTATCGTTAACTCAGACACATTGGGATTATCCGTAACCTGTGTTTGCCATTGGGTACCTTGGGAGACACCAGCGACGCGACTAAATACCGTTGGTTCTCTGGGAGGGTCGAGAGGTGTGGGAATGGGGTCACGCTTTCCTGCTAAACTGCCTGTATCCAGAAGCTTTTGCCACTCGGCTAAGGTGGGTGGAATATTACTATTTTTGACTAAATTTGCGAGATAAACTGGGCTACTACTTGCCAAGCGCATCATCGTCGTGCGACCGTTAGAAGCAGGAGCCTGTACGGGAATGGGTAAATTCGCTAGGATTTGAGTTGTTCGCGGTGCTATCACCAGTTTTTCGGGGAAAATCCCTAGGCGAACTCCCCGTAACACATCATTCATTGTGCGATCGCCTGGGCCAGAGTAAACTGTACCTTGGGGATTCTCGACCACATCAGGTAAAGCGATAAACGGTGCTTCCCTGGATAGATAACTGGCTGCATCTAATACTTGCAGTGTCACAGGTTCATCCCCTGGATTATAAACAATTATCCCTTGGTAAACGGTGCGGTTTTGGTCTGGTGTTTCCGCCCTGACGATATGATGGGCAAATAAATCAAATCTGTTTTGAAAGGGATAATTTAAATGTGCTGACTGTACTTGTTTCCCATCTGGAGGGAAAGTTGAGAGTAAAATTCCTTCAGTTGTTACCAATTCGGGACTATTGCTGTTAAAGGTAGGGATAGTATCGAGTTTTCCAGGTAAAAGGCGTACTTCTTGCGGATTTACTTCGATTCCGGCAATATATTGTGGGGGAACCGTGTAGATATTTAACGCCCGACATATCAAAGCTGCAACTTCGCCTCTAGTCGCGCTTTGCTGTGGTTTTAGCTGTTTGACATTGGGATAATTGACAACAATACTATTAATAGTCGCAGATGCGATCGCATTTTGGGCATAGTTAGGAATTTGTCCCGCATCATTAAAATATTGTTGTAATGTCTGCGTTGGGTTGGAGACAGGGCTATAATTTTTTCCTCCAGCTACAACACCAATGATTTGGGCGCGGGGAATTGGCTGGTTGGGTTGGAAGATACCACCCGGATAACCGGAGAAGAATCCTTTTTGGTAAGCAGTAGAGATTGCTTGATTTGCCCAATAATTAGTAGGTATATCTTTAAATGTTGTAGTGCTACGCTTTATCGGTGCATCTGGAAAAGCATTCAACATTAATACTGCTGCTTCGGCGCGTGTCACCGTTGCTTCTGGGCGAAAACTACCATCAGGGTAGCCCGTAATTAGTTTACGCTCTCCTAATTTTTGGACACAATCTTTAGCCCAGTAAGTTTGGGTGTCGGCAAAGGCTAAGGCCTTGGAGTGGGATAAAGTTAAAACAGTGGTGAGTAGTACTAAAGTATATTTGCAAATCATTCATAGATTTTAGGATAAAACGAAGACTCCCACCCTGACTTTCTACGACATCCGCAATAGTCAGGAGGGTTCAGTAATCAAGTATGCAGTTATTTCAGATGCGCTTACCCTGGCTTGTCGATAGAGTATCGCCTCATTAAAAGCCCGGTAAAAGTTGGAAAGTGCCACTTTTAAACATAATGGAGCAGCCCAACCAGATTAACACGAAGGGGAAGACTTTCCGACCATAGCGGGCTAGAACGGGAGCCATGAGAGGGTTACGAGTGAGATTGTAAGAGAGGAAGCACCAAAACCCGACAGTAAAATAGCATACACCCAAAATCACGCCTAAACTCGGAAGATTGCTACTGGCAAACAACGGTACATAAATGCCGATATTATTTCCACCATTAGCGATCGTGACTGCCGAAACGCGGTACGTTTGAGGATCGCGGAGAGTTGCTAACAGTGATTTATTATGGCGCTGGGGTTTGGTAGGAGAAGTGAAGTTCACTGACACAGTTTGCACTGCTTCTACTTCCTGTTCACGACTCATGATATGGCTGATACCAATCATGACTGGAAGCAAACCTAGTAATCCAATCCAGGCTTCGGGAAGCACTAGCCCTCCAAAGAAACCGGGGAGACTAGCAATTACTAATGTTGTGAATCCCAGAAATTCACCAAGAACAATATGTTTGGGACGAAAGTGACGATTGACTTTGCCGAAAAATGCCGTCAAATATAAATTATCGTCAAAAGTAGTTGCAAAAGCCGCAGATATCCCAATAAGTAATGTAGTAATTAACCAAGTCATGATCGTTGCTCACAATAATACTGCTTTCTCAGTCCTTCTCTACTTCTCTGTAGTTCAGGAAATTGTTCAACGCCAGGTACCTTGGCTGTTCATGACATCAATCTTAAGGCTGACTACTCAGTACAAGCAAATCTAATTTTTTCTTAAACCGATAAATAAAAGTGATTAAATCTGATGACTGATGACTGATGACTGATGACTGATGACTGTACTAAAAACACGTACATTATCTATAGGACTACTATTTGATTTTTGAAATATACGTAGGGGAGCCACTGCGTTGGACGGGTTTCCCGGCTTAAAGGAGCCAGCGCCGTGGGCGGGTTTCCCGACTTGAGGCGACTGGCGTCAAGTGGCGTTGGGCAATGCCCACCATATACGGGTTTTGGTGGGCATTGCCCACCCTACAGATACTAATTTTTTTTCAATAATCAAATCGGATTTATCTATCCCGCTCTACTTCCATAATCTCGGTATATTCAAACTCATTAGGGCTTTGCCTTATTAAAGGATATCTTTCACCACCCAATTCAATATAATCCTGCTCACAATCAGGCTTAGATGAATAGTAGGTAAGCACATATTCCCTACCAATTCTGTCAGCCATTTCCTCTGCTACTTCACCCCGCCACTGCGTTTTAGTCACTAACACAATTAACTGATTTGCTAATTTGGGAATTGTTCTAGCAATTCGTCGCCGAGAAATTTCATCCAAGCTCCCAAATGGTGAATCCATGACAATAGGGAAGGTATTGCTATCTGGAATCATCATCATTTTTCGCTTTTCACTCCATTCCCGCACTCTGTCAATAATACTGGCGATAAAAGATAAGCTGAGAATTTGATTCTCGCCTGTAGAGGCGGCGACTGGTGCTTCTATCCCGGCTGTATTTTCTATCAGTGTTAGTTCATATTTATCGCTAATTTTAGGGATGTATGGCGTGAAAGATATCTCGCTGAATATCTCCTGTACCCGCTTTTCTAGTTGCAGGCGAAATTGCTTTTCTTGAAGGTTTCTCACTTCTGTTAACCGTTCAATTGCGTCTTGAGTAGCATTAATGCGTCGCTGTGCTAATGCTTGTCTTTCTTCATTTACCTTCTGCTTGGCAATTTGTTTTCCTAAACTGTCTATCTCTGTTTTAATGTGAGTAATTTGCTGCTGGTTTGCACCCTGCTCTCGGTTAAATTCATCAATTTTATTTTCAATCTCATCTAAGCGTTTTTGTAAACTGCTAATTTCTTCGTTAGCATCTTTTCGCAACCGTTCTTGAATGTTATCTAATTCGCCTTCAATTTGGGATATGGTTTGCCTTAACTGATTAATCCTGGCTTGTTCTCTATCAACTTCTTCCCAAAATGCTGTCGCTTGCTTATCAATTTCATCCACTTGGGCACTCATCCGGATAGCAGTTTCTTCTACTGCTGAAGAACCTGCTCTTTCTAACCAAAGTCTTACATATTCTTGGGAATGACTACCTGCATGTAATTCTGCACCACAAATGCAGCGTTGGGAGTTTAGTAAGTCATTGATAAATTCTCGGGAAATTCCAGAGGTTAATTGTCCTTGCTGCTTTAAATTATGAATAATTGAGCGGAACTGTGATGTTGTTTCTGATAGTAATACTGTATAACCACGTGATGAAATAATTTTTTTCAGTGCTTCTCTAGTTTGGCGTAGTGTTTCTTGGTTGGATATTTTCTGATTCTCTAACTCCTGTCTTCTTTCTTGCAGTTCTTTAGCAGCGCTGAGTTCTCGCAACCGGTTACTCGTCTCTTTTTTAAACGTTTGTTGATATGCTAATTCTTGTTGGATTTCTGTTTGTCGTTTAGTGATTTTACCAATCTCTTTTTCTAGCTTTTCTTGTTCCTTCAGAAGTTTTTTTATTTCTGAATCACCAATAGCTTTTAACTCATTTTCTAAACTTTTTTTGGCTTCTCCCAGGTGTTTGATGGAACGGTTGATTACTTCTACACCCAAGAAAATTTTTGTGGCTTCAGCAATCTCCGATTTTTTATCAGAACGAACTATCTCTTCAATTCGCTCACCATCAAAGAAAAAATATTGATGTAAACTAGCAGGGAGAATTTGTCCAATTATTTCATCTGGTTGCTGGAGTGGAAAATACCACCTTCCATCATCTCCAGCTACCTGCATGAATAATTCTGTCTTACCAATATCAAAGTCGGTTTCATTTTTATAAACCCGACACTGGCGTTTGACGTTGTAACGTTTGTTTTCGTGTTCCCAGGAAACCTCTACCCAACATTCTACACTCTGCCCGGTTTTAGCTTCAGCGATCGCCCGTTTATTTACTAGCTGTTCTGTTGACGCGAAAGCCGCACTAAATTTTTCATATAATACCCACGTAAATGCATTTAATAGACTAGTTTTCCCTGAGCCATTATTGCCATGAAGAATCGTTGTGTTGTGAACATCTCCCCCAGCTAAGATGATTTCTGGTGTTTTGCCATAAAAGGAGCGAAAATTGCACAACTTCATCCCCGTCAGCTTCACTCTAGTCATTTGTCACTTGGATAAAGAAAGGCAAGTACGAACTAGCTCGTCAGACTTGTACCAATAAGATTTTCCCCAATAGTACTCAACCAATGCTTCTTGATGTCCTTGTACCTCATGCAAGCGAACATCAATGACCAACCCGACCGGTCCGCCCATCGTACCCCAGACCCGATCGCCTATTTGTAGTATTCTCGTCATATCTTTTACTTTTAGCTTTTAAGGCGATCGCACTTTCTCCACTAAATGCGATCGCCTAAGAATTAATTAGGAGTATTTTTGACGGATTAGATCCAAAAGAGCTTGTGCTTGGTCTTGAGTAATTTTCACAGTCCTCTGCTTCCGCTTACCTCCTTCAGATAGCTGGATTGTTAACTTACAATCCAGATGATTATCAGTCATTTAACTAACTCCCTGAATAACAACCGCGCTGCTTTAGCTGCCACCTTCATTCTGACCAGCTTGACCGGGCGGCCTACTGCTTTTTCAGTATCCAGCAGTTCACCTAACTTGATTCCTATGTGATTGGCAAGGCGCGATCGCTTCGGCTCAATTCTGGTAAACACCCACTGCCATAAGGCTTTACGACATAAATCACTACCTCCAATTACCTTGGTTTTATGTTTATCGCCTGACGATTCCAAGCTGGGAGCCATGCCCAAAGCCTTCTGGAATCTCCTAAGTGAAAGGTGACGCTTGGTAGGTTTTTTAGAATTCCGTCCCTGGCGTATCCTCACTTCCGGTTTTCCCTCAGCATCCATGAAAGCCTCAATGGGGTAAATTTGGGAGATTAACACTGACTGCAAGCGAGTGCCAAAGCCGAAACGTGCGAATATAGCGCGGTATTTCTCAAAACGTGAATCGTTGAGTAGCTGGGCTAACTCCTCCTCGATGCTGAATTCCTCCCGCTGGAGATTGCAAAGGCGTTCGGCGTGATGCCGAACAGTGGCAGTTATGCCTAGTCCCACTGTTAACTTGTACAGTAAATCGTATTTTTTACTTTGGCGCACACCACAAAGCCAACCCCACAACAAGGGAACTTGACCAGACTTGCCGCGAACTGATTGCGTATGAGCCACTTCTGGAAACTGCCAAGCCAAGTCTTGCCGTAGGCGGTTGATGATAGGCGATTGCACCCTGTTGAGGTGAGCGAGTCTTAAAACCAATTCCCGAATTCTGACAATCACCTCATCCCGAATTTGTACAAATCGGCGCGGCTCCTGGTGGTAATCGAAGTAGTAACAAGCTAATGCTAAGGAGTCAGCATCATCATCTTTATCGGGCAACGCCAGGTGATTAGCACGGTAATTCCGCAACTCTTTGTGACCAACGAGCCTTACTTCCACTCCGGCGCGGGCTAAATGCGTACCCCATAATTTCGAGTAGTTATTCCCTGTTGGTTCCATTAGTGCAACGTCGGGCTGCAGTTCCAAGAGTGCGCGAATTCCTTCAGCGTTCGCTTCTAGTTTCAGGAATTTGTGATCGTAGTAAAATTGACGTGGTTGATCTGGCTTTTCTAACAAAAGACAAGCTGAAACTGAGGACTTGCTGATATCAAGTCCTAAAATTCTCGTCATTCGATTCCCTCTGGGTGGTTTACTTGAATCCCTAATGTCACTGCCTGCGAATCACCCGAAGGCCGTTGAGCCTAGTTCACTCTCAAGGCATACCCCAGCGCTAACTGGGGTGACATTGGGAAAATCAGCACATTTGCAGCAGTCGAGCTTATGAAGCTGAGAAAGCCATTGAAGCTTGATTCATCGCAAAAGCCCTAAGCTGCTGTGTTTTAGTGCTGTACGTCTGATTTGGACTCAGATCGCGACGGGTAGACGTGTCGGTTCCATTCCCAGCCATCCCCTAACAATCACGTCCTTTACTGCTGACTTAACCCGTTTCGCCAGTGAGTCAGGCTGGCTCATCGGGCGGTGCGTACAGCGAATTCCAAAGTGAAGTTTTTCGCCGCGGCTTTGCGTTTCAAGCTAGGAGTAAAAGCTTTATTTAGCAGAGCTACATCGTATTCACTGTGGACAACAATCGCCGTCCATGAATTGGGCTTGGCATCAAAAATTATGTCTTTGATGTATTCCCGCCTTTGTTGAATGGAGTATTTATTCATCTTCATCTTCATATTCAACATTCAACTCTCGCTCAATGATTTGGATGAACATATCTGAAGCTGGTTCAAGTAAATTTTTGATTTCTTGATCTAGTCCAGAGTTTGCCTCTTCACTAGCACCCATGACTTTTAAAGCCGCGTCGATTTTGGCTTTGATATGTTGCAATGAGTGCCAAAGTGGGTAGTAGTCCCACGCTGGATCTGGTTCGGGAATTTGATTTTCAATGTCGTTACTCATACCAATCCTCCTCATCATCTTCATCTTCCAAAATGTCCTCAATAGTTGGATCGTCAAGCATCATTGCAAGAGCTGCTTGAGATGTTGTCGTGACACCTGAAAAATACTCACACTTCAATGGGAGTCCCCGACGGATGTAATCAATAGCCATCTGCACCGATTTACATTCTGGTTGCCACATTTCATAAAGCCCCTCTGCCAGTGCTTGTATTTGCTCACTGGACAAAAAATTTGCATCCACCACATAGCAGGGTGGATTTTCTGCGTCTCTAGGAATTATCGGAACCATTGACTTGATTGGAACTTTTCCATCAGGAAAGATTTGATTAATTTGATTAAAATCTGCGTCAGGTTTTAGTGATGCCCAGGTTTCCATATCAATCATGTTTGCTGATAAACGTTGGTAAAATTTGCATACTGCTTAAATCCACAGCGTAGATTTGGGCGAGTGGCGATCGCCTAATCCGTTCAATCGGGCGATCGCACTAAAATTTCAGTTAAAATTATCGGGGTCACTGTTAGCAACCCCAGAGTCAAAAGGGATTTGGTCTGGGCCTGGTTCCTCGACAATTTCAGCTAGAACGGACTCTGACTCGGTTTTGACAGCGGATATCAAATTTTTAAACTGTGGCATTGAGGGAGCATCCGGTTTAATGCCTTGTGCCTTGAGGAATTCAGCTGTTGCTTCCCATTCAGTCCGCAGTTTAGTAAGCTTTCTCTCAAGTACATCGCAGGTCTGTTGTAAAGCTTGTCTGCGGTCATACAGTTGTTCCGCCTTTGCGCCTATAGCCGCTGTTGCCTCGCTTCTCAAATCAGCCACCACCGATTTAACTGTGTCACCTTCTTCTAATTCAGCCGTAAAGCCTACTCGCTCGTTACTGTAGTCTCCAAGAGAAATCAGGAAGTGTGCATGAAGTAGTTTGATTTTCATTGGTTTAAATGTGATATTTTTTACTGGGTAGATGATTGATTCACAAAGGCGATCGCACTTTTCACCCTCCTGAAGTGCGATCGCCTTTTAAATTTCTGAGCTATCCTTGAACCTCAACCGGCTTATCGAAAACCACCTGAAATCTGACACCAGGCGACAGCCCGCGTAAAATGCTCATGTAAGCTTCGGCGTCCGTTCGGCTACGAAATCGGGTAACGCAGATATTCTCAAGTGTGGAGCCACAGCGAAAAATAGCCCACGGTTTTAGGTCGGTACGATAATCCATAATTTCCATTCCAAATGTTTTCAAAAAAGCCAGCGTTAGTTAACCGACTAACGCCGGTGTTTCCCAAAAATTTACGTTGTTTAGACAGAATTAATTCGCCTCCAACGGTGAAGGAAGCGCCAGCAGTAGCGCTGGCGGCATGGTGTATTCCTCTGAATTGGCGATTGAGAGATTAGCGTCTAATTTTATACCTCCAAAGCGAAAGGGCATGACTGGGCAGCGCCTAGGTGAAGGGAAGGCGTTTATGTCACTGTTATGTGACCAAGTTAAAATTTGGGACTCAAAATTTTACTTTGAGAATCAAAAGTAAAAATTAAGCATCAGGTACAGGTTGACTCCGCGCCGGGGCTTACGCAGTGGCGTGGGTAATTTGCTCCAGTGGTGCCACGCAAGGTCTAGGCGTAGGGGAGCTAAAAATTATTCTACTAATGTAGAACTCATGATATAAATTAATCATGAGTAGAACTCCCTTGTCAATCATTCTGCTCATGGTTAATTATTCTGCTCATGTAAAATGGAGATAAATGTGTGGATGATGTAAATGGCAAGACCAAAGAAATCGGCAGAAGACGTAGCGACAGTCGGACTCAGCCTCAGCCAAAGCGCGTGGGAGGAGCTAAAAAGAAGAGCCAATGCAATGGGACTATCGAGATCAAAATTGGTGGAGAAGATAGCAACGGGGGAAATCCCGATTGGAAGCTTGCCCCAATCAGAGACACAACTGCTGGGAAAATCCTAGAGCGCCTGGAAATTCTAGAGAAGCGGCATTTAGAATACGTCCATTCTCACCAAGCCCGGCTAAAGGCGCGGCTGGGAGAAAGCGAAGAAGCTGAACATGAATTCAAGGAAGAATCAAACCAGATAAAAAGCGACATTTATCATCTAGCATCTCACCAAAAGACTGGAGATGACGCAATAAAACCCTAATAAAACCGTCCCGCCCGCTGGGTAGAGACGGTTTTATTTTGTGCGATCGCCATTACCGCTACAGGAGGAGTGCGATCGCCACTGATTAAAAATTGAAAAGCCCCCCATCGGCTGGAAACTGTTGGGCGGCTTTGATTAGTTCTTAATAGAAAACACACCAATATTATGCCACAAAACACGCTTCCGTGGACGGAAGAACATGAATCATTCTGTTATCTGAATCACATACCCCATGCTGCTAAAATTCTCTGGCAGTGGCTAATGAGACAAGGGGAAATCAGTACAGAAGTAGAACCAGACTTATCCGAATTCAATAGATGGGTAGAGAAGTCAAGAGGTAAAGGATACAGTCACAATTACCTCAAACAGATGTTTAACTTACTCGTAGAACAGCGAGTCATTCAAGTAGTTAAACAGTACAGTTGGAAAATATTTAGGTTACTAGTTAGACCGTTGGACTGGCTCAAACCACCGAAAAAGCCGCGAGAAAAAAACTTACAAAACAGTAACTGTAGTTACGGTTCACCCACCTCAAACCAGCAATCGGCCGAGACAGGTAATATACAGCAGCAGCATTCTAATATTGACCAGAACTTAGCCACCCTCGCAGATAACGGTATTCATTTTGACGAGCGCGAAAAAGAAGTATTAGCTAGACCAACCAACGAAATTCAGCTAGCAATTATCATGTTTAACTTGCGGGGTGGATTTGAAAAAATACATAACCCCGAAGGTTTTATACGTGATTGTTTGAGGCGAAGGTATTGGGAACATCCTCATAACTACAATCACTTACTTCAGCTATACGGGAACTCTACAGAGTGGGATGAATTATTCCCCTCTGGATAATTTCTATGTATAAAAAAAGCCGCATGGAATTCATATTATGAATCAATCACACTATTTATTCGACCTCCAGCAAGTCGAACTTTTTAAAAACTGGATACGCCGCCGGTTCATTGCTGAAGTTGACTTTAGAGACATGCCAGTAACCGTTGCCCTGGCTTGGTCAGCAGCCCTTAAAGAATTATCTGAATCAGTCAGTCATGAGATAGTCCCGTTTCGGCGTGGGAGCAAGTCATGAAACAGCTAGCACTGTTTGATTTACAAACAATAGATTCCCCCCTCCCTGCTCCCCTTTACGATCCATCCTGGGATGAGGAAGATGGTCAGCCGTGGAACCCTGCCGATTTCGGAGAAGTGCCCCATAAAGCCGAGGGCGATCAGCTGACAATTTTCTACGATGACTCAGACGAACCACCAGACCCAGATGATTACCCAAACTTGGATGCTTATGATGAAGCTTGGCGCGAGTGGGAGATACTTGTTGGGGCGCAAGTTAATAGTGATACTCAGCCAAACACCGTAAGTTCTCTTGTTGGGGCGCAGGTAAATACTGATACTAAAAAAGTTGCGCCCCAACACGATACCCACTGGGTTGAAAAGTACTGGGTAGAGCGGTCAGGTAACAAATATTGGTATTACCGTTACTGCTGGATGACTGGTAGGAAGAAAAACCGCTGCTACATCGGCAGTGCAAATAGTGCGATCGCCAAAAATCGAAAGTCACTTGTAGAGAGTGCGATCGCCGATGGAAATTCACCCCAGGAAGTTGAGCAATTAATCCGCTCCTGGCGTTAAAACTTCTGGATTTTGAACCAGTAACTTTCTCAACTTCCGCAGTTCATCCCAAGTGCGAGCTGTCAAATCCGGTTTGCGGGAATTTTGAGTAGAGCGATAATTCTTTTGTCGCCAATTAATGTAGCGGTCTATAACCCCAAGGGTGAACTGCAAAAAAATATCCCCCTCGCGCTGGGGGATGCTGGGTTTGCTGGCAGATTCGGAATCAATCGCTCTAGCATACGCCATTATTTGCTGCTCAAGTGCAATTGGTACGCGGATTGTTTTAGTTGGCCCACTTTGCCAGGTGCTAGCGTTTGTCCAAGTGCCGCTAGTATGTCCACCTTTGCTCATATCAAAATCCTGTGTTGACGTGTCACACGTCAATGTAGCATCTCCCCAATGCCCAATAAAAAGCGATCACCAAAGCAAAGAAAGGCGATCGCCAACCATAAGTGCATTACAGCTTCAGGATAAGTGCTTTAAAGCTAATTGTCAGAACTTGAGAGAAGCTGGTAAATCCTCAGCATCTTCCCAACTAGCCGCCCCCAAATCCTTAGCTTCATTCCAGGCATCAGTAGCTATCTCTTCCAGAAATAAGGCCAGCCGGGCGGGATGTCTTACTTCTCCGGCAAGTAGCTTGTTGTTGAGGGCGATGACTTTGTGTAGTAGCTCGGTGGAGATGAGATTATTCATAAAGTAGCGATCGCCTCTTTAACGTCGTCGTCAGTCACCTCGATGTAGCGAGAAAGTACCTTTAAATCGGTGTGACCAGTAGCTTTCTTGATAGTTGCCAAACTCACACCCCGCTTTGCCAACTTGGTGATAAAACTCCGGCGGGTGCTGTGAGTGCTGATGCCCTTGGCAGATAAACCGGCTTTATCCACAGCACACCGCAAAATCATGTCACCCCAGCGTAGCGAAATTGCTTGATCACCTTCCCGGTCAGGGAACATCCAAGCACCAGCTTCTGGCTGATATCCTAACAAAGACTCTCTCAGCACAGGATGCACAGGCACTTGTCGAGTTTTGCGCTTCCCGTCAGGGGTTGCCTTGCGAGTTCTGGCCCGAAAGTTAATGAATTCCCGTGGTTTACCCTCGGCATCGTACACATCATCTACTTGCAGCTGCACAAGTGCCCCCCAACGCTCACCTGTGTACCAAGCCAAATCTAAAAGTAGTTTATATTTTCTGCTTTTAATCTGCTTGCGGATTTTAGAATAGTCAGTGTCAGTAATTACAGCCGATTGACCATTGCGGTTGTTTTTCATTGATTATAATTTGACCTCTCCATTGTTCCGGTTTAACCTTGCCAACAGGTAAAACCGGAATCTTTTCAAAATTAGCTATTATTAATAACTGCCTCAATCCTATTCACTGCAAGCATTTTAAGCCATCGGTGAATATTCTGGTTTTACATAAAACTGGAAGATTTACTTATTTTTAAATGCCGAATAAAACAGATTTAATCACTTCATCAAACTGTTTTTATGGCAGAGCCTACATTAATTCAAGTTTTCGGAATAAACGCTGTACAAACGAGTACAACTTTAACCATCACAAAAGCCGACCTAGCCGCAGTGGGACTTACGGCTAGCGCAAACAACAGCGCTGAATCACTGTTAGTAGCAATACTACAGTTAGCCAAGATTCAGCTATCAGTCACAAACCTTGATAGCAATATTGATCAGAGTATTGCTATTGATGGAGAAAACTTGCCGACCTTCGTAATTAGAAATAGTACTAATTATCAAAGAGATACAATTTCTATTCAACTCGACAAGTTAGTCGGACCCCTAACAATTGACCCTGATGATTACTAGCCTTAGTGTTCAGCAATTATTTGGTGAGGGAGCAACACAGACATTAACCACACTTACCATCACCAAATCTTCTTTACCAAAACTAAATCCTACTAGCAATAATTCAGCAGAAAGCTTGCTAGTGGGGATTCTCTTAAAAGTGTTAGAAAATTTTGAGGGAGAAATCACTGACGAGTCTGGACACAGCATTACTAATGAGCTTGATATCTCTATCACTTATGGCAATGATGATAATGCTGAATTAATGAATGTCTCTACATTCAATATTTATCTTTCAGAAAGAATAGGTTTTCAATGCCTTACTCACAACTTAGTGATTCATAAATACGATGCAGATTAAGGATTTACCTGAAAAAAATACGTCAGACAATAGCGACAAAATTCTAATTCAAGAAATTGGAGGAGCTACAAAACACATTACACGTGAGAATTTTCTATCAGGCATAAATAGCGGTGATAATCAGGCATCCTACATCCAGTTGCTAGATAGTAGAACTAGTGGCGAGGCTGGCGGTTCTCCCACTAGAAATTCGTGGGCTGCCAGAAATATTAATACAATTCAAATTGATGAAACCTTACAAGTTTCGCTAAACACTTCAACTTTCACATTGCCTAGTGGAAAATATTATCTGTCATGTCAAGCAAATTTTTATAGGTCAGGGGAAACAAAATTAAGGTTAAGGAATACAACTGACAACGTATCAGCTTTGCTTGGTTTAAATAATTACATTACTGGAGACAACGCACTAGTAACCACATTAAGTGGGGAATTCACTATTGCAGCCAGCAAAGATTTTCAAATCCAGTACTTTGTTCCGTCTTATGCATCTACTAGTAGTTCTGGGTTGGGCACGCCATGTGCTACAGGAGAAAATGAGATTTATTTAATAGCTGATATTTGGAAATTGGGATAAATATGTATTGCGAAGGTAAGACTAAAGGTAAAGTAATTTTTACGGAGAATGGAGTAACTAAACAAATAATTGTACCAACAGCACCATTCTCTATATCATTCCAGCCTGCTGGAAATTGTGGAATTAGTGGTACAAGAAGTGTCATTTATACTGCTGAGAATTTATCAGGTACTAGAAGTACTTCAATTAATAGTTTCAAAAATGAGACTTTATTCTTTAAAGCAGTAGCTCAAGAGGGTGCTTTCAACGGGTTTAGGCATGACCTATATGGCAATTGTGCAGGGACTGAAAGATTGATTGAAGCTAGTTTCAGTGTTTTTTCAGGAGCTATTAGTATTGTCAGTAACACATTTTCACCAAATGCCGATAGTACTGGTTTGATAGTTACTGACGAGAATGGTAATTTTTTATTTACAATCCCATTAAAAGAAACGGATTATCAAGTTTCTTGTGATGACGATTGTCCGCCTGGGCATCACAAATGCAAGCATGATAAATACCCTGGATATTGCTGTGTAAATTGCAAGGATAGGGGAAACAAAATTAATACTTTGATTAGTAAGATTAAAAAATATGGCTGACCAATGCAAGGATACAGACATTGCAATTGCTAGTTTGAACAAAACTATTGCTAATTTAAATAATCAATTCAATAGTATAAACAAGCGATTAAAGGATATTGAAAATAGATTAAACAGCAACAATTTGCAGGGCAATAATTCCGCAAATTTAAATAGCGTAAATGCAAGATTGACTAGGATAGAAAAAGATGTGGAAGGACTGAAGACCGGACTCCTACGCACATTGGAATCATTTTCAGAGATAGAGATAATCCATCAAGATATCTCGCTAGCAATACATGGATTGCAAACTCTAGTAAATCCTTTAGTAGAGTACGTTTCAAATATATTGCAATTCTTAGGAGCATAGAATGCCAACCTGGAATGGTGCTGCTTTACCTGAATTACCTACTCCAAAAATACCTAATAGCCTTCCCTCTACATTCAATTGGGAAAGTTATATGAGCGACCCCAAAGGAACATTTACGCGCCTTAAAGGAGCCAGACAAGTACAACGATTAAATCTCAAAGGATACATCACAAATACTTCTCAAGTCCGCAAGGCTGTTATTTCTTCCCCTAGTCGTAGATTTGTGCAGCAAGCAGGGAAGGCGATACGCACTACTAAAGCGGCGGCTCAAACAGCAAAGGAAGTGGGGCAAATCACTAAAAAAGTTGCTGATGAGGCAAAGAAAACCACTACCACACTGAAAAAAGTACAAGATGCATTACTAAAAGATGTACCAGGTACTGGTAGTGATATACAGAAAGCAGGAAAAATAGGAAAGCTTGCTAAGTTTGTACCAGGGATACTTGCTGGTTTGGGCGTAGTTTTAGGAGTCGCATCACTACAGCTTACTAAAGAACTTAGTGAGCAGACAGTAAGGCAATTTGAAACAGCAGGCAAGGAATTTGATATACAACTGAGGCTAATAAAAAAGGCATTTCAAAGCAACAAAGCATTAGATGCCAAGATTCAGAAAGTAGAAAAAGCTATCAAGATAAATAATGATAGTAATAGTAGGATTGCTAAAGATTTTTTTAGCATTAATCAAAACACGCAACGAGCTAACAAAAATGCTAACGATGCATTGTATGAGGCTAGAGTAGGAAGACAAATACTAGAGAAAAAAGTAAACGATAATACCTATGAAATTAGACAAGGAAGGAAGATAGTAGAGGATAAAATATCAAAAATAAATGCTGATATTGCAAAATACTTCACCACAGCAGGAAACAATTTTCAGCAAAGACTTGAAGCTACTGTAAGCACAATTCAAAAATCACTAGATAAAGCAAATAAGGAAATAGATAAAGCTAATCAAACTATATCTATACAAAGCAAGGCTATTGATAATGTAAATAAAGTTGTTAAACAGTTACCAGTAGCCATAACAACCGGGATTAAAGCAGTTCAAGACTCTACTAAGAAAATACTTGAAGCTAGCGTTAATCCAGTGATTGCTTCTACCAAAAAATGGGGTGTTACGGTGACTCCTGCAACGATTACACCTGCAATCGTAACTATTGCAGACACTGGAGGTGTGACAGTTACACCCGCCACAGTTACACCCGCCACAGTGACCTATGCTGATTTTTCAAGCACAGACATTGCCCGTCAACTAAACGCAGACAACCAAAAAAGAGATAATCAAATATCAGCCTTGGGAACTGGATTTGCTGCTGTAGCAAATGGGGTAAATCAAGCACAAAATACAGCTAATGCTGCGCTACAGGAAGCAAAAATAAAAGGTACTGGTTTTAATCCAGAAATTACAAGTTTAAAAAATGATATCAACACGACTAAAACACAGTTAACAAGACAGCAAACAGACCTTGATACTTTGAAAACTAAAGTAAAGGAACAAGAAAAAGTGAATGAGGAAGCAATCCCAAAATTAGATCTGACGTTAGCAAAGCTAGGACTTATACCTGTATTAGTAGCGCAAGCCATCAAACCATCTATCCCTACACCTGAGCAAATAAATAACGCTGTTCAGGCGGGAAATTGTAGAAGCTTACAGAATGGATGTGGTAAAAAAGCTAATCAGGATTTAGCTAACACTATTAATGCCAATACCAACAATGCAACAAACAATTTAGGAAATGTTCTTGGTGGTGTAAATGCCAGTGCGAACGCTGTCCAAATAGGGATGCTTGAATCGGTTTTAGCTAGATTAGGCGCTCAGGTTCCGGGTGGGCTATCAGGCTTCCTGGGACGGTTTAGCAGTTGGTCGATGATAAATACCGCAGTTGGGTATCTAACTCTGTTTGCAACGATTCACAATGGAGCAATGTTGAGCCGAGATATCGGTGCAACGTTGGGACAAGTTTTAAGCAATGTATTGACGCTTGTAGGCATTAAAGATAGTGAAGGCAATGCTTTTGACATTGGTAGTGTTTTAAATTCCAGCATTGAGAACCTTATTAAAAGTGCAATTGGTGCAGAAAATTATACTTCCTTAAGTGAGACTTGGGCTAAAGCTAATAGAATTTACCAAGCCACTACCAACGTTTTAAATAGTTTCTTAAACTTATCCCAAACTATCCTACAAGCTTCTGAATTAATAGCCTCTCATACAGGAAAGATAGGAAATGCTTTAAAGAAGGGTGGCGTAATTTTAGAAAACGCCTATGGCTGGATGAATCCGCAGCCTAAGTTTAATCGTGTCAGTCAGTTTCTAGAAGGCTTGCAAAATGGAGCGTCAACCATCCAGATGGTGACACAAGCACCATTAGACGTGATAAATGCCACTACTGAACTAACAACAGCTTCAACCGAATTTTTAAAAGCTGTAAAAGAAGATGACAAAGTACAAAACAAAGCTACACCTATTCCAGAGCCTGATGAATTAAAAGCTAAAGAATCTCAAGGTAAAACCAATTCTCAGCCTAATCCATTTGACTTCTCAGATTTATTTGATGGAGAGGATTAAAGATGCCTGTACCAGATGATTTTAATCCTTTTGAACATCTCCAGCAGACTTATAAAACTGAATTCAACAGACGTGTAGACAGATATTTTAGAGATGTTGATGGCAACGGTGATCTATCTTCACCACGTGCATCTTTAAAATTAGCTTGTCGGATTGGCGACAATGACAACGACGCAATGATGAATATGCGTCATAATCTGTTTTTTAATGTAATTGGTTACAGTAGAAAAAATTTAGCCGTAGTTTATGGCTCGAAATTTGATACTGCACCGCCAGTAGCCGGGCATCCACAGCTATTTTTTGTCTTCTCTCAGGATGCATCAGCATCTCCAGAGGAAGAATCTCCCATACAGCATGAAAAATCTGTCAGATTGATGAAATTTTCTTGTGCTTCTGGCAACGTCAAGCCAGCTATTACCAAAGCAGAAATGACAGAAATAGCTAACGAAATTAAAACTACTTTTTTATCAGGTGGGAGGGGAATAACTTATACTTGCGGCAATAAAAGCGCAAGTTACACTGACCCTGATAACGGTTTTCCCAGAGGTAATTATATACTTGTGAACTCCAAAGCTGACGGAGTAGAAATTTATGAAAAAATTTGTAACGTAATTGATGTACCGTTTCACTCAGACAGGGTTTTACTCAATGACCCAGATAAACCCAGCACTACAACGGCAACAGCCGGGAAAGTCACAATTTTGGGGAAACAGGTACAAAATCGACGGTATCGACCTGTGGCAGTTCTCAGATTCAGGAGTGCTTACGTCTCTTTAGGTAATCTTGTACCACCTGTATTTTTGATAGATACAACACTCAGAAATCAGTCATTAGTGAAATATCCCTGAGATTCAATGAGTGTCAACGGGAAACAACGGCAGAAAATAAAGGTAAAAACCTATTAGGTTTCAGTGCAAAATTCTAAGGATTTTCAAGGGTTAGAGTTGGTGAAAACTGTAACTATCACCAATAAAAATTATGGGGTTTAGAGACCTGCAACGCTACCCAGCACAGAAGGCTCGGTATGACAAATACAAAGAGTGGTTAGAAGCTACTCCCGCAGAACGACAAGCAAAGTATGCAGCTATCACCGACGAAACTAAGCGGGTGAAAACAGAAAAAGAGGCTGGTTATATTTCTCCCTTTGGCACTGCCGGCACCACTAAAGTTTATCTTCCTGCTCGGTTAATCAAAGGTGGACAAACCGGACAAGGGTCTGGGGTTGCTACTGTGCTTCTCGGTCTGCTTGCTAATTACACTACAACTGCTACCGAATTTGCAGCATTGACAACGCCAATTCTGATCAAAGCAAGTAAATTTAAGTTTGCCAAGCTAACGCTCACTTCTGTTGTACCTGGAACTACCAAGAAAAATAGTCGCATTACTGGCGCCGCCTACAATAAACCAGATGTTGATTCTGTCACCAGTGTTTTTGGACAGAATGCTGGTGGTCAAGAGTATGATGCAGCTGTTTTAGCTATAGCAGGTCAATCAGCTTTGACAACCTTCCTTGAAGGAAATGGCGGTAAAAACCGGGGTAGATTCACCCCTGAAGGTTAATGAGCAAGATAGCAGAACGAACTGGCATTATTTGGACTCCAGATGATCCGTTGGATTTGCTATCCGTTGATATTGATGGCAACTGCTCTGACTCTGAATTTCAGGGAATGCTTGCCATCAACCAAGCGGGTAGAGATTGGCTAACCGGGAAAATTGACACGGTTGAGTACCTCGACAAGCTGGAGCATTACGGTATTCCTAATCCGTTTGAAATTGTAGATGAATTTGCCGATCACGTTGATTTTGTAATTTCTCACGCTTGATATGGCACGCAACTTGCAGCTAGGAATAGAAAGTAATTGGGCTTTGCAATATAGTGATTCTTTCCCGGCTGTAAGTTTTTTGAACGATGCAGCAGGAAATCCAATTTATGAAAAGATAACCGAAATTCATGTACCAGTAGTTTTTGATAAACCGATTATTGCGGTATCTATAACTACTACTGTTCCTCTAGGCAAAATCTGGAAGTATGCAGGATACCTCAGCCGCAGCTTAACAACTGGACTGGGTGCAAGCTTTACGGGTGAACGTGAAAGACTGTTTCTGGGAAAATTTAACTTGATAGTTTTTAACGATTTAAATATTAATTATTTCGTATCGATTCAAGTTCCCAAATGGTTTATCAGTGCCAATATTGCAATTTATCAGTATGAAGGTACAGACACGACAACAATTGAATCCAAGATTGATGCTCTTAATGAACTAATTGGGGGATAAATGCCCGTCATCATTGATGATAACGAAAATCCAGCATCTTCAGATGCCACACTCAATCTTATTCAAATAGTGAAGTCGCTTGCTTATCAGATAAAACATCTCACAGGTAAAAGCAATTGGTACACTCCTCCTGACACCAGTTTTGCGGCTATTATGCCCAAGTTGGAGCGAGTGCAATTATCAGATTTTCTGTTTTTTCATCCTACAAAAATAAACTGTACGGGCACGACTGCTCTCACGCAACTGTATAGTTACACTATTCCAGCTAATACTCTAACAGCTAACAGTGTGTTGAAAATCACGGCACTACTGGGAATGAGCAATAACACCAATACTAAAACTTTTCGGTGTCGGATTGCTGGCACAGATATTTTTAGCAGTAGTTCACAGATCTCTGGATACACTTCCGTTCTTTACCAAAGAAGCTTATTGTTGCGTAGCTCAAATTCTCAAATAACTATACCCAACGACATTAACGCTTATTCTCGTTATACCAATTCAATCCAAGAATTTACGTTTAACTTTACTCAAAATCAAACGTTAAGTTTCCACGTTCAGCCATCAATGTCCAGCGATTCTATGTGGCTGGAATACGTTTATGGGGAGATATTAAAATTGTGAAAATTGATATTAATAATGCTCTCACTATTATTCTGGGATTGCTTACTTTGACTGGAGCTATTTATCGTCTATCTCAAATTGAAGCAAATATTAATGCCAAAATATCAAAATCTGAGAATCACTTGCTAACAGCCATTGATAATTTGAAAGATACTTTGACTGATAAATTGTATACAACAGAGAAAAAATTAGATGTTCACTTAACTGAGTATTCTGAAAAGAAAATATTTGCTGAGTATCGATTTAACTCTATTGATAAGGCAATTGAGCATAAATTCAATCGATTAGCCAACTGGATTAAGCAGATTGGCGCACATCTTTACAGGCAATCAGGCTTTGAGATCCACGATGACCAGTTCTAACTCATTGCTATTCAGCCCAGGAGAACAAGGCTTAAAACTGTTAGATAAAAGCTGAAACCCATACATAATATGCCTATTAATCTTATTCTTCCCCAAGGATAACCGTACAGATCATCGGAATAGGCTATAACAGTCCCTGGTAGCGATAGCAAGTATTTACTAAAACTTTCTAGTTCATCAATCAATTTTTGGAGATTCATTGTGTCAGTCAGAGCTAAATTCTTAGTAGAAAGCGTAACCAATCATCCTTGCGGTGGCAATACCGTTAAGATGCGCCCTGTCCACACCGACAGCAAAGAAAATAAATCATTTTGGCAAGCAACCCCAAGTGGCAACCTCGAAATGTACATTAACAACCCCAACGCGGCGACATTTTTTGCATCAGGAGCAGAATATTACATCGACTTCACACAGGTAGACTCCTCTGGGGATTCATCGCACCGCTTCCTTGACAATTGCCAAAATGTCATCATTAATATGACTGTTAATTTTTTTATCCAATCTGCTTTTTTCTAAATGCCATACCCGCTCTACAATTTGCCGCACTTCCGGCGAAGCACTGGTAATTGGTTCTTGAACATCATCGATATTTGCCTCTTGTGACATCTCGGTTGTGCAATTTTACAGAGGTTTGCCCTCTAATTTTAACCATCCTGACTGTGGCGATCGCATCCGTGAACTCACTGTCACTTTTATCTTTATTTTCTGCCTATTTTTTCACAAAAATGCTTTCTTTTGCAGAAATTATCTGCTATTCTAATGAAAAGCTATATAATGGGGATGCGCTAAAATTTTTATCGCGGGCTACATCCCATTATGATCAGCTTCAATTATTATTTCATACAGTGTACCCACCTTTTCACCATAACAAAAAAATTTTTATAAAAAGCAATAATTGAGCGATCGCCCATCAAATATCTAATAAGCCGTAGCGCTTTTGTAAAGCCAGCAGCTTCATTCTCGCTTCGCCGGCGTTGTCAGCTAAATCGGCAAACTCCACAAAGCGGCGTAATTCCTTCTTTAACAGATTGCGCTCAACTTCTAGAGTGTTCCTATCCAAATCTGGCGGCAAGACGATCATATCAAAGATGGTAGCGCGCTCCTTACCAGGGTGAGGACGCAAAACTCGCCCCCGCCGCTGAATAAACTGACGCGGATTACCCGAGCTTGATAAAATCACTGCAGTTTGAATTGCGGGAATATCAACACCTTCATCTAAACAGCGAATCGCCACTAAACCCTGTAACTTCCCACTTTCAAATTGACGACGTAATACTTCTCTCTCGACTAAAGAGGTTTGAGCGGTGTAGGTGCTGACTTTATAACCTAGTTCTACACCCAGAATTTTAGCTACAGCTTTGAGTTGTCGCAGAGATGAACGTTGTCCCATCTCTTGAGAACCATCACTGCAATAGAATAGTGTGTGAGTAGTTTCGCGACGAGATGTCATTAATTCCCGCAAAGCCTGTAATTTATTTTCTGCAGCACCAATTAATCTGGCTCGTTGCATTAACAGCGGCTTCAAATCCTCATTATCTTCAAAATCTCCCGCTGCTCGATTTTCTCGTTCTCGATATAGTAATGAGCGCCCAATTCTTTTAGTTAATTTTAAATAAGCAATACTCTCTACTTCCGTTAACTCTACCAGAATGGGATTATACAAATAATGTACCAAAGCACCTTGAGCGATCGCATCCTGGAGCGTGAATTCTGGCTGTAAGACTGGGCCAAAATAATCAAACAAAGATTGCGTACCACCATCATCAAAATACCTTTCTGGTGTTGCAGACAAAGCCAGTCGCAACCCCACACGGCGGGGTAGGCTTTCTTCAAGTTTGGGTGCGCCTAAATTATGTGCCTCATCACCGATAATTAAAGTTCTATCAGGAAAATATTTGAGTTGCGACTGAAACCCGTCTCCAATTAACGTGGAATTGGTAGTAATTACTGTGACAAACCTTTGAGAACCAGAACGCAAATTGTAAATTTGGGTAGAAAGTTGACTTTGCCAATTGCGTAAATTCTCGAAGGCTAAAATAGGTTGCAAGTTAAATTTTTCACATTCTCGCGCCCATTGGGTGACAAGATGACGATAGGGACACACCACTAACAAGACTTGTAAGTTAATCTGCTGGTATAATTCACAAGCGATCGCCAGTGCTGTCAGCGTCTTACCACTACCAGTAGCCATTTTTAGCGTACCTCTGCCATTGTTAGCAAACCAGCTAGTCATAGCTTGTCGTTGATACTGCCGCAATGCAACAGATGCTGGCATTTTGGGGCATCCTGGTAATGGTTGCTGAGTCTGATAACTGCCTTGACTTTCCCTTACTAATGGCAATTTTAATTGGAAAGTAGGCAGTTGCTGCACTGGATTTCGCGTCAGGTACATAAAATGTCAATCATGAAAGTGGTAATGAACCCTAGTAGTTAGTCAGGAGTCAGGAGTCAGGAGTCAAGAGTCAGGAGTTTTTTCCCAGTCCCCAATCCCCAGTCCCCAATGCCCCATGCCCAAATTCAGTTATAATCACGCCAAACGGCAATTAAAGAACCCTGTACCTGCACTTGGATGGCGGGGACTTCGATGGGGGTGTATTTGCGATTGGCGGGTTGGAGGGTAACGCGATCGCCACTGCGATAAAAACGCTTTAATGTAGTACCATGTCCGTCAACTCTGGCGGCGACAATCGTCCCATTTTTGAGATGTTCTGGTTCTGCTACTGGGCGCAGAAAGACTAAATCTCCATCAGCGATTAAATCTTCAATCATGCTGTCGCCAGCTACCCGCAAAGCATAGGTTTGGGGAGGTAAAGTTAAATTAGAAACGTCTAAATGATCTACCGCATCTGTAAAAGGTTCAATTAAACCACCTGCAGCGATCGTACCCAAAATTGGTACACCTGGTGCTGCTGCACGCAAAATCCGAATTGTTCGCGCCTTTCCTTCAGTCCATTCAATATATCCTTTCGTGCGTAAATGTTCTAAACGGCTTTGAATTGGTGCTGGTGACTTCAGATTCATTGCCTGCATCATTTGCCGAATAGAAGGCGAATGCTGGTGTGTGCGGATGTATTCCGCCAGCCATTCATACAGTTCTTGTTGCGCTTCTGTTAAACGTTCCATAAATTTGTTGGGAAATAAATAACAAATGTTCCTAGAACATTAGTACTACAAAAAACTCCCTATAAGCAAGATCCAAAGTGAAAATATCTCAAGACAAAAGAAGAGGATTTACCTAACTGGTACAGATATTTTCTGTTATGGAGATTAGGAGAGACGCGATTATACTCTTACGAGAAGACGCTCTACGAGCGTCTACGCGTCTGTACAAAGTGAAAAGTCTAGCTTTTTGGACTCTTGACAACCTATTGCGTTAAAAATCCGACACGCAGCGTTAGTCCTATTAATTTATTCTGCGCCTAAAATACTAACAAGCAATGCTTTTTGTGCGTGGAGACGATTTTCCGCCTGATCCCAAACGCGTGATTGGGAACCTTCGATCACCTCTTCGGTGATTTCTTCACCACGATGGGCTGGTAAGCAGTGTAAAACGATCGCTTTGGGATCGGCAAGACTCAATAGCTGCTGAGAAATTTGGTAAGGTTGGAAAATCGGTAAGCGATCGTCTGCTTCTGATTCTTGCCCCATACTTGCCCAAACATCGGTGTAAAGTACTGTAGAATCTTTAGCAGCTACTTCTGGATCGTGAGTGAGGAGAACTTCAGTTTTATTATTAGCGATCGCTCGTGCTTGTGCAACAATCGTCGCATCTGGCTCATAACCTTTAGGAGTAGCAATTCTCACATTCATCCCCGCCAACGCACAACCCAACATCAGAGAATTAGCCACATTATTGCCATCACCCACATAGGTCAAAGTTAACCCCGTCAAGTCACCAAAACCTTCTTGAATTGTCAATAAATCTGCTAATACTTGACAAGGGTGTTCTAAATCAGTTAAGGCATTAATCACAGGAATCTTGGCATAATGAGCGAAAGATTCTAACTCTTCTTGTGCAAAAGTGCGAATTGCCAAAATATCTAGATATCGATCTAACACTCGTGCTGTATCCTGTACAGGCTCCCCGCGACTCACTTGGGTAACATTAGGGTTGAGATCAATGACTTGTCCACCTAATTGGTACATCGCCACGGTAAAACTCACCCGTGTGCGAGTTGAAGCTTTAGAGAACAATAACCCCAATACCTTATTACACCGCAACTGCAACTGTTGTGATTTTAGTTGAGTTGCCAACTGTAAAAGTTCTTGAAGTTCTCTAGAATTGAGGTCTCCCAGACCTAATAAATCTCGTCCGATCAACGCTGCCATGCTTCCGATCTGTAAAGAATAATTATGTCTTTCTTTGAGCCAGCTTTACCAAAAAAAATACTACTTTAAAAAATTTACCAGATATCTTTGCGCTCATACTATATTCTTTTTATCTACAAGAGAATATAGTTTTTAGTCATAGATAAAGAGTTACCTGTTGGGGCACCGAATTTTTCTTTACTTTTGATGCTAGACAAAATATTTATTTATGATATAGTGGTATACTGACCAGCGCTTGAAGCTAAAACCAATCAAGCCAGCATAGCACAGTGGTAGTGCATCCGACTTGTAATCGGAAGGTCGTCGGTTCAAATCCGACTGCTGGCTTTATATCGAAAACTGCGCTCTACCTGTTGAGCTACAACTACCGCTTCGTTGCGCGCCTCGATAGAGGTTGTCAAAATAGTATCAGGTTTTTCAGCGATCGCACTACCATTTAGCACGAGCCTAAAAGCCAGTTTTCTGGAGCTTCTAGTCGTCACTGTCAAAGTAATCATTAACACAAAACCCCGCCTGAGACGGGGTTTCGTTATACATACACATAATTAATCAATTGGTAGAGTCGATAGGCGGTATTAACCGTCGCACCTCTGAGTTTTTGTAAAGCTGAACCATATACAGCAACCAACTGCCAAGTTACCCAGGATCAACCAGAAATTTCATTTTTATAGTGTAATTTTTTTTTCAAAGTACACAAACTAATTGCGGGTATAACTCCGAGAATCACGGCAGTAAACCCTTGTCCACTCCAAGACAATATTGTAGATCGGTAGGCAAGGGGAAGAAAATCTTGTAAAAGAGAAAGCAACCAAATTAAGAGACTGATGAAAAAGAAGGAAGCAGCGGGGATAAAATTCCACCACCAAGCACCTGCTGTGTATCTCCGCAACACCAGCCATTGACAAAGCCCCAGCCAAATCCCAGAGAGAATATACGAAATGGTTGACAAAAATCCCAGAATAACTATGGCATCAGGAGAGGAAGTTACATTTAAAGATGCGGCAACAACGACAAAGTATTTAATCCAGGCTGTCGCAACACCGTTGGCAATCAGCCAACCGACACTAGTAGCCAATATCCACAGCCAACCGGATAAATATAAGCGTAAAACAAGTGCTTGATCGGCGGCAAAAATCACTGCAAACACAATGCTGCTTAAATAGCTAATGAAAGTGTTCCCGACAGGCAAATTCCAGCTATTGAGGGTTTTTTCTAGGGCTAAACTGGCAATACCACCCACAACCCATCCCACAAACGTCATAAAGGTGAATTGGATAAAAAACCGCTGGCGTTGTGAACGAGGGATAAAAAACTTTCCTGCTAGAGGATAATTTTGATGAAAGTCCAGATGAGAAGAACTGTTAGAGTCAGTTTGCATATGAAGACAAGTTAAACAGTAACTAGCGCTTTTACAGTGAACAGTGAACAGTTAACAGGGTACAACATCTGAAAATTTAACCAACAATTCCTTGATGGTACAGAGCAAGCAGAGTTATCTGTGGGGTCAATCCAAAATCCAAAATCCAAAATCCAAAATTGTATGACCCCAACTGTAGCCAGATCCCGCAAGTTAACCCACCACTTATATTCGTGGGAGACTCACTCCAGGTAAAGGCTGGCAGCAGTTCTTGTGCTGATAACGGATAACTGTTGAAAAAGCGTAATGCCAGAATGATAAGCTAAACAGTGGCATAAAAAAGTGACTTAGGATGAAGTGTTAAATGGGTGTTCCCTCAACAGCGCCTAATCTCCTGCGGGTAGCTCGTGGTGAAGTAGTAGACCGTCCCCCTGTATGGATGATGCGACAAGCGGGGCGATATATGAAAGCATATCGAGATTTAAGGGAGAAGTATCCTTCTTTTCGCGATCGCTCCGAAATTCCCGAAGTAGCGATCGAAGTTTCCCTGCAACCGTGGAAAGCTTTCCAACCAGATGGAGTAATTTTATTTTCCGATATTGTCACCCCATTACCTGGCTTAGGTATTGAGATGGACATTGCGGAAGGTAAAGGGCCAATTATTTATTCGCCCATTCGCACTCAAGCACAAGTTGATAGCCTGCATCCCCTAGAACCAGAAGCAGCTCTACCATTTATCAAGACTATCTTGCAGGCGTTGCGCCAAGAAGTTGGCAATCAGTCAACAGTATTAGGTTTTGTCGGTGCGCCGTGGACTTTAGCTGCTTATGCAGTAGAAGGCAAAGGTTCCAAAACCTACTCTGTGATCAAAAACATGGCATTCTCTGAGCCAGCGATATTGCATCAACTGTTAACTAAATTAGCAGATGCGATCGCTGTTTATGTGCGCTACCAAATCGACTGCGGTGCCCAGGTTGTGCAAATGTTCGACTCTTGGGCGGGTCAATTGAGTCCCCAAGATTATGACACCTTCGCTCTCCCTTACCAACAACGAGTTTTCCAGCAAGTTAAGCAAACCCATCCCGACACACCTTTGATTTTGCTGGTTAGTGGTAGCGCTGGTGTTCTAGAGAGAATGGCACAATCTGGTGCAGATGTCGTCACTGTAGACTGGTCAGTAGATATGGCAGACGCACGAGCAAGATTAGGACAACACGTCAAAGTCCAGGGAAATCTCGACCCAGGGGTGCTATTTGGCTCTAAATCCTTTATCCGTGAGCGAATTCTAGACACAGTTCGCAAAGCTGGAAATTCAGGACACATCCTCAATCTCGGTCATGGTGTACTACCAGAAACCCCAGAAGAAAATGTCGCTTTCTTCTTTGAAACAGCAAAGCAGCTGAATGCACTTGTTTAGTCATTTGTCAATGGTCATTTGTCAGTAGAGACGGGAAATTTCGCGTCTCTACTCTTAACCTAATTTATGAATAACTGTAGTTTTTCGTTGTGATACCTGCCACTAAAAATTAATTACCAACTAACAACTAAAACTTAAACACTCTCTATGAGTCAAAAACGAATTTTAGTGACTGGTGCTAGTGGCTGTATAGGTCACTATATCAGCGAAGCATTAATTCAACAAACAGAACACGAGCTGTTTCTACTGGTTAGGAACCCAGATAAACTCCGAGTTGATACTCAAGCACGTCCAGGTATCACCGTCTTGCAAGGTGATATGCAAAAAATTAGCCAGTTTGCTGACTTGCTATCAACAATTGATACTGCAGTGCTAACAGCAACAGCTTGGGGTGGTAGTCTCACATTTGATATTAATGTATTGAAAACTATAGAGTTAATCAAACTGCTAAATCCAGACAAATGTGAACAAGTAATTTATTTTTCTACAGCTAGCGTTTTGAATGGGCAAAATCAACCACTAAAAGAAGCGGGGGAAATAGGTACAGATTACGTTAGCTCAAAATATAATTGCTTACACCAATTAGCGAAATTAGCACTTGCACCCAAAATCACCACTGTTTTTCCCACTCTAGTTTTGGGCGGTGATGCCAACAAACCCTATTCTCATCTCACATCTGGTATCCCAGAAGTTACAAAATATATTAATTTAATTCGGTTCTTAAAAGTAGACGGTAGTTTCCATTTTATCCACGGGCGTGACATTGCCACCGTAGTCACATATTTGATTGACAATCCGCCCCAAGAAGATGAACCGCACCGCTTGGTTTTAGGTCAGACAGAGTTAACAGTAGACCAAGCAGTGGAACAAGTTTGCGCTTATCTAGGCAAAAGAATTTACTTTCGCATCCCTCTATCTTTGTCATTAGCGAACTTGATTATCGCTGTGTTCAAAATTCAGATGGCTGCTTGGGATAGATTCTGCATGAGCTATCGACATTTTACTTATGATCATGTGATTAACCCCGCTAGTTTTGACTTGCCTAATTACTGTGCAACCATGAGCGATGTTTTGAACATTAGCGGTGTTGCAGGTGGTAAGAGGTAGTGAGAATTCAGAATCCAGGAATCAGAATATACAAATCATCTGACTCCAAACGTGATGGTAGCTTATGAGTGAAGCAATGTATCCAGAAATTGGTACAACTGTAGACGCGAGGGTTATTTTCTGTAGAGTTGAGGAAGAAGGTAGCTAACGTAGTGGAGATGTAGGGCTGACAGTGCCCACCCTATTTGTTCGTAAGATACTATGAAGGGGTACACAGAAATGGCGTAGCGATCGGGAGTCAACGTATGCAAGCAATTCTGTTAAGCCGTGAAGAGGTTGCCCGACGTGCAAAGCAACTATATGAAAGCAGAATCCGCCAGGAAGTGGAGATAGAAGAGAATATTGGCAAGATGGTCATCATTGACATTGAGACAGGTGACTATAAAGTTGACGAAAATGGCTTACGCGCTGCTGACTACTTGAGCGAGAAACACCCCAACGCTCGACTCTTTGGTATCAAAATCGGATACAACGTTGCTGCATCCTTTGGTGGTGTCATGGAGCGTGTAGTCAAGTGATTTCGGGCATTGTGACTGATGGGCACGCAATTATTGCCATACCATTTCGGATTCCAAACCGCGCTGACTTTCCAATTGAGTTTGTGATAGACACAGGATTTACAGATGAGCGTTGTCTACCATCAGAGGCAGTTGCGCTGCTGAATCTACCCTTCCCCGCAAAATCAAATGACTACTTTCGCACCTTCACGGGCAAATTGCCTGGCAGTAGCTTTACCTAGGCCTTTACTTGCGGCTGTTACTCAGGCAACTTTGCCACGGAGTTGCAAATCCATAATCTTGATTTTTCTATTTACAGCAACTTGAAGCCAAGGTTATTGAGGACTTGACGTAACCTATCGCGTCCTCTCAAAGATTCTACAGTAGCAATCCGCTGTGATGAGTGTTCTGACCAGTCAACACCGATATTGATCTGTTGTTCAGTATAGAAGTCTTTGATCACATCATTGTAATGAGCGATCGCCTCTTCTTGCGGTGATAATTGATAAGTCTCACGGTGCAATATAGCTGACTGGGGCAACCGAGGCTTAATCGCGGCGTTTACTTCAGGATTTGGATAGCCTACTGTCAACCCAAACACAGGAAACACCGCAGGAGGCAAATTGAGGATTGCTGCTACCTCTTCTGGTTTGTTTCTGATGGCACCAATATATACTGTTCCCAAACCTAAAGACTCAGCCGCTAGTGTAGCGTTTTGTGCGGCCAAGCTGGCATCAACTGTGGCTGTCAGAAACAATTCCAAGTATTCCAGCGCTTCATGGGAACTTCCCCGACTCTCAGCCACATAAGCCAAACGAGCCAAATCTGCTAACCAAACTAAGAATAAAGGCGCTTGGCGGATGTGTGCTTGATTTCCCGCCAACTGGGATAATTCCTCTTTGCGTTGGGGATCTTCTACTGCTACCACACTCCAGGTTTGCAGATTAGACGAAGTTGATGCAGATTGAGCCGCTGCGACTAAGGTTTCCAGAGTTCCTGGTGGTAGAGAATCAGGTAAATAAGCCCGGATGGAACGGTGAGACAGCAGTGTGGTTAAGGATTCGTTCCAGTCAACTGGATTGAAGGGAATTTCACCGTAGCGCGATCGCAAGAGTTCGATAGGATTAGTCATATATTTAATGGGGAATGGGGCATGGGTCATCCCCATACTTGAAAGCTGGGGATAATTACCCGGTTTTTAATTACAATTAATCAGGCTGTTTATAGCGTTTTCTGCTCCAGTAAGGTACGGTCTAAAATAATTAAACGCAGATAAACGCAGATAAACGCAGATAAATTTGTACTTCAGTAGCCTAGTCAAGGCTATATACCCAATTAACCTAACTTTTGAGAGCAATTTTGGCGTATTCTTCCTTAGTTAGGGTTGCATCCTTGATATTTAACTGCTTGGGAATCAACTTCAATTGATAGTATAAATCAGCAACTTTTTGTTGTTCAGCTAACAGTTCATCAGTAATGGGTACAATTCCAAAACTTCTTCTGTTAGTTGCCTTTTTCAAAGTTGCTATGTCAATACCTAATACAGGTGCTAGGGTCGAAGCTACTTCTTCTCGGTGGTCTTTAGACCAAGCTTCTAACTTTTGAACTTCTTCTAGAATCGCCTTCAGAGTTTCTGGTTGCTCAGTTGCAAACTTCCGGGCTGCTAGATAATATCCACCCTGTTTATTAATACCTGTACCATCAATTAGCGGACGAGCTTTAATCCCTTCTTCAGCCGCTGCATAGAATGGGTCCCAAATTACCCAAGCATCAACACTACCTTTGACAAATGCTGCACGGGCATCAGCTGGTGGTAAAGATATTGGTTGGATATCAGTATACTTTAATCCGGCTTTTTCTAGAACGTTCACTAACAACAAATGGGCACTAGAACCTTTTTGAAAGGCGATTTTCTTGCCTTTAAGCTCAGTAATTTTTTGAATGGGGGAATTTTGGGGTACAAGAACCGCTGAACCAGCAGGACTAGGGACAATACCAGCAACGTAAGTTAGTGCAGCGCCAGCTGCTTGGGCAAATATTGGTGGTGATTCTCCCACTGGGCCAATATCAATGCTACCCACATTCAAGGCCTCTAAGAGTTGTGGCCCTGCTTGGAATTCAGTCCACTCGACAGTTACACCCTCTGGTGTTAAACGCTTTTCTAAGACACCCTTGGTTCTGAGCAAAACAGTTGATTTTTGATAGCCAAATCGGACAACTTTCCCTTTACTGGGAGCCGAATTGCTAGCAACTGTCGCATTAGGATTAGGAGCAGTAGCTGTTGGTGAATTACTTGGTGCAGGCGAGCAGGCGGCGAATAATAAACTCAGACCTATACCCACAACAAAAGCCCCTGTTATGGGTACAGGAAAACCAGAGAAACGAAATTGAAGTTTTCCAAATTTTATCAATGATATCCACTTCGCAATTAAGCGGCTGTAGATGAGGTTAATCATGAGAATGACATCTCCGAAGAATATTAAATACTATAATCCTACAGAGTTACCGGAGTATATAGATAAATTTAGGATAATTGTCAAGAGTCATTGGGAATTGGGCATTGATAGTTTCTCCCTCATCTTCCTGCTCCCTGCCCCCTGCCCCCTGCCCCATTCCCTACTCAAATAAATCTGGTTCGTCCCGTGCCACCCTGTCATAAAGTGGCTGAAAGCTGAACCATCCGCCTTGGTGTGATCCCACTTGAGTTTGGGTTAAACGTGCGGTTTCATGTTCTATAATGTGGGGTCTACCTGCAGCCTCAGCTAAGAGTTGTGCCTGGCTAGAACGCTCTAAGGTAATAAACCACCAAGCGGCTTCATCTACTGTATGCCCTACAGTTAACAGTCCGTGATTACGTAGGATGATGGCTTTTTTACTACCCAAGTTCTCGGCAATCCGCTTGCCTTCGGAGGTATCTAGGACGACACCTGTATACTCTTCAAAGACGCTATGGTCTTCGTAGAAAGCACAAGCATCTTGAGTTAGGGGGTCAAGGGGGCGACCCAAACTAGACCAAGCTTTACCATAAATTGAGTGGGCGTGAGCAGCTGCAACGACATCAGGTCGAGCTTCATGGATTTGGGAATGGATGGCAAAAGCGGCGCGATTCACGGGGCGATCGCCTTTGACAACTTCACCCTCTTTATTGACTAAAATCAGGTCAGAAACTCGGATATGACCGAAGTATAAACCGAAGGGATTCACCCAAAAATGGTCGGTAAACTCTGGGTCACGGGCTGTAATATGGCCAGCGACACCCTCACTAAATCCAAACTTGCCAAACAGACGAAAAGCGGCTGCTAGCCGTTGCTTACGGTGTAAGCGTTCCTCTTCCACTGTCTCGAATACGGGGGGTTGTTGTCTATTAAATGCTGACATGTGCTTTTTCCTCCTCTTCTTGACAAGGAGCATTGGAATATCCAGAACGGAATGATTTGACGCTGTGGGATTCTGGGATAAATTGGTGTCGCCAGACACAGCCGGTATCATTCCCAAGAACATGAATAGATACAGAGGGAATTTGAGATATAGTTTTGACGGCGTGAATATCACCGTGTGGAGGTAAGAGACGGTAAATATCGCCTGGTTTTAGCGATCGCTCTTCCACCACTTCTAACTCTGCATGTCCTTCAGCATGTCCATGATCTACGCGACGATAAACTATCTCTTCTTGATTCCCTTGATATAAACCAATTAATCCCCAAGCCAAATGGTCATGGACAGGGGTTTGAGAACCAGGGGGAATCACCAAGCTAAAGACTGTCAAGGAGCGATCGTGCGATCGAAAAAGTAGCCACTGGCCAATACCGCCACCCATCCCACTAGCCGGGTTAATTTGGGCATATTCTTCAGCTAGCCATCCCTTTTGGGCGAGTAGCTCTTGAAAATATGGTTCTAATCTGTTGAGTGTTTCCACTCGGTTATCAGCAGTACTGTTGCTAACTTCCCGGACTGTCGCCACAAAGTCACGAAGCTCAGGACTCTCAATCCACCATTGGTCTTCTGGTAAAGGTTCTAGAATACTTTGGTTCGTCATTTATCTTCCTCGCTTTGGCAAGCGACCGACATTAATACTAATTTTTTTATCTTTAGTAACAACATTACTAGTTATTTTGACACCTGGGTTAATCTTAAAACCTAGTTGTTCTAGTTTTGGTTGAGAAAGAGATTCTGTAAGGATAATTGTAAATGGATAGCGCTGGAACACAGCAGCTTTACCTTGTGACAACAACTTCCTGGCATGGCTAATGCGTACTGGGTATAACGGTTGTTTATTGGCATCGATCAGAAATACTTTAGTCATTCGTTACAATCCTTACGAGTTAGCCTAACTAGGCACAGCTTTTAATTACTTTCTGGTGAAACTTGGTAAAGCACCGCATTCCTGAGGGCTGAGAACTGCCGCAATTTTAGGCGAACACAGGCGCTTGTTGTTCCCGTCGTTGCACTTCATCTCTCACTAAGGGAATTACATCACGACCATAGGCGATCGCATCTGCTAACGGATCAAATCCCCGAATCAGGATAGTAGTCACCCCAGCATCGTAGTAATCTACGAGAGACTCAGCTACCTGCTCAGGTGTACCCACCAGGGCAGTAGTATTACCATAAGCACCTGTAGCGGCAGCGATCGGTGTCCACAAGCGCTTATCGTGGATTTCGCTTTCTTGAGCAAACTGTAGTAACCGATGAGAGCCTACTGCTTGGGGACGTGCTGATACAGGCTGATTTCCCGTTGTGCCAGACCGGATCTCTTTAATCCGCGATAAAATTGACCTTGCCCGCTCCCAAGCTTTTGCTTCTGTATCGCCCAAAATTGGCCGTAGCGACACACTAAATTTGGGCGATCGTCCTGGCGGTGCTGCTGCTTTCACTTCCGCTATCCGTTCTTTCACTGCGGCAATTGGTTCTCCCCACATAGCGTAGACATCGCTGTGCTTGGCTCCTACGGGTACTGCTGCACCAGAAGCACCCCCAAAGTAAAGCGGTATGTGAGGCTGTTGTACAGGCTTCACATCCGAGAACGCATCTTTCACACGATAGAATTCGCCCTCATAATCAAAGGGAGTATCACTCGTCCACACCCGCTTGACAATTTCCAGGTATTCATCTGTACGCCGATAGCGAGTGTCATGATCAAGCCAATCACCATCCCGTTGTTGTTCAGCATCACTACCGCCGGTAATGATGTGTACAGCAATTCTTCCACTGGTGAAATGGTCGAGAGTTGCAGCTTTGCGAGCGAAAAGTGTGGGATTCACGAAACCGGGACGATGAGCAATTAAAAACTTCAAGCGGTCTGTAGCCGCTGCTGCGAATGATGCAACTGTTAAGCCATCTGGGCCTGTTGAGCCGTAACCCACCAGCACCCGATCAAAACCGGCATTTTCATGCGCCTGGGCAAACTGGCGAACATAAGCCGGATCTATGGAACCACCTGTGATAGAGACCGTTGGTCCATCCAACTCAGACAATTTTCGCGTGCCGATCATTCCGATCAATTCAATTGGCATGTATATCTCCTGAAAAAATTACCACCCAATATAGGGACTGGGGACTGGGGACTGGGGATTGGGGATTGGGGACTGGGGATTGGGGATTGGGGACTGGGGATTGGGGACTGGGGATTGGGGATTGGGGATTGGGGACTGGGGATTGGGGACTGGGAAGAGAGGGAAGCATTAATTCTCTTTCCTCCCACACTCCCCCATTCCCCTTATCTCCCTCATCCCCCTTATCTCCCTCATCCCCCTTCCTCCTACTTAGCCGTAGGACAGACAACCGCAGCAACATCTACTTTTTTTGGCAAGATTTTCTGCGCTAGCATCCAGTCAGCCGTCTTCTGAATTTTGGCTACATCATCAGCATTAGGTGTTGCCAGTTCCTGTGGCCCCTGATTGTCTGTCACCTGCTTGGCTACAGCCGGAGATATTTTAATGTCCTTGACCAGAAATTCAGCTGATTTTGCCGCATTTTTGTTCAACCATGCGTACTCTTCACCCAAAGCGCTAAAAGCTGCTTGCACTGCCTTAGGAGACTTAGCCGCTGTGTCATTACGAACAAGCATGACGCTATAAGTTGGCGCTGGATGGGTTGTGGTAATTCTCCTAGCACCATGCTCTAATACAGCCAGTGAAACATACGGTTCCCACACTGCCCAAGCGTCTACAGTTCCTTGATAGAGGGCAGGCCCAGCGTCTGTAGGCCCTAGAAAGACACGTTGGACTTTGTCTTTAGAAATCTTCTCTTTTTCTAAAACTTTCAATAGTAGGTACTCACCCGCACCAGCTTGATTGACAGCAACTTTTTTACCTACAAGGTCAGCAGGCTTTTTGATATTAGAGTTACCACGGACGACGATCGCACTACCTAATGCTTCAGGTCTAGGACGCTGCACCGCACCAATACATATTTCTTGCCCAGCAGCGATCGCCGACAAACCAGGAATGTCTCCACACCCACCTATGTCTGCTTGATTAGCACTAATTGCTTGGAGTAAACTTGCACAACGGTCAAAGGGGCCTGCCCATTCAACTTTGATATTCTGAGCAGCTAGTTTCTTTTCTAACTCCCCTCTTTGCTTGGCGATTGGTACTGCACCACCCTTTTGGTATCCCAAGCGAATGCTATTGCTTTTATCTTTAGTCTCATTACTGACATTCTTCACGGCGGAATTCACTGAGTCAACTGACTTGGTTCCAGCACATCCAGAAAGTGTTACACTTAGCCAGGAAGCAACCAGCAGTAAAGCACTGAGTTTTTTCATTGAACGTAGTGGCAATAGAAATAACAAACTTTTAAGCTGTATCAAAAAATTTTAGTACTCCTTAATCCATAAGGAAATTCATAAGAAAGATGAGAGCCTAGAGATAAACTCTAGTACTCTCGGATTAACCGCCCATTTAGCTGTGATATCAGTTGCCTTAAAACTACAGTAAGTCGCTCGGAGAACAGTAGATTTAGGGTACAAGCAAAAATTATCACAGACAAATTTAAAATGCAAGGGGTAGAGCAGATAAGCTATAGCAATTCTTAGATGAATGAAATACACTTTCCGCAAAGAAGTCAGGAGCCAGAATATTGAATCGGGTGCATCCCAATTTGGCAGATTTATTTTGTAGTGCGATCGCGTAGCGTGTCCGTTGGCGCAGCCTCCCGCAGGGAAGGACAAACATCTTGCTCGCTTTTATCCATGACGCGAGCGAGACGCTCGCACTAAATATTCCAATATGGGATGCTCCCTATTGAACCCTTCTGAATTCTGATAACCCAATCAAGGGCGTATTGGAGCCGACGGAGAACCGTGGTTTACAGGTAAGCCGGAATAACAAAAATTGAGAATAAGTCAAGTATTTTATACTACATTTTCAAATTTTACATTGCTTTAAATAACTTACTTATATGACTCATCTATGCAATAATGAGCGACTATAAGAAATAACTCCGGTTAATCTATCGATTTAATGTAGTATTGAGGTTCAGAGGCTGTACTGAAAATTTTGTTGTGAATTTTTACCAAATTCATCGAGCAAGGGAACAGTTTTTCTTGTTCCCTGTTCCCTCTTTAATGACAAACTAACAACAACATCAGAATATGTCGTATAAACAACTGGGAGAAAGTGACCTCAAAGTTTCTGATATTTGCCTTGGGACAATGACTTATGGGCAACAAAACACAATTGAAGAAGCCCATCAACAGCTAGACTATGCCATTGCTCAAGGAATTAACTTCATCGATGCGGCTGAGATGTACCCAGTACCGACCAGTGGCGAAACTTACGGATTAACTGAGAAGTACATAGGAGAATGGTTAAAAAATCAGCAGCGCGATCGCATCATCGTTGCTACTAAAATTGCTGGACCAGGTAGAGGCTTTAAATGGGTACGCGGCGGAGCTAAAGCCATTGACAGAGACAATATCAAACAAGCTGTAGATGATAGTCTCCAGCGATTACAAACAGACTATATAGACCTTTACCAAATCCATTGGCCAGACCGTTATGTACCCCGGTTTGGACAAACAGTATTCGACCCAGAACAACTAGGAGAAACCATTCCCATCGTTGAACAATTAGCAGTTTTTGCCGATGTCATTAAAGCCGGCAAAATTCGCTACATCGGCTTGAGTAATGAAACCCCGTGGGGAGTAGCCCAATTTAGTAACGCTGCTAAACAGTTAGGATTACCCAAAGTTGTTTCCATTCAAAATGCTTACAACTTGCTCAATCGAGTATTTGATTCAGCATTAGCAGAAGCAGTTTATTACGAAAATATTGGTTTACTAGCCTATAGTCCTTTAGGCTTTGGCTTATTAACAGGCAAATATCTTAATGGTAAACCAGAGAAAGCCAGAATCACCTTATTTGAAGGATTTGGTCAGCGCTACCGCAAACCAAACGTCAAAGAAGCCGTAGCAGCTTATATAGAAATAGCCCAACGCCATCAAATAAGTCCAGCCCAACTGGCGATCGCCTTTGTGCGGAGTCGTTGGTTTGTCACCAGCACCATCATCGGGGCTACCACACTAGAACAACTCAAAGAAAACATAGAAAGTGTGAACATCGTCCTCAGCAAAGAAATCCTCGCAGAGATAGATGCAGTTAGCGATCGTTATCCCAATCCCGCACCCTAAATCAGTGAACAGTTAACAGTTAACAGTTAGTTATCAAGGCGTAAGGAGTAAATATTAGTGGGTACATTACAAAGTTATCATTTAATTTCCACCTGGAAAAGTTTGCTCCGAGTTGACCAGCATCGTTCATCTAAAACATTTTTGTGGCTATTGATTGCTCAATCTTGTTTGAGTTTGATAATTTCTGGTTGTACTTCTAGCAACCCTGTTAATTCCACTGTTAAAAACGTCAGCAATCAGAGCCAAAATACTGTAGTAGCAAAAAATCCTGAGTCGCAGAAACAAACAGTAGTTCGCATTGGCTACATTAAGGGCAGTCTCTCTGCCATAGTCAAAGAACGCGGTACATTAGAACGCGAACTAGGTCCCAAGAATATCAAGATTGAGTGGGTAGGAACCTTCCCGTCTTTTGCACCTGTATTAGAAACAATCAACGCTAAAAGTTCTGATTTAGGGGCGGGTGGCGATATCGCTGGTTTATCTGCTTTGTCTGGTGGGATAAATGCTTGCATCATTGCTCACCGACCAGCTAATCGTAACTCAGAAGGAATTGTGGTTCATGCAGATTCCCCTATCCGGACATTTGATGATCTCGCCGGTAAAAAAGTGATTGTGAATCGAGGCGGGATTAGTGAACATCTACTCTTAAAGCTTTTAGAAAAGAAAAAAATTGCTAAGGAGCAGGTAAAACGAGTTTACATGAAGCCCGATGAAGCTCTACCCGCTTGGGCCTCCCGTCATGTAGATGCTTGGGCTGTTTGGGACCCTTGGGTGGCGACTGCTGAACTCAAGTATAAAGCTAGACAAATTCCTTTGCCTGCTACTGTTCCCCATTACTCACTTTACATGGTGCATCGAGAAGCATTTGCTGAAAAATCTGCAGCCATTAAAGATGTAATTGCTATCCTTTCCAAGGAAGCTGAATGGCTGAATAAACATCCCCAAGAAAATCAAGCCCTATATCAAAAAGTATCAGGTTTGCCACCAGAAGTTGTGAAGAAAACTTTTGAACGCCGACCAGTTGATGGAGTGCTTCCTTTAAATCCGAAATTGGTTAATGAACTTCAAGATGCAGCTGATTGGTTACAACAACAGGGCGTAGTTCAGAAAAGAGTGGTGGTAAAAGATGCACTCTGTCCTAATACTTAATTGCAGGAATAGTACGCCTGATAACTGTTAACTGATAACTGATTTAAAAGTAGGGTGGGCAATGCCCACCAAAACCTGGATCTGGTGGGCAATGCCCACCCTACTGCTACTGCTGTTAACAGAAGCGATGAATCGCGATAAGTGATTTGAAAGTTTGGTTAGTGTCTGTGTCGCTTCGTGACACTAACAATTTAAGATTTGGGATTTTGGATTGAATATCTATCATCCCAATACTGTTCAAAAAGTCCTATTCACAAAGGAACTTAAACATGGCTGAAATCACCATCTATAGTGCAGTCGTTTGTCCTTATGCTCACCGTACTCGTTTGGTACTCCAAGAGAAGGGCATTGACTTCGATTTAGTTGAGATTGATTTGCAGAACAAACCAGAGGGTTTTACAAAAGTTTCTCCCTATGGTAAAGTCCCGGCTATCACTCACGGTGATGAACGGGTTTGGGAATCAGCAGTCATTAATGAGTATCTAGATGAGGTATTTCCTCATCCGCCTCTGTTACCCAGCAATCCTATTGCTAAAGCACAGGCTCGCATCTGGGTTGATTTCGCTAATACTAGATTCGTTCCCGCTTTCTCTAATCTTTTGCGGAATCCAGAACCCCAAAAGCAAGAGGAAGCTAAACAGGAACTATATAAACATCTGGAATTCATCGAAAACGAAGCTTTCGGTAAGCTTTCTCAGGATGGCCCCTACTGGTTTGGTGAGTCTATCAGTCTAGTTGATTTTACCTTTTTCCCCTGGTTTGAACGCTGGGCTGCACTGAGAGAGTATCGCGGTTTTGCGATACCGGCTGAATTTACCCGGATCAAGCAATGGAAACATGCTCTCAAGGAGCGTGATTCAGTGAAAGCGATCGCACACTCTAAAGAATTCTACATCGAGCGCTACGCTAAATTCGCTGCTCCGGCTGTTGCGGCTGTCAGATAAAAGGAGGGCGGGAAAACCCCGCCCCTACAAGTTTTGTGATTTAAACCTGTACCTCACTGATCTGAAAATCTCTATAATCCCCCATTTAGTGTAAAAGAGGGCTTTTAATTGAGTACAAAACTAAACTACGATAAGTCTATCGAGATAGTGATATTTTATGGCAAACTCTAAAAAAGTTAGTGACAATCTGAGTGTTGCTGGACAAGTAACTCCTGAGCAGTTACAAAAAGCAGCCCAAGCAGGTTTTAAGTCAGTGCTAAATCTGCGCTCTCCTGATGAAGTAGGCTTTTTGAGTGACGAACAGCAACAAACAGAAGCGGCCGGATTGGAATATGCAAATGTCCCTCTACGTCCTTCAGAAGCAAATCAGGAGCTAACAGCAGCAGCAATTGAAGAAATTGAGAATTTGCCCAAGCCAGTTTTAATACATTGCGCTGCTGGAGCTAGAGCAGGTGGTATCGCTTTGATTGCCACTGCTATTGATCAAGGTTTGACTTATGAACAAATTACGCAAAAAGCTACAGAGCTTGGTATTAATTTAGAGCAACCGCACCTCAAGCAATTCCTCCTAGAGAGGTATATTGAAGTATGAAGTATGAAGTATGAAGTATGAAGTCTGAATTCTGAAGTCTGAATTCTGAAATTACCCTATCCATAAAGCGAAAAGTTCTGTGGGTTTGGAGTTGAGGTAACTCCAAAAATAAGCAAGGCTTAACCTATCAAAAATAGTCTCAAAATAATTGGTGTAAGTCTTGCTGAAAATAAAATTGTGTAGATCCAATGAGTAACTCCACATTAGGTCGTTTGGGTGAACTTGCCCAACTCTTTTTCAAATTGGGCGTTATCGGTTTTGGGGGCCCGGTTGCTCACATTGCCATGATTGAAGATGAGGTAGTCAAACGCCGCCAGTGGTTGACACGAGAGCATTTTTTGGATCTTATTGGTGCAACTAACCTGATTCCTGGGCCGAATTCTACAGAGATGGCTATCCATGTGGGTTATATCTATGCAGGATGGTTAGGGCTGATTGTTGCAGGTGTCAGTTTTATTTTACCTGCAGTGCTAATTACAGGTGGTTTTGCTGGGATTTATGTCACTTATGGCACTTTGCCGCAAGTCGCACCCATACTCTATGGCATTAAGCCTGTTGTTCTAGCTGTAGTGATCAATGCTCTTTGGGGCTTGGCAAAAAAGGCAGTAAAAACTCGTAAGTTGTTAGTGATTGCTTTAGCTGTTGTCGTTATATTATTGGTGTTGAAACTGAATGAAGTATTTGCCCTGTTAATTGGGGGAATATTGGGGATGATTTGGTTGCAGAGTGGCAATAAAAAAACCCCACCAGCAGAACAGGCTAACTTTTTAATTGCGAGTTTAACCACAGGTGCAACTTTGAAAGCAACAGTAGCTAGCGCCGCAGTGGCTACTGCTTCCACCCCAGCCAATGTTCCTTTATGGCAGTTGGGCTGGTTTTTCCTCAAAATTGGTAGTGTTTTGTTTGGTGGTGGTTTTGTATTGATCGCGTTTCTGCAAGGGGAATTGGTGGGTGAGTATGGTTGGTTGACGCAACAGCAATTATTGGATGCGATCGCTATCGGTCAGTTTACCCCAGGGCCAGTCCTTTCTACTGCTACCTTTATTGGCTACATCATTGCTGGGGTTCCCGGTGCAATCGTCTCTACCTTGGGAATTTTCTTACCATCTTTTGTGTTCACTGCAGCGCTGAATCCCCTCGTTCCTCGGTTACGCGCCTCGAAGTGGACAGGTGCGTTTCTCGATGCTGTGAATGTAAGTGCTGTAGCCTTGATGGTTGTTGTCACCATCCAACTAGTGGTAGCTACTTTAACTTTAGCAAAAGCCCCATTTGTAGATTTTCTGGCTGTGGCGATCGCTATTAGTTCTGCAGTTTTGGCCATTCGCTTCCGCATCAATGCTGCATGGCTGGTTTTAGGTGGTGCTGTTATTGGTTCGGGCGCTGCAGTTTTGGGTTATGTGCGTTGAGATGAGGGACTGGGGACTGGGGAATGGGGAATGACAAATGACCAATGACCAATGACAAATTATATATCTATGAAGATTTTTAGTGGGAATCGGCTTCAACAACAAGAGCGTACAGCGCAAACGAAAAAAGGTTTGTTGAGAAGTTTTTGGGCAATATTGGCGTTGGGTGGTGTTTTGAGTGTGACTGCTAGCAATGCTCAAAATGCGGTTGTTGCACAGACACCACCAAACTTGTCAAATGTCACCTTACGCGTGGCTAAATACAAGGGCGGTTGGGATTTGCAACTCAAGTTAGCTGGACTGGATAAATTCCCCTACAAAGTAGAGTTTACGGAGTTTACTGGCGGGAACCTGATGACGCAAGCAATCAACGCCAATGCGATTGACTTGGCTTCTGGGAGTGAAATTCCCCCGATTTTTGGCATTCAATCCAATGCGGCTTTGAGGCTGATTGCTTCCACAAGGGGACCAACGATCGCTCAAACCTTACTCGTACCCAAAAACTCCAAAGCGAAAACAGTTGCTGATCTCAAAGGCAAAAAAATCGGATACGTCAAAGCCACCACAGCCCATTATTTCTTGATTAAGATGTTGGAAGAAGTGGGGCTGTCACTAAAAGATATTAACGCCGTCGCTTTGAGTATCCCTGATGGACTTTCTGCCTTTAGAAGAGGCGATTTAGATGGTTGGGCTACCTACGGTTATGCGATCGCCCAAGCGAAAAAAGACGGAGCGAGGGAACTAAAATCGGCCAGGAATATCCTCAGCGGTAACTTTTTGATTTATGCAGCGCCTACTGCTGTTGCAGATCCTAACAAAAAAGCGGCGATCGCCGATTTCCTCTGTCGGATTAAAAAATCGCAAGATTGGCGAGAAGCAAGCGCCAAGAATTTAGATAATTGGTCTACAAAATATGCAGAAGCCATTGGAGTCGAGAAAAAAGTAGTCCTTGATGATGCTAAAGAAGGCTTAAAACAAAGGCGATCACAATTATTCCCCATCTCGCAACCAGCGATCGCCTCTCAGCAAAACGTCGCTGATACTTTTGCGAAAACTGGTGTCATTACATCTAGGGTGAACGTAGCACCCTTGTGGGATGGAACTTTCACCGATGCAATTAATAAATGCAAATAGTTAATCAGTATTAGCAGCAAGAAGTTTACGAACGCTGGGGGAACGAAAACCGAGAATAATATCTTTTCGATCAACCCCACGTTTAATTAATTCTCGATCGATAAAAATCTCTGTACTGTTGTGCTGAATCCATATTTGACCATCGATAATGTCCAGTTGCATCGCGCACCCGTAAATACGGTATTCATTTCGCCATTCGTTATGCATGACTAAATAGCGATGCCTGCGGCGGGGCAAAGCCCAACGCGTATTGGATCGAAAATTAACTGTGCTTGCACATCGTTAGTAGCAAATTCTTGTAAAAAATCACATACAATTTGGCGGTATTTATCTATTCGATCCATTGTTCTATGACCTCCCGAACGGGATTATAATTAATCAATCGAACCTTGTATTTTTCAATGACTGTTTTAGCTGGTTCAAAACGTAGAAAGGTCTGATAAGATACCCCCCTGTAGTCCCCCCTTGGTAAGGGGGGACGGCGATAGCCGGGGGGTGAATTATATGCAGCTTCACAAAGAAACGGTATAAGGTCTATATTATAGCGGGGAATAGGGAACTCTTAACGGCGAATATACTTGCAAGTCTACTGTAAGTCGGGGATTTGTCGATTTCTCTATTTGCTCCAAATACGCCTATTAAGATTTAAGTCCTCAACGATTCCTAGCATTAATTGTATATTCTCAAAATACTCTTTCATGGGATTAAAACTTAGCATCGTGTTGAATAACTTAGGTTCAAATATATCTTCTGTATACTCAATAGCAATATATATCATACTATCTACAAAAGAGATATACATTTTTTTATGTGCTTTCTTTCTAAATTTAACCAGCTTTGCCATTAAGTTTGTAGACAGAATATATCTTGCTTCAACTTGGTCATCTCCATAGACAGTAAACAACTTATTAAATTCAGGATCTTCTAGTTTAATTATTTTTCCTGTATTTACAGCATGAAGATTTGCATCTAAAATCTTAGGTATGATTATGGTTTTGCCCTTTGAGGTTTTATTAAAATCTGCCTGAAAAAACAGACCTTTGAAAATGGTTTGTCGAGATACCTCATTATTTAATATTTCTTCTTTAAAATGTTTATAATCTATCTTTTGACCACGGGCTATTCTAGTAATTACATAGGGTCCGCCTTTAATAAATCTAATCATCAAACTAATAGTATATATGGGCAACATTAAGACAAATAGACGCCTAGTAATAAATCTAGGAATTATCCATGAGTCTAGAGTTTTAAAATGATGCGTAAAATCTAGATATTTTGCCCAAGCATGTTTAATTTCCACCTCAGAACAAATTTCTGAAAAGAAGATTAATGTTGCATCTATTTTGCCAAAAATACATTCATTCTGGTGAAGTTTGTTAGGTTTAACTAAGCTTTGAAAAAGTTGGCTATGGATGAAGCCAGACATTGTATAGTTTGTATCTGCTTCTGATGAATAACTTGAATAGTTGAGATTTTTATCGGTATTAATAAAATCAAAAATTTTCTGAATAATCTTTGATTTAAAACCACTAGCATAGGTTTCTGTCGCTGAAGTGTAAAATGCAACTCCTACCCAAAAACAAGCCAAAAAACCTAACAGAAAGAAGAAGACAACAGATAATGGCGGTTTTAGTGAAGATGAGGAATAAAAATTAAAAAAATTGAATGGAAAAAGTCTGATTAAAAATCCTACTATAAGTAATAAAATAATAGCTACAAAAACTATAGAGTTCAAAACTTGTTGTCTAGTTGCTTCAATAGCTTTCAAGTCACTTAATAAGTTCTGTTCACAGAAAGTTTTAAACTCAGCTAAAGTTCTCATTTTTATTCCCACAGGAGTGGCTGCTCCCCCTGTTGGTGTAGACTGAATTTCTGGTGTAGTGGGTGCTGTTTGTTCTGGTAATAAAGTCGAGATAAATTGTTTAGCCCAAATCTGCACTACTTCTTGCTCGCTAGTGGTAAGCTGCTGACAAAGTGCGATCGCATCCTCTAACTGTCCATTACCTTTATAAGCTTTAACCAGCCAAATCTGAGCTTGAGAATAGTCTTTAGTCCCCACATCAGCCTTTTGAAAAAACTCCTCAAAAGCTTGAATAGCCTCAGCATAGCGCCGGAATTTAACAGCTTTTTGTCCCGCTAGCAGTAATTCAGCCGCTTGTTCTGGTGTTAAACTTGGCTGTGGTACTACCAAAGAACTAGGCGGTAAAGACGTAAGAATTTGCTGTGCCCAAGCTTGTACTTGAGAGTTTTTATTTTCTGCCAATTGTTCACATAAAACACGAGCTTCTTGATATTTTTCCGTCGAGTGATATGCTTTAACTAAACCCATCTGCGCCTGCAAATATTCCTTTAGCATCATTTGGGAATTTACTTCGCATAGCTGACAAAAATTTTCTAGTAAGCTAATAGCTTCCGAGTATTTTCTTTGCTTAAGAGCTTCCAAACCAGATTGCAATATTCCTAATTCATTTGACATGCACTTTCCTCAAAAATATATAAATATAGCAATCTGATTTGATTGATGAAAAATCTTAAGTCCAGATGTGGTGGGCAATGCCCACCCTACTTGTAAATCAAAAACCTCATCAGATTCCCACATCCGATTTATCCATTAATTGATGAACAATCTTAATTATTGTAGTGGGCAATGCCCACCGAACCCGGATGTTGTGAGCATTGTTATATGTAAATCAAAAACCTCATCAGATTCCCACATCCGATTTATCCATTAATTGATGAACAATCTTAATTATTGTAGGGTGGGCAATGCCCACCGAACCCGGATGTTGTGAGCATTGTTATATGTAAATCAAAAACCTCATCAGATTCCCACATCCGATTTATCCATTAATTGATGAACAATCTTAATTATTGTAGGGTGGGCAATGCCCACCGAACCCGAATGTTGTGAGCATTGTTATATGTAAATCAAAAACCTCATCAGATTCCCACATCCGATTTATCCATTAATTGAATAAATTTCTCACATCTACATTTTGCCTTTCTGTTGTAGTGGATAGAAATTGTAATTTTAAGGAATATCTCAGCCATGAAGCTAAAAAGTTAGTAGGAAACATTTCTACAGCATTATTGTATTCAGTTACAGCAGTATTATAGAAACGCCTAGCTGCTGAAATTTGTTCTTCCACCTCATTTAATGATTGTTGTAGCTGGATAAAATGTTCATTTGATGTCAATGTTGGGTATGCTTCTACAGCCACCATAATGTTTCCCAGCCCGCTAGAAATTTGATTTTCTAGAGCAACCCTGGCATTATCACTAACTCGTTCGGAAATTGCTTTTGTTCTCAGCTTGGCTATATCTGTTAATGTTTTTTGCTCAAATTGCATATATTTCTGCGCTACTGTCACAAGATTAGGTATGAGATCCCATCTTTTTTGGAGCAATACATCAATAGTCGCAAAAGCATTATCAACCTGATTTTTTTTAGCAATTAAGCTATTGTAAAAAATTACTAAAAATATAGTAATTACTACCCAGACACTCAATAAAAATATTGGTATTGACATATTCAAACCCATAAATCACCTATAAGAGATTGCAACTTGGTTGGGTACAAATTATTGTAGGTACGGGCGTTAACCAATACCTATGTACTTCATTTATCTGAAAATGATGTAAATACTATTCAAAAAACTACAAAAACCTCTATTATGATATAGATAAATTATGATAATTAGGTACAGTAAATTTTCGTAAATAATCCCTATAAAATAGGGCAGCAATTCAGTATTAATAAGGTTAAAATATCGCTTTATTCAAAGTAACTAAAATTAGCCGCAAGGGCGAACAACCGTTCGCCCCTACTATTAACTGGCGATCGCCACTGATTTTTTCCGCTTAGAACGCTTGCGATCTGATTTCTTCTTCAATCCTACCGCTTGAGCTTGATCGCTATCTGAACCATATTGGCCGCGCACGACTTCTTTCATTGCTAATACAGCATTGTGAAACTCCCATTCTGCTAATCGCGCTGCATCAGAAGCAGCACGGGCTAAAGTTAGTTTCTCTGTTTCGACTTGTTGCTGCGTTAACATAGCCTGATAAGCTTGCTGTAAGTTGGCAACAGAAGCATCAGCGCGGGTTGTTTCATAGGTGCTGATAGTTTGCAGGCCGTGCCATGAGGTTATATCTTGACTAATCAGTTGAGGGCGTAAACGGCGTGTTGTATCTTGGGTTGGCATAGAGACATACGTGGTAAGCTATATCTTTAATGTGCCCATTACGACAAAAAAACTATCAGTAAAGTGAAGAAAAGGGTAATTTAATGATTGCAGGTCGATGCAACTCAATTGCAGGTCGATGCAACTCAATTGCAGGTCGATGCAACTCAATTGCAGGTCAATGCAACTCAATTGCAGGTCAATGCAACTCAATTGCAGGTCAATGCAACTCAATTGCAGGTCAATGCAACTCAATTGCAGGTCAATGCAACTCAATTGCAGGTCAATGCAACTCAATTGCAGGTCAATGCAATTCAATTGCAGGTCGATGCAACTTAATTGCAGGTCAATGCAACTCAATTGCAGGTCAATGCAACTCAATTGCAGGTCGATGCAATTCAATTGCAGGTCAATGCAATTCAATTGCAGGTGATGTGATCGCTTGAAAAAACCATATATAGCGGTTCTCAATTGCTGAGAATACATATCATTCGTAGAGGTACAGCATTGCTGTGCCCTAGTAGTGCGGGCCGAAAAGCCCGCGTGAGCGAGACGCTCACACTACAGTCCCTCATTTCAACCCTAACAGACTACTAGGTGTAGTGCATCCAAACGAGAACCGCTATAAATTAATGTGCATTAGCCTACGGCATAACACGCCACTACTTATATAGCAGAATTACTGGTAAAGAATGTTATTTAATTCCTGTTGCAATGATTCCAAAGCACAACCTACCGTAGAGGCACAACATTGGTGTGCCTTTACAATAATCTGCACTTGATTTAGTTTTGAAAAAGCTGGCTATAGCGATTCCCACATTGGTGAGGTACAGACAAAAATAATTAACCGCTGATAGAAGAGGATGGACGCGGATAAACGCAGATAAATTTGTACCTCACCAGACTAGAAAATGCTATATGCATAAACAAGGTTAAAATTTTGCTTGATTCAGGGTATTTGAAATTAGCAGCTTGAAACTATGAGTTCTAAAATATATGCAATTGCCAACATCGGTCGTTTAAAACTCTTCGTTAGTGATGTCAGCAATATTAAAGTAGTGTGGCCTCCGCAATTAGAGATCCTCAATAGTGGCAATCATCCTAATGCCGCCCTGCAAGAGGAGTGGAACCGAGAAGGAGATAAACGCCGTTTCACATTTCATACCCACAAAGAAATTGCAGGTAATCGGGAGATTATTGGGATTGAGCAGCTTGAACAATAAATAGTCGTCATGAACTGCGTACACCAGAACACATGAAAAATTATTTAATCCCCCTTGCTCACGGCAAGCCTGCTCCCCTGCATTTTCAAATTAGTGGCACAGGCCTTGTGGTAGTTTAAGGTTAAACTTATATGTCGCCATAGATAACTTTTACCCCCATGACTGGAGAGCATCACCTTGGGAATAGAACTACGCAGTTTCGTGTTTCTCGACAGCTTGCAACCGCAACACGCAGCCTATATAGGAACAGTAGCTCAAGGTTTCCTGCCATTACCGGGGGATACATCTTTGTGGATTGAAGTCTCTCCTGGTATCGAAATCAATCGAATTACAGATGTAGCCCTGAAAGCTGCTTCTGTACGTCCTGGCGTACAGGTAGTTGAGCGATTGTACGGTCTATTAGAAATACATTCAGGCTCCCAAGGCGAAACGCGAGCTGCTGGTCAAGCTATTTTGGCACTGTTAGGAGTCCGAAAAGAGGAATGTCTCAAACCACGCATCGTTTCTAGCCAAATTATCCGCAACATTGATGCCTATCAAGCACAACTCATCAACCGTAACCGTCGCGGACAGCTATTACTTGCAGGACAAACGCTGTATGTCTTAGAAGTTGAACCTGCTGCTTACGCCGCACTAGCCGCCAATGAAGCGGAAAAAGCCGCGTTGATTAACATCCTGGAAGTACAAGCTGTAGGTAGCTTTGGACGACTGTATTTAGGTGGAGCAGAAAGAGATATTCTTGCAGGTGCGGCGGGAGCGCGTTCAGCGATTGAAAATGTCGCTGGCCGGGTAAATATACAGGGTGGACGCCAGGAATAAGGGACTTCCATAAAAAATATCTTATCGCTGTGTAGGCAGGGGAGCAGGCTTGCCGTGAGCGTAGCCGAATGGAAGCAGGGGGAGAAAAATTTCAGAAATTGGATATTTATTTTTTGGAGTTTCCTAAAGGAGAGAAAATGGCAAATCGAGAGCATCTGGCTTTATTGAAAGCAGGTGCAGTTACATGGACTGAGTGGAGAGAAAACAATCCCCAGATTACACCAGACCTCAGTACCGCGAACTTGCAAGGGCATAACCTCAGAGGCGCTTACCTCCAGGATGCAAACTTGAATCGGGTTAATTTAAGCAATGCTTTACTTGTGCGAGCCAACCTGAGCGGTGCTGACCTCGGTAGCGCTAACCTATATGCAGCCAAGCTAATTGAAGCTAACTTGATTGGAACTAACTTTAGTGTTGCTAACTTGGGTAACACTACACTGACACAAGCAGATTTGAGTCGTGCTAATTTGATTGGGGCTGATTTGAGTCAAGCAAATCTCAGAGATGCTGTGCTTGTTGATGCTAATTTGATTGGCACTGACTTGAGTCATGCTAATTTGAGAGACGCAGATTTAGGTGCAGCAAAGTTAATGCGGGCTAACCTCAGTTTTGCGAACCTGATTGCTGCTAACTTGATTGCAACTGATTTAAGTGAAGCAAACTTGTATGAAGCAGAAGTGATGGGGGCTTACCTGTATCAAGCTGACTTATACAAAGCTAATTTGAGTAAGGCTCATTTGAGTAGTGCGTATTTGTTCCGGGCTAATTTGACTAAGGCAGACTTGAGAGGCGCTAACTTGAGTTGGAGTAACTTAAGCGGCGCAAATTTAGCGGGGGCTGATCTTTGCAGAGCCAACCTCACGGGTGCTAACCTCAAAGGAGCTAACTTTAGTGGCGTAAATCTTCAGGAAACAATTATGCCTGACTCTTCAAGGCATGATTAGGACTTATATCATGTCTGCTTAAATGCTTGTCATTCTGTAGGCGAAACCTAGTGGTTTGTCAGGGTTGAAATGAGGGACTGTAGTGTGAGCGTCTCGCTCACGCGGGCAAGATGCCCGCACTACCAAAAACCCCTCAAAACAAAATTGACAGACTACTAGGCTGTTGACTTTGATGGAATTTCCCGGTTTTTGGTTCACGCTACTTTTGTGTCATTGCGTAGGCGAAGCCTTCCCAAAGGGTACGAAGTGAAGCAATCGCAAGGGCTGGGATTGCTACCTTTCGGGAAGGTTCCGCCTACATTCCGCTTCCCTTCTCTACGAGAGGCTGCGCCAACGGGACGCTGCGCGAACGCTCCATTCGCAATGACTTTGTGTGATTAATTCTGTCTGACTACTTATCTGTAGGGCATATCATAGTTTTGGCGGACATTGCCCAATCCCACTTGACGATATTTATCTCTCCTGTCGGAGACGCTATGCGTAGCTTGCTTCCCCGTAGGCAAGTCGAGCAAGCTGCTTTGCGTCTACGTTATTTTACATTGGTATTATTCTCTGGACAAGAGCAAACATCGTCCTGTTATTTGGTAACTCAAGTTATATTTTCTCAAGCGATGGGAATACTAACTTAACAGTGAAGTGTTAGCTCTACATATATGTATGAATATTCAATTGACTCAACCAATTAAATGGTGGTGTTTTTATATGGCTATTCTCCTACTACCTATTGCTTTTGGGGTAGCAGCAATCATGAACCTTGCACAATCTCCAGAAACTGCCGACTGTGTATCTGAATCTTTATCAAATCAAGCAGCAGCTTCAGTTTTTTACTGTGCTAATATGCTAGCTTCAGAACCAGATGTGAATAATTTATATCAAGCAATAAAATTAGTAGAAACTATACCAAAAGACAATCCTTTATACAGTGCAAAATTAATTGATAAATGGTCGATGGAAATATTGCGTTTGAGTGAAAATGCTGTCCAATCCGGAGAACTAGGCAAGGCAGTAGATATGGCTAATATGATTCCAGTTGATATTCCGGCTCATCAGATAGCGTTAAAGAAAATCCAACAATGGAAATCTATTTGGTCACAAGCAGAAGTTATTGATAAAGCTGCCAGAGAGACAATAGATAAGGATAAGAAAAATAACTGGTATTTAGCTTTAGTCAAAGCTAAAGAGTTAAGGAAATTAGATAATAATTATTGGACAACAGATAAGTATCAAGAATTGGTACATTACATCCAGGATGTGAGAGAAAAAGATGAAAATATAACACAGATGGAAAAAGAGATGGAGGAAGATATTGCTAAATCTACAACTATCAAAGAAACTGATTTGATTAATCAATTAGAGGTGACACAAGAGGCAGAAGATATAGCAAAACTCAAGAAAGCTCGAACTTTAGCAAGTTCTGGCAAAATTGAGGATATGAGATCTGCAGTTGATGAGGCGAACTTGATCATTTCTGATAATCGATATGAAGAAGCGCAAAAATTTATCACTAGTATAAAACACAAAATAGAAAGGGTTGAAGATAGTTCTTATTTGCAAGAAGCTAAGAAATTAGCTGCTAAAAATGATGAGATATCTTTGCAACTAGCAATTAGTAAAGCTAGTTTGATTAATAATGAAAGTTATTTATATGCGGCAGCGAGTAAGAGTATAAAACAGTGGGAGGATAAAATATCTCAGCTTACATCTCAAGCCAATAAACCGAAGCAAGAAATAATTTCAAATGATGCTAATACTAATTTAAATCATTGGGAAAATTTACAGATAGAGGCAACACCTCAAGATTTAATTTTGGAAAAAGCTACAGATACATTTAATTCACAAAATTAGATTAGATACAATATAGGACTACTATTTGATTTTTGAACAAGATTAGGTATCGTAGGGTGCGTTAGGATGAAATCCGTAACGCACCATCATCAAGGATTTGGTGCGTTACGCTGTCGCTAACACACCCTACGTATCTTTTCAAAAATCAAGCCGGATTCCTATAGAAAACCCTAAGAGGGCGGGAAAACCCCGCCCCTACTAAGTTGGAATGCGGTGTAGTTACAAAATTTTGACGTGAGTTTTGCAAGAGTGAAGTTAACTTAAGCAATGCGACGACCTTGACAGATAGTTGTCATCAAACGAGGTACTACACTATCGTCATGTACGGTGATCAAATCAGCCCGTTTACCTACTTCTAGAGTACCGCGATCGCTAAATAAATGAATGGCTTTGGCTGGGTTACTGGTAAATAATCGCATGGCTTCGTAAATTGGCTTACCAGTTTTGTGGGCGATGATAAAAATCGATTGTAGTAAGCTTTGCGGGACGTAGTCAGAGGAAATTACATCCACTAAATCTTGCAATACTAATTCCATCGCGGAAATATTACCAGAGTGAGAGCCGCCTAAGACTAAATTGGGCGCACCCATAAGGACTTGTAAACCTGATTGGTGTGCAGCTTTAGCTGCTGCTAAGGTGGTAGGAAATTCAGCGATCGCTACGCCATCCTCTACAGCTTCCTGGACATGCTCAATTGTGGCATCATCATGACTGGCTAAGGAAATATTTTTCGCTTGGCTCATTTCCACCAAAGCTTTACGGTTTTTTTGGGCGTATATTTGTTGTTTTTGCTGACGAATCAGGACAAACTCATCAATTTGTGCTGGTGACATCCCGTGTTTGCCAATGTAATATTCTTTGAACTTGTCTAGGCGAATAAATTGCCGCTGTCCCGGTGTATGATCCATAAGGGAAATCATGGATAAAAGCGGATTGTCTGCGTATTGGGCGGTACTCTCATAAACATCTTCACAAGCCAATTCACAACGTAGGTGTATCCGATGTTCTACACCAAAGCGTCCGGTTTTTTGTCCTTGGGAGATGACATCAATCATCGGGGCGAAGTTGCTTAAGCGAGGCGAACCAGCAGCGATATCACCAATAGCGATCGCATCACACACAGTTGTCACTCCCGCACTGGCTAAATCTCGGTCATGATAAACTGCAGCGGCTTCTAAGGGCCAGCGAATCCCTGGACGGGGCGACATACAGCGTTCTAGGTTGTCGGTGTGTAGCTCTATTAACCCTGGTAAGAGATAGTCTCCCTGACCATTTTGACCATGATTCACGACTCCTGGCTGAATGTCCGCAATCAATCCATCCCGCACTACAAGAGTACCTAGCACTTCTTTGTGGGGAAGTTGCAAGCGATAGTTGGTGTAAACTTGCTCATTCATGGCTTAAATCAGTTATCAGTTATCAGTTATCAGTTACCAAAGGTTAATTCCCGGTTACAAAGTTGGGACTGTACTTCTGCGTCGTGAAAAATCCCAATCAGCGCGCAGCCTTTAGCTTTCAGTTCTTCTAGAAGTTCGATGACTACTTGGCGATTGGTGGTGTCTAGGGCTGAAGTGGGTTCATCTAACAGCAAAATTGGATAGTTAACGGCGAGGGCGCGGGCGATATTTACCCGTTGCTTTTCACCTCCGGAAAAGGTGGTGGGGGAAAGATGCCATAGTCTTTCTGGGAGGTTGAGGCGATGGAATAAGTTTTTGACTGTGGTGAAAGCAGCTTCTGTTTTGATTCCTAGTTCTAAAAGTGGTTCTGCAGCCACTTCTAAGGCGGGAACTCTAGGAATTGCTCTCAGAAACTGGCTGACGTAGCCAATGGTGTTTTTTCGCACTGCTAAGATTTCATGGGCTGGAAGTTGGCACAAATCTATCCAGTTTTCTTGATGCTTTACCCAGATGGCACCACTATCGGCGCGGTAGTTGGCGTATAAGCAACGCATAAATGTGGATTTACCTGAGCCGGATGTTCCGGAAAGGGCGACGCATTCACCTGTGTTGACGCTTAGAGATATGTCTTGGAGTACTTTTAAGTGGACTCCTCCTTGTTGATGCAGGGTGAAGCTTTTTTGTAAGTTTTCAACTTTTAGGAGGGTATTCATATCAGTTATCAGTGAACAGTTATCAGTTATCAGTAGAGACGTGATTAATCGCGTCTTTACTGATTTAAGGCGGCGCTGACTAGTAGTTGGGTGTAAGGATGTTGGGGATCGTCGAGTACTTGATCGGTTAAGCCTGTTTCGACGATTTGTCCTTGTTGCATGACTATGAGGCGATGGGCGAGGAGTCTGACTACGCCTATGTCGTGGGTGACGACGATCGCACTCAGCCGAAAATTCCGCACGAGCGATCGCAATAAGTCTAATAACTTCGCCTGTACGGATACATCAAGTCCTCCGGTTGGTTCGTCCATTAATATCAACTGGGGTTGTGTAACTAGGACGCGGGCTAGTTGTAATCTTTGTTGCATTCCGCCGGAGAAATGCACTGGCAAATCATCCATTCTTGCTGGATCAATTTCGACTTGTTGTAACCAGTGCGCGGCTTGTTCTCGAATTTTGCCGTAATGTCGCACACCAATATCTAAGAGGCGTTCTCCTATGTTTGCGCCTGCACTCACTTTCATTCGCAAACCATCGCGGGGGTTTTGTTGGACAAAGCCCCACTCAGTTCGCATTAACCGCCGCCGTTTGTGTTCTGGAAGTTGGGTAACATTTAAGTGTTCACCGCTACGGCTAAGATAAGTAACATTACCTTGATCAATCGAGAGGTTATTAGCGATCGCACTCAGCAAAGTAGACTTACCTGAGCCTGATTCCCCAACAATACCCAGAACTTGTCCAGGATAAAGGTCAAAGGAAATGCGATCGCACGCTTTAATTGCACCGTAAGATTTACTTAATTCGTGAACTTGTAAAATTGGTTTTGTCATTTGGCATTTGGCATTGGTCATTGGTCAACAGTCAACCGTCATCATTCCCTACGTTTATTGCAATAATCTGTATCTGAGCAAATCCACATCCGCCCGCCTTGATCATCAATGACGACTTCATCGAGGTAGCTTTCTGTGGAACCGCACAACTGGCAGGCTTTATCCCAGCGTTCGACGGTGAAGGGATGATCTTCAAAGTCAAGGCTTTTGACTTTGGTGTAGGGGGGAATGGCATATATCCGCTTTTCTCGTCCAGCGCCAAATAACTGCAGTGCAGGACTCATCTGCATTTTGGGATTATCAAAGCGCGGTATGGGACTGGGACTCATTAAATAGCGATCGTGTACCATGACTGGGTAGTCGTAAGCTGTGGCAATGTGTCCGTGTCTGGTGACATCTTCGTAAAGCTTGACGTACATCGGCCCGTATTCTTCGAGGGCGTGCATTTTGCCCGTCTCAACAGCCGAGGGTTCCAACCACCGCAGAGGTTCAGGAATGGGTACTTGGTAAACTAAAATCTGTCCGTCTTTTAGTGGTGTTTCGGGGATGCGGTGGCGAGTTTGAATTAAGGTGGCTGCTGTTGTTTGTTCTGTTGTCTCTACGCCACAAACTTTTTTGAAGAAGCGGCGAATGTTGACGGCGTTTGTGGTGTCGTCTGCACCTTGATCAATTACTTTTAACACATCAGTTTGACCAATTACGGCAGCTGTCACCTGAATCCCGCCAGTTCCCCAGCCGTAAGACATGGGCATTTCTCTAGAAGAAAAGGGAATCTGATGTCCGGGAATCGCCACAGCTTTGAGTATGGCGCGACGAATTGAGCGTTTGGTTTGCTCATCTAAGTAGGCGAAGTTGAAGCCGGTTTGAGGTGAGGACATGAGGGAGTTTTTTTAACGCAGAGGTACGCTGAGGGAGGCGCAAAGGTGCGCGGAGTGTGGCGGTTATTTTAAGGTGGTGGTTAAGAACTGGGTGAAGTGGTTCAAGTCGGGTGTTGAGAGGTTTGCTACTTTTGCTAAGTCGTCATAAATCCTTAACTGCACAGCATTTTGGGCATGGGGTTGATTGATGAAAGTATTTGCCTCTTCAGGGGAAAATCTGCCGCCTTGCAGTTCTAGGCTTCTTTTAGAGCCAGGTGAGAGGCTTTCCCAATACGTGGGATCTACTGAGCAGAGATAGCGTTTGGCGGCAACATGTAGCCGAATTGGTTCTGTAACTGCGGGGCTAAATAATTGGCTTAGTATGGGTATAGCTCGATGTTCATGGCGATCGTCGATTCCTCTAGCGGCAACATTTTCTCCTAGATTATGGATGAGATGCCCTAGATCATGTAGCAAACAAGAAGTAATTAATTCGTGGCTTTTTTCTGCTGCTTCCGCTAATGTGGCACATTGCAGCGCATGTTCTAGTTGGCTGACGGCTTCAGCACCGTATAACTGAGAACCTTTTTCGTTGAATAGGTAAATAATATTTTCTAGGGTGGGTTTCATAAGTTGGGCATTGGGAATGGGGCATTGGGCATGGGAAAGTTGTATTGGTACAAATCTAATACCGTTTTTTTGTGAAGCTGCATATAATTCACCCCCCGGCTATCGCCGTCCCCCCTTGCCAAGGGGGGACTACAGGGGGGTATTATTGTGTGCATCTTCATACAGAATTGGTATAAGACTTATGCATTGACACAAAATACAAATATGGATGATTTGAAAAACCACATTTGTGCGTAGGGGCACAGCACTGCTCATACGTGTCAAATTGAGCTACAACGCCTACCCGATATACGTTTACCCCACCCCTCAATCCCCTCCCCTTGGCAACGGGAGGGGAGGTTTTGCGTCAGCAAAGCCGGGGTGGGGTGACGCGGAGAGTGATGGTAAGTGAGCTAATTAAAAATCACGTTTTGACAAGGGTTTCACGTTAAGTTGACACTAATGAACACTGCTGTGCCCTCCATAGCTCCTTGGCTTTTGACTTTTTATCCTTTGACAGAGTAGTGGGCGACTTCTTGTCCCGTGATATAAACAGAAGCGATCGCACTAGGTAAAGGATTATTAGGAGATATCAATAAAAAATCGGCATCTAATCCGGGAGCGATTTTCCCTTTACTATCGCTAATCCCCGCCGCTGCTGCTGGATGGCTGGAAACTAACGCCCATGCTTGTGCAAAATCCATTAAGCCTAACTCCTGGAGCTTAAAGGGTGCATAAAATAAAGAAGGATAGTGATAATCTGAGCAAAGGCAATCTAAAACATCATGTTTCACCGCCTCAGCGACACTCATCAAACCCAAGTGGGAGCCGCCACGCACTAAATTAGGCGCACCCATGAGGACTGCAGCACCATAGGCGCGAGACTGTGCAGCTAAAGCTAAATCAGCAGGAAATTCGGCGATCGCTACTCCACGCTGTTGACTCAACGCCACTTTTTCAGGGGTATCATCATCATGGGAAGCCAGGGGAATATGATGAGTATGGGCGATTTTCACTAGTTCTTCTATTTGTTGATGTCCTTCATGTCGCCGTTCCCCCACTTGTGTGAGTAATTCGGCAATTTCTTCAACAGACATTGATGATCTTTGCCTCACACTGTTGAGATATCTGCTCAATCGTTGTTGATTTCCCGGCGGCGGAAGGTGATCGTTGATGGATAAAATTTGCACGCGACCTGATATCATCAAATCACACAACTCCTCATGTCCTGCGGTATTGGCTTCTTCATGCCTAATATGAATTTGATGATTACAATTTAAAACATGTTTGCCATCTCCCAAAATAAACTCAATTAACGCCCGAGCCGAATCTCGACTCCGCAAACCCGGTTCATAAGAATCTGTAATTGAACAGAAAAAAGTTGTAATTCCAGCAGCCAACAAATTACGGTCATTTTCTGCGATCGCTATTTTTAAAGGAAAATTAACTCCCGGACGAGGGCAAATCATCCTCTCAAAAGCATCACCATGTAAATCAATAATTCCCGCCAACATTTGCAGTCCTTGAGCATTCACCAAATCAAATCCATTCGGACTATTTTTTTGATCAATACTAATAAATTTCCCATCTGCAATTAAAACCGTCGCATCCTTAACCCAACCATCCGGCGTTAATACATCCACACCCTGAACAGCAATCTTGGCTTTTGTTAGTGTTGATTGAATAGTTGTCTGTGGTGTCACTTATTTACCTCTTGGTATAACCATAAATTCTTCTCCTTCTCTCTGCGCCTCTGCGTGAGATAATTAAATCTTTTCAGCCATGCCAAAAGTATCTGTAGGGTGGGCATTGCCACCATATCCGGGTTTTGGTGGGCATTGCCCACCCTACACATATTTCAAAAATCAAGTACGAATCCTATGTAAATTTAAAACGAACCATCAAAGATAAAAAACTCCATACCTTCATAAGGATTTTTTCTAGTCGCAGCAATTCTCGAAGTTAAGCTACCTATATGTAATTCAAGCTTATGGTGATCTGGGTCAAGAATGTATAGTGAATCGCCTTCACTTGTGTTTTGTTTCCACTGTTTAACGCCTAAAGCAATCAGGCGATCGCTATATTCTAAAAAACCTTCTTCAGGAACACTAAAAGCAATATGAGTATACTCATCAGCCGGACTTTGGCGTGTGTATTCATCCAGAGATAGACATAGCCACAAGTCAGCCGCTAGTAAATAAGCCCCTCTTTTCCATTTAGCGATCGCTTGACAACCAAGCACCTTAGTGTAGAACTCAAAAGATTTCTCCAAGTCAGAAACCGACAAAGTAATATGGTTAATTCCCGTAATCATTTTGCTATTTCTAATAGTATTAAGCGAATGTAACTCACTACTACACAAACTAAGTCTAATCTAGGGTTTTAACCCACGGAGGTGGGTTTTGTCTGTGTAGCCGTGACTTCTAGTCGCCCAATTAATTCTTGACTTTTCTGTCGAATTTTTCTAACTAAATTCAACTCAGCTTGAAAGTCAATGTAATGGGGGAGTTTAAGATGTTGCACAAAGCCTTGAGCTTCCACATTATCGGCATGGGAAAGCACAAACTCCACATTTTGCGCCGGACTTTCAATAGCTTCCCCCAATTCCTCAGCACGCATTGCCCGATCTATTAGCGCCATTGACATAGCTTTGCGTTCGTTGTGCCCAAAGGTGAGTCCATAACCACGGGTGAACTGGGCAGGTAATTCTTTGCTACCCTGAAACTGATTAACCATTTGCACCTCAGTCACGGTAATATCTGCGATCGCTACTTCAAATCCCAATTCTTCTGGAAAAATCACCACCTCCACCTCCCCCATGCGAATCTCTCCCGCAAAAGGATGATTTCTGCCATAGCCGCGTTGAGTGGAATAAGCCAGAGATAGCAAAAACCCCTCATCTGCACGAGCTAAATTCTGCAGTCTCGCATCCCTTCCCGCCGGGAAGGTTAAGGGTTGGCGAGTCAGATCAAAAGGCGGTGGGGAGGATGGGGAAGAATTATTGTTCACTTGCTCCCCCCTCTCCCCCTGCTCCCTGCCCCCTGCCCCCTGCCCCTCCCCCTGCATCAATCCTTCACGATCAAGTGTGTCAATCACGCGGGGAACGGGTTCGGTAATCGCCTCCGCTTCTGGGGCGGTGGGAACTTCACCCTCTGCTATCAGCTTAAAATCTAGTAGGCGGTGGATATAGTCAAAAGTCGGGCCTAAACGTTGCCCTCCTGGCACATCTTTAAAGATTGCAGAAATCCGCCGCTGAATCTGCATGTTGCTTGTATCCAGTGGTTGGCTGTAGTAAAAGCGGGGTAGTGTTGTGCGGTAAGCTCGTAACAAGAAAATCGCTTCTACTAAATCACCCCAAGATTGTTTAATCGCCAAAGCTGCTAATTGGCGATCGTAAAGACTACCCTCACACATCACTCGCTCTACAGCTAAAGTTAACTGTTGTTCAATCTGCTCTAGTTGCAGTTCCGGTATCTCAGGATCACCCCGCCGTCTACTTTGTAGTAGCGCTTCTGCATTCTGAATCGCCTCCTCCCCACCTTTAACTGCAACATACGGCATAAATTCCTCTCTCTTCTTAAAAATCACTTACTGTTAACTGTTGATTGTTAACTGTTAACTGTTAACTGTTAACTGTTAACTGATTTAATACACACTTAAAACTCCAGCCATGCTGCTCAAACCCCAACGATTGATAAAATTGATGCGCTTTTTCACGCCTGATATTAGAAGACAGCATGACTTTATAACACCCCGCCTCAGCACTGAGTTGCAGCGCTGCTTTCACCATTTGAGTCCCAATCCCTTGTCCCCGCACTTGAGGCGTGACGGTGACTGAATCTAATACAGCAAATTTGTGATACCCCCGATGCATCATGGTGGGAGCATAAAGCAAGCTAAAAGTACCTACAGGTTCCTGATTTTGAAATGCCAGATAAATGTGGTAGTTGGAAATCTTGGTGATTTCTGTAAAAATATCTGCTGCTTGCTCACTTTGCAAGGGCGACTCACCATCCATTTCGGCATATAGCTGAATCAGTAAAGGCAAATCCTCACGGCTAGCGATGCGGATATCAACAGTCATCACATATCTCCGATTTAGCTGTCCGTGGTAGTCCCATTACGGCATTCTCTGTAAAAAGTAAGACATCCAAACCTTGTGGATAGGCTTGATGGTTCTGCGCCCAGAAATCCCAAAAATTGGCGGGGAGTGTGGGAGAAATAGCCCGTTTGTCTAAAATTCCTGGGCCTGTTAGTATCACAGATTGTCCACCTTGAAAACTTTCCACCTGTACCAACAGTGTTGTTGAGGTTTCGGGTTGTTCTGCTGTACCCCAACTAAAACTAGATAATTCTGACGATGTTGCTAAATCTTGAATTAAGGCAAAGTCAGCCTCTTGTGGTTGCTGTGTCAAGCCACAGCCAGTATGAAACACCAACCAAGCCTTGATTTCCGGCGCAAAATTCGGTTGCAGCCACACCACAACATCTAAATCTAATAGGCTTAAGCAAGCCGCCGCACAAGCAGGTGTTAAGCCCGGAGGCGCTGTTATCTTAGCCGTTATTGAGTAAGCTATTCCCGGTCGAGCATTAGCATCCAGTAGCCCCCGAAACGTCTCTTGGGCATCGTGAACCGGATCTTGAAAGCCTGGTAGATGCGTTAGATTTGTCATTTGTCATTGGTTATTTGTCAAGAGTCAGGAGTCAGGAGTCAAGGAGCATTAGTTATTTCTCCCTTGCCCCCTTCACTCCCCCCTCACCATCGTGAAGAAGTTCACCTTGGTGGCGGCGGCTTGGCGTTGTTTGAGTTCTTGTTGCTGCTGGCTTTTTATTTGCAGGGGTTGAATAACTGCGGTTTGAATTTGATTGTGCCAGTCTGCAGTTTGCAATAGTGCATCACAAAGGGCTGCTAGTTCGGCATGACGGTGCGATCGCCCGGCGACATACCCAAAGCCTGCAATTGTCTCAGATCCTGGTTGACTCTCTAGCTGCACTACGCAGCGAGTCATTGTTATTTCTCCTAAGTTAAATGGCTGTCCAGTACCCCCAGCGCGTCCCCGCACCATTGCTAAACCAATTTCTGGGGAACGCAAAAAGCTATATCTGGGTAAGTTAACTAATTTGTTGACTAGCTGATCTAATAGCTGAATATCAGCTTTAGCTAATGTTGCCATCCATGCTTGTCGTTGCTTCACGGTATCCATAGGTTAGGACTGGGAAGAAATAAGCAGTACCTATTGCCCATTCCCTGAAATTTTTTTAAACTGTTCTTAAACTTGTCTAGACATCTAGATGAAAATAGAATAACTCAATTCTGTTAAGTTGACAATCCAAATATTGATAATTAATTTATGAACCAGGAAGTGATGCCGATTTATGCTCAGATTGCTGCCCAGTTGCGACAAAACATCCATCAGGGAGTGTATCAAGTTGGAGAACAGTTGCCGACAGAAACGAAGTTAGCAGAACAGTTTACAGTCAATCGCCATACCCTCAGACAGGCGATCGCACTGCTAAAAACTGAGGGATTGTTACGAGTTGATCGGGGGCGTGGGACTTTTGTTGCAGCTAAAACTATCCGCTATGCCATTGGGAACCGGGTGCGCTACAATCAGACGCTAAAAGCACAGGGTTGGCGAGCAAGGTTTCAACTACTCCGCGTCTTAGAAGTGCCTGCAGACACCGCTGTTGCTAAAGCACTAGAGATTAATCTTGGTGAACCGGTAGCTTTAATTGAGCGTCTGGGGTTAGCAGACGAAGAACCAATTAGTGTGGGTACAGGATATTTTCCCTTAAAACTGTTTCCAGATTTTTTAGAGCCAAAGAACATCAAGATTTTGCGAGAACAGCAATCGATATCACAGTTTTTACAGCAAATATATGGATGCGATCATATCCGCCGCAGTACTTGTGTTTCTGCACGTCTAGTTCAGCCTCAAGATGCCCAGTGGTTGCAACTGTCACTTAATCAACCCATCCTGTTAGCAGAGTCGGTAAACGTCGATCAAATAGGTAATGTCATTGAATATGGCGTGACTCGACTCCGGGGCGATCGTATGGAATTATTTTTTGAAAATGTTTCAATCCCTGATAGGGATTTAAGTTAATTGGAACGCAGCCCCACTGATATTGTTGATGGCGTTTCCGGCGTTTCAATCCCTGATAGGGATTTAAGTTAATTGGAACTTTGAGAGATGGGATTACAGCGAAAAACCCAACTTTGAGTTTCAATCCCTGATAGGGATTTAAGTTAATTGGAACCATCAGGAACAATCAATACCCCGGCACTGGCTCAGTTTCAATCCCTGATAGGGATTTAAGTTAATTGGAACCCTTCTAGGAATTGTCGTAATGGAACACTATGGCTGCTGTTTCAATCCCTGATAGGGATTTAAGTTAATTGGAACTACTTTTTTTATTCAAAAACGTGAGAATCCCAATAAGTTTCAATCCCTGATAGGGATTTAAGTTAATTGGAACAATTAATCTGCGGTTCTTCTTCACGCCCGTAGCTAGTTTCAATCCCTGATAGGGATTTAAGTTAATTGGAACCAATCGGATAGCTAGCTTGCTGGGATTAAATCAGATGGGTTTCAATCCCTGATAGGGATTTAAGTTAATTGGAACCTAAGTCGAGGATGCCTAGTTTCTCTAAGATTTTTTGTTTCAATCCCTGATAGGGATTTAAGTTAATTGGAACAACGGGAAATTTTCCGAGATGATTATGAGTACGGAGTTTCAATCCCTGATAGGGATTTAAGTTAATTGGAACCATGCTCGTAGTCGATGAATGCCAGCGCTACAAAGTTTCAATCCCTGATAGGGATTTAAGTTAATTGGAACTAAAAATATTCTCCTGAACCGACGATAAACGCCATGTTTCAATCCCTGATAGGGATTTAAGTTAATTGGAACAGGTGCCGTCTCAGTCTGTCAAGCCTATTTCTCCAGTTTCAATCCCTGATAGGGATTTAAGTTAATTGGAACTAGGGATGCTGTTTGCTCGTCTAGTTGCTGTGTTGTTTCAATCCCTGATAGGGATTTAAGTTAATTGGAACTCAATATACCCCCAAGCCCTAGGATCGCTCAAGGTATCGCCTAGTTTCAATCCCTGATAGGGATTTAAGTTAATTGGAACGAGTTTGGAGCGACGGCGAAAGTATCAAGGCAAAGTATGTTTCAATCCCTGATAGGGATTTAAGTTAATTGGAACGGGAAAGCAAAAGGCTTACCAAATCCATAAGGAAGTTTCAATCCCTGATAGGGATTTAAGTTAATTGGAACCTGAGTAAAGTTCTGGGGGAAGCAAACCTATTTCGTTTCAATCCCTGATAGGGATTTAAGTTAATTGGAACAGTGTTGAAGAAGTAAAAAATATCCTGATAGATGTTTCAATCCCTGATAGGGATTTAAGTTAATTGGAACTATAAATCCTGAAGATTATATATCCGATAAGGATGTTTCAATCCCTGATAGGGATTTAAGTTAATTGGAACCGAGCGTGACAGAGCCATTACCTCTTATGCCGAAAGTTTCAATCCCTGATAGGGATTTAAGTTAATTGGAACCGGAAAGCGCTAGGTGGCCGAGATGAAAGAGAAGTGTTTCAATCCCTGATAGGGATTTAAGTTAATTGGAACATTGGGACAGAAAACAACGAGCCACTGTCAACCACCGTTTCAATCCCTGATAGGGATTTAAGTTAATTGGAACCGGTGGTGAAGTCGTCACGGTCGTTGGCTTCAAAGGTTTCAATCCCTGATAGGGATTTAAGTTAATTGGAACGTGATTAATCCAGTAATATCCGCAGGAACGAGTGTGTTTCAATCCCTGATAGGGATTTAAGTTAATTGGAACTTGGGAAACATCACCCAACATGGGTATGAATACGTGGTTTCAATCCCTGATAGGGATTTAAGTTAATTGGAACATGTTTATTTTTTATCTGGTGAAGATAAAGTTTCTGTTTCAATCCCTGATAGGGATTTAAGTTAATTGGAACTTTGCTCCTTCACCATCTTTTTTACCCGCAAATAGAGCAGGGTTTCAATCCCTGATAGGGATTTAAGTTAATTGGAACCAAGCAGTGGTAGTTACACCTCAACCAACGGCTCTGTTTCAATCCCTGATAGGGATTTAAGTTAATTGGAACCTGAGGTGGGATTAAGATATACCTGCTGTGGATGTTTCAATCCCTGATAGGGATTTAAGTTAATTGGAACACTCAATATACCTCCTGGCTGCTTATCAGTTACTACGTTTCAATCCCTGATAGGGATTTAAGTTAATTGGAACGAAGTACTATAGACGAAGGTTCTTTTTATTTTCTAGTTTCAATCCCTGATAGGGATTTAAGTTAATTGGAACCTTCGTTAGTGATTTTGTTGGCATACATTGGAGTTTCAATCCCTGATAGGGATTTAAGTTAATTGGAACGAGTTTTTTCGGGTCGCATTCCACCGCCACCACCGGTTTCAATCCCTGATAGGGATTTAAGTTAATTGGAACTCAGCAGTTTAAAATTTCTATTTTTTCTGCCAAGAGTTTCAATCCCTGATAGGGATTTAAGTTAATTGGAACGAATCATGTCTTCCAGGTATTCCACTGGGAGTCCACCACGCGTTTCAATCCCTGATAGGGATTTAAGTTAATTGGAACCTGCCGCTGTCTGGGGAATACAATCCGGCACTAGGATTGTTTCAATCCCTGATAGGGATTTAAGTTAATTGGAACAGGATTGACTTTTTTTTCTTGGCTTGGAATTCTGGTTTCAATCCCTGATAGGGATTTAAGTTAATTGGAACGCCATAGCATTGCTTATGCCTATACTACTTTTCAGTTTCAATCCCTGATAGGGATTTAAGTTAATTGGAACTAAAGAGTTAATTGAAGAAATTCAAAGAGAAAAAGAGTTTCAATCCCTGATAGGGATTTAAGTTAATTGGAACAAGGACACGCTATTCTATGATCTCAAAGTCAGCAAGTTTCAATCCCTGATAGGGATTTAAGTTAATTGGAACTCGATCAACAAATCCAGTTATGGAATACACTTTCGTTTCAATCCCTGATAGGGATTTAAGTTAATTGGAACAAGGTTTTTAGATATTGAAGATAAGGTGTTTACGGGCGTTTCAATCCCTGATAGGGATTTAAGTTAATTGGAACTGATCCGACCCATTATGATAGTAACGATACTGATGTTTCAATCCCTGATAGGGATTTAAGTTAATTGGAACCATAGAGTAAATTAAAATTTTCATCGTGATTCCTTTTTTTGAGTTTCAATCCCTGATAGGGATTTAAGTTAATTGGAACTTAATATCTTTGGTAAACTCCGCTAATCTACCTTGTTTCAATCCCTGATAGGGATTTAAGTTAATTGGAACTTAATGCCGCGATCGCGGCATCTTGATAAGAAGTTTCAATCCCTGATAGGGATTTAAGTTAATTGGAACCGCCTGCGTCCAGAAGGCTTGATGTATTTGGTTTTCAAGGTTCAATAGTGTCAACCTAGAGACAAGATAGCTTTTTAGGTATTGGGTTGTCAAGGTGAAGGAACGGTAAATTCGCTGAAAACCAATTGTGATAAGGGTTTTAGATTTGGTGTCAACCTCTTGCATGGTGGAATCGAGTTCAAAGCTAGTGGGGATAAGGTTTTGAGGCAAAAAATTTTATCCTTGCTAAAAAACACCTACTGGTTGACACCATTTTTAATCAAAAAAGACAGTGGTAGCGATTGGCATTTCGCCAGCCATGCGCTCAATGTTGCCTTGACAGCAAGCTTAGAGGAAGTTTAGCATACCTAAAAATCAATACCAAAAATCCTTAACTGAACCATATTGGGTTGTAGGAACATTGTTGGTGAAGTTTTGATTTGTCATGCTCTACTAGATTTAAACTAGCCATCCTCTCACCTTGGAAGAGAGGAAATCAATCGTACCAGTAGCGACAATTAAAATAATCAGAATTGCACAGACTTTTTGATATTCAAAAGCACCAAAACTCTGATACAGAGATACCCCAATCCCACCAGCACCCACAATTCCTAACACAGAAGCCGAGCGAACATTGGACTCAAATCGATAGAGAATAAAAGAAGTCCATAAAGGCATGACTTGGGGAAACACTCCATATATAACTTCTTGAATTTGATTAGCACCAGTGGCGCGAATTCCCTCTACGGGACCTGGATCAATTGCCTCTACTGCTTCTGAGAAAAGTTTCCCCAGGACTCCAGCCGTATGCACAAATAGAGCCAACACGCCAGCAAAGGGACCCAAACCGACGGCTACGACAAAGATGAGTGCAAAAACCAGTTCGTTAATGGCACGCATAGCATCCAAGATGCGGCGTGTTGGCTGCACAATCCAGACCGGACAAATATTACTTGATGCCAGAATAGATAAAGGAACGGCGGCGATCGCTGCCATTAAAGTCCCCCAAATTCCCATCGAGATAGTAATAATAGTTTCCGTCAGATAATATTGCCAATCACTAAAATTTGGGGGAAAGTATGAACGGATATATTCCGCCATACTGCCGCCACGCTGGGACAATAAAATAAAATCTAGTTCACTTTGTTTATAAGAAAAAATCAAGATGGCGATAACAGCTATCAAGAAAAAAATCCGGCTTGCACTTACAAGTTTCGCTTCTTTCTCTAACATGATCTGCACCGCAGGAGATGCAGTAGAAACCACATTATTTTGTCTTAGGTAATTTTTAATATTTCTCATCATTTTTTACACGTAGGGGCGAACAACAGTTCATTGGTGTCAACTTAAGCTTAAACGCTTACCCGATATACGTTTTAACCCACCCCTCTGTCCCCTCCCCTTGCTAAGGCTACGGTGTACACACAAATCGGAGTTACTTTGAGATCCGGGTTTTACCCCCCTTAATCCCCCCTTATAAAGCTACGGTGTATACACAAGTGACTTATTTTGCTCAAAGCGCTCTCAGACCTAACCCCCAGCCCCTTCCCTACGAGGGAAGGGGAGCCAATCTTTAAAGCCCCTCTCCGCGTCGGAGAGGGGTTTGGGGAGAGGTCTGCCGACTTGTGTATACACCGTAGCCTTCTAAGGGGAGGGGAGGTTTTGCGTCAGCAAAACCGGGGTGGGGTGACGCGAAGAGTGATGGTAAGTGAGTTAATTAAAAATCCACGTTTTGACAAGGGTTTCACGTTAATTTGACACCAATGACAACCGTTCGCCCTCATTTCGCTGCTTTATTAACGTCCTTGGAGTGTTTTCAACTGGCTAGTCAATTCCTGTAATTTCTTTTTGTCTGCATCATTTAAAGCCTCTTTGGATTGCAACTCTAAAACTTGCTTGGCAATATCTAATTCTCGAATTGGGTTCCAAGTTTTATCACTAGCTGGAACTAAAGCTGACCATTGTAATGGCTCAAGAATTTTTTTATCTTTAAAACCAAAGAAGAAGTTGCGAATTTTCTTTTTCACATCTTCTGGTAAGTCTTTACGGTAGGCAATAGGGTCGCTAGGAATTATCGGCGATGTCCAGATGATTTCAATCTTTTTCCGACCTTCAGGATTTGTTTTTTCTAGGCGTTCTAAAGATTCGTTGTTATTGGTAGCAATATCTACTTGTTTATTGGCTACTGCTAGGGCAGTTGCTTCATGATTTCCAGCAAAAATTAACCGTTTAAAGGCTTTCTTTGGGTCAATTTTGTTTTTTGCAAAGACATAGTAGCTTGGTACTAAGAATCCAGAAGTTGAGTTAGGTTCGTTGAAAGCGAAGGTAAGTTTACTGGCGTTTTGAATTACATATTTGTCGCCACCTTGCTTTTTCGCTGCGGCGACAATTGGGTTGTCTTTGTTAGCAATCAAATGAGAATAGTAGCCTCTTTTGCCATCTAAACCTACTGTCTGAGCAAATGCTTCAGCGTTGGCAATTCTGGCAGCCTCAATATAAGATTTACCACCATACCAAGCCAATTGTACTCGACCAAAACGCATTCCTTCGATGACGCCTGCATATTGAGTGGCGTAGAAGGCTTTGACGGGAATCCCAATTGACTTTGATAAGGCGGCGATGAAAGGTTCCCACAAAGGCTTTTGATTGGCTTGAGATTCTGTAGAAATGATGCCAAAGTTAATTTCTTTGATGGGTGAAGTTGTTTGTGCAGATGCTATCGAGTCAGTGTCGAAGCTAGAAAGCAGTTTGACGCTTGCTAAAGAAGCACCAAATAAAGAAGTTTGTTGAATAAACGATCGCCTTTTCATTGTTAATTCCTTTGTTATTTGTCATTTGTCAGTCCCCAATCCCCAGTTCCCAACAGTGGAGATTACACCATTAGTTCACCGTGTCCTCGCATGACGAGTTCTTCTGCTGCTGTACCATAAAGTTCATTGAGCTTGCGATCGCCTAGTTCTGTGGTGGCGCCATCAAACAAGACTTCTCCGTCTCTGAGAGCGATCGCCCGGTTGAAGTAGCGACGCACCATCTGAATTTGATGTAAGGAAGTAACTACGGTGATCCTGCTTTCTCGATTTAGTTCCACCAGCAATTCCATGACTTTGCGGGCTGATTCTGGATCGAGGGAGGCGATGGGTTCATCTGCCAAAATGATTTTGGCTCTTTGAACTAGACAACGAGCGATCGCTACTCGTTGCTGTTGTCCACCAGATAGCATAGATGCCCGTTTATACGCATGTTCGAGAATACCTACTCTTTCTAATGCTGATAGGGCTTGAGTTTTTTCTTCTTGAGTAAATAAATGAAAAGCCGAACGAGCAAAAGATAATCTTGCTAAGTTACCGACAAGAACGTTTTCCAGCACTGTCAGCCGCTTCACTAAATTGAACTGCTGAAAAATGCAGCCTATCTGACTTCGCAATGACCTGATTTTAGAATGTAATTGACCGTTAGTTTGCAGAGGAGTTCCAAAAATGAAAACCGTTCCACTATCTCCATTCTGCAAACCATTCATATGTCGTAATAATGTAGACTTACCTGAGCCAGATGCACCAACAAGAGCAACCATTTCACCTTCCCTGATTGTGCAGGATAAGTTATCTAGTGCTGGCTTACCTTTAAATTTTTTCGATAAGTTACTAACTTCTATAGCTATGATGTTTCTCATTTTTTGACATTTTAATGTCTGGGGATAACTGTAAAATTTCTTGGTTAAGAAGTGACTAAGCTTAGGCTAATTTCCAATTTATCTACCTGAATACACTTTTTGAATCAGTACATTCTTGAGTATAGGTATTACCAAGCCTTGATAATGGTGAATATACTATTTGGTTAAAAAATGATTAAGTAAAAGTTAAATCATGATATAAATAGTCAGGATTTTTGTGTAAATACAAAGCGACTGAGAATATGTGTTGGAGCAATTTAAAAACTCAGAGAGACTTTAAGATAAAGATAGGCTTTAATTTAAGACTAGGTAAAGAAATTAATTATTTTTGGTTTTATCTGTAATGTTTTGTATGTAGCAAAGAGTTCTGGTATGCTACTGTTAAACTCGAATTCAGCAATTTTTTTGCAATTCGTTATCTAACTAATAACTCACATTAAGTTGTTAGGCTGAAAGTTGAATCCACTAGCTAAACACAACACATATAGTGCTGCTATAGGAATCCTAAATGATTGGTGAAAAATCTTAAGTAGTCATCATGAACTGCGTACATCAGAACACATAAAAGAGGGACTGAGGACTAGCATTTTTTACTCAGAACTTTCAATTCAGTTTAGTAGGGTGGGCAATGCCCACCATATTCAGATTTTCGTGGGCAACGCCCACCCTAATATGTGTAGTTCAAAAATCAAATAGGATTCCTATATCAGTGGATTTTCATCTGTTCAAAACTTGACTTTTTGTGCTGAGTAAACATCGGTTCGCCAATAATTTTTTCCTGGTGTGAGGACATAATCTATGCAGAAGTTTTGGTTAAATTCTTTACTATTCAGTCCGGCAGTGCTGGGTGCGTTAATGATATTTGCAGTGCCGATCGCATCAGCCGAAACACCCGAACCGTCAGCCCCTACTAATGACTCTACGTCTTTGGCACAATTGACCTCAGTCTCACAGCTTTCTGATGTTAGGCCTACAGACTGGGCTTTCCAAGCGCTGCAATCTCTAGTTGAAAGATACGGCTGTATTGCGGGCTATCCTAATAAAACCTTTTTAGGTAATCGTGCCTTAACTCGCTACGAGTTTGCGGCTGGTTTGAATGCTTGTCTAGATCAAGTTAATCAACTAATAGCGGCTGCGACAACTGAGCTAGTAACTAAAGAAGACCTCGCCACACTGCAAAAGTTGCAAGAAGAATATGCAGCAGAACTGCAAAGTATAAGGGGTCAAGTTGATGCTTTAGAAGCGCGTACCGCCACTCTTGAGGCACAGCAATTCTCGACAACTACCAAACTGCGGGGTGAAGTAATCTTCGCATTGGCTGGTGTTTTTGGTGATACTAGAGCGCTAAACTCAGATCAAGTGAGGTCGAATGCTGCTAGAACCAACCTCAACGATAATTTTATCTTTGCCGATCGCGTCCGTCTTAACTTAGACTCTAGCTTCACTGGTAAAGACCGTTTAAGAGTCAGACTGCAAGCCAGAAACATCACCTCATTCAATGCAGCTGTTACTGGCACCAACCAGACTCGTTTAGGGTTTGATGGGGATAGCACTAATAATGTCAGCGCCTCAGTAATTACCTATCGTTTACCTCTCGGCGACTCAACACTGGTGAACATAGGGGCATACGGGATGGAATTCATTGATGAGTTGCCTAACTTTAATCGTGGTTTCGATTCCAGTGGTTCGGGTGCCCTGTCTCGTTTTGGACGTTATAACACCATATATCGCTCCGTTGACTCAGGTGCGGGTGTAATTGTTAATCACAAGCTCAACGATGCAATCACCCTATCTGCTGGCTACATCGTACCAGACAACAACGCCAATGACCCTGCTAATAACAGAGGGCTTTTCAACGGTAGCTATACAGCACTCGGTCAGATCAACTTTCAGCCAACACCACAATTAGGTATAGGTTTTACTTACGCCAATTCCTATTACAGCGGTGGTGCTGTTACTGGTGGTAGTGGAGTTGCAGTTTCGGGTAGTACCGGCACCACTTTTGCCAACGATCCATTCAACGGTGCGCGCACTTCTAGCAATAGCTACAGTGTGGCGGGAACTTATCGGTTTAGTCCTCAGTTCACCATTGCTGCTTGGGGTGGATATACCGAAGCAACGGCTGAAAACACAATTAGTGGTGCTACTAAAGGAAACACAGCAGAAATTTGGAACTGGGCTGTACAGTTAGGTTTCCCAGACTTTGGTGGGGAAGGTAACTTTGCTGGTATTGTATTTGGTGCGCCACCATATGCAGCTTCCAACCAATATGTGAGTGGTACAAATCGCCGTACAGATAGTAATGTCTCCTACCACTTAGAGGCTTTCTACAAATATAAGTTGAATGACAACATTGCCGTTACTCCTGGTTTCATCACCATCTTTGATCCAGAAGGTAACAGCAGCAACCCCACCAGCTATGTAGGTGTGGTTCGGACTACCTTCACCTTCTAAATCAACTCAACTTGGCAATTTCCCAGAACCTGAACACGGTAGCACGACGCTACCGTGTTTTTTATTTGGTTGAGTTTATCCTGTCGTAGGGGCGTGGGAACCGCGCCCCTACGGCGCAACTGAGACGAGAGAATCTCGCTTTTTGCTGGTGGTTATTTGTTCTTGCAACTCTTGCCAACGCACGCCTTCCAAACTGGGTAAGACTAAATTAGCTTTACCTACGCGCTCGACTGGGCCCAGTCCAATAGCTAACATCCCGGCGGATCTAGCTGCTTCTATACCTACTGCGGCATCTTCAACGACAATACACTGTGAGGCTGAAAGGCCTAGCTGTGCAGCTGCAAATAAGAAGAGGTCTGGTGCTGGTTTTGGTTGGGAGACGCTATGGCCATCGGCGACGAAATCCAATTTATCTGCAATATCCAGGCGTTGAATTACAGTCTGGGCATTTTTACTAGAGGAACCCAAAGCGACTTTGATACCAGCCGCTTGCAGTTCTTGCAGCAAATTTGCGACACCAGGCAATAAATCGGTGGTGGTGATGTTCTGCATCAGTTCCAGGAAGTAGCGATTTTTACGCTCCATCATCTCTTGAATTTGCTCTTCGGTGATGGGGCGATCGCCTAAAATTTGTAGTAAAGTTTCTCGACGTGGCAAGCCTCGCATCCTATCGTTGGTTTCTCGGTCAAAGGGGATACCTTCTTCATCTGCTAGTTGCTGCCAAGCTAGATAGTGTAGCTCTGAGGTATCTGTTAATACTCCATCTAAATCAAAGATCACACCAGTAATTTTCGGGCGGGAAACTGTTGTTTCTGGTTGCAAATCAAAGTCGTACCATTGATTGTGCCATTGCAAGCGAAACTTCAAGCGTGTCCAGGTTGGTGGCAAATTAGGGCAAGCTACCGGGCCAAATTCAGTCATCCGAATACCGCCGAATCCAAATACCACAGCCTGCCAAACACCGCCAGCACTTGCGCCGTGAATCCCTTCAGCGGCATTGAGTCTAACGTCCTCCAAATCTACCAAAGCTGACCGCAAAAAGTGGGTGTATGCTTGGGTTGGTTGGTTGAGGTCACAAGCTAAGATGGCGTGAATTGCTGGGCCGAGTGAGGAACCATAGGTGTGGTCGGTGCGCTGGTTATAATACTCCCAATTGCTCTCTAAGGTTTTATGGTCATAACGCTGCCGCAGCAAGTAAAGCAGCATCAACACGTCAGGCTGTTTGAGAATCTGCTTTTGGCTTGTGGCTTCAATTCCCAATAGTCCTTGTAGGGATTTGTGACGCGGTTCGTAATCAGCAAAGTTGATATCTTCTAGTTGAAAGAAACCATCAAACTGTTCGATCAAACCTGTTTCTGCGTCTTGATTGATAAATAGACGCTCTTGGATTTCCGCCCAGAGGTGTAAACTTTCTGTGGTGAGGTTGATTTTTTGCGCTAGTTGTGCGGCTGTTTCCGGATAGGCTTGCTTCAACCAATCCCACAATGCTAAAGCTGATTGTAAATGCCACTGTACCATCAAGTTGGTGAAGGCGTTATTATCGACGCGATCGTGATTTTCGTCAGGGCCGATGACATCCAAAATGTCGTAGCATTGACGCTGTTGGTTCCACTGCACCCGACTTTCCCAGAAGATGGCTGTATCGAGGATAATTTCCGCGCCATAATCGCGCATCCAGTCATCGTCATTGGTGTATTGCCAATAGTGCCAAACAGCATAAGCGACATCGGCGGTAATATGCACTTCAATGTCACCGCACCAGATTCTAATTAATTCACCTTCCTTCTTCGCATCTGGTACCCAACGGGGGGTAACTTCATCGCCAGTGTTGGCACTTTCCCAAGCAAACATTGCTCCTTGATACCCCGCTTCTTGAGCTTTGCGTCTAGCGCCTGGTAAGGTGTGGTAGCGGTAGGTGAGTAAGTTACGGGCTAAGGCTGGTTGAGTTAAGGTGAGGAAGGGGAGAATAAAAATTTCCGTATCCCAAAAGATATGTCCGCTGTAGGCGAAACCAGAAAGGGTTTTGGGAGGAATGCTGACATGGGTGTCGTGACGCGGTGTTACAGCTAGTAACTGGAAGAGATTATAACGGACACTTAATTGAGCTTGGCGATCGCCTTCAATAATAATGTCACTGTCTTGCCACACTTGCTCCCATGCCGTAATGTGGGCTGCTAACAAAGTTGCATAGCTGGGTTCATCGGCTAGCCTCTCTAATGCAGCGGCGATGGGGATTTCGGTTTCCCGTGAGGTGAAAACGGTGACAATCTTTTCTACAGTCACGGTTTTTCCGGGTACACAATGGCAGGTGGTTGTTAAGCTTGGGGAAACATCAGCATTTTCCAGACGCACTGCTGCTGCATCGTCACCCTCAACTACTAACTTAGCTGCCATTCCCAGTTTAATTTCTGAGCGGCGAGTTTGGTGATACAGCCAAATAATTTGCTCTACACCACCTTGGTTTAGGGTTTTCCAGTGTTTAACCCCCTGGTTATCCACTTCCTCATCAAACCCAACTTCGATAGAGATATCACCTGCAAAGTCCAAAGATGTGATTTGACAACGGATAGCTAAAACATGTTGATCTGCTAAACTGGCGAAACGCTCAAAGTGCAAATCTAGGGTATGTCCTTGGGGAGAACGCCACCTAATATCACGGCTAACTATACCCAAACGCAAGTCTAAGCGCCGTTCATAGTGAAGAATCTCGCCACTATCCATGCTAAAGCGATCGCCTGCCACTGTCACCACCAATGGCAACCAGTTAGGACAGTTAACAAGTTCGGTATGAGTAATTGCCACATCATCATACACGCCGTGAATGAGCGTTGCTGGAGAATCGCGGGGATATCCTTCCTCGAATGTACCCCTTGTGCCTAAATAACCATTGCTGAGAGTAAAGACAGTTTCTTTATGGTGCAGCTGGGCAGGGTCAAAATTTGTTTCAATCACGTTCCAGTCTGTAGATGCAATCATTTGTTGATTGTATTGAAGATAATGATCAGATGCCTTGATCATGAGTAATTAAACCTACTTGTTATCACTTACTTTGGACAAACAAAATTCAATTTTTAGGGCATTTTTAGGATTTATCCAATCAATGCTCTCTTTTGCTTCATTTTTGCAACTTTGATACAGTCTCAAGCAGGAACATAGAAGTTTCCCCTAACATCAACATGCCCAACTTCATCCCTCTCTAGTTGGATTTTATTAATAACTTATGTTACAACATAGAATCAAAAAATAATCAAGAGACCATCATACTTTAGCAGGCAGATATTAGTGCAATTATCTTCACCTCTCACGGGTGCCTCCTTGGTGGTGCGTTCGGTATTCCGCCATAAATACTATCTAATAATCTGACTTTACCTGTAAGAACTAAATAAATTCCCGCCTTCGCATTTTTTGATTGCCAAAACAGTTTTGCTACTGGGGGTTCAACAATTTCAACTTTTGCCCAGCAATTCTGTAATTTTCTATCTAAAAGCTTCTCACTTCAGATAGTCGTCAGCAATGGACCTAGTGGTTTGTCAATTTTGTTTTGAGGGGTTTTTGGTAGTGCGGGCCGAAAAGCCCGCGTGAGCGAGACGCTCACACTACAGTCCCTCATTTCAACCCTGACAGACTACTAGTTGTTCTTGGGAAAACTTTGATGGCATTAACTCTCCTTTATCCCAAGTTTAGTTATTAATTTGCATGAGATTGAATGACTGATATAGCATTTCTCAACAAGCGTGAGGTACATCGGTAGGGGCACGGCAGTGCCCATTGGTGTCAACTTAACGTGAAACCCATATCCCGCCTCAGAATGAATTCTGAGTCTAATAACCCAAGTCATCTGTACACGAAGTGTTCCCGAAGGGTAGATGACTAAAAATTCTCAAAAATCCCCAGTTTACTTTAGTAAACTTTGGCTATTAGCCTTGGAATTCATTCCCAGGCGGGTAGGTAAGCCTTGCAATAAGCCATCTGTAGCTTAAGTTGACACCAATGACACAGCGTGATATGGTTCTGTACCTCATCTGAATGGGAAGCGCTATATATAGGAATAGTATTTGATTTTTGAAATACACGTAGGGGAGCCACCCTCGTCATTGGTGTCAACTTAACGTGAAAGCCTTGAAAACTCTCACTTACCGTCACTATCCTCGTTACCCCACCCTAAGCCTCCCCGATATATTGGGGAGCCACTGCGTTGCGGGGGTTCCCCCCGTTGTAGCAACTCCCGTCGCGTTGTCGCAAGTGGCGTTGGAGGCTTTGCGTAACCCAACATTCTGATATATGTTGCGCTCCGCTTCACCCAACCTACAATTTTTTTGCCACTTAAGATTTACTTTTAATTTTGCAAATACTTTCTCCGGGGAGGTGTTAGTAGTGTCAGCAAATATTGACAATGATGGTGGTAAAAATCTTGTACTAGAACAGGTAATATGAGGTCAATTAGAAACCTCAGTATTTACATCGGATTTGGGTTCAATCAATACATATTGATTCATGAAAAATTCTATAACCTTTGTTGGATAAAGGTTATATCTCGCTTGTTCTCAAAAATACTACACTCTTGATTTGGGTAGCTAGGCACTTAAATTGAATTCCCGATTTTTCGTGTGCATAAGTGTGAATTTCATCTCATTCATGATCTAAAAACTACAAAAAGACGTAAATTTTCTAGTTTCTTGGCATACATTGGTCAGTAGAAACCAGCAAGTGCAATCCACACGTCCTATGTACAACAGCGTTCTCAATTTGACTGTTTCTCCCGTGACGATCGCGATCGTTGGCGGCGGCTGTAGCGGTTCTCTGGTGGCGGCAAATCTTCTGCGTCATGCAACTATGCCACTATCCATCAAGCTGATTGAACGCAGTCAGGAAGTAGGCAAAGGTGTTGCTTATGGTACAAAAGTGGATTGTCACTTGCTGAATGTGCCAGCGGGAAAGATGAGTGCTTATGCAGATGAGCCAAATCATTTTCTCAATTGGTTACATAGCAATGGATATCAAGAGGTGACAGCTTCTACCTTTGTGTCACGTAAAGTTTACGGTAATTATATCCAGGCAACTTTAAACGAAGCAGAAGCTAATGCTCCAGCTTGGGCGCGATTTGAGCGGATTTTCGATGAAGCGATCGCTATCGAAACCACTCGTCACCGCACAATGGTTTATTTAAACAGTGGTGAAACGTTATACGTACAAAAGGCAGTGTTAGCGCTGGGGAACTTACCCGCTGCTTTGCCGAAACCCATCGCCGCTGTCGCCAATCGCTATGTCAAAGATGCTTGGTCTGAAGAGGCGATCGCTAACTTACAACCAGAAGATACCATTCTCCTAGTGGGCACTGGGTTGACGATGGTAGACGTGATGGTCGCTTTAGCTCAAAAAGGGTTCCGAGGAAAAATTCATGCCGTCTCGCGTCACGGGTTAACTCCCCTGCGTCACCAAACCACAACCCCCTACCCGGTTTTTCTGGATGTAGAAACAGCACCCAAAACAGCGCGGGAACTCCTGCATTTAGTCCGCCAAGAAGTGCGTCTGAGTCAAAATTGGCGTGCAGTGATTGATGCAATGCGCCCAATCACACAACAACTTTGGCAAGCACTCCCATTTAAAGAACAGAAGCGATTTCTGCGCCACGTCAAAGCCTACTGGGAAGTTCACCGCCATCGCATCGCCCCAGAAATTGCTGAGGTACTGGATGCGGCTATGCAGTCTAGTCAACTGAGTTATTACGGCGGACGGATTCAAACCTGTCAACAGATAGAAAACGGGGTAGAAGTGACAATTCAGGAACGGGAAACCCAGCAAAATATTGTTTTGCGAGTCAACCGAATCATCAACTGCACAGGCTCAAACTGTAACTACCGAGGTTCGCAGCATCCATTAATCGCTAGCTTAGAAAAACAGCGGCTAATTCGTCCTCAGGCGCTAGGAATGGGAATTGACACTGCCGACAATGGAGCCATTATTGATGCTGATGGCAATATCTCAGAACTGCTATACACTTTGGGAACACCACGCAAAGGCAATCTTTGGGAAACCACCGCAGTTCCCGAAATTCGGGTACAGGCGGCAGATTTGGCCCTAGAGTTACTGAAACCACTCAATCCCAAACCCTATGCTGTTGTTCAACCAGATTGGTTTAGTCATCCATTCGCTGTGTTGCAGAAACCCGCCATGCTATTTCGTCAACTGTTTGATCAAGAATCAAGTACCTACACCTACTTGATTGCTGATCAGTCAACCAAAGTAGCTATCTTAGTTGATCCAGTGTTTGAGCAGGTGGAACGTGACCTAAAGATTTTACGAGAATTGGGTTTAACTTTGAGATATTGTCTAGAAACCCACATTCACGCTGACCACATCACCGGTACAGACAAACTCAGACAACTGACAAATTGTTTAGGCATTGTGCCTGCAAATGCTGCCGCTAGCTGTGCAGACCGCTACATTGCCGATGGTAGCATCATGCAACTGGGTAGTGTGAAGATTCAGGCGATCGCTACTCCAGGACATAGTGATAGTCACATGGCTTATTTAGTCAACGGCACTCATCTATTAACTGGAGATGCCTTGTTTATCCGGGGTTGTGGTCGTACCGACTTCCAAAACGGCGACGCTGGATCATTATATGATGCCGTCACCCAAAAACTATTCACCTTACCAGATGACACCTTAGTCTATCCTGCTCACGACTACCAAGGACGGACAGTATCCACCATTGGCGAAGAAAAAACCTGGAATCCCCGATTTGCAGGACGTAGCCGCAGCCAGTTTATTGAGTTGATGAATAATCTGAATTTGCCCATGCCGAAAAAGATACTCGAAGCAGTGCCAGCAAATCAACAGTGTGGCAGAGGTTTATTTACCTTAGACTTTCAGATTTAGTCAAGCCAGGAGTAGTGTCATGTCTAGGCTAAAATGGTGCATTAATTCAATCAAATAAACCACCCATAAAAGACAATCTCGTTCAGTTGCTCTCGTAGTAGCATGGCACTAGTACAGTGCGGCGGAAATAAGCAGACCATTCTCAATCGCTAAAAAGCTTACTCCATATTACTTTTGACTTTTGACTTTTGACTTTTGACTTCCGCCTTGCGGTACTAGTAATACCAATTTAAAAAAAGAATGCGACAGATGGGTAGGGGCACGGCACCGATAAACTATCGGTTTTCCCGAAAGTCTATGGAAGCCGTGCCCGTACGCAGAATGTATGTGTTGCAAACATTATTTGAATTGGTATAAGAGGGTGTTTGAAAAGTCTAATTTATTACCAGCCCCGGCGATTAGAAATCGCGGCTACACAGACAAAACCCACCTCCGTGGGTTTCAAGACCCTGATTTTCCGTTAGTCCGCGCAGGCGGACTTCGTCTGTGTAGTAGCGAATTATATTCGCCCAAAACTTTTCAAACATCCTCTAAGATTATCGGCTTGTTGAAAAGATTGAGGATGCCGTGCCCGTACAACACCACGAACCTCTCAAAACTTTTGGGACAAACGTCTCATATCCCGCCCTGCACTTTGAGTGCAGGACTAAGACGCTGGATCATTAAGGCTTAATTCTGTAATGTTGGTGAGTACGTCAGTTAACAGTTTGATAACTGATAACTGATAACTGAATTAAGGTTGACGGCGCTGACGCAAGATTTCTAGATTCTTACGAATAGTTATTGTATTAGGATGATATACCCCTAACTGCCGTCTAGCCATATCCAAAGCTTGAATATAAAAAGGTTCTGCTTCGTTGTACCTTCCCTGACGACAGTATAGTGCAGCCAAATTATTTAGGCTAATTGCCACATCTGGGTGTGATTCTCCCAGTAAGAGTTTTCTCATTTCCAACGCTTGGATGAACAAAGGTTCGGCTTCACTGTACCTTCCTTGGAATTCGTAGAGTCCAGCCAGATTATTCAGGCTAGTTGCCACATCTGGGTGTTCATTCCCCAGTGAGGATTTTCTCATCTCTAAAGCTTGGATGTACAAAGGTTCTGCTTCGCTATAGCGTTCTTGTGATTCGTAAAGTAATGCCAAATTGTTGAGGCTAGTTGCTACATCTAGGTGTTCATCCCCCACCAGGCGTTTTCTCATTTCTAAAGCTTGGATTAACAAAGGTTCGGCGGCGCTGTAGCGTCTCTGTAAACGGCAAAGCAATGCCAAATTGTTGAGGCTAGTTGCTACATCTGGGTGTTCATCCCCCACCAGGTATCTTCTCATCTCTAAAGCTTGAATGAACAAGGGTTCGGCGGCGCTGTACTTTCCCTGGAATTGGTAAAGTAATGCCAAATTGTTCAGGCTAGCTGCCACATTGGGGTGTGACTCTCCAAAGCGTGCTTTTGTGGCTGACAAACATTGTTCATACCAAGGTAAAACTTGCTCGTACCAAGTTAAAACTTGCTCATCAGCCCCTTGTCCTTGATAAAATCTACCCAAACCCACAAGAGCGGAAATTAACTCTTCATTGCTGACCCAATTTTGATAGACTGTGGTGACTTGTGCAATATGAGGGATGACAAAGCTTACTTGCTCAATCTCTATCCGTGCGAGTTTTTGAGGAATCTTCCGCGCTACACTCACTATTGCTTGACAAAAACCACGCTTGAGTTTGTCAGCTTCGGGTAACTCTTCTAACTTCTGGCGTAGTAATTCCTGAATGCGATCGTGAAGTTGGTAATTTTCATTTACCAACTCTTGTAACAGATAGCGTTTAACTAAAACACTGCGGTTAGCCTTCAGGTCAAATTCTAAATGGCTAGCACTCGCTGCTAATTTTACCAAGTCCCAAGGGATTGAAGCCAAAGCAAACAAACTCAGCAGGCAAGCTAATGTTTGCGTCTCTGGTTCTAGACATTCCCAATTCAACTCAAAGGCTGCTGCTACGCCAGACTCGCCTGTTGATACTTTTAATTGCTGTAGCCGTGCAAGGATATCTGCTAGCATGATCCGCTCCCTGGCTCTCGGCGATGTGAGGCTAGTTGGTAGATTCCCAGAGGGATGTAACCGACAAATCGACAAAGTCCCTTAGCAATCTCTAATTCTTGTTCAACCCAATCTTTGCCCAACAGGTTCGTTAATAATTCTAGGGCTTCATCCGGTGACAAAGCGCCTAACTTCAGTGATGGATAAGTTAACCCTGTGTTCTGCTTAGTAGTAATTAACACCTTAAACCGAGAACCTCTGGATGGTAGATAGGGTTGAATTTGCATCCAATCTTTAATATCGTCAAACACTAGTAACACTTTGCCAGGTTGCCAGTGCCTCCAGCAATAGGCAATTTGACCTGAAAGGCTTAACCCCTCGCGAAGATTGAAGCCAGAGAAATTTATAGCACAAAACTCTACTAACTGAGTTTTCAAATCAATACCTTGAGGATTTAACCAACAACACCCTCCGGGATAATCTGCTAAAAATTTCCAAGAGTATTGAATAGCTAACTCTGTTTTACCCACACCACCTCGCTCAGTGACATCAGTAATTGCCACAACATCATTTTCTTGTAATAGCTGACGCAATTTTTCTAGCTGTTCATTTCTACCGACAAATTTAGTCGCTTTAGTTTGTTGAATATTGTGAATAATATCAAACGGATTGTAATAATATTGTTCCCTATCGCCGTCCCAACTGCGGTAATAAAAATACGTCGGCAGCAGATTTTTATTTAAACCTTGAAGCCGCTGCTTAACTTGTTCAAAAATTGCTTTCATATTAGGTGGAAAAGTTGCATTTTCTGCTGCAAAAGCCTCTCTCACCGCTTGAGAAAAATATCCTGTCCTAACTTCAGAGCTTACCCTAGCTGTTTCGCCTTCCCGCGTGGCAAGCAACACAAACTGTTGACTATCTTGCCTTGGCCGACCGCTCAAAAAAGCCGTACCACCTAAATTTGTCGGTCTGCCATTCAATTCTAAAACATAATTAGCACAGGCATCAATAATACAAATATGATTGCGAATGCCACATCTATCTGAACTCAACAAAACAAGTAGAGAATTCAAATCTAGATTTTGCCAATTGTGTTTAGTCGCATCAGCACAAATCAGGCGACGCTCTCGTTCTGAAGTAATCAATCCATGTCCTGCCCAAAAAATATAGAGTAAATCTCCCGACTTTTGGGAGAGAAAATTAGTCACAATATCATACAAATTTTGTTCGGTTGCCGATTCTATTAATAAATCACATTCCCCAACTAACTGATTATTTTCTTCTAGCGTTGATAAGCAAAGCCGGATATTTTTCTGAGGTACACCACATTGACGCAGCCATTGGGCAAATTTCAGTGCGTCATAAGCTGGCCCCCCACCCGGCACATTCCAAGTAGTTTCGTGGTACTTTTCAATACCCACAATTAAGCCATAGGTGCGCTCAGGTGTCGCCGTTACTTGCATTATGGCAACCTTGGTATAATCGCCTTCCAGGTGTCAGGGTTTGTCCAATAAGCACCGTGGGAGCGGGGAAAAGGTTGTTTGCTATCCACCTCTACATCCTGCACTCGATTGGAAAATATCTTACGACCAACGTAGCTAAGAAAATCCCGAAAATCGTAAATATTTACCCATTGAGGGAAATATTCTGGTAATGACTGACCAAACTCTAAGCTGTAAAGAGCGTTAATTTCATATAAAAACGGTGCTTGAGAACCAACGGTAACTAATAATTCCACTTGAGGTAATTGCTGTTGCACTAGCAAATCTACACTAGCGATACCTCCCAAGCTATGGGCGATTAAAACTACTGGTGGTTCGGCTTGTTCAATTTGTTGCTTGATAAACGCCCGAATTTTTTCACCCCGCGTCTGATACAGCAGGATATCACAAGGGATGGGCGAAACTTTATCAGTGAGAGCAAGGCGGTTTCGTTGGACATAATTTGTCCCCAGTTGAGCGAGTGACTTGAATAGCCAACCACCCAAACCCAACTCCGCTTCTCCCAACGCCAGAGTCAGCAATTCCACCACCTCATCCCGCAATTGTGCATCGGTGAGTATGGGGGGAAATCTTTCTTGCTGTTCGCTAATGAGCATCGCTTCAGCCACAATTGCCCTAGCTACGGCTCCATAATATTCATTAAAATCAGATGTTGAGATTGTGGGTAATGCTTCTTGATAGGGTTGAGAGCGAATCACATCCTCTTTTGCTGCTGCAAATATCTCTGCAATTCCCGCCTCTTGCAACTTGGCTTCTAGTCCCGGTTTTGGGGTGAGGCTCTGCACATGAGAGTTGAAAATATCCCGTGGTTGCTCTCCAAAAGGATTTCCTGCCTCAACAGGTTTCAGAGATAACAACCGCAATTCATACAAGGGATCAGTGTATAATTGCCCCCACAAGATAATTTTTGGGTCTTCTGTCTCTTCGGTAAATAAAGCCAGCGTTGCATCTGCTAAAGGTACTGATGCACCATTAGCATTGAACTTTGTACCCAATAAATCACCCCAAAGACAGGGAGCAACTTGAATATCAGGACGTTGAGCATGAATTTTCTGCTCAATTATCTGCAAAGTCTCCTCATATTCCCGTTCCCTGACTCCTGTACCGTGTACAAATATTACGGTTGTCATTTTTATCTATATTTATGGGGAGTTGATCGCACAGCTTCCCTAAGTATTATTCACAACCATGTTCTCTGATGCAAGTTTATTTTGAGTTCCACCTCAAAATCATTTCTTGGATCAATTGCGTCACTACTAAGTAGGTAGGCGTAAATAATTATTGTTGGGATAAGGCAGGGTGCAGGGGGAGAAAGAGTTTGAGTATCTGTAGGCATTGCCCAACGCCACTCCTCTCAACGAGGGAAACCCGCGCACAAGGGTGGCTCCCCTACGTATTGTATTGTTCAAAAATCAAAACGGACTGCTATATACGCAGTTTAGCTTGGTAAGTGGTCTAGCGATCGCCATATTTTTGTTAGCTAACGCTAAGTTATTAATCGTGAAAATCAATTTATCCAGGTCAACGGGTTTAATTAAATATTTTTCAACCTCTATCTCTGGAATTTCGTTAATGCTACTTGTGGGGCATGTTGAAGTGACAATAATTGGAATATGATTCCTATTGTCTGCTTCCATAGCACTTAATGTCTTAAGCAATGTATAAACACTTTCACCTAAAAACCTAATTTCACAAATCATGATGTGGGGAACGAACCAACTCATGATTTCTACAGCTTCCTTGATAGAGCCAGCTGTCATCACATTGGCACCAAAATATTTGAGAAAGATGGCATATAGCACTCCACTATCGACATCGTTATCTACAACGAGTATTTGCACACCTTTGAGTAGATCAACCTTAAAAGCAGCGGCAATAGTTGAATTCATAATAAAACCTGCAATTAGGATTTCCAGTGCAAAGCCCGATTGAAAAAACCTTAACTACAAGGGAGGCTCAATAACCGGGTAGTTGAATCAAAAGTGGAAGATAGTTCCTGTAAATAGTTCAAATTAAGCCTTTTGTTCCTGTACTATGGCTTGGTATTGTTTGATTTTGTGAATGAGTTGATTAACTACGACATAAAATGTAGTTCAAATCATTTTTTTAATAAAACTATATAAGTAGGGCGACGCAAATAAAGCTAACTGGTGGAGATTGTCAAGAGTCAAGAGTCAAGGTTATTCACTCCCGCGTCTCCCCCTGCTCCTAATGCCCTATTGCCATTCCCTGTCCTCAAGTTCCTTCTGAGGCAATAATAAAGTGGCTTCAATTTCTTGCCTGATGGCAGCTGTCACTTCACAATTGCTGTGCAGACAATCGAGTAGTAGCTGATTAGCATCGTAGTAACGCTGTAGCACTTGCTGTTGTTCAGGGCTAAACTGCCACTGGTGGTTAATATTGCGATAATTAATCACCGTCATTTTTAACTGTTCAGCCCAAGCTGAATAGTTCGTTTGCGACCATAGCTCAAACCGTTCTTGACTTTGACGAGAATTTGGCAATTGGTCAGAGAGTTGTTCCAAAGATTTATAAAGTCCAACATCGAGAACAATACCCAAAATGTTCGCGAGAGCATCTCCACAGGCGTGAAAGTGGGCAAAGTCTTGACTCTCCTGAATTGCACACTCCAGCAGCAGGTTATCTAATGCCGCATCCAGAAACATCCCTTGGTCAAGGCTGCTGGCTAGGGCAAAGTGAGGAGCTAGGCGAGGATTGCGACTCAAGGCCAGGTAAAATGCTCGCACTGTCGCATCTTTTGCTTGGGTGGGAATACTGCGAGATTTTTGGCTAGCCCAGGACAAAAACTCTTGTAAATAAGGGTCTTGGGCAACCAGTGCATCAATCTTTTGCTTCATTAACTGTACCAACCCGTCTGCACTCCGGAGCATAGTGGCTGTCAACAAGAAGATTTCGCGCCAGTGCGGGTCGGTGATGTGACTGACCAATCCTCCTAGCGCTTGCCCAAATGCCTCTAGGTTATGGCTGGCAACGATTTTTCTGGCCGTGAAGTATTCTTGAAACGCTAGATAGGAAAAGGAGAAAATTCCCCGCGCCCGTTCTGCTAATAGCCCATGTTGAGCTTCAATTGCTTTCAGGGCTGCTTCGCTTTCTATTTGCAGTTCATCTGCATCCATTGGCAAATTGGTTAGGTTTTGAATATAGTCACCAATGTATTGCTCAACGATACGTTGCTCAAAAAAGTACTGACCCTGCTCAAATGTCGCCGCTGCAATCTGACTCAATAATTTGAGCTTTTGTGGTAATAAAAAACCTCGGTAAACATCATCCCGTTCAATGCCTCTGGCTTCATCCCATTTACCCAATAGCAGGTCTAGACCTTGCTTATAAAAGTCAGTGCGTTTAGTGGGAAATTTTTCTTGACCGTGAAATACCCAGCAGGCAAGATGCAGAAATAGGGGTGTGACGACGAGTTGACGAAATTGCCAGTTTTCAGCTAATTCCAGCTTTTGAATAAACTCAACGGACTGGACTTGACCATCTTCAATGTTGGTTTTGGTAAAGGCCACAAACCATTTTTGAGCGAAGGCGATGATTTGTTCTGAAGTAAATGGGGCAATCTCAACATCGGTAAAGCCTCGGATTCTGAGTCTTTGAGCTGCTGTTCGACAGGTGGAAACCAATTGATTTTTGTGATATTTATCTGAAAATCTGCGAATTTCGCTTAAGACAGCATTGCTCTGTTGGTTAAGAACTTCATCCATACCATCAAGCAACAGTAACACTCTGCCTGCATTCAGCAAGGTTTCGATGACTGAGGGATCGGCAATTCCAGATGTGAGGAACTCCTGGCGGATGTAATTTAATAGGCTGAACTCGTTGGTAATTTTAGACTCTTGGGCAAAGTTTCTCAGTGTGATGAAGATTGGCACCTGATTCGCCGCAAATGCACCTTGGTTACATTGAATGGCGAGATGTTGTAAAAAGGTGGTTTTACCTACTCCTGGTTTGCCTAACACTCTGAGCTTGGAGTAGGTTTCAACTGCTTGTGTACCAGGTATCTGGTTCTCGTCAGCCTCTCCTAAGCCAAAACGATCAAATTCTTTGGGGTCAAGGTTTTGCAGCTCAGTGATTTCTAAGTACTGTTGACTGGCAATTGACTCTAAAATATTGACATCTATATATATGTCATCGATCGCTACGGGGCGACTGATATCCAATAACTGCAAGATACCACACTGGTCTTGAATTTTGTCGAAGCGTTGCGATCGCACTCGTTGCACCAAGACATCAATATCCCAGTCAGTAGCCTGGGCGAATTCTCCTCTTTCAGCAAATTCTGCTGGGGGTTCGGTAGCAATCTCCCGCCAATTCAGTTCTAATACAGAACAAATTTCAATAAATGTCAGACGTTCAATCGGCCGTCCACTAAAAAACCGCCAAATGGGTTGTCGGGTTTTTAAGTTGACTTCAACAGCCAGATTATCTTGTGTCCAACCCTTGCGAGCGAATGCTCTTTTAGCTTGTTGAATCCCGGTGAGTGATGCTTGGAGCGATCGCTTGACCATGAGGCAAAAATCATGCTCCTAAAATATCATGGGACTTAAAATTTTATTACTAACTGTGATTTCATAGTTTTTTATGTGTTGATACTATTCTAACTGCTTAAACTTATACAAAAACCAGTAGTATACTCTAAGTTTTTTTAACTTTTGTGTAAAACTCAAACTTTATATAATTATCTTATACATCTCAAGCCCTAAACAAGACTTGATCTCAAGCAGACATCTGTAATGCTACATAAAGACAGATTGAGGACTTACTTATAAAACATTAGTCAAAGTCAAGCTAAAACCAATCAAAGAAATTACTTAATTATCAATAGATGTTCAATATACAAAAACAGAAAGAATTAGAGTTATTAGTAATTGGTGGATCATGCCCCAATTGCCGCTCAGTTCAGTTGAAGTACACCGAAAGCGTAAGAAATAGAGCATTTGAATTTAGTTGTTCTATGTGTAATTGGCGAGATGAGTATAGATTAGAAGATTTGCAAGAGGCATCAATTCATTGGTTTTCAGCTAAACACATTGGGTGAAATTTGGCTTTGGTCTTTTCAGAGTTTAGCGACTAGTGGTTTGTCAATTTTGTTTTGAGGGGTTTTTGGTAGTGCGGGCCGAAAAGCCCGCGTGAGCGAGACGCTACAGTCCCTCATTTCAACCCTGACAGACTACTAGAATATCCCAAAAATATTGTAGATATAAATATTTTACCTGAGAGCAAAAATTTATATCTGCTGAATAATATATAGCAATCCAGTTTGATTCCTGAACGTAGGGATATGCGGGTTAATAGTGTCCCAACCAGCCGGGTTTCGACTGCGCGGTAGTTGAGCGAAGCGCCGCACTGCGATGCCCTGAGCCTGTCGTTGGCGAAGCCTCTCGTAGAGAAGTGTCGAAACTCGGTTTACCATACTCAGTACTGAGTGCTGAGTCCTGAGTGCTGAGTAAATTAACGGGTACTCAGTACTTTTGCACTTGGTAAATGCCCCGCCCGATGTTAAGCGGAATCTTTTAATACTGGAGTTGGTTGATACCCCACCCCTCTCCTGTCGGAGACGCGCAAGGGACGTGGGTGGTCTTTTTAACTCAGCACTCAGCACTCGGAACTCAGCACTCTTCATTGGTACTTTATTTTCACGCAATTCCCTTATTTCCGTGGACAGGCAATAGCCCGTCATCATATCTCAACATCGACGACACATGCATGACACATCTACAACCTAGCCTCTGAGATATATTTGACGAGTTATTTTTGGTAAATTTTCCCTAATCTTGTACATCTTTGTGCAACCTGAGTATCAGTTTGATCTAAAAACATTCCCGATTTTAAGCAAATGATGTGACAAGATTACTAGTGTGATTTCCCTCACTTCGCCAAGGTTTTAATGAGATGAACAAAAAATTTCTGTTAAACTTGCTTTCTAGCCCTGCAATATTCACGTCTATGCTGTCTATGGTGATGACCAACCCGGCTCATGCAGCTCAAAGGTCAACGCCAATAATTTATACTGCAGATGGTCAAGCTTGTGTACATTCTCCCCACGGTAGCTATCCCACGCCTCTGGTTTGCATCCGACGGACTAATAGCACTAATACTGTTGCTAAATCAACAGTAGCGATCGCATCAGCCCAAATCTCAACTCACGATCCTGCTAAATTAGAATTCTCCGAAGAAGAAAGCAGCGCCGCTATCAGCTTGTTTGGTTGTGATTGTCCCGCCTGTGTGAGTGCTTTACGCAATTTACGAGGACTGCCCGGTTTACCACTCTAACAGTTATCAGCCGTGCAAGTGGATGTAGCGCATCTAGATTAAAATTGCGGGTAAAATAAGGAATGCCCAAAAAATCTTTAACTTATACCGTTTTTTTGTGAAGCTGCATATAATTCACCCCCCGGCTATCGCCGTCCCCCCTTGCCAAGGGGGGACTACAGGGGGGTATTATTATGTGCATCTTCATACAGAATTGGTATTAACCCAATATTATTAGGCTAGACGCGTTACTATATTTTTTCTTTATCCGAACCTGCTCCCTGCTCCCTTGCCTCTTTTTCAACTGTAGGGGCATGTGGTTTATTTGTCGTAAGAAATTGAGCGGATTTAGATCCCCAATTTCTTGAAGAAGTCGGGGATCTGAACAGCAACTTTTGCATAATTTAATGAGCAAAAGGAGATATTGCTTTCTTAAACTCCGGTTTGCTTTCTCAAAATGCCATTTTGCTTTCTCATTTCAGTAGATTCAACAAGCAAAAGCAGATATTGCTTTCTCAAAATGCCTTTTTGCTTGCTCATTTCAGCAGATTCAGCAAGCAAAAGCAGATATTGCTTTCTCAAAACCCAGTTTGCTTTCTCATTTCGGTAGATTCAGCAAGCAAAAGCAGATATTGCTTTCTCAAAACCCAGTTTGCTTTCTCATTTCGGTAATTTCAACACGCGTCACAACTATCGCTGTCAGGCTCAAACCCTTTCTCCTATTGCCTATTGTTTATTGCCTTATAGCGGTACTCTGTCGGATGCAATACAATCGAGGGCGGGGAAACCCAGCCCCTACAGGCTTTGCGATTTAAAACTGTACTTCACTGATCCCAAAACCGCCATAACGGAATCCAGCTAAAAAGTTACTAATCATTCAGATTTACATTGACTATTAACCCAAAATTATTCTTCTGGGGTTGCTACTGCATTTCCTGGTGATTTCAGCTTTGACTTAGAAGAATTGGCTGGTATCCACTTTGTTGTACTCAACGTTAGAAAGAGTGATGGTTGTAGATGAACATAGGAATAATCCAGCCTTACAGTGATGGGTTTTTAGAAGTTGTACCCGAGAGCGATTATTGGCAGATTGCAGCTATACACATTGATGGTAAAGCTTTCTGCCCTACTCCTCGGCTTTATCGAAGTGAAAAAGTGGCATTAGCAAAAGCTACACAAATTTATGATTGGATAGCTGAACACAAACCAGAAATTAGTGATAGTGCTTGTTATTGTTCTCAATTGAAACTCATTCTATGGCAGCAACCAAAAGTATCATAGCAGTCCGCTTTGATTTTTGAACGTATTTGCGTAGTTAGGCAATAGGCAAGAAGTAGTAGGGTGGGCACTGCCTAGGCTGTTGACTTTGTACGAAATTAGCTAAAAATTATCATGCAATTTTTGTGTTTACCACACTCAGTACTGAGTGCTGAGTCCTGAGTCCTGAGTAAATTTAAGTACCGAGTACTTTTGCACTATGGTTAATGCCCTGCCCCGTGTGGGCGGAATCTTTTAATCGGGAGAAGGTTGATACCCCACCCCTCTCCTGTCGGAGACGCGCAAGGGACGTGGGTGGTATTTTTAACTCAGCACTCAGCACTCGGAACTCAGCACTTTTCATCGTAGGGGCATCGGCACTGCCGTGCCCTGATGAGAAGGTTAACTACGACTATTATTTTGTATGATGCATTGTGGGCTGAAAACCCTCAAAGTCAACACCCTAGGCAGTGCCCACCAGATCAGGGTTTTGGTGGGCACTGCCCACCCTACAGATACTTTCCTATTACCTAATATTTACTTTTAGCTTTAAACAACCTCATCCCATTTGCTGTCACCAACAGAGATGTTCCTGTATCTGCCAATACGGCAATTGCTAACCCAACAAATCCAAAAGTTCCTAGCAATAAAAATAGTCCTTTTGTCACTAGGGAAAAAACAATATTTTGTTGAATTACTGATACAGTCCGACGGCTTAAATCTACTGCATAGGCAAGTCGTCTTAAATCACTTCCTACTAAGACTACATCTGCTGTTTCTAAAGTAATGTCGATTCCACCCACTGCGAAACCGATATCTGCAGCAGCTAGCGCTGGAGTATCGTTGATACCATCGCCTACCATACCGACTACGCCAAAACGCCGCAGTTGATGGATTTCTTGCAGCTTGTCTTCTGGTAACAGTTCTGCCCGATATTCTGTAATTCCTACTTGTTGAGCAATCTGCTGGGCTACTGCGGTACGATCGCCTGTGAGCATGACTAATTTCTTTAACCCAATTTGCTTTAACTTGTGGATCGCCTCTGTTGCTTCTAATCTTATTCCATCACAAAGGGCGATCGCTCCCAATAATTCTTGGTTTGTCCCTACCAAAACTGGGGTTTGACCAAGATTTTCAATTTCTATCAATAAAGATTCTGCTGCATCAGACAAGGGAATCTCTAAGTCTGCAAACAACCTGCGATTACCAACCAAGTACGATGTATTGCCGAAATTTGCCTGAATTCCTTTCCCTGCGAGGCTATTAAAGTTCTCCGGTTCTACTAACTCCATCTCTTGGGCGGCAGATGCGATCGCTTTTGACAGGGGATGTTCTGAGTGTTGCGAGAGCGACGCGGCAATTAGTAAGACTTGGTTTGCACTCACTTGCCCAAAGTGATAAACTTTTTGCACGATGGGTAACCCTTGGGTAATCGTACCAGTTTTATCAAAAGCCAAGGTAGAAACCCGCCCTGCTGTCTCCAAAGCGTTACCCCCTTTAAACAAAATACCTTGACGGGTGGCAGCACCAATGGCGCTGACAATGGAGACTGGGGTGGAAATTACTAAGGCACAAGGACAAGCAATTACTAACATGACTAACGCCCGGTAAACCCAGACGTTGAAGGGTTGAGCAAATGCTAATGGTGGAATTAGGGCGATCGCGATCGCTATCAAAATTACTATTGGTGTGTAAATCTCTGCAAACTTATCTACCCACTGCTGTGTAGGGGCGCGGCTTCCTTGGGCTGCTTCTACCAGGTGAATAATTTTGGCCACGGTTGTATCCTTGGCTGTATGGGTGACTTTGACTGACAAAAAGCCTGACTGATTCAACGTCCCCGCATAAACAATATCACCAGGGGCTTTATCTTCTGGGATTGACTCTCCCGTAATCGGCGATTGGTCAATTGCACTTGTCCCAGAAATAACTACGCCATCCAACGCCACGCGCTGTCCTGGTCGAATTGTCAAGGTTTCACCCAAAACCACGCTGTCAATGGGAACCGTCACTTCCTGGCTTCCCCGCTTCACGGTGGCTATAGCTGGTGTTAAATCCATCAGCGCCCGAATCGCGTTGCGGGTACGACCAAAGGTGAAAACTTGCAGTGTTGTACCGAGGGAGAATAAAAAGACGACTAACGCCCCTTCAAACCAGTCGCCTAAAATGACTGCACCGATTACCGAAATGGTCATCAGCAGGTTCATATCAGCACGGCGTAAGCGTAATTCAAGCAAACCAGCACGGGCGATCGCATACCCAGCAACTACTATCCCAATACCATAAAAAGCCCGTGTGATCAAGACTGGTAGCGCTAAATATTGCGAGAGTAAACCTAAAACTAACCCGATTCCTGCCAGAATCACACTTTGTCCCCGGCGATTAGCAAACCAGAATTTCCAGTTTGTCGCCACGGGATTCTGAGAGGTTTTAGGGGTTGGATGCTCATGATCGTGATCATGGGAACAGGAAGAGGTGTGATGGTGTTCCTGGTGATTCTGTTCAACTGTATAACCCAAAGCTTTGATTCGCTCAAAGATAGTCGTTTCCCCGACTTGTTCAGAATCAAATGATACTTGCAATTTTCCAGTTGCAAAGCTAACTGTGGCCTCATTCACGCCACTTAATTGCTGCAAGCTGGCTTCAATCGTTTTGGCACAGCTACCACAATCCATCCCCCCAACCTGTACTTGTATAGTTTTTACTGCGATCGCCTCAACGGTGTAGCCCAAAGCAGTGATGCGATTTTGGATTTCTGCCGCGTTTAAGAGATCCGGGTTGTAGGAAACGCTTACCCGCTCTGTGGCAAAATTTACCGCAGCTTCCGTCACGCCATTTAATTGTTGCAAACTAGCTTCAATAGTTTTGGCACAGCTTCCGCAATCCATACCACCAACCAGCAATGTTTGAGTCTTCAGGAAGGGTGTTTGAGTCATGGCAACTCTATAAAAACAGTTAACTTTCATCATCTTAATACAACAATTGAGCAACTGTTCAACTGTTCAGTATGATATATATTGAGACTGATAACCATTGCTGAAAATAAACACGATAAATATGCGTAAGCCAAAGCCAGATTTAGATCTCAGCCAAACTCCAGATGCACCTACTTGTGACACCCATTTAGTGCATCTAGAGAATGTCCGCTCATCTCAGGCGCAAATCCTGCCAACTCAAAAGGCACAACAAATGGCAGAAGTCTTTGGAGTGCTGGCGGATACAAACCGCCTACGCCTGTTATCAGCTTTAGCTTCCCAGGAATTATGTGTTTGCGATTTAGCTGCATTAACAAAAATGAGCGAATCTGCCGTCTGCCATCAACTGCGATTATTAAAAGTGATGCGTTTAGTCAGTTATCGTCGAGAAGGTCGCAACGTCTATTACAGCTTGGCTGACAGTTATATCATCAATTTGTACCACTCGTTAGTAGAGCATTATTCTGAAGTATGAAGTATGAGGGATGAGGGATGAAGGATGAAGGATGAAGTCTGAAGTCTGAAGTATAGGAATGTTTTTGATTTACCTATCTAAAAGTTGATGTTTATGTCTGATTTTCTGAGATTATGAGAAGAATATGAAAATATTCGAGTGCAAAATCTATGACAATTCCAGAAAACAGACCGAGTTTGCCGGAAGTTCACCGCAGCATTAAAGTTCCCGATGGTAAGGGTTTCTGGCGGAAGATGCTGGCCTATGGGGGGCCGGGATATCTGGTTTCAGTGGGATATATGGACCCTGGAAACTGGGCAACAGACATCGCTGGGGGGTCTAAGTTTGGTTACGCGTTATTAGCAGTAATTCTACTGTCCAACTTGATGGCAATCTTGCTGCAAGCGCTATGCGTGCGTTTGGGTGTGGCTACAGGGCGAGATTTGGCACAGGCTTGTCGAGACTATTTTAGTCCTAGGGTGAGCTTTTGTTTGTGGGTAGTGTGTGAAATTGCGATCGCTGCTTGTGATTTAGCAGAATTGTTGGGAAGTGCGATCGCATTGCAACTTTTGTTTGGCATTCCTCTACTATGGGGGGTGTGCATCACAGCGATAGATGTACTTGTGTTGTTATTTTTACAAGGTAGAGGTTTTCGCTACACAGAAGCTCTAGTGATCATGCTAGTTGCCACCGTAGGTATTTGTTTCACAGCAGAAATTATTTTCTCCCGTCCCGATATGGGAGGAATCTTATTAGGATATCTGCCTAAGCGAGAAATTTTACAGAATCCAGAAATGCTCTACATTGCCATCGGCATTTTAGGAGCAACAGTGATGCCTCATAATTTATATTTACACTCTTCAATTGTGCAAACTCGTGATTGGCAACCAAATAATGAAAAGCGATGGGAGGCAATTAAGTTTGGCACAATTGATTCAACTTTCGCTTTATCGTTAGCACTATTTATCAACTCAGCAATTTTAATTGTGGCTGCTGCTACATTTCATTTTTCTGGTAATCATGATGTGGCAGAAATTCAAGATGCTTATAAATTACTTTCGCCATTATTAGGAGTTAGTGCTGCCAGTGCGATTTTTGGTATTGCCTTACTCGCCTCTGGACAAAGCTCAACCCTAACTGCAACATTGGCTGGACAAATTGTTATGGAAGGCTTTTTGCAATTTCGGTTGCCGTCTTGGTTGCGCCGATTAATAACTCGATTGTTAGCGATTGTACCAGCCTTAATTACAATTATGATCTTTGGGGAACATAGTACGAGCAGCCTGATAGTTTTAAGTCAAGTTATCCTTAGCTTACAGTTACCATTTGCAGTGATTCCATTAGTAATGTTCACGAGTAATCGCCGCTTGATGGGTGAGTTTGTTAATCCCCTATGGTTAAAAGCTTTAGCTTGGTTAGTTGCTATTGTGATTGTGGGCTTAAATGTTTGGTTGCTATTACAAAGTCTTTTGGGGTGGCTATCACGAGTTCCCAGTTAAAATGAAGAGATAAAGGCGTGGCAATGCAGCGTCGTGCTAGAAGTGTGAAGGGTTAAAGCTATGAACTATATCAAGCAAACAATAGCTATTTTGGGAATCACGAGTGCATTGAGTGGAATGCCTACTGTTTTTGCACGAGAACCACAAATACCCCTGAAGGCAGCAGACTTTCAAGGGTACTATAACCAGGGAGTGCAAAAGCTGGAGCAAGGAAATTTCAACGGTGCGATCGCCGATTTTAACTCTGTAGTGCAGCTTAATCCTCAATTCTATGAGGGTTTTTGCCTCCGAGGCTTGGCTAAATCTCAATTAAGAGACTTTAAAGCCGCGATCGCCGACTATAATCAGGCATTGCGGCTAAATCCCAACCATGCTGATGCTTACAACAGCCGGGGAACTGCCTATGCAGAACTAGGAAGTCTCCCAGATGCGATCGCAGATTTTCACCAGACAATAAAAATTGATCCGACTTCTGTAGATGCCTACTACAACCTGGGATCTGCTAATTATAGACAGGGAAACCACAAACAAGCGATCGCTAACTTTAACTCAGCCCTAAAAATTAATCCTAACCTAGCTGATGCCTACGGTAATCGAGGACTTGCCCAATATGCTTTAGGCGAGAAGCGTACAGCTATTGCGGATCTTCAGCAAGCCGCAAAACTTTTTTCTGAGCAAGGAGATACGCAACGCTATCAACAAACAATATCCTTAATCCAGCAGATTCAGCGGTAAATATGAGCTGCTTACCGTTTTAAACTAAAATTATCGACCTTACCGCTGCCAAGATACTGTCCATGCAACTACTTCAAACCACCGATCAAGACTTTTCAGCCAAATTTAGCACACTCGTGAGCGATCGCCGGGAAGCTACAGTTGATGTTAGCGGGACAGTCCGAGATATTTTGGCTAATGTCAAAGCTCGTGGTGATGCAGCAGTTAAAGAATATACCAGCCGCTTCGACCATTTTGACCTCCAGTCGCTGCGTCTCACTGATAGCTTTATTGCCGAACAAGCCGCCAAATGTCCCGCAGAGGTGAAATCAGCACTGGAACTGGCAGCGTCGCGAATTAGTGCTTTTCATGACAAGCAATTGCCAGTAAATGTGGATTTTACTGATAGCGTCGGGGTGAGATTGGGATTAAATTGGGTAGCCCTGTCACAAGTGGGAATTTACGTACCTGGAGGACGCGCCAGCTATCCCAGTTCTGTGTTGATGAACGCATTACCTGCCAAAATTGCAGGCGTAGAGCGGATTGTGATGACAGTACCCATGCCGAAGGGCGAGATTAATCCCGCAGTATTGGCAGCCGCTCAAATTGCGGGTGTAACTGAAATATACGGTATTGGTGGGGCGCAAGCGATCGCCGCCTTAGCTTATGGCACTCAAAGCATTGTCCCTGTAGATAAAATAGTTGGCCCTGGTAACGCTTACGTTGCTGAAGCCAAACGCCAAGTATTTGGCACCGTGGGCATTGACAGCATAGCTGGGCCCTCAGAAATTCTGGTTGTCGCTGATAGCAAAAATAATCCCGACTGGATTGCTTGGGATTTACTCTCACAAGCAGAACACGATCCTAGTGCCCAGTCAATTTTGATTACCGATTCGGAAATATTTGCTCAGAAAGTGATTTCGGCGGTTGAACAAGTCCTCGCTAACTTACCGACGAAAGAAGTAGCTAGAGCCAGTTGGCAAGAACATGGAGCAGTAATTCTAGTCAGTGACTTAGGGCAAAGCATACCGTTACTCAATCAACTCGCTCCAGAACACGTGGAATTGTGCGTAGACGAGCCACAACTGCTGGCTAATCAGATTAGGTGTGCGGGGAGCATATTTTTGGGACGCTATACCCCAGAAGCCATTGGCGATTATTTAGGAGGCCCCAACCATGTACTACCTACCGCCCGTTCAGCCCGTTTTGCCTCTGGGTTGAGTGTTTACGATTTTCTCAAGCGGATTACCTATTTAGAATGCAATCAACAGTCATTGCAGGCGATCGGCAAAGCAGCCGTGACCCTAGCAGAAGCAGAAGGCTTGCCAGCTCACGCAGGTAGTGTGGCGGTGCGGCTGACACCATGAAGAGTGCTGAGTGCTGAGTGATGAGTGTTAGACCGCCCACAAGGGGCGCAGGGCTGTTTCATTCGCTGTTGTTCTAGATTTGTCAAGAGGTTTATCTCACGCATACCGCAAGCGGAACCCGCAGGGTAGGCGCAAAGGCGCAAAGAAAAACAACGTATTTAGGGCTGAAGGCGCAAAAAATTTCCCCCGAAATTGTGCGTTAAAAGGCAGGGGGAAAATACCCCTACCCTTGCCTCTTCATCAATAGACATGAAAAAGGGCTTGGGAGGGAAACCAAGCCCAAAATTCACTCAGGGTAAAAGTATACATACAATCTAAAATTATCGTCGTTGCTAAAACATCTTGCTTGAGAAGTATGTATGATAGCAATCATGTATAATTTGCTGCTTTCATTTCCCCATTCCCCATTCCCTAACTAATTTTATTTCCGGCGCTCTTGCAGCTGGCGATACACCGCCTTGATATCAACTTGGTGATGAGCTAGAGCAACGAGAGTATGATAGAGCAAATCTGCGACTTCGCCAGCGATCGCATCAGGTTCATCATCCTTAAAAGCCATCACCACCTCAGCAGTCTCCTCACCAATCTTTTTCAAAATCTTGTTATCACCACCCGCGAATAACTTACAAGTATAGGAATTTTCATTTGGATGATCCCGGCGATCGCATATCACCTGAAACAATTGGGATAATGTATCTCCTGGTGGTGCAACAATTTGCCCATCCACTTGATGAAAACAGCTACGCTCACCAGTATGACAAGCAATATCTCCTAGCTGCTCTACCCCAATTAATAGGGCATCACTATCGCAGTCATACCGGATACTTTGGACTTTTTGAATATGCCCAGAAGTCGCGCCCTTGTGCCATAACTCCTGACGGGAACGACTCCAAAACCAAGTTTCTCCCGTGTCTAAAGTCTTCTGTAACGACTCCCGACTCATCCACGCCATCATCAAAACAGCACCATCGAGATAATCTTGGACTATTGCTGGCACCAGACCCCGTTCATCGTAGCGAATCTTTTCAATAGGGATGGCCTGGTGCAGTGAGTGCGAATCAGTAGAAAACATACCAGCTAATTTGTGTTCATGAGAATGATTCATGAATTCACGATACCATTCTCAATTGAGCAGACAGCAGAGTTTTTAGCGATCGTCGCCTACTCCCCAACACCTGCATAACATAATGTCATCTTCTGGGTGCAGCTAATTTTATACGATAAGAATTCTAAGCAGTCTTTCATCTTATCCTAAGATAGAGCTTTTTTTGTTCCCCACTGCTAGGAGAAAATCTTGGTAAATACAACCATTAAAACTACAAAATCACAAGAAATCTTCGCAGCTGCTCAGAACCTCATGCCAGGAGGAGTGAGTTCCCCAGTGCGTGCCTTCAAATCCGTCGGTGGACAACCCATTGTTTTTGATCACGTTAAAGGCGCATACATTTGGGATGTAGATGGCAACCAATACATCGACTATGTAGGCACTTGGGGTCCTGCTATTTGCGGTCACGCCCATCCAGAGGTAATTGCAGCCCTGCATGAAGCCTTGGAAAAAGGTACTAGCTTCGGTGCGCCCTCCGCCTTGGAAAATGTCCTGGCAGAAATGGTCATCGATGCCGTCCCTAGCATCGAAATGGTCAGATTTGTCAACTCCGGTACAGAAGCTTGTATGGCAGTTTTGCGGCTGATGCGGGCTTTCACCAACCGAGAAAAAGTCATCAAATTTGAAGGCTGCTACCACGGTCACGCTGACATGTTTCTTGTCAAGGCAGGTTCTGGGGTAGCTACACTCGGCTTACCAGACTCACCAGGAGTACCAAAATCGGTAACTAGCAGCACACTGACAGCACCATACAATGACCTAGAAGCTGTCAAAGCATTGTTTGCAGAACACCGCGACGAGATTGCTGGTGTCATCCTCGAGCCAGTCGTGGGTAATGCAGGGTTCATTACTCCCGATGCTGGTTTTCTAGAAGGCTTACGAGAAATCACCCATGAACATGGAGCATTGTTAGTCTTTGACGAAGTAATGACTGGCTTCCGCATTGCTTATGGAGGCGCTCAACAGAAATTTGGCGTCACCCCCGACTTAACCACATTGGGCAAAGTAATTGGCGGTGGCTTGCCAGTAGGAGCCTATGGTGGTCGTCGAGAGATCATGTCAATGATTGCCCCTGCGGGCCCTGTTTATCAAGCAGGAACTCTTTCTGGTAATCCTTTGGCGATGACAGCTGGGATTAAGACTCTAGAATTGCTGCAAAAACCAGGTACTTATGAGTATCTAGACCAGATTACTCGGAAACTCTCAGATGGCTTGTTGCAAATTGCTCAAGAAACTGGTCATGCAGCTTGCGGTGGTCAAATCAGTGCTATGTTCGGCTTATTCTTCACCTCTGGCCCAGTGCATAACTACGAAGATGCTAAAAAGTCCGATACAGCCAAATTTGGACGCTTTCATCGCGGTATGTTAGAGCGCGGTGTTTATCTAGCGCCCTCTCAGTTTGAGGCCGGATTTACGTCTTTTGCTCATACTGAGGCAGATATTGAGCAGACTTTAACTGTCGCACGGGACGTGTTGTCTAGTTTGTAAGCAAAGCAATGAAGAGTGTTGAGTATTTTTTACTCAGCACTCTCAATAGATCACATGAAAAAGGGACTGGGGATTGGGACTGGGGATAAGTGTTTTTTATTTCAGGACTCAGCAATTTCAAGTCTGGTGTGTAAGCCTAAGTATAATCAACCTGCGTGGAATTACGATCGCTTTACGCTAACCTGGTCTAACTTTAGCAACTCTTCAAAGGATTTCCCGCAGAAATTACCTGGCATAAGTTAATTCTGCTTTCAATAATGGAAAGAGAGTGCAACGCTTCCCATGATTATTTTGAGCAGCGAGTTGACGGTGCATGAGCTATTGCTTAAATCCTACTTGTCCCAATCCAGAAAATTTGGCACATAGCCAAAAGTGTCAGTCTTGTGGCTCGCAACTATTGTTGAACGATCGCTATCAAGTGATCAAACCATTAGGTCAGGGTGGCTTTGGCGCAACTTTCTTAGCTTGCGACCAAGCCCTACCAGGAGAACCGAGTTGTGTAATCAAGCAACTGCGCCCCTCAACAACCGCACCACAGGTTTTGCAGATGGCGCGAGAACTCTTTGAACGAGAGGCTAAAACCCTAGGTAGAATTGGCAATCATCCCCAAATACCGAGGCTTCTCGACTATTTTGAAGACGGTCACCACTTCTACTTAATTCAGGAATACATCAGTGGTGCTACTTTACAACAGGAGATCAAACGTAACGGCAACTTGAGCGAAGCTGGAGTCAAACAATTTTTAAGTGAGATCCTGCCATTGCTGCAGTACATCCATGAGCGCAAGGTGATTCACCGCGATATCAAACCAGCTAACTTAATTCGTCGCACTCAAGATGCGAGAATGGTGCTTATCGACTTTGGCGCTGTCAAAAACCAAGTCACCCAAGCGATAACTAACCAATCGGAACATACAGCATTAACTGCATACGCCATCGGAACTCCTGGCTTTGCACCTCCAGAGCAGATGGCGATGCGTCCAGTTTATGCTAGCGATATTTATGCGCTGGGAGTAACATGCATTTATTTGCTCACTGGCAAATCTCCCAAAGATTTGGCATACAGTCCCACAACGGGTGAGATGATGTGGGAGCAGCTTGTACAAGTGAGCGACCATCTAAAAAGTGTACTGCGGAAAATGTTAGAGGTGTCAGTACGCAACCGTTACCAGTCAGCTGATGATGTACTCAGGGGGCTGGAGATGGAACCATACCTGGAGAGTCTAGCTCAAGGGCTACTGATTAAATCTGATTTAGCTGTTAAAGAACAAGCACATTACCACAGGGATGATTCTGGTATTTTGTGTAATAACCCTTCTGCAAGTTTTACTAGCTCAGGAGTGGCACAGGTAGCAGCAGCAATTCGAGCTAGACGAGCTAAGGCCGCGGAAGGAGCTGGATTGCATACAGCCAGAATGCAACCAGGGAGTCTGACAGCAAAGCAAGCTACTTTGGGTAGCAGCAACAGCAATGGTTCGCAAAGTCAAAATTCTCAAGTCGCACGTAAGTTAGACACCCAAAGTTTACTAACCTCTTATCTCAAGGGAAGGCGAGATTTTGCCCTACACAATTTGAGTATGTTGAACCTGCAAGGTGCTGATTTATCTGAGACTAATTTCCATTCGGCTCAATTGCGAAAAACTAACTTCCAGGGAGCTAATCTACGCAACAGTGACTTTGGTAAAGCCAATCTGGCTTACGCTAATCTTCGAGATGCTAATTTCAGTAAGGCTTACCTCAACAACGCGGACTTAGAAGGCGCAGACCTCCGAGGTGCTGACTTTAGCTATGCTTATCTCAGTAATGCTAATCTCCGAGGAGCTAATCTGTGTGGAGCTAATCTTACAGGTGCGAAAATTTCTGAAGAGCAGCTCGCACTAGCTAAAACCAATTGGTTGACTGTGCGCCCCAATGGTAAGCGGGGCTTGTTGTGATATCGTGTCCGGTGAAAGACTTATCATGAAGACTGCAAGGGAACAGGGGGAAAAAGAGTTTTCAGGTTTTTGATGCGGGATTCATAATTAATCAGCCCGACATGATATGATAGAGGACTTTCGAGTACGAGAATACTGAATACTCAGATTTGATGTTTTCGGCTGAATGCGACGGTGGGCAGCCTGATCTCAATTACTTTAGTAAGTCGGCGTGAATAATTGTCGCTGGATAAGGCACTAAGTAGAAAGGTTTCAGCCTAGCTCATTTTTATTCACATAATATAGTTTGATTTTATTGTGCCGACTTACTTAGTCTTAGGATTTTGAGGCTAGAGGCTGAGTGTTTACTATAGTTTTTGCCATTTTCGTGATTATATAATAAAATTTTAATAATTGTGATGCATCACAATTAAGAAAACTTAATTTACAATAAAAAATAACGTGTTACAAAACTTTTTATCAGGATTTTTCAAAACAACGAAAACCAGGAAAACTTTGACTGCAAGCTAAAAAAACTTAAAAATCTGCTGCTGATCTATTTTTCAGATAACAGCAGCCAGTAAAAACAGTTATTCCTGATAGTAGGCTGAAAAGAAATATTAATGACCGAAATCAGTAAGTCACGTGTGTTCACAGCAAAAAGCTCGCCGATGATGGCTGAGTTACAAGAGCAAGAACTAGAACAGCAATTAGGTTTATTTCAAGTATTCCGGAAGTTGTATGAACACCATACCAGCCTTTTAGATGAAATTCTCCAGTTAGAAAATTTAGATCAGCGATCGCTCACAGGTGTGAAGTCGCATTATGTGGAGGGTGTAGTAGATGCTTCTAAGGTCTATGTGGTTACTAACCTGTGTGAAAATAAGACGCAACGTTTACAACAGCCACAGGGAATTTGGACGATAGGTCGAGATGGGAACAGTGGGATTTGTATTGCTGATAAATATCTATCCGATCGCCACGCTGCTATTCAATATATTGAAGATCAAGGCTTTTATTTATTCGACTTTAACAGCGCCAACGGCTCTTTTGTGAATGGTGAACCCGTTTATCAGCCAATCAAGCTTAAAGATGGCGATCGCATCCGTCTAGGGACTATAACTTTTGATTTTTTTGTGAATCATCTCTGTCGCACCCTGCCAACTGTCGCCATAGAATTACTCATGCAGCTTGTGCCGCGAATGGATAGTAATTCAGTCAAAATACTGAATAGTCAGCATGAGCAACAAAAACATCGGACACAAAACCTCAATGATTCTCTAGAGGCTGCTAGAGAGTCAGGCTTAATTGAGGAGATGGGACATGAGCATAGCAGCTTCAGTGCAGAAGAAAAATCAGACATTTTAGACCGCTTATTTAGCAAACAAAAACTCTAAGTGATTCAAAATAAAAAACTCCACCCACAAGAGGCTGGAGTTTTTGTGTATGAGGAATAGTTACTAATTCCCTATTAGTTTTGAGAGGTTTGTTGTGTTTAGATCCCCGACTTCTTAAAGAAGTCGGGGATCTCGTATTATTCCTCGTCTAAATCGATTTCTTCTTCGTCTTCGTCTTCTTCGCTAGTTTTAACCACAGAGTTAGCAGAAACAACAGCTCCCTTATCTAGCTTTTCACGGACTTGCTGCGTAATTTTTTCAGCAAATTCTGGCTTTTCTTCTAAATACTTGATCGCATTATCCCGACCTTGGGAAATGTTCTCACCGTTGTAGCTATACCAAGCACCTTTGCGGAGCAAGATACCAGTTTCTTCTGCTAAATCAACCAAACAACCTAACGTAGAAATCCCTTTACCAAAAATAATATCAAACTCCGCGATTCTGAAAGGCGGCGCTACTTTATTTTTAGCAACTTTGACTTTAACGCGGTTGCCAAATTCATCTGTACCTTTCTTCAAGGTTTGAATCCGGCGGATGTCCAAACGTACCGAGGCGTAAAACTTCAATGCGTTACCACCAGTTGTAGTTTCAGGGCTACCGTAGGTGACACCAATTTTCTGGCGCAACTGGTTGATAAAAATTACTGTGCAGCCAGATTTACCTATGTTGCCAGTAATCTTACGTAGGGCTTGGCTCATCAACCGCGCTTGCAAACCAACGTGGGTATCACCCATATCACCCTCAATTTCTGCGCGGGGAACCAATGCTGCGACGGAGTCAATGACTACGATATCGACAGCAGCGGAACGCACCAACTGATCGACGATTTCTAAAGCCGATTCGCCAGTATCAGGTTGGGAAACCAGCAAGTTTTGAATATCTACACCCAGTGCTTGAGCGTAGGTAGGATCGAGGGCATGTTCAGCATCAACAAAGGCTGCAATGCCGCCATTTTTTTGCACTTCGGCGAGTGCGTGTAGCGCTACCGTAGTTTTACCGGAACTTTCCGGCCCGTAGATTTCAATTACCCGCCCCTTGGGTAAACCACCGCCCAATGCCAAATCCAAGGTGAGCGCCCCAGTAGAAATTGTCTCTACCCGCATCCGGGTGGCATCACCCAGGCGCATGATTGCTCCTTTACCGAAGCTGCGTTCAATCTGGGTAAGTACGATATTCAGAGCTTTCTGCTTGCCAGAAGTATCGGTGTTGATAGCCATTCCTGCCTCTAAGTATATGGATTTTAAGTAGTGTAGGGTTTGGAGTCTGAGTAGAACAGATATACTATTTTAGCCAGAAAATATTTGTAATAGTAGTTCTCAGATTAAAAAGTATGTGTGACAAGATTTTAACGCGATCGCTACCCGATTGGGGTGTTTCTGCACAATGATCGCAACTTGTATTTACGGATAGCTTGTTTTGGCTGGGTATAACGAGGTAGTCCCCCACATTCAGAGACATGATTCTATAGTTGAGAGAAACAGCGATCGCCAGAGAGAATAGAGAAGAATCTTCATAACTGCCATGAGTACCAGAATTACGATTACCCTGTCAGACGAGATTTACCAACGTGCCGAGCGCTTTGCAAAATTAGCAAATCGTGATGTTGCCAGCATTTTAGCAGATACCATTCAACTTTCAATTCCGCTTGTTAGTGCAGACGCCACTGATATTGAGCCTGTCTCAGCGCTTGCCAATGAACAAATCCTGGCATTAACCGAACTGCAAATGGAACCGGAACAGGATTCCCGATTGAGTCAACTGCTTGATCACCAACAAGCAGGTAGGCTTACTGAAGATGAGTGTTCAGAGTTAAAAACCCTAATGCAAATTTATCAGGAAGGATTCTTGCGGAAGGCTACCGCCTTGAGTGAAGCTGTTAGACGTGGTTTGATGGAACCTTGAAGCTTAGGCTGGACGGTTTAGAGATATTTGAGTAATATTTTATACATTATAGATATTGTGACAAGTCCAGAGAAACTCTATGTTGAGAAGGTTATTTATTCTTGGTTTTGGAACTACCGTTTTGATTAGCAGCATCAGTTCTAGTCTCGTAGCAGCACCTAGCTTGAGTAAAGAAGCCACTACTGCCTTCTTGAAGAAAGCAAAGCGAGTTAGGGGCAATATGAAGATAGAAGAGGCGCTGAAAATAATGGGGAAACCTCTGAAGCAAGTTCCCAGGGAGCGTTATATTTGGGCGGGAAAAAACTATAAGATATTTCTTGATTTTCGGGTGTTCAAAACTGGTGTTAAGTTTCAAGAGATATATCAGTCTCAGATACCAGACAAATTCGATAAACCACTAGCGGAATTGTGGAATAAGATGCAATCTCTGAAGCCTGGGACACCTTATCCAGAGGTAGTAAAGATTTTGGGAAGCTCTGGTGCGAAAGACAAGAGTGTTAATTTAGTAGAATATTTTTGGAGCGCCAAAGAAGCTGTAGCGATTGTTTTGTCTATCAATGGCATCGTCAAGGTAGCTAACTACTATGACAAACCTCAAGATTATGCCAATCAAGAGTATATTCCCCGCGATTAGGGCAGTAGGGACTTTTCGACTTTATAGCGGTTTTCGGTCGGGTGCAACACTTCGACTGCGCTCAGTGACATACAATCGAGGACGGGAAAACCCCAACCCTACGGGCTTTTACAATTTAAAACTGTACTTCACTGATCTGAAAACCGCTATATTCATCTGATACTGTATGTCCTCTTTTTTCCATTGCTTCGGCGACAATTTCATCAACAATTTCTGGGACATCAGCATATAATCCCATCAATGGATCTTTGTTTTCTTGAATTTTCGCCAAATGTTCAATTATGTGAGTAATCAATTCGGGTAGGGTTGAATGATTAACTATTGCTAGAGTTTTGGCTCGCTCAAAAGTAAGTCTATCTAGTTCAAGTTCTATTTTTTCCATAATGATTTAACCTTCTATAAAATATTGAGATTGCTTTAATTTAGTGTATCGCAGCATTCAAGAATATATTCCCCGTGATTAGGGCGATCGCTCTATCATGAGATAAAATCAGGAAAGTATTGAGGTATCGACTCAGATATGGGTAGTTTGCCGGAAGTCGAAGCTGCTATCAAACAACTACCGGAAAATGATATTCGTCACCTAGCTGCTTGGCTGGAAGAATATTTAGAACAAATTTGGGACAAGCAAATCGCAGATGATTTGACATCGGGAAAACTAAATAAGCTGATTGCCAAAGCTGAAGCTGATATTGCAGCAATAAGTTCTCACTAATCACATCTTGCACGCGACATAAGTTGATTAGGCGTTACTGAATGAAAGTATGAATTTGTCTCACGCAGAGCCGCATTCGACGAAGTCGTTCTCGAAGAGTAGGCGCAGAGAGTAAGAAAAGAGAGATATGGAATTTTCAACTTTCATACCTCGATTCAGTAACGCCGTTGATTAGGATAAACTGGCTTTCATGAAAAATGCTAAAATCTCTGCAGCCAATGCTTTCAGGCATCTTTGATGACTTTCGACTTTCCCAACGCTCTCGTTACTGATACTGCGCTTTCTGTGGCTGGGTTGACTGACTATATCCGCTTGCTGTTGGAACAGGATGAGCAATTGCGGCAAGTTTGGGTGACTGGCGAAGTTTCTAGTGCAAATCACCACCGTAGTGGATTGTTTTTCACACTGCAAGATCCAGAGGGGACAGCAGGGATTAAGTGTGTGGTGTGGAATAGTCAATTGGTGAAACTGGCACAGATACCTGTCCCTGGTGAACAGTTAATCATTTTGGGTAGTATCCGGCTGTATCCGCAGAGGGGAGAATATCAGTTATCAGTATGGCAGGCTTTACCTGCTGGCGAAGGGTTACAGGCGCTGCGCTATCAACAGTTACGCAATCGCTTGTTGGCTGAGGGATTGTTCGATGCGGCGAGAAAGCGATCGCTCCCTAGACATCCCCAAACGATCGCTGTTGTCACTTCACCCACAGCGGCGGCTTGGGGTGATATTCAAAAAACCCTGAGACAACGGTATCCAGGTTTACAAGTTTTATTTTCACCTGCAACCGTACAAGGTGAGCAAGCACCAGAATCTATAGTTAAAGCTATTGAACGGGTAGAACGAGATGGACGTGCCGAGGTGCTAATTTTATCGCGGGGAGGCGGTGCGGTTGAGGAGTTGGCTTGCTTTAATGATGAACGAGTAGTGCGATCGCTGGCTAATTGTTCTATACCAGTAATTACTGGTATTGGTCATCAACGGGATGAGTCTTTAGCAGATTTAGTTGCAGATGCATGTGTGCATACACCAACTGCGGCGGCGGAAACGGTTGTACCTGCATTGTCTGAATTGTATATTGAGCATCGGCAGCGTGTCACTGCTTTACAGGAAGCGGTGCTGAACTCTGAAAAAACGGCTAAAAATCAACTGCAAGTATTACAAAATCGGTTGCGGCATTTGCGGTTAGATCGGCAAGTTCAGCAAGAGGTGGAGAGAATAACTTGGAAGCGTCAGCAATTATTACAAGCAACAACGAGGCGATCGCAGCAAGCAACACAACATCTAGAATTATTGCGGCAAAAGTTAGCTAGTCTTGATCCGAAAGCGGTGTTGCAGCGTGGTTATGCGGTGGTGAGACAGGAAAATGGGGCGATCGCTCGTTCTGCGGCTGAATTAGCTGTGGGGGATGAGTTATTGATTCAGTTGGGAAAGGGTGAGGTTAAAGTAGAAGTTAAGCAAGTAAATTCAGTGAACAGTGAACAGTAAACAGTTATCATGGTTTCAGTCAGGGATTGAACCTCTAAAACCTACCACCTTACTTTGACTCCATTCAGTAATCATTAGACGTGTGGAACTCTGGCTTATAACTGATAACTGATAACTGATAACTGATAACTGATAACTGATAACTGATAATGGTTAAACGTAAGAATGCTGCTAATTCTGACTCTACGGAAAGTTGGAATTATGAGGTCAAGGTGGATGAAATTGAAAGTATTATTGCTCGGATTGAAGCGGGTGAATTGGAGTTAGAAGCGGTGTTTGACCAATTTGCCACTGCAGTTGAGTATTTACGTCAATGCGAAAGTTTCTTGCAGCAGCGACAGCAGCAGGTAGATTTGTTGATTGAAACTTTGAGTGGTGATTAGTGAAAAGGCAATAGGCAATAGGGAACTTGTACTGAGCGTAGTCGAAGTATGGGGAATAGGCAGTAGGCAAGAATAAATCAAACTATATTACGAAACATAAACAGGCTTAAACCCCTTACCAATGACAAATGACAAATGACCAATACTTCGACTGCGCTCAGTACAAGTGACAAATGACCAATGACAATATTTATGGTATGAAACCAAAATCTTTTCTTAAGATGTTCTCGGCTTCAGCAATTGTCTTTACCTTCCGCTGAGTCAGCTTTTTACTAATATCTTCATAAACCTTAAATCCGTTTTTTTCTCTATGATAAAGAGTTGCGACAGGGAAAGTTTGAGATTTGCCAGCAGCAGTATAGTTACTAATTAGGAGAATTCCATCTTCATCGGGCCCATCAAAATCTAGTTCGAGAAAAGATACAGCTTTGAGTGAGATGAGATTCCAAGGTCGCACCTGTTGAGATTGCGGAAAGGTGTAGATTACTTGGTTATTCTTGACTAGATATAATGAGAGCTTGGCTTTTTTGGGGTTCTGGGAAAATTCTTGTACTGGTACAAATATACAACTACCAAAATCTGGTAAATTCACTCGGAATGCGTGTTCAATCAGCAGTTTGCGTTGTGGTAATGCCCGCTGCACTTGACTAATTTCCTGAGATGTGATTTTAATTGGGCGGAGTTGTTTAGTTTGTGTTTCCACAACTGGGCTATTTTTGGGAGCAGGAGAGGCGATCGCTAGTAAAGTAGTGAAGGATGTCAGGCTAAAGGTCAAGGCAAATATTAGAGCTACGCGAGACAGCCAATTTTGATGATTCATGGTTTTTGAATTCCGCCTTGCAGTATGCGTATTCCCAGAATAATCATAAATTGTGGCATTTTGTAGATGACTCATATGTCAAAATAAAAATGACTAACACCACAAGGTGAGCGATCGCTCTGAAAGCTAGATAAAGGATTGACCTGAGCAATGGCAGAAGAAACCAATCACGATCAAGCGGGAGACGTAGCTCCCAACAAGCCAGATCCCAAGGACTCTACACCACCAACTAAACAAGAAAAACCACCAGCCGCCGCCAAAGTTGCCACAGGGGAGAAACCACCAGCCGCCGCCAAAAAGGAAAAACCCCCTGCTGTTGAAGATAAGCCGTTTGTGGAGTTCATCCAGCAAAACTACTTACCAGCTGTGCAAAAGGCCATATCCGACGAAGGTGTACCCGACTTACAACTATCTTTTGCTAAACAGAAACTTCCCATCACTGGTTTTGAATCAGCCGAAGAATACTGGCAAATTATCGGTAGTTGGCAAAACGGTGCGCGTCAGTTTAACTTATACTTCCCCGACGAAGACATTCAAGGGAAAAAGGGATTTTCTTGTAATGAAGGTAAAAAACCTAGCACACTCGAGTCATTCTTAATTGATGAGCGCAAAATTACCCTTGATTTAATGGTATTTGGCTTAGTCCAGCGCTTGAACGGTCAAAAGTGGCTAGGTAGGAATTAGTCAGTTAACAGTTAACAGTTAACAGTTCCCCCATTTAAATCTCGTGAAAATGGTAGACGACGGCTCCTGTAATGGGGTCGTTGTCTATTTTGACGTAACCTGATTTGAGCATTTCCTTAAGCGCAGTTTCTACTTCCACAAAGCTGGCTCCTGTCGCCTTGACACCTTGGGTGACAGTTAGGGTTCCACCTCTGGTTTCTGCAGCTTCGATCAGTTTCACCATCAGTTGGTTGCCAGTTGGGTGATAAACCTGAGAGGCTACAGCAGGCTGATTTAGCGGCACACCCAAGGGAGATAATCCCGTGCTAGCCCTGAGTTTCAAATCGTATTCGTCAACGATACCAGGGATGAGTAACACATCGATGAACTGTCCAATGCCAAAAATACCAAAAGTACAGAGCCACAACACACCCGTGCCAATCTTGCCATTGTATAAACGGTGTAGTCCTCCGAAGCCGAAAAACCAGGCTGCACATAAAATGTAGGAGACAAGAAGACGGTCTTTTTTGGTGTTGCTTTCCACATTCATTTTTTTCGACCCCTTGGATTCGCTCTTACTTTCTGAGACGGTTTTCTGATGCTGTTTTGTTTCAGCTAGAGTAAACCTTGCCTAACTACCGATTCCCGATGCTCAATTCCGTATGACTTGGGGTATTGTTGCAACTCTTAACGTTTTGCTTACAAGTTTTCACCCTACACCTTGGTAGACTGAATTTTATACAAATGCAAATAGTGTATTGTCGTCTAGTTGCGCCTTGCAAGAGCAAAACCCTTGGCTCTCTGGTGTACTTAAGATAATAAAGACAAAAGAGAAATCAAGACATGGTAGATTCCCTAAAAAAACCAGGCTTTGAAGAATTGCGGCCAGGAGTTAAAGTCCCGGCGAAAGAAACACTATTAACACCGCGATTTTATACCACCGACTTTGATGAAATGGCGCGGATGGACATCTCCGTCAATGAAGACGAGCTGAGAGCCATTCTGGAAGAGTTTCGTGTTGACTACAACCGCCATCATTTTGTTCGGGATGCAGAGTTTGAACAATCCTGGGATCATATTGATGGGGAAACTCGCAAATTGTTCGTGGAATTTCTCGAACGTTCTTGCACGGCTGAGTTTTCAGGCTTTTTGCTATATAAGGAACTGGGACGCCGTTTGAAGGACAAAAGCCCAGTTTTAGCAGAGTGCTTTAACTTGATGTCGCGGGATGAAGCACGACATGCTGGCTTTTTAAATAAGGCGCTGTCTGACTTTAATCTTTCCCTAGATTTAGGATTTTTGACTAAGAGTCGCGACTACACCTTCTTTAAGCCGAAATTCATCTTCTACGCTACTTATCTTTCCGAAAAAATTGGTTATTGGCGCTATATCACCATTTATCGTCACCTAGAAGCACATCCAGAAGACCAAATTTATCCAATTTTCCGGTTCTTTGAAAACTGGTGTCAGGATGAAAACCGTCATGGTGATTTCTTTGATGCGGTGATGAAATCCCAGCCGCAAATGTTGAATGATTGGAAAGCGCGCCTCTGGAGTCGCTTCTTCCTGTTGTCGGTGTTTGCGACGATGTATCTCAATGACATCCAGCGGAAAGATTTTTACGCTTCAATGGGTCTTGATGCACGGGAATATGACATCCATGTGATTCAGAAGACCAATGAAACAGCAGGCCGGGTATTCCCGTTGATGTTGGATGTAGAGAATCCAGAGTTTTATCAGCGGTTGGATATTTGTGTCACCAAAATGTCAAAATTGAGTGCGATCGCTAATTCCAAAACTCCTAAATTCCTGCAATTCTTCCAAAAATTGCCAGTTTTCACCTCTATGGGTTGGCAATTACTGCGGCTGTACTTGATGAAGCCGATTGATGCTGCTTCTGCTCAAGGACTAGCTCGCTAAGTTTTAGTTGTGTAAAAGCTTTAGTGGTTCTGTGTTTAACAGAGCCATTTTTTTTATGAGAAAAATTGTATTCTAAGCTACTTTTTTTGTGTCTTAAATATCACCCGCAAGGGTACTGTCCGTCCATAGGTATAGGCAGTTAGGTTGTATATGTACTCAAGAGGTAAATATATGGCTCTTTTATCAACCTTTGAACTCCTAGTCAAGCCTATTTCACCCGTTGGTCCGGCTGCTGTAGCTCGTACCGTCGTTCAAGGTTACTTTTTAACCATTGCTAATACTAGCAATGCTAATGTCAGACTCAGACTGCAATTCACTGCAACGACACCTGAGTTAAATATTGCGGACACGGTGACAATCAGTGATGTCACAGGTGCTAACATTTTTAGTGACCTAACTTCCGTTGTCGGTGATCCCAAAAGATTCACTTTTAATGTCGGTATTCCCGCTAACGATACAGCGTTGATTACCTTACTACCCGATGTGAGTAAGCCAGAAGTCCTAGCAGCCAAAAACCTAGAAATTCGCGGCTATGCAGAAATCTTCTTAATTTCTCCCTTTGCGCCAAATTCTGTTGACTTGCTATTGACACCAGAACACAGAGGTACATTCCTACCTCAAAACTTAGCCGTCGCTATTCCTGACTTCGACCAGTTAGCGTATGCTTTACCTACAGCTAATGGTAGTAGCAAATTTACACTCCTCGGCCCAGCAAAACCTGCCAAAGAACTAAAGAGCGAAATTAAAGAGATTAAAGAGAAGGGCGAGATTAAAGAAAAGAACGAAATTAAAGAAATCGAGAACAAAATCCCCGACACAATTCCAGATCCCAAAATATCTGAAACAGGCCCAATCGAATTTCCCACTCCAGTGTTCTCAAATGGCGCACAACAAATACTCGGTTTGATGGCGCAACGACTGGATGATTTAGAACAGCGTCTAGCAAATGGGAAATCTTTTATCCAGTCCCAAGAACGCCCCAGCGTTGGTGAACAAATAGTCAATCAAGCAAGGAATTAGAACTCATGCTAGTTGTTGTCGCCAGTCGTCATGATAAAGCCGCTGAGGCGCTGGTTGCTCGTTGGGCGGTTCATGGTGCCAGCCTGCTGACATGTGAAGACTTATCGGTGGCTGGATGGCGACACTACCTGAGTTCTCCTCAGGATTCTACAGCCGTAATTGGTGGTCAGGCGATGGCACTGGAAAAAATTACTGGTGTTTTCACTCGCCTACCCTGTATTTTTGAGCGAGAACTGCTCCACATTGTCCCTGATGACCGGGCCTATGTGGCTGCGGAAATGAATGCATTTCTGATTTCCTGGCTATCGCAATTGCCATGTCCTGTATTGAACCGACCAACACCAACATACCTGTTAGGCCCGGCTTGGCGCGCGGAACAATGGATTTATGCAGCCGCCCAAATAGGTATTCCGGTACGTCCCAGACAGCGACAAGTCATCCTATCACCTAATATTGTGCCGCAAGTTTTGCCAAAGCCTTCAGCAACGGTGACTGTAGTGGGTAATCGCTGCTTAGGTGCTGTAGACAAAACCCTCGCACATTATGCCAGAAATCTCGCTGATGCGGCTAAAGTTGACTTATTAACGGTTCATTTTAGTGGTGACGAATTTTTGGGTGCTGACCTCTCGACTGATACTTCTACGCCAGAAGTAGCCGATGCCATTTTTGAGTATTTGAGTGGAGGTAATGCTAGATGCTGATTTTGTTGTGGGGAATTGCCGATGAACCGCCTTTAGCAGCAGTCCACTCAGAACTGACTCGGCTGGGTGTACCGACAATATTGCTTGACCAACGAGATATTTTAGAGACGGAAATTGAACTGACTGTCAGTAATTCCTCAGATGCCATCATTCAAGGACAACTGCGTACTTGGTGCGAAAAAGTTGATTTGAGCGACATCACCGCTGCTTATATTCGTCCCTATGACTCGCGCCGTCTGCCGCAAATTGTCGCCTCTGGTGTGAATAGTCGGGCTTGGCAACATGCGATCGCCTTTGATGATACTTTGTTATGTTGGGCAGAAATTACACCCGCCCTCGTACTCAATCGCCCAGCAGCTATGGCTCCTAATAGCTCCAAGCCTTACCAACTAGAGCAAATTCGCTCGCTGGGCTTTAAAGTTCCTGAAACCCTCGTCACTACCGACCCCGAAGCTGTGAAAGAATTTTGGCAACAGCACGGTAATGTTATTTACAAATCAGTCAGTGGTATACGCAGCAAGGTTTCCCGTTTAGGAGCAGAGCATTTTGACCGTCTGACAAACGTTTCTTGGTGTCCAACGCAGTTCCAGCAATATATCCCCGGTAGCGATTATCGCGTCCATGTTGTCGGTACAGAGGTTTTTGCCTCCGAGGTGATTTCCCAAGCCGATGATTACCGCTATGCAGCGCAGGACGATGAAAGTACCGAGATTCGCGCCGCTCGGATTCCGGAAGAGATAGAAGAGCGTTGTTGGGTAATGGCAAAAGCCATCGGGTTACCGCTGTGTGGGATAGATTTACGCCGGACACCAGATGATGAATGGTATTGCTTCGAGGTCAATCCTTCTCCTGGGTTTTCTTATTACCAACAGGCGACAGGTCAACCGATTAGTCATGCGATCGCTCGTTTGTTAGTAAGCGGGAATTAGGTGAGGGGGTTGATGATATTCAGCCCTGCAATTCTGAGGAAGTCACTGGTGTTTCGGGTGATTAGTGTTAACTGGTGGATGAGCGCAGTGGCGACGATAGCGCAAGCGCTGACTTGTCAGTTCGCAGCATCTGGTAACTTGATTTTGTAGTTTTTTCTAAGTTGAATTGTCTGTTCGGCAATATCGGAAGTTAGTTCCAGTTCCTGCAGCCCAGAAAGGAATAGTCTGGCTTGTTGCTCTTCGGCAGGGGTTTGATTAAAGCCGAGCAATTCGATTTTCGAGATAATCGAGTAGGCTCCTTCTCCCGTCAGTCCTTCAAGAATCAGGTCGCTACCGCGCTGATTAAGGCTACCTCTGAGGTGGTAAATCAGGATATTGCTGTCGAAAAGATATTTCATCATCTTTTCGCTTACTCGCCCCAATCTAGTTGCCGTTGGGAGGCAAGTTGAGCATCGATTTCGTCACGAGTTTGGTGGCTCCAACTGCCTTGGGTCGATGCAAAGATTTCCTGGGGTGAGCGTTTTGGGGGTTGTTGAGAGGCAGAGCGATCGAGGACATCAAAACGGGTGAGAGAATTTTTGAGATGGTTGACGAGGTAGTCAAATACTTGCCAACGTTCTGACTGGGTGAGTTGGTTGAGGCTGTGGAGGATTTGCTGGAGTTGTGGAGTCATGGCACTATCGCCCCAGAAATGGAAGGCTTTGGCTATTGTAGCGCAGGGTGCTGTAGGTGCTGGGTTGGGAATAGCGATATCCAAAATCAAAAATCTAAAATGGTATGAGATTTGTGACGGTGGGCGTTGCTGAATTGAGATATGAATTTATCTCACACATTCGACGAAATTGTTCCCCCAGGGTAGGCACAAAGACGCAAATGTACAAAGAAAAATAAAGGTATACTTGGTATTTCATATTCTGATTTAGCAACGCCTGATTTTGGCAGTTAAGCTGATTTTGCATCTGGTATCAATGCTTGATGCTTAGAAGCTTCTACTTCATAACTTCTAAGAATAAGTGATGCAAGTTTATCGAAATCATCGGCTGACGAAATGATTATTTTCGATGCCGCATCTCCCAGAGAAGCAGTCACTTCCTGCACTTCAAAATTTGGTGCTAAGGACTTTACTTCATCTACATTTAGCCGAATAATAAAACTTTTTTTCTGCGAAGACAGATAAAGACGTAGAAACCACCATGTTGATTTACCAAGATTTATACCAAAGTAGGATGTAGTATCCTTATATTTGAGTTCAAAATTGTAATTTTTTGAAGCTTTGGTTATGGTTTTAATTTTCTCAAAAGCTGTAATTTCTTCAGCCGTTGTCACTATTCTTGATTCTTGGGATTCTTCTGGTTTATCCTCTTCTTCGGATACTTGTTCTAATTCTTCTACGGGCTGAGAAATCTCTTGATTGAGTGAACGTGTCATCAAATCTACTAAACTTCCCTGAATTGATTTTTTGACAATCGGCTTGAATTTTTCAATAACATTAGAATTTTTCTTTCCTTTAAATTCGTACTTCGGAGAAATTGTTCCAAGTTTGCCTATTAAAAAATGAATAAATTCATCAGAAGGAGAGCGCAAAAGATTTCCCACAAGCTGAGTCATGCCGTTTACATATACCATTTCTTCAGCATGACTTGTAATAGCTGTCGCATCAAAGTTATCACGATGAAAAAATTTGAGATTATCAATATCTTTTGAATCATATTCAAGGATATTAAAAGCGAAAAATGGCTCATTGTCCATTATATTTTGGCTATGTAGATCAGTAAAGAAACGGTACTCAATACCGTTCGTGACGATACCGACTTTTGTTGTTACGAGTGCGTTAAAATATTTTCTTAATTGTCCATCATGTGCCTCAACTTTTTGACCACGAGCTTTTGCTTCTAGTAGCATAACTGTAGTACCGTTGATAGCTAAGGCATAATCTACTTTTTCAAACTGTCCTGCTTTTCTAGTAGCAAAGTCTGCCACATATTCTGGCATTACTTCGTTGGGATCATACACATCGTAACCAAGAGCGCTCAAGAAAGGAACAATCAACGCCATCTTAGCAGCTTCTTCCCCAACAACCTGATCAGCCCGCTTACGAACGTGTTCAGAAACCTTGGCAATATCTTCGGTGAATCCCATTATGCTTACTCCTGGTTATTTAGGTATGAATACAATTATTTTTGAGTAATGGCAGTGATAATACGGTGATGAGCATAGCCGATTTAAAGGCTATAGCCTCATTTCCCTGTGTGTCACTCTTATAAAAGTATTCCCAAATAATTACCAGCTTGTAACGATGAAATAGTATGAAGCTGAAAATCTACAGGCTACCAGTGCGATCGCCGTTGTAGTAGTGTGACAGGACTAAAATGATGCAAAAAAAACCGTAGCGACTGTCTTAAAAGTCAAGCGACTACTGAAATGGCAATTGTGGTCTTGAAAATAGCAAATGCTTAGGTGTAGCCCAACCCAGCAATTCCAAATTCACATTTTGACAAGGGGCACAGTTTAGCTTGAGGATAAAACTGTTTCAAATATGGTCAAGGGAGCAAGGGGGAAGACCGGGACGGGGCTTGTACCCGTGTTCCGCACCGACGAAAAGCACGTTGGGGGAAAGGGCTTTTTCCCCCTGCCTCTTCCGGTCATCAATAAAACCTACAGGCTACCAGATAAACGCACTAAAGCTAGAGAATAGGCTGACAAATTAAAAGTGTTTCCTAAGAGTTTTGTTTTCGCTATAGCTTCTTTTTTGACACCATTGGTATTGAGATAAACAATAGGTAACATCTCAGGAAGTTTTATCCCCGATATCCCTGTAAAGGTGAGTTGTTGCGGCTGTGCAGATTTATTGATTAAGAGTAAAGACGCTCCCCCATTGTCATTTTTGACTGCCAACGCTTCAATAGAGGAGTTATTGCTTGTTGTCTTAACTACCGTACCAGTTAAATACTTGATTCCCCAGGAAAATACAGTTGCAGCTGGGCGCAAGCGATTGGCTGGGTCAATCATGCCATAAATTCCGTCTTTTAAATGCCAGGAGGTCGCCATATCTACGCCTGCTTCTGCGAGATGTTTGAGGACAGAAGCAAACCAAACTGCACCAATATGATTATTTTGCCGCTTTTCGCCTGAATCCCAAGCGTAGTTGATGTTGTATTCGCTCAAGAATAAGGGTATGTGACGCTGGGGAATATATTGTTGGGTGATTTTCCTAAATTCCCGCACCTGTTGACCGTAATTAGGCGTGTAAGCCATGATTTTGTCTGTAGACTCATTAGCATCACCAGTAGCGTAACGATGCCAAGAGATAAAGTCTACATGGGGTCTGCAGTTTTGCAGAAACGATCGCAGTCGGTTTGGTTCATCCCAATTCAGGACAGGCCCGCCAATTTTAATTTGAGGGTCTTTGGCTTTCATGGCTTGGGCGACTTTGTTGTAGATGCGCCAAAGTTCGTCTAGCTTTCCCGCTTTTTCGTAGCGCACATCCTGTTCGTTTAAGGGTTCCCAATACTGGACATTGCGACCTAGACGTTGATTAATAATTACGACTAATTCGGCACAAAAAGCCGCATAGCGATCGTATTCTGAGGGATCTAACAAACCATCGGCAGTTTGGCGCATCCATTGCGTCCAACCGGAGATGTTTTGCACAATGGTTGGTTTTTGGGGATAGGATGCATCGTAGCCTGCTTTGATTTTACTCATATCCCAGGTTTTAGTGGTGGCATTCGACCAGCGATCGCTCAATCCACCCTGATGGATGCGAACTAATCTAATATTCAACTCAGATAATAATTTTTGGTAGGCAGAGTCTCGCGCCCGTTCGGGGTAGATAATTTCATAATCATTAGAACCAAAAATGTTGACTGTCGATTTAGCTACGGATGTTTGCCAATCTACACTAACTTGCGTATTCGCCTGGGCTGATATTCTCTGGGGTATACAATGCCATAACGTTACTGCTGCTGCGCTTGATACCCCCAATTTCAAAACATCTCTTCGTCGTATCATGTTGATTGACTCATCAGTCCATCAGGTAAACGCTGCATATAAGGTTTAGCCGCAGTTTCCACCCCATTCACCACCAAACCTAAAATTTGTGCCTGATGCTGTGCCAGTTGTTCTAAACTGTCACGCACACAGTTACTGTAACTGATACCCTGACGCACAACAAATAACACATTGGGAATTTGGGCTGTCATCAAGGCTGTAGCCGTAGTATTACTGAGAGGAGCAGTATCAACCAGGACATAATCATATACACTATGAGCTTCAGCATCCGCTAACGCTTTTTTAAACTGTCCCCGCGATACCAACTTCAAAATTTTGCCTTGCTGGGCAATTGCAGGTAATAAATCCAGCTGGGGTTCTATGACAATAGGTGTAGGAGCGCTGTGAGATTGTGGGATATAACCCAACTTACTACTGAGTTCTGCCTGGAAAAAATCTCCATCTACAACTAGCACCCGAAAACCTAAATCTACCAACGCTCTCGCTAACCCCAAGGTAACGGTTGTTTTACCCTCACCTTCCATTGCACTAGTAATCAACAAACGGCGGTTTTCTAGAGGTTGCAAGCTGACAGCCGAAGCCAAACGCTGGAACTTCACTTGTTTGTCATCATCCAGTTCCCAAATCAGTTCCGCAGTCTTCAGGCGGGGAATCGAGACAACTATCGGGAACTTCATATCTTGCAAGTCTTGGGGACTCAACAGCGGGTTGCGTCTTTCTAGGAGCAATAATAAAGCAACACTACCAATTATGCCCCCTAATAAGGCATTCAAGACCATTAAAGATAACTTAGGAGAAACAGGCTTACTATCAACTCTGGGTGTATCTAAGACTTCCACGTTGGGATAAACATCAAAGACATCAATATTAGTTTGCTGCACTTGAGCAACTAAACCTTTATAAACACCTTCGGCGACATCAACACTCCGTTGTAGTTCCGCTAATTTTGCTTGTCGTGCGGGGATCGAATTTAAATTAGCTTTGAGTTCGTTGAGTTGAATTTGGATTTGTTGGGCACGCCGCTGTTGACCGCTAGCTTCAGTTTCTGCCAAAATTAACTGTTCAATTAAACGGGCACGTCCTTCGCCTTCGCTGCTTACTGTTGTGTCTATAGCCGTACCAGCAGCGGCTTGCTGAATCTGGCTTTTCATCTGGTTAAGTAATGTCTCTCGCTGTTGCAAGAGTTGTTGAATAAGAGGATGATCATCATTAAATTTACTTCTGATGCTAGCTAAATTTGCATCTACTTCTGATAGTTTGCCTCTAAAAAACTGGTACTCTTTATTTTCTCCTAAACTCAAAGATCGGATAGCTTTATCGGGAAGCATTTTCAGGCGAGTGGAGAGCGTCGCCACACGATTTTGACTATAGGCAGCTTGGGATAGGGCTTCAGATTGAGATTTAGTTAAACTATCAATCGTAGACACAATTGACTTGGTTTGTTCATCGGCATTAACTAATCCACTAGACTGCTGAAACTGTGCTAGAGATTGTTGTCCTGATAGCAAATTTTTGTGAGATTCTTCTAGTTCCTTGTTACTGAACTGCCTACGAGAATTACGATTGGTTTGACGTAGTTCATTCAGTCGTTGCTGAAACAATTCTGTGAGGCGATTTGCTCGCCCTTTAGCTAATTCTGGCTGGGAACCATTAGCAGTAATCGAAATGATAGGAGAAGATTCTTCTATACTAACTTTAAATAGCTGTTTGTATAGAGTTAATCTTTTAAATTTAGCTTTTTCTGGGTCATTCGCCAGCAGTTTTTCCATTAAAGTATCGCTGTTGAGAATACTTTCCTGCAATTTCAATTTGCTATCCCCAGATTTAGCAATATCAGCACCACCATTTTTTAAGGAACCCAGTACACCTAAACTAGCGTCCAAATTGCCTTTAGAGCCAGGAACAGTTAACTGTGTAGTCGCCATCCACACGCGTGGTGCAAGGGCAGCAATAGTAATAGTTGTCCCTAAAACTAGGAGGTTCCAAAGTATGAGTGGTTTCCAATGTCGAATGGCGATCGCTACTAGTTTATTCATGATCATAATTCCTGAAAAATTTTTGAGTATTTTAGAGTGAAAGCTGCTCCCAAGTCATCACCTTGCGTCTTTGCTGCTGGATATCTGCAAGAATTGATCCCAACCACAGAAAAAAGAACCAAATATAAATTGCCATCCAAGTCAAGTTTGTGGCTTGACATAATATATATAAAGCGATCAAACAGGCAAAAGCCTTTTGACAATTACGATTTCCCCGCAGCGATGGTTCCCAGAAACTGCACACTGTAGAAATTAGGGCGATCGCAAAAAAAACAAACCCAACTAATCCATGCAGATAAAGCACTTGGGCATAGGAAGAAAAGGTTCCTAATGGTAATTCAAAGGCTCCATTTCCCCAAGTTACTGTTCTATCCATAATTCCCCACCCCACCCAAGGTGACTCTCTCCAAGCTTCCATAGTTGCATTGACAACATATTCTCTGTCTTTTGATGAGTCAGCACGCGCACTGTTAAAAGTTGCTAAAGGTGCTTTAATGACATCTTGCAAAGCCAAACCCAACACAGCACAAAATAACGAAGTAAACGACGCTAACCACAAAGAACCTTGTCGAGCCAAACCACTCCGAAAACAAGCAATAATCACAAATACTAAGGGAAAGCACGCCCAAGCTAGACGACTTTGAGAAATTATCAAAGCCAGCAACGAGCCAGCTAACCCAAAATTCCGCAGACGTTTGTTGCTTTCACCCCAGCAAATAAAGCAACATAAAAGAGCAGAAACACCCAAAATTGGCGGATCAGCAGTATAGAGGTCTGTCCTCGGTAAAGGAATACCAAAAAACGGCTGAATAATCGCGAATTTTACCATCATACTGACCTTTTCACCCGGAATTAACCGGGCTATGGGAGGTAAAAAAGGTTCGTGAGGCCCAATCGCAACAAGTATTAGCAGTTGAATAGTCAGTGCGACTATGAAGCTGACTGCCATCCATGATACAGCCCGTGTAATTACTTTTACTCTAATACTATGCCAAAAGGGTACAGTCATGCAGGCAAATATCATGAAATAACCTTTAAACAAAGTAAATAAAGTAGCAGATGTTTTTACAGTATAAAAACCTATTTGTTCTAGCCCCAAAATATTTGTCCACAGTGCCACTAGGGTCATTGCTAACCATGTCCAATTGCAAATTGGCAGCGATTTTTTAATCAACTTATCAAGGTTCAAACCTGCAAATAGCAACAACACACTCACAACTGGATAGACAATAGTTTGTGCCCCCAACAACCACCAAAGAGGTGTGAGGATAATTGTCCAATAAATTAATTTTTCAGCAAATGATAATGCACCGAGTTTAGACTCGGACTGGTGATAAGTAGTTTTTGTAATGGAGCTAAAATCTATCATTTTTTTAAATATTATAAACTTTTCAAATCAGCTAAAATTTTTGTTGTGATAAAACTCCTATTTGATTTTTGAAATATACCTAACGCACCAAAATCTTCGGGTGGTGCGTTACGGAAACCGTAACACACCCTACATGTACTAAGTAGTAGGGTGGGCATTGCCCACCGCCAATACAGTTCAGATCAGCCCAAAACCCTGATGTAGAGACGCGATTTTACTCTACGAGAAGCCGCACTTCGTGCGTCTACGCGTCTTGAAAGACCAATAATTTACACCAATAGCCCTTAACTGAAACGTATTGCAGCATATCAGGGTTATGGTGGGCGATGCCCACCCTACAGATATATTGCCTTGGGAGCTAATACTTTGGTTGGTATACCTAATACTTGTAGATATTGTGCGGCACAGGTTGCTAAAGTAAATTGATTTAACCAACTAGAGTCTACTTTTTTGATATTACCAGCAAGCACATTTAAAATAGCCTCAGCCATTGCCTGAGAATCGCCAACTGGTGTTAAATCACCATAATTACCATTAGCCAAAATTTCTGCTGGCCCACTTTCGCAATTTGTAGATACTACTGGAGTTCCCACAGCTAATGCTTCTACAAGTACATTGCCAAAACCTTCCCAAGCAGAAGACAACACAAAAACTGCAGCATTGGCCATATAAGCATAAGGATTGTCTACAAAACCTAGCAATGCAACATCCTCCTCTAAACCTAATTCAGTAATTAAAATATTCAGATTGACTATTTCTGAACCTTCTCCTAAAATTACTAATCGACTGCGACGTACTTGCCGTAATTGAGCAAAAGCACGTATCAAAGTAGGATAATCTTTCTGTGGATGTAACCTCCCGACAGCTAGAATGACGGGCAGTTCTCCAGGTTGAAACCACGGGTGATCTACTGCTGCTTTTGCCTTAATTAACAACTCAGGCGTAATCACTGGATTGTGAATTAAATCAATGCGTTCTTTTGGTATTTGAGTGACATTAGCTAAATCCTCAGCTACTCCTTGAGAAACTGCAACAATGCCATCTGCCCAAGGGTAAAAAATTTTTGCTGCTAGTGGTGTTAACTTCACTGATAATTGTGGAGTACGTTTCGCTTCTTGAGAAAGATGATTGTGTTCAGAAACTACTACTTTTGTAGATACTCCAGCAATTCGCTTGGCTAAAATCGCAATTTCGCAAGGATAATGTAGTGCTGCCAACATACTTATTGGGCGCTCTTGCTGTAAGTATTTAACTAATTTAGGCAGGATAGCCAGCTTAGATTCTACATTTAAATTTATCAGTCTAATTCCTGGCGGTAATTGTTCTGTTAAAGAACCGGCTGTGAAAGCAACTACCATATCAACTGTGAATTTTTGCTCTAAAAAATGACGTGCCAAATTGAGCATGACTCGTTCAGCACCACCCCCATAAAGGCACCGTAAAAAAATTGTAATATCAGGCGAAGATTTAGGCATGATCAAAACTTATAGCAGTGCGCTGTGACAGATATTGCTGGGATATACTTTTCATCAAAGTCAGAATCGCCCCATAGTTACGGCGAGCATCAAAGCGTTCTTCTGCTATGCGGCGGCTAGCAACAGCCATCGCAGATCTTGTTGTCTCATTATTTTCCAAGGTACATACTGCATTAACAAGGGCGGTGGTATCTGAGGGCGGTACTATTAAGCCATTAACTCCATGTTCTACTTGTTCACGTAATGCACCGACATCAGTAGTAATTATTGGTAAGCCTGCTGCCATTGCTTCGGAAATAGCGCTGGGTAAACAATCTGCTTGGGTGGGAAAGACAAAAATATCAGCTTGAGCATAAAGTCGTCTGAGTGGTTGGCTATTGGGGGTTAAACCGTAATGTACTCGGATGTTTGCAATTCCCGCCAATTCCCGCTCAATACTTGCATCTTTGGTAACAATGTCTAATTGGCAATATTGGTTTAAACCGTTGCGAAATGCCTCCAGCAGAGTGTAGCCACCTTTACGAGCAAAATCCCCTCCCACAAACAATAACCGCAAGGGATTTGAGGAAAGTTGATTCTCAGTTTTGTCCCGTTGAAAATGCCACTGTGCCAAATCTACTCCTGGTGGAATAACTGTCACTTTCTCGGCGGGTACACCATAATCAGCAACTAGGGAATCTTTAGCCCACTGACACCATGTGACTATAGCTGTAGCAGTGTGATATGTGCTTTTGTTCCACAAAAATTTGCGACGTTCAACTAAAGAGTTACCGCCTACCTTGTGGTTGTAACCTGTGCCGACAACATCGTAGTTGAAGGGTGTGGCATCAGTAGAAATTATGGTTGGTATGTGACGCATCAAAGGAGTGGCGAACAGCGCCAACGTCTGCGTATGCAAAAATAGTGCGTCTATGGGTTGTGTGCGCCTAGCCACTTTGATGGCGTCGCGGGCACGTATACTAACTTGCAGTGACCAGTTATTACGAATTATTGGTAGGTATTCCCAAATATCATTTATTCCACCGCCTATAGGCATCCAAATTGGACAGATGTCAGCATCTGCAGCTACCCAACGCTGTAAGTTTTGGTAATGGGTAACATGTCCTAGTGCCTGTTCTATGACAAAACCAAAATTAAACACTCTTAACTCCTTGATATGCTTTTTCTACGCCTCAGGATTTTTAATCTAGTCCCCAATACTTATCATGTCGGGTAAATCCTCTATTTGGCATTTCAAGTTATTAATTTTATGCTGATATTAAGCAACTATTTTTGCTATTGAATGGTGTAAATCCTAGGTGACTGATACAGAATCCTTGACTGAAATCTGTGAGGTTAGGATCAATGATTTGTGGGAGTAATTCCCAAGCGGCTCGCTCTCCATAATGTTTACGAAGATACTGATTTGATTTCCAATTCATAAAATGTAGGTACATCATTTCTTCACCAGATTCTATTGTTAATTTTCCTTGATACCAAAACCATTTATTAGGGTAGTTATCCCTGCCATCTTTCCAGGGTAACGGCGCTAAAACAGTACTAAAGCGTTCTTGAAAAAGGTGATTGCGTTTATCAGAATCAAATATTCCCCATACTTGACGTATGGCTGGGGGAATTCGTCTACTTCCAAGTAATATCTTGGTTAACCAACCCTCATCTAAACATAGGTTGGATGGCTGAGTCATTAGTTCTTGCCAATTGGGTATTTTCCGAAATACATTAATCCATTGCTCATCATTTTTGAATAAAAAGAGATGTCCAGAAACTCTGTCAGCATGAGTGGATAATGTATTGTAGCGAAGGACTTCATTGGTGTAGAAAGCCCGGAGATTACCATAGATGATATCTATGTCACTGAAACCAAAGTAATCGTATCCTTTGAGATATTCCTGATGAATAAATCCGAAAGCAGGTTTGAGATCGCAAATTTTATAGGCAGCTTCCGGTTGAAAACTGATACCCAAACGTTCGGAAACTAGTTGTTGGTAATCTGGAAAGCTCATGCTAATGAATTTAACATTAGTGGGAGCATTTTCTGGTACGGGACAATCTGTAAAGAATAGCCAATCAATCGTTGGGTTCCAACGGCAGGATTCTAAATACAGTGGGAACCATTCTGGCCACTTGCCGAAATAGGGCATTAAAAATAGGAGTTTTTTCTGCATGGATTTATCAGATGATAAGTGGACTGCTAGCGACTAGAAAGCTTTTTTATCAAATGATTTGATAATTGATTGAGTCTTGTTTGAGAGAGATAAAAATATTTAGGTAGGAAAATACGTATAAATATAGTGTAACTTATAACTAGTACGAAAGGTCTGAAAAATAAAGGCAAATATAATGAAATCAGGACTCCTGGAATAATCAAGATTAGGGGTAAGAAAATAGGATAAATAAACTGTTTTAATGACCAGCCTAATTTGTGGCAACTAACCCACCACCAGTAAATAGTCCAGCTAAATCCTAATACTATTGCTACTGCAAAGCTAACTCCTAATATGCCACCTTGTTGAGCGCCAAAAATAAAACTAAAAACTGCAATTGGTGCCATTTGGAGATTAACTTTGGCGTTAATATCAGGACGACCTTTAGCAACTAACATGGAATAAAGGGAGGAGTTAAGGACACGAAAGTAAGAAAAAATCAGTAATCCGGGAATGACTGTACAAATAGGTATCCACTTAGAGCCAAAAATAAATGTCACCACTTGTGGATCGATGATGATAAAAATTAAAGCGTAGATGGGAGCAGTAAAAATGGCAGTTTCTCGCACTACTGTGAGCAGGGCATTTTCTTGTTGTTGATCATCTGAAAGTTGGGCAAAGATTGGCATCCCCAGTTGATTGAGAACTGAGCTAAAAATTGTTGATAATACTGTGGTTAATTGATAAGCAAGATTGTAGTAGCCAAGATTGATACTGCCTAGTAGTTTGCCGACAGTGAAGTTATCAATATTAAAGTTGACATATAAACCGAAACTGGAACCAACAGCGCCTAAGTAAAAAGATAGAACTTCAGATTTGATCTGGGGATCAATCTGAAAACGGAATTGTTGTTTTGAGTAGTATTTACCTAAAAGACAATTAACAATCCAGGAAGCGGTGTCACCAATAATAAAAGACCAATACTTCATCCCCAAAAAAGCAGACGCAATTGTAAATAGCAATCGCGTCATGGAACTGGCTAAGTTAATATTAGCGATCGCTTGATATTTCATCTGTCGGATCATCACGCCAAAGTAAACATAGCTTGCAGATGACAGGAGAAGATTAAAGGCGAAGGCGATTAAGATCCCGGTGAGAACTGGTTCTTGAAAAAAGATGGCTATAAAAGGGGCTATACCTGCTACCCCTAGTGCCAGACTTAAGCCAACTAATAAGCTGATTGTGTAGGCGGTGTTAACGTATTTGGGGTTTTCTATTCCCTTGTAAATGATGAAAGCGCCGGCGGTGTCTTGGGTAAAGAGTGTAAAAAAAGACCAGAAGACATAGGCGATACCAACGACACCAAAGTCCGATGGTTGCAGTAACCTAGCTAAAATTAAGCTACTGAGAAAGCCAAAAATCCGGGTGATAAATGTGGCGTAAGTAATCCAGAAGCTACTTTTGAGGAGAGTAGTTGTTTTGATCATGGATTCTTAGCCTGTACTGAATTCGCAACACCAAGCGAACAGGCGATCGCTAATTTTGTGAGTGGTGATAGTCTGATCGATATGAGGGTGAGGAGCGATCGCAAATCACGATAAAATATCGACCTGTCACAAAGCAAAGCCAAATCAATAAAATCACGGGCTGTTTCCGTGTCGCCGCCTTGTAAACATAACCGCGCCAAGTAGCGGTAGGTATAGGCGTAGACAGTTGGTAAATGTGGCTTAATTAAGGTGGGCGATCGTTGATAAGCCTTTGTAATCACCTGTTCACCACTAATCCGCATTTGCACTAGATTAAAAGACAGTCCAGATGGACGGACACGGTAGTAAGATAAAATACGCTTTTCTCGATAAAAACGCCATTTCTGCGTTGCTGCTATCCGCAACCAAAAATCCACATCTTCCCAACTGCGTAACTCTTCATCAAACCCACCTACTTCTTCCACCAAGCAACGACGGAATACCGCATTAGAACCATGTCCGACAAAGTTTTTACACAACAAAGCAAGCAAGGGATGAGAATTTATTGGTTTACCACTCAAAGTCATGAATGTTAATCGGCCATCGTCACGAATTGTCCGGGAGGCGCTATAAACTACACCAACATCAGCCTCTTTATCTAATCGAGTTACATGGTTTGCTAATTTATCTGCGTGGTAAACATCATCAGCATCTAGCATGGCAATATATTCACCCCGTGCATGGCAAATACCATAGTTGCGTGCCGATGATAAACCTCCATTTGATTTCTGCAATAACTGAAAGCGAGAATCTCGCTGGCAAAATTGTTGTGCTACAGCCACTGTGTCATCAATTGAACCATCATCAACAACCAACACTTCAAAGTTTCTAAAAGTTTGCAGTTCTAGGGAAGTTAGTGCTTTTTGAATGTAGCTGCTCACATTATAAGCAGGAACTACGACACTAACTTTTGGTGTGGTAAGCATTACTGATTAATCTCCTTAAAAATTAGCTATGCAAGACAAATTGCAGAATTTTCTCATCCAAAGTATCTAAAATTTTAATATCTTTATGGACATCAAATTTTCTCGCAAAGTGTGCGTTACTTTGTACTAATGCATCATAATCATTAATTGTTAAAATTTTAGGACGTCCATCACTAGTTTGAGAAAAATCAAAATAGCGCTTGTTATCATCAGATAGATTAAATAATTTACTATTAATTAATATTGTCTGAACAAAAGATTCATCCGCCACACAGACTTTTTGATAATATGCGACTACTTCCGGATGATTTTGGCAAAATTGGTATAAATATTCTACACATTTTCTCGATAAAGTAGTGAAAAAAGAACCACCATAACAAATGAATTGCTCATTAAATAACGATGATACTTTTATACCTAACATACCATACGCTAAATTTATTCGGATTAGAGGCTGCAAATAATTAACTATTTTTATAGGTGTGAGTATTGTTTTCAATCCTGCTGGTAATTTGCTCAAAGTATTAATTTTTTGATATTTAAATAAATAACGGCTTTTGCCTTCGTGAATACTCCAATGACTTGCTGTTGAAAAAACATCAAAGTATTCTAGAAATCCATCATAACTAGTTTTAGCTAAAAAATTCTCAATTTCTGATATTGGTTTTATGGGGTAATCCTGACCAGAAAGATAAATCAACCAATCATAATTTATCTGATGCTCAATCAACCATTTGATGGCATTGAGATAAGCTTGAATTACCACAAAGTCACCACGTCCACCTTTACCTATTAATACTTGTACACCAGATTTTTGTAAAGCCAAGGTATCCAAATTACAACTTGAAAAATCATGGCTTACAATAATTTTGGCATCATGAGTTGATTTCTGAATAATCTCAACCAGTCGATAGATTTGTTCAGGATTGGTATGTGATTGTATCAAGTAAGCAATTTTCATGTTTTTTCTTGATGAGGCTGATAATATCAACTATTCAAAAATGCCTGACGAACGCAAATATACACAAAAGAGGAGAAACAATCTGTAATCTGCATTAAGACATTGCTATAAGCTGCAACTATCTGCTGAGAGAATGAGAGCTATTTACAAACAAATAGCTCCATAGCAATCCGGTTTGATTTTTGAATATATTTAAGTATTGGTAGGGGAGCCACCCTTGTGCGCGGGTTTCCCGCGTTGAGAGGAGTGGCGTTGGGCATTGCCCACCATATCCGGGTTTTGTAAGGCATAGCCCTACCTACGTGTAATTCAAAAATCAAATAGGAGTCCTATATCTCCTTCAACTAATTGGGTGAAGTCATAGAAAAAATCAGAATTCTCCTGAATTTACATGCGTTCAACTCGCAGGGAGTTCGCGTAGAATTTCGCCAACATAACATGCAATACAAAAGCTGGATTTCCTAATAAGTAGCGAGCAGCTAGGCGTTTTGGTTCACGCCAGAGACGATATAACCACTCCAAACCTACATTTGATATATAGCTTGGACAATCAGGAACAACACCAGCCATGCGGTCAATAATTGCTCCGCCTAGCAGAATGGCATTGACTTGTAAGTTATTACGGTGCTTTTTTACCCAATATTCTTGAACTGGCATCCCCATACCCATAAGCAGAATATTTGGCTTTACTTGATTAATTTGCTGAATCACAGCTTGATTTTCTATGGGGTCTTCTTGATCAAAATATCCGTGATGTCCGGCAAAGGAAACATTAGGATAACTTGCTCTCAATTTCTCAAGCGCTGCTTTTAAATATTGGGGTTCAGCACCTAACAAAAACACCGAAAATCTGTTGTGGTTGCAATTTTCCAAAATTTTTGGCATTAGTAATGAATAGGAAGCTCGGTAGTCTAATGGTAAATTTAGACCCATATAACTGATGGCCTTTAATATTCCCACGCTGTCACAGTGAACAATCTCTGAACTTTGGAGAAATTCGTAGAACCAGGGGAATTGCATTGACAAATTGAAACTGTGGATATTGGTGTTTGCTACAGTTATTTTCCTACTTTCAATACATGCTTTCTGAATGGCTTCCACTATCGCAGGGATAGTCATACAATTTATCCGTCGTTCTAACAGGTAAACTGTAAAAGCGGGTACTTTTTTTACACTACTAGCATTAGTAGTGCAGTTTGGTGTACTTACAGTTTGGATTTTGGGACTACCAAACTGATGGGTTTTTAAGTCAAAAAAAGCTTTCATGCAAAGAAATAACTAAATTACCGATTTTTTGACGGGATGCTCATTAATGGATAGAAACAGGGATCAAGTCAGTAGAAATTCTTCGGTAGAAATGACAGTCGGCTAGATAAATTTAGACGTTATAGCTGATCAGAACCTGTGTATAAAGCTTTATGGTGTATTGAGTTCTAATTATTACGCAGGTTCAATTTGATTCAGGATAGCGTCTGCGATCGCGTAGTTGGCTCTATCTTTAGACAGGAGTTATAAATCTGTCTAAAGTAAGAGCCAGATTATCTATATTTTGCTAGTTACAGAATTTCTCTCTGATTTTTTCAATATTAGGATGCATAGAAAATGAGCGGGAAATTTTATCCCAATAGTGGCTATAACCTAGGGTGTGACACCATTTCACGGAATACTTATCTCTAATTCTTTCTCGCTACTGCCTATTTGTATCAACTTTTGCTTTCAGGGAGCAAATTGATCAAACTGACAGTCATAAATAATACCAATGATTTAAATCTCAATCGATGTATAAGGGCTTTTTTCAACTGCCACTCCTGCTAATATTCTGTTTATTTACTAGCTTTATACCCGCCTCTGGTGCAGTTTTCTGTTCAGCCATTGCTGACGACGGATACAGTAAATCAACTAAAAACTATGGCACAGATGGTAGCAAAGGTAGCGATGGGCGAACCGGGAGAAATGGCCGTGACGGTCAAAATCAGACTGTTTTTATTGATGCTTCACCAATCAATCTTGACCTGTCGGGTCAGGATGGCGAGGATGGTGAGGATGGTAGACGTGGTTATGAACCTGACTGCAGTGGGCTAAGAGACAACGTGGATCACAATGTCAAAGCACCCAATGGCGGCGCTGGTGGAGATGGCGGTAAAGGCGGAGATGGGGGAAATGGCGGTTCCCTCAATGTTTATTACACTAATTACTCAGCAGATTTTTTCCCGTCGGCAACAATTTGAGAAAGAAGATATCCTATGACATCTAAAAACTGATCTAACAAACTGCCAATAATACCAATGTAGAGTATCGCCTGAATTATATAAGTAGTGTTGCCAGCTTTATAAGCATTCCAAGCGAGAAATCCTAGTCCTTTTGGACCAATCAACATTTCTATGGCAATAACTGTAAACCATGCTACCCAAACGCCAACTTTTAGAGCATGAAATAAATGAAAGATGGCTACACGAAAATTGTTATTTTGTCGATGAAAATGCCGCATCCCTATCGCCGTATTAATAATAACCGTCCATAGAGTGCCGATAAAAATTACTATTATGGCAGCAGGCTCACTTTCTCTAAAAACCAGCAGCATAATTGGTAGCAAAGCAATAGGTGGGATACTATGGGGTAGCTGAAATATCCGCCTAAATATCTGATAAACCGTACCATTTATACCTATTAGGTAGCCAATAAAGCTACCTAATACAGCGGCTGGAATATAACCTACAAAAAATTTCTGCAGGCTAGCTAAAACGTCTATAAATATAGTTTGTTCCATGCCTCAGTTCTCAATTGTAACGTCTGGGAAACACTGCGGCAATCAAAAAATAGCGATTAGACAAGTAAGAGAACTGGATGTAAATTTGCTTAAGTAAAATTTATCAGAAAATGAAAGCTTAATTAATAAATTAAATAATATCTCAATAATCTATAGGACTTATTTGATTTTTGAAATAATCCGTAGGTAATACCGTTTCTTTGTGAAGCTGCATATAATTCACCCCCCGGCTATCGCCGTCCCCCCTTACCAAGGGGGGACTACAGGGGGATATTATTATGTGCATCTTCATACAAAATAGGTATAAGGCATAGCCTAGGCTGTTGACTTTGATGGAATTTCCCGGGTTTTGGTTCATGCTATTTCTGTGTCCGTGTAAAGTCTCCTGATTGCCATTGCGTAGGCGAAGCCTTCCCGTAGGGTACGGAGCGTAGCAATGACATATATTTTGCATAGATGATCACTCCCGAAAAAGGCACAGACTGAATACTCCTACTCCAAAATGTGAAATAATAATATTAATTTTTTTTTAGGAGATAATTGGTAATTTGTTAACAATTACCAATCATCAAATGATTATTTCCCTAAATTACGTTTCATTTGTTCTAATTCATCTTGGGTTTCCCAACGGCGAAACTTTTCTTCTAAGTCGTCAAACCCACTAGCAGAGCTACTAGTTGAATTCGACCAACCTTGTGTTTCTAAGCGCTGCTGGGTTTGAGCTTTAGCACGTGCTGTCTGTGCTTCAGCGGCTTTGGTTTGGACTTCTTGTCGTCGCAACTGAATTTTCTTGAGTAGTTGCTGAGATTGCTCAATCCGTTCTTTTAAGCCTTGCATGTGTCCCCAGCGCTGATTTCCTTCGCGCAACAGGGCTGCTTCTCTGGCTTGGGCTGCAGTGGCTAAATCCTCTCTACCGGAGGCTTTAGCTTTCTGAACACGGATGTGCCAACGCTGAATTTCTTGAGCGGTGGTCAGGATTTCATCTTGCGATCGCTTTTCCTGTAATTGTAAATCTGCAATCAGCTTTAAAGTATCTTCCTCTTGCTCGCGCAGTTGTTCTAACAGCGCTTCTAACTCCAAATGGGGATTATTACGCAAGAATTCTTCTAAACGGTTTTCCAGAAACCGACTCAAATCATCAAATAAGCCCACTGCTAGAACTCCAGAGTCAAGGTGTGATTTTATTGTAGTAATTATTATCCGGCTGAAACCGTGATGACTGATGACTGATAACTCACGACTGATTTAAGGAAATTCCAGAAAATAAATTATCCAATTTACTCAGACAATATTTTTCTTTCTCCCCCTGCCCCCTGCTCCCTGCCCCCTGCCAAGAAAGCGATAGGATATTTTTTTAGTTGGAAGTCCCTAAATATTGATGCTGTTGGGAATCCGGGAGGGTAGAAGGTAGGGATACTCAACACCACTATCTGCTAGACGCGATTGATTACGGGTTTTGATGGTGTTTTCAATCTCCGCTAATTCTTGCTGGAACTGGGAGAGGATTTGACGATCGCCTTGATCTATAAATTTAATTAAATCAGCACTTCCCAATTTTCCCCAATAAATCCCACTCAAAGAAAAAGTTAACTGCATTTGTCCCAAATCTTGCTGAGTTGAGGGTAGCAATTCTTCTAGGGTACTTGGTGTGTCTGGTCGGCTATAGAGTGCTAAAGGTGCGTTGGGTACGTAGTTTACATAATCAAATTGGCTGAAATTGACTGCTGCGTGCTGAGGCCCGGAGGTAAATATAATTACAGTTGCAATATCTATGAGTTGTTGGAGACTGGTGATTGCTCCGAACCCAGGTATGCGGGGATAGTTTGGTAACTCAGGTTTTAATGCTGTGGCTATCACCCATTCTGTTGGTATCCAAGTTGGTGCTTGGGGAAACTCTGATGGGGGACGGGAGTCGAGTGGTGTACCTAGTTCTGCAGCCCAAGCTTGCAGATATGGGTCTTGTTGCACCGCTTGGTCATCTAAATAATAGCGTTGTAAGTAGTGGGTTGTATATTTGGCGATCGCCTCCCACAACAATAAAGCATCATCTCGATAAGGGAATTCGCTAAGAAACTCAGATTCGATTCCTCGACGCTGAATATCATTGAGCAGTGAGTATTCTGTAAATGGGCGTTGTCGATATGCCTTGTTAATTAACCCTAAAGAAGCCTCTCTCGTGGGAGCCATCAATTTATCAATGGCAGCACCCTCACCCAGTAATATTTTATTACCCCGCGTATTAATTGCGAGCAAAAATTGTAGATGGGGACTTAATAGCCGATAGAGAGGATGGTTATGGGGTAACTGTCGCGGAGTAGCGATCGCCAATGTCTCAATCGCTAAATGGGTGTAAGCTAAGTGAGAAATCAATTCGTGATATGTGACATCGGCTGTCTGTACATAAAGTTTAGCCCGTGTCCATTGGTCTGTAGCACCCCCAACATTGTCCGGAGTCACCACCCTACCTTTTTCCACTTCGATCAGGACTGGTTCTAGTCCGCTCTCAGTGCGGTAAAATAACGCCACTGGACTACCCACATATCGACCATGCTGCAAATCTGCGGCTTTGAGGTCTTGCAATAGGGGATAATCGGCAATAAATAGACGGTTTGCATCGGCTGACTGGATTAAGTCTATTGTGCTACCGTCAGCTAACTGATAAGGATGATTAGCCCAAGTTTGGAGAACTTGTTGTTCGGCTGACTGTACACGCCGTATGATGATGGGATTTTGTCCAGCTAATCTTTGACGGGCGAACTCACGATCACTTAAACCACCATCTCGTTGCCAAATTAGGCTGACTACTGGACGTGTTGGTAAATAGCGATCGCCTTGTCCACTTTTTTCTAAAGCTTCGTAAAATAGCGATCGTTGCAACTCATTCCTTATTGTGACAGAAAGCTGGCTCTGCTCATTGGCTATTTCGGCTGCTTTCGTTGCCGCCAAAAGCCGTTGTCCCATACTCCGCCGTTCCTGAACATAACTAGCATTAAATTGCTCATTTGGCGGCAAATCAAAATTAAACCATCCCGATTGCCAAATCTCCCAGTCTGCCAACAAAGTGGAGATTTTCACCCAGTCTTCTTCTAGAGTTTGGATTGTTGCTTCTAGCTGTATCAACAGCAGAGTCCAAGGTTGAGATAACTGTCCCTGATAGAGATGATTTTGACGCAGTTTCGTGAGAATATAGCGCAGCACCCCATCTTCCCCAGCATATGGAAATATCCGTGCAGGGCCTTTCTGTTCTAAACCAACAGGATTGTAGCGATAATGACCTTGTTGTGCGGTAATAGATACATCGTGTGACATGATTAACCTAAAAGTATAAAATAATAAAAAAATGCTACGTGAATTTGCTAATCGCGATGAATTAATAGCCTATCTTCGTCAACAATTTCCCACTGTAGCAGAAACAGATAATTGCATCAGCGATACTGTAGGAGGAAGGCAAGCAGCCGAGCAAGCACTGCAAAAAGTAGATCCAGCAGCCTACGCAAAAACTCGTAACTTTTTAACTGGCAGTGTAACGCGACTTTCACCCTACATTCGCTATGGCGTTCTTAGCTTGCGAGAAATTCGAGATTATGTGCTTGAGCATGTCAAGCATCCACACGATGCAACTAAGCTGATTAATGAATTAGGCTGGCGAGACTATTGGCAGCGGTTATATGTCAAGCTTGGTCATGGTGTCTGGCAAGACCAGGAAGAATATAAAACTGGCTATCAAGCCAAAAATTACGCAGCGGATCTACCACAGGACATCCAACAAGGCACTACAGGGCTAGTTTGCATCGACAGCTTCAGCCACGACTTACAAGCAACAGGCTATTTACACAACCACATCCGCATGTGGCTAGCTGCTTATATTGTCCATTGGCGGCGCATCCGTTGGCAAGCGGGAGCCAAGTGGTTTCTCCAACACCTGCTTGATGGTGATCCTGCTAGCAATAATATGTCATGGCAGTGGGTTGCTAGTACCTTTAGCCATAAACCCTATTTTTTCAACCGCGAAAATTTAGAGAAATACACAAAAAGCGTGTATTGTCAACAATGTCCCCTTTATGGTCATTGCGACTTTGAAGGTAGCTACGAAGAAATAGAACAGCGGCTTTTTCCCAATGGCGAATTTACCAAACAAGCCAATAGCCAAAGTTGGCAACGAGGGAAGAAGAAATGATAAGCCACATCTATGTAGGACAATGTCACGAAGATGCTGGTAGCAAAGCAGATTGAAATGGTTGCAACAGAATGCCCAGAATTTTATCAACATCATTGATGTAGTATTCGACTGTATCAATATATGCTGTTAGTCCTGCCAACATTAAAAACCGCCAGTTTGTGCCACTAGTGACAACTCCATAGATTTTCTTAACTTCTTGTTGAGTATTTTGATTGAATAATTGGGCAGCTATCATAGTGGCAATACATTGTCCTAAACCACTTTTAATATTTTCATTCTTAGCCTCAACAATCGTCAGGACAGGCGCTTTAATATAAAACTGTTCTTCGGAAATACAGAGAACGAAATCACAAAACCCATTTAATCCTTGACTACTATCTACATCAAAATCTGTTCCAGAAAACAGTGAGATTTGATAATTTAGCTGTCGCCTAACTTCTGTAAGAACTGGCATGATTAGTAATTCTGAACGAGCTTTTTCGGTGTTAATGGCAGTTGCTAGTTGAGTATATTCTTCTAAGAGCGTTGTTAAGGTAGCAGAAGGTTGAATAGGCGACACATCTTTGAATAGATTGCGCTTTTCATCAATTACAAGTTGAAATGTTTCTCGAACTTTAGCAAGTGTAAAATCACTGTATGCCATCTGCAACATCCTCAATTATGCTCAACTAAACTCTAGCGGTTATGCGGACAATTCGGTGAAGTTGCGCTTTAGCGCTCTTGTCGGGGATCTAGCAGATCCGCTGAATGTGGTGCAATACTAGGAGTCCCAAAAGTAAGTTGAGTGATGATAGAGTGTGTAGGCACAGCCCACCGTAGGCATCGCTTTGCTTTTTAGCGCACGACTGATGAGTAAACCAATTGTTTGGGTGCATGGAGATTGCCTCAGTCCACACAACCCTGCACTACAAGAATACCCCGATGCACCAGCCATCTGGGTTTGGGACGATGCTTTGATAGAAGAATGGCAACTCAGCCTCAAACGCCTGACATTTATCTATGAATGCTTGTTAGAATTACCCGTTGACATCCGCCGTGGAGATGTAGCACAGGAAGTTTTGGCTTTTGCTAAAGAACACGAAGCCGATTTAATCGTAACAGCAAACAGTCCCAGTCCCAGGTTTAATAATATCTGCGACAAAATTGAGCAGTTCGGCTTCGCTCACTGCTCAAGCCGAGCGGAGTCGAGACTTGAGCGTTCTTTAGCATTGGAAGTGTTTGAGGTGGAACCATTTTTTGACTACGATGGCCATATTGACCTCAAGCGGTTCTCTCGTTATTGGAAAGTAGCTGAGAAGTACGTTATGGAATAGGGATTGGGGACTGATGACTGTTGACTTCTCTGCGAGACGCTACGCGTAGCTTGCCCCGTAGGAGTATGCTCAGTACAAGTGACAAATGACCAATGACAATTAAATAGCAAATATTGACCGAATAGTTGCAAAATAAATGGAGTTCATTATTATTAATATTTAGAAATGCCGACTACATTTGCTGAGGTAAATAATTTGCTTGCTGATTTGATTGCCCGCTACTCATCCCAAGTAGATTATCTGATGATTCGCCTGGAAGAAGCCGAAGGCACCGATATCTTTTTACGTGGTGATAAGGTAGAAACCCTGAGCGAAGGGATCTCAATTGGGGGACATATTCGCGCTTGTTATAAAGGTGGGTGGGGGTTGAGCTGCTTTAACCAGCTGTCTACCATTAAAGAGCGGATAGAAGAAGCGATCGCTGCAGCGCGAATTGTGGGTGATGAAGAAACTTTACTCGCTCCCATTGACCCAGTGCAAGCAATATGCAATCTACCGCTGACAGGTACTAATCCCCGGAATGTGAGTTTAAGTCAGAAAAAAGAATTGTGCGATCGCTATTCTGATTTACTTAAAAGTGTAGATCCCCGCATCACTACTACTTCGGTGCGCTACGGTGACAGCGCTCAACGAATTATTCTCGCCACCTCAGAAGGAACTCTGATTGAACAATCTTGGGTGGATATGGAAATGCGTTTTGCAGCTACTGCGAGAAATGGAGACACCGTGCAAACAGGTAGGGAAACTACCGGCTCCCGCAAAGCCTATGAAGATTTAACTAATTTGGATGCACAAATTAAGAGCGCTGCTCAAAGAGCCGTTGCAGCTTTATCTTTGCCCCCAGTCAAAGGTAACACCTACACTGTAGTCATTGACCCCGTTCTCACAGGTTTGTTTGTCCATGAAGCCTTTGGACATCTATCTGAGGCTGATATGGCTTACGAAAACCCAGATTTGTTAGAAGTCATGACTATTGGACGGCGTTTTGGCCCTGAAGAACTCCAGATTTTTGACGGCGCTGCTCCTGAAGGTCATCGAGGTAGCTATTTTTACGATGACGAAGGCACACCTGCTACTACTACCCAACTCATTAAAGATGGCGTTTTGGTGGGGCGCTTACATTCCCGTGAAACAGCGGGCAAATTAGAGGAAGCACCCACAGGTAATGCACGCTGTCTTAATTATCACTTCACTCCGATTGTGCGGATGACAAATACTTGGATTGAACGGGGGAAAACGCCTGTTACAGACTTATTCACAGACATCGCCGAAGGAGTATATGCCTGTAATTGGCTGGGTGGGATGACAAATGGCGAAATGTTCACATTTAGCGCTGGGGAAGCCTGGATGATTAGAAACGGCAAAATTGCCGAACCTGTGCGGGATGTGACACTTTCTGGTAATGTTTTCCAGACCCTTGCAGATATTGAAGCCGTTGGCGAAGATTTTTATTGGGATGAATCTGGGGGTTGTGGTAAAGGTGGACAAAATGGTTTACCAGTTGGCTGTGGTGGCCCTAGTTTACGAATTCGAGATGTAGTGGTGGGAGGAGAAACATAAATAAGCGACTGCGGCATTTAAGTTGCATATTTCATCGTGTAGACCGTTCACTGTCAACTGTCAACCGTCAACAAAGAAAAATGATTGATTGTGCAATGAATCAGCATTTTAGCTTATCCCTTCCCACTATTTTTCAATACCATCCATCTGTAGCACTTTCCTTTCTACTCCGTGATTCTGCAGACGACGATACCGCCACATCACAAAGCCTGTCATAAATAAAACTAACGGTGCAAGTCCGACAAATAGGTAGAGAATCCGGGATGGAATTCCCCAGAAAGTGCCATAGTGCAAATCGTTAAAGGAATAGAGGATGCGATCGCCTAATGATTTAGTAGTTGGCGTAGACACCCGTACCTTGCCACTATACTGGTCAAGAAAAACATCTCCCTCACCACCTTGGGGAAGATTAAAGCTCAACCACGTTGCTTCTTCTGGTTTACTTGGAAAAGCAATTAGTCGGAGTGGTGCATCAGGAATAGCAGCTTGAGCGATTTTTACCTGCTCTGCAACTCTTAGTGGAGCCTTACCGGAAATGGGTACAGAAACCAAATCAACATTTGCTTTGGAGAAAGTAGCCGCATAGATTATCGGGTTGACAAATTCCGAAAAATTCCAGCAAAACCCTGTGAAAAAGGTAAAAATCAGAAACGTGGCTGTAATCACACCAGCAACTTTGTGAACATCAAAATTCACACGTTTGGGATGAGCATTCCACTTAATTTTGAAGCCAGCGATCAATTTGCGCCAACCAGGCCAGAGGATAATGCCTGTAATGCTCAAGATTGTGAACAATAATCCCACAATTCCCACAAACTTGGTACCAATGTCACCGCCTAAAAGGTTGTAGTGGAGGGGATAGATAATGTCATATACCTTTTGGATCGAGCTTGGCTTGGGGTTGGGGTTGAGGATTACCCCTGTGTAGGGGTTGACGAAGAGTTGATTCCAGTCACTTTCTTTGGTTTTAAGGATCACCTTGATTGGTTGATCTGGCTTTATAGATGGGTAATATCTTTTAACAGTTGCGTCTGGTTGGTCAACATAGGCTTTTTTGACGGTGTTAAGGACAGTTTCAATCGGTAGTTTTTCCCCTTGAGGGGTAATGGTGCCTGATTGTAGATGCTCATCATATTGCTGAATTTCCGCATGGAAGATCAATAAACTACCCGTCAAGCCAATGATGATTGCTATCAGTCCCAAGGCTAGGCCTAAGTAGCGGTGCAGGGTGAATATCCAGTTTCGCAGTGATTTAGAGTTCATGGTAGATGCTCCTTTGCACGATTTCAGGCTTAATAATTACCCCCCTCAATCCCCCCTTGGAAAGGGGGGAAGAAGAATCATGTTCCCTCCCCTTTATAAGGCTACGGTGTACACACAAGTAGACCCAGAGCGAGTTTCCAGCCAAAAAAGGTGGATTCAAACTGCTTAAGCCCCCGAGTCAAAGTAGTAATTCCTGGAGGTTTTTGAGACTTGTAACCAGACCAACCACCAAGACGAGCAATAATCCAGGTAGCCCAAGGTAAGGAATGAGGAGGATAGGGATTTTGTTGACGTGGAGTGTGACCTTCTACAGTTGGTGCAAGAGTAGATAAACATTGCTGTTGCTCATCCGAAAAAGCTAGATTTGCAGACAACTCAGGATTATCCCGTCCCTGAATCATTTGTAAAATTCGCACAGCTACTGACAAAGCTAAAACACTCAGTCGCTTAATGGCAGCAATGGACTCAAGCTGAGTAGCTTCGAGATTTAAACCAGCAGTTTTGAGGATGGCAAATAGTTGTTCAATTCGCCATCTCCATGTGTACCATCTAATGATTTGTAGTGCTTGTTCTAGACAAACAACTTGGTGGGTGGTCAACAATCGCCAATGAATCGGTTCCGTACCCGCAGGTGGGTTGACTTCCACAGCTTCCACGGCGTAAAGCGTTACACTAGGGGGATAATCTTTGGCACTCAATTTCTCTGGACGTTGAATTTTTACCAGCGCACAGCGCACAATTAATAATGCCTCTCTTGCGGTTCTACCAATACGTGAATCTGCTGGAACATCCACGGTATAAGTCCCCTCGCTAGGTTGTTGGTTTAAATACGCATACAGCGATTGGGTCTTTCCTATGAGGCGACGGTCAATGCGCGCTCTGACCAACACGTGATTTTTGCGATTTGGTACGGTCGTAAATTCTTCATACATATCGCTTTCTCTATCGGCGATATGAGTCACCATTTTGGCATTACCAATACTTAAACATCTTTGGGTTTCATCGGCTGAACGCAGCCATTTGTATGATTCTTTTTCCTCTATCGGTAACTTTTTGTAATTTCGTTCATGCTTATCGGCATGGTCTATCTCTCGCGTCCACAGTTGTACTGTGCTTAATCCCAATGGAAATCCATTCTCTGCATCCAATACTAAAGTTGGATGAATATAAAACCCTACGTCTGTGTTGTTTCCGACTACACCTAGACCCTCTGCTTTCAACCTACCAACATGAGACTGCAAGTTAATTTCGCTACTATCACTGATGGCTAATATATGCTTGTCTTCTACCTGTGATACACAGTGGTCTGATAGGCTGCCGACTAATTCCCCTATTGTCACATTCTCATTCGACAAAAAGCGGTAGTACCCCACCTGTTCTGCTCTATTTCTACTTATTTGGCGAATGCTGACTGATTGATGTTTTTCCATTGCTTGGTACAATGCTGCCCCCTTTTTATCAACCTTGGGTCGCCAAAAGCAATTCCATCCCACTGTTGAGCGTGAATCATTATTGGATTTTCCACCACCTTTTACTCCCCACAACTCCTTCCCTTAGTAGTTTACTAGCACTTGTGTGTACACCGTAGCCTTTATAAGGGGAGGGTTAGGGTGGGGTGTCTTCTTCATCAAGAAAGGGTGAGGATGGAGTCAAAACTCCACAGAAATTGTGCCCTGAACCGTAAATGGTGCTTGGGGGAAAGTGAGGTAGTCGTTTGATTCGTAATATTTGACATTGAAGATGTTCTTAAAGTTGAGCGCCGCCCGCCATTTATCGCGTTTGTAAGAGATAGAAGCATCGGTTCTGACATAAGAGGGAAGGGTTAATGGATCGTCGATATTGGCAGTGCGATCGCCTACAAAAAACATTCCTGCCCCAATTCCCAAGCCTTTCCAGTCACCCGTTTGCACTTCATAAGTTGTCCACAGACTTGCTCCATGAGTTGGTGCATTTGTCAAGCGGCGACCTTCGGGAAGATTATTATCTTTACTGACAAATCCATCATTCAAGTAACCAGAAGCAATCACCTTCCAGCCGGGTAAAATCTCTCCCGCAATATCCAGTTCAATACCTCGGCTTTTCACTTCTCCGACGGCAATCGAGAACTCGTCGTTATCAGGATCTGTCGTAGGAATATTGGTTTTGGTGATGTCATAAGCTACAAGTGTGGCTGACAGTCGTTGATCAAACAGTTCAGCTTTCACACCCACTTCAAACTGAGTTGCCCGCGAAGGCTCTAGCGGCTCTCCACTAGCAGTTCTAGAATTATTGGGAGTAAAGGAACGACTGTAGCTGGCATAGAGCGATATCGGTTCAATGGGCTGATAGACAATGCCAACGCGGGGTGAAAAAGCACTATCATAAAATTCAGTGGGCGCTGATTGACCGTCGCCACTACTGTATTCCACAAAATCATATCTGCCGCCAGCGAGTAATTTGAGATTTGGGAGCAATGTCACCTGATCTTGCAGGTAAATGCCAGTGGTGGTTGTTGTTTGCTCGAAGAAACTATCGGGATCTGGTATGCGGGGTAAGCCATAGACGGGATTGAAAATATCGAATGTCCCCTCATAAACCCCACCGATACCCTGATCAGCCTGATATCTTTTGCGCCATTCTAACCCCAACAGCAGTTGATGAGCGATCGCACCCGTCTTGAAGTCACTAATCAAATCCGTTTGCAACGCATAGTTGTCACCGAAACCCGGTCCACCAAAGTACCCTCGATCTGTCAACGTGCGCCCGTCTGCGTCGAGTTCTCCGGGTTGAGTCACAAAACTGTCTCCCTTCTCAGAGAGGTAGGTGAAGCCGCTTCTGAGGCTCAGATGCTGATTAAACCGATGGTTCAGCGTTAAATTAACGCGATGTTCCTCAATGTTTTGAAAATCGTCAGGTTCGGCAATATTCAGATTTATCGGCACATTGAGGAAAGCAGAGACAGGTCGCAAGCCGCGATCGAACCCCAGTTTCGCGTTGAGATATTCATAGGCGAAGGTGAGGTTGGTTGCGTCGCTAAACTGATAGGTGAGAACAGGAGCGATAAAAAGGATATCATTATCAACAAAATCCCGGTAGCTACCGGAGTTTTCATAAGAAACATTCAAGCGATACAGCAATCGTTCGTCTTGACTCAATGGACCAGTCAAGTCGATCGCACCCTTGTAGAAGTCGTAGCTGCCGACGGTAACATCGGCTGCATAGTAGGGAGTACGCAAGGGTTTTTTGGTGACATAATTCACGATTCCACCAGGCTCCAACGCTCCATACAGCACTGAAGCAGGCCCTTTTACCACCTCTACCTGTTCAATATTGCCGCCATCAATGAAGAAATTTAAAGCACCAGTGGAGAATCCATCTCTCAAAATACCACTATAGAAGCCACGAACACGGACATCGCCGATGAGATTGCCGTAGCCTGATGCGAGTGTTGTGCCGGAAACGTTGCGAGTCGCATCGGTAATTCGTGTAATTCCTTGATCCCTGATTACCTGCTGGGGAATCACCTGAATTGACTGGGGAATATCACGTAAAGGTGTATCAGTCCTGGTTGCAGTTGATGCTTCTGGCACACGATATCCATCCTGTTCACCAGTCACCACCAGTTCAATCGGTTCATCGGTGTTAGCTGATGGTTTTTCCGGCTGATTTTCTTGTGCCCCTTCCCTTGGCAAGGTGGGGTTTTGCGTTGGCGATTGCTGTGCAGCAGATACGACTGGCGTTAAACCAAAAATTAAGCCTTCATCACTATCAAATAACTCAACTTTTGGCGCTCCCGCTTCACCCGTCACTGTCACCCGAATACTATTGCTATCCACTTGGGTAACAGTAACAGCAGTAATTCCCGCGACTGGGTTGTCTGAGCGGAAGTCCTTCGCATTTGGCAAAGCTAATTGACTATTAGTAATATCTGTGATTAATGTGTTCTGCTCATTGCGACTTATTGGCTTTAATTTTTCACCTTCTTTGGTTTCAAGAATTACCTCTATGCCAGTCTCGGTGCGGTTAACACGGACTCCTGTCACTTGTACTGGAGATTGAGCATTAGGAGTTGAAGATTGAGATAGCCAATCTTTAATATTGGTCGCAGGTATATCTATCTCACTCAATCGGCGGATTTTCGCTACTACTGACCCGCTTTTGTCCTTTTTTGTCTGAGGTATTTGCTCAATTGCTTCTGCAAAAGCTGGCGAAGTCAACAGCACAGAAAGCACACCTATCATGGAGAGTTGTCGTTTAAACATTGTCGTCCCACACACCACACTTGTTAATCTGACTGGCAACAGTACCTGATTTTTTAGACTAATTAAAAATTATTTGCAAGTAGTATATGAGATTTAGATGATAGTTTTCTCTTCAAGCCGGACTTTTTTCTCTTCAATCCGGACTGTTCATGGATGAATTTGACCCCACCCTAACCCTAGTAGTCTGTCAGGGTTGAAATGAGGGACTGTAGTGTGAGCGTCTCGCTCACGCGGGCTTTTCGGCCCGCACTACCAAAAACCCCTCAAAACAAAATTGACAAACCACTAGGGTGTTGACTCTGAGGGTTTTCAGCCCAAAATGCATCATCCAAAATAATAGTCGTAGTTAACGTTCTCATCAGGGCACGGCAGTGCCGATGCCCCTACGGTAAACACAAAAATTGCATGATAATTTTTAGCTAATTTCGTACAAAGTCAACAGCCTACCCTAACCCTCCCCTCTAAAGGCTACGGTGCATACAAAGTCTGAAATACGTATGGGTGATGCTCCCACAAATCTTTCATCTTCAGAGCGTAGGCGTAGCCCAACCTAGGCATCGCCATCACAATTGCCCAAAGATTTATCTCTCACGATATTGACCAAAAGGCAGGGGAGGATAGGAGAAAGATACTGGAATTCCCCGTCTCTACATTCTTTTACGGAGATGTCTATTGGGTAATTGATTGTTTGGTATCCTATGAGTAATTTTTGATCTCAAGTATGAGTAGGTTCGCAACTGAAAAAGCAGGTAAGAAACCTGTTTCATTAGGATTGTTGGGTGCGGCTGCTTTCATGGTAATTGCAGATGTGCGGGTGATTGACCCACTACTGCACATTATTGCTGATGAGTTTAAAGTCGGTGTGGGCAGTGCGGCGGTGATTGTTTCAGCATATACAATTCCCTATGGACTGTTTCAATTAGTTTATGGTCCATTAGGCGATCACATCGGCAAACTCAAGGTGATTACGGCCGCACTGACAGCTTTTGCGGTGGGTACCGCTGCTTGTGCTTTCATGCCTAATATTATTCTACTTACCTTGCTACGGTTTCTTACGGGGATGTTTGCAGCGGGGATTATCCCTGTCACGTTAGCTTATATTGGTGATAATTTTCCTTATGAAGAACGCCAAGCTGCTATCGGTAAATATCTGAGTGCTTTAGTATTAGGTCAAATCCTCGGCGGTAGTTTGGGCGGCATTTTTGGTGAATATATTAGTTGGCGAGATATCTTTTTAGTATTTGGGATTATCTCTCTTGGCGTTGCTATATTATTGTGGCGTGGGATGCGTCATCTCAGTGATGGGCATCGTCCTCAAAGTCAAGTAGCTAGGTTTACATTCCGGCCTTATTTCCAACTGCTGACGCAACCAGTGGCGCGGACTGTGATTGTAGGAGTATTTATTGAAGGCTTTTGTCTGTTTGGTGGATTTGCTTATGTTGGTGCATTTCTGCGAGACAGATATAATTTGCCCTATGTGGCGATTGGATTTATGCTGAGTGGTTTTGGATTGGGAGGATTGATTTACAGTCGCGCTGTGAAGTGGTTGGTAAGTAGACTGGGTGAACGCGGTTTGATGGGTGTGGGTGGACTGTTAATGTGTATCTCATTTTTAGCGATCGCATTATTCCAAAACTGGATACTTTTTGTCCCTTTAAGCATCATCATGGGATTAGGCTTCTATATGATGCATAGCACCCTGCAAACCCAAGCGACAGAGTTAGCACCAGAAGCAAGAGGAACGGCGGTATCACTGTTCGCCTTCAATTTGTTTATTGGCCAAGGAATAGGTGCAGCCGTGTTTGGTAGAGTAGTGGATAATTTCGGCTATGTTCCCTGTTTTATTTTCGCTGGAATAGCGATCGCTCTACTCTCTTTCTGGCTAGTTAAGCAGAAGCAGCGTATAGGATTTACATAAAATCCTGGGGTGCATTCCCATTTGGCAAATTTATTTTGTAGTTCGAGCATCTTGCTCGCAGCCATCCATAATCCAAAATTGTTTGACTATGCCAAAGGTTCATGTTAACGGAATTGATTTGTTCTACGACATCAAGGGAGAGGGCGAGCCTTTACTATTAATTGCCGGCTTCTTATGCGATCATACTTATTGGTCGCTGCTGATGCCGTCCCTCCTCAAAAAGTATCAAGTCATTCACTTAGACAACCGAGATATAGGACAAACTTCTGCTCCTGAAGACCCTTATAGCACTCAACAAATGGCAAGTGATGTAGCAGCACTGCTAAATCACATCGGCATCAAAAAAGTGCATTTAGCAGGTCATTCAATGGGTGGTCAAATTGCCCAAGAAATAGTGTTAGCACACCCAGAAAAGGTACAAAGTCTCACCCTACTCTCGTCCTGGGCGAAGGGTGATGCTCTATTTAATAGTATTATTGAAACTTGGGGCTACCTCCCCTACACTGTAGATCCAAAACTTTATCAACAAATTATCTTGCCTTGGATATTTACCGATGGGTTTTACTCAACACCAGGCATGATTGAGATGATTATTAATATGCGGATAAACAACCCCTTCCCACCAACACCAAAGGGAATTTATCATCAAAGCCGTGCTATTCTAGATAGCGATACAAAAGACCGCCTTAAAGATATTCACTGTCCTACCTTAGTGATAGTCGGCAAACAAGATATTCTTACTCCAGTAAAGTTTTCTGAGCAACTTACTCAAGGTATTGCCAACGCTGAACTTGTTATTCTTGATGGTGTTGGTCATGGCTTCTTAATTGAAGCACCTGAAGCTGTGTCCTCAGCTATGCTCAAGTTCCTAATCAGCTCTAATCTTGATTGATATCTGTTGAGGACTTACGCGATTGACACAAATATCTTCTTTTATGGGAGTCAAGAGTCCCCACATTTTGGACTCTTGACTATTGACTTTTGACCATTGATAACCCCTATGGAAAAAATATGACACGCAGCTTTAGTCTTACTATTGAATCATTTCTTGCCACCCATGCATAGGTGCTATACCTTTAATGAGCGATTCAATGATCATTGGTGGTGCTTCTGATATCAAGGTGCTGGGATAAACTGCTGTGCCCCAGTATGGGTGTACTAGCACACGACATTTATTTTGAATTACTTGATATTTAAGTAAAGCTGTCGCCACTGCTGTGTCATCGTGGGGAACTGCACCTGGATGGGAAAGTAAAGGATAGCCAGTACGGGGATCTATGAGGTCTGTTAAATAACCATGATCGCGCAGATTAAATGCCAAATCACAGCCGAACCTCATAAACTTTTCGCGCAAACGTTCTTTTTCTGTCTCTATTTTCGCCGTTCTTTCAACTAATTCATATCGTGACTGTTGTAAAACAATCACTACCCACAAAAAAGACTGCTGTTTCCAATCTGGTATGATCCGTTCGCAGTTGGCACAGATATACTGACTGGGCGAATGAATCGAAATTTGAACGGCTTGTCCTGTTTTGCCAACTAAATTAATTGGACAGCCTTGCTCCGAAGTGTAAACTTTAGGATAGTTCACTAAATTGATTCGGTTTTTGCAAGTTTTTGACTTTAATCCTTGGTATTGATGATAACTCTTTAAACTTCAGAAAAATCATCAATTTTTTACGACTATTTAAGTTTCTTTAAAGTTATTATGAATAAATTATTAAGTTTTAGTCAAATATTCATCTTTTATTAACCTATCGTGATGATAGAGCAGATTTCAAGTTGTTGAAGTAGGCAGCCACGATCGCCAAGTCTGGGATACGGACACCAAGAGACTTTCCAGCCTGTTAAGAGTCCCCTGGTATCGCGCTTTTTCTTTCCGTCTCCTTTCGGAAACGCTCTAGCTAGCTTTACCATAGAGGTAAAGCGCATCTAGATCGGTAGAATTTGTCAGCCAATTAATTTATGTCAACTTTTCTCAGGAAAAAGGTTTTAGGATTTTGCCCTTTTCCTATTGCCATATAGTTCTGTTAATTTGGTGTTGCTAAATAATGGATATTTTGTGGCTGATATTACAAATCAAGAATTGATATATGTAAAATTATTTACATATTCATCTGTTTCAAATAGCTAAAATAGCTACATTTATAAAAAATATTTTGTTGCTAAGAAACTCTTAAAACTTTTATTTTCTGCTCTTTTGACAGATAACAAAACTTTACTTAAACTAATAGATAAGTCTAGCCAATGCCAAAAACACCAGCGACTTTCTTGAGAAAGATTAAATCAGTCAAGAGTGAACAGTAAACAGTGAACTTGATAACTGATAACTGAATTAACGCCGAAATCCTTCCCAAAAAATTGAACCAAATTCACCCAAGTTATTTACCATAAATCTGACACGTGAATCCCTGGAAACTCTCTCCATGTATTTATCTTGGTCATGTGTAGATATTGGTATTGATCTGAGTGGGTGTCAATCATGGAAGTTTATTTGAGGTGCTGTAGATATGCCTAGGAGAATACCGTGCTTGAGTATCTTACAAATTTAAACGACCACAACTTACCGTATCCGGATGCGATTCATCCCATCGTCATCCACTTCGTAATTGCGATGGTGCTATTTGCTTTCTTTTGTGATGTAGTTGGCTATTTTACTGGCAACTCCCGACTGTTTGAGGTGAGTTGGTGGAATATGTTTATTGCTACAATTTCCATCTTTGTGGCGATAATTTTTGGTCAATTTGAAGCTGGCTTGGCACAGCCTTACGAAGTAGCTAAGTCAGTATTAAATTTACATACAATGATTGGCTGGTCACTTTCAGGATTTATCGCTGCAATTACAGCATGGCGCTATGTAATTCGGACCAGAAACCCACACAGAATATCAATTTATTATCTAGGAGTGGGGTTAATTTTAACAGCGATCGTTGGCTTGCAGGTATATCTCGGTGATGAATTGGTTTGGATATATGGATTGCATACAGTACCAGTTGTAGAAGCAATTAAGGACGGTATGTTGCCATGAACCCAGAACTAATTGAGCAATTGAGTGGGCAACTGGGTCCTAATGGCCTACCTTACAGCATTCCAGTTCATCCCAACCTAGTTCACCTCACCCTAGGTTTGTTCATCATCGGGGTTACCTTTGATATCATTGGTGTCTTCTTACCCCTGGAAAAATGGGTCTTCAAATTTTTAGCAATTTCTGTAGAACGTGCCAACTTTTTTGATGTTGGCTGGTACAACATGGTGGCTTCATCCATCATCACCTTTTTCACAGTAGCAGCTGGCTTTTATGAAATGCTGCTGGCACGGCCACCAGCTAATGTGAAAAGTGCTTGGGGATTCCAGGCTATGGATACCATGATTTGGCATGGCGTAGGTGGTGTTGTGTTATTAGCGCTGATTATCGGCATGACTATCTGGAGAGGATACCAGCGCTACGTTTGGCGCCCAGAGGAAGATAGACAAGTGCAGTGGAGTTATCTATTAGCGGGTGTGACAGTCATGTTTGTCATGTACCTCCACGGCACCTTAGGGGCACAACTGGCGGCTGAATTTGGCGTACACAATACCGCAGATAGCTTGCTGCGATTGGGCGAAGACCTCAACACAGTATTGAAGTAAAAAGATCAAAGTAAAAAGTAAAAAGAGAATACCCCTAAATTTAGGGGCGATACTCCCTTTCTTTTTATTCTTTCTTTTGCCTTTTGACTTTTTACTTTTGCTTTATTCTGACTCATGACCATGAAACCTTTCAAGATTTTAACGTTGATTACGATCGCGATCGCTCTCGCCACCATCAGTATTTGGATTGGTAGACAGGCTTATTTTTGGCTTCCTCCACAAGCAGCCGCTGAATCCCAACTCATTGATGATTTGATTAGCTTCTTGGTGACGCTTGGTGCGTTCATCTTTCTGGGAGTGACTGGGACTCTCATGTATTCGGTAATTTTCCATCGCGCCGCCCAGCATGATTTGAGCGATGGCCCAGCAATTGAAGGTAATATCACCCTAGAAGTTGTCTGGACAGCCATCCCCATTCTGTTGGTGATTTGGATTGCAGGTTATAGCTACCAAACCTACGAAAAAATGGCCATCCAAGGGCCGATGGAACTGGTACACCTGCATAACCCAATGGGTATGGAGTCAGCTTATGCAGCAACAGAAGATGCATCCATTGCAGCTGAACCAGTGGAAAAAATTGATGTGATTTCTAAACAGTGGGCATGGATCTTCTACTACCCAGAGAGAAATGTTACCACTACCGAATTGCATTTACCAAGCGATCGCCGAGTTCGTTTAAATCTCAAATCAGAGGATGTACTCCACGGCTTCTACATCCCAGCTTTCCGCCTCAAACAAGACATCATTCCCAACCACAACATCGATTTTGAATTTACCCCCATCCGCAACGGCAAATACCGACTCACAGATTCTCAATACAGCGGTACATACTTCGCCACCATGCAAGCGGATGTCATCGTCGAATCACCCGCAGAGTATCACGAGTGGTTAGCCAAAACATCAACTCACAAATTGGCACCCGCACACAATCAGGCAGCCTTTGAGTATGCCCAAACCAGCAGTCAACCAGTCAAAAATGGTTGGGTAACAGTTATCCCAGCAGCACCACCTCTAGTCAATTCTTCCAGTTGAACTGATGACAAATATTCCCCTCGAAGGCATCAGTATCCCTACTGAAAAGCCTCATCACGAACCCCCAAACGGCTGGAAGCAATACTTCAGCTTTAGCACCGACCACAAGGTTATTGGTATCCAATACCTCGTCACCTCATTCATCTTCTTCTTAGTCGGCGGTATCTTTGCAATGGTGATTCGGGGAGAACTAATTACACCCGAATCAGACCTAGTAGACCGAACTGTCTACAACGGCATGTTCACCATGCATGGCACTGTCATGCTATTTCTGTGGACATTTCCGTCTCTAGTTGGGTTTGCTAACTATCTCGTACCCTTGATGATTGGGGCGCGAGACATGGCCTTTCCCCGCCTGAATGCCGTTGCCTTTTGGATGGTGCCTGTAGTCGGAATCCTCCTCATGGGCAGCTTTTTAGTCCCTGGTGGCCCCGCCCAAGCTGGTTGGTGGTCATACCCACCAGTCAGTCTGCAAAACCCCACAGGTAACTTAATTAACGGTCAAGTTGTTTGGCTATTAGCAGTGGCAATATCCGGCGTCTCTTCCATTATGGGCGCTGTCAACTTTGTCACCACCATCGTCAAGATGCGCGCACCCGGTATGACCTTCTTCCGGATGCCCCTCTTTGTCTGGGCAGTATTTAGCGCCCAGATTATCCAGCTGTTCGGATTACCTGCACTGACAGCAGGTGCAGTCATGTTGTTACTTGACCTCACCGCAGGTACTGCCTTTTTCGACCCCAGCAAGGGCGGTAATCCGATTCTCTTCCAGCATTACTTCTGGTTCTACTCTCACCCTGCCGTTTACGTGATCATTTTGCCCGTCTTCGGCATCTTCTCGGAAATATTCCCTGTCTATAGCCGCAAACCCCTATTTGGCTATAAAGTAGTTGCCATTTCATCCCTTTTAATTGCCGTAGTCAGCGGTATTGTTTGGGTACACCACTTGTACGTCAGTGGCACACCTGGCTGGATGCGGATGATTTTCATGTTGACGACAATGTTCGTCTCCGTACCCACAGGTATTAAAGTGTTCGCTTGGGTAGCGACCATTTGGGGCGGTAAGTTGCGGTTGAATACACCCATGTTATTTGCCTTGGGTGGATTAGTGATGTTTGTGTTTGCAGGTATCACAGGCATCATGCTTTCCTCTGTACCAGTTGATGTCCACGTTAACAATACCTATTTTGTCGTTGGTCACTTCCACTACGTCCTTTTCGGTACAGTGACGATGGGCTTGTATGCAGCCTTCTACCACTGGTTCCCCAAAATGACCGGGCGGATGTATTTTGAAGGCTGGGGTAAGTTACATTTTTGGTTGTCATTCATCGGCACTAACCTCAACTTTTTGCCTATGCACCCATTAGGCTTGCAAGGGATGTTACGTCGAGTTTCTTCCTACGCCCCAGAATATGAATTCTGGAATATTATTGCCAGTCTTGGCGGATTTCTGTTGGGAATGTCTACCTTACCTTTCATCTTCAATATGGTAGTTTCCTCAATGCAAGGTGAGAAAGCCCCAGCTAACCCCTGGCGCGCCATTGGCTTGGAGTGGTTAGTTTCTTCACCACCTCCAGTAGAAAACTTTGAAGAACTCCCCATCGTTATTAGCGAACCTTACGGTTACGGCAAGTCTGAACCATTAGTAGCTAATGCTGACCATCTTAACCCTCATTAATCTCTTTACCACCAAAGTAGGGTGGGCAATGCCCACCAAAAAACAGGCGTTGCTGATTGAAAATATGAATCTGCCGGGCTATGCCCCGCTTCGCTAACACGCAAAGGCGCAAAGGCGCAAAGGTAAAAAGAAAAAAAAGGTGATTTTGACATTTCATATCGCAATTCAGCAACGCTAAAAAACGAATATGTGGGCAATGCCCACCCTACAAAATTTTCAAGTAATCTCAAGGAGAATTCATGGATAGTTTCACTGCAGATAAATTGCAGACGCCTTTGCATCACTCAAGCGGTGAACATAGTCATGACGAAGAAGGCAGCAAGATGTTTGGCTTTATTGTCTTCTTGATGTCTGAAAGCGTCATTTTCTTGAGTTTTTTTGCTGGTTATATTATCTACAAAACCACAACTCCTAACTGGTTACCAGCCGGTGTTTCTGGATTAGAAATCAAAGAACCTGCAATCAACACAGTGATTCTGGTTTCTAGCAGCTTTGTGATTTATTTAGCAGAACGCGCTTTGCAAAGCCACAATCTCACGAAATTTCGCCTGTATCTTTTGGCTACAATAGCTATGGGTAGCTACTTTTTAGTAGGACAAGCCATAGAATGGCACAGCCTCACCTTTGGCTTCACCTCAGGGGTATTTGGTGGGATGTTCTACCTGCTAACAGGTTTCCACGGTTTGCACGTCTTCACAGGCATTCTGTTGCAGTTAATTATTCTTGCATACTCTTTCATTCCCGCCGGCGAAAACTCAAGTCACTTTGGCGTGAATGCAACCTCATTATTCTGGCACTTCGTCGATGTTATCTGGATTATTTTGTTTGTCCTAATCTACATTTGGCAGTGAAAACCCAACATTTTGCAAAATGATGTAGGGGCGAACGGTTGTTCGCCCTATTTGTGTTTATAGCGCTTCCCATTCAAATGAAGTACAAAAATATATCACGCTGTGTAGGGGCATGGCAGTGCCATGCCCTTACCGATGTACCTCACGCTTGTCGAGAAATGCTATATCTATGGTTTGTAATCATCAACCAGAACTTTTGCTATAGGAATCCGGGTTAATTTTTGAAAAAATCTAAGTATTTGTAGGGTGGGCAATGCCCACCAAAACCCGGATAAGGTGGGCAATGCCCACCCTACGTATTATTTCAAAAATCAAATAGGATTCCTATAGAAATTGCATCAACTAATTCTAGTGAAAACACTTTGAATAGCTTTAACCCGTCTTCTTTGATCTAACGCGATGCAAGACCAACGCCATTTTTCTGACATCAAAGAATAATTTCTCAAGCGGCTTTGGTAATAAGTATTTTGTGGGTTTGCACAAACACCAAACAAACCTCTATACACACCTCTACTTAGATTGATATTACCAGCTGATAGTTCTCCTGAATTATCACGAAAAGCTTCTACCCGTGCCCACAAAATTGCCTCTTGTCCTTTAAATCCCTGCTCAATTGCTATGCGATAAGTATTGGGGAAAGCATCACTAACCCTGGGAGATGCTTGGTTCCATAAATCTGCTGCATTCACAAAAGCTTCTACGTAGTGTTCAGGATTTAGCCCCACACGCTCCATTCTTTGCATGAGGCGGGGAATGCGGCTTTGTGTACGACTTAGACAGCCAGCATCGGCATTTTTCAGATTAGAACCTCCCCTACCTTGATCCGAACACCAACCTCTATTTATCAAGCCATTACCTGGATCAATGTTGGCAAAATAGTTCCGGGTTTTTCTACCATTAATCTCACAATTTCCTTCAGCTACACAAATAGCTAAAACTCCCACAGCATCATCATTGGCAAATAGAGAATTGAGTCTTCTTGATGATGTGCCAAATCCTGAGATAGATTCTACGCCCCCATAAACTAATTTAATGGTGGGTATGCCAATTGCAAAAGCAGCAGACAACATGAAAAATAAAGCGCTAAATAAATCAAAAGTAGCTCCTAATAAGTAACGATTCATTCTGTCATAAATTACCTTTCTCAACGACTAAAAAACGTTAAAATCCTTACAAAATACACCCTGATGTCGAACAAGTGAAAACTCCACAAGCAACCTACTTGTAAACAAAAAATATTGCCTAACAAACAGTGGCAATGCATACTAAAAATGTAATTTTTTAGAACAATATTTGTCGTATCTGCCAATACAGTTTATTTACACTTTTGATTTATCAACTTACTTGTGTAGTCAGGCTCTAAAGAAATAATTATTTTTTTATATGAAAGATTACAACTTGCTGAGGTACAGATAATCTTCAGGTAACAACATTGTTTTGCTACTACCTGTGTAATTCATTTACTTGAAAAACGCTGTATTAGAGATCAAAATGGCGTCTGAAGCGAGGATCTATATTGTCTGTTTTTTGCTGGTTGCAGGTACAACAGAGAGTTTGTAAGTTACTAATATCGTTTTGTCCGCTACGGGACAGGGGAATAATATGGTCAATAGTGAGGTCTATTTCAGTTGTTGTTTTACCACAGCTTTGACATTGATATTTATCGCGTTCAAAAACGTATTTTCTCACCTCTGGAGGAATGCGAATTCGTGGAGTTTTATTCATGATTTATCCTCATTTATTATGCGACGCAGGTCATCAAGAGGTGATTCAAGCTCGGTGATTTCTGAATACTGGTTTTTTTCTGTATTTATATCATCCTCAATATAAAATTCAACGCTGACTTGAAATCTTAATTTTCCTTTTTTCCAAGTTTTAGAACCTAGTTTAAGAATTTGACAATCTATACCTTTACTTTCTCCGAAACATGCATTAAAACTACTAGAATTTATATTGATTCTTTGCTTATTTAATTCTTGATGCAGTTGATACCCTAGTGATGCATTACATGATTGATGTACTGCTTTTATAAATCTATCAATTTTGTAGGTATTATTACCAAACTCTATAACATCACCATCGTTACACTCAATCGGTTTGAATTTATCTTCCATATAAACTTAAGTTTTTGATTTTATCTACAAAATATACTTATTAAGTATATGCCTGTAAAATATAATTTGTCACTAGATAGAATCATATTGGGTGGGCATTGCCCACCCTACAGATAATTACTAAACTTCTGGTACGCTATCTAATAATCTATCTGAGAGAGCAAATCCATTAGCAGTGAATTTACTATCAATAACGTCATTATCAGTAAAATAATCATCAATTAGAGGCAATAAATGGTCAGATAAATGCATCGATTTTAAACAATTATTAATGCTATTCACTGCTGAATTATATACCTCGATTTTCTGCTCAAGATTACTCAATAAATGCCGATTCTTTATAATCTTCTCTTCAGCTTCTTGTTCTAGTGTTGTTTCTAAATAAGCACGCGCCTGTGGGTATTGCTGCAAAATCTCATCGGCTTGTTTATCCGCCATCGGTAAAAACTGGGTTTTGATAGTTTGATTGATGGTTTGACGGAAAGATTTACGAATAGTGTGAGATACCTTTGGCTCAAAATCTAACTTCAATAATTGCCTAATTGCTGGTTCGGCTTCTACCATACTTTCGCAGTCATAACCTTGGGAAGTTTGTTGCAAAGTCTGCCGAAATTGATATATTGAAAAAGTGCCTTCATCATAAAATCTAGGACTTTCGCGCACGAAGCGATCGCACTCTACACAAGCTGCACTAATCAAGGCTTGAGAAACAAGTTTCTCTAAGATTTTTATCTCTTGTTCAATGCCGCCATCATTACCCAATAAACGATATAATTGGCGATAATATTCTGACTTCCGAATCTTTTCGGTTAACCGCTGAAACAAATTGCTAACTACTTGCTGAGAAGACTCTATTAAAATATCTTCTAATTGATTTGCTAAATAATAAAACGCCTCTACTAAAATAGCAATTAGAGGTGCGGTAGCGTTGCGAGGATGACTTAGAGTCGAACGTTGATAAGCATCAGCGACAGAAAAGGTATCTAGTAACTCATCCAAACGGCGAATCATCCGTGATTGTAATTGGCGAAAATCTGTCTCAAAAGCATCACAGCCATTATTAATTACTTGGTTAACTTCTTCTGTAATATGCTGATTAAAGTCTCTGCCAACTTCTTGTAATTGCTGATTAAGTCGCTGTAACTCCTGCGCTTTCATCGTCTCAATTTCTCGTGGCTGACTATCTAAATATCGTTGTGATGCCTGATAGTTTTTCTTGAGTTTAATACAAATATCTTCTAAGTCATCGGCGAGATTTTTAAAAAGTTGTGGACGCTTTTCTTCCGTGAGATAGCGAGTAATAGCTGTTCTAAATTCTTCAATACCACTATCTTGAATTAGCTGGTTAATTAGTGGCGTTCCCTGTTCAGATAAAATTCGCTCATAGTTCTGATTTGGAGTTTCAAAACCATTAATGGAAATCCGAAAGTCGCTAGGAGAAAGCTTACCAGCACTCACACAGTAGTTGTTAAACGCATACACGAATTGCGGCGTTTCTTCCTTACCGTCTCCAGATTTGACACTTTCAGCAAAGATAGAATCTAAACCAAAGCGATCGCTCTTACTTGTTTGTTTAATCTGACTGCCGTAAAATCCTAGTAGGCCACTGGTTTTATAAACCCTGGTCGTATCCCGAAACTGTCTGCTGATTAAATCATCCAATCGTTGCCTTAGCTGGGTATTATACCAAGTTTCATCGATGCGGTTAAAGATATAAAAAACGCGATCGCGTATTCCCGCATTTCCTCGCATTGTTTCCAAAAGTTCCGTTTCTTCTTTTGTCATATCACCCGCTGCAGCAGGTTTTAGCACACACACCACAGCCGAAGTATCAGGATGCTGAATTTTAGCGTAGGTTAATCGTGCATCTTTCTCGACGGGTGCATCAATCCCAGGCGTGTCGATAATCACATTACCATCACGCAACAATGGATGGTTGCAATAATATTCAATCCGTTGCAAAACAGCACTGTTACTACCACGACGCGCATATCCCGCAGCTTCTTTAAGATTAGAAAAGTTAAATTGCTCCATTGAATACGTGGCATTATTTATTGTGTGGATATGTTCACGGTTTGCCACATACCCTTCCAGCAATAATATTAATGCTTTTGCTTGTTTTGCACGTTCCGATTTACTCTCACCACCTTCCTGTTGAATAATAGCTTCACAACCTTGATTGAGTAAGTTAACTACATCAACTTGATTAATATTTGCTACTGTCTTGAATCCCAATTGCTGACATAAAGAAATAGCTTGTTCTCGAATCTCAGCTTCACTCAAAAAGGTTAAAACAACATGCTCTTTATCTGCTTCTGCATACTCAATCCTACATTCTGTACCTGTAGCGTGTCCCTCTGCACTATACAGCAATTCTCTTTCCAATAACGCATTTATCAGCATTGATTTACCCGCACTAAATGCACCCGCAAACACAATCTCAAACTTGGGTGAAATTGCTTTGTTTAGAGAAGTTTGGATAGGTGCAATATCATGGGAACGCAGTGTTGATTCTTGTTGCAAAAGTTGTAATATAGATTCAACCTGTTCTTTCAGGTTTTGAGACTGAGGCGACAAGTATGACATATAGAGTATGTAGATAAGATTCTTCTACATCTTATAAAAATTATTGTCAAAAAAGGCTCAGTAATGCTACTGAGAACTAAATTTGAGACTTTTATATTCAACAATAAAATTATTACCCATGCTTTAATAATTCTATATCCCGTCTTCTAACTATAGGACTACTATTTGATTTTTGAAATATACGTAGGGTGGGCAATACCCACCATATCCGGGTTTTGGTGGGCATTGCCCACCCTACAAATACTTTTATATTCAACAATAAAATTATTACCCATGCTTTAATAATTCTATGTCCCGTATTCTAACTACTAAATTCTTATACATACTCTAAGAGTGAAATTATGAATTCTCGGCTAGTTACAATCAGTAAATATCTTAGCAAGCACCTACGACACCAACCTGATAAAATTGGTATTCAACTTGCTGCTGGTGGCTGGGTTAATATCGATCAACTTCTAGCAGCTTGTGCAAACAACCAATTTCCTATCACTCGTCAAGAACTGGATGAAGTAGTAACTACTAGTGATAAAAAACGGTTTTCTTTTGACTCTACAGGCACTCTTATTCGTGCTAACCAAGGACATAGTGTAGAAGTTGATTTACAGTTAGAACCTGTTGCACCACCAAATGTTTTGTATCACGGTACGGGACAAAAAGCTGTGGAGTCAGTTATGCAAATAGGACTTGTGAAGATGTCAAGACACCATGTTCATTTATCACAAGATATAGCTACAGCAAAAATAGTAGGTGCAAGGCATGGAAAACCAGTAATTTTTGTCGTGGATACTGCAGCAATGCATAAAGCTGGACACAAATTTTACTGTTCTGAAAATGGTGTTTGGTTAGTAGATACGGTACCGCCTGAGTACCTACAAAAAACTGAATTTTGATGTTAGTATAATTTATTATTTGTAACTGTGGAAAATTCGTTAATTACTCCTTCATCCTGTTCCTAAGTCAATACGGGAAAATTATATACCTCACAGCTTATCTCTGGCGATAGAAGGAAACCCAGATTTAAATTCATAAGCTAGTATTCAGTTTCTTACTGGCTTATATATGAATATTATTGCATGGATAATTCTGGGTCTTTTAGCCGGAGCGATCGCTAAAGCTATTTATCCAGGCCGTCAAGGTGGCGGAATCGTAGCAACAATGATTTTAGGACTAATCGGTTCAATAATTGGAGGAATTATAGCTACTCTTTTAGAAACAGGAAGACTGCAACTTACTGCTGCAACTCTTAGTATTCCTGGTATAATTATAGCCATTATTGGTGCTATAATTGCCATTTTTATTTGGGGATTAATGACTGGACGCTCCAGTTATTAATTGAATAACCAGCAAAATCATGGTCAGAACCCAGTTGTTACAAGCTAGTAGTTGCTCTTGGCAAATACAAATAAATAAAATACTCCACTTCTTTTAAGATAGTGGAGTCATAAACCTTAGTTAAATAAACGAAATTGTTCTTAGAGCCTAATAGTTACACCCAAATACTTGATATGGAGAACTACTCTAAAACCTTCTTCACTTCATCTTTGACATTTTCTACAGTATGAGTAACTTGGGCTTCAGCTTGCTTTGCCTGACCTTCGGCCTTATCTGCTGGATTGCCTGTTACTTCACCTATAACTTCTTGAATCTTGCCCTCAATATTTTTTGCAGTGGCTTCTACTCTTTTTTCAATGCTCATATTTTTAATTTCACCTTTAGTTGATTGAATCACTAACCATAAATGAATCTATGATTTTGCATCGATTTAAGCATCTATCATCAGGTAGATTAACTTTTTTTAATTATTTATACCTAAGATAGATGTATAAGTCTTAAATAGATAAGAATCTATTTAATTAGAAATTATCCATCTTTATTGAAATAAATTTTATTTTCTCAAATTATTTTGATATTAATCAGTTAATACTACTTAACAATAAGATTAGAGAAAAATAGAATTATAAGGGTAGTATAAACGTGACAATAAAGCGTAAGCAAAATATCTGGAACAGTGAAATAAATGACATTATTCGAGGTGCTTGTGGAGGATTTTTATTTGGTATCCCATTACTGTATACAATGGAAGTGTGGTGGGTTGGATCACAAGCAAAACCACAACTGATGATGCTAGCGATCGCATTGACGTTTATAGTGGTTTTCTTGCTTAATCAAACTGAAGGCTTTCGTAAACGCAGACGTAAATCCAGAATAGATCAAACAATAATAGATACTATAGAAGCAATAGCGATCGGACTCTTCTGCTCTACATTTATGCTATTCCTATTGCAAGAACTGACACCCGAAACTTCACTCAAAGAATCTTTAGGTAAAATTATCTTTGAAAGTGTACCCTTTACTCTAGGTGTAGCATTAGCCAATCAGTTTTTAGAAAATACTAGTAACACCAATAAAGAAGAACAAGCAGGTTATCAAGCAAATCAACCGGCGAAGAAACAACAGAACGATTTAAACGCCACATTCGCAGATATTGGTGCAACCTTAATTGGTGCAACTGTAATTGCATTTAACATTGCTCCAACAGATGAAATCTCCATGTTAGCAGCCGCAGCTTCGCCACCTTGGTTGTTAGCAATTATCGCCACTTCTTTGCTAATTTCCTATGGAATTGTATTTCAGGCAGGCTTTTCAGACCAGCAAAAACGTAGACAACAAAAAGGGATTTTTCAAAGACCATTAAGCGAAACCACAATGTCTTATTTAGTATCACTATTAGCAGGTACTTTTATGCTATGGTTTTTTCAAAAATTGAGTCTTAGTGACCCTTGGACAATGTGGTTAGACCATACATTACTACTAGGTTTACCTGCAACTATTGGTGGCGCAGCAGGTAGATTAGCAATATGAATAAAACAGAACAACCGCAATCAGAGCGCTCACTAGCTGAGTGGGTGACATTCGGTGCAGCCTCATTTATTCTCGTAGTAATTGTTAGCCTCGTAATATACATTTGGGTGAACGATAATAATCAACCTCCCGTTCTATCTGTGACTCAAAAACAGACAATCCGAGAAAACGAGGGACATTTTTATGTTCCTTTTGAAATCATTAATACTGGTGGAGAAACAGCAGAACTAGTGCAGATTATAGCTGAGTTACAAATTAATGGCAAAGTTATAGAAACGGGAGAACAACAAATTGATTTTTTATCTAGCAGTGAAATAGAGAAAGGAGCATTTATATTTAGCCAGAACCCTAAACAAGGTAAGTTAACTATTCGTGTTGCTAGCTATAAATCGCCCTAAATCAGTTATCAGTGAATTTGATAACTGATAACTGATAACTGTTAGACACTCACCTTAGCTTTTGACCAAACCCCATTCTCATCTTCATCAAATTGTTGACGAACTGCTTCCCAAGCAGCTTGTTCAGCGGTGAATTCATCACTTGTTTCATCTAGTACATTGTTATAACGCTCAATGAATGTGCGTTGAGCTTCCTGAGAAAGATGAGCGCGAACTTCTGGAGACAAATCATTCGGTCCGTTGCAAGGGCCCAGACAAGGACGAGCCAGGGTTTTTTCACTAGTGTGAACTTCTTCACCCCCAGCGCTTTCTAGCAGCAATTGAAATTCCCCAGTGCGATCGCGTGGAACTTCTACCATCAATAGAAACTCGCCAGCTTCCAAGCGAGTTTGGTAAACCGCTGCTTTCTCTTCTGGCATACCTAACGTGGTCAAAACCGATACTAAACCTGCACCAGCACTACCTGCGATCGCCCCACCAGCAGCCCCAAGCAACACCGCACTGATCGGTCCTGCTGCCACAATTGGACCAACAAAAGGAATAAACAGCACCCCTACACCCGTGAGCAAACTGAGGAAAGAACCAAACAAGGAACCAAAAATTGCGCCTGTTTTCAAACCTCCCAGAATCACATCTTTCTTAGTAATAAAACCAGCAATTCGAGTTTCCGACTGAAAATTTCTTCCCAAAACGGAAATATTATCTCTGGGTACATCTCTGTCTAATAAGCGTCGAATCACATCATCAACTTGCTTTTGTTCTTTAAACACTGCAGAGATAGTAGATTCTGCTTGAGATAAATCTGGCACTTTCATACTCCTTAAATCTTACTTTTTTAAAGCACAGGCTAAAAAGGCAGATGTAGAGAGATTTTTCTAACCACAAACTGCCATTCTCAACTCAAACTTAATTGCTTAAGCTATTTAGCTACACACCTACAGGAGTTTGAGCTTTTGCTACAGGCTGTTTACCATCTGGTTCTATTGCCTCTCCCTCAATAAACGAGCGCAGCATCCAAGCTATCTCCTCATGCTCTTCCATTAATCCAGTTAAAAAATCAGCAGTTCCCTGATCATGGAATTGCTCACTAGAATGGTCTATATGCTCCCTTAAGTTCCGAATAATCTGTTCGTGATCTTCCACCAATCGAGCTACCATCCCAGTTGCTGAAGGGACTTTGCCACCATGTTCCTTGAGAGTAGCAATCTTCAGAAATCCCTCCATCGTGCCAATTGGGTAACCACCCAAAGCCCGCACCCGTTCAGCCAAAGCATCAATATTTAGAGTCAGTTTTTCGTAGTGTTCTTCCCAAAGCTGATGCAGAGAGCGAAACTGGGGGCCAACTACATCCCAGTGGTATTTTTTAGTTTTCACTAACAGCAAATAGGAATCTGCTAAATCTTGATTCAAAAGATTAATCACACCTTGACGCTGTTCTTCCGACAAACCAATGTTGATTTTAGGCATTATTTTCCATCCCTAAGCGAACTTACTCTCTAAGTTCTCAAATTCCATAGTGAATCAACATCAGCCAAAGGAAAGATAGTGATATTCATAATAGTATATGTTTGGGATAATTCTATAAGAATCTGATCTAATTATTGAAAAAATCTCAGTATCTGTAGTAGGGTGGGCAATGCCTGGGCTGTTGACTTTGTACGAAATTAGCTAAAAATTATCATGCATTTTTTGTGTTTACCGTAGGGGCATCGGCACTGCCGTGCCCTGGTGAGAACGTTAACTACTATTATTTTGTATGATGCATTTTGGGCTGAAAACCCTCAGAGTCAACACCCTAGGCAATGCCCACCAAAACTATAATACGGTGGGCAATGCCCACCCTACATATATTTAAGAAATCAAATAGTAGTATCCTAGCCAATAAACTTTTTGCACAATCAATTTGCATCAGCGTTAAAATATGACAAGACATCTTGATTATTTATTTTAATCAAGATGTCTTTTATGAAATTCAAGAAAACCTATTTACATAACAGACTCAGCAGATGTAAGTGTAAAAATGCTAACTAGTAATGGAGCCAATAATTAAACTTTCAACTATTACCTCTGAACCATTACTGATAACATTAATCATGCCTTACTTACCTGTAACTTTGTCTAAAAATGTTTTCACATTGTCTTCAACGGAAGTCGAACTTTGGGAATTAGAAGGACGCTTTTGTTGATCAATATCAGCATCTCCTTGAACTTCATTAAGTCCTTTGTTAGATTCCTTTTGAACTTTCTCCAAATTAGGCGGTGCTGATTTAGCAATTTCGTCAGTTTTGCGCTGAATTTCTAGCAGTTGTGTAGTACCTTCCCTGGGATCACTTTGGTAGCTATCAATTGCAAAAGCGGGAAATGTATTAGATAAAAGTAGTACAGCACAGGTAAAAACTACAATTAAAAACCGGGCTGGGCGTAAGACAGAAATAACCAAGGGAATTACCTTCATGTGAAATCCTCAATAACAGCATCAACAATGTTGAACTGCTGAAAAAAGTATATATCTTGGCTAATTAAAAATATGAGCAATTAGCATATCAAGATTGACTTTTTTCAGTAAGCTCGTAATCAATAAACCTATGAAGAATAAACAATCCTTGCACTTCTGCATTGATTGAGTCATGAACACTAATTAGCTAATGCCATATTCGGAATTTAGTAATAGCATGAGGTTTTATTAATGCTCGCCTCTTCATTCAAGGCTTGTGTAACCTATTTTTACTGGGAATTTAATGACCTGTGAATCGTCCTAGAGAATGAAGTTTTTTCTATTTTGTTCTTTCATAAAATCATTCTCTAGATAGATCAAGGGCATAATCTTTAACACTTGATATTTATTCTTTAAAAGTTCACATTAACTACCGTTATCAGAGCAATTAAGCTTTGATTATAACTGAAAGTTCACACTACACCAGCCAGTTAACCTACAGAGAAAAACAGTGGGTGATAGAGGAGTTGAACCTCTCTAGTGCGGATTAAAAGCCCGCTGCACAGCCGCTATGCCAATCACCCATAAATTTAAAAATCGAGATATCAGTCCACCAGGGAGGTACTGCCCCTCCTATGTCTGTGTTATCAGCACAGTGCCTCGCTTCTCGGCTTCAGGTGGATAACGGAAGATGGAGGAATTGAACCCCCAGGTGTTACCCTGCTCTAGTTTTCAAGACTAGTTGCCCTCCCTTGAGCAGCATCTTCCATTCAGAGGTGTCTGACGGGACTTAAATCCGTTATGACTGGTTCCACAAACCAGTGCCGCGTCCGCTTTGGCTAGCTCCAGAGGAGCGGCTACGCCAACAGACACCCTCAGGTGACGGGGGCAGGAGTTGCACCTGCTGATGTGAGGCTTATGAGACCTCCAAGCCGCTCTTGCTTCATCCCCGCAAATCACCAAATACCCCTGACTGGACTTGAACCAGTAACCTCTTTGTTCTAAGCAAAGCGCCTCTTCCAGTTGGGCTACAAGGGCATATCGTTGAAAAAGTGACTCCATGCGATCGCTCTACCATTGAGCTACAAGGCAACAGCCCCCCAGGTCGGAATCGAACCGACGACCTCCTGCTTTTCAGGCAGGCGCTAACTACCAACTGAGCTACCGGAGGATAAAATGGAGAGAGAGGGATTTGAACCCTCGACGGGTGTTAAACCGTTTCCCCTTAGCAGGAGGACGCTTTAAGCCACTCAGCCACCTCTCCGCAATGGGTCGGGCAGAATTTGAATCTGCAACCAGGAAAGGACGCTTTTACAGAGCGCTGCCCACACCAATAGGCGAGCCGACCCAAATTTGATATCTGTGTTGAATTTTAGGTTTTTATACACAGATTATTGCTGAAATTGCTCATTTATTATTTAGTTTTCAAGGTTCAGAAAAATTACTATTAACTATTAGGAAAACAACCGACGTTCTAAGTAATAAACATTTTGTGTATTACGGATATAATCGGTAATTTTTGTCTTGAAAAACTTATTTTTTTCTTGCTGTGCCTCTAATACAGATGGTTTAGCAGCAGGAAGTGCTTTTGTTTAATGAGGACTCTGGCTGATTCTAGCGTTTATCCACTACTTGGATGTAGAACATGGCTTTTAACCCTTGAGAAGCTTTGTCTCTTGCTTCATTACATTTATACTACACAAATACTACAAAAAGTGTCAAGGGGTTTAGGAAAGTTTTTTGAGATTACCTAAAAGTATTTCTATTCTAGATGCTTGACCTGTTAACCTCTCCCAAAATTGAAACTACAGTTTATGATGATGTGAGTTTTTGGAATTCTCATGTGGCAGACAATCACCGCCAGCAACAAAGGATAATTGGTATAACTGCGATCTTTGCCTGCGCCCTTTCTGTAACAGCTTGTAGTATTTCTCCAGGTGTGCCCCCACAATTGAGCAATAATCAACCAATCAGCAAACTCCAAGCTACAGTTCCGCAACAACAAGCAAATTCCCAATTGTCCGCACCAAGCAAAGTAGAAAACCTCACCTTTACAGTCCCAGCGACATTTCAAGGAAAAATAGTTTATCGAGTACAACCTAGTAGTCAAGAGAAAGTAATTGCCTTAACCATCGATGATGGGCCCTGGCCAAACACCACCTCACAAATGCTGGATATCCTCAAGCAAAATAATGTTAAAGCAACATTCTTTTGGGTAGGACAAGCCTTAGAAGCAAATCCCGACATAGCCAAGCGAGTTGTAGCCGAAGGACACGCCATCGGCAACCACACATGGCATCATTGGTATCGACAAATGGATCAAGCCACAGCCAATCGAGAAATTGAACTCACAGCCGAACTCATTTACAAAACAACCGGAGTCAAAACTACTCTGTTTCGTCCTCCTGGAGGTGTTTTAAACAACGGACTAGCTGCTTACGCCAAAAATCAGAAATATGCTGTAGTCATGTGGTCACAAACTTCCGCCGACACCGATCCTCGTGCCAAACCGCAAGTATTTGTGAAGAATGTATTAAGAGATGCCAAACCTGGTTCTATTGTCTTGATGCATGATGGTGGAGGCGATCGCCGCAGAACTGTACAAGCCCTACCCCAAATCATCAGCGGACTCAAACAGCAAGGCTACCGATTTGTCACCGTTCCCGAATTACTGCAAATGCAAAATTAATGGTCATTGGTCATTTGTTAAGAGTCAAGGGTCATCATCGCCTATTGCCTATTGCCTATTGCCTATTCCCCATAAACATTATTCACTCATCACAGAGGCGCAAGCTTGCGCCTCCTGCCAAAGTTGATGGACATAAAACTCAGAGCGATCGCTCATCGCTGTGACAAATACACCCACAGCCTCCTCAGAACCCTCGGATAACCAAGAACCCCAGAGAGTAACTTCTAGATATTCGACATCACAAGTAGACAGTGCAATAATTTCACTGTCATTTCGTTGCACCTCAGCCTTTAGCCTCTCCACTCCTGGTAAATCAACAGGAAGCAAAAAGGAAGCCGTGCTGGGTTCAATGCTCAGAGATTGACCAACTCGCAATGCCAAAATCACTCGCTGTGCTACCCATTCTTCCAGCGATAGAGTCAGACACTCTAAATAAAAGCTCCTCTCGGTGTAAGTTAATTTCAGCATTCCTTATGCTCTCCTGTTATTCCAGGTTTGCTTGCACATTTATCCAAAATTGTTCAGCAAAAGAAACCGTCGGATGGACTGGCGCTTTTGGCTTGGTACGTAGTTGCATACCCGCTTCAAATGGGGTGCGGTTACTTTTATGGGAGTTACATCTTTCACAAGCTGTGACTACGTTATTCCACGTGTGTGGCCCCCCTTGAGAACGAGGAATCACATGATCTAGCGTCAGACGTTTGTTACTACCGCAATATTGGCAACTGTTATGATCTCTTCGCAACACTTCCCGCCGATTTACAGGTGGAACTTTCCACATCCGCTCACCAGAAGTTATTGTCAAGCGAATATGTTTTGGTACGTCAAGTACCAAGCTAGGTGAGTGAACTCGCCATCCACCTGCTGTGGAAAAACCTAATGGTTCAGCCTTATTGCTTACCAACAGCACAATCGCCCGCTTAATATTCACCCGACACAATGGTAAGTAATTTTGAGAAAATACCACCACGGATTGCTCTAACACTTGCATCGCGCTCGTCACAGCTTGACTCCTTATAAAAAAACCCCCGCTTCTTGTCTGGTTGAAGCGGGGGTAGAAAATTGACCATTATGTCTTCTGGTCTATATCGGTACAGTATTTTTCAGTCTGTACCTCCCGCTTCCTATGTCTAGTTGTGGTTTGGCATTCAGCCCACTAATGCCCAAATATCTAAAATCATTATTACCCTCTGCGATTTGCCCATGTTTTTGGCTACCATCACCCATAAAAAAATACTCCACTCCCGCCGCTACTAATTCCCGACTGGCTCGGCAGTCGATAGCGCGTAAAGAAGTAGAGATGGGGTAATTGGATTTCACAGAAAATTTCACCTATTGAACATTCCTTTAAACATACTACACTTGTATTACTATCCTGTCCATACCTTTAAGGAGAAAAAGTCATGCATACGATCGCTCGCACCCCAACCACCGATATGGAAGTTACCAGCATTCGCCTAGAACGGGAACTGAAAGAGAAACTCAAAGAGATGTCTGGCAATCAAGGATATCAAGCCCTGATTCGAGATATCCTCTGGAATTATGTACAGCAAAAATCAGGTGAGTGGAAACCCAGATTTTCCCGCGCTGATATTCGGGCTAGCATAGCCGCTACCGCTCAACAAGAAGAACGTTGCGTACTCACAGGTCAACTCATTCAGTCGCAACAACCAATGCTTTTAGGACTGACAAAGAACGGCGATATGGTTCCTTTGAGTATCGAGAGTTTGGCCGAATAGTCTTATATTCTACTGAATGCAGCCTTGTTTCCTTCCATAGTCACAGGGCTGCATTCACAGTTGTCAGACAATTTTGGATTTTAGATTTTAGATTTTGGATTTACCCCACGGATAAATCCGGTTGCTCTGTACCATCAAGGAATTATTGGTCAACAGTCAACAGTTATCTCGCTCTATTGCTAATAAGTTATATAGTTATAAAGTTATATAAAAGCAGCATGAATCAGGTAGATGCTCTCAAGAGAACTACCATTTCAGCTACAGGGGGTCAAACAACTCTTGACAGGCTAAAGCCATCCGCATATTAAGTAAATGATTACAAAGAATAGGAGTTAAGCCAGAATAACCCATGAATCCCTGACTGTCCATATTTAGCAGCTATCACAAACATTCCTGAACTCTAGTTGAATCACATCTTTCTTTGAGCCAGAGAAACAGCGGGGTAGCGCACCTAAGTAACACTTTGTGAAAAAAATATTACGTTCATGACTGCAAATAACCGTGTGAACACGGAGACTATTTGCGGAGATTTTGCCGTAATTACAGAGAAATTACGGTTTATGTATAGTTACAGACAGGATATTCTAAGTCAAACGTTAGTAAATTAACTCAACACGTCTGAGCCAGAAAGTATTTAGCTAAAGCGCTTTACTATATCCCAGTCCTCTTAGTTATTTATGTAGAAATCCGTTTAACACACCAGAAGCTTAGTCATCTGCAATAGAAAAGGGCTATAACAGGTGAGAGAAACTATCTATATAAGATTGGCAATTCATCAGGATGCATCACGAAGAACTAACAGTACACCATAAGCCAAGCAGTTGGGTGCAAATAACATAGGGTCGTTATCCAAGAGCGTGCCAGGAATGAAAAAGCGTTTATCATCGCCGTCACAGTACCAAGATGATGTAGATAGACTACAAACATACCAAATCAAGCTGATGCAGCATCAGGAAGAACCAGCCCTGCAGTTGGTACAAAAGATTAACCAAATCATTGCTAACAGACCGGCAACGGCATCTATGCTCCAAGAACTGGCCCAGCTGCTAGGGGTTGCATTCAAAGTAGATTGCTGCTCAGTTACAGTGACAAGTGAGGCATCTAGTGAAGCAACGATCGCTAATTGGTGTACTGATAAGTATCTAGGGTTGCCACAATTAGACGAAATTTTCTCGATGGAACAGTTGCTTATGGACTTACCTGTAGTCCAATGTGCAGCAGAACCATTGACTATCGAGGACATTTCGACTATTCAAAAAAGTCTGGTGACGGGTTGTCAATCTTTACCACTACCAATAAAAGCTGTCTTGGCAATTCCCGCCCGATTTGGCGGTAAGAATAACGGGGTAGTCAGCCTGATTAAATTTCAACCCTATGATTGGAGTCAGTCAGAAAAACAACTACTCAAAGCTATTGAGTCATCCTGTGCGATCGCTTTTTCTCAAGTAGCACAATCACAGTTGATTGCTTCTCAACAACAATATTTACAAAAAAGCAATCAACATCAAAGTCTGATCAAACAATTAACTATACTGAGCCGCAGCAACCTGGAGCTAAACCAAATGCTCCAGTTGGTAATCGCCTCCACTGCTGAGTCTCTACAAGCAGATCGGGGTCTGCTCATACTGCTCAAATATACAGATCCATTATTTAGAACTCGACTGAAAAAACAAATTCCCAAGGCAAAGGCCACAGTAATTGGTGAATGGACGAGAGATATAGAGATTTACCCCACTACTCAGCCAGACACCAAAGACGATAAGTCTTTTGCTATTTCTGATTGTGGTTTATGCCAGCGTGTTTTTGCCGACTCCGGAAAGCCAGTAATTATCGACGACTACACAGACCAAAAAGAGGTCTTGACAGCCGCCCCATTATTTGCGGTTGACAAGTTGCCTGCGGTGCTGTTAATGCCATTGGAGAATCAAGGTAAAGTTTTAGGATTCTTGGTGTTACAACAAACAGTTGCTCGCAGTTGGCAACTGGCAGACTTAAATCTTGTGGAAATGGTGTCAGCCCAAGTCAGCAATGCCATTATTCAATCACAGACATTACGGCAAGTTCAGAATTTGGTAGATGAGCGGACAGCGAAACTACAGAGTAGTTTGGAGCTACAAGCCAAATTGCATGAGAGAACGCGGCAATATGTTGAGCAGCTACGAGAACTTAATGAACTCAAAGATGAATTTTTGAGCAATATGAGCGATCGCCTGCGCTACCCGCTGACGAATATGCTAATGTCAATCCGCAACTTACGTCTACCAGGAATCGCTCCAGAACGTCAGACTAAGTATTTTGACATTCTCGAACAAGAATGTACCAAGGAAATCAATCTGATTAATGACTTACTCACACTCCAGAAACTAGAGTCTCAGCAAGAAGCCCCACAATTTCAAAGTATTGATTTAAATCTCAGAATTCAAGATTTAACCGCAGCTTTTTCTCAAAAGCTAGCAGATAAAGGCTTAAGTATTACAGTAGATTTACCAGATGAGCCGTTAAAACTGCAAACCGAAGTAGAAAGTTTTGACCGGATTCTCCAGGAGTTATTAACTAATGCTTGTAAATACTCTGAGCGTGAAAGTGTCGTTCATTTACAGGCCACTCACCAAGTTGATCAACTCGCCGATCAAGTTATTATTAAAGTGACAAACATCGGACGCGGTATCTCTGAAGCAGAAGCGACCTATATCTTTGACAAGTTCCGTCGTGGTAAAGGACGCTGGACTCCAGGGACTGGCTTGGGTCTTGCTCTGGCTAAATCCTTAGTACAGCATTTGAATGGGGCGATCGCTGTTAAGAGTATGCAAATCTCAGACTCCGACTTGAGCGAAATTTGCTTTACCCTCACCCTCCCCCAGTTTTCTGATGAAAGCAAACCATATTCTGAAAGTGACTGAAAAAAATCACACCACAGCGGATCTGAATGGTAAAGCCGCTAGTGAGGAAACTAACCCCCAAGGTAACTCTGACACTGATGCAGTTGCCTTGCCTACCGTGACTGTCCAAATTGATAAAATCGCCGAACGACAGCGACAAATCAGCGCCAGCATCAAAATTCCTCAACCAGTGGAAAAAACCTGGCAGGTGCTGACAGATTATGAAGCTCTGGCTGATTTTATCCCTAATCTCATTAAGAGTCGGCTGCTGGAGCATCCTGATGGCGGTATTCGACTAGAACAAATAGGTTCTCAGCGCTTACTGAACTTCAACTTCTGTGCGCGTGTAGTTCTCGATTTGGAAGAATACTTTCTCAAAGAAATTAATTTTCGGATGATCGAGGGAGATTTTAAGGGCTTTTCTGGTAGCTGGTGTTTAAAGCCTTATTCCTTCGGTGATCTAGTTGGGACTGATTTGTGCTACACAATCCAGGTTTGGCCTAAACTCACCATGCCCTTGAAAATCATTGAACCGCGCCTCACCAATGACATGCATGTAAACCTTCTAGCAATTCATCAGCGTGTAGTACAGTTGTAAGCAAGATAAAGTTGCATGATATGGACTCTGCGTATCCAGTAGATACAACTTCATTTTTACAAAACAAAAGGTTTGTTTTACACAAACCTTTTACTTTTTTAGTACCCCCAGGGGAATTCGAATCCCCGTTACCTCCGTGAAAGGGAGGTGTCCTAGGCCTCTAGACGATGGGGGCATTGGATTCAGACCTTCTATAAATTAGCGAATTTCTGCGTTGATGTCAACAGCTTTCGCCAAAAAAAAATTGTAGAGGCTAAATTGGTTGAAGGCGGAAGCGATCGCTAGCTAATCATGACTAAAAATCGTGACATTTGAACGAAGGATTGGGGCAATAGGCAATAGTTTTTCTCCCCCTGCCTCTTAATTATGCTCAAGTGTTACTTCTGTTTGGCAAATAGCTGTAAATGGAGTATTATCAAGAACTAAGTATGAATCAAGCTCTGAATTTAGTAAGGGACAAAAGGTGTGATGTTGTACCCTGTAGAGTTATTATTTACTATTCTTTACACAAGATTTTGAAATAAATCGCTCAAAATCTACAACATGGAAGCATCTTTTGAAATCACCCTACAGATGGTAATCGCCGTTGTTACAGGCATTAGCGCTCAGGTGCTGGCTGCATACTTGCGTGTACCCAGCATTGTTTTGCTGCTGCTTTTGGGCATTTTGCTGGGGTCTGATGGTATTGGCCTTTTACACCCCCATGTCTTAGGTACAGGACTGGAAGTTATTGTCGCTCTGGCAACGGCAATAATTTTATTTGAAGGCGGACTCAACTTGGATCTGCAAGAGTTGGGTCGAGTTTCAGTTAGTCTGCAATTGCTCGTTACCCAAGGAACGCTGATCACACTACTTGGTGGTAGTATGGCGGCTCATTGGTTGGGTGAATTTCCGTGGAACATCGCTTTTCTTTACGCTTCAATAGTTGTGGTGACGGGGCCAACTGTCATTAGTCCCCTACTTAAGCAAATCAATGTGGATCGCCAAGTGGCTACGCTGCTGGAAGGAGAAGGGGTTTTAATCGATCCAGTCGGGGCAATTCTGGCTTTCGTTGTCTTAGACACAATTATGAACGGTGATACTGACCCCATCAACGCCATCATTGGTTTAGCAATGCGCTTGGGGGTTGGGGCGGCGATTGGTGCTGCTGGCGGCTATCTGATGAGCTTGATTTTTAAGCGCGCCAATTTTCTGTCGTTCGAGTTGAAAAATCTGGTAGTCTTGGCAGTGCTATGGGGTCTGTTTACCTTGGCACAGACGATCCGCAGCGAATCAGGAGTCATGACAACTGTAGTGGCTGGAGTTGTATTTGCTAACTCTTCTGTGCCAGAGGAACGCCTTTTACGCAGCTTTAAGGGTCAGCTAACAATTCTCAGCGTTTCTGTATTATTTATCCTGTTAGCGGCTGATTTATCGATCGCTAGTGTGTTTGCTTTGGGTTGGGGGAGTTTATTTACTGTTTTGGTATTGATGTTTGTCGTTCGCCCGATTAACATTCTCTTCTGCACGTGGAATAGTGACCTCAACTGGCGACAGAAACTATTTTTAAGCTGGGTGGCTCCCAGAGGAATTGTTTCTGCTTCTGTGGCTTCTCTATTTGCAATTTTGCTGACACAGCGTGGGATCAACGGTGGTGATGCGATTAAAGCCCTGGTTTTTTTAACAATTATCATGACGGTTGTCTGTCAAGGACTCACCGCTGGCTGGGTGGCTAAGTTGCTGCAAATAACCTCTAAAGAGGCGACTGGAGCGGTGATTGTGGGTTGTAATCCTTTAAGCCTCTTGATTGCGCGCTTCTTTCAAGAACGAGAAGAAAATGTGGTCATCATAGACACAGACTCGGAATTTTTTCCCCAGGCTGAAGCTCAAAATTTGCGAGTGATTGCTAGCAGTGCATTGGATGCTGATGTTTTGGAAGAGGCGGGACTGGCCTCGATGGGAACTTTTTTGGCGATGACTAATAATGGTGAGGTGAATTTTGTCTTGGCGCAACGAGCCGCCGAGGAATTTAATCCGCCGCGTGTGTTGGCTGTTTTTCCCCGCGATCCCCAAGCTACTTTGAGCGCCAATAGTAAGGTTAATCAGGCTTTTATCCCAGACTTAGGCGTGAAGACGTGGAATGAGTATCTGAATGATGGACGGGTGAAGCTAGGGACAACGACACTAAATGAGTCGGAATTTTCTAGTCAACAGGAACACATACAAGAAAAAATCCGGACTGGGGTGTTGCTACCTTTATTGCTAGAGAGAGAGGAACGCCTACAGATTATGCCAGCAATTCAAGAGTGGGAAGTAGGCGATCGCATTATTTACTTGTTGTATGACCCTAGGCCTAATCTTTTAAAACGGTTATCTGGTGCGACTCAATCTACTCCTCTCTCTCTAGAGAAATTACCAGAAGTGGAAGAAGTCCCGCTGGCAAAATTAGCTCAACTTTCTGCTAGTGAAGCAGCTGGTGGTTGAATGAAGCCACCTTCACTGGGTTTTGATGCTAAAGCTTCTGCATACATTTGTTGTTCTTGCCACAGTAAAGCAGACAAATGTACTATGGCGAGAATGATGACGGCGGCGGAAATAATGTAACTGTGTATGGCGTAAAGATGTTCTACCGTTATGGTGCTAATGGCTCCACCACCAGTCAAAATTTCTCGCAGTTGCGAGCCGATGAAGGGAATCGCTTCGATGGTTCCTAGCTCAATGTTGAAACGCCAGTAACCTTCTTGATCCCAGCCGAGAATCATTTCTGTCCAATCGAGAGCGATCGCACTTAAGGTAAATAAAATTCCACTAATCCATGCAGTCAGCCAACTCTGGCGAAATTGCCGACCTAAAAACATCACCACAATTTGCATCAGGGCGATCGCAATTACGCCGTTCCCGGCGATATCATGGGCAGTCTTGAACAACCAACCGTAGGTTACTTCCGTATTAATCATTTTCAAGGCGTGATAAGCACCGCCTGCTGTCGGTTCGTAATAAAAGGACAGCAGAACTCCAGTTGTGACATTAATTAGGCTCAGGGTAAGGATCACGACTGATAATATCGTTGCTAGTCGCCGCAAAATCCGATCTAATTGGGTGCTTTGCATGGCTAACCTTTTCTCTTTTAGTTAAAAAATTCGTACTTATATGACAATTTTAACTAAGAAGTATTAAGTTATTTTACTTCTCTGATAAATAAGGCAGCAGGAGTGAGAAGTTTCTCTAGATTAAAAATTAGCGGCGTAGCGTAGTCTCAACGCTGAAAATTGTCAATAGTCTGAAAAGAGGCTGACATGCTAGGATGAATCAGATTAAGTTATCTACTAAGATCAAACCTGACATCTATCAAAGGGACTGCCTCACTACAAAACAGTTAGCTAACAAGATAGGTAACTTAGGTTACGGGTGTCTATGCACTAAGGCCGACGCGATCGCCTAAATGGGCAACTACCATAAGTTATTAGTATGAATTTAGTAATTTGTTGATACACATCAAAAGTAAGAATTTTGTCAATAGCCTATTCATTAGGTGATACCCTAAACTATAATGTTGCGTTTTTTTAAAGTGAAAACCTGGGAAAAATGGCTGTTTTGCCCTTGTGAGTCCAGTATAGAAAGTTATTACTCTTCAAGGGACGCATCTCTTGCCATAGTAGCCCCAAAGATAATATTGCTAGTCAATTGCAACTGAGCCGAGTGAACGATAACAGCTATGTCTTACGTCTCCCTACTAAAAAACATACCAGAAATCTTGAGTCAGCCAACCGGGATAGCAGCTATAGCCTCTCTTGGCATCCACGGTGCTATCGCGTTGATTGTGCCATTCATGCCTGTAGACTCTAACAAAGCTAAAGACTCAGCATCGTCAAAAGCTGTTGGAGTCATGGAATTAAGTCAAGCGGACCAAAGTCGCTTGCCTCAAACAAATACATCCCCACAATCACAATTACCCATAGCATCACAATTTCCCTTACCATCCCAAGTACCTCCCTTTAATTTGGGTGATCAGGCGAATAGTTTACCCCCATTACCACCACCACCTACATCTAGTCAGCTAGTACTACCGCCAATCCCTAAATCAGTTGACCAATATCAAGTTTCTCAATTACCCAAAGGACAGTCTTTACAGATAGTTCCCAGGGGAAACTTCCGATTTGATACCTCTGGTTTTAATGTCAACAGAAGATTCTCCCAATCAGTGCCACGTTTTAATGATAGAGACATAAAGCTGGGAGACGCTAGGCCGCTGCCCATAGACAAATTACCGACCTTGCCAGGAGCTAAAATACCTGATGGGTTAATGAATTCTCCTGATGTCAACTCCTCTCCAACAAATGCTGAACCCACTGCACAAACAACTCAGCCTGGAAATAATGGATCTGAAGTTGCTCAAAACGAACAGTTAATAGCTCAGATTGGCAAAACTCCACAAGCTGGTGATAACTTAAGTTTAGGAAGAGACAGTTTACCGCAATGGCAGCCGGATTCTACGGCTAGGGTATCTAATGAGTTTCCCTTCAAGCCAACAGAACAGGCGACTTCTCCTACAAACGCACAGGTAAACTCCTACGAAGACCTCAGGAAAACAGTCCAGCAGGATTACCCTAATGCGGAAGAAAAAACTGTTATCCGTGATACTATTTCTACAGACAAGGCAGGGCTTGAAGGTACGGTATTAGGCGGTTTAGTGATAGACGGTGACGGCAAGGTTTTAGAAATTAAGTTCCAAGACAAGTCAGTTTCTAGCGATCTGCTATTAAAAGCCAGAGAGTATTTTGCTGCCAATCCTCCCAAGGGTCATAGCAAAACTAGCTATTACCCATTTAGACTCCAGTTTCAAAACAATAGCAATAAAAATGCTGGAGTTACTCAAGCGCCAGCACCCACACCAGTGGCGCCTACCAAGCCGTTATCTAATCCGGTGGTGAATACCAAGCAGCCTGAACCTGCACCAACAGCGACTAAACCATTGTCAAATCCAGTGGTGAACAAGCAGCCAGTACCCGTTTTAGCAACGCCTACTAAGCCGTTGTCTAATCCGGTGGTGAATACCAAGCAGCCTGAACCGACACCAACAGCTACAGAAAATCCTTCGTCAGCGGTTGATGACAAAAAAGATGAGCCTGTAACCGTTGTTGAATCTGGTAAAAAACTAATCCAGCAACTGCGCGAATTGAGACAACAAAAAGAAAGCTCTGATCAAAAGAAATAAAAACCCTCCAGATGGTTTTAGTCGAAGATTAGAACAAATTTAACAATCAAGCAGGATGAATGATGTTATTAATCATTCATCCTTTTCTTTTGAGCATATATCTACCTCAACTTCAGCCTTAACACCCTTTCCTGGATATCCTGCAGCTTGTTAGGGAGTTCACCATCCTTGTTCTGCTTGTTGGAAAATGTAAGTAGCTACCTCTAAAATTTCCTGATTGCTTAACTTGTTTTTAAAGGCAGGCATGGCATTTTTACCGTTTTGTACTTGATAGATAATTGCCTGAATAGAATCCTGATCATAATTTTCCAGATATTTTGATAATGCTTCTTTTGTCAAGGTTTTCTGGCTAATTAATATATTTCCACCACCTATATGGCAAGAAGAACAGTTAGCATTGAAGATTTTGGCACCATTGGCTGTTTCGGCGGCTAGTGCTGGCAGAATGAATGTAAATCTAAATAGAGCGATCGCTAACAGCAGAATAAATAAAAGTATTCTCAAGACATTCTCCTCGCAACACTCCGGCAACTGAAATCTATTTTCAGTAACTATTCTATGGCTGCTATAAGCCTTAAAAATGCAATGAAATATGCATTTGCTCACCACTATGTGTACTCTACCCCATGAAGCAGCAGTTTCTGTGAAGTACAAAAGCTACTATAATAATTTGTCGGCACTTGACTAATGGCTTGGAGAGGCAAAACAGATGCAGCAAGCCCCTGACGGAGGAACTTCGTTAACGCCAAAATTATACTTTGCCTCTTGACTAATAACCCCTAAATCTTCACCCTTAACTCATGACTCCAGTAGATATTCTGATCCTCTCCAATGGTCCAGGGGAAGTAACAACCTGGGTGCGTCCAGTGGTAAAGGCGCTAAGGCAACAACTAGGTGATGATCGTTCTCTTGTCAGGATTTCCGTTGTATTATCTCCTTGCCCCAATGCGACTGGGAAAGAAGTAGCGATCGCCCTTTCTTATCCAGAAGTAGACAGAGTCCAGGGAGCAGAGCATTTTTGGCAGTTTTTGCTCTGGGGAAAGACTGCTGAAAATTGGGATTGGAGAAGTCTCGGTGTCGTCGTCTTCCTTGGTGGGGATCAAATTTTCCCCGTTGTCATTGGCAAAAAACTCGCCTATCGCACAGTAGTCTACGCCGAATGGAATGCCCGTTGGCACAGCTTAATTGACCGTTTTGGTGTCATGAAGCCCGAAGTCGCTCAACCGATTCCCCAAAAGTATGCTCATAAATTTACTGTTGTGGGCGATTTGATGGTAGAAGCGCAGATTCAAACAGAGGGAAATGAAGTAAAAAATTTCGCCATAACTCCTGACTCTTCACTCAACACTGAAATTATCGGCGTTTTGCCAGGGTCAAAAGCGGCAAAATTAGCCCAAGGAGTACCATTAATGTTAGCGATCGCCGAATATATTCACGCAAAAAACCCCCAAACTAAATTTGTGATTCCTGTCGCCCCAACTTTGGATTTACAAACTTTAGCTAATTTTGCTGATCCCCGAAAAAACCCTTTTGTGCAAACATTTGGTTTTAGCAGTGCTTCCTTGATTTCCCCAGAAGAAAGCACTCGTAACTCCAAACTGAAAACAGACAGAGGAGTAGAGGTAGAACTTTACCAAGAAAACCCTGCCTATGAATTATTATCCCGCTGTAGTATCTGTTTAACTACAGTCGGTGCTAACACTGCCGAACTCGGTGCTTTAGCAGTACCGATGATTGTCTTACTCCCAACACAACAACTTGATGCGATGCGTTCTTGGGATGGTTTACCGGGGTTATTGGCTAACTTGCCAGGGGTGGGTACCACTTTTGCCAAAATAATTAACTGGTTTTTCCTCAGACGCAAAGGTTTATTAGCATGGCCTAATATCTGGGCACAAGAAGAGGTAGTACCAGAACTTGTAGGACAACTCCAGCCTGCAGAAGTTGGGGAAATGGTGTTAGACCTTTTGGCTCATCCAGAAAAATTGGCAGCGATCCGAGCCAAGCTACTCAGCATCCGAGGCGAAGCAGGCGCAGCGCAGAAATTAGCACAGATTGTTAGCGAAGAAATTGATAATTAGGGACTGGGGATTGGGCATGGGGCATTGGGCATTGGGCATTGGGCATTAGAAGAATAACCTTTTGACTTTTGACTTTTGACTCTTGCCTATTGCCTATTGCCTATTCCCTTGACTCCTGACTCCTGACTCCTGACTAATCAGAAGAACCATCCCGCCGTCCTAATTCATAAATACCGGAACCAATACAAGCAAGTATGCCGGTGCTGATTCCCCAACTGTTGCCTAAGCTGATGTCCAGAAACCAGTTACATAAAGCACCAGTTACCAAAAAAGGCACGATGCTAAATAGGGAGGCATAAAAAGCGTTTTGAGATTCCCTGGCTTGACGAGTTTTGTCAAATTCTGATTGGCTGGTGTAAAGCGATCGCTCCGCAAAGTTAAACCAGCGCTTGAGTTGCTCGATTACCCATTCACTGACTGGTGAAAAAGCTAAATATAGCGCCAAAGACCACAAACTCGCTCCAGCGATCGCGATTTTGTCCAATTCAAAACGGAAAGGCAAAATTTCATTCAGCATAGTTTGTGGGAGTCCTGCAAGTAGTCTATTTTGCTCTAGAGCTTCTAAATTGAGGCTATAGCAACCTCTTAAGCAAATTTAAGCATAAAGGTTAACAGGATATTAACAACTTGGCAACTATCTTACTGCTAAGTTAGCCCAAGTTATCTCAAAGAGAAATTTCTGCCAAACATACTTACGTATTTACATACTCAGTATTGCAGTACAAATATGTAAAGCTTTTAAATAACAAATGCTACTTTATCCGTAATTACTATCTAACGACTACGCTGATTCCCGACTATACTTGTCTACTAAAGATGTATTAAAAGCGCTTATTTTTGTTAACTATCTGATTTTTAGTTTTAATACCTGAATATACAAATTAGATAGTCAAAAATACAGTTTTGTTAGCTATATAACTTGACTTTAAAATATTCTGACGTAAGATATTGCGGTATCAAAGATTTATTAGACTTGATGACAGAATTTTACAAAAAATTAAACTAAGCCAATCAAAGATTTACTGACACTTTTATCGGAGTGGGGAATAGCAACAATGATTAAACGGCGACAAAGAATAATATTTTCTGGAACCATAATATTAACATTAGGATTAGGTCTTGTAAGTTCAATTACTTTATTACCTAAGCCAGAAATTTCGATAGCTAGAGAAGTTCAGTCAAAAAATGTCAAGACACGCAACAGTTGGTTAGGCGCTTCGTTTCCCGTAGAAAACTTTCAAGCTTACACCTCTGCATTTGGCTATCGTCGTTCTGCTACTGGAGGTGATGGTTGGGAATTTCACGGAGGTTTAGACATCGCCGCCCCGCAAGGTAGTTATATTCGTAGTTGGTGGGCTGGTACAGTTATTAAAATAGGCGATCGCACAGCCTGCGGCACTCATATCGTCATTAAATCCGGTGAGTGGGAACATACTTATTGTCACATGGAAGGCAGTGCTGGTACTGCATCAGGTCGTCGTTATTTCATTGATCGCCCAGCTGGAATTCAAATTTGGGAAGGGCAACAAATACCCACTGGAGCCAGAATCGGTAGAGTCGGAATGACTGGACGTACCACCGGGCCTCATCTTCATTGGGGACTGAAATATGCTAGTAACTATGTAGACCCAGCAATGGTTTTGCGAGAAATGTTTTCTCAGCAACAAATTGCTAGAAGAGGTGGGTCAGGAGCTAATAATCAACAATCGCAAGTCATAATTCAAGAGTCAAAATTTATTAATGATTCTGGTTATTAGTTGCAGAACTTTTATTTATGGGGTTTTACCCTGCTCCCTTCTCTCTGCCACTTTTCCTCTTTTTGACTCATTTAAATTGGTGCATTTCTTTCATTTATTTGAGAATCGTTATAACTCCTTGTGACTGGAGTACATGTTGCTGCTCATTAGTCAGAAAGATGTACCCAACGATATCCTCAGAATCCTCATAAAGCGGATAAAATCTGCCATTGGAAACTGTTTGCTCAACAACCTGTTGTATAAAACTGAAGAATTTCGGGTCAAGAAAATCATTGTTATACTCAAATTTTCTGCTGTATCGCTTGTCATTGAGAGTAAAGGACTGTGCAGCAGTTTGATTTTTCCCATCAAATTCATTTGAAATATCAGTTGGTACAAATGCTCCCCGCGATGCAGCAACCAACTCATAGGTCAATTCTTGGTAAGGATTGTCTACATTACCGCTTTCCCATTCCACTGTAACTACCAAGTTATCAAAAGCTTGTAGCAAATCGTGAGGATGGGTGATGTAGCTTTGTCTTATTTTCTGCTGACTTGTAGTAATCTGATCTTCTGTGAGGTGATTGAACAACTCGATTTTTTTCCAAAGTGAGAGAATTTCTTCTATATAATCTGTCGTTAGCCGTGCTTCTTGGCGAAAATCTTCTTGCTGAAAATAGGCTTTAGCTTGATTTTCTGTTAAAGCGATGACTCCAAAGCGGGAATGATCTAACCCTGGTATTCCTAAATAGTCGCTCTCAGCTTTTATGTCATATAGTCGATAGTCTGAACCCTGATCTCGCAAAATCTTGTTGAACAAGTGGAGAAATTCTTCACTCTCGATACGTCCAACAAAATCTTGGTTATCTATTGCAGGTGCATAAAAACTGCTTTGTTGATACAGCTTTCCGTTGATATTGACTGAAGCGATCGCTTGATATGACTCATCACCGTTATAATCTAAGCTTTTAACAAGCTCTAGGGCAAAATTTTCAAAAGTAAAGTTTGCTACGCCAGTCTTAGTGAGCATCTGGGCAATAGTCGTATGGATTTTAGGAAAGTAGCCGTAGGGATCTAAAGAGTAATCATGTAGGTTGAAAAGTAAAGCGCGATCGATGTACTTCAGGAACTTGATATCATCCTGAATCTTCCCACCCTTGAGGTCTTGCAGCAAGCGAGTATAACCTTTTTTTGACAGTACACCAGCGGTTCGCAAAGATTTAAGATAAGGTTCCTGTACTTCTGGTTGTAACTGCTGCTCAATCTCCATTTGCCAAGCAGCGTTCTGAAATAACTGCACATCTAATCTGATACCACCAGATGCGATATCTCCTCGCAGTTTTTCATAAACACCTTGACTCACAACATCTGATTCTCTGAGTTGATGCACCAACTTCAGTAACTCAGAACGCATTTCATTTGTTAAATCCGCAATACCAAAGTTAACAGCAGCACCAGTTCCAATTCCTAAAGAAGTAAGGAGACGTTTCACTGTGTCTTGCTCAAGTTGACGCAGCAGTGCGGAGCGACTTTGAATTGCACCTTGTTCTATTAAGCGCGCTATCTCTTGATAGGTTACTTCTGTAACTAAGTTTAAATCTCGTAGTTTGCTTGCTACGTCTGTAAGAAACATAATTTGTAGGATGGGCTATGCCTAGGGTGTTTATTCTGAGGGTTTTCAGCCCAAAATGCATCATACAAAATCATAGTCGTAGTTAACGTTGTCATCAGGGCACGGCAGTGCCGATGCCCCTACGGTAAACACAAAAATTGCATGATAATTTTTAGCTAATTTCTTACAAAGTCAACAGCCTAGGCACTGCCTTACAAAACCCGTATCTACGCTGAATGTAAAAATAAAATACCAGTCCTACATCTCAGTTTAATGTTTTTTGATATCGATCAACTGACCGCTTTTAAACATATCAGAATATTCAATAGTCTAGTAGCGTTTCTAGACTAAAATAGTGCATTAGACATAGGTTGGGTTGAGGCTTTGCGTAGACGCGGAGCGGCTTCCCGCAGGGTAACCCAACATTCTCTCGTTTTTGTTGGGGTTCGTTCCTCAACCCAACCTACATTTTTTTGCAACATTTTAGTCTTGACACGACACTAGAGTAATAACTATTGACTATTCACTAACTTTTAGTGGGATACGACCAATTGCTCATCAGCTACTTGGGTATGTTCGGCAACAATTTTGCGGAATAGTTCGCCTTCTATGGTCTCCTGATCTGCTAACAAATCTACTAAACGTTCTAACGCAGTGCGGTTTTCTTGCAACAGTTCTTTAGCTTTGAGATAGCAGTGGTTAATAATTTCGCGGACTTGTGAATCAATTTTGGCGGCAATCTCTTCAGAATATTCTGATTTACTCATCCAGTCGCGCCCCAAAAATACCTCTGCACTTTGACTTTCTAAAGACAATGGCCCTAATTCAGACATCCCAAATCGAGTTACCATTTGTCGTGCCATATTTGTCACTTGTTGCAGGTCATTTCCTGCACCTGTAGTCACTTCTGGCTTACCGAAAACAATTTCTTCAGCAGCACGTCCACCTAAAGTAGCAGTAATTCTGGCTTTGAGTTGGGAACGGGAAACTAACCCCTGTTCTTCGTTGGGGGTAAACCAAGTTAATCCTAGTGCTTGTCCTCGAGGAATGAGTGTGACTTTCTGTACAGGGTCATGGTCTTTGAGTAAGGTACCTATTAAGGCGTGTCCGACTTCGTGGTAAGCAATCAAACGCTTGCTTTTGCTATCTACCAAGGCGGTACCCTCCATCCCTGCGACTACCCGGTCTACAGCATCATCAATTTCTAAAATGGTAATCGCTTCTTTCCGTCTTCTGGCGGTGAGAATGGCGGCTTCGTTGAGTAAGTTGGCTAAGTCTGCACCAGTAAATCCGGGGGTGCGGCGAGCGATCGCTTCTAGAGATACACTAGGGTCAATCTTCTTGTTGCGCGCATGGACTTTTAAAATCTCCAGTCGCCCTTTTAAATCCGGTGCATCAACCATCACTTGCCTGTCAAAGCGTCCTGGACGGAGTAGGGCTGTATCCAGTACATCTGGGCGGTTGGTGGCAGCAATAATAATGATGCCTGTGTTACCTTCAAAACCATCCATCTCCGTAAGTAGTTGGTTGAGGGTTTGTTCTCTCTCGTCATTACCGCCACCGATACCAGCACCTCGTTGTCGGCCTACGGCGTCGATTTCATCGATAAATATCAGACAAGGAGCATTATCTTTGGCTTTCTTAAACAAGTCCCGCACACGAGATGCACCCACACCAACGAACATCTCGACAAATTCTGAGCCAGAAATACTGAAAAAGGGTACAGCGGCTTCCCCTGCGATCGCTTTGGCTAGTAGAGTTTTACCAGTACCAGGAGGACCAATTAACAGTACTCCTTTAGGAATTCTTGCGCCGACAGCCGTAAATCTTTCTGGCTGTTTGAGGAAAGTCACTACTTCTTGCAGTTCTTCTTTCGCTTCTTCTACCCCAGCCACATCATCAAACTTCACACCCGTTTTCGCCTCCATTTGGAAGCGGGCGCGAGATTTGCCAAAGTTCATCGCTTGACTAGACGCATTAGTTGAACGGCGCAGGAACAATAGCATCAAAGCCACCAATGGCAAAATCCACATCAGATTGATCAAAAGACCTACAGCAGCCCGACTATTAGCAGAAGAAACTTCAGCAAAATCAACGTTTTTTTGTTTGAGTTTGTTAATCAACTCTGTATTTTGCTCCAAAAGTCTCACCTGAATCGGTGAATCCGACTTTTGACCTTTTAAATAAACCCTTGCTATCTGTTCGGTTTCATCAAGCTCGACTTTTTCAACTTCGTTCTTCTCGGTTTTCTGAATCAACTGACCATATGTTAAGGTATCGCGCTCTGCTTTTTGCTGCGCCAAGGCGGGAGTACCACCGATAATTCCTGGTAAGATGATCAAACTAGCTGCTAGCGCACCAGTCCAAGTCACACGCTTTGCCAATGGCTGTTTCTTCAATGCCTTTTTCCCAAAAGTTGTCATAATAATTACCCTCTGTCTGCTGGCATAAACTGAGCGCTAGTTTTATGCCTATTCTTCTTACAAAAATTGCAATAACTGGAAATAACTGTTTTCTTATCTAGTCTAACTTCCACATCAAACCATTCCCAGTAAATTCTCATCAGCTTTCAAAAAACAAGGCGGGAGGTGGGGAGACGCCACACCATACACAGTAGCTAGGACTTACGAATTGACAGGAAATGCAAAATGTGGATGATAAACAAAACACATCTTTCGTAGGGGTTTAGCAGTGCTAAACCCTCCATAGCGCGGATCTGTTCACCATCAAAGTCATGTAGGTTTAATTGTGCCCACTTACTTAGGTGTCAAATTTTCTCATACGTAGCAATTTGACATATTCTGCAACAAATCGCTAGAATAAGCGTAATCGTAATGATTACGATTTTTAACAAAATTTGCAGAATTGCCTAATCATGTATTCTGTATCAACTCCAGAGCTAAGATACAGAATTACTAGCAACTATATTCTTCATTGAGAATTTTCCATTAGTTTAGTGATTTGTAGGTGAATTATGGTGAGAATTGTTGGTATTGGTGGTAGTTTAAGAGCCAACTCCTATACCCAGATAGCTTTGCAAATAGCAGCGCAAAGAGTAGAAGCGCTGGGTGCAGAGGTAGAAATTCTCGATTTGCGGCAGTTGCAGCTACCATTTTGCAATGGTGACAAAGAGTATCTAGAATATCCGGATGTTCAAAGGCTACGGGATACAGTTAGTGGGGCTGATGGGTTAATTTTGGCGACGCCTGAATATCATGGCAGTGTCAGTGGTGTGATCAAAAATGCCCTAGATTTGATGAGTTTTACAGAACTATCCGGTAAAGTAGCGGGACTGATTAGCGTTTTGGGAGGTCAGTCTAATAGTAATGCCCTTAACGACCTGCGGTTAATTGTTCGTTGGGTACATGGTTGGGTGATTCCCGAACAAATTGCGATTGGACAAGCCTACGGTGCTTTCAGTCCTGAAGGCAAATTGCTAGATGAAAAACTATCCCAGCGGTTTGATCAATTTGCTCAGAGTTTAGTAGATAACACTCGCAAGCTGCGAGGAGTAAATTAGAAGTAGGAGGATATTTCCTCATAGGGGATTTTCTCTTTGATCGGGCACAGAAAAAGAGTAATTTCAATGTATACCTTGATTACGCCAGAGAAAATCCAATTACCTCCCGGTGCGGTGGTAAGACTACCTAGTAGTTGGCAAGACTATCAGATATTAACTCAACAACTAGGCGATCGCTCTTCTCCTCGCATCAAATACCGACCCGGAGAAATTCTTTTGATGGCACCGCTACCAGAACATGGACGTAACACGAATTTGATTGCAGACGTAGTCAAAGTTTTGCTCGATTATCTGGAGCGAGAATATGAGTCTTTTACTCCCATCACGCTAGAATTGCTCAACGAAAGCGGTGTTGAGCCAGATTACTGCTTTTATATTGATAACTGGGAAGCTATAGCTGGCAAAGATAGGATTAATTGGGATACCGAACCACCGCCCGATTTAGTAATTGAGATAGACGTAACCAGCTACACTGATGTGAATGACTACCTACCCTATCGAGTACCGGAAGTTTGGTTATTCAAAAAGAAGCAACTCAAAATTTATGGTTTGCGAGGAGACGGCTACAGTGTTCAGACTGACAGCCGCTATTTTCCCAACATTAATGTTTCACAAGTAATCAACGAATGTTTCCGCATCGCTGACGAACGTAACACTAGCGTTGCTATTCGTCAGCTACGACGGAATCTGAGCCAAAATCCCAGCGAAGGATGAAGTATAAGTTTCATACTTCATCCTGCAGCTTTTTAATTAATGATGATGGTGGTGATGATGCCCAGCTAACTGAGGGTTAACTGTTACAGATTCTTGCTGGCTCAACTCGCCAATCTGAGCATTTGCCCATCCAGCTACCATAGCCAGAAATTCTGGATGATCGTTGACACAAGGCATTTGTACATATTCCACATGAGGATGCTTTTTCGCCAAAGCATGGATAATGTGGTGTACGTCTAATAAAGTTTCGTGGTTTTCTGTGGCAAAGCCAATAGGCATAAACACTACTGCTTTTGCACCCAATTGAATCAGGTTATTAGCCGCTTGCTCGGCGTTTGGCAGCGTCCATTCAATTAGGGGTGTGTCGTGATTGAGCCAACCTACTGAAATTAAAGGATACTTGTTAATTAACTGATCCCGGACTAAATCGTAAAGTGTTTGACTTTCGGTAATCCCAGAAGTGAAACCTTTGGCTTTATGGGGACAACCGTGGTTCATCAACACAATCCCGATTTGGGAAGGTAAATGAGATGCGGCTAAATCGGTGCTAATTTTCTCCTCTACTAGATGAGCCATCAAATGGATATAATCTGGTTCGTTGTAGAAAGAGGGAATATAACGGAGTCCTTTTAGCCAATGTTGTTCACCATCAGCCATGTCAGCCAAAGCGTTGTTAACTTGCTCAACGGCAATACCACTAGTAAAAATGGAATCAACAACCAGGAGTGGATAAATCAGAATTTTTTCAAAGCCTTGGTTTTTAATTTCTGCCAAGACTTGCTGGGGTAAAAAAGGAGCGCAGAAATTGAAAGCCTTGAAAACTTGGATGCGATCGCCCCAAGTTTGTTGTAAATTCTTCTCAATCCCAGCCCGTTGCTTTTCAAAAATGGCGTTGTGTGGAGAGATAAAATCGTGGTGTGTGTGTCCCCACTCATGGCGATCAAACAATGCTAAAAGCTTTGCTAGGGGGGGATAAATCCAGGTTGGTACTGGTGCAAATTTTGCTGTCAGTAGATTTAACGCCTGTTCGTTATAGTTAGCGAAATCTTCGTAACTTTCGACTTCACCGTAGCCCATCAGCAAGACGGCGATACGGTCTTGACCTGATAGATGCTCGTGGGTGTGCTGTAGTTTTTCCGGCGTGGCAACCACAATGAGTTCCTCAATGTAACCAAAATCTAGTCAAATGAAGTGTGAAGTATGAGGTATGTAGTGTGAAACTGCCTCATCCCTTGATGGATGAGGCATGAGTATCGAAAAGAATCATATTTTTTCGCTCACTCTTGTTTCATCCTTTATCCTTTACATTTCAGACTTCTTTAGTCAAATTTTATCCCATCCGGGGGGATAGGATAACTAGATCAATCATAAATAGATTTAGCCTAATAACACATAGACAAAAAAACTTACCTAATTAAGGGGCAGGGGGCAGGGAGCAGGAGGATGAGGGAGAGAATAACCTTGACGAATGACGAATGACCAATGACAAATGACCAATGATGAACATAATCATTTGCCCGGGAATACACGAGCCAGAACTGACTAAGAGCTTTTTATCAGGATCGTTAGATCAATTTCCAGCTAATTTAATTGATCAAAAACCAGTAAACATACTAATTTATCCTGGAAGCGGTGTTTTGACGCTGTCAGGATTTCACATTTTGCAGTTTTTGTGCGATCGCTTGGGAGATCAGCTAAAATCGCCAGTTATATTCATTAGCTATAGTGCTGGTGTAGTGGGGGCAATAGTTGCTGCATCCTTGTGGCAACTCTCAGGAGGTAATATCAAAGCATTTATCGCCATAGATGGATGGGGTGTGCCACTATTCGGGGATTTTCCCATTCATCGGATGAGCCATAATTATTTCACACATTGGAGTTCCTCATTGCTGGGAAGTGGGCAAGATAACTTTTATGCCGAGCCAGCAGTTGACCATCTATCTATGTGGTCATCACCTCAAATGATTCAAGGATGCTGGGTAAACCAAGCTATGGCAGCCTCTTCCCCTGCTAGTAATCTGGGTGCATCTGAATTTTTGCATCTGCTGTTAAAGCGCTATGAAGAAAAATAGTCCGGACAATAGAGTCAGCCAGCAGGAGTGAGAAATAGGGAGTGTAGGGTAAGAGAATATGAAGATGAGGGAGATGAGGGAGATAAAGAAGAAATAGATATAAAAATAATGATTGTTCATTAATTTTCTCCCCCACTCCCCCTACTTCCCATCCTCCCCCCACTCCCCCTGCTCCCCACTCCCCATCTACCCTAGTCAAAATTCCCAAGTATCTAATGTTTCCAACTGAACCTGCTGCTGTTAATAATGGGTTTGGCGCGCTGCTAAAAAACCGTGGTTTTTTGCTCCTGTGGATTGGGCAATTGGTTTCCCAGTTAGGAGATAAGGTTTTCTTCGTTTTGATGATTGCCTTGCTGGAAAATTACCCACCACCTCCAGGACTCGCAGAAAACTCGATGTACTCAACTTTGATGGTGGCGTTTACCATCCCAGCAATTTTGTTTGGTTCGGCGGGTGGTATCTTTGTTGACCGCCTACCCAAGAAGCTGATTATGGTTGGCTCTGATGTCGTGCGCGGATTATTGACTTTGTTGATTCCGTTATTACCACGACAATTCCTGATTTTGTTGATACTCACTTTTGGTATCTCAACTGTTACCCAGTTTTTTGCGCCTGCTGAACAAGCTGCCATCCCCTTGTTAGTTAAGCGCGAAAACTTAATGGCCGCTAATGCATTGTTTAGCAGCACAATGATGGGAGCTTTAATAGTCGGCTTTGCAATCGGAGAGCCAATTTTGAGTTGGGCGAAAAGCTTTTTGGGAGAAGATTACGGTCAAGAGATTATAGTCAGTGCATTATATTTATTATCGGCGGCGATCATGCAGCCAATTAAATTTAAAGAACATAAAGTTACGGGAGATGGGGAGCAGCAAGCCCTAATTAACCCTTGGGCTGAATTCAAAGGCAGCTTGCGCTATCTGAAGAAAAATCGTCTCGTGTTAAATGCCATGCTGCAACTGGTGACGTTGTATTGCGTGTTTGCAGCCTTGACGGTGCTAGCAATTAGACTGGCAGCAGAGTTTGGCTTAAAGGAAAAACAGTTTGGCTTTTTCTTAGCAGCTGCTGGGGTGGGTATGGTCTTAGGTGCAGGACTTTTGGGTCATTGGGGAGAAAAATGCCATCACAAGCCTTTACCTTTAATCGGATTTGTAATGATGGCGCTAGTTTTGGGAGTGTTTACTTTTGTTCACAACCTGTTACTAGCTTTGGGACTTTGTGCATTGTTAGGTGTGGGTGCTGCCCTCATCGGCGTACCGATGCAAACTTTAATTCAACAGCAAACACCACCCACAATGCACGGAAAAGTTTTTGGCTTTCAAAATCATGCTGTGAATATTGCCCTGTCTTTACCTCTAGCCATTACTGGCCCACTAACTGATGCTCTGGGTTTGCGAACTGTGCTTGTCAGCATGAGCGTTATCGTCGCTGTTGTTGGTGTTTGGGCTTGGCAGAATACTCGCCGAGTTTTGCAGGATGTGATTTAAGGGGCAATAGGCAATAGGCAATAGGTCAAGAATTATTCTCCCCCTGCTCCCTGCTCCCTGCTCCCAGTCCCTATTCCTCAATCCCCTAAAAAGAGTTTGTTATGTAAAGTTGAAATTTCTGTGAGGATTTGATTGAAGTTTTCCATTAAAATGAAATCTTAACTACAGAATTTCAGCATTAACTTAGCTACTCTCTGAGGTTTGACAGTGCGATCGCTTTCCCGAACTAGTTCCCCCCAAACCGAGAATCACGTCCAGTCTAAGACTTCTATCCCCAGCCCTGTGACGCCCAAGCGTGCATCGGGTGGTTTTGCCTTGCTTGATAGTCTCCAACGCCACGGAGTTGAGCATATTTTTGGTTATCCCGGCGGGGCAATTCTGCCGATTTACGATGACCTATACAAGGTGGTAGCAACCGGTGGCGTCAAGCATATCCTAGTCAGACATGAACAAGGTGCATCCCACGCAGCTGATGGCTATGCCCGTGCCACAGGCAAGGTGGGGGTATGCTTTGGCACTTCTGGACCTGGGGCGACTAACTTGGTGACAGGCATCGCCACCGCCTACATGGACTCAATTCCAATGGTTGTGGTGACAGGACAAGTACCACGAGCATCAATTGGTACAGATGCGTTTCAAGAAACCGACATCTACGGTATTACTTTACCAATTGTCAAACACTCCTATGTAGTGCGTGACCCGAAAGATATGGCGCGCATTGTCGCTGAAGCATTCCACATTGCTAGCACTGGGCGACCGGGGCCAGTTTTAATTGATGTCCCCAAGGATGTAGCTTTAGAAGAATTCGACTATGTGCCTGTGGAACCAGGATCAATAAAGTTACCTGGCTATCGTCCCACTGTGAAGGGGAATCCACGGCAGATTAACGCGGCGCTACAGTTAATTTGTGACAGTCGCCGACCACTACTATATGTCGGTGGTGGTGCGATCGCATCTGGTGCTCATGAAGAAATTAAAGAACTAGCTGAGTTATTTAATATCCCCGTCACCACAACGTTGATGGGTATCGGCGTTTTTGACGAACATCATCCCCTCGCATTGGGAATGTTAGGGATGCATGGCACCGCCTACGCCAACTTTGCTGTCACTGATTGTGATTTATTAATTTGTGTCGGTGCTAGGTTTGATGACCGCGTCACCGGTAAATTGGATGAATTCGCCTCCCGTGCAAAAGTCATTCACATCGACATTGATCCGGCAGAAGTTGGCAAAAACCGCGTCCCAGAAGTGCCTATCGTCGGCGATGTGCGAAGAGTCTTGATTGACTTGTTGCGTCGGTGCAAGCAAACAGGCACAAAAGCTACACCCAACCAAAACCAAGAATGGCTGAACTTAATTAATCGTTGGCGGGACGAATATCCCCTAGAAGTTCCCCACCATCCCGATAGCATTTCACCCCAAGAGGTGATTGTGGAAATTGGTAGTCAAGCACCCCATGCTTTCTATACCACAGATGTCGGTCAACACCAGATGTGGGCAGCCCAATTCCTCAAGAACGGCCCCCGACGCTGGATTTCTAGTGCAGGTTTAGGCACGATGGGCTTTGGCGTACCTGCGGCAATGGGTGCGAAAGTAGCATTTCCTGATGACGAAGTTATCTGTATCAGTGGCGATGCCAGTTTTCAAATGTGTTTACAAGAACTGGGCACGCTAGCACAATATGGCATCAATGTCAAGACCGTGATTATCAATAATGGCTGGCAGGGGATGGTGCGCCAGTGGCAGCAAGCATTCTACGGCGAGCGTTACTCATGCTCCAATATGGAAGTAGGGATGCCAGACGTTGAGCTTTTGGCTCAAGCCTATGGGATCAAAGGCATGGTGATCAGCAAGCGAGAAGAACTTAAAGATGCGATCGCCCAAATGCTCGCACACAATGGCCCCGTAGTTGTAGATGTCCGCGTCACCAGAGACGAAAACTGCTACCCAATGGTGGCTCCAGGGAAGAGCAACGCCCAAATGATCGGCTTGCCCAAACAACCCCCGAAAGCTTCCATAGAACCAGTTTATTGCAGCCACTGCCACGCTAAAAATCTTCCCACCCATAACTTCTGTTCTGAGTGTGGTACTAAACTGTAAAACGCTGTGATTGAGGATGAAGTTAATTATTTTTTGACGCAGGGAAGTTTATTTTCTGCGTTTTTTTGTGAGCAAAATATTTATTGAAAGCGACTGTTACTCCAATGCAAGAGCGATAGCGCAGCAAGCGTCTGCACTGAAGCTCTGACGAAGTATATTCGCCCCGTCCTTTGCTGGACAAGAAACTGAGGCTGGCGAGAAAAGTTGCGATCGCTCTGTTACCTTCCATTCCACCAGTGAAAATTCGCACAGCGACATCATTGATTTTTCTGATTTCAACTAAGTGATTCCACCTCGCTCAATATCTGACGAAATGATTGGGCAGGAAATAACTATGGAAACGGTATAACGGCTAGGTTATGCTGCGTTTTCCACCAAATAAAATTGCGATCACCTTAATTCTGAATTGAAACTAACAATATTTATGGAATGAACAACCGACCAACACCCTTATACTGCTCAATGTCTACAGCAATCTCGATAAGGCGGTCAACACATCGTTCTCGATAATCAGCTTCACTAAGGCGATCAAGGTTCCCAATTGTTAATACTGGGAACGAATTGTCAGTATTCTCCTCACGCATAACCTGTTCAAGCGAATCTTCACCCTTCATATTTCGGTTAGCTGTAAGGATTAGCATCTGATGTTCTTGAGCATAACGCCAGACTGCGCGATCGCTACTTTCCATCAACAGTCCAACCTCTCTAAAAGTCACAAATTGGATGGATATGAATTCAATCCAGCCCAATTTTGTCAATATACCGATAAAAATAAGCGCGTAGCCGTCTAGATTGTAGTCAACCAAGAAAGTCATTGCTGTTGTGCCGCACTACGTCTCGCTTTCTGCTCCTCAAGTTTTGCCCAAATCGCTTCCTGCCCAGGCTTATGCGGCATTGCCGCAATTCGGGCAAGTCGTTCGCGGTTACGATCTTCCCAATATTGGCGAATTTCTTCTCTAGTTTGAAGAACTTCCTGGTATTCAGCCTCGATTTGAGCCTGATTTGCCTCAATGTACGACAATGCTACATTAATTTGTGCATCCGTGAGATTGAACGTGTCACGAATTAATTTAGGAGGATAATGAGCCTTCAGGAGATCGATCACATCATAAAGGCTAATGCGTGTACCCGTGATGGTTAGCCCTCGCTCTGTACGGATGATGGCTACCTGTTCATCAGATACTGAAGTCATAACCACCTTTCCTCTTAAAAAAGATTACCTCTTCATTTTAACTTGAGCGCAACATGGGCTGCGCCTGAAACTGAGGCTGGCGAGAGAAGTTGCGATCGCTCTGTTACCTTCCATTCAACCAGTGAAAATTCGCACAGTGACATCATTGATTTTTCTGATTTCAACTAAGTGATTCCACCCCGCTCAATATCTGACGAAATGATTGAGCGGGTAACAACTTTATTGGTGTTTAATTATGGCAGATAAAACTCAAGCACTCAAAGTCCAAAAACTCATTTGTGTCTGATTAGTACCATTCTTACCAACTTGGATCGCGGAGAGATAAGTTATAGCGCGGTTGAATACCCTGAATTGACTTTAGGCTTCTCTCTCGATACTGTCCTCCATAACCTAGTCTCCATAAAATTATTTCATCTACCCATTGAACTGCTCGTAGAATCACTTCCCATTGCTGAGTTTCAGACAATGGAATAGATTTTGTTTCAGCATGAGTTGAATTATTACGGATATGCACAAAATAATCTACGGTCGCATCTTCTCCCGATATGCCAATTCGATTGAGAAGTGCTTTAATACGACCCTTTGCTTTTAAGTCCTCATTAATCTTGCGCTGTGTAGGATTTTGCTCCTCATCCACCAAAATAATTCGAGCTAAATTTTCCAACAACGTCCCAAGCGCATTAGCTATAACAGGTGACAAAACATTTCTTCTACGTCCGAATGCTCTTGGAATTGCTTGAAAATACCATTCAAGAAGTACAAGCCATTTCTCACGCCAATGAGGAGTTTGCAGCATTCGCTGAAAAGTTGGAAAGCATTGAACAAAATCTAATAAGTCTTTCATGCCAAAATATCTGATGCAACCTTGTCCTAATTCCTCTTGTGGAACTATTAAAGGAGCCTCAGCCAATGAGGCTACATCTTCTATGCCTATGCGATCTATTCCCATGTCCACAAATGTCTTTGCAATCGCATAGATTGGTTTGACATACCCACCATTTATATACGACAGCATTAAACATAAATCTGAGAGAAGTTTATTAGCGTCAGACAGAGAAATACTTAGGACTTACGCATTGACGAAACAACTAGTTTATGTATTCAATCAGCACAAACAGCGCTCAAATTATCCAAAACATATTCACGAATAACTTTTGTGAATAGATTCCTTTGGACTTCATACCAATTGTTAATGATATTTTCAGAGCGCATTTTTTCTAAACGAACAAATGCTTGAAGCGAGCAAAATATATGTGTTTTGATTGCGTGGCTATCTCTAACCATGAATCGACAAATTCCACATACTTGTTTGATGGCTCTATGAAAACTTTCAATTCCCCAATGAGTATCATGAATTGTCACAAATTCACTTCTGGTTATTTGTTGGAGAGCTTCTTTATCTGGTAGATACAATATATAGTGCCTAGAGTCTTCTTTTTTGAAGTCCTTCCTAAACAACTTGATAAATCCAAATTCTCTCAGATGCGTGACTAACCCTTGCTCAGGAAGCTCTAAACTGCTTACATGGCAATACTTTCCTGGTTCATTAGATACAGTTCTGTTCTTCTCAACACCAAATAGAAAACCCAATTTCTGGTTTCTTAAAAACTTTAAGTTTTCTACTCCTGAGTACCAACTATCTCCTGTCACTAGTCTTGGTTTTACACCCCAATCAATCACTTCAATCAGCATTTCTTGGAAATAATCGTTCTTGGTTCTCCCCTCCTTTTTGTCATATATTCTGTAATTTATTGGGACTGAATTCCCATGTATGTCGCTGTAATACAGTGTGATTAAATTTAATCCTTTAATCGCCTTATGGTATTTCCCTGACCAAAAATATCCAATTAATTCTGCGTATTTTGGTTCGCTGTATAGCTTTTCTATTACTGTGTCATCAACGCTTAAAATACCTCCTTCTAAATTGATTATTTCTCTGACAATGTCGAATAAATCTTTTGGCTCGTATCTTTCTCTCAACAAAAATCTGTTCACACTATCATGTGAAACATCTCCCAAGATTTCTGCTAACCGACTGCACCCTCCATGCTTTGGCTCCGATAGCAAGAACAGGGTGTAATGCTCTAAATTACATTGTGCTGTTGAGGGTTTGCTGATTTCTCTAATTGTCCGATACCTTGAAAGTAGACGACATCTTTTTTTCAATGCACTATTTTACCACCTCGTCAATGCGTAAGTCCTAATACTTAATAAATCTTGAATTTTTGTAGAAGGTTGTTGTGTCTGGAAGAGGCGAATTTTCAATGTGATCATTGAACCTCTATTTTGGACTTCTGGCTTCAACCAATCTAAAGCTTCTTGGGTTGTAGAAAGTTCAACACTCCAATCATGACCAATCTCCACTTTAAATGATTCACATTTTAAAGCTTTAGTGATGGCTGCAAGGTCACTACCTGTAGCCTCTCTCAAGAAATCTGTATTGGGCAAATAGAAATCAAAATAGTGAGCATTTGCATTTATATCCCCATATAAAGCTTGCTCTGCATAACCCCTGCTTTGCCGCCTTTGTCCACCCCGAAATGTGAAGGTTGGTTTTTCCACAACAAGTTGAGGATCTGAACCATCCCAAGAAGTTAATTTTTTTGGCGGTGGATCAAAAGAGAGAGAATCAAAATTATACTCGCCTCTACCTGCTTCAAATTCCCAGTGAACTCGTGGAGTTTGATTGATAGTAATCCAAACAGTCAAACGACCTTCAAGATTATCCAAATGTCCAATATTGTTAAATAACTCTACGTCTTCTTGCTGACAAACCAAATCCTTATGGAAAAACATTTTTGTATCTCGCTTCTTTTTGGTCTTTGAAGATTCTACTTTACCCAACTCGATCCAAGTTTGAACAATTCTACAGAGATCATTCAAAGTCTAACGACCGGAAGGAATTTTACCACCAGCTTGCTCTACTGCCTGTTGCCAAGCAAGACGTTGTTTTTCTGGTTCCCATTTGGCATTTTATAATGAGATATGGACAATAAATTTTCATGAGGTCAAAAATATGACACACTCTTCACCAGAAAGAATAGTGAGACGTGGGAGAGTATTTCCAGAAATTCAATGGACAGATGCACAAAAAGCTCAAGAAAAAGCCAGAAGACAGGCATTTTATGAGCGTTGTTGGGTGATTTTTGAGCGTTTAAAACCAGAAATACTAGATAAATACTATGATTGGTATATTGCCATTGAACCTGATAGTGGGGATTATTTTATCGATCAGGATCAAGAGGTAGCAAGTAAAATAGCCAAAGAAAAATATCCTCATGTGATTCATCATATTTTTGGCATTAATGAAACCGGAGTTAGTGGCAGAATATGATTGAGGGGAGATTTGGAGATAAAGGTCAAGTTTACTTTGAAATTGATTTAATTGGAGGCGATGACTTCAGCTTTCCTGTAGAAACAATGCTAGATACAGGATTCATTGAATTTTTAGCCATGAACAAACAAGATGTACAAAGTCTTGATTGGTCTTTTTTCCGTCAAAATAAATTAAGAACCGCTCAAGGAGAAACTGAATTTGATGTTTATATTGGTAGGGTAATAATAGATAGTCAAGAGTGGGAAATTCCTGTATTTGCTGGAGATGAAATCCAGGAAATTTTACTAGGTTCTCGATGGCTGAAATTATTTATATTAGTCGCTAATTATCCCGCTTTTGTCACTCTCCGGGAGGGTAATCGCTAGAAGCCTCATCAGGCAATCAATACAACCTTTCCTATTAGAAAAAAATGGGTCTTGTATTTGTGATTAGGAAATAATCGTGCGATCGCTTGCTATACAAAAGCTCTGGAATTCAACAATAGCAAATGTTTTCGGAGAGTGACAGAACAGGGTTATAGTCAAAATATAGTAAGTTTAGAGTTAATTTAATCAAGACTTTCTACATAGATACTTACTATAAGAATTCGGTTTGATTTTTGAATAAAAGTAGGTATTTGTAGTAGACTGTCTAGATTAAAATAGTGCATTAGGTGTAGCGACTGTCTTAAAAGTCAAGCGATGGCTTCGCCAAAGCCTTCGGCTAAGGTTAACAAAAAACCGGGACTGTGAACATTGACGCAACTGGGGAACGCTGCGCTAGATTCGGTGGTGGCTGGTACGGGCATTGAGATTTTACATTGGTAGCCAAGACAGTTGCAGCCCGCACCAGCCACTCCGCTACGCCACCGAATCTTCCCCAGTTGCTGGACTTCCCGTGGAGGCAAAAAAGAGCATGAAAAATTGTTCGCATGGCTGCGACGCCGAATAGCCCGTCGTAGACATCGGATCAGTAAAGATGCGATACCATCCGCTCAAAGGCTAATAAAAAGTATAAAAACGTTTGCAAGCCTTACGCGTTAACAATTGGTTGAAAGTTATCAGAAATGCACCAAGGCAAATTATCTCGAACCATTGCATTTAAAATGACTAACATTTTATGAACGCAAGCGGTCAGAGCAAGTTTTTTGGATTTACCACGTTCAACAAGACGTTCATAAAAAGCTTTGATTACGGGATTATGACGCATAGCAACCACAGCACCCATATAAAGAGTGGCACGAACATGGGCGCGACCACCATTAATCATACGCTTACCTTTGTGTTGCCCACTATCATGATTAATTGGTGCAACGCCAACTAGACGCGAGATTTGTTTGGCAGTTAGCTTACCCAGTTCTGGTAAATCCGAAACCAGAGTTGTCGAAATTACTTGGCCAATGCCTGGAGTAGTTTTGAGTAAATTAATTTTATCAATCCATTGTTGATTGTTTTGCGTCAATTCTTCAATTTCTTGATTGAGTTGTTTTAGACGTTGCTCAAGATATTCAATATGAGCTTCAATATCAGCCAATGCTTTTCCACGAGCGCGTGAACGGCGATTTTTTTCTGCCGTCTGCATTTCGACTAATTGTCTTCTCCGACTAATTAATTCGCTCAATTGACGCGCAGTTTCTGATTCAATTGGTAATCTTTGGGGTTTCATTGCTTCCCCAAAATGTGCCAAAATTTTGGCATCAATAGCATCAGTTTTGGCAAGCTTTCCTGTAGCTTTAGCAAAATCTCGCCCCTGGCGTGGATTGATTAATGCAACTGGTAAAAATGCAGCTTGTAATTGAATTACTAGCTCTGTTTCTAACCCTCCTGTTGCTTCCAATACAATCAGATTTAAATTAGCGGATTTGAGTTCCTCTACTAAATGAGATATTTCTACTTCTGTGTTTGCTACAGAGAATGCTTTACCCATTGGACGGATATAAACATCTAGAGTAGCTTTACTGACATCAATGCCTACCCATTGAGCAATGTTTTCCATTTTTTTACTCTCAACTACTTTGTCAAGAAGTTTTTGATTCCTCCCCTTGATTTCACTCATCCTTGCCCGATACGGACTGTATACTTTAAATCTCAATATTTAAAGTTTTGACCCCGGCGACTGTTCGAGTTCTGTCAAAGAGATTGTTGTAGTGACCCATGCTACAAAGCGGTCTATTTTGACCAAGGTTGGGACGGTCTACTACTATTTCTAAGATACAAGGTTGGGTTGAGGCAATGCGTAGACGCGATAGACGCTGGAGGCGTCTTCCCGCAGCGTAACCCAACATTGATCAGGGTATTGGGTAACGCAAAGTCTCAACCCAACCTACAATTTTTTGCAACATTTTAGCCTTGTCGCGCTACTACGTATCTGTTCAGAATTCAAATAGGAATCCTATATCACCCCTGATTTCTTGGGTTTGGGTTACTTCTTTAGAGAATTGTTCTCACTTGCACTCTGCCACAAGCCTTACGGAAGACGGAGATTAAAACGATTCAAGTGAGAGTTTATATGGCAGAAGTGTTAGTGAAACCACAATTTTAGATAGTAACTCATATACAAACTGGGGCAAAAACGGGAAGGATTTACTTTCCGGCATTATTCCTAGCTGAATTTTACAGTAGTATTCTCAATTGAGAATATTCTCAATTATTAAACGAAGTTTTAAGGTTTCAGATGATGATTTGGGTTTTAAAACCCAAAAAATTGGTCAAATCTGAAAAACCTACCCTTGATATCTGCCCCCTGCTCCCCGCGCCGTGCCCAAAAACTCCATGTAATTTGACCTAGGCTCCTATTTACTCAACTAAATGTTGCAATCACTTAAAAATATGTTACATTTATTTACATAAACCAGCACCTGTGACAACACAGAAACTTGGAGTATTACTTATGCCAGATGCAAAAAAGACTGCGCCTTTAGTTTCAGAAGATCCCAACGCTTTGCGTTGGGGATTCACTTCTCAAAGCGAAAACTGGAATGGTCGTTTTGCAATGATTGGTTTTTTATCTGCCATTCTGTTGGAATTGTTCTCTGGTCAAGGCTTCCTACACTTTTGGGGCATTCTATAACGTATTAATAAGATCCCTATCGCCTCGTGGGTGGGGATATTGACATCAATCGCTAAATATTTTCCTACTACCACTTGTGTAGTGAGGAAAATTTTTTATGTATAAGCGACTGCGGCATTTAAGTTGCATATTTCATCGTGTAGACCGTTCACCGTTGACTGTCAACTGTCAACAGTGGACGGTCTACATAAAACTCAAGCCCAAACAAGCGTCTTAGCGGTATAATCTCCTGATTTATGCTAGTGTAGCTATGGAAGATTAAATTCGGCTGTGCAGTTTGTTTTTTTTGTACTTGTACTACAGACCTCTCCGGATCTAAATCTCTACACCCCATGATTCTGGAGATATTTCATGTCAATCTATGTCGGCAATCTATCCTACCAAGTAAGGGAGGAAGACCTCAAACAAGTCTTTTCAGAATATGGAACTGTAAAGACTGTTCAACTACCTGTTGACCGAGAAACAGGACGGGTGAGAGGTTTTGGCTTTGTAGAAATGGAAACAGAAGCCGAGGAAACCAAGGCAATTGAAGCCCTTGATAACGCTGAATGGATGGGGCGTAGCTTGAAAGTTAATAAAGCCAAACCTAAAATAGATGGTGGCGGCGGTGGCGGTAGACGAGGAAGCGGCGGCGGCGGCTACTCTGGACGCTACTAAACTAGAGAAGCTAAGTAGTTAACTCTAAGGTCTTAAGGGCAGACAAAGAGTCTGCCTTTTTTATAATTTGGTTGCTTAAAGTGTTGATTAAGTACTTAAATATTAATTGAGTCAATTTAGAAGGAGATAGAATGACCCAAATAACCGTAGGCGAAAACGAAGGTATTGAGTCAGCTTTACGTAGATTTAAGCGAGAAGTTTCTAAAGCAGGGATTTTTCCAGACATCAGGAAGAATCGCCACTTTGAAACACCTTTGGAAAAACGCAAGCGCAAAGCAATTGCCAAGCACAAGCAAAGTAAGAGACGTTTCCGTACATGAGGATAACTACTCATGTTCAAGCTGTGCGATCGTTTTCTGAAAAGGTGTAGCAACGATGAATCTAGAAGCCAAACAAATTGTTAGTGAACTGAGACATAAGTTCTACTCTCTTTTTGCTGCTTCTATGAATATGCCAGTGGCTATCACTGGTACATCCTACAGTAGTAATTCCCCGATCGCATCTTGGGTAGATGGGAGACAGCGACTTAACTATGTGAATGTATACGCCTACACAGCGCCTGATGACTTTGTTCCATTTCGCCCATTTATTCTACGGCTGGCGATTAATAAGAGTGCTGATAGAGTGATTGCGGCAAAAAATGGTCAAGAATGCCGAGGTATGAATCGGTTGTGGAACTTCGAGTTAACTGTATTACCAAAAGAGATATTAGATTTTCTTCCTTGGACAGTTAACTTAATTGAAGCACACGAAAAAGGCTCACTCTCGTTGCTACAGTCACCACCCCATCCATTTGAATTAAAAGTATCAGATGCCGAGTTGTTTAACGATGCTTGGACTGAGAAAGCTTGGCTTTTGTCACACTCGGCAATTTTATAGAAATTGGTTCTGAGAACAATTTTAATTGCCAGTGTTACAGGTTTGACTATCGAGCAAGTTGAGCAATTACAGGTTAAAACTCGCGGTAATCAAAGCTAATTAATGAGTCTCAGAACCCCATCTTCTCGAAGAAGTCGGGGTTCTTTTACAGAACGATACTATCACTTGCTAGTAATATTTGATATTTGTTGTTCAAATGCCTAGCCTCAAACTCTCGCTGACTGGATTGCAAACTGTCAAACAAGCTCGTCAGGAAAAAGGTTGGACGATTGATAATCCACTTTGGCTGGAGGCTGGAAGTCAAATTCTCATACCAGGGCGTGACTGGGAACATGCAGAAGTCTTTGCTCCTGGTGTATCTTTACCAACTTGGAAACGCTTTCTTAAAGGTGATGCGATTGATAGTTCGGTATTTAAGGCGTTTTGTCAAGTTTTGGGGTTGAATTGGCAAGATTTAATTGAACGTTCCGCCAACTTATCTGTATCTGATCATGTCCAAATCCCAAATATTCCTTTGTTCTTTGGGCGGCGTTACGAGATGGCGACACTCACCCAGAAAATTGAGCAAGGAACACACCTCATCGCCATTACAGGAATGGGGGGTATTGGTAAAACAGCCTTAGCGGCAAAATTAGCTGTAGCTTGTGAATCCAGGTTTCAGCAAATTTTGTGGTTTCCTGTTCATCTGACTCTACCAAAAATAGATTCGCTTTCGCCGCTGCAACCACGAACCCTGTTAGTTTTTGATGGGTGGGATAGTATTTTAGGTGGCGATGGCTGTGACGGGCGTAGCTACAGCGCGGGACAATATCGCCCAGAATATGAGTCTTATGGTAAGTTTGTGCGATCGCTAGTGCAAACAAATCATTCCAGTTGTGTGATTTTGACTAGTCGAGAACAACCAGAGGGATTAAACACCTTAAAGTCTGCTGGTGCTGTTATTTTCCCACTCGGTGGTTTAATGGAAGGTGCGATCGAGCTTTTACAACATCATCAACTCACTTTTGATGCTCAACAGTGGGTTGCCCTAGTAAATCAGTATGGTGGCAATCCCTTATTTCTCAACATGGCAGCAAATTTTATTCACGAATTGTTTGCTGGGAATGTAGGAGAATTTTTAGCTTCGGGAACCCTAGTAGCTAGTGAATTTGAGCCACTAGTAGCGCAATGGCTGCAGCAAATTTCACCTTTGGAACAAACCCTAATCAAGCGTTTGGCTACACAAGCGCAGGGGTTGACTCGTGAAGAGATACTGTTACAGCTTGTAAGTCATGCTTCCAATGGAGAAATTTTAACTGCACTTTTGTCCTTAAAGCGCAGAGCATTAGTAGAAACGATGAAAAATGATGTTCAGGAACGCTTTTTTTTACAGCCTGTGATTCTCAAATGCGTACAGCGTTTGTTTAGTTAACCACCACCGCCATCACCGCCACCACCACCGCCATCACCGCCACCACCGCCACCACCACCGTCACCGCAACTACCACCGCCATCATAACCACTACTGTAATCACCGCCACTACTACCATCGTAACAACCGCCAGCTTTGTAACGACTGCTACTATAATTACGGTGAACTGAACCACCGCCTTTGTAACGACTGCTACTACGATTACGGTGAACTGAACCACTACTACGTCTACTGAAATATAGACTGGCTATCACCACAAAAAATATTACACAAAAAATCAATGCAAACCAATCAGGTGAGTATTCTGGAGATTTAAAACTTTGCCATTGAGGCATTTTGATGTCACTACCTGTGCGATTAAATGTCACCTGAACTTCTAACTTTTGCTGTGGTTCAATAGAAGCTTGAGTAACAAACTCAACAGTTTTTGCATCGATTTTAGTAGCATTTGCAGTCACACCAAAACTCCGAAAATTGTTGATTTCACCTGTGACTTTTTCAGGTAAAGTAACTCGCACTTTCGCTTGTTTGATAGCAGCTTTCCGGTCTGTAAAGATAGCGTTCCAGTAGACTTGAGCATCATTGGTATTACTATCTACATGCAATCCACCAACAACGCGATATTTTAAAACAAAAGTATGGCTTTCTGGGGATCTAAGTTGGTGTGACCAACGAATCCAAAATTGTTTATTTTTAGTCCCTGTTTCACTCGCCAGTGTTTGACCATTTTCGGAAACAGAAACATCTGTAATTTTATCTATTTTATTAAGGGATATATAGCGATAACGTTGATTATTGTAATCTCTAGTAAATGTATATTTCTGAGTTTCATTAATTAACATATCACCGTTATTTTGCACGGCAATATCAGCATCAATAAACTCCCAATAGAAAGGTACTGATTGAGATTTAAATTGATTGAGAAAAAATGTGATGCCTAGACAGAGTATAATACCAAATAAAAACAGCCTTTGAATTAATTTATTATTCATTGACGTTCTCCACTTACCAAACTACTAGGATTAATATTAATCAGCGGTACTGAACCATTTCCACCCATGACCATCGGAAAGCGTCCATCCCATTTTTCTATTGCTTGTTTTTGTAATAAGTCTGGTGTTAAAGTTAGGCGCTGTAATCTTTGGGCTTCTGCTTGACCTTTAGCACGGTTAACTTCTGCTTGTGCTTCTTGAGTTGCTTTCTTAGCAATAAATTCTGCTTGTTTAGCTTCTTGTTCGGCTATTTGTTTAGATTCAATTGCTTTAGGACTTACGCATTGACGAGGTGGTAAAATAGTGCATTGAAAAAAAGATGTCGTCTACTTTCAAGGTATCGGACAATTAGAGAAATCAGCAAACCCTCAACAGCACAATGTAATTTAGAGCATTACACCCTGTTCTTGCTATCGGAGCCAAAGCATGGAGGGTGCAGTCGGTTAGCAGAAATCTTGGGAGATGTTTCACATGATAGTGTGAACAGATTTTTGTTGAGAGAAAGATACGAGCCAAAAGATTTATTCGACATTGTCAGAGAAATAATCAATTTAGAAGGAGGTATTTTAAGCGTTGATGACACAGTAATAGAAAAGCTATACAGCGAACCAAAATACGCAGAATTAATTGGATATTTTTGGTCAGGGAAATACCATAAGGCGATTAAAGGATTAAATTTAATCACACTGTATTACAGCGACATACATGGGAATTCAGTCCCAATAAATTACAGAATATATGACAAAAAGGAGGGGAGAACCAAGAACGATTATTTCCAAGAAATGCTGATTGAAGTGATTGATTGGGGTGTAAAACCAAGACTAGTGACAGGAGATAGTTGGTACTCAGGAGTAGAAAACTTAAAGTTTTTAAGAAACCAGAAATTGGGTTTTCTATTTGGTGTTGAGAAGAACAGAACTGTATCTAATGAACCAGGAAAGTATTGCCATGTAAGCAGTTTAGAGCTTCCTGAGCAAGGGTTAGTCACGCATCTGAGAGAATTTGGATTTATCAAGTTGTTTAGGAAGGACTTCAAAAAAGAAGACTCTAGGCACTATATATTGTATCTACCAGATAAAGAAGCTCTCCAACAAATAACCAGAAGTGAATTTGTGACAATTCATGATACTCATTGGGGAATTGAAAGTTTTCATAGAGCCATCAAACAAGTATGTGGAATTTGTCGATTCATGGTTAGAGATAGCCACGCAATCAAAACACATATATTTTGCTCGCTTCAAGCATTTGTTCGTTTAGAAAAAATGCGCTCTGAAAATATCATTAACAATTGGTATGAAGTCCAAAGGAATCTATTCACAAAAGTTATTCGTGAATATGTTTTGGATAATTTGAGCGCTGTTTGTGCTGATTGAATACATAAACTAGTTGTTTCGTCAATGCGTAAGTCCTATGCTTTACCAAACTCCGGAGAAAATGCAAAATTCACTAGAGACACATCATCAACTATCAAGCCATAAGCTGCTAGACGAATTTTAAGGGATTTATCAATTTCTTCTTTAAGTTCTGTTCTCTTAGTGATAATTTCTTCGGCTGTTTTTTTAGCCGTTGCTGCTTTTAGTACTTCAGATACGGCGGGAGTAATTATTCCAGAAATGATTTGTTGCTTATCGCCTACTTGTTGAAAAACTTTATTGACTCGTATCGGATCAACATGCCAGTTTACGGCCAGTTCTGCTGTGATTTTTTGTAGGTCTTTAGAAGCAGCATCAAATTTAAAGCTATTTTGTTGTACACGGACGCTAAGTTTTTTAACTGATGTGGCAATTGGTAGAATTGGATGGATACCTTCATCTAATACTTGATCTTGGACTTTACCAAATTTCATGATCACGCCCCGTTCACCAGCATTAACGATGCTGAAGGGACGGAAACTAATTACTAAAATTAATAAAAATATTCCTATTCCCCCGGCAAAATAAAACTTGACTGGAAATCCAGTAACAGTGGTTCTCATGCTGTTCATATTGCTTAAGTAGGTGGGCGTAAATAAAGTTAACTAATGAGGGTCGTCCTTTGTCATTAGTAAGGGTTTCCGGTGTATTTACTTTTCGTAATATAGTTTGGTTCATTCCTGCCTAACTACTTACCGAAAGTTTTGGTAATCCCATTATTTGGGGTTTGATATGATTCCGGCTAGGTCAACTTCAGATCATTTACACTGAACTAAATCTGAGCTTGACAAATTCATTTATGTATGTTTCATAAATCAAGATAGTCGAATGCAATACAATTGAGGGCGGAAAAACCCCGCCCCTACAGGCTTGAGGATAAAAAACTGTGTGTCATAACAGCAGGAAGCGCTGTATCCGGGCAATAATTATCATGGAACTCTAAAATGTAGATAGGATCTATTTGGCTCTCTTCCTTCCTCTATGGCGTACTGCATCAATCCAGATTGTTCGCAGCGAGAAAATCCTGATAATTGTGCGGTATGTCAAAACTGTAAAACGCCGCTGGTGTTGCAAAACCGCTACAGAATTAGGCGACCTTTAAAAGTTGAAATACACAGCTATACGGAAGTATTTGAAATTGAAGATTTAATTGACCAGGATCAACCTAAAATTCTCAAATCCTTAAAGACTGTCACACCGGAATTACTCCGATTATTTGAGCAAGAGGCATATATATTAACAACTTTGCAGCATCCAGGTTTACCTGTTGGGGAAATGTTATTTCCTTTGGTATTGCATACAGGTCGTCAGTTACGCTGTTTGGTGATGGAGAAAGTTGAGGGTGAAGATTTACGAGGATGGCTGGCTCAAAATCAATGTGTGACATCCTATGAAACTGCATTGAATTGGCTTAAACAATTAACGCAGGTTTTGCAATTTGTGCATGAACATGGTTTTTTTCATCGGGATATTAAACCAGCAAATATTATGCTCTGTCCAGATGGAAAATTAGTTTTAATTGATTTTGGGACGGCGCGTCAGGTGACACAAACTGTTGTTAATGGTAAGTCGGTGACAGTAGTTTATTCGCTTGGATATACTGCACCAGAACAACTTGATGGTCATGCTGTTTTACAATCAGATTTCTATTCATTAGGTCGGACTTTTATTTATTTACTCACAAGTATTGATCCTGCGGGCGATCGCCGTGAGGATTTCCGCAATTGGTATAAATTTGTGAAAGACCAAAAAACCCCCAAAAGATTGATTGATCTGATTCAGGCGATGACGGATTCTCGTCCCCAGCGCCGACCAGCAACAGCTCAAGCTATGCTGGAAAAGCTGGAGAATCTTCAGCAGCAGCCACAGATGCAATGGCAAAAATTATTGCTGGGTACTACTTGTGGTGTTTTGCTGCTTTTTAGCGCCACATGGGTTTATCAGAAGATAACATTATCACAGAGTTGCGATCGCATCCTTGACAATCATCTCAGTTGTGGTGAAGAAAGCTTAATTCCCAGTGCTTTTTGGGGAAATAGCCAGCCTCCACCAACAAAGCAATTAGCCATTGAACAGTATCGCAGCCAAAATTTTTCCGCAGCTGTGCGTTTGTGGGAAATTGCTTTTAAACAGAAGTCAGATCCAGAAACGTTAATTTATCTCAACAACGCCAAAATTCAATCACAATTTCAGGCTAATCAGATTTACACAATTGCAGTTGTAGTTCCTTTGGAACGTCGGACTGCTATCGGTTTAGAAATACTTAGAGGTGTTGCTCAAGCTCAGACTGAGGTATTGAAAAACGGTCAACCTTTACGGATAATTATCGCTGATGATAATAATCGTGAAGATAGCAAATCTGGTAATAATGCCCGTTCAATTGCTCAACGGTTGGTGAAATATCAGGATTTACTGGCTGTTGTGGGTCACTACACCAGCGAAGCAACTAAAGAAACTATACCAATTTATCACCAAGCGGGGTTAGTTTTAGTTTCTCCCACTAGCACTTCAGATAATCTCAAAAGTCCGTTTTTCTTCCGCACTGTTCCTAGCAACCGCATCGCCGCTGAAAAAATGGCTACCTACGTGTTCTCTGAACTCAAACAGAAAAAAGTAGCAATCTTTTACAGCCAGGGTAGTGAATATGCGGAATCTTTATCTAGGGCGTTTCGAGCAGCAGCGAAATCACTCCAAGGTAATGCGATCGCTCATCAACCAGCTTTCAATTTGGCTAGTGATGACTTTAACGCTTCTGCGGCATTAAACCAAGCACAAACCCAAGGTGCAACGGTGATTGTCTTGATTCCCGATGCGGGAGTAGGATTGTATAATGCGATTCCTAACGCTTTAGAAGTCGTTCAGTCGAATGTCAACCAATCTTGGATTGTGGGGAGTGACAGTCTTTACGGTGCTGACTTACTCAAACAAGACACTGAACGGATGGTATTAGCGATCGCATGGCATCCTATGACTGATGTTAACTCGGCGTTTATCCAGCAAGCTCAAAAGCTCTGGAAAATTCCGATAAACACACTTATTGACAACACTGACATCACTTGGCGAACTGCTACCAGCTACGATGCAGTGTTGGTATTGAGCAAAGCTTTACAGGTAAACCCCACCCGCATCGGTATCCAGAAAACACTGACAATGGCTCAATTTTTAGTTACAGGCGCAACCGGAGTCATTCAATTTCAGGGAAGCGATCGCCGCGATGGCAAAATTACAATGGTTACGGTCCGCCGTGATTGTAATTTTAACAGTTTTGTGTTTACAGTGAGCGATCGGCCTTTGGTCTGTAATTAAGTTGATATATAATCTGCTCTATGTAAATAGGCTTACAACCATTACCAATGACAAATGACGATCTCCGCAAGTTAGCTTTATTCGCGTCGCCCTACTTATGTTTGATAACGTCTGTAAATTTCTCGCAGAGTCATTTTCATCGGACTTTGCAACATGGCTACTCGGTGAACCAATAACTCTCACCGAACTAAGTCCATCGGAATTATCCCTCGAACCTATCCGCGCCGATGCACTAATTTTGTTGCAATCGGATGAAATTATCCTGCATCTCGAATTCCAAACCGCACCTAAAGCCGATATTCCCTTTCGGATGGCGGATTATCGCTTACGTGGATATCGAAAATTCCCCCATAAGCAAATGCGTCAGGTGGTGATTTATCTCAAACCAACTGATTCTGAGTTAGTTTATCAAACGGAATTTGTTCTAGAAAATAGCTGGCACAGATTTACAGTAATCCGACTTTGGGAACAGCCACCCGAAGTATTTTTCAATTCTCCGGGTTTGCTACCCTTTGCAGCTTTAAGTCAAACCAACGATCAAACGCGAACTTTAGAAGAAGTAGCCCAAGTTATTGAAGCACTTAACGACACCCGCATCCGCAGTAATGTTGCTGCATCCACAGCCGTGTTAGCTGGGCTAGTATTAAATAAAGAGTTGATTAAAAGAATTTTGCGGAGTGATATTATGCGCGAATCTGTGATTTATCAAGATATTCTGCAAGAAGGGCTGAAACAAGGCATTGAACAAGGCATTGAACAGGGTATTGAACAAGGCATTGAACAAGGTTTAGAACAAGGTTTAGAACAGGGTTTAGAACAAAAAGCTCAGGAAATTGCCAGAAATATGCTCAATGAAGGAGTGGCGATCGCATTAATTGTCCGTGTCACTGGTTTGACCATCGAGCAAGTTGAGCAATTACAGGCTAAAACTCGCGGTAATCAGGCTGAGTGAGTTCATGATACACCAAAAGAGTCTCAAAACCCCGACTTCTCCAGGAAATCGGGGTTCTCATACATCTATTTACTAATTATTTTTATAATTAGATCGCCGCCTCTTTGCCACTAGGATTTGGAGAAGGCGATCGCTCTTGTTGATCCCATTCTCAACACAACACCTATAAACGCGATAGGATCAATACCCATCGATTAATATTTAATCATATTTATCATGTCTTATAGTGACTTCTCACTGTCAAAAGTCAAAAGCGACTTTAACTTAACTACGGTTGAAAATGGACGGTTTTTACCAGAAACGCAATCCATAGAACCTAGCTTTTACCTCAAAGAAGCACTAAGCGAAGGACTACCACTAGCAACAGCAACTGGTTCAGAAAAAGCTCGCTCAGAATTAATTATTAGTCCAATCCTCGTAGAAGTTCGGAAAATTCTTGAACGCAAAGTCAGCTTTTTTTCGGGTGAAGATTTTACCGTCGCATCAGAGCTAGGCTTAAGTGGAGTATGTGATTTTTTAATTAGCCGTTCACCCGAACAAATATTTATTGAAGCTCCTGTCATTGTGATTATTGAAGCGAAAAAAGGTGATTTAAAACCCGGTTTAGGGCAATGTGCAGCAGAAATGATTGCCGCACAAAAATTCAACGAAATCAATAATATACCAATTAAGACAATTTATGGCAGCATCAGCAGCGGTACAGCTTGGCGATTTTTGAAATTATCAGGGCAAACACTAAGCATTGATTTAAACGATTATACTGTTCCACCAGTAGAAATACTATTGGGAATGTTGGTTTGGATGGTGCGGGAAGGTTAAAATTGATATAATCTGCTCTATATTTGATAATGTCTGCAAAGACCAGCGTACCAATCTGCCATTTGTTGTTGTCCAGGGCGGAGACTATTACGAATGCAGGCGATCATTATAATAGTTCTAAGTGGAGAAATTCTGAAGACACAGGAGCAGTAAAATTAGCGTCTGACATGATTAAATTTTAGACGTTTTTTTAACCGCAAAGCCTGTAGATACAAGGAGTGGGGTTTTCCCGCCCTGGATTGCATTTAATCGAAGTGAGAAGCGCCATACTCCAACTCAAGATGGAAAGCATCTGCCAAAAGCTAATAGCAAACTTAATGCGCCTTTGACCTGAATCTTCCTCCTGATCAAAGCCCAAATAATATTTTGTTCTTTAGCCAGAAAACCTAACCAAGTTTGGCTATCAGCAGTCACATGAATATTGGCTGTTCCCATATGTCCATCCCTCACCTCAACTGTCTGTTCCCTAATGATCACTGTTGCTTTCTTTTCTTCCTTACCAGTGAATGTGAAGTGATAGGTAGCATCCAAACCCGTTGATTGCTGGCGTTGAAACAATAAAGGTAATCCGAACAGAAAACCCTGAATAGAATTAGGGCGAATCCCATTGCTGACTTGCTTGACTTGTTTATGAGGGAACCGACGCGCTACATAGTCTTGAGCATCGGAACCAGGAACAACATAGATAGTTTCTGCTTTATCTTGCAGGGGTTTAACTACTTCCTGCACAAAGCCTGTTTTATTCTTTAAAAATTGCCCAATTACATCTTCTCCTGCTGGACAAGCAGCCACGCAATAAGCGGCTTTATAGTTGGACTTAAAAGCCAGACTTTGCCACATTGAGGCTGATTCTGAATCATTCACTTTTTGACGATATTCACGGGCATTATTACTCTCGGTAATGTCTTCTACCCAGTCGGTAAAGCCTCCCATAAACTCTCGATAGTTGTGGGTGTAACAAGCGGAGAAATTGAAATGACCATCTGCACCAATAGCTCCCACTGGACAGGCGACTACACACAGTTTGCATTCCAAGCAAGGGTTATAGTCAATTGGTTGGTGATGTGCGCTCACTTTTGCATCTATTAAAATTGTTCCTAATAGTATGAAGTTGCCAAATTTGGGATGTATAACGTTGCGATGAATTCCCATATGTCCCAAACCTGCTGCTACTGCTACGGGTTTATGGGAAACAACCCAAATTTTCCCAGGAAACCGATCCATTTCCATTGGAAACCCCATTGCTGGGTTTAAGGCGCGAATACCCTGTTTCTCAAGTGTTGCAACAATCTCCCGCCCAATTTGATTGACTTCATCGCCTGTAGTATGAAACTCTTGGTTAGCTACCGATCGCGCTGGCGATCGCACATTTTCCCGGTTCATTCGACACACAAAGCTAATTAGTGTCTTTGTCGGCGGGAAAGCCTTCAAAATCTCTTGGCGTTGATCAGCAATTTCTAGTCTGTCTATCTCCACAAAACCAACGTCATCAGCTCCAGCCTCTAAACACAAATCGCGTAGCCAATCCGCATCTAACAGCGAAGCTACTTTCGTACTGTCCAGAACATTCTGCTCACGAAACTTTTTCACTGTCGGATGATCATCAAATTTAGACATACTTCTCTTCAATTAAATATGTGTATATACACGCTTTACTCAAAAAAATTAGCTATTACGCAGCAAGGCGACAGTATCAGACAACCCAGATAACAATAAGCTCCATTTGTCTGTTCCCAATTGCTCGATGACGCAGTTTTGTGCTATCTCCCACAACGGTAATGCTTTTGTCAAAGCGGCTTGTCCTGCTGCGGTGAGACTCACAACCCGTACCCGTTGATCCTGTCCTGGCTGAATTTGAATAAACCCCTGTTTGACCAGCGGCTTGAGGTTACGTGTTAGAGTGGTTCGATCCATAACTAGTTCTTGGGCGAGGTGCGTAATTGTTACCGAGCCAGCTATGCTAATTGCAGTCAAAAGGGTAAACTGATTCGCTAACACCCCACTAGGTTGCAACACCTCCTCAAAAATTTGTGTAACTATGCGAGATGCTTTGCGGAGATGAAAGCAGGTGCAGGTAGTGCTAACTTTTTTAAGTTGGGCTGATTGATTTTGCATATTTTAAGTGTATATACACTGTTTAATTAAGTCAATAGATTGAGGATGGAAGACGGAATACTTCCCAATCCTCAACATCGGGGTCACTTTGTCCAAATCAAAAATAGCTAAATTGTAGCTGAAAGCACTTATTTTATTCCCAGTTTATTTTCAGGAAAAGAACACTCCACAGTAATCTTCATATTACTTTTAGCAGTGCCTTTTGTTACATATGGAATACCAGCTTCTCCACCTAATTCAATGCCAAACTCTAAAGTAACTTTATCTACGTTAGAAATCGGAATTTGCTTAAATGCATTTAAGGAGGAAACAGTATAAGCTTGAATTGTGGAGTGAATTACCTGAAAATTTTGGATCATTTTTTGCCGTATTTCCACGGGACTCATTCCTTTACCAACTAGTGCTTCTTCCTCCTCATCTTCTTCTTCGGAAGTTGTTTCTGGGTTGACTAAAGTAAATTCCACATCTTCGCTAGCTTCGATATAGATAATTGTGTTGTCATCTAGCTTAATAGGTGTAAGCTTCGTCATGATTAACTCCCAAGAATGAATAACTAAGTAATTACCACATTTTTTACATAACTGTCTCCGGAAAATTGAGTTGAGGTTTTGTAGCACCTAAGTAATAATGCTGATCAGTAGTTATCTTAGGGGTGCGTGCTATGAGCCGGGATGCATTGGTAGTCGGTATTAATTCTTATCCGAGCTCGTCTAAACTATCTCCACTAACAGCAGCTGCACAAGATGCGGAAGCGATCGCAAAACTGTTAGAAGAGTATGGAGAATTTAACGTAACGCGATTACCTGCAATTGGGTTGAAAAAAGATAAGACGATTCGCGTTCATGCATCAAATCCCGTGAATTTCGTTGATCTGGAAACAGCAATAACCCAACTGTTTAAGCCAGAAAGCAAACAATTGCCAGAAACAGCGCTACTGTATTTTTCTGGACATGGGTGGGTTAAAGACAAAGGTTTGAGAGAAGGATTTTTAGCAACCACTGATTTTAATCAAGAAAATGGTCAATACGGCTTATCTCTGAGATGGTTGCAGGAACTTCTCCAAAAAAGCGAGATTCCACAGCAGATTATCATTTTAGATTGCTGCCATAGCGGAGAATTGCTAAATTTTGATGCTGAGGCAAATCCTGGAAACAAGGGAAAAGTGCGAGACAGATGCTTTATTGCTGCTTGTCGTGATTCCCAGACTGCTTATCAAGAAATTGGTAAAGCACACAGCGTACTTACTAAAATACTGCTAGAAGGACTAGAACCTACCCAAGAAGGATGGGTGACTAACTACCGTTTAATAGATTTACTGAGTCAGAAACGCAACTTTTTTCCCCAAACCCCAGTTTATTACAACTCTGGTGAAGTAATCAACCTCACCAAGAGATATGTAGTAACTACAGAAGAAGTTGGGACTAAATCAGAACAAGCCATTTGTCCTTACAAGGGTTTGACTCACTTTGACTGTAATCATGAAGATGCAAAGTATTTCTATGGGCGAACAGAGTTAATTGACGAGTTGTTAAACACACTGCGCTCTGGTAATTTCTTAGCTGTATTGGGAGCATCAGGAAGTGGAAAGTCTAGTGTTGTGAGAGCGGGTTTACTTTATCAATTAAAGTTAGGACAGCGATTATCGGGTAGCAATACTTGGCAGTTCAAAGATTTTCGCCCAGACGTTAACCCTTTGCAAAATTTAGCATTAGCATTTGTAGATTCAGGATTATCAGATACTGCAAAAGGTTTACAGCTAGCTCAAGCTGAAGAATTAATTGCCAAAGGTGCAGATGGTTTAAGACAGTTAATTACAGCTATTCAAAAGCCCGTCATGCTGATGGTGGATCAGTTTGAAGAGGCTTTTACTCTCTGCGACGATATTCAAGAACGAAAGCAATTTTTTGACTGTCTGCTAGGTGCTTTAGAGCTTTTAGGTGATAAGTTCTATCTAGTCATAACTATGCGGGCGGACTTTTTTAGTAAGTGTGTTGAATATAGTGGTTTGGCTCAGAAGATTCAAAACCATCAAGTCATTGTCAAATCAATGGAGGTAAAAGAGTTAAAAGAAGCGATTTTGAAACCTGCTGAAAAAGTGGGTTTAGAGATTGAACCGGAACTAGTCACTCAAATGATTGCTGATGTCGCTGAGTCGCCGGGAATGTTACCGCTGCTGCAATATACTTTATGGACATTGTGGAACCAACGCCAGAGCGATCGCCTAACAGTGAAAGCTTATGCTAATCTAGGTGGCATCCGAGGAGCCTTACAAAACCGAGCCAATGAAGTTTTCGATGAGTTCTCAGACAAAGAACAAGAGATAGCCCAAAAAATATTTTTAGAACTCACCCAGCTAGGTGAAGGTACTGAAGATACCCGCAGACGAGTACGAAAGCAAGATTTGTTAGACTCCAATTCTGACCCCAAAGTGGTCGAGCAAGTCATCCAGAAACTTGTAGGTCACGAAGTCAGGTTACTCGTCACCAGCGCAATGGTCGAAAAGGGAGACTCCTCAAAGGGAATGGAATTTGTAGACGTTGCTCACGAAGCACTAATTCGCCATTGGGATAAGTTGCGTCAATGGTTAGAGAATAGTCGAAATGATATCCGCAAAGAGCGAAAAATTGAGGCTGAAGCGAAAGAATGGATAGCAAAAGATCGCGCTGAGGACTATCTGCTAACAGGTGGAAAACTGGTAGAAGCAGAAAACTTTCTCAAATCGCTCCAAGAGCCTCCTGTTCGTGTGTTTTTTGACAAAGATGCACAGGAATTTGTTGAAAAAAGTATTCAAAGAAAACAAGAAATAGAAGAAAGAGAACGCCAAAGAGAAAGAGCCGAACGAGAACGCGAACGCCAACGAGAACAAGAGCAACTGCAAAGAGAAAGAGCCGAACGAGAACGCGAACGCCAACGAGAACAAGAGCAACTTCAAAGAGAAAGAGCCGAACGAGAACGCGAACGCCAACGAGAACAAGAGCAACTTCAAAGAGAAAGAGCCGAACAAGAACGCGAGCGCCAAAGAGAACAAGAAGAACTTAGAAAACAAAAGCAGCGTCTTTTCAGGAATAGAGTTGTACTTGGAGTAACAGTACCACTCTTATTTGGAGCATTGGGTTGGATATGGAATAGTAACCAAAATGATGGAATTATCAGATTGGCTGAAAACTCAAACCGTCTCTCTAACTCTAATAAGGGAGTTGAGGCTCTGGTGGAAAGTATCAAAGCAGCTAACGCCCTAAAAAACCCACTTGCTATCGTCAGTCCCGATACCCGAACTCGAGTTGTGGCTACTCTTGGGCGAGCAATTTATGACCTAAAAGAAATTAACGGTCTCAAAGGTCATGGAAAGAAAATTGACAATGTTAGTTTTAGCCCAGATGGAAAGACTCTTGTGTCGGGAGATGAAGATGGTGCTATCAAACTGTGGAGTTCAGATGGAACGTTACTACAAACAATTCACGGGCATAGCCGTTATGTTCGTGGTCTTAGCTTCAGTCCAGATGGCAAAATGTTTGCTTCTACAAGCAGTGATGGTACTGTCAAGCTGTGGAACACAGATGGCAAACTTCTACAAACATTTTTAGGGCATGGCAATGAAGTTTATAGAGCAATTTTCAATCCAGATGGAAAAACTTTAATATCAGCAAGTAAAGATGGTTCTATTAAGTTTTGGTCATTGGATGGTAGCTTACTCAAAACCATCAAAGTAGGCTTTCAGATTTTAGACATGAGTTTCAGTCCTAACGGAAAAACATTGGCTATATCAGGGTCTAAGGATGGTGTTGTCAGATTATTAAACTTAGCTACTAGCAAGTTTAAAGAGATTCCTACCGAGCAGTGCAGTGATAAAAGATGTACTATTTGGGCTGTAAGTTTTAGCCCTAATGGGAAATTTTTAGCGACCGCTAGCGACAACCGCACAATTAAGCTTTGGAACGTAAATAATGGGAAGTTGTTTGGATATATTGATAGTCCTGACAAAAATGATGGTGGACATGGAGATAAGATTCGAGGGTTAAGCTTTAGCTCTAAAACAAATCAATCTGGTGAATATCTGTTAGCCTCAGCAAGTACGGATCAAAGTGTCAAAATTTGGTTTTTGAGGTCAAATTATGACAGTCAGCCACCACAAAATCAAGAATTAAAGCCAAAGAACTTAGAGTTGTCAGGTCACGACGGGCCAGTATTAGCTATCAAGTTCACTGATGATGGTCAAACTTTAGCTTCAGCTAGCCATGACGGAACTGTTAAGCTTTGGAATATCGATAGTAAGCTGAAATATCTGCGACATGAAAAAGAAAAAATCAAGAGTGTCAGCTTTAGCCCTGATGGCAGAACAATCGCTTCATCTGGTCAGTCTGAAATTAATAAAGAGCGTAATATTAACCTTTGGAATTGGAATGAAAATAGCAAAAAATGGGATAAAAAATCTCCTATTTCATTACATAAAGAATTGATTTGGCAAGTTCGTTTTAGTCATGATGGACAAACATTAGCGTCTGCTAGTAAGGATGGCACTATCAAGATCTGGAGACGAGAAGGTGAATTTCTGGCTTCGTCACCAAATATAGGTACGGATTTTTATAGCATTAGTTTCAGCCCTGATGGAAAAACTTTAGCTTCAGGTGATGCTAATAATAAAGTCATTCTTTGGGAATACAAAGGAAATTCATTGACTGAAATTCAAGCACTTTCAGGGCATACAAATGGTGTTCGTAGCGTCAGTTTTAGTCCCGATGGTCAATTGTTAGCTTCTGGTGGTTTAGAGAACATTATTAAACTTTGGAGGAAAGAGGGCACTTCGTGGAAGTTTCAAAAAAATTTAGCAGGGCATCAAAATTTACTTCAAGCGGTTACTTTTAGCCCAGATGGTCAACTCTTAGCCTCTGCTAGTGTGGATGGTACGATAAAATTGTGGAATTTAAATGGGAATTTAATCAAAACGCTGTACGGGCATACAAACAAAGTTATTGATATAGCTTTCAGCCCTGATAGCAAAATTCTGGCTTCTGCGGGTGCAGATAAAAAGGTGATTTTGTGGGGTCGAAATGGGACTTTATTGCATACCATCAACAAGCACACAGATGTGGTGTCTAGTGTAAAGTTTAGTCCTGATGGTCAAACTCTTGCTTCTGCAAGTGATGACGGTCGAGTGATTCTTTGGAATTTGAATTTTGATCAGTTGTTAGATGAGAGTTGTGCTTTAGTACGTAACTATCTACGCACCAATTCTTCCATAACTGCAGAGGTTCGCAATCTCTGTAATGTTCCAGAAGTTGATGCTAAGTTGCTGATTGAGCAGGGAAGAGATTTAGCACGTCAAGGAGATACTGAAGGAGCGATCGCTAAATTCAACGAAGCTAAACAACGAGGACAGACTTTTAATTTTGAACCAAAGGAAGAAGCAGAAAATCTATCTGAGGCTTCCATACAATTAGCAAAAGGATTGAAAGCCGCAAAGCAGGGAGAACTCAAAGAAGCAGCCGCAGCTTTTAAAGCAGCGATCGCCCAAGACTCTGCTTTTGCTAATTCAGGAATTGTACCCGAAAAAGAAGCACGGCGCTTGTATGCCCTTAATCTTTCAGCTACGGCTCAACTCTTAACAGAAGGGCTGAAAGCTGCAAAGCTGGTAAAACTTAAAGAAGTAGAACATATCAAAGCTATACAAGAGAGAAAACTTAAAGAAGCCAAAGAGATCAAAGCTCTATACGAAAGAAAATTCGATGAAGCCTTCGATGCTTTTGATACAGCAATCAAACAAGACCCCGACTTTGATTCACAAGAGGAACGCAACAAACAAATAGACCCTTTAAAGGATAAAAATCCCAATAATGTCAAAAGAGCAATTGATCAAAACCAGAAAAAATATATCAAGAAAGCCATCGAATATTATCAGAAGGCAAAACAGCTTTACCCAGGAATTGAAATTTCTGCCCAAAGTTGGGACTTTTTATGCCCTAGTGGCAAGTCTCAGGCTCAAGATGCAAAAGCCTGTTCGCAAATAAGATAATAAGCTCGAATTCAATATATAGCGGTTCTCGGTAGAATGTAATACATATAGAGGGCGGGGAAACCCACTGGTGTCAACTTAAAGTGAAACCCATGTCCCGCAAGGAACTGAAGTTTCTTGCTCATAGCAAAAGTCATCTTCAGATGACTAAAAATCCTCAGTTTACTTTAGTAAACTTTGGCTATTAGCCTGGGAATTCATTCCCAGGCTGACATCTTGCACCAAGCCCTGGCGATTAGAAATCGCGGCTATACAAATAAAGTCCGCCTACGCGGACTCACGGAGAAACAAGGGTTTTGAACCCGCCTACGCGGGTTTAGCCTGTGTAGCCGTGACTTCCAGTCGCCTGGTGCAAGACATGAGCAGGCGGGTAGATAAGCCTTGCAATCAGCCATCTGTAGCTTGAGTTGACACCAATGGGGGAAACTCTGCCCCTACGGCAATATTGGGAAAACCGCTGAAAATAGTGTATAAAAAACTACGAATTAATCTTCAAAAGATTGATTATAGCTTGTACTAACTGATCGGGATCTATTGGCTTAGAGAGATGGTGTTGAAACCCTACAGAAAGAGCTTGTTGCTGATTCATTTCGCCGGCGTAAGCAGTGAGAGCGATCGCTAAAATTTGGCTATTTTCGGCGCGAATTTGTTGCATAAGCATATAGCCGTCCATGTGAGGCATCCCAATGTCGCTGACTAAAACATCGGGTGGAGTTTGGGCGATCGCTTGGAGGGCTGCAATCGCCGAGACTGCTGTGGTGACGATCGCTCCAGCTTGTTCTAAAATGAAGGCAATTAATTCTCTTGTATCTGTCTCATCATCGACTACAAGCACCCGGATACCAGTTAGTGGTGAGGTGTCAAGGGCGAGAGGTGAGGAATTATCTACATTATTGATGGTTTTGTCTGCCTTTAAAAGCGGTAAACGGACGGTGAAAGTCGCTCCTTCTCCTTCCCCTGGACTAGCGGCTCGAACGGTACCACCATGCAGTTCGACTAAATGACGAACGATCGCTAGCCCTAACCCTAGTCCGCCAAACTTGCGGGTGGTGGCGCCATCTTCCTGACGGAAATACTCGAATACATGAGGCAAAAAGTCGGGATGAATGCCTTTACCTGTATCAGTAACTTGAATTTGAGCGTGGGAGTCAACGCCATCGAGCCGAATTTCCACTCGTCCGCCGGGATTAGTGAATTTAACGGCGTTGGTCAACAAATTCCAAATCACTTGCTGTAGACGAGCAGCATCGCCCAAAACCTGTTCGATATTAGGGTCAAGTACTGTCTGAATTTGAATTGACTTGGCTTGTGCTGCTAACTGTACAGTTTCTTGAGCAGCTACGATAATCGCTGCTAAATTCACAGGAGCATTTTCTAGCCTAAATTTGCCAACTAGGATGCGAGAGATATCTAACAAATCTTCAATGAGTTGGGCTTGGAGTTTGGCATTGCGTTCAATTATTTGTACCGCCTGAGTGGTTTTTGTGGCATCCAATTTGCCATTAAGGAGCAACCTAGACCAACCCAAAATCGGATTCAGGGGCGATCGCAATTCGTGAGATAGTACGGCTAAAAATTCATCCTTGATGCGGTTGGCGGTTTCGGCTTGAGCGCGGGCTGCTTGCTCTTGCTCAAGCAGCAGCTGGCGCTGTTGATCGAGTTGTTTTTGATCTTCAATATCCGTAGCCGTCCCAAACCATTTAATCACCCGACCCTGGGGATTTTTTAGTGGTACCGCTTGGTGTAAATGCCAGTGATAGGTGCCATCAGCTCGTCGCATCCGACCTTCAGCTTGATAATGTGTACCTGCTTGTTGCGCCGTTGCCCAATTCTGTGTGAGTAGGGGTAAATCATCAGGGTGTACAATGGCTTGCCAACCTTCAGACTGGGCTTGAGCAAGGGTTAGCCCGGTGAATTCTGACCAGCGTTGATTGACATCGGTCATTCTACCATTGGTATCAGCAGTCCAAACTAGTTGGGGAATCGATTCTGCTAAATAACGGTAGCGTTCTTCACTTTGCCGCAGTGTGGCTTCAGCCTGTTTGCGTTCGGTGATGTCGAGTGCAGTACCGGTGAAGGCGATCGCTTTTTTGGCTACGCCTTCTGTGGCGAATTGCGTCTGTCCGTTGGCTAACACCCAGTGTTCAGTGCCGTCAGGCCAGATGATGCGGTATTCAATCTCGTAAGTCCCCGACGATCTCGGATCGAGTGCAGCGCCTATAGCACGCGCTACACGTGCTTGATCGTCAGGGTGTATGCGTTCCATGATGATTGCTAGAGGGGCGATCGCGCTTACGGGTTCGCCCCAAATTTCGCGCATCCGCTCGTCTAGTTCCACAAGGTTGGTGACGGGATCGTAGCTCCAAGTGCCCAGCCTACCCACCTTGATGGCGAGATGTGCCCGCTCTTCGCTTTTTCGCAATGCGGCTTCGGCTTGTTTGCGATCGCTAATATCAAATGAAATTCCAATTAAGCCGATAATATTGCCCTGGCTATCTCTGTAGGGCGATTTTGTCGAAAGATAAGTACGTCTGCCTGCTGCTACCTCGACTATTTCCTCAAATGTCTGTAATTGTCCAGTTTCCAAAATCAGGCGATCATTTTCTACGATCTGTTCTGCTTCAGCGCGGTTGATGTGGAAGTCGAAATCGGTTTTGCCCACGATCGCCGCTTCCGGTTTACCAATCGCCTGAACTGTTGCCGGATTTGCCATCAGCATCTTTCCCTGTCTGTCTTTGACGAAAATCAGGGTGGGTGAAGTTTGATTAATGGCATTGAGAATCGCTGTACTTTCTTGGAGAGCGGCTGCAATCTGTTTGCGTTCGGTGATGTCTTCGGCAATACCAGCAATGCGACGAGTTAGCCCCGATTCATCCTCAAGGTTGTAACCGCGATCGCGCACCCACCTGATTGAACCATCTGGACGGATAACTCGATATTCAATACTCAGGCTTCCCGTTTGTATACATTGATTAGCCGCCATTCGCACCATTTCGCGATCGTCTGGGTGAATGTTGTCCATCCAGCCCTCAAAGTTGTGGTAGAGACTTTCACAAGAACGTCCCCAAATTTGTTCATAAGCTGGACTAATATACAAGGCTCGTCGCAGGTCAAAATCCACAATCCAGAAGACATCTTGAATAGTTTCTGCCATCTGACGGAATCTGTTTTCACTTTCCTGTAAGGCGGCTTCAGCTCGTTTGCGATCGGTGATATCACGTTGAGTTCCCCAAGCTCTCACCAGCATTCCGTCTTCAATAATCCCGACTAGATTATTTAAAAATACTTTCGGATTGCCTTGTTGATCTACCTCATAAGATTCCGCATCGACTAGTCGATAGCCAGAATGAATAAAGGCACGCAGATATTGCAAGTTAAAAGGCTCTGACTCCACTAGCAAATCTGTCAGCCTGGCGCCAATCAGGTCATCAGGAGAGGAAGCGCCGTACATTTGCGCCATTACTTGGTTGCATTCTGCTAAATAACAATATTCATAGAAGTGTTGAATCTGTTCTGCTTCCGAGGAGTTGATATCTAAAGGTGATGTGGTTTCAAAGCACCAGATAGCTTCTGTACTTTGTTCAACAAAGGCTCGGTAGCGTTCTTCGCTGTGTTGCAGGGCTATCTCGGCTTGTTTGCGGTCAGTAATTTCTGTAATTAAAATCGATACTCCATTAACAGTGGGGTAGATGCGGTTCTCAAACCAGCGATTCCAAGCCGGATAAAAATACTCAAATTGCACAGGCGTTGGCTCAGATACAGCCCGATGCACCTGGGTGTAGAATTCACTACCTACCATATCAGGAAATAATTCCCAGATACTTTTGCCAAGCAGGTTTTTTCTGGGTATACCTATGACTTCCACTACCCGATCATTAACATAAATGTAACGCCACTCATGGTCTAAAACTAAAAACTGATCTTTGATGCTAGCTAAGACGTTTTCTAAAGTTGCTTTGGCAACTTCAGCCGCTTGTTGTGACGTTTCACTTTGCGATCGCAGTTCTTGTTCTCGCTGTAATGCTTCTTGTCGTAATCGAGACAGCTTCAAGTTGACCTCTATCCGTGCCAGCAACTCACGCGCTGAGAACGGCTTAATCAAATAATCGTCGGCTCCGGCTTGCAGTCCTTCTAATCGTGACTCTTCCCCTGCTCGTGCAGATAATACAATCATCGGAATTTCTCTTGTAGCTGGATCGGAACGTAGCGATCGCAGCAACTCAAACCCATCCATCCGAGGCATCATCACATCGCTTAACACCAGATCAGGCCGATGTTGACGCATCGCCGCTAATGCAGCCACTCCATCTGTAACTGTTTCCACCTCATATTGCTGACTCACTAACAACTGCTTGACATAATTACGCATATCTGCATTGTTTTCGACCAAGAGAATACGGGCAGAATGGGGCATGGGGCATTGGTTATTATTTGTCTCCCTGCTCCCTGCTCCCTGGGGTAGCCACTGCAAAGCTTCTTCGAGGTAAGCAACAGCTCCTGATGCAGTTGATGTTAGCGTCCGAGTTGTGCCGATTCGGTCTGGGGGTAAATGAGTATAACCTGTAGGAATTGAGACGGTGAAACAACTGCCTTCTGCCGGCACACTGGTAACTGTAACTGTCCCACCATGCAGTTTCACCAATTCCTCTACTAGTGACAAGCCAATGCCCGAACCTTCAAATGAGCGTCCCTGTGAGCCTTTGACTCGATAGAACCGTTCAAATAAATGAGGTATCTCTTCACTGACGATGCCGATTCCTGTGTCTTGAACTGAAAGTTCTATGCGATCGCCAATAAATTGCAAGTTAACAGTTATTTCCCCCTCAAAGGTGAACTTGAAGGCGTTGGAGAGCAAATTTAAGACAATCTTTTCCCACATTTCCCGGTCTACATACACTAGTTCGGGAAGTGGAGGACAATGAACGACTAAGCTCATACCAGTCTGTTCGATCGCAGAGCGGAAAACGCTGGCTAACTCGCTGGTAAAAGTCGCTAAATTGGTTGGTTCATAAACTGCTTGAATCCGTCCAGCTTCAATCCGGGAGAAATCGAGCAAAGTATTCACCAGTTTGAGTAAGCGTAGACTGTTGCGATGTACCATTTCTAGCGACTGCCGCTGCGTCACCAATAAAGTATCATCTGCAAGTGCTAACGCTTCCTCTAGAGGACTGAGCATTAGCGTTAGTGGTGTACGCAACTCATGGGAAATATTACTGAAAAATAAGGTTTTCGCCCGATCGAGTTCTGCTAAAGCTTCTGCCTTCTGGCGTGCTTCTTCATAAGCACGAGCATTGGCGATCGCTGTAGCCACATTGCTGGTAATTAATTCAAAAAACCCCCGATAATGCTCATCAAACTCACGCCGCGGGCTAATACCCAAAATAAGCCACCCAGCCTGTTGTTGCTTTTCTAGTCGAGTAATTGGCAAGACAAGGGCCGCCTGCGGTGATGCCTCCCAAGCCCCACCAGGAAGGACACCGAATCGCTCAACTAAATCCTCGAGAGCGATCGCTTCTCCTGTGCGGTAGACTTGTGCAATTTGCCAAGGATCGAGGTTTTGCCTTAAATCAATCTGTTCATAACTGGCGATCGTTCCAGGTGCAATACCCACAGTGTTAACTAAGTTACCTTGGCTACCATCTTCGTTAACGAGATACAGCAATGCAAAGGGAATATCTTCAGGATTATTACTTAAAGTATCAGTTGTAATGCGACAAGCTTCAACCACACTCTTCGCTTCTCCTGTATTTGCAGCCAACTCACGCAGGGTTCGGAGCCGTCGCTCACCGATAATCCGTTCTGTGGTTTCACTACAAGCACAAAAGACGCCGCCGACACCATTACTTTCGTCTCGCACTGGACTGTAGGAAAAAGTGAAGTAGGTTTCTTCGGTATAGCCGTTGCGATCCATTAACAGCAGCAAATCCTCGCACCAAGTAGGCTCTCCCGTACTCAAGACAATATCTGTCAAAGGGCCGAGTGTATGCCAAATTTCCGCCCACATATCCCGCGCCGAATTACCCAAAAATTGCGGATGCTTAGTTGCTCCCAGGATCGGTCGATACGCATCATTATAAATCGCGGCTAACTCCCTTCCCCACCAAACAAACATGGGATAGCGAGAGTTCAAGATGATGCTGACGGTTGTTTTCAAGCTTTGCGGCCAATCGGATACCGCACCCAAGAGCGTTTTCGACCAGTCGAGCGATCGCATAACTCGCCCCATCTCACCACCGCCTGTAAAGATATCTTCAGGGAGAGTTGCTTTCACTAAATCAGCCACAATCTCTACTCCGCTGCTAAACAATATTTAATGAGTAGGTCTTTGCCGAGTTTCTGTAACTCTGGCTCTGGCGAATTCACCAAATCTTCTAACATTGCTCTAATCTGTTTAAATGCCAGCGGAGATGATTGCATGTCACCAATTTCCCAAGGGCTGATTTTACCGTAAGCCACATCTAATCAGTTTGCTAGTTCCTCTTGGGTGATGTTTAGGTGATTTCTAAAAATAATCTTACCAATTAGACGGCAAACAACCGTCATTTGAGAGAGGCGGGAGCAGGGAGTGGGCATTGGCGTCAACTTAACGTAAAAGTCATGTCCCGCAAGGAACTGAAGTTCCTTGCTAATAGCGGAAGTCATCTAAAGATGACTAAATATAGCCAAAAATCTTTAGTCTACTTTAGTAACCCAAGTTGCGGGTTATCAAGCTGTGGGTACTAAGACTTGAATAGTCGTGCGATCGTTCGCGACGAAGTGGCGAGCGATGTCTACGACGGGCTACGCCTACGCCCTTGGTCCGATATCCGCAATCTGACTGCATACCATACTACTACCGAAGTGACGGCACAAACACGAGTGCCAAGAGAAGTTCTTGTTCAAGCTACTGGTTGGCGACGCAATTTCCTGGGAAAAATCGAGTTAGTTGCAGATAAATCTCCTACTCAGGGGGAACAACCATTAACCTGTGCTGCTATTCCCAGATAACATAATACTGTATTCAAGAACTTGTGCTGCTGTTTCTAAAAGTTAATTTTTTTAGGGCTAACTATTTAACTCCTCAAAACGATCGCCCAACAAAGACGGATCAGTGAAAGCGAGAACTGATAGATTGGACGACCAATTGGGCAATATGTAAATGAGTGCTGTGACTGCTCTTGAAACTATTAGTAATTATTTATGCTTTTCCAAATCAAACAACAACGTTGGCTTTATATCAGTCTTACTATCTTGAGCTTATGTTTAGCAGTGAGTATGACACCGGCAAAAGCATCTCTGCAAAATCTTTCACCATCAACTTCTCTATCATCTGCTCAATCTACCAACTGGCTAGAACAGGGACGGAATCTTTATCGTTCAGGAAGCTTTACAGAAGCAGTGACGGCTTGGCAAACAGCAGTACAATATTACCGTCAACAAGGCGATCGCCTGAACGAAGCCTTAAGTTTAAGTTATCTTTCACTAGCGCAACAAGAACTCAACCAATGGCAAGCAGCTCAACAGTCGATTGAGCAAAGCTTAAAACTGTTGCAAACAGCCAAACCCGCTGCTGATTCAATTCTTTGGGCGCAGGCGCTCAATACCCAGGCAAATTTGCAATTGCACACTGGTAAAGCTGAAACCGCCCTGGAAAGTTGGCAACAAGCTCAAAAATATTATGACCAAGCAGGCGATACAATGGGCAGCCTGGGTAGTCAAATTAACCAGGCGCAAGCTTTACAAAGTTTGGGATTTTACCGCCGTTCTAAACAACAGTTGGAAGCACTTACTCAAAAAATCCAAGGGATGCCGGATAATGAAATCAAAGTTAGTGGATTGCGATCGCTTGGTTTAGCTCTGCAAATCATTGGTGATTCTGGTAATAGTCAACAAATTTTAGAACAGGGTTTAGCAATAGCGAATAAAATTGCCGCTAGACCTTATTTGAGTTCTATCTTGCTGAATTTAGGAAAAAACGCCGTTGATCTACAAGATCCACAAGCAGCATTAGATTACTTTGAACAGGCACAACAAATAGCCACCAACCCAGGCGATCAGTTGCAAGCGCGTTTAGCTCAGTTTAAACTTTTCCTCTACTATGACAAGCCTGAGCTTGCTGCTGCCCTCGCACCTCAACTACTACAACAATTTGGAGAACTGCCCACCAGTCACAGTTCCCTCTACGCAGGGATAAATTTTGTTTCCACCGTCAATCGGCTAAAAAATCCTGAGCAAATTATACCCCTGAAAGACCTAGCACAATTGATGGCAGTAACAGTCAAGTCTGCACAGCAGATCCAAGATGGTCCTGCAGAAGCTCATGCATTGCATCAGTGGGGACAAATATACCGGCGCACACAGCAGTTTTCTGAAGCCCAGGGATTAGCCCAGAAGTCACTCCACATTGCCCGTCAACTCCAAGCTAACGATATCATTGCTCAATCTGCTTGGCAGGTGGGACAGTTGTATAAACAACAGGGCGATCGCGCACAAGCCATTTCCGCCTATACTGAGGCAGTTAAAGCATTAAAAGCACTGCGTTCTGATTTAGTTGCCGTTAACCCCGATGTCCAATTCTCTTTTCGGGAAAGTGTAGAGCCTGTGTATCGGGAGCTGGTGGGTTTACTTCTAGAGCATGAAACAGATCAGGGCGCACAGACGAAGGGAGAAAAATTAGTAACTCCCCAGGAACAACCGAGTCAAGCAGAGCTGATGCAAGCCCGTGAATTGATTGAAGCCCTGCAAATTGCGGAACTCGATAACTTTTTTCGGGAAGCCTGTTTAGATAGAACTCAACAGATTGATCAGGTTGATCCCACTGCGACCGTCGTTTATCCCATTATCCTGCCAGATCGGTTCACAGTCATCCTCTCAAAAGCAGGGCAACCACTCCGTTCCTATGTGACGCACAAATCTCAAGCTGAAGTTGAGCAGACTCTGGACAATTTTTTGGAGGCGCTTAATCCTGTCTCGGATTCCCAATACCGAGATCGATTGTCCCAACAGATTTATGATTGGTTGATTCGTCCAGGAGAAGCAGAACAAGCGTTCACGGATACTAAGACATTGGTGTTTGTTTTGGATGGTCGATTGCGGAACATTCCCATAGCAGCTTTATATGACGGTAAGCAATATTTGATTGAGAAGTATGCCGTGGCGCTCTCACCAGGATTGCAACTGATGGCTACGCGATCGCATCGTCAACAAAAAATTAATGCGATCGTCGGTGGTATTAGCCAATCTCGTGCTGGCTTTAGTGCTTTGCCCGCCGTGGAATCAGAAGTGAAACAAATCTCCAAGGCAGTTTCTTCCTCTATGTTGCTGAACCAAGATTTCACCAGTCAAGCCCTTGCTGAACGGGTGAAATTCAGTAGCGCCGGCATTGTCCACCTCGCAACCCACGGACAGTTTAGCTCCCGCCTTGAAGATACCTTTTTACTCACTTGGGATGGACAAGTCAATGTTAAGGAGTTATCTGAACTCCTGAAAAATCGGGGTAGCGATCCATCGAAAGCCATCGAGTTACTGGTACTAAGTGCCTGTGATACAGCAGCAGGAGACGATCGTGCCGTCCTGGGACTGGCGGGCTTGGCTGTCAAATCCGGCGCTCGCTCAACTATCGCCACCCTCTGGCCTGTCAAAGATCGAGCAGCCTCCATGCTCATGACTCGCTTCTATGACCAACTCCGACAACCCAAAATCACTAAAGCCGAAGCTCTAAGACAAGCACAAATTAACCTAATTCGCCAAACTGATTTCCACGATCCGTTCTTTTGGTCTGCTTTTGTTTTGATTGGAAATTGGATCTAAGTACGTAATAACACTGATTTAAATGTAGATAAATTAGGCTGTTTTTTTACAGGATTTTTTGCTAAACCTCGCCTATACTGCTAGTAGAAGTTCTCTAACTTGACCGAAAAAGAAAAGGATTTTGAATTCATAAAAAAGCAACGTGACTATTACTTGAACTTATTCTCTAAGCTCTTAGCGATAGTCAAAAGAAAAGTCTTTCATATCACATTGATTGCAATTAGATGAGGTCAAACATCATGAAACGTCGATATTTAGCTAGTACATTAAGCGCGATCGCGCTGATCGCTAGCACTGGATGGACTAGTGCCTATGCTGTTACATTTACCCCGCCCCCTGGTAAGGGCGCTCCTAATCAAGCAACAGGGGGCGCTTCTCGAGGTAATCTCTTTACACCTCCCCCTGGCAAGGGTACGCCCAGACAAGCAACGGGAGGCGCTTCTCGAGGTAATCTCTTTACACCTCCCCCTGGCAAGGGTACGCCCAGACAAGCAACGGGAGGCGCTTCTCGAGGTAATCTCTTTACCCCGCCCCCTGGCAAGGGTACGCCCAGACAAGCAACGGGAGGCGCTTCTCGTGTGGGTACTTACTACTTGAATCCATCAACTATAAGTGCAACAGAAGCGGCAGCGCTAATCGCCCTCTTACCCGAAAACTTTTATGGCACAACAGTGTCTGAACGACCCACAATTCTGGTATATCTTCCAGAATCCAATGCCCAAGAAGCCTTATTCAGCCTCAAGGATGAAGTGGGTAATATGCAATATCAGATGAAGATTCCAGTTGCGGAGAAAACTGGGGTAATTGCGATCAAATTACCAGCCAATGCACCCGCTTTAGCCATTGGTAAAAACTATCAATGGTTCCTAGCACTCAAAGTAGATGGAACACTTAGCCCGAGTACACCCTATGTTGATGGTTGGGTTCAGCGCATCCAACCCAGTGCTGAGTTGGCAACAGCAATGCAAGACCAAGATGTTCTCAAGCAGGCCATTGCTTTCGGGAAAAACGGTGTTTGGTATGACTGTGTGGCGACACTTGCAGCAGCATACACTGCCGAACCCAGTAATGCAAACCTCCGCAAACAATGGGAAGAACTTCTGTCTTCAGCGAGTTTAAAGGAGATTGTCACAGCGACATTATTAGCATCTAGTAACTAAATATTGGGCATTGGGCATGGGGGCAGGGTGCAAGGGAGAGAATGAAAAACCAGGGGAGCAGGTGAGAAAAACCACGCCACACTTCGGCAAAGCTCAGTGACCGCTTGCGGGTGGGGTTTCTAGCATTGGAGAAAAGGAGCAGGGGTGCTATCGCCCACAATTCAGCTTGGTTTGTACCTTTTCCCCTGCCCCTGATCAAAAATTACCGAAGAAGCGGAGGGGCAGGGGGAGCAAGAGAAGAGTCCCTCTGCCGTGGAGCGGAGGGGAACATGGGTATAAAGCCCCGCCCTTCTAGGGCGCTCTTACTGGGGCGGAGTCTGAGCTTCCGTCTCAGTTTTCCCCCTTGCTCCCTGCCCCCTGCTCCCCTGCCTCTTTTGACTTCTTTTCCCCCTACTCCCTGCTCCCTGCCCCCATTCCCCAGTCCCTTCCCCAACGACTATGTGGCAAAGATTACAGGCTTTTATCCAACGCACTCGCAGCGTTTTGATTATTACTCCCAGCGTTGCCTTGACGGTTATAGTTGGGCAATCGTTGGGACTTTTTAATTTACCGGAATGGAAAATTCGTGACGAATGGGTGCGTCAGCGAGCCTCAAAGGCGATGCCTATGGCGGGCTACGCCTACGCTGATGAAATTGTGATTGTCACCATCGATGAGCTAGATATCCAATCGGTGCGTAAATGGCCAGTTCCCGACTGGGCGTTGGCACAATTACTAGAAAAAATCCGGGCGCAGCAGCCCCGCGCCATCGGATTGGATCTATATCGAGATTTACCGGAAGGAAGTGGACATGAGCAACTTGTGCAAGTCTTCCGCAACACTCCCAATTTAATCGGTGTTGAGAAAATTACCGGTGAACGCGTCAATCCCCCACCGGAACTGAAAAAAAAGGATCAGGTAGGATTAGCAGATTTGGTGTTGGATGGCGATCGCTTTGTGCGTCGGGCGCTGCTCACAGCCGAAGATGCCAAGGAACAAAATACCATTAAAGCCGGACTGGCAACCCTTGTAGCTCTGAAGTACCTCGAAGCTGAAAAAATTAGCTTAGAAAACATTGACCCCCAAAAGCAAAAGTTCCGATTGGGCAAGGAAATTTATCTGCCACTGCAAAATCAAGAAGCAGGTTATACCGATGACAATTTAAGAGGCTATCAAATTCTGCTCAACTGGTATGGAACAGATGCTGCATTTCGGCAAATTCCCATGCGCGATGTTTTAGCGGGGAGAATTCCTGCAGATGTGATGCGCGATCGCATGGTATTTATTGGGTCAGTCGCCTCCAGTACCAATGATTTCTTCAGCACACCTTTTTCTTCCTGGGTATATGCTCAAAAACCGACTCCAGGTGTCGTTATTCATGCCAATATTGCTCATCAATTAGTGCGAGGGGCAAAAACAGGAAAAGCAAACCTGCACGGCGTTTCTAGCCTGTTTCTATCATTCTGGATTGTTTTTTGGTCTGTGATTGGTTCTACGGGCTGTTGGTGGTTATCGAGTAGTAAGCAGCGGATTCCCGGTGGCAAAATTCTGTGGGCAACTGTAGGCATCAGTGGAGCCTGCATCGGGGGTGGCTATGGGATGTTTTTGCATGGTGTTTTGATTCCGGTGACACCCGCCTTAGCCGCGTTTATCAGTAGTGCGATCGCGACAACGAATGCCTATAAACAGCAGAAGTTAGAAGAAACAAATCGCCAACTAGAAATTGCCAACAGTCAACTCTTAGATTATTCCAAAACCCTGGAGACAAAAGTTGAAGAACGAACTCATGAATTGGTTGAAGCAAAGCAAGCTGCCGATGCTGCCAATCAAGCCAAGAGTGAGTTTCTTGCCAATATGAGCCACGAACTACGTACACCTCTGAATGGCATCCTTGGTTTTGCCCAGGTACTAGAAGCAGCGCCAAACATGACAGCTAAAAATCTCGAAGGAGTCAGCATTATCTACCAATGCGGATCGCACCTGTTGATGCTGATCAATGACATTCTCGATCTCTCGAAGATAGAAGCGAGGAAAATGGATTTGGTTGTAACTAATGTGCATTTGCCCAATTTCTTACATAGTGTGACTGAGATTTGTGGTATCCGGGCAGAACAGAAAGGGATTGCATTTAATGTTTTAATTAGCGATCGCCTACCACTTGCCATTGAAGTCGATGAAAAGCGGCTGCGGCAAGTGTTGATTAACTTGCTGGGCAACGCCATCAAATTTACAGATAGCGGTAGTGTGACGTTTAAAGTAGAAGTACTGGGGACTGGGGACTGGGGAGATAAAGAGGCAGGGAGCAGGGAGCAGGGAGCAGGGGGAGAAGTAATTTTTCATTCTCCCCCTTGCACCCCGCACCCTGCCCCTCTGCCCAGTCCCCAATGCCCAATGCCCAAGATTCGTTTTCAGATTGAAGATACGGGTATTGGGGTGTCACCAGAGCAACTGGAGAAAATCTTTTTGCCCTTTGAGCAAGTGGGTGAAGCAGGGCAGCGATCTGAAGGTACTGGTTTGGGATTGGCCATTAGCCAAAGAATTGCGGCATTGATGGGGAGCCAAATTCAGGTGCAGAGTCACCAGGGCGAAGGCAGTGTATTTTGGCTGGATTTGACAGTACCGGTACCACTTGATCATGACTGGTATGGAGGAGCGATCTTCCCAAATCCCCAGAAAATTACCGGGATTCGGGGTAGTGGGCCTCAGATTCTCATTGTCGATGACGATCGCCACCACTGTTCCATGTTGACGAATCTGCTCCAAGAAATTGGCTGTCGAACCCTGGAAGCAACTGATGGTAAACAAGGACTACAGATGGCAACTGAACACAATCCAGATGTGATTCTGCTCGATCTAGCCATGCCGAATATGGATGGTTTTGAGCTAATGGTTCACCTGCAAGGGAATCCGCAAACCCGTTCTATTCCCATTATCGTCTCTAGTGCCAGCGTTTTTGAAGAAAATCGCCAGCGGAGTTTAGAGGCAGGAGCAACAGCATTCTTAGCCAAACCCCTCCAGATTGACGAACTACTTAATAGACTGCGCGAGCTGTTGAAAGTGGAGTGGATATATGCCCAATCTTTGCCTCCCCAACGTGAGCAGGTAACTGAGTGGGTTTTACCATCCCAGGATGTTTTGCAACAACTCTATCATTTGGCAATGATGGGGGATATCTCGGCGATAGAGGGAATGTTAGGAGAGCTAATTGAGCAAAACCAACAACTAACTCCCTTCGCCACAGAGTTAAGCAAACTCACTGCTAATTTCCAAACCGGAAAAATCCGTAAGTTCCTCAAATCATTTGTCACAACGGAGTTACATCCATGATCGCTGTTCCTCTCTCGAAAACCATACATATTCTGTTGGTGGATGACAATCCAAACAATCTCAAGGTGCTATCTGAGGCGATTCAGGGGTGTGGCTGGAAAGCCCTCATGGCAACAGATGGAGAGTCAGCGATCGAACAAACAGAATATGCCCGTCCCGATCTGATTCTCTTGGATGTGATGATGGCAGGTATTGATGGATTTGAAACTTGTCGCAGGCTAAAAACCAATCCCATCACTCAGAATATTCCGGTGATTTTCATGACTGCCCTTGCTGATTCTACAGACAAAGTGGCGGGATTAGAAATTGGTGCAGTTGACTACATTACCAAACCCTTCCAACATGAAGAAGTCATTGCCCGTTTAAAGTTACACCTAAAAATTTCTCATCTCACCCGCACATTAGAAGAACGTGTGCAAGAGCGCACCGCAGAACTCACTCAATCTCTACAGGAGTTACAACAAACCCAACTACAACTAATCCAAAGTGAGAAAATGTCCACTTTAGGGCAGTTGGTTGCAGGTATTGGTCATGAGATTAATAATCCAGTTGGTTTTGTTGGCGGAAATTTATCCTATATTGAGGAACATACAAATAATCTGCTGCGCTTAGTTAATCTCCAACAACAGAAGCTATCGCAGCCAGACCCGGAAATTGAAGAGCTTGTTGAAGAAATTGACTTGGAGTATCTGGCAGAGGATCTGCCGCAACTACTGTCATCAATGCACCAGGGAATTACCCGCCTTAAAGATATCAGCCTCTCTCTGAGAACTTTTGCTCGTGCAGATATTGCATCTAAGGTAGAATATCAGATTCACGAAGGAATCGATAGCACCTTAATGCTATTGAAACATCGACTTATAGGCAAGGGAGAGCGACCTAAAATCCAGGTTGTCACACAATACAGTCAGCTACCTGCAATCAGTTGCTATCCCGGACAACTAAACCAGGTGTTCATGAATATCATCGCCAATGCCATTGATGCATTCGATGAACTCAATCAAAACCACTCTGAGCCAGATATTGCTGCTTACCCAAACATCATCACCATTACTACATCGGTTGATCCTCAGCGGCAAACCGTCACAATTTGTATTCAAGATAACGGACCAGGTATGCTTGCTGAGGTGCAAGCTAGAATTTTTGAGCAATTTTTTACGACCAAGTCCGTGGGTAAGGGGACCGGGCTGGGATTAGCGATCAGCTACCAAATCATTGTTGATAAACACAATGGACAAATTAACTGTTTATCGACGCCTGGTGAGGGGACAAAGTTTATTATTACTCTGCCCATGTAACCGAAGAGACAGGAAGTAAGGAGCAGATGATAAAAACTTCTCTACAGAAAGGGTTTGGTTTTCTTTCCCCTGCCCTTTTAGATTCTCCTTTATTGTATATGTCTCAAGATTTTTGTGAATTGGTATTATGCCTATTCTCTATTACCTAGTCCCTCTTTTTTACATAGCCTAAATAAGTTCTATAGCAATTTGATTTGATTATTGAAAAACTCTAAGTAGCTGTAGGTAGGGTTATGCCTAGGCTGTTGACTTTGATGGAATTTCCTGGTTTTTGGTTCACGCTACTTTTGTGTCATTGCGAGCGGAGCGAAGCAATCGCCGATGATTGTTTCGCTCCGCTCGCAATGACTAAACATATTTTGCCTGATTTTTTTAATTGCTAAAAAGGCACAGAGTCAACACCCTAGGCTATGCCGACTGTATCATGGTTTTGGTGGGCTACGTATATTTCAGAAATCAAATATTAGTCCTATAAAAGTATTTTCTATACCTAATGATATAGATAAAAATTCTTCCAAGCGATTGATGAATTCTTATATCTAAAAAAGTATAAGTAGAACAGTGACCGCAATAATTTTGTGAATTAAGTAATTTTTTTATTAGGAGAAGTAGACATGGTTGTAGGTGTGCACAGGCGTGCTGTAGGTGTATTTTCTAATCGTCGGAATGCCGAACAAGCGCTGCATGAATTGAAACATTCCGGCTTTCCAATGGATAGAGTATCTGTCATCGCTAGGGATGCAGATCGCGAAGATGACATTGCTGGTACTCCAGTGCAGGAAAGAGTTGGCGATAAAGCTGACGACGGTGCAAAAGTCGGAGCAGCTACAGGGGGTGCTTTAGGTGGTTTGACTGGCTTGTTAGTCGGTCTTGGTGCTTTAGCTATCCCGGGAATTGGACCAGTGATGCTTGCGGGAGCCGCAGCCACTACCTTGGCTACAACTCTAGCGGGGGCTGGTATTGGTGCGGTGGCTGGTAGTTTAATTGGCGCATTGATTGGTTTAGGCATTCCGGAAGAGCGTGCCAGAGTTTATAACGAACGGGTACAACGAGGAGACTATTTAGTAATCATCGATGGTACAGACGCAGAAATAGCTCAAGCAGAAGCAATTCTTCATCAACGCGGGGTTGAAGAGTTTGGTGTTTATAATCATCCAAATAGCGAACATACAACTAGCAATGTTGTAGCTGGGGATGTTGTCGGAACTAAACACGCTGTGGGTTATTTTTCTCACCGACAAGATGCAGAAGCAGCAATTACAGATTTGCGATATGCTGGTTTTCCTTTAAGTCACATTTCCTTAATTCATCGACAGCCTTTAGAAGGGGAAACTTTTGCAGGTATTAACGTCAGCGATCGCTTTGAGCATAAAAGATTTGGACTTCCAGATCCCCGTGGTGAGTTTTACAACGAACGCATCAAGCAAGGTGATTACGTAGTCGTAGTTGGTGGTACAGATGCGGAAATTGAACATGCTGCGGCTATTATGAGTCAGCATAAGGTTCAGCAATGGCAAATTTTTGAGCCAAATGGCCGTGCTGCTGCACCTACGCAAAGAGCTAAACGGGCGATCGGTGTCTTTTCTCATCGCCGAGACACAGAAGCAGCACTAGCGGAATTGAGAGATGCTGGTTTTCCCCTGAATCAAGTCTCGATCATTGCTAAAAATACAGACGGTACTAGCGGCGATCTCTGGGGACAAGACACCGAGAGTCCACGCATCAATGGTGTAGATAGAAACCTACCTAGAGGAAACAAAGCTGATGAAGGTGCAAAAGCTGGAGCAGCTACAGGCGGTGTCTTAGGCGGTTTAGGCGGTTTATTAGTTGGACTTGGCGCTCTAGCCATTCCGGGAATAGGCCCAGTAATTGCTGGTGGTGCTGTTGCTACAGCTTTGGCTACAACACTGACTGGTGGTGCTATCGGTGCTGCTGCTGGAGGTATTGGTGGCGGACTCGTTGGCTTGGGAATTCCAGAAGATCGGGCGCGAATTTATAGCGATCGCTTCCAAAGAGGTGACTATTTAGTCATTCTCGATGGTACAGAAACTGAAATCCACCACGCCCAAACCATTCTCAAACGTCGAGGAATTGAAGAATTTGCCATCTATGATGCGACTGATCTACGCACTGAACATCGCCCAGATTTAGACAGAGGTGTTCATCGTGAAACACCAGTTGCAGATCTGAATCGAGGCGATCGCTCGGTAGTTATTGTTGACAACCGAGATGAAAGAGTTTAACTCAGATTAAAAGAATGGTGCGTGACGCTACGACAAAACTCTGTACATAGACTCAGGACTCATAGCGTCACACACCCCACAAATATCTGTTGTTTTCCAAACCATATTGTCCTTATTCCCATTGCTTGTTTAGATCAAGAATTAAACTTATGAAAAAGCTAACTCCTTTCCTAATTAGTTGCGTGCTAGTTTTTGGTGCTGCTGCTTGCGAAACTACTTCCAAAACTACTGAGTCTGCTCCTAATAACCCTAACGAAGCTGCACAAGCACCAAGTCCACAAGCAACACAAGCCGCCCAAGAAGACGCTCAAAGTGAAACTCGCCGCAGACAATTAAATGAAGATATTCGCGCCCGCGAACAGCGAAGTAATATCACAGGTGGCGATACAGATAGAGCAAAAGGTGATCTAGCCAGTGAAGTTCGCTCCAAATTGGAAGCTAATATACCCAATGGTCAACTAACAATTAGCGCTGAAAAAGACGGTACTGTCACCGTAGGGGGAACTGTGAATAATCAGCAACAACTTGCTAAGATTGAACCTTTAGCTAAAGAAATTAAAGGCGTCAAAAATGTTATTGTGAAAGCAACTGTTGCCCCACCAAAAAGCTGAAGCCACTAATCACCATAATTTCAAAAGATGGAAACTGAACAACATCAAAATGAATTAGTCAGCACCATATCAGCACAAGGTTCAATAGCACTTCCAAGTGCAGGAACTGAAAACTTACCAATCCTGCCACCTGCTAGTGAACCTGATACCCAGTGGCGGCGAATTAGCCGCCAAATCTCTCGATTTTTGGAGCAACTGCCCGAATATATAGGAAGCTTTTTTCAGCAATATCGGCAGCCTCTAATCACCATAGGTTTGCTTTTTTCAGCAGTTGTTGCAGCTAAAATAGTGTTAGCATTACTTAGTGCGATTCACGATATTCCCCTGCTAGCACCAGCCTTTGAATTGATTGGAATTGGTTATGCAATCTGGTTCATTTCCCGTTATCTACTCAAATCTTCAACCCGACAGGAATTAGCCACAGAAATTCAAGTGCTTAAACAAGAAATTGTTGGTGGATAGGTTTCATCAGGATAAGTGTAGCTACCTGCAAGAAAAGCCTATAGCGGTTTTCCGATCAGCGAGATACAGTTTGAAATCGCAAAGCCGTAGGGGCGGGATTTCCCCGCCCTCAATTGTATGGCTACTTCCGATCGAGAACTGCAAAAATTTACCAGGTTACGAAGTAGTAGTTTGTCAAGTTTAAATTGATGTATATGTGAGTTCGTAGTTAGGATTTTAATGCTTACTACAAACCCCCACAACTGCCTTGACAGACTAGTAGTATATTTCATTAATTTTGCTCTTATGCGAGATCCCCGATTTCTTTAAGAAGTCGGGGATCTGAACACTACGAACAAATAATCAAAAATGTGGTGAAGAATTTATTTTTTCATCATAAGTAATTATACATCCTTAGACAGACAAAATAATTTAGGAATCGAATAAATTCACTTCTTAAGATAGTATATTTTTCATATTGAAAGGAATAATCTAGTTATCGAGCTTATTTAACAGAACGTTTAACGAGGACATAATTTATGGCTAGTGAAAAAGTTAATAAAGCAATAGACTCATCCAGTCGAGTTGAAGTAGATACGTACGATCGCGGCATTATTCCATCGGAAACTGCTGCACGCAAAGATAGAGAAGGAGAAAATTTCAAAAAACTCCCTAATGAACAAGCACAGTCTGATGCTCTGACAGACGACCAAACTGACGCCGAAAGCATACGCACTACAGATGGCTATACGGTAGACAAAGAAGGTTTATTGAACAACTATGCAGTTGAACCAGAAATGTACTACGAAGTACCAGGTGATGCACGGGAAGAAATAGCAGAAGACACCGCAGAACGTCTTGAGGAACTCAGAGAAATAAATGAGGATCAAGAAGGTCAGTTAACAGAACAGGGTGATAAAAGAGGTAAAGGCCCAGGAATTATTTAATACATAAAATCTGACGACGTAGTTTGTCGATCGCACTAGTAGAGACGTTGCACTGCAACGTCTCTATTGTATTACCTAGATCACAAACGGCTCTAGTTGACTATTTTGCCATTGCTGTTGATACCATTCGGCAACTAGGGGACGGATCACAAATTTGGGTTGATGTTCGCCTTTAACGTCAATGCGTAAACATGAATAGGGTCTGCGTTTTTGGAAACCTTGCCCACTACGACCAATATATAGATGCGATCGCCCTATTACCTGTGTCTCCTCTTTAATAGTTTCCCGCAAATCGGGGCCTTCAGTCCGCTGGCGACGGAGACTAAACCCGCTACCGCCGCAAACAATCCAGTTGATATGAGAGTCTGCGTGTCCTGTGTTCCCTGTCTGGAGGTATTCTAAGCAGTGAGCATGACCATTTAGCACCAAGTCTACTAAAGGGCGACCCTGAGTCAGGGAACCTAATTCTTCAGCCACTGCATCTAGCACACCGCGTAGACGGCTACGAATCGCCAGAGTCTGTCCCTGTTGCCACTTTGTCGCCTCAGTTACATAGGGAGGATGATGGAAATAAATTATCCTTCCCCTCACCTCTGTGGTATTCCAGGATTCTATTAGTCTGTGTTTGAGCCAGTCTAGTTGTTCGGTGTCAGTGGATATTTTTTGCTCTGACTGCAATTGTTTGTCAATATCAACAATGATTTCTTCAATTTGCGACAATTTAGCCTGCAAGTCGTCTAATTGCTCGGCTTCTCTGGGGTTATTGGGATTTAGTTTAGACGAAGTTTCAATGATTTGTGACTTCTCCTGCTCCATATCTTGACGGCGTTGCTCTAAAAGCCGTCGATGAGCATCACCTGCTTGTGTGGCAGGTAATGGCAGCGGATCATTAAATGTATTAGAATCCAGTGCAAAGAAATCAATACCGCCATAGCGAAAGGTGTAATAACGGTTTGGCAGACGTGTAAATTGTCCAGGCTGGTAAGTAAGACAGCGACCAGTATCAGTCTTAGCAGTGTAGTGTGTATCTAAGTGTTGGGCTAGCTCTCCTGGTGACTGTAATGCTTTGAGATAGTCTAGAAATGCCCGCGCATAAGCATCACCTGTTCTAGAACCATGTAACCCAACATCTAAATCGAGACGCGATCGCAATAGATGACGAATTGGTAAGGTGGAAAAAGACAGCACACTTAAAAGAATCGGTAAATCATAGTAATCATGATTTCCTGGTACAGGCAAAATGGGTAACTGGAAAACCATCTTGTCATAAGCAATCTGTCGGGGATGGCTTCCACCTACAAGAAATTCTTTGTAAGGCTGGATGAAATTCTGCTGGTAGAACTCACTGGAACCTACCAAATAAATGACATCACCCGTGTGCAGCATGAAACTGCATTCAGCGTGATGAGACAGCATCAATTCTGCTACTTGTCGCTGGGGATTGTGTCCTAGATGTTTACCAGAGCCACTATCACCCACAACTAAAAACGAGAACTCACCGTTTTCTGTTTGACTATCCTCCAACACCAGGCGAGTTTGATCAATGCCCCGTTCTTTAATTAACGGATCTTGCCAGCGTACTCGCTGCTGCATCTTGCGAATTTTGTTGGCGATCGCCGATTCGGAAACAAGTTTCAATATAAATAACTCCTTTTACTAGTCAAGGGTCAAGGTTAAGGATTATTCCCACTTTCCCCCAATCCCTGAACACTGAGCGAAGTCGAAGTGCAGTCCCCAGTCCCTCACTCCTTGAGTTCAATCGTCAAATTAGGAAGTCCCTGTAATTTCTCTGTAGGCTCTATTTCTTCTACTAATGGCACAAAAATCTTTAAGCCTGCTGGCACACATTTAACTTCAATCGGAGTAGTGCCGACGATTTCTCCATCAAGGGCAACTTTTTGGGGTGGGTCTGTTCTGATTGTAAATTGTTTGGCTCGCAGATAGCCAATATCGTCTCTTTCCACGGCGCTACCAGCTGAGGCTGTTTGAAATAGGTGGAATGCAGCTGCGATCGCTCCTGTGGTATTAGCTGGAGCGACAATTGTTAAATCTAATAATCCATCATCATAAATAATCCCTGCTGGCCCTTGAGCTAATACAGAAGTTGGGGGTGCAGCATTGGCCACTGTCACCGCTGAGGCACTAGTTCTAATTATCTTGTCCTCAGTTTCAATTTCTACATCAAAGCTCTGGAAGTTTCGTAGTTGCTGGATTCCTGCCAAGATATATGCCATCATCCCGAAGCGATTTTTCGCTTCTCGGTCTGCTAGTTCTACTGTTTCCGCCTCAAAGCCAATACCTGCCAGCAGTACCATTGGCAGATCGTTACAATAAGCTACGTCCACATTCCGAGTTATTCCCTGCAAAATCGTCTCACATGCGGACTCAATCGTGTCAGGGATTCTTAAAGCATTAGCAAAAGCGTTGGCTGTACCCCGCGAAATGATACCCAAAGGAATATTAGTTCCCACTACCGCAGCCGCTGCAGCTGAGAGAGTACCATCACCCCCGGAAGCGATAATTGCGTCTACTCCACGTTCTACTGCTGCATACGCTAGTTGATCAGCGCCGATTTCTGCTGTTGTTAGGTAAATATCCAGGTCAATTTCTGGCTCTAATATTCCCCGAATCTGTGTTAGTGCTTGTTCTGGGTCACCCTGACCCGCTACTGGATTGAAAATCAGGCAGGCGGAACGTTTCATAGTAATTAAAGTTAAGTTTCAATCAATAAAATAGCAAATTATTCTTAGCATACTGATAAACACTTTAAGCCCTGGCGAATAGAATTCGCCGATTTCACGTTCAGTTGACACCAATGACGGTTGTTTTCCCTCCCCTCATTTGCGAGGCATCGCTTTTTCCCGTAGGGTGTATTTAAGTATATATCTGCCAGTTTAGCCATCTTTTTGGACTTCTCCGCTTGAAATCTCATGATGAGTAACCAAAATCAAACTCGGAAAATTCTACTTTTATCCGCAAATCCCAGAGGTAGCAGTCAGCTGCGTCTGGGTGAGGAGATGCGCGAAATTAAGGAGGGGTTGAAAAGGTCAAAGCATCGTGACCAATATTTCATAGGCACAGCAGAGGCAGTACGCTACAGGGATATACACAGAGCTATTCTGGAATACGAACCACACATCATTCACTTTTCTGGACATGGAACTGGAGAAAAAGGTTTAGTATTTGAAGATGAATCGGGTCAAGTCAAGTTAGTTGATGCAGTAGCTTTAGCTGGGTTATTTCAATTATTTGCTGACCAAATAGAGTGTGTAGTTCTCAATGCTTGTTTCTCTGAATACCAAGCTCTGGGAATATCTCAACATATTAATTATGTTGTTGGCATGAGTCAAGAAATTGGTGATAAAGCAGCGATTGAATTTGCTGTGGGTTTTTATGATGCACTTGGCGCAGATAAAGGTTATGAGTTTGCTTATAAGTTAGGTTGTAGCCTGATTCGTGTCGCTGGGATAGCAGAAAACCTTACACCTCAATTAATGACGAAAATAGATACAAAATCATTAAATGCTTCAGCAGAGGCGACGACAATATATATAGAAAGACCGCCAATTGAGGCGAAATGTTGTGAGGCGATTTTGCAACCTGGGGCACTAATTCGCCTTAGATCACCGCAGAAGATGGGAAAAACATTGCTGTTGGAGAAAGTAATCAACCATGCTAGAGAGCAGGGTTATCGAACGGCAAAACTAGATTTAAAACTTGCTGATATTAATATTCTTACTGACCTCAAAACATTTTTACAATGGATATGTGTTAATATTTCAGACAGCCTCGAACTAGAACCGCAATTAGATCAATATTGGCAAGAGGTTTTTGGACTGAATAAAAACTGTACTCGATATTTTCAAAAATATTTATTAGCGGTTACTGAAACTCCCTTAGTTTTAGCTATAGATAACTTTGAGCGACTGTTTGCATATCCAGAGATTTTCCCCCAATTCTGTTTATTACTGCGGGGATGGTATGAAGCAGCTAAACAAGGAGACAAAATTGGTAATATTTGGAAGAAACTGCGATTAGTGGTAGTTCATTCCACAGAAGCGTATCCTTCCTTAGACATCAATCACTCACCATTTAATGTGGGATTGGCAATTGAGTTACCTGAATTTAACCTGCAACAAGTAGAGTTGCTTGCCAAGCAGTATGAATTAGCAGATAAATTGGGACAACAAGATTTAAGCGAGTTGATGGGGTTAGTAGGAGGACATCCTGATTTAATTCAGCAAGCAGTTGCTTATCTCAAAAATCCCCAAGCTACTATAGAAGAACTTTTGCAGCTTGCGCCAACAGAACAGGGAATTTTTAGCGACCATTTGCGACAACAGTTATGGCATTTACAACATAATTCTCAGCTTGAGTTAGGGTATAAAAAAGTAGTAATAGCAAATGCACCTGTCAGGCTAGATACTGAAATTGCATTCAAGTTACATAGTTTAGGATTGGTCAAACTTTCAGGTAATGATTGCATTCCCAGTTATGAATTATATCGTCAGTATTTCACAGTGCGTTTAGAATAATCGTAGAATATTCGTAGGTTGGGTTGAGGAACGAAACCCAACATTTTGCCGGGTTTGTTGGGTTTCGCAAAGCCTCAACCCAACCTACAGAGTTTAAGGTTTTTGAAGTTATGCTTGACCAGTATCAATTCTCTGGAAGTCTACCGGAAAATGCTAGCACCTACGTCACCCGCAAAGCTGACGGTGATTTGTATGCAGGACTAAAAGCGGGAAAGTTTTGTTATGTATTAAACTCTCGACAAAGCGGAAAGTCTAGCTTGCGTGTGCGAACCATGCAAAGACTCAGAGGAGAAGGTGTACAATGTGCAGCAATTGACCTTTCGGCTGGCGGGATTCAAAATGTCCCACCAGAGCAATGGTATGCAGATTTAATTGATAATTTAATTGAAAGTTTTGATTTAGATGTAGATTTTGGTGATTGGTGGGAAGCTAATAAATTAAATTCGCTGGTAACTAGATTTCGGAAGTTTTTAGAAGAGATATTACTTGCAGAAGTTCAAGAAAATATCGTTATTTTTATTGATGAAATTGATAGTGTACTCAGCCTGAAATTTCCCACAGATGATTTTTTTGCCTTGATTCGTGCCTGTTATAATAAGCGGGTTGATAATCCTGAATTATTACGCCTCACCTTTTGTTTGTTGGGAGTTGCATCACCCAGCAATTTGATTGAGGATAAACAACGGACTCCCTTTAATATTGGTCAAGCTATCTCGTTGACTGGTTTTCAATTGCATGAAGTTGAGCCGTTAGCAAAAGGGATAAAAGGGAAATTTCCTTACCCTGAAGTGGTAATGAAGGAAATTTTATCTTGGACAGGAGGACAACCATTTCTGACGCAAAAACTGTGTCAGTTTATGATTGAAGAATCTTTTGCAGACAATCCTCGGACTGTTAAGCAGGTAGTGAAATCTCGGATTATTGAAAATTGGGAATCTCAAGATGAGCCTGAGCATTTACGCACAATTCAAGCGAGAATTTTGCGCGATGAACAACGGGCTGGATATTTATTAGAACTGTATCAGCAAATTAGATTGAGGGATGAGCAATCTGAGATTACAGCCGATGATACTTTAGAGCAAAGTGAGTTACAGCTTTCAGGATTGGTTGTTAGGCAGCAAAACAATTTAAGAGTTTATAATCCCATATATCAAGAAGTTTTTAATCAAAATTGGATAGATAATCAATTAAAAAATCTGCGCCCATATTCAGAGAATTTCCGCTTTTGGGTAGCTTCACAAGGAAACGATGCATCACGATTATTGCGGGGGAAGGCTTTAGAAGAGGCTGAAGCATGGGCAAAGCCTAAGAGTTTAAGTTATCAAGATAGGCAGTTTTTAGCAGCGAGTAAAGAGCAAGAAATTCAAGAAGAGATTGCTGCTAAAGAAAAAGAAGCTGTTTTGAAGAGAGAAAGAAAAGATAGAGAAGCAACCGAGTCAAGAAATGAATTACTAAGTCAAGCTAATAAGAAAGCTCAACGAAGAATTAGTGTTGGAATTGTGATTTTGGTTGTAGCAGTTCTGGGAGCAGCCACTTTGGGGATATTGTCCAGAAAGCAAGTTGAAGTAGCAAATAAACAGGTTGATAAAGCTCAAAAAAATTTAACACAAGCCCAGCAGAAGACTAAAGATGTACAAGAAAGTGAACGAAAGGCTAAAGACAGTTATGCACAAGCAATATCACAAGAAAGGAAAGCTAAAGAAAATGAAAAATTAGCACAACAAAAAGCAATAGAAGCAGATAAAACTGCTAAAGAAGAAAAGCAACAAGCAGAAAATTCTAAAAAAAGTGCATCAAAGTTTAAGCAAGATGCTGCAATAGCAAGACAGTATTTAAATACAGCTAATAGTCAGCTTAGTCTAGCCCAGAAAAAAGAATCAGCAATTTTGGCAAAACTTAAAGATAAAGAAGCTGAACTGAATCAAACAAATACAAAAAATGAAGAAACTAAAATAGAGGTTGCAAATGTTCGTCAACTTGTCCAACTAGCTGGAGAATTACGCAATAAAAGTTCATCAGATTCAGACGAAGCTTTAAGATTAGCTGCATTATCATTTAATATTGACAATCATCAATTAAAACAAGCACTATTATTTGCTGCTAAGTCACAAGCATATCAACAATTAGAAAAATGGGGTGATGCTAAAAAGGAAATTCGAGAAAGTCAGAAAAATTTATCCACAACGGATAAGAATGAATTAAATTCTAGTTATGGTTTACAAATTCAAGTATTTTTCCTGAAAACTCAAGGTAGTGTACTAGAGCAAAAGCAAGAAGATCAGGAAGCTATAAAAGCTTATACAACAGCATTTAAGATTTTAAAAACCCATACAAATGAAACTGATCCTACTAAAAATAATCCGTTGCTTACAGCCGAAGATATTGAAGCTGTTCATCGAAGCTTACTTAAGCTACTGTCAACTAACACCCCAGCAGCAGAATTGAGAGAACGGGTAGAAAAATCTCTTACCCAACATTTATATGCTCAACTTGAATATTCTTTGAAAGCTAAAAATTGGCAAGCAGCTGATAGACAAACACACGGACTCATGGTCAATATTGCTAAAGATTATGGGAATTTAGATTATAACAACATTAATAATTTTTCTTGTTCGGACTTAAAAACAATAGACCAGCTTTGGGTGAATAATTCAGACAAACGTTTCGGCTTTAGTGTGCAAAAGGAAATATGGATTAGCACGGGAAATAGGCTGGGTATAAAACTAGATGAGTGGAATGACAAAGATACAGAAAATTATCTTCGGTTTGCCAAGGCAGTGGATTGGTATTCATTCAGCAGCTACTCAGAAATCAATGAGCGTATAAAAAAGGGATTGAGAGGGGTGTTCCCCTATATGGGAAAATTCGGGGTTGAAGGGTGGGGATTGTTGAACTTCTTTTCTCGCGTTGCGACTTGTAAAGTGTAATATTTAAGGCTTTCAGAATTTTTTAAATATTTGTTTCAGCCTCCTTTCCCACGTAACCATCAGTATTTCATAAATCCGATATCTGGCACTGGGGGCTGATAGCAGTTTGCGTGAATTAATAAATTTTTCTGCTACCTCATGCACCTCTGTAGATTCTGTGAAGTATTTAAACAAATATATTTACAGTCATTGCGAGCGGAGCGAAGCAATCCCAGCCCTTGCGATTGCTTCCTTCCGCTCCGCTCCATTCGCAATGACGTTGTGTAGTTAATTATGCCGCATCGGGTGACAAAGCGATCGCATCCACTAACAAAGCCATTGTATCGGGTGACAATGCGATCGCATCCACTAACAAAGCTATTGTATCGAGCGATAATGCGATCGCATCCACTAACAAAGCTATTGTGTCGGGTGATAATGCGATCGCATCTACTAACAATGTTATTGTCAGTGGATGCGATCGCTAACAGTGGCTCGTGATTTAGTTTTTTCTCTGTCCGAGATTCCGAAAAACCGGATAATTGAATATAAGTAAATCAAAGCAAAGCCGATGAAAATAAAAGCAATTATTCATCCAGCAGAAGAAGGTGGCTATTGGGCTGAAGTTCCAGCGCTTCCCGGTTGTATTACAGAAGGTGAGACAATGGAGGAGGTATTAATTAATTTAAAAGATGCAATAGAAGGCTGGTTAGAAGCTGCAAATAGTAGTCACAAACTGGAATCAAATGCTCAAGTTGTCGAGATTGCAGTATGAAATCAATCTCTGGTAAAAACCTATGTAAAATTGTCGAATAGCGCGGTTGGGTTTTACAGAGAATTACAGGTAGTCATCATATTTACCAAAATTCTGATTCTACTAAAATACTTTCTATTCCAGTTCATCGAAATCAAGACTTGAAAATCGGGACTTTAAGAGCATTAATGAAAATCGCCGATCTAACAGAAGAGGATTTGACGTAAATTAATTATGGTGGATTAGAGAAGTGCGATCGCTTCTACGAGAGGCTACGCCAACATAAATTACAGATTATTGTAGGGTAACAATGCGTAGACGCGGAGCGGTGAAGCAGTGCGTTGACATCGCATCCACTGACAATGCCATTGTATCGGGTGACAATGCGATCGCATCTACTAACAAAGCCATTGTACCGACTGATAATGCGATCGCATCCACTGATAATGCTATTGTATCGGGTGACAATGCGTAGACGCGGAGCGGCTTGTCGTAGACATCGCATATAGCGGTTCTCGCTTGGATGCAATACACTATAGGGCACAGCAATGCTGTGCCCCTACGAATGCTTTGTATTCTATGCAATTGAGAACCGTTATAGGCTGACAAAGCGATCGCATCGACCATAATATAGACAGTATCAGCAATACAGTGAAAGTATAGCTATGTCGTATAGTGAATTTACAATTAATGATCTACGAGATAAGTTCAACATCGTCATCAAAGAAGTTGAAACAGTAGTGTCACCATTTGAAACAATACAACCAAGCGAACTTCTCAAAGAAACTCTCAAAGAAAATATTCCGTTGGCGCTGGGTATCGATACAGAAAAAGCACGTTCAGAGTTAATAGTTATACCTGTTTTAGTTGAAATCAGAAAATTGAATAATCGTCAGATTAGTTTATTCTCCGGTACAGATTTAACTGTTGATAAAGAAAAAGGTTTAAATGGAGTTTGTGATTTTATCCTCAGCCATTCTCCAGAACAGATGTTTTTAAATGCACCTATATTTACATTAGTGGAAGCGAAGAATGACAATATTAAATCAGGTATTCCTCAATGTATTGCGGAAATGATCGCATCTCAATTATTTAACCAGAAGCGCAATAATTCAATTCCTTGTATTTATGGTGCAGTGACAACAGGTAGTATCTGGAAATTTTTGAAACTCCAAGATAATCAAGTTTCGGTAGAAATGCTTGAACACTTCATTGAAAATATTGAATCAATCTTGGGTATTCTGATGCAAATAGTTCGCACTACTGCACCACAAATATGATACCGAGTTGCATTCAAAAGCAGTAGGAGAGATGAAGAAATTGATGAGGGTAAAGGGATGCGAGGATAATGACTACTGATATCATTGATTATGCGTAGACGCGGAGCGGCTTGTCGTAGACATCGCCTAAAGTTTCCACTTCTTGTTTACGCTTGGTTAACTGTCTTTGACTCGCAAGATAGATTTTGTGATATCGTTTGCCTATACTTAGTTTGATTTATATTCATGTACAAATCATTACTTACTTTTGCCAGTATGTTAATCCTCGGCACTATGTCTACTGCTACTGTGACAATAGCAAATACACCGCCTAGTCTGCCAGAGATGTATTTAGCTCAAAGGGTTAACTGCAATAATGCTCAAACTCAATCAGAAATCAATCAATGCGCTCAGTTGTCTTATCAGAATGCTGATAAAAAGTTGAACCAATTTTATCAAAAACTACTGCCAAAGTTGCCAAAACCTAGACAACAAAAATTAATTACTGCACAACAGGCTTGGATTAATTTTCGGGATACTAATTGCGAGTTTGAAAGAAGTGGATATGAAGGAGGATCTATTGCTCCGGCGATTTATTTTAGTTGCTTAGAAACTATGACAAACCAGCGCACAAAACAATTAAAGGAATACATCCAACCCGTCCGTTAACATTACAGGATTGACTCCTGGCGTAGATAAAAATATGTAAATAAATGTAAACCAAAACTAAAAGAAACTTGACCAAAATCAGGCAAATTCAATCCGGTGCGGCACCCACTGCGGTAGTCTAGATGAGAGTGAATTTATCGCCTGGTTTGACATTATCGTTTTATGACTTCAGTTGTTTCCAGTCCCCCACGCACGATTCGCATTGGTTCTCGCAAAAGCCAACTTGCTCTAGTTCAGACCTACTGGGTGCAAGAGCAACTCCAGAAAAGCTTTCCTGATATCACTTTTGAAGTCCACACCATGTCTACTCAAGGCGACAAAATCCTGGATGTAGCGTTAGCTAAGATTGGTGATAAAGGACTATTTACCAAAGAATTAGAATTGGGAATGATTAATCAGGAGATTGACTTTGCGGTTCATTCCCTGAAGGATCTACCGACTAACTTACCAGAAGGTTTAACACTAGCGGCAATTACAGAACGGGAAAACCCTGCTGATGCGCTAGTGCTGCATGAAAAGCACAAAGGTCTACAAATTGATACCCTGCCAGAGGGTGCGGTTATTGGGACATCTTCGCTGCGACGGCTAGCACAGCTACGTAACAAATTCCCCCATTTTAACTTTAAAGATGTGCGGGGAAACTTGATTACACGCATGGCGAAACTGGATGCAGGCGAGTATGATGCCTTAATTTTGGCAGTAGCAGGGTTAGAGAGATTGGGAATGAGCGATCGCATTCATCAAATTTTACCCAAAGAAATCTCCCTCCACGCCGTCGGTCAAGGCGCATTGGGTATCGAATGTCGTGCAGATGATACTGAACTGATATCCTTACTCAAAGCCATTGAACATCCACCCACACGCGATCGCTGTTTAGCTGAAAGGGCTTTTCTACGCGATCTCGAAGGCGGCTGTCAAGTACCTATTGGTGTAAATACAGAAATCAATGGCGATGATTTAACACTAACAGGTATAGTTGCCAGCGTAGATGGCCAAAAACTGGTCAAAGATACCGTCACAGGAACCGCCAAAAACGCCGAACAAGTAGGTACAGAACTAGCAAATATCTTACGCCAACAGGGAGCGCAGGAAATTTTGGCAGAAATCTTTACCGAAATCCAACGGGGTGCTTAAAATCAGTGAACAGTTATCAGTGAACAGTGAACAGTTATACTACCAACGCATCTCCACAATTGTTGTAAGCTGTTACGCATTTAGTATATGGGGCGCGGTCATCTTGCCCGCGCTACAATAATTTGATGTGATTAGATAAGCAATCAGTGAGCAGTAATCAGCGCATAGTGAAAAACTGATAACTGATAACTGATAAATGTTTTGGTAGCCAGATGTGATTAGATAAGTAATCAGTGAGCAGTAATCAGCGCATAGTGAAAAACTGATAACTGATAACTGATAACTGATAACTGATAACTGTATTCGCGGATCGGGGAAACAAAAATTACCATGCGGATTCTATTTGTGGCAGCAGAGGCAGCTCCCGTTGCAAAAGTTGGTGGGATGGGTGACGTTGTAGGCGCATTGCCCAAAATCTTGAGAAAAATGGGGCATGATGTGCGAATATTCTTGCCTTATTATGGCTTCCTGCCAGACAAAATGGAAATTCCCAAAGAACCCATCTGGAATGGATACGCCATGTTCCAGGACTTTGCTGTCTACGAAAGTGTTTTACCTGGTACAGATGTTCCCTTGTACTTGTTTGGACATCCTGCCTTTCTACCCAGGCGCATTTATTCTGGAGACGATGAAGATTGGCGGTTCACTTTGTTTTCCAATGGTGCAGCAGAATTTTGCTGGAATTACTGGAAACCAGAAATTGTTCACTGTCACGATTGGCACACAGGAATGCTGCCCGTGTGGATGAACCAAGACCCTGATATCACCAGTGTGTTTACCATTCATAACCTAGCTTATCAAGGGCCGTGGCGTTGGTATTTGGAGAAAATTACCTGGTGTCCTTGGTATATGCAAGGACACAACACTATGGCGGCAGCGGTGCAATATGCAGATAAGGTAAATACAGTTTCCCCAACCTATGCCGAGCAAATCAAAACACCTACTTATGGTGAAACACTAGAAGGTTTACTGTCTTTTATTAGCGGTAAGCTATCTGGGATTATCAACGGCATCGATACCGAAGTTTATAATCCAGAAAATGACAAATACATCACGCAAAACTTCACTATCGACACTCTAGATAAGCGGAAGGCGAACAAAATTGCCCTGCAAGAAGAAGTGGGGTTAGAAGTAAACAGCAATGCCTTTTTAGTTGGCATGGTGACGCGGTTAGTCGAACAGAAGGGATTGGACTTAGTCATCCAAATTCTGGATCGCTTCTTGGCTTATACTGATGCTCAGTTCGTGTTGTTGGGAACAGGCGATCGCTACTACGAAACCCAAATGTGGCAGTTAGCATCCCGTTATCCTGGACGCATGGCAACTTACCTGCTATATAATGATGCCCTATCCCGCCGAATCTACGCTGGGACTGATGCTTTCTTAATGCCTAGCCGTTTTGAACCCTGCGGTATCAGCCAAATGATGTCTTTGCGTTATGGTTCTGTACCTATAGTGCGTCGTACAGGTGGATTAGTTGACACTGTATCACACTTCGACCCCGTCAACGCAGCCGGTACAGGCTATTGCTTTGATCGCTATGAACCACTGGATTTATTCACTTGTATGATCCGCGCTTGGGAGGGCTTCCGTTTCAAACCCCAATGGCAGGAATTACAAAAACGTGGTATGAGCCAGGATTTCAGTTGGTATCAATCTGCAAAGCAATACGTGAAACTATACAGATCCATTTACGGTTTACCAGAGGAAGAAGAACCAGCATCACCACCGGAGTTGCTGTTAAATGAACCAGTAACTAAGTAGCTAGTCTCTCACTACTCGCAACCTAGGCTGTTGACTTTGTACGAAATTAGCTAAAAATGATCATGCAATTTTTGTGTTTAACGTAGGGGCATCGGCACTGCCGTGCCCTGATGAGAACGTTAACTACGACTATTATTTTGGATGATGCATTTTGGGCTGAAAACCCTCAGATTCAACACCCTACTCCGCTAGCGGGGTAGGTATTTTTATCCCACATTCCCCACATGGCAAGTAATTCGTACAATTGAATGTCATTCTGAAGCTATTAAGTCGTACCAATTTGCAAAAATCTTGATACATATAGCGCTTCCCATTCAAATGAAGTACAAAAATATATCACGCTGTGTAGGGGCATGGCACTGCCATGCCCTTACCGATGTATCTCACGCTTGTTGAGAAATGCTATAAAATAGTCTGTAATTTCTGTATCCAATCTTCAACTCCTTTATGGCAGAATTACCAATCAGCTAGGTCAATCTCCCATACTTTATCTACAGAGTTTTCTATGTGTTTGATAAATGCTTCATCCTCAGACACTCTCTGGGAAAAGGTAGAATAATCTAGCTGATATTTTTTCTCATACTTGGTATCTCTTTGACGAAGTTCACTTATCTTTGCGGCGATTTTGTCGAGAGTATATTGTTTCAAAGCCAAATCCATTGCTTCTTGTAAATCTCCTAAAGCAGCTAAAACTTCTATATATTCATCTTTGATTGATACTGTTGCCATAATATTTGTCTTGAAGTCTCTAAATTTATTCAGGCTTAATTACCAATTAATTATTGTTTCTGCTAGTTATCAATACCTATTATATCTTTTTCTGCAAATGAAAATATCTGAGTAGGATCTGCTTCTATACCGTGAGAAACCAAGACAAAAGGTGCTGCAAATAGTGTCTGTGCTACTTCCTCTGGTGAACCACTCACATCTAACAAAGAACGTCCCATCCAATGCTGAAAACTCTGCAGTAGGCGTTGGCTGTGAAGAATGATGGCTTGTTGGTGCCAAGGAAATGCGATCGCATTATTCATAGGTTAGCGAAAATACAACACTAAGAATTTAGTATCCCAAATCTAATTGTGCAAGTTAATGCCTAGCACCGAGAAATTATCAGGACTTACGCAACCGGCACATGATATTTGTAGGGTGTGTGACGCTGCGACAAAACTCTGTAGGTAGACTCAAGACTTATAGCGTCACGCACCATTCTTTGACTGTGACACATGCGTAAGTCCTAATCATGTTTTTTGCCAACTCCCTAGAAAATCAACTCCAGCACTGGAATCACACCATCTGTAGCCAGCCACAAAACCCCAATGCTTACATTCGTCGGGGTATGATCTATTTTCAGCTTGCCAAAATTGATGAGTCAATTCAAGATTTTGATACAGCCGAAAAGCTAGATCCTCGTGTTAAACCCTACCTATGGCAACGCGGGCTATCCTATTATTATGCAGCAAGGTTTTCTGAGGGCGTGCAACAGTTTGAAATAGATTTAACAGTGAACGCTCAAGATGTAGAAGAAACAGTGTGGCGATATCTCTGCATGGCGCGTTTGGCAGGTGTAGCAGAGGCGCGTAATTCTCTATTAACTGTGAAAAATGACCCCCGGCAAATTATGCAGTTTGTTTATGATTTATATGCAGGAAATTGCACCCCAGATGATGTTTTAATTGCTGGTCAATCAGATGGGGAAAAAGGTAAGTTCTATAGTCATCTTTATCTAGGTTTATATTACGAAGCCGAGAATAATTTTGATTTGGCTCAGGAATATATAGTGAAAGCTGCTGACCAATACAAAATTGATGACTATATGTGGTATTTATCACGGGTACATAAAAACCTGCGGGAATGGTCTTGATTTACGGTTGAGATGAATTTGATTTAAGATCCAGGGCGTATTCTCGAAATCGCTCTAAATTAGCCTGGAGGGTAGATTCCACGACCTTTCCCAAAAACAAATTGTCCATGATTTTACCGATAATACCAGGGATGGCATAGGATACAGTCATTTTGACAATAGTGCTACCGTGGCGATCGTAGAAGCGAATTGCTCCCTGATTGGGCAAACCATCAATCGATTCCCATTGGATGATTTGATTGGTAATAAGTTTCAAAATACGGGATTTCCAGGTAAATTCTAGATTGCCAGTACTCAGCTTCCAAATTGATATCTCCGGATTATCTGGCGAGATTTTCACCGAATCAATCCACTTCATCCAACGGGGCATTTGCTCTAAATCAGACCAGAGGCTCCAAACTAATTCTATAGGAGCTTCTACCTCTACCTGCACGGTATGCTCTAACCAGTCTGCCATGCTCTTTTTTTACCTCTGTGTCCTTTGCAATTCTTTATTTCTTGGCACTTGACAAAATCACTTTTGCTGCACGCCGTCCCGAAATTGTCGCACCCTCCATGCTGTCGATGTAATCTTGCTGTGTATAACTACCTGCGAGAAAGAAGTTAGACACTGGCGTTTTTTGGTCGGGACGGTAGACATCCATCCCTGGCCCTTCCCGGTAGAGAGACTGAGCCAGTTTCACCACACTATACCAAGTCATTTTTAATTCCCGTGATGAAGGGAACAGTTCATAGACTTGTTTGAGGACGTGTTGGGCGATCGCCTCATTACTTTGTTTAATAAACGGATCTCCCGGTGTCAGAACTAGTTGCAACAATGATCCCTGTCCTTGGCGATAATAATCAGCCGGACTAGTCAAAGCTAAATCAGCAAAACAAGAAAAGTCTGCATCGGCAGTATAGAGCAAATTATCTATGCCCGCTGCATGATTTAGCTGTTTCCTTTGTTCCCCATCCTGCAATTCCGTCACCCAACCATCGAATCTCAGCTGCACTGTGGCCACTGGTACTGCATCTAGTTTATAGATGTTGTCAAATTCTGACCATTTCCGCCATTCCTGGGGTAATATACGTTGAATTCCGGGGACATCACAGGCGAAGACATAAGCATCTGCAGTGATGGTTTCTACTGCATCGCCTTGGGCAACAACTATGCCAGTAACATGGGTTTGTTCGCCTGAGTCAGTAAACTGAATTTCCCGCACTTGGCGGCGAGTATGAATTTGCGTACCTCTGGCTTCTAAATATTCCAGAATTGGCTTGTGCAGGTACTCATGGGGGGAACCCTCCAACATCCGTAATATTGAGGCTTCGGTTCTGACTGCAAAAAACTGGAATATTGTCAACATGCAACGGGCAGAAATATTTTCGCAATCAATAAATCCCAAAGCGTAAGCAATGGGGTTCCACATGCGTTTGATGCTACCTTCACTACCTCCATGACGGCGAAACCAGTCAGCAAAACTAATCTTATCTAGGTTGCGGATGTTTTGCATTGCGCCGTCGAAATCCACCAAGCCGCGAACTATGGGACTTGTTCCTAAGGCGATCGCATTTTGCAATTTATCCAGCAACGAAAGTTGGGAAGTTGTGAAAAATGCTTTTAATCCATTCAAAGGTGCGCCTGTGAAGAAGCGAAAATCTAGCGCACCAGTACGTCCACCTTTATTGATAAAGGTGTGCTTATGTTCTTTGAGGCGTAAATTTTCTAACGCCCCCACTTTCTTCATCAAGTCAAACAGTTGGTAGTAGCACCCAAAAAATACATGCAACCCCATTTCCACGTGGTTGCCATCACCATCCACCCAACTACTGACCTTACCACCAACAAACGGGCGAGACTCAAAAATCTGGACTTCACAGCCAGCATCAGCTAAATCTACGGCAGTTGCTAGCCCCGCCAGTCCCGCACCTACGATTGCAACTCGCATTCCGTCGTTCCTTTTCAGTTTCTTTACAGATTGTAACTGGGTTGGTGGCGGAATTTGCTACTCATATTTATTCCAGCAGTATATTGGAGTACTCCAGTGTCATACCCTCTGGTGTCTGCTCAAGCTTTTTTTGTTACCTAAACAAACAGAATGTTTTATCTGTAATCATGGCAGAAATTATCTGTATTGAAGACTGATAAACAAGTATTCTAGGCATTTTTAGGATAGCAAAGCGATTGTCTGCAACCCCGTAAAATTACCAGTTACTTACTTGCTTCTTTAGTATCCTCGGCGACGGATAGCCCTCTAATAAGTTCTCGAATTACATCAGTTGCAGGTCTACCTGTCCTTAGACAATATTGTTCCAATTTTTCCGCTTCTTGTACCGCAAGATTGACTGTTATACGTTTAACGGCCCACTTTTTATTTGTCATTACCATGTTAGTTGCTGTATATTAACATCATTAAAGACATCGAAACTTAAAAGGTAAAAAAATAAGATTCTCAGAGTTTGTGTCAGGAAACAAGCAATGCCATTAGCCGTAAAATTTTCATTTTCTCAAAGTTTCTCCATCTTCCAATAAAATATAAAAACCAGGATTTATTTGTGACTATTGTGACAGGAAAAATAGCGCACACTCATTGTTAGCGAAATTTACCTCTGCTGGAGTTTGAGTCAAGCCTGAAAATTAAACCTTATAAACGAATTTGAGTCTCTCTGGTTGACTAAATCAAGATTTACTGAATTTTCTTTATCAAAAGTATTTACGCTGATGGCTAGCCCCTTTTCAACACGAACCTGTGGGGAGGAGAGATGCTATGGCGACTCACAATTAAGCTATAGACTATCAGAATTTTTAAATACCACCTTGTAGATATTTTACCGTGGCCTATCTAGACGATGATTAATCTATTTTAAAGTAGCGATCGCCCTAGAGGTAAACCTGTTTCTGTAAGCATCAGGGAAATCTCACGAAACAGTATACTTACAAAGCCGCTAAATTAGGGTTATGGCTGATGTGCTGTTTTCTGCATATACTCTTTTACTGCGTTTATTTGGTTTTATCCCTAGCTTTGTGAACTATCTCAAAAGTATCACCTGCTATATCCCTCCAATTAATTACTATGCGATTGGTGTCTCGGTGCTGAAATTTAATCGCTAGGGATAGTTCAGTGTTGTTTCACGTTTTTGCACTAACATACCTCAGAGCTTCTATTATTTTGAGGATTATTTTTTAGCCTTTTGAGGACAATAAATTCAGTAAAAGCTAAGGTATGGGCTTTATTTAACTTATTCGTAAACTAGAAGCTTCTGGATAGATTTTGTAGTAGATTCTCACACCAAACATTTTTTTAATCTAGATTTTAAGCTCTCAGGTTGACTACAAAATATGGCTAAAAACCTTATTTCATCTAATCATCATCTATTTATGTGTTGCAGTATAAAAATCATTGTACACCTCAATATTTTTAGAGTTCATTCATTATAGCCATAATTAGTAAACTTTAAGTAATCTTTATTCTAAGACTAGGTAAGATCATTCTCAGGTTTTTATAAAAAAAATACAAAGAAAACCTGATGATTCTAAAATATTGATAAATAGGATTACCAAATAATTAAATACTGAAGGCAAAAAATTACCAAAAAAATATAAGATATCAGCATACTTTAGCTGAAGTTTATCTAGCTCAAACTTTGCAGAGATATTTCCTGGGGCTTTTGCTATATTTTCCCCTCGGAAATAGGTGAGATAAGTGCTGGAAAAAATCAAAATATATATACTTCATGAAATTTTGATAAACTAAGAAAGCGATCGCAGTGAGCAGATACACTTACCAGCTAGAGATAAACATCACAAAGGGACTGCAGCATTTAAGTTGCATATTTCATCGTGTAGGGCGTTAACTGTTGACTTTCAACCGTCAGATTGATTGTGCAATGAATCAGCGTTTTAGCTTACCTAGTACAGTGCGGCGGAAATAAGCAGACCATTCTCAATCGCTAAAAAGCTTACTCCATATTACTTTTGACTTTTGACTTTTGACTTTTGACTTCCGCCTTGCGGCACTAGCTCTGAGACTTCCGCTGTGTAGTTCAGTAACCGGAAATCTGCTGTATACAAATTAAAGCTGCGGAATGAGTTGGAGAGTACCAATACCTAAATCTTTTGGTGAGAGCGATCGCGCCTCAAAAAGAGCCATCATATCGCGCAGTTGGGGATTTCCTCTGGCTGATCCTGTCAGTCCTTTGGCAATAATCAAACCACAATAGCCCCTAGTATTTTTACATCGGTGATTCCATTTCTTGCGAGCTTCTACATGAACGGGGTCATCATCTAAGAACTCACCGAATAAGAACAATTCACCATTTTGAGTTTGTAATAAACCTAAATCATAGTCATTACCATCAAAGGGATCAGCACCGGGATTAAAGCAAATTGCTTTTAGCCCACCAGCTGCTTCCAGGTTTTCTATGACAGTCTTAGCCTTGGGACGGGAAGTTTGAATTAAGATTACAGGCAATCCGTCACCCACTTGTCCAATATCTCCAAGTTGATGATATGTGACTCCCTCTCGGAGATACTCCAGCATCTCCCAAGGGACTACTCCCAGACTGAGGAAAGAGTCTTCTGGGATCAAATCATCTCGCAAGGAACGGAACATTGGGGAAGATGCGCCAATTATCTCATCTTGGTCACCAACGCCTGCCATTTCCTCTAATTCATCTGCCAACTCTGGCATTGTAGATACAGTCACAGACGCGGATTTAGTGGCTTCATCAGATTGAGGAAGTGAAATGCGATAGCGGCGGCTGAGACTGGGGAAGGAATCTCCATAAAGTTGGCGACGATGATCGCGGATAAAGCGGCTCAGACTTTCTAGAGCTACAAACACTATTAGGGCTTCTTCATCATATAAAACAGACCGCAGTCCTTCTAGGGGGTGGATATTCCCAAAGGTGGGGTCAATTTCCCCTAGTGGGAGATCCGCTAAATCACCCTCATCTTCATCATCTTCGTCGGTTTCGTCAGCATTTTCAAAGGTCAGAAACAAGCAATCTTGTTTGAGGAAAGCTTCTTCTAAATTTCCTGGTGATTCCTCATTTCTTAAAACTGCATCGCGAAACTGCTTGAGGGAATCTTCGGAACGATATAACAGAATTCCATATTCCATCCCCAGCATTCCCATCACCGAGGCGTAGAGTGTACCAATATCCCACTTATTAATTTCTATGGATAAGATTTGTTGTTCTTCTAAAAATTCCCAAGGTGCTGCTTGCCAAATGGCAAATGCTTTATCTCGCAGGCTTTGTGCATATTGTGGGGGTAAGTCGGGGATTTGGCTGTCAAGGATTTCTGTAAAAGAGCGAAACAGTTCATCAATTAAAGGTAATTCTGGTACGTAGTCAATGGCAATATCCAAGTCTTGGAGAACCCCGCGCAGGTAAAATTGGATCTCGCGGTCTCGCACGACAATTCTTTGGGGCCTAGCGGGTTTAGCGGGACTATGGGGATGCTCCATTGCTCGCATTAAAGTGCGAACTACTGCCTCCGGCCCTGTTTCCGAGCCGACTACGTCCATACCTCGAACCACACCTTGGGAGCCATCCACCCAAAGAATACAATCGCCCTTGTCCTCTGAGTCCTCGGATCGGGTTGGCGATGATGACAACGGACGGCGATCGCCCTCCCATACAGAAGGAATCTGAGTTAATTTCTTCAACCGACGACTGGTAGAGCGATTAAAACTGGTCATAGAATAAATTAATCAAAAAAAAGCACTATGTTCGTAAACTTTGAGGAATGGCTAGCCTCAAATAGAATTTTCCTGGTTGCACCTGAAGAGTGGCTGCGACTCTGTCTTGAGGTGGATCTCCAAAAATCCCGAATTTCTAAATATAACGAGTCTCTCAATTCTAGAATAAAAACCTGTAGCTGCTTTTGACAGAGTCTTTACAATTTGGCAATTAAGGACATCAATGTCGCTAGAATGAATACAAAAACACCAAGGGCAACCCAGAGGCAGTAATCAGCCTATACAGGGTACTTGTTAGACACTTAAGGAGTTAAAAAAAACAGATGACACAAGCAACTCAGCCTCAACAACGCGGGATTCTGTTGAGCGAAGCTGCATTACACCAAGTAAAATCCCTCCAGAACAGGCAAGGCCAAGACCTCTGCTTACGGGTAGGAGTGCGACAAGGTGGCTGTTCTGGGATGTCTTACATGATGGACTTTGAAGACACTAGCAAGATCACCCCTCAGGATGAAGTTTTTGACTACGACGGGTTTAAAATTGTGAGCGATCGCAAGAGTTTGTTGTACCTCTATGGTTTAATGCTCGATTATAGCGATGCCATGATTGGCGGTGGCTTTCAATTCACCAATCCCAATGCTAGCCAAACCTGTGGTTGCGGTAAGTCATTTGGGGTGTAATATTGTCATTTGTCAGTTGTCCTTTGTCTAATGACCAAGGACGAATGACCAATTACCAATGACCAATGACTAATCACTAATGACTAATACAGTTGAATCCCTGTTTGACACAGGTTTAGAACGCTATAAAGCTGGAGAGGCTGCAGCTGATTTAATTCCTGTATTTAAAGAAGTGTGCGATCGCGCTCCTAAAAGTAGTCCTGCTTGGACTTGTTTAGCTTGGTTGTATCTCCTCGATAGCAAACCTAACTTAGCTTATAAAGCCGCACAGAAGGCAGTGAAGTTAAATCCTCAAGACCCACAAGCTAGGGTAAATCTTGCCGTCGCCATGCTAGAAACCGGTCAAAAAGGTTTACGGGAACATGTTGATTTTGCCCAACAGTTAATTTTTGTAAATCCCGAATGGCGGGATGAAATCCTCAAAAGTATCGAAGATGGTTTAAACAGAAAAGCAGATTGGCACAGTTTGGCAAAAATTAAAGGCTGGTTGTTTGAAGAGTAGGGGCTAGTACAACAAGGCTGAAGTATGAAGTAGGAAGTGAAAAAAATTGTACAGTAAGCCTTTAAGTGCTTTGTCATGGGTGGTTGATTTACGCTCTGCTGTACTAATCCCTATTGCCTATTCCCCATTCCCCATTTCCTAATCTCTATATGAAAGATAAGTTATTAAGCTGGCTAAACTTCGTTTTAGTCGCCGATGTGTTTCTAGTTTTATTTGGCTTTGGGTGGTTAGCGATCGCTGCCCTTGGCGATGCCTCTGGAGTCAATTTGGGTCTTGACTTATGGCATCAACTGTGGATACCCTTGTTTAACCCAGCCATTGGTATCCTTATGGGAGGTGCCCTTCTCAGCGGTCTAATCAGTTGGATTTCGCGGAAATTTGAGAAAATGGGGAATAGGCAATAGGCAATAGGCAATAGGAAAGAATTATTGTCATCTCCCTGCCCCCTGCCCCCTGCCTATTTCAAAATCTGCTCGAGTGCCAATTGCAACTGAGGATATTGGTACTCAAAGCCTGACTCCAAAACGCGTTTGGGGATTACTTTTTGACCTTCTAACACTACTTTTGCCCCATCTCCTAACAGGGCTTCAAGGGCAAAAGCGGGGACAGGCAACCAAGAAGGACGATTCATAACTTGCCCCATTGTTTGGGACAAATCTGCCATGCGGACGGGATTAGGGGCGGTGGCATTATATACACCTTCTATTTCCGGCTTGGTTAATGCTTGTAAAATCAGGTCAACTAGGTCATCTAGGTGAATCCAAGAAAACCATTGGCGACCACTGCCAATGGGGCCTCCGGCAAAGAGTTTAAAAGGAGTAATCATTTTACTCAAAGCTCCACCCATGCCCAGGATAATGCCCAAACGCAGAATTACCAATCTGACACCAGCATCTTTTACCTTTGTCGCTTCAGCTTCCCAAACTTGGCAAACTTGGGACAGAAAATCATTTCCAGCAGAGCTGGTTTCGTCAAAGGTTGCAGTTTCACTAGTACCGTAATAGCCAATAGCCGAAGCGTTGATTAATACACTAGGCTTAGGGTTGGCATTGGCTATGGCTTCAACCAATTTTTGTGTACTTAGCTTACGGCTATTGAGTATTTCCTCTTTGTGTGCTGGTGTCCAACGTTCCTCAGCGATAGGTTCTCCTGCTAAATTAACTACGCCATCACAAAGAGCGATCGCACTTTGCCAAGAATCAGATACAGTTGGCGTATAGGCAACAATTTCTACATTTGGGAAAGCTTCTGCGGGAAAAACTTTTTGCGCCGAGTTAATGTTTCGGGTTAGCACCAATACTCTATGACCTTCCTTGTGGAGTCGTGCTACTAAACGACTACCGACAAATCCTGTCGCTCCAGTAACTGCTATTTTCATTTGCACCTTTGCCAAACCTTTGTTTTAATTTTGTCAAGAGTCAACGAATTTTGGATTTTGGATTTGTTTCACCCCCAAGGGGGAGCCACTAAGGTGGACGGGTTTCCAAGGCAGTCCGGTCTTGGTGGTTTCCCCAAAGAGGAACTGCCGTCGGCATAAAGTAAGTGGCGTTGAGGCATGAACCAAAAAAATCTAAAATCGGCACGGTCAAGAGTCAAGGATTATTGTCCCATGCCCATGCCCCATGAATTTTTTAATGAATCTATAAGTGACTTGCCGTTTAGAGCCTTCGGTATTATAGGATGGACGGATTGTTACAAGGCGTGGGGCTATTATGGCTCGCTATACATGTTCATTTATTGTTTCTGTTCCTATTGACCATCTCCAGGGGTTACTGATAGAGCTATTACAAGACTGTGAGTTGGATGTGCAATACTACACAGCCGATTACATCATGGCTCGTGAAGTACCTGGTAATATTGCCTTCTCCAAGTTAGTCACTGTGGAAGTATTGATTGATAAATCAACCGCCACTGAGGCAGAAACCCGTTTAAGTATCGTGGTGAAAAACGAAGAATTGCCACTCCAGCTTGATAATCATTGTCGGCAAATGTTTGAATTCGTGAAGCAGTCGATTGAGCAGAGTCGGCGTTGGAATTTAATTGAAAGTCTTGCGGGATAAGTATTGCCACTTGTAGTTAGGGCATATGCTGTGCTGTAGCGCATTAAGATTGATTGCATTTTTTTTGTTCCCTAATCTAGAGAAGCCAGCACCTCGATTTTAGCGACGTAGGAGCATCGGCAGTCCTGTATAGCGTTTCTCCTCCCCAGGAGGAACTGCTAAAGGGTCCCCTGCCGTAACTGACTGCTGCCGGACAGCCTTCTTCTGATGACTGAAACGCTGCCAGTAGCCCGTAACTTGCTTCAAAGAAAAAGGGTGGGGAAACCCCACCCCTACTGATTTCAACACACCCCATTCCCTATCCCTAGCGATGAGGACATTGAGTGTGGGGACTTCTGTGTTATGTTAATCCTCTAGATCCTCAGTCATGCCAGGGTTTATTAGTGTAATATCATATTCGCTATTATCAGTTTGCCCTGGTCGTTCAGTATTTCTCAGTAGATAATAAATGGCACGTACTTGAGGTCCAAAAACTATCTCGTCTTCATTTCTCAAATCATGGGCTGGCATTTTGCGCCCGTTAACCATTAGACCATTGGAGCTAGGTTTGCCTTTGGCATCGCCATCAACAATCCGATAATAGTAGCTATGACTATTATGCTCTCGTGGCAATCTCACTAATGTGGCATGGCGGCGGGAGACAAACTGTGACATCAAACGGATGTTACACTCTCGGTCTCTACCAATAGAATAGACGGGATCTTCTAAAGGAAATTCTTTACGACCTTGATCGTCTTCGATAATCAGTAGATGGCTTTCATTGGTGTCTGTTGCCATTGATGCATTGTGGCTACAATCGGTTGAACTGTGATTGATCAAGATTTGTTTAGTATCGTTTCCTGGCATTCTCGCGCACTAAAGTCTGTGGTAGTGAGTTTAATGTTAAGTATTAAAATTGCATATTTCCTGGCAAGAGTAGAACAGTCATGCTCTACTCCTGTAGCTACTTTAGCTCTTGGAGGAGTCCTCAGAGGTTTTGTGAGATTTGTCACACTGGACTGGGTACTTAGTTGGGTCTGAGATCGGCAAAACTAAGATTGAGTTTGTCATCGCAGAAGGTGACAGGGAATAGGGAAAAGTGTTTCTTATTCCCTTGCTCTCGTTTGAGAGACCCCCGCTTATACAAGCGGACTGTTTCATCTGGTGTCTAAATCCCCATTTGAAACTCTCTGTTCCCCGTTCCCTCTTCAAATTACTTCCGTTTAAGGAAGCTCACGGTCGATGAGCTAATCGCCTTAATAAGACTGAGTTGCTGACAACACTAACTGAGCTAAAAGCCATTAATGCAGCGGCACTAGATGGGCTAAGAACAAAGCCCAAATTGGGTAACAAAATACCAGCCGCTAAAGGGATACCAATTGTATTATATGCAAAAGCCCAGAACAAATTCTGCCGGATTTTATTGAAGGTGGCGCGACTGAGGTGAATTGATTCGACAACGTCACTTAAGCGATCGCGCATCAACACAATTGAGGCTGTCTCCATTGCTACATCACTTCCACAGTATAAAGCAATTCCGACATCTGCTTGAGATAAAGCCGGGGCATCATTAATCCCATCACCCACCATTGCGACGACAGATGCAGATTTTGCTTGTAGTTCTTGGATGGCGGCGGCTTTTTTGCTGGGGGGAACACCTGCGATCACATCAGTGCTATCTAGTCCCAGTTGTTTAGCTACAGCACTGGCTGCTTCTGGGCGATCGCCACTTAACAACATCACCCGCATACCCATCTGGCGCAATTTGTTAACCGTAGCTTGAGCATCTGGTCTGAGGGTATCAGATACGGCAATCAGTCCAGCTAAACTGCCACCAACTGCCACGCCAACCACGGTTTTACCATCTGTTGCTAATTTCTGTGCCATCTGTTGTGCAGTGTCACTAATAGCAATGCCGTGCCAACTCAACCAGTCCCAGTTGCCTAGCAGCACGCCAGTACCTTCGACGACAGCAGATACACCTAATCCTGGTTCTGTGTAAAAGTTTACAGCCTCTGGAATGGATAGCTGTTGCCGTTGTACTTCCTGTTGAATCGCCTTGGCGAGAGGATGATAAGTACCGCTTTCTACGGCTGCGGCTAGTTGGATTAGGGATTGGGGATTGGGGATTGGGGATTGGTCATGACTCTCCCTACCCCCTACCCCCTGCCCCTTGCTCCCTGCTCCCTGCCCCCTGCCCCCTACCCCCTGCCCCCTGCCCTCATCTCCTCCAATTACCAAACAATCCGTAACCGTAGGATTCCCTGTGGTGAGAGTGCCAGTTTTATCAAAGACGACGGTATCAAGCTGGTGGACTCGTTCCAGAACGTCACCGCCTTTGATTAATAGACCCCGTTCTGCACCCATGCCAGTGCCTACGAGAATGGCTGTGGGTGTGGCTAGCCCTAAAGCACAGGGACAAGCGACTACCATCACGGCGATCGCTAGCTTTAAACTGAGCAATAATGCGGAAGTGCTGAATGCTTGTGGAGAATGCTGAGTGCTATGGGCGGCATGACTCATCATTTCCATGCCACCAGAAACATTGACATCCGTCCAAATATGTGTACCGAAAAAGTACCAAAAGATAAATGTCAATAAAGCTGATGTCAACACACCGTAGGTAAAGTAACCAGCGACTGTATCTGCTAATTTCTGGACAGGTGCTCTACGAGTTTGGGCAGCTTCTACGAGGGCGACAATTTGAGCTAAAGTTGTATCAGATCCAGTACGGGTTGCTTGGATAGCGATCGCTCCCGACTGGTTGATAGTTCCGGCGGTGACTATGTCCCCCGGTTGCTTAATCACTGGTACTGCTTCCCCAGTCACCATCGACTCATCCACCGTAGTTTGTCCAACGCGAATCTCACCATCAACGGGGATTTTATCTCCTGGCAAAACTTGTAACCATTCACCAACACGCACCTGTTCGGCGGGAATCTCTATACTTTGACTACTGTTATCTGGGTCAGCAATTAATCGCGCTAACTGTGGCTGCAGAGCTAACAATTGCCTAAATGCAGCGGCGGCGCGACCTCTGGCTTGTTGTTCTAATGTCCGTCCCAGGAGAATAAAGCCTAACATCATCACTGGTTCGTCAAAGAAACATTCCCAACCCATTTGGGGAAACAGTAAGGCCACCAAACTCGCAATATAGGCTGTCAGGGTTCCCAATCCGATGAGGGTGTTCATGTTAGGCGTACCCCGCCACCAACCAAACCAACCATCTACTAAAATGGAGCGACCGGGAAAAATTATGGCTACTGTTGCTAGTCCGCAATGGAACCAAATGTTATTGAAAAATGGCAATAATGAGCCGCCAATATTACCAAAATGCCCAATTCCCGACAGTACTAGCAGCACCCCAGCAATTACCAACTGCTGCATTGAAGACCGTATTTCTCGGCGCTGTCGTTCTGCGGGTGCTTCTAAAGCAGATTTCTCGCCTGAGACACCGCTAGCTATTCGGGGTTGAGTGGGGAAACCATTTTCTGTCAATCGCCTTGCAAGTGCATCTGGGTCTACCGCACCAACTTCTGACTCGACAACTGCTACCTCTGTTGCTAGGTTCACACAGACACTCTTGACCCCAGGCTGTTGATTTAGCTGTTTTTCTACTGCCTTCACACACCCAGCACACTTCATCCCCCCAACATCCAGAATGATTTTCTCAGTGATGGGGGTCAGTTCTGGGGTAAGCTTTGTTTTCGGAACAGGTTGCATGGCAAGAGTTTAGTTAGATTCGCTACGACAATATAACGCCAGACTAAAAGCGTCTCTATTTCGAGGGTAGGCGAAATCTGGAACTACGACTGCATGTAAAAAAACTTTAATTTATTAAATTATTTCCGACTCATCTGAGAGGGGAACTCTAATAGCGGCTCTCAGTCGAGTCCCATACACTCTTGATTAGGTTCTCAGAATTCAGAATTCAGGAGAAATATTCTGGCTCCTAACTCCTTTGAGCAAGGGCGTATTTTATTCATCAGACGAATTTCCCAAGTTCGAGTTTCCTATAAGTCTCAAGGACGATTCCGGCGTAAATGAGTCATGTAGAATATTGCCCCAACTTGTATAGGTATGATAGCAATTACACATTTTAAAAAATAGTTGATTTCCAAATCAGACATAGCACTGAAATATGCAATGCCTATCAACATCAATATACTCAAGGTCAGCTTTTGACGTTTGAGAATTAACATAATTGGGGAATGGGGAATGGGGAATAGGCAATAGGGAGAAAGTCACACTTGACCCTTGACCCTCCAAATTTTAGATTTTAAATTTTGGATTTTGGATTGTTTTTGGTTCAAGCCCCACCCCTTGTGGAGCCACTGCGGTCTTGGGGGTTTCCCCCATAAGCAAGTGGCGTGGCGGAATCAATCTAAAATCCCCAAGCTGCATCCCTTTATGGGTGCAGTCAATCTAAAATCTAAAACTTGTACTGAGCTTGCCGAAGTATCCAAAATCGGATTGACTCTTGACTCTTGACCAATGACCAATTCCTAAAACCATCCTTGCTTATTAATAAAGTAGGTATTGACGAATTCTTCATGGGATTTATTTAAGTAGATCATGCCTTCAACTAAACCCACAAGTTGCATAATTAAAAAGGTAAAGCCATAGGTGAAAGAACCTCCCACTACGGAAATTACCAGCATGATAAAGCCTTCTGGAGCGTATCCGAGAATAAACTTGTGAATGCCTAAACTCCCAAAAATAATGCCGCAATATCCAGATATAAGTTGTTTGGTAGCGTGACTAGAATTGAGATTTGCCATGTGATTGTTGCGATTAATAAAAAGTATTATTTTAGGTTTTTGATTGTCAATACTTCCTTGGAGAAAGAGCGCATCCCAAGCTAGATAACCAAAACCCATGAGTTATAATTCCACAGTCAATATGGAAACTTGGGACGGAGGAGGTCGTCTCATATTTTCTGCAACTATCTCACTCCCCAGTTACTGTTTGTAGTTCTGACTATAGATCCCAGCTTTGTAACTTTCCAGATTCTCAGGTTAGACTTTTCTCTTGAGGAGAGTTAACTCTAAGTAATCAGCAAAAGTTCCTATGCTGCAATACAACTTTCTACATGTCCAGCAGTTTTATGTCCGGACTTTTTTAGAGATGTCTGTAATGCAGTTATCAGTTACTTGCCTTGACTTGTACCGAGCGGAGTCGAGGTATCAGTTGGGAGCCAGAGTCCATTGGTGTCAACTTAACGTGAAATCGGCGGTTAGAAACCGCACGCCAGTCGCCTCAAGTCGGGAAACCCGCCCACGGCGCTGGCTCGTCTACACAAACAAAACCCACCTCCGTGGGTTTCAAAACCTTAATTTTCCGTTAGTCTGCGGAGGCGGACTAAGTCTGTGTAGCCGCGAATTCCATCCGCTGGGGCTTAAGTTGACTGATTTAATATCTCGAAGATTGACCAAAGCTCCAGATAAGACGAGGGCTTAATCTAGACACTTTGTATTTTATTTTACATTATCGCTGGAGTTACTTGTGCCGTTAGCAATATTTGCTCCAAAACTACGATTTATTCATACTTATCAGTAATAATAACAAGTAAATTGTTGCTACATATGGTGATAAAAGCAAATATTTTTATGTATGGCAACAGTAGTATTTAGGTATTATTAGTTACTGCTGCCTAGGATGAATAGACTCAGCAGCGTGCCACTATTCCAGAGGCTGTGGAGGAGCATAGGAGCAAGGAGACTGCGCGATCGCGTGTATACTACTCCCAAAACAATCCCTAATGCTGTCAATGGCAGAATTTCTGACAAACTGAGGTGAGCTAGGGCAAATAGCAAGCTACTGGCTAGGATTGCGCCCCACACTGGGAGGTAGCGAGTCAGAGAAGGTAGCAAAAAGCCACGAAATAACACTTCTTCAAAAAATGGGGCAGCGATCGCAGCTGTCAGATAAAATATTCCCAATGCTACGGAATCCTGGCTTTCCAGTGCCTGTTGCAACAGGGGATTACTACCGCCTCTTCCTTGCCATAGTTGTTGATTAATCAAAGACACCAGCACTACTATGGGCAAAGCCGCGCAATAGCCACCCAAACCCCACAAAAACCATTTGTTCTGGAAACTAAAGCTAAACCACGAGTCTGGTAACGGGAAAAAGCGCTTGATTGATACATACAGCACCAATAGAGCAGCTGACGCTACCAGTACATAACGGATTAAAACAGAGAAAGCCTGAAGTCGCACATCACCACTAGGAAGTTGGACAGGGAGTAGAGAGAACAGCAGGGGGATAAACAGTTGTCCCATCAAGAAAAAGCCCACGACAAAAACCTGCAAAACAATTTCCCCATCCCAAGGCGTTGACCAAGGCACATCACCATTTTGAGCTAATAAAGCGGCTTTCCCTTTAATCAGGCGTTGACCCAGCAAAACAATCAACAGTATCATACCTGTTAAAGCTGAGAAGGTAGGAATAATAGCAATTGCGGCCAATTTCAACACAGCTTGGCCAGCAGCTTCCTGTTCTGCGACTTTCAGCGCTGATAGTGATTCTTGACGTTGTTGGAGTTGGTATAACTGAACCAGTGCAGACGAGCGAAACCAACCTTCTAAATTTTTTTGAATTAGCTGTTGGCTATTTGGTAGGAGACGAGGGGGATTACTCCATAGTCCTGTTAATACAGCAGCAGTTTCGCTAAAGTCTGGATTTATATCTGTACGTTGCTGCAAATCTGCCCAAGTCTTCAGAGCTATATCAGTTTTTCCCTGCTGTGTTTGTAAAATTCCTAGTCGCAAGTCTAATTCAGCCAGCAATTTTTGCAATTGATTGAGAGACTGCTCCAACTTTTGCTGCTTTAGCAGACTAGAGTCATTATCATCATTTGTTGGCTGAGTTTCCGGTAGGGGTTTAGGGGGTGTGGGAGTCGGAACTGATTGAGAACGTAGTTGTACCAGTTGACTTTTAACTTTTGCCGAATTAGCTAGAACCGATGTGCGCGCTTGCTCATACTGCTTGGTAGCATTTTCTAGGGGATTTTCGCCAAGTATCGCTGACTGAATTACCTGAAAATTCTCGTTGTTATTGTCGTCTGCTTGCCATGCTTGAGCTTGGAGTGCAATATTCGTTTGGTAAAGTTCCAAACGACTTTGAAACTGAGGCTCTTGCCAACTACCGAGTAGAGATAAGCCAGCCAATCCCAAAGATATCAAAGTCAGCAAAATTAAACCCAACTGCTTTCTCGTCATCTATCCCCCTTTGAATAACCAGTGGGGATCGTGTCCCCCTTGGAGATTATCGCAAGAAAAAGCAGGATATTAACAATTCAAACCAGGAAATTCATGCCAATCATGCTTAATGTCATTGTCACCAGTACAAAAATTACAGCAAGGATGAGAGGATTATTACCAATGCCTGCTGGTAATGATGTCCAATCATATACAGGACGAGTGAGAAAAATAAAAAAGATAAATCCTATCCACATTGACAATCCACCCTGTAAGCGCCAGTCCCATTTTTTAGATGACAGTTCTGACTCTAATTGTTTTAATGCCTCTCCGTGGGTAGAAAAATAAAGTCTATATAACTGATTACTACCAGATGCAAAAGGTAAGATTTTTTGTCCCTCTAAGCCGCCTAAAATTGTAGCTTGAACATTACTTGGTACTACTTTATAATAAATTCGCAAATCCCCTACCATAGGAGATTCTATAGTGCCTTTTCCGAAAAATAAATAGTCTCCTGCTACTTTATTTAGTGTTTGGGGTAATATTGTTTCCGAATTAAGGTTAATAGGCTTAGAATCCGGAAAAACTATCTTGTTTGCATCGATTTGCAAAGCACCAATTTTGGTATAAATATTCTTAACGGTAACACTAAATATAGTACTTTCGGTGGCATTGGCTGAAACAATTTCTATCCAATATGGTTCTTGTTCATCTTCAGAATTTCCTTGAGTATACTTTTCTACAATCCGGTTGACTTGTAAATAATTACCTGGGATCAAGTAAAGATTATCCCCTATCTTATGGCCGTCAGTAGTAACAATATCTGTGAGAGAGACAAGGGAATGAGATGGGACAGCATGATTAATGGAATTAATAATATAGCTATTACGAACTGTCAACAGCAAATTATCTTGGGTTTCACCAATCCACATGCACCTTATTCCTAAGGAGATAAAAAATATTGCAATGATACATCCAGCGATCGCAATCATGATTATCAGCTTGTCATGTTCTCTATACATACATAAAACTAAACTAAATATTGCTTGGATTGCAGTAAAATAACTTCATATTTAACTAAGATTCTTCAACCACTCATTGATTTTTTCCTGAATATCACCAATACTCTGACTCTCAAAGGTTTTTATCACATGATCCCGGTCATGTTCAAACAAAACTAATCGAAATGCCTCGTTGTGATACCAACCCAAATCAATATGCCATTCCTGCCAATGTTCTTTTTTATCTTCTGGAATATACGATTGCAGCCAGAGTAAATCTTCGGAGTCATTGTAATTATCAATGATTTTTCCATTTTCGATGACGGGTTCAACATCAAAGAAAATATTCCACCGCACGATCCAACCAGTGGGAATTCGTAATGAGACAAGTTCAATGTCTCGGTTCTCGTTTTCTAGCATCAAAATTTCTGTGGTGATTCTCTTCGTTTCCTTTTATGGCAGTTCTCAATCGGATGCAATACAATTGAGGGCAGGGAAACCCTGCCCCTACCGGTTTTGCGATTTAAAATCGTACCTCACTGCTCTGAAAACCGCTATATCTGAAGAATTGCTATGATGACTGAATATTGGACAACGCAGTATTATATCCCTCTATATTTCCTTGCTGTTGATATAGATTTGCTGCTGTTTGAAAATCCTCAATAGCTGCTTGTTTGTCACCTAATTCATTCTTAGCAAGTCCCCGATTGAAATAGGCTTTGGGGTAATTGGAATGAAGCGAAATTGCTTGGCTATAGTCGGAAATTGCACCTTCGTTATCGTCTAATTGATACCGAGAAAATCCGCGATTGAAATAGGCTATATAATAATCTGGCTGGAGTTGAATTGCGCGATCAAAATCAGCAAATGCCTCTTGGTATTCTCCTAAAGATAATTGGACAGTTCCCCTGCCATAGTAGGCTTTAGGGTTACTAGGCTGGAGTTGAATTGCGCGATCGCAATCGGCATACGCTTCTTGTTTTTCACCCAAGCTAAATCGGGCATATCCCCGGTTGTGATAAGCTGAAGCCAAATCAGGTTGGAGTTCAATTGCGCGATCGTAGTCAAAAATTCCTGCGTTGATATCGCCCAGTTCAAATCGAGCATATCCTCGGTTATTGTAGAATTCAGCATGGTTGGGTTGGAATTGAATTGCGCGATCGTAGTCAAAAATTCCTGCGTTGATATCGCCTAACTTTACATAAGCATTTCCTCGATTATTGTACGCTTCAGCATAGTTTGGTTCGAGTTTAATTGCTTGGTTATAGTCAGAAATTGCTTCCTTGATATCGCCCAGTTCAAATCTAGCAAGTCCTCGGTTGTTATAGGCTAGTGGTGAGTCTGGTTGCAGTTGAATCGCTTGGTTATAGTCAGAAATTGCTCCGTTGATATCGCCCAATTGGAATCTGGCAAGTCCTCGGTTATTATAGGCTGGTGTTAAGTCTGGTTGTAGCTGAATCACCTTTTCATAATCGATAATGGCTGCTTTTATATCGCCTGCTTGAAATTTTTGGTTTGCTGCTGCTATGTAATCGTCTACAACAAACGATTTTTGGGAATCAGATGGCCAAAACATCAAAGAAATAAAATTCATAAATTAATCAAAAATTGATACTTTTCAAAATTTTAGAGCTAAAATTTGCAGATCGAGCGAATTCTTAATGGGCAATTATGGCTTGACAAAGGGTTGCCTGATAGTTGAACTTCCTGGAGTTTAGGTAAATTTTTTAGTGGAGATAAATCAGTGATTTGGTTATTTATCAAATCTAATTTGCGGAGTTGTTTGAGTTTATTTAGCGGTTTAATATCGGTAATTTTGTTATTGGCAAGGCTGAGAATTTGTAATTTAGTCAGTGATGCCAAGGGTTTGAGATCGTGAATTAATAACTGATCGTTTAAATTTAGTTCTCGAAGATGGGTAAGAGAAGCTAGTGGCTGCAAATCGATAATTACGCGTTCTTCTGTAGGCAAATCATTATAACGATTGCCAATCAGGGTAACTGGACTTAAGTCTAATGCTGTCTGTTTTAAAATTGCTTGATGGGCGCTGTTACAAGTTTTAGAATCAACTCCAGCATCTTCATCTCCCGTCATCACCCGCAAAATTTGCCCAATTATTGCTCCTTGAATTTGAGGATTTTCTGCTAAACACCAAGTACGAAAGTTCTGGGGTGTGGCAAATGCTGAGTTAGCAACTAGTAAGTTTAATGGCAGCAACAACAAGCTGATGCAAAAGGCTTTGAGAAATATGTTCATAAAACACTGATAGTGGAATTAGCAGATATACCACTGTAATTATTTTTTGAGTAAGTTGCTAGGTGTAAATAAATTCCAATTTGTAGTCAAGGGTTTACTCCTTCTTAGCCTCTTTAATCTTGGACATTGAGATGATCAATGATTTCCTGGCAACTTGATAGAGCTTCTGCCAAAGTAATTTTGTCGAATACGTCGTAGACTTTAATCGTGGTTGAGGGGGGTAAACCTTGATTCAAAGCATCTTCCACCGTTTGCTTGCAGATTTTGCTGTTGTTGAGAACGGCTTCTGTAAATTTGCTCTTGTCGCTGGGAGTTAGTTGAGGATCTTGGATAAATCCTTCATAAAGACTGTAAGAGGATGCTGCATTGAATATCGTCTCTGCTAGCTTGTCTTGCAATCTGGGAGTGAGTAAAGGTTTAGCGATCGCCTGACTAGCCATCAGTATCACCCATCCCAGGGTTAATAGAGCCTTCTGCATAGGTTTTAATGTGGTGTTGTTATCCTATAAACTCAAAAAATTAACCACTATTTACACAAGTTCAATTCTTGTTCGGCTTGGGAAGTAGCGGTGTAGATTAGTTGTCGTGGTGTATGGCTACCTTGTCCATCGCTTAACCAAACTTTGCCTCCTGGTTTCATCCGCACACCAGTACCAGCACCATGAGCATTTGCAGTTAAGTTACTCAATCCACCCCCGATATCTTCAGTAACCAAGAAAGTATCAGCTTCGCAAGCGACACCAGTGATTACCACTCGTACTGTTCCTTTGGGAATTTCAGTTCTGGTTGGTTTTGGCCTGAGAGCAGTTTCTCTGGCAAAATCTTTCTGTGTGCTAGCTAGAGTTATTTCAGCTTCATTGAGATATTCTTCACAACCTTTTGAGGCTTGCTCTAAGGTAATGTATATTTTCTCTCTATAAACAGTAGTATCAACATGAATTTGTGATGAGGGTGACATGCCGCTAGCTAAAGCTTTTTGCATGGTTTTTTTGCATAGTTTGGCATCATTAACAGAATCTTGTGCTACTGAGGTTCTTGTTTCCAAGTTAGCATTGGGGTTCTTGGCGATATTCTTAAAGGCTTGATAAGAGTTCAGGGAGTCGCGGGCAACTTTTTCTACTTCTTCTTCCAGGCTAACTGCATATCCAGGGCTGGGAAATACTTGATTAATTACTCCTAAAATGGTTGTAACAAGTCCCAGTGTTAATATAATTTTCTGCACAATTTTTCTCCTATTTCCTGTTTCCAACGATGGATATTTATGCCTATCTGCTTATCTTTCTAATTTTTAACAATCAGGATGATGCTTATCAGAGGCTGCTAAATTCTACTAGATATTGAATATTGATTGCTTCACTGTCTAAAGCCTCTAATTTAAAACGCAGATTTCCAAAGTCGATACTGCTAGTACTGCTAATCTCTGCGCCTTCATCTGCTGCTATTTTACTGATAATTTCACCATCAATTGTGCGAATTGATGCTTGCACTTGTCCTTTTATTACTTTCACCACTGCTTTCACAGAAACGGGAATTCTTCCAGATGCATAATCCTCTAAATTCAGTTCTACAAAAGTTGAACCGCTCAATTTGCCGATTTCTCCGCTCAAGTTACCGCTAATACCCCTTTCAGATACGGAGAGTTCTATACTTTGTTGAGAGTTCATTACACTACCAGAAGAACTTCCCCAGGTATCAGTAGTGCTAAGACTAGAATCAGTGATAGAACTGCTAGATGACCAGTTTTTGCTTGTTGATGTACTTGTGCCATAAACACTACTTCTTTCATAAGATACTGAGCCTTCCGTGACAAGTTTTTTGATAGCATCCCAAAATCCCATTGATTTAATCCTCTCTAGCTAATTTTCAGTATTTGACTTGTTGATGTGTCTAAACATACCTATATTATTTTTACTGCTTGCCTGATGTCTGTGGGAAAAAAGTGGGTTAAATCTCAAATTCAAAAAATACAGGTATAAAAATTCAAGGTAAATACGGCTAAACTTCAGTAAAATGCATAATTCCAGCACATTTCGAGATCCAAAAGAGATTTGTGATTATTGGCGATCGCTACTCTAGCCGCAACAACCAGAATCAAACATTTTATTCAGATGTATGACTAAGAAAGGTAATTATATATAGGACTAGTATTTGATTTTTGAAATATACGTAGTGAGTACAGCACCATCTTAAGACTTTGGTGCGTTACGGACTCCGTCCTAACGCACCCTACAGATACGGAGATTTTTGAAATATACGTAGGGTGGGCATTGCCCACCACTACACTACTTAGATTTTTTCAATAATCAAATCGGATTCCTATATATATATGAAAATACTCAAAGGTATCGAGATAATTTTTCTCTTTCTATGCCTACCAACTTTTATATGTGGAATAATTTCATTTCATGCAGATGTTCTAACTAAATTATTTGGCGAGTCTCTGACGTTATCTTTAACGGAACGAGTTAGCACATCACCAACAATATATTTGATATTTTTATGCTGGAGCTTGATCCAGATTCCCATTGGTTTAGGATTAACACTGATCAAAGTATTAAAAAAATATTGGCTTTCATCAGTTATTTTGTTACTGGCAACAATTATGAGCAGTATGTTAATAATTGATTTTATGAAAACTTGGTATGACTTAAGTCGTGGCTGGTAATTAAACTCAATTACCTGTGTTTTTTTGGAGAAGTTATTATTTGTCTGTAGATCGTGAAAATAAATATTTTTGCTGTAACGCACCATTCACATTGGTGTGTGACGCTACAAGTAATATATTGCTCAAAAGCATGTATTATCGTAGCATCACACACCACACAAGTTGGTATTTTATTTTTCCGGAAATCCTTAACCGAAAAGTATTGGCACAGTCCTATCTAATAGAACAGTGTCTGGTAATTTTATGTCCAGTAAGACTCTGGATCTGAACTTCCTTGTCCACCTGCTAACTTTTTAAATTGATTCCAGACGGGTAATTTAGCAGGGTAGTTATTTCCAGTTTGCGAAGAACGCAGACCAAAGCGTTTTACTGTATCTAGATTTGCTGAGTCTGTGGGAGGATCATTGCGGTAGTCGTACCAAAAAGCCGTGTTTACACGTCCACTTTCTCTAAAAGCTTGCACCGCTGCCTCCATTCCAGATGCCGCTTGCTCAAGAATAGTTACCATGTTGTCTACAGCAACAACTCTACGACGTTCAGGGTAAGAAGAATTGGCACTGGGAGGCTTTGGCATTTGCCAGCCAAATTCAGTCACAAAAAATTGAGTATTTGACATCCCTGTTAAGTTGTCTATCTTTGTTCCCAAATGCTGCAATGTTGTCTTTGTAACATCTTTCCAATGTGCAAAAATATCTGTTCTATAGGTAGGAACAGCATAGGGAGGAGATGGAAAGTAGTAACCTGATATTGGTCCTGGAGTCCCTTGGTTGACAATATCAAATATATTAATGCTATAGGGATTGTATGGGTGAATTCCCATGAAATCAAAAGGACGTTTTCCTCGATATTGTCCCCACATTCCAGAATTAAAAAAAGCTTGCCACCAAGACTCTATTCTGATCTGGTCTCCACCAATATTAGAGTTCTCACAATAAGTATTGAGGATGCCACCGCTAACTATCAATTCAGGGCGGTTATTCCTTTTTGCCCAATCCCAGACTCTAGCTAAAAGCCAAGCAAAAGCGTTACCAGTGATTGATTGGTTAGTTTTGTGAGGTTTGGGATTATTTGGCTCATTTCCGATTTCAATAGCATCAGCACGGTATTCAGTATTTTTCAAAAAAACGGTATTCAGCATTGTTTCCAATTCTGTAATGTATGAGGCGATAAATGGGTCTATTTGTTCAGGTTTATTATCATCTCCTCCATACTCCTTATCTAACAACACGAGAACTTTAAGCCCTTTGGCGTGGGCGGCTTTGGCAATTCTCTGATATAGCGAAACATCTTTTATATCATTCCAGCCGTACTCAATTCGTACCCACTTAGCACCAAGACCCTGAAACTCTGAAAATATCTGTGATGCATGGGTTTCAAGAGGTTGATAAACACCTCTATAAATACCTCCAGATACCAAACCTAGATTGACCATATAAACGATACCTTTTGTTGAATGTGTGTGCAATTTAAGTACTTGTGTAGTTATTGATGTATCTATGTACTTAACTTACAGACAGCATTCTAACTAACAATTTTTGAGTTTGGGTTTTACTGATGGGAATAAAAAGTAGGTAAAATGTGGGTTATTTTATAATCATGTAAGCAAAATGTGGGATATTTGTGTTGCTGTTTACCTCAATTTCCAGGATTAATCCAAAATAAAATGACGGTTGATGAAGCATTATCCATACTAGAAACACTTTTACCGCCAGGAACTCTCAACCCGGCGAAGGTGATGGTATTTCGTCAAGCTTGGGATGGTAAAACTTATAGTGAAATTGCCCGCGATGGTGGCTATACTGATGATTACATTCGGGAAACGGGTTCTAATTTGTGGCGATCGCTCTCGGATGCTTTGGGTGATAAGGTAACTAAGTTGAATTTTCGCGCTTTGCTAAAACAACGATTTAGCAAGCAAGAAAATCAGGAAATTTTATCACCGCTAGTTTCTCAATCTCGCGTTGATTGGGGTGAAGCAATTGATGTTTCTAATTTTTACGGGCGAAGCCAGGAATTATTACAGTTACAACAGTGGATTGCTGAAGATGATTGTCGCTTAATTGCTATCTTGGGAATGGGAGGAATCGGTAAAACAGCCCTTTCTGTAAAATTAATCCAATCTCTATCTCCTCATCCCTTCCATTTGATTATTTGGCGATCGCTGCGTAATGCACCCCGGATAAATGATGTATTAGAAGATATTATGCGATCGCTTGCTCCTGGAAGCAATGATTTATATTTCACGTCTTTATCTGTTCCCGAAAAAATTACTAACTTAATTACTTATTTCAGCGATTTTCGCTGCTTGCTAGTACTTGATAATTTAGAGACAATTTTACAACCAGAAACTACTGTTAGTCGCTACAAACCAGACTATGAAGAATATGCAGAACTAATTCAACGTTTGGGAGAATCAACTCATCAAAGTTGTGTGGTGTTGACGAGTCGAGAAAAACCCCAGGAAGTCGCAGTTTTAGCGGGGGAAACTTTACCTGTGCGGTGTTTGCATCTTTTAGGTTTACAAGATGAAGCCAATCAACTTTTACAAGTAAAGGGACTCACTGGTTCACCTCGACAACAACAGGAGTTAATCTCAGCTTATCGGGGAAATCCTCTGGCGTTGAAAATTGTTTCTACCTCAATTCAAGAATTATTTGATGGCAATATAGCCATGTTTCTAGAAACAGGTGCGATCGCTTTTACCAATCTTTATCCTCTCTTGGATGGACAATTCCAACGCTTGTCACATCTAGAAAAAGTCGTGATGTATTGGTTAGCAATTAATCGGGAATGGGTAACACTGACAACTTTGCAGGATGATATTATCCCCACTCCCTCAAGCCGCGAAATAATGGAAGCATTATCTGCTTTGCAAAGGCGATCGCTTATCGAACAAAAAGCAGGTAAATTCACTCAACAACCCGTATTAATGGAGTACGTGACTGATTGTTTCATTGAACAGATATATCAAGAAATTAGCGAAAACCTGATCGGAAAAGGGAGTTTAGGTTGCTTCAACTCCCATGCAATTCTCAAAGTTCAAGAGAAAGACGATATCAAAGACAGTCAAACCCGCGTTATTCTCCAACCCTTAATCCGCCGACTCACAGCAAAATTTCCCTTCAGCAGCGATTTAATTCATCATCTCCATCAACTACTAACCACATTACGAGCATATCGGGAACAGGAACCAAACCAACCGCCCATCCCAGGTTACAGTGGTGGTAATCTCCTCAATATATTAAACGCGCTCCATGTTGATTTAACTGGGTGGGATTTTTCGCGGTTGTCGATTTGGCAAGCATCTCTGCAAAATATCAATTTACATCAAGTCAATTTCACCCAGTCAGACTTGACAAAAAGCGCTTTTACTGAAACATTAGGCGGAGTGCTAGGAGTGGCATTTAGTCCAGACGGCAAAACCTTGGTGGCTGGTGATGTGATGGGTGAATTGCGACTGTGGCAAGTAAGTAATCTCCAGCCATTATTGACTATTGTTGCCCATCAAGGCTGGATTTGGTCACTGGCTTTTAGTCCCGATGGCAAGTATGTTTTTACAGGTAGTGCTGATTGCACCGTCAAGCAATGGGATATACACACCGGACGCTGTTTGTCTACCCTCACTGACAATAAAAATATAGTGATTGCGATCGCCCTCAGTCCAGATGGTAAATGGCTGGCGAGTGGTAGTGTTGACAATTCTCTCAAAATATGGAATTTGCAAGAACCCGACGGAAAAATTAAGCTCGCGTCCGACTTGCAAGAGCATGAAGGTTGGATTATGTCAATAGCCTTCAGTCCTGACAGTCAAACCTTAGCTAGTAGTTCCCTTGACGGGAAGGTGAAACTGTGGAATCTGGAAGATTTTCAGCTGCAAAGTAGCTTTGAAGGTGACGGCAGAGTTCACGCGATTACTTGGCATCCTTCGGGAAATATTTTAGCTGTGGGAGGCGATAGTAATTTAGTGACGTTGTGGGATGTAGAATTAGGTGTAATTGTGCGATCGCTTATTGGTCACACCAACCGCATCGAATTTCTACAATTTAGTCCATCAGGGCAAACCCTCGCTAGTTGCGGTCAAGATAATACCATTCGATTGTGGCAAATTGAAGCAGGTAAATGCCTGCACGCTTCGTACGGACATCAAAGCATCATTTGGGGAATAGGATTTAGCCCTGACGGTGAGACTTTGGTTAGCGGTAGTATGGACAGAACCATACGGTTTTGGAATAGTCGTACAGGCGTATGCTTTAAAACCCTGTATGGACATACAAACTGGTTTTTAACGACTTTATTTGTACCTGGAAAATCCGACTATATTATTAGTACCAGCCAAGACTTAAAATTGAGAATTTGGAATTGGCAAACCGGACAATCTCAGCAAATTGCTCAAAGTCATATTCAACCATCCTATGGCTCTAAATCGCTTGCCATTAGCTCAGATGGACAGCGTTTAGCAACTTGTAGTCACGACGGCACAATTCAACTTTGGCAATTAGAAAATCTTTTGCTAAATTCTCCTAATTCTTGTTTAAAATCACTCAAAATATTTCCAGCACATAATTCTGAAATCAACGCTCCCGCATTTGCACCCAATAACTCAATTCTCGCTAGTGCTAGTTCCGATCACACAATTAAACTATGGGATAGCAACACAGGGAAATGCTTACAAACCCTAGAAGGACATCGTGATTGGGTTTGGACTTTGGCATTTGCTCCCGATGGTAGAATTCTTGCCAGCGCTGGAGTGGACTCCAGAATTATATTTTGGGATATGGAAACAGGAACAGCTTTACATATTTGGGAAGCACATATAAGTCAAATTTGGTGTATTGCCTTTAGTCCTAATGGTAAATATTTAGCCAGTGGTGGTAATGACGAAACTGTAAAAATTTGGGATGTTCACAAGGCTGAATGTTTACATATTTTGAAGGTAAGTATAAACATGCTTTGGTGCATTGCTTTTAGTCCCGATAGTCAACTTTTGGCAACCAGTAGCAGCGACGGAACAATTAAAATTTGGGATGTCAACACAGGTGAATGCTTGCGAAATTTGCAAGAAAAATCTTTTTGGGTAACAAGCGTTGACTTTAGTGCTGATGGGAAAAATTTAGTTTCTGGTAGTCACGACGAAACGATCAAAGTGTGGGATGTTTCCACAGGTGAATGTTTGCAGATGCTTAAACCAAAACGTCCCTATGAAGAAATGAAAATTGCCGGGGTAACTGGATTGACACCTGCTCAAGAGAACAACTTAATGACTTTAGGCGCGGTTGTTTTCTAAAGAGTTAACTATATTGTGAATATGCGATGTGCCCAAAGGTTGGCACAGGATCTGATGCTTTGGGTTGATTTTGTGGAGTGCGATCGCTTTATTAACTGATAGCTCATTCAGTTAAACCTAATCTTTGCTTGACGGATTGCCAGGTTGAACCTTGGTTTGGGTTTTGGCGATCCATCTCCAAGCGTCTATCTAATTCTTGTTTTTGCTCATCGTTAAGAGGAACTTCATCGGGTGTGCTAAGAATGCTGTCCCATAAGTCCTCGGCAAGCTGTATACAGGACTCCTATTTGATTTTTGAACTATACGTAGGGTGGGCAATGCCCACCACAACCCGGATATGGTGGGCAATGCCCACCCTACACTACTTAATATTTTTCACAAATCATTTAGGATTCCTATACGTTTTGATCTATTTTGCAGCCACAAAACATAGCCAAAATTTCAATAAATGGGTTGAGGTTTTTATCAAAAATCCAGTTTGTAGCCATAAAGCTATTAAAATTAGTTGATCTTCTTCCTGATCCAAGCGCGAAATGATTTGAGCAAAGCAATTTCCCCCATACTTTTACTCTGCTCAATAAATCTACTTATCTCACTCACTGAAACTAGAGGAAAGGCAATACTAAACTTACACTCAACATATTGCCCTTCTATTAGCTGATGAAATTTTAGATTTTGCCCATCATATCTCCAAAGTTCAGTGACACCTAAAGCCCCATAAATATTAAATTTGTTAACAGAACTGCTGGTAATGTCAATCTCAATTGCTAAATCAGGTGGCGGATCATTTTCTAAATCTAAAGTTTCCCTACCTCTCATAGCTAATTCATTCTGGATATAATAGCAAGTATCTGGTTCTATTCCCCTTCTGGCTAATTTCCGCTTCAATGTTGTAGAACCAGCACTTCTGATTTCAATATCTAATTCTTCAGCTAAAGCAACAATAAAATTACCAAAATTACTTTTAGGATTTTCGTGTTCAAAAAGTGGAGTCATGATTTCTAAAACACCGCAGTCATAAGCAAACCTAGAGCCTCTATCCTCACCTGTATCTCTCAGCAAGGCTTCAAAGGTTTCCCAGCTAACGTTGTGTAGCACTGTTCTTTGTTCAGCAGGCGTTGACGTTACTAGCATATTAAAACACTTCTTCCGTCACAATATTAGATAAAATCCCGATAATTTTACCTATGTTATTAATATAATATTCACTCAAATCAATTTCAACCACTTGCCCAATTAGCTAATTCTCTGCGCCTTTGCGTCTCTGCGTGAGCAATAAAATAAAGGTGGGCATTGCCCACCCTACATTAATCAAGGAAACCAGCAAAAAAGTCAAGGGTTTCTTTCAACACTTTGATGAAAATATCAATTTCCTCGCGGGTGTTGTAGAAAGATAAACTAGCCCTTGCAGTTCCTGAAAGCCCTAAATGGCGGTGTAATGGTTGAGTGCAATGGTGTCCAGAACGAATGGCAATGCCTTCTTGATCTAATAATGTAGATAAGTCGTTGGCGTGGACTGCTGCGGTTGTGAATGCAGCTAAGGCGGCTCTACCTTCTCCGTTAGCATCTGGCTTGGGGCCGTAAATCCGAACTTGGGGAATTTGCTCTAATTGTTGGAACAAATAAGCTGTTAATTCGGCTTCATAAGCATGGATTTTATCCATACCAATATTAGTAAGATAGTCTATCGCTGCACCAAGTGCGATCGCTTCCCCAATTGCAGGTGTACCGGCTTCAAATTTATGGGGTAATTCGGCATAGGTAGAATGATCTAAATATACCTCGGCAATCATTTCACCACCACCAAAAAATGGTGGCATTGATTCTAACAATTCTAACTTGCCGTATAAAAATCCTATCCCAGTCGGGGCACACATTTTGTGACCGGAGGCTACCAACCAATCACAATCAATTTGCTGGACATCGACAGGCATATGTGGGACACTTTGGCAAGCATCAACTAAGAATTTCGCACCGTATCTGTGAGCAATCGTAGCAATTTCCTGCACTGGGTTAATACAACCCAATGTATTTGAAACATGAACCACTGACACCAATTTTGTTTTGTCAGAAATCAGTTGTTTAAACTGTTCTAAATCAAAAGTTTCTTCTGGTGTCAGTTCGACAAACTTTAAAACAGCACCCGTTTTTTGAGCGACAAACTGCCAAGGAACAATATTACTGTGGTGTTCCATCACCGACAGAATAATCTCATCTCCTGGCTGCAAATTGTGCATTCCCCAACTGTAAGCCACCAAGTTAATTGCTTCGCTGGCGTTGCGGGTGTAAACAATTTCTTGACGGGATGCTGCATTAATCAACTTGGCTATTTTGTCTCTAGCACCTTCATAAGCATCAGTGGCTTTAGCACTCAAGGTGTGGGCACCCCGATGCACGTTGGCATTATAATGCTCGTAATAATCCCGCAGGGTATTTAATACGAATAAAGGCTTTTGCGATGTCGCTGCATTATCGAGATAAACTAAAGTTTTGCCGTTGACTTCTTCCCGTAGGATTGGGAAGTCAGCGCGAACTTTATCGGCTAGGGTTTTGGTAGTTGTAAAAGTCATTGGTAGATTAGTTATGAATCGCGTCTCTCATTAGTTAGAGACTTGAGACTATTGACGGTGGTTAACAGGATTTCTCGCAGAGAAGGAATTGGTACTTGGTTGATGATTTCGGCGGCGAAGGCGTTAATTAACAACTTACGCGCAGCGTCTTCATCAATTCCCCGGCTTTGCAGGTAAAATATCTCGTCATCTTCCAACTGGCTGACGGTAGCACCGTGGGCACATTTAACGTTGTCAGCGGTAATTTCCAGTTGGGGTTTGGTATCAACTCTAGCTTTAGATGATAGCAGCAAATTCCGATTTAATTGCCCGGCATTTGTTTGCTGCGCTGGTTTGGGGACAAAAACCTTACCATTGAATACGGCATGAGCGCGATCGCCTACAATACACTTATGCAATTGCTGACTCACACCATAAGGATGATTGAGTGCGATCGCACTGTGAGTATCTCCTAATTGACGCTCCCAAATCATCGTCAAACCATTGAGGGTAGTTTCCGTTTGCTCACCAGTTTGCAAAATCTCTAAATTATGGCGTGATAGTTTCCCACCTAAAGTTATGGCATGAGAACTATATCGACTATCACGAGCCTGAGTTACAGCAGTCTTCCCAATATGAAAAGCCTCTGCACTTTCCCTGACAACCCTAGTGTGACTCACCTGAGCATTCTCAGCTAGCCAAATTTCCGTAACCGCGTTGGTGAGGTAAACCCCCTCTTTTTCCGTGCTGCTGAAGTTCCTATACTCTTCCACCAAGGTGACACTACTACCACTTTCCGCCACCACCAAACAACGCGGCTGGGAAATTGTCGCCGTCTCACCTGCGACAGTCATAAACACTAAATGAATTAGTGTCTCAACTGCTACATTTTTATCCACCAATACCACCGCCGCATCAGTCAATCCAGCAGTGTTAAGAGCCGTAAATACTTCCTGCGCGCCTTCAGCCTGAGCTAAATACTGGCTGACACGCTTTTGTATATCTACAGTTAACTCTGTCAAATTACCAACAACAATCCCCGGTGGTAAATCTGCAATTGCAGATAACTCAGGTGCATAAACACCATTCACAAACACCAAACGGCTATTAGCGGCTTCTGGCAGAATATCAGGTTGCACAGACGTGAATTTTCCCGTCTCTACATTAAACTGCACCTTTCGCAAAGAAGACAAATCTGTAAACCGCCATTCTTCTTCGCGAGTGGTGGGGATAGTTGAGTGACGTACCCAATTAGTAGCGTGTTGACGAACTTCTTGTAACCAACCTGTAGATTTTGTGATGGTTACTCGATTTAACAACTCAATCAGATAAGCATCTCTATCTAACAGAGTAGCTGTTAAACTCACAGTGTCCGAGTTAGGAATAGTGCTAGGCGAAACTTGCATAGTCATGAGAATCAGCAGATAAACTTGTGTACAGTGTGCGTAGCGCGAGAGCCTAAATCCCTACCAAAGATTGAAACTCTTCCAGTACCCAGTCATAACCACGAGATTCTAATTTCAGCGCCAGTTCCTTACCGCCACTGGTGATTATTTGCCCATTTGCCATCACATGCACAAAGTCTGGGATAATATAATCTAGCAAGCGCTGATAGTGAGTAATCATAATTGTCGCATTTTCCGGACTTGTCAGCTGGTTCACCCCATTCGCCACAATCCTTAGAGCATCAATATCCAAGCCAGAATCCGTCTCATCGAGAATTGCTAACTTTGGTTCCAGCAGTGCCATTTGCAGAATCTCATTCCGCTTCTTCTCGCCACCAGAAAACCCTTCATTTAAACTGCGACTGAGAAAAGCGGGATTCATCTTCACCACATCCAGCTTTTCTTCAATCAAATCATCAAAATCAAAGGCATCTATTTCTTCTAAACCTTGTGCTTTGCGGCGAGAATTATAAGCCACCCGCAAGAAATCTAAATTGCTGACACCGGGAATTTCTAAAGGATACTGAAATGCCAAAAATACGCCTGCTTGCGCTCTTTCTGCTGGTTCTAATTCCAGCAAATTTTGTCCTTGAAAAATTACCTCGCCGCCAGTCACGGTATATGCTGGATGTCCTGCTAATACTTTAGAAAAAGTACTCTTACCAGAACCATTCTGTCCCATAATCGCATGAATTTCGCCGTAGCGAACTTCTAAATTCACACCCTTAAGAATTGGTGTTCCATCAACTTCAGCCGTCAGATTTCTTACCGACAGCACGACTTCGCTATTTTCAATAATCATGTTCTCTCTCTTTACTCTCTCCTAATTTGTATAGGTATTGTAGGGTGTGTTAGAACGGAGTTCGTAACGCACCAAACCCCCAATCTCTTTCTCTTATTTCGTAGTTGGCTGGGCAATGCCCACCGAAACCTACATATGTGTTTCAGACAATGGGCGGGGAAACCTACAAAAAATGCTGGTGTAAGATGTAAGCTACCCAACTGAACCTTCGAGTTTCAAGCTCAATAATTTATCAGCTTCCACAGCAAATTCCATTGGTAGCTGATTAAAAACATCTTTGCAGAAGCCACTAATCATCATTGAGATGGCATCTTCTGGCGAAATACCCCGTTGGGCAAAGTAGAATAACTGATCTTCCCCAATCTTAGAAGTAGAAGCTTCATGTTCTACTTTCGCAGAATTATTTTGCACCTGGATGTAGGGGAAAGTATTCGCATGGGCATTATCCCCAATTAACATTGAGTCACATTGAGAATAATTTCTCGCCCCTTTAGCCGTCGGGTTAACTTTCACCAAACCCCGATAGCTGTTGCTAGATTTACCAGCAGAGATTCCTTTAGAAATAATTGTGCTGCGGGTGTTTTTCCCAATATGAATCATCTTCGTGCCGGTGTCGGCTTGCTGCATATGATTTGTCAGCGCTACGGAGTAAAATTCACCCACGGAGTTATCACCCACCAACACGCAACTGGGATATTTCCAAGTAATTGCTGAACCTGTTTCAACTTGAGTCCAGGAAATCTTGGAATTTACACCCTGACACAAACCACGCTTGGTGACAAAGTTATAAATACCGCCTTTGCCGTTGGCGTCGCCAGCGTACCAGTTTTGGACGGTGGAATATTTAATTTCGGCGTTGTCAAAGGCGACAAGTTCGACAACTGCAGCGTGTAGCTGGTTGCTGTCATACATTGGCGCTGTACAACCTTCTAAATAAGAAACATAACTACCTTCTTCAGCGACAATCAAAGTCCGCTCAAATTGTCCCGTATCACCTGAGTTGATGCGGAAATAGGTAGACAGTTCCATTGGGCATTTTACGCCTTTAGGAATATAGACAAAAGAGCCATCGCTGAAAACGGCGGCGTTGAGGGCGGCGAAATAATTATCTGCTATGGGGACGACGCTACCCAGATATTTTTTGATTAGTTCTGGATATTCTTGCAATGCTTCGGAAATTGAGCAGAAGATGACGCCGTCTTTGAGAAGTTTTTCTTTAAATGTGGTGGCGACGGAAACGCTATCAAAAATTGCATCTACAGCAACGTTTGACAGACGCTTCTGTTCAGATAGGGAAATGCCTAGTTTCTCAAAGGTTTCTAAAAGGGTGGGATCTACTTCATCTAAGCTGTTCAGCTTGGCTTTCTTTTGTTTTGGCGCTGAGTAGTAGATAATATTCTGATAGTCAATTGCTGGATACTTGACGCTGGGCCAAGTTGGTTCTGTCATTTTTTGCCACTGGCGATAAGCCCGGAGGCGAAATTCCAACATGAACTCCGGCTCGTTCTTCTTGGCGGAGATCAAGCGGATAACGTCCTCGTTTAGTCCACGCGGAATAGTGTCAGCCTCGATGTCGGTAACGAAGCCGTACTTGTAGGGTTGGTTGACTAAGGTTTTGACAGTGGCACTCATCGGTATTTAGTCTCTTGTGTTCGGAAATTGAATCTCTTTAAGGAAGAAGCAGAGACGGGCTGTAGTTAGCCGATTCCCCTCTTGCGTGACCGAGTGGTGACGCGGCTGTTAGAATAGGGGTAGAGATTAAAACAACAAGCTGGTTGTTTAATGTATCTCCATTTTACGCTAAATTAACAACAACAATGTTGTTAAAGTCAAATTTTAAAAAAAAATTTTCGGGCGTTCGCGGAACGTCTCGTATAAGAAGATGGCGACTACCCACCAGTCCTCAACGAAGCAAGATATTCTGGAATATCTCTTGAAGCACTCACAAGCAACGGCTGTTGAGCTAGCTGAAGTTTTAGATGTGAGCCAGCAAGCGATTCGTCGTCATCTTAAGGACTTGGAGGCTCAGAAGCTGATTTTGTATTCAACATCGGTGCAGGCTGGGATGGGGCGGCCACACCATGTCTATCAATTGAGTACTCTAGGACGAGATCGCCTACATCGGAGCGATCGCTTTGGTGATGGACACAGTGATTTTGCAGTTTCGCTCTTAGACACTTTAGCAGAAACCGTAGACCATGATCAATTCAAATCAATTTTACAAAAACAATGGCAGCGCAAAGCTCAAGAATACCGTGATCAGGTCGGTAAAGGTTCACTGCAACAGCGGGTAGCAAAATTAGTAGAACTCAGACAAGCAGAAGGTTTCATGGCAGAGTATCACCCTGTGGATGCCAATAACTCTACTGTGGGCGATCGCTTTATATTTATAGAGCATAACTGCGCTATTTCCAACGTCGCCGAGTCTTTTCCCAGTGTCTGCGGTCATGAGTTGGAAATGTTTGCTGCCGTCTTACCAGACTGTACAGTAGAGCGTACCCATTGGCTGATCAATGGCGAACATCGTTGCGGCTATTTAGTGCAAGCTAGGGAGTAGGGACTGGGGACTAGTACAAGACGGCGGAAGTAAGCCGAGTATTATATGGGATAATTAAGTCAGTAGATGAAAAGCTTTGTTTGGTGACAAAGAATCAGGGTATGGCAAGATTAGCTCCAAAAGAATTAAGTTTGAGTGATAGTGAGCAGAATGAACTACAAGAGTTGATAAAGGGACATAAGACAGCACAGCAAATCGTCATCCGAGCCAAAATTATTCTTCTGGCATCATCAGGGAAAAATAACGGCGAAATTGCTCGAATATTAGAGATTAGTCTAGATATGACTCGTTTATGGCGAAAGCGATGGTTGGAGACAGAGGGAGCAAAATTATCAGCTTTTCAAAGATTACAAGATCAAGAGCGTACTGGCGCACCAGTAAAATTTAGCATGGAACAAGTAATAGAGTTGTTTGCGCTTGCCTGTTCGCCGCCAGAAGATTACGGTCGGACAATAAGTCACTGGACATCTAGAGAACTGACAGATGAAATTACAAAACAAGGGATTATCGAAAGTATATCTGTTCGCCATGTGGGAAGACTATTAGAAGAAGCTCAATTGAAGCCACACCAAAGTCGGTACTGGCTGACTCCCCCCCCTGGATGAAAAATTTGATGCAAAAGTTGAAGATATTACAGATTTGTATTTAAATGCGATTGACCGTCATCTAAAGGGGGAACGCACAATATCTATTGATGAGATGACAGGTATTCAAGCTACTGAGCGCATAGAAAAAGACTTACCAATGCGACCGGGCAAAGTTGAAAGAAGGGAATTTGAATATATTCGTCACGGTACGCAAACCTTGATAGCCAGTTTCGATGTTGCCACTGGTCAAATTATCAGACCAACTTGTGGAGATTCCAGAACAGAAGTTGATTTTATCTTTCATATTCATCAAACTATTGCCACTGACCCCAATGCGAAAAAATGGCATTTAATTATGGATTGCCTGAACACTCATCAATCGGAGTCCTTAGTTCGTTTTGTTGCACAAATTGAAGGTTTAAACATCAACCTTGGCATTAAGGGTAAAAGTGGCATCCTCAAATCAATGAAATCTCGTGCAGCTTTTTTAAGTGACCCCACACATCAAATCGTTTTCCATTACACACCACTACATTCTTCTTGGCTCAACCAAATTGAAATTTGGTTTAGTATTTTGGTACGGAAGTTACTAAGAAGAGCCAGTTTCCAGAGTCAGGATGATCTCAAAACTAGAATTCTTGCTTTTATTGACTACTTTAATCAAACAATGGCTAAACCTTTCAAGTGGACATATAAGGGTAAAGTTTTGGCTGTTTAATACTCGGTTTATTTCCGCCGTCCTGTACTAGGGACTAGGGAAGAAATAACTTAATGACCCTTGATAACTGATAACTGATAACTGATTTATGGATTTACCACCACAGCAACCATCAACACAATTTTTAACCCTAGAAGAGTCAGCAAACGTAGACGCAGCTTTATTATCTTCACCAGAGAAGTTTTTAACAAGATTAACAATTTCATCACTGAAGCTTTTGAAGTATATCGCTCAAGATTACGATGTCCCTATTGAAGATTTGACAACAAAGCAGCTTATCGCCTGGTTTGAGAAAGATAGCAAAATCAGACGTGAGCAGGGAATTGAAGCGTCTTATTTGAAGTGGTGAAGCTCTGATTTATTTAAGTGCCTAAATCAAGCACTCAATGGTCATATTTTGGTAACTAAGTTTCAGCGTTAAATAACACAAAGCACCTTGAAAAAGGTGCTTTAAAATTTATAGTATTTGATTTTCCAAATACTTTTTTAACTATTGTAACCGTTAGTGCGAAGATTACGAGCGCCAGCAACAGCCCCCATCAACGCAGCAGCTAAACCCAACAAAGAACCCAACACAAACCACCATAAACCTCTAGAAGTGGCGGCTGCAACATCACGAGCCTGTTCAGCAGTTAAAGTGGGTAAGTTTTGCGGGATTGTAGTTCCCGGTTGTTGTACTTGGTTCAGTACTTGTGCAGCATTAGAAGCAGCAACACCAAATGCACCTGATACCCCACTTGCTAATAGCCAAGAGCTAAGAGATAGAGTAGTAGCCCAGAGAATTGCGCCGTTAAGCAAAGCTGTATTACGGTTCATTGGGCCACAAGCACGTGTTGTTACCCAACCACCTGTGAATAAAGAAATCAACAAAGCTACAGTTGACCACAAACCGACATTATTAGCAACGCCAGGGGCAATTGTTCTGGGTGCGCCTGAACCTGCAATGTTACCTGCGCCGATCGCACCAAATAAGGCGCTGATAATCAATTGAGTAGCTAAGGCAACCAACACACCAGAAATTATTGGACCCCAACGGACGCGATCGCGGTATTCAGCAACTCGACCCGCTACAACAGCCTCTGGAGGAATAACATCATCACCCACCCGATTTACGTAAGACATAGCCTATTTTCTCCCTTACAACTTTAGCAAAGTTATTTTTCAGGTATATTTGTGCTGCTGTATAAGATTAAATCGCTAATACTAATTTTCAGTATCTATCAAGAGAAATAACGTATTAATCTATCTTTAGTCATGATTTTTAAATACAAGTTTATTCATCTTTATATTTTACATTTTATTAAAATTTAATTCAGTCAAAATACCAACTTTAAATCTAGTTATTAAATTAGCAAAAATAAATTATAGAACTAGTATTTAAATCAGTTAACTGTTAACAGTTAACTGATTTAAAAGACTAACGTATCTTCACAGCAGTACCAGTCGCAGTAATCAGCAATAGAACTCCTGACTGGTCAATATTGATTGTACCTGTATCAATTTCAATCCCAATCACAGCATCTGCGCCTAAGCGCTGTGCCCTTTGTTGTAATTCTTCCAGTGCTTTCCGTTGACCTTGTTCAAATAAACGCTCATAACTGCCAGTCCGCCCGCCAACAAAATCCCGGATACTAGCCAAAAAATCGCGTAAGAAATTACTGCCGTAGACAACTTCTGCTGTCACAATACCTAGATATGACTGAACAACTGCCCCTTGAATCACATCAGTAGTAGTTAAAATCATAACTTAGCTTCACAGATATAGCGGTTTTCAGATCAGTGAGATACAGTTTTAAATCGCAAAGCCCGTAGGGACAGGGTTTCCTCGCCTCCTGTTGTATTGCATCCGACCGAGAACCGCCATAACACATCAATTGATAAGTAACGCGGTCTCAGAGGATTTGAGCTTGCCCTGAATAGATTGTAGGCATTGAAGGAACATTTTATATTTCAGATTACTCTTATTTAGTGGCGACTGAATCCAGATGAACGAGCAAAAAAGAATATGTGAAACATCGGATACAGTCTTCTAAGTTAGCCTATGTAGTATATTGATCACTTGATACTAGTCCTGATAATTATCTAGGAGATATACTGATTATTGATATTTCATACTTTCATTTTCAGTAGAAATGCTGGTGCTTTAGGAGTTAATACGGAGTTAAAGTCAAGAGATTATTAACGTTTTATAAAAGTGCATAAATACAGTTTTCAAAACTCAATATTTTTGTTTTAATGTACAAGAAAAAAGTTCCCCCCAAGTTCAGGAAATTTACTGTGTACAAACAGACTGCATTCGTAGTTAGTGTTCTTTTATCTGGATGTTTTGCCGCCACTATCCCCTCAGTGGCTCAGGCTCAGGTATTGGTCGCACAAACCAAAAATCCAGAGCTAAAGCAACTGCTAGAAGAAGGGCGGAGACTAGTGGATGCTGGTGATTATAATGGGGCGATCGCTGTCTATCAACAAGCACTCAGCCTCGATCCCAAAAATGCCAAAATTCATTCTGGTATTGGCTACTTATACGCTCAACAAGGGAATTTTCAGGCAGCTCTAGCAGCTTATCGTCGCGCTCTTGCTATCAATCCCAACAGTAGCGAATTTTATTACGCTGTTGGCTATATCAAAGGTAATTTAGCAGACACACCAGGAGCAAAAGAAGCTTATCGTCGTGCCATACAGCTGAATCGTAATAACATTAATGCCTACTTAGGATTGGGTGTCATGCAAGCCCGCCTAGGAGATTATGAAGCAGCTATGTGGGCATATGAGCAAGCAATCAGCCTAGATCGGAACAACGCCCAGACTTATGAGTTAATGGGTTCGATGTATAAACAAAGACGGCAAACTAAACAAGCAGGCAATCTACTTGCAAAAGCCCGTGACTTATACCAGCGACGAAATGACCAAGATGGTGTCGCCAGGGTAGAAGCCTTGCTGCGAGATTTAGGAGGATGAAATAAAACAGTTAACAGTTATCAGTAAACAGTTATCAACTCAACAACCGTGATACAGCATTTTTCAAGCAGGGGCGAACGGTTGTTCGCCCTTATAAAAGTCTGTACCTCACCAAGTTGCAATCTGCTGTAACTGTTAACTGTTAACTGTTAACTGTTTAGAGGCGGGTATAAATTAATTAGATCCTAAAATGAGATGCAAAACTTTAAGCGGGGAAAGTCTTGACTAAATCATCTCCAGGAATAACTGTGGTGTAGAAGACATAATCATCATTAGCTCGATAACGACGGTCTTGTTTAATGATTGCCATAAACTCCCGATGTCCCTCTCGCCTACGTCCTACTAAACAACCTGCACTGGCATTCTTGATATCATTCGTAGGAGCATCATAACCCCAGTGTTGATTAACATAGAAAAGACCTGTGTCAAGTTTGTCACCAGTCCGTTTAAAATCTTTGTTGAAATCTCGACAAACAGTAATTGGTGCAACTTGTACTAACGCTTCGTGACGCTCTGCATTCCCGTGCATTCCGACTGCCCAAGCTTTGTATTGCCCAAACTTAATTCTGGCGGCTCCTGCTGAATTCATGGGATTATAGGTGTAGTAACTCCCTGGTTCAGTGGTAGCTTGCCAGTGATTGACAATTTTGGGAACACCGTCTACCACTTCAAGCACAATTCTTCGGTCATTAAATTGATTGGGCGTATCATCATTAAGACTCCAATCTTCATTGATTCCCTCTATATAAACAATATTGTATTCTTTTGGTCTGGTGAATACTTGATAGTTGTTAGCCTGCAAGTATTTCACAATCCTGCTGGCAATGCCATTGCTTAGTTTTAAGGGTGTTTCAGGTAGTTCCTCTATTTTTGTTTCAATTAAGTTCTTAGCTGTCACTGGTCCCAAAAAGTCAGGTTCTCCACTCTTGGTTAAATCTTGAAATTTTTTGAGCGCAGCCACAGAAACAGGGCCAAGCTTGCCATCAGCAGGGGGTTCCAGCAGTCCCAAGCCAATTAACTGAACCTGAATCTGACGAGTCAAATCTGCGTCATCTGCGATCGCCTCAAAATTCCATTTAGTTTGCGTTCCCAAGAAATCTTGTAGTTTCATATTGCATTTGCCTCAATTTACTTACTTGTTAAGTATGTACAGACACATTTGTGTAGATTGATTCAGTTTAAGAGTATATCCTTAGATACAAATCCTCAACGAAATTATTACATATACATCTATACTTTAGTCTCAGTATACTAATCTAGTAAAAAAATATACTAGATAATTGGTCATTTACTTGTTATTTTCCTAAATATTTGCGTATTTTTACGTAAATAATTCATCAATAAAAATTAATTTTATGTACCATGAATCCAGTGTTTTCAAAATAAAATATTGTTTGTATAAAAAAATTTACACTGATTTTGGGATTTTTTCCCTAAAATATCACCTAAAAAATGTAGTATTGGCAACTAGCTTATGACTCCGAAAGAACTTAATGTTTTGTATAAAAAATTAAGAACTAGAAAAATCTCAGCTAGAACCCTGATACTAAAAAAAATCTAGTGCTATCACTGAGGTGCAACGAAAATGACAGCAGAAATACCACTTCGTCTTCGTGATCTAAAACCGGAATATCAGAAGCTTTGGAATAGCTGCAACATCCAGCCAGAAAATTTAAACCTTACTCAAGAGATAGTTGCAAAAATCCGTTTAAATCGTCCTCGTTACGAAGCGTTACAGCAGAAAATTAATGTGCCTTGGCACTTTATTGCAGTCATCCACAATATGGAATCCTCCCTCAAATTCACCAGACATCTCCACAATGGTGACTCACTCAAAAAACGTACGGTCAACGTACCAGTAGGTAGACCAACTGCCGACCCAATTAATGGTTGGGAAGTAGGATACACTTGGGAAGAGAGTGCGATTGATGCCTTGGTACAAAAAGACTTAGACAAAGTAAAAGATTGGAGTTTATCAGCCCAACTGTGGCAGATTGAGAAATACAACGGTTTTGGTTATAGGCAGTACCATCCAGAAGTTCTCACTCCTTATCTATGGTCAGGTACTAATCTCTACACTAGTGGTAAATACACCAGCGATGGTAAATGGAATGCTGATGCTGTTTCTACCCAAATCGGCGTAGTAGCTTTGCTGAAAATTTTGACTAAGGAAGAAAATCTGAGAGTTTTTATAGCTTAAGAAAAATTGGAGGCAGTTAATGAAATATAGCTTAGAACTAAATTGTTGAGCGCAGTTTTTGCTCATGTTTATATATGCAAAAATTACTAATTACTGGAGCTAGTGGTTTTTTAGGATGGCATATTTGCCAAATTACAAAACAAGAATGGGAAGTTTATGGCACTTATTTATCCCATAGCATAGAAATTGCTGGCATGAAAACTCTGAAGGCTAACTTGACAGATTTTCAAGAACTTAAGCGCATATTTCGTGATATTAATCCAGATGCAGTTATTCATACTGCTGCACAATCTCAACCGAATTTTTGCCAAACTCACCCTCAAGAATCCCAAGCCATTAATGTGACAGCATCTTGCGATATAGCTGGACTTTGTGCTGATTACTCTATTCCTTGTGTTTTTACCTCAACTGACTTAGTTTTTGATGGATTAAATGCTCCCTATCGAGAAACAGATCCCGTGTGTCCTATAAATCTTTATGGTGAGCAAAAAGTTATGGCTGAAGTAGGTATGCTAGAGCGATATCCCCAAACTGCAGTATGCCGGATGCCGTTAATGTTTGGGATGGCAACACCTACAGCTAGTAGCTTTATACAGCCATTTATCCAAACTTTAGAAACCGGAAAAGAACTAAATTTATTTATAGATGAATTTCGCACACCAGTGAGTGCAACAACTGCATCTCAAGGAATTTTATTAGCTCTAGAAAAAGTTAACGGATACATACACTTAGGTGGAAAAGAAAGAATTTCTCGCTATCATTTCGGACAGTTATTAGTAGAAATATTCCAACTCCCTGTCACAAATCTTCAAGCTTGCCGACAACAAGATGTGAAAATGGCAGCACCTAGACCACCAGATGTTTCTTTGGATAGTTCTAAAGCATTTGAGTTAGGATATAAACCTCTATCATTACGACAAGAATTATTAGAGATTATAGGACTAGCCCTTTCAAGGTGACAAACGAAGATACGTTGCTTTAGTGTGATCATCCTAAGTTATCCGCTCAGATTTTGGGATTTTTAAAGGTTGAAATAACCAATTTTCGTTCCGAATTTCACCACCTTGAAAGGGCTAGATTATAGGACTTACGCATTGACAGGAAATGCAAAATATGCGTGATAAACAAAATACATCTTTCATGGGGGTTTAGCACTGCTAAACCCTATAAGGGGGGCAAAACCCGGATCTAAAAAGAAATTCGATTTGTGTGTACACTGTAGCCTTACTAAGGAGAGGAGTTGAGGGTGAGGTTTTTTGTACTTCACTTTTATTGGGAACAGCTATATTTAAGTGCGATCGCTCCTCAATTTCATCCTATTATTTCACCATCGCTGCCAAGTTCACTACAAACTCAGGAAACTGACGCTTTAATGCTGGAAACACTGGACATGGCGCTTGTTCTTGTAAGTTCTCTGGTTTGCTCCAAGTAAACGGTGCTTTTTGAGATGCAGACATCCACAATAGGCGCTTGGCGCGTGTCATCGCTACGTAGAGTAACCGATATTCCTCGGCAGTTTTTAAGTGTTTTGCTTGTTCCCAAGCTTGGCTGACATCGGGTATATCAGATTCACCGTGGAGTGCTGCACGCACTTGGGCACGAGCTACTTCCGATAAAGTAAAATTGCCTAAAAACTGGCTTTGGGGCGGCACCCAAAACCGACCAGGAATCAAGTTTTCGTGGAGAAAGGGGAGAAAAACATAGTCCCAATCTAGCCCTTTGGCTTTATGCATGGTGATAATAGTCAGTTGACCATTCCGGGTGTAACGGGCTTCTAAATCTTCTGCTTCTACAGCTTCAAACCTCTCAGAACTGACGATTTCACTTAAAGCTGACAACATCGCCCCCATTGAACTATTACCAGCTATTTGCTGATTTACCCGTTCTGTGAGTTTGTCAGCCGTGGCTAATTCTGCTTGGTCGTAATTTAACGTCAAGGCTAAGAAAGAAATTAGGTGGTAAATGGGCAATTCCAACCGGGCACGGAGTAAGCTACGACACAGGTGTGAGGCTTTTTGTACTGGCTCTGACTGGGGTTGTGCTAAGGGACCTGGATACAAAAAGTCTTCTGGTAAACTAGCGAGGACATTGAGGTCTTGGGTAGGTATCAATTGACGCCCTACCAAGACTTCAAGGGCGGCTTTGAGGTAGTCGGGGGAATGGGGGCGATCGCAAAATTGCAATAATGCTAATATCTCTTGGGGAATATGAGAGCGGCGATCGCGTTCTCCCACATCATAAAGTGTAATTTTATGCTCTTTGCAGACTGGTGTCAGTGCTTCTGCCAACCATCTTCCTTGGCGATTTTCTCGCACTAAAACTGCTGCACTGACTTGTGTTGGCGCTTGGGCAAATAACTCAATCACCCTCTGGGAAAGTAACTCGATGGTGTGATGAATATCACGAGGTGTATACAGTTCTAGTCCCCGTCCCACTGGTGCAGGATTAGCATCTTGCTGGGGGTCGCCTGTGTCAACTGGGCGAATGTGTTGCGGACGGAAGGGGAGGAGAGGGGCAGGGGGAGCTTGTTGATTTTTGCTGCCATAAAAGCTGTTGATCCATTCCAGCGCAAAGTTAGCGGCGGCAATAATAATTCTGGTACTACGACCAGCTTGATCCATTGTTGCGAGTTTTTGCAGGCGATCGCATTCTTCGCAAAATTGCCGAAAATAAATCGGGTCAGCTGGTGTGAAAGTAGAGTTAATCGCCTGGTTCGGGTCGCCAACTCGCACTAAGTTGATTGAAGATGAGGGAGAGGAGGAGGATGAGGGTGAATAATAATCTTTCATTACTCCCCCATCACCCCCATCACTTGCCAAAATCTCTAACAACTGCGTCTGCAAGGGACTAGAATCTTGGGCTTCGTCTTCAAAGACGGCGAAAACTTGGTTTTGCTCGATGCGGCGGGCGCTGTCGTTGTCGAGGACGCGCAGTGCCGCTAAAATCATATCGTCGTAGTCGATGAATTCACGCGATCGCATTAAATTCTGATATTGCTCATATAACCCGGCGGCTACGTTCAAAATCCCATATACATCCGTGGTTTGTTGACTCCACTCCCGCAATTTTTCTGGCGATAGACCAGAACTTTTGGCTTCGTGAATTACTGTAGTCGCTAATTCTGGCAATACTTCCGTCCGCAGCACCGATTGACGACGCAACCTTTCTGTTTCTTCTCCGTCAAATTGGCTACCTTCTAACAATCGCAAATAAAGTCTGGGATTGTTGTTAATCCATTGCTCTACGGCAGTCCTGATGAAGCGATGACTCTGGGTTGGTGTGATTAATGTGACATTTTCTAGCTGCAAACCGGATAAATTGGGATGACGGCTGGCAATATTCAACGCTAAACCATGCAACGTATAGACAAAAAAGCCCGTTTGTGGGAGAGATAAGTCATCCCGTAAATATTTGCGGATTTTCGCTTTAATATTGGCAGCAGCAGAGCGTGTAAAAGTCACAACCACCAACTGACGACGGGAAGAGGGGCGGGACTGGGCAGCATTTTCATATTGACGCGCAATAGCGATCGCCGCCGCCGCCGCCATCCCCGTAGATTTACCCGCACCTGGGACAGCAGAAACAGCCAATGGCCCAGCGTACCAATCTGCCATTTGTTGTTGTCCAGGGCGGAGACTATTACGAATGCGGGCGATCGCCTCTGTACGTAGGGACGACACAGGCGATCGTTGTAATAGTTCTGAGTGGAGAGATTCTGAAGACACAGGAGCAGTAAAATTAGCGTCTGACATGATTAAATTTTAGACGTTTTTTTAACCGCAAAGCCTGTAGATACAAGGGGTGGGGTTTCCGCGCCCTCGACTGTATGTCACTGAGCGCAGCCGAAGTGTTGCATCCAACCGAGAACCGCTATCAGAAAGAACGAGCTTGACTCGAAACACCAAAAATAAAAGCGATCACATCTTTGTCTGGGTGCGATCGCTTTTATTGATCATCTAAAATCCAGCTTAAGCTACAACAGGCTCCAGCAACTGGATATTCGAGAAGATAAATTCCTGAGTGGAAATTTTACCTGCTGTCTCGGTGCGAATCTCGCGGCGATTCAGAATGAAGTATTTACCAACTTTTTCATATTCATCAGTAAATTCGCTTCTACCACCCTTTTGTTCCCCGGTTTTGGGGTCATGATATACAGAGTCATAAGTGTGGGATAGGTAGCCTTCCCCAGTGTTGTGACTGCTGAAGGTGTCAATAGTCACAAAAGTCCCGTGGATCAGGCGGTGAACGTGGCTGACTTCATTATTATGGACTTTGTACTTATCGCCATCTGACTTACCACCAACCAAAATTTCCACAGCACCATTTTCTGCTGTCGCGCCATAGCTAAAAGTATTGGCGCTGTGGTTGTCTTCAAAGGCGCGGCGGATGCGGTGAATGGCAATTTCCCAAGCTTGATTGTGAATCGCTTGTTTGGCTTGCTCATTCTCTATGTCCAACACTTCCGCTTTCAAATCGGCGTTGATGCGAACTTTAGCTGTAAATACTTGATCGTCATATTTATATGTGACATCGGTGGTGTAGCCAGGAAAATTCTTGTCCCAAGTGTAACGGTTTTCATAAGCAGCCCGGAAAAGTTCCTGAGCTGAAAGTTGTGTAACTGTCATATTTTTACCTGTAGCCACTAGTGATATTAGCTTTTTGCTTTTGCTGGTATTAGCATAGAGGTAATTATGAAGCCCCGCATAGTCCCCAACTGGGTACACTTATGGCTAATTCTCTTCATGCTGCATTTCAAGCGATCGCCAATGTCCGCAATGAGCAAGAACTTAAACTAGCTCTCAAAGACACAGTTGGCCAGCATTTTGGCGTGCAACGTTGGGGAATTTATCTCCTAAATGACCAATCAACAGCCGAGATAGATGCTCAAAGCATTCCAGCCGTATGCTTAGAAAGCAATCCAGTCGGACGCTATGTAGTTGAACGCCACGCCCCCGCTCATGAACAATTAATCTTATCTCCAGGAGACTGGAAAGATATTTGCCCCCGTTCTGACCATGAACACGTGATGACTGGCCCAATTGTGTGCGATGGTCGTCTTGTCGGCACTCTTAACTTAGCCCGCGCCAAGGGGAATCCGCCATTTAATGGTAATGATTTAGCTGACCTCAGTGCTTTATGCATTCATTTATCCACAAAACTTGCTACCCTCAGAGCGCAACCAAAAACATTCCCACCCTCGTTAGCCTGTCCCTTGACACCGCGCGAGTTACAAATCGCTGAACTTGTAGCCCAAGGCTTAACTAACACCGAAATCGCCGCTAGACTTTGGATTAGTCAAAATTCTGTCAAGCAAGCTTTGAAAAGGATGTTCCGTAAGCTTAAGGTTTCAGCCCGTGCGGAGATGGTGGCACGACTACAAGATATTCTAGTTTCAGCGAGGATTAATTGATGAGTCGCCCGCGTATTCTGCAACCTGGGACGAGCTATACATTCAGCAAATATTTTGAATTACCTTATACACCAGGTGACATTCTTGCAGAATTGAATTGTCGATATGAACGTCAACGGTTAGATTTACCAAAATATGCAAATCATCTCAACTGTCTAGATTTTTTAAGTCACTATTTGCAAAGAAATCTAACTTACGTCAACCCCATAAGTGAAATGGCCAGACGGGAAGTGTTAATTGCCCCGACGCTGATAGAAATTTGTGCAGAAACTCACACTCAACTAAATATTGAATACCCAATTAATGTTAATGAACAACTCAAAGGGAGTTTTGATTATTATATAAACGGCGACGTGGGAATGTTAGTAGTTGAAGCTAAACAATCTGATTTAGGTCGAGGTTTTACCCAATTAGCAGTAGAATTAATTGCCCTTGACCAATGGACGCAATCAGAAACGCCAATCCTCTATGGTGCCGTGACCACAGGAGAAGATTGGCGGTTTGGTAGATTTCATCGCCAAGAAAGATTGATTTCCCAAGACATAAAACTTTATCGCATTCCTGAAGAATTAGAAGAATTGCTGCGAATTTTGGCAGGAATTATTGTCGCACCTGTGGCTGTTAAATAAAGCGATACACCTCAAAATGAGATCAATTACCTTAAGTGCGATCGTCAGATTTCAACCTTTTTGTACCAGTAACTTAGCTGTCTCTTGCGTCTGTATCCCAGAAGCTTTGATTAAAAGCTGAATATATCCAAAAGACCCTCTCCACGAGTAGACAGGGCCTTTTGTGAGGTTACGCGGGATAAATCCGTAAGCGGCGATTTGGTTCTTCGCCAAAACTATCGGATTTGAGGCGATAGTGTTCTACCAACTCATGCTGCATTTTGCGGACTTGGGAAGAACGGGGTAATAACTCGACTGGCTGTCCTTTAGGAATCACTATCTGCTCTACTGCTAGCCTAGCTTCTTCTAAAGCGTCAATCTCGTCTTCACTACCACTGTGCAATAACAGTTGTAGTTCGCGGTCATCGCCTAGTTCTGGGTCATCCATGTTCAGCAAGCGCCGCAAGCCACGGGTAATTTGCGGTATGGTGCTGGATTTAATTACGTGGATGGGTACGTGGCGAGCTTTGGCCATTTGCCTTAATTTGGCGTGGTTTTTGACATGCGATCGCAGTGCTAAAATTGCATCTGCACTATCAATGTCTTTTGTCAATATCACTGGCAAAGTTAGCACGCTAATCACTTGTTCTAGTTGGTGGCGGCTAACTCCATAGGGGTAAATATGTAGTGGCAAATCTTCGCCATTTGGCCCCGGCTGTCTAGTGGCATCAAAATCAACGGCTTCGGAATAATTAAAGGATTCATCCAGCAAGCGGTCAAACTCACTGCGTCCAGTCACTCGCTCACGCTCTAAAGAAAAGGGTGGCAATGCTACCATTTGTCCTGATGAGCGCCAGCCGTTGGATGGTCGCATTGGTGGTGAGGCATCCTCTGCAAATATTGAGTGTGGACCGCGACCGTTAACCACCGCCAACTGTCTGGCCACAGAAACTTTACCCTCGTCATCTACAGTCCGAGTTTGCGGATTAGGTTGGCGACCTCTGAGTAGATTATCTACTGTGTCAGCTACACTTTCATGTACTACCCAGCGTTGCCGTTCTAACATTTCCACAGCAATCTCAAAAGTTGGCGGGGCTTTGCGTTCCAGAACAGTCTTTTGACTACCGCGCCGTCTCGCTTCGTCATCTCCCAGAGTCACAGCTTGGATACCCCCGACCAAATCAGCCAGGGTGGGGTTTTTAATCAGGTTTTCGATCTGATTACCATGAGCAGTACCTACCAATTGCACACCCCGTTCCGCAATGGTACGCGCGGCTAAAGCTTCCAATTCTGTACCGATTTCATCAATGATAATGACTTCTGGCATGTGGTTTTCTACTGCCTCAATCATTACCTGATGCTGTTGGTCAGGATGGGCGACTTGCATCCGTCTAGCGCGGCCAATTGCTGGGTGAGCAACATCACCATCTCCAGCGATTTCGTTGGAGGTGTCGATAATCACCACTCGTTTATTTAGCTCATCGGCCAAAACGCGGGCAATTTCCCGTAGTGCAGTAGTTTTACCGACTCCTGGACGACCTAGCATGAGAATCGATTTACCAGTTTCTACCAAATCGCGAATCATGCCGATAGTGCCAAATACCGCTCGACCGACGCGACATGTCAAACCAATAATCTTGCCAGTGCGGTTGCGGATGGCGCTGATTCGATGCAATGTTTGCTCAATTCCTGCCCGATTATCTCCGCCAAAAATTCCGACTCGCTCAATGCAATCATCTATTTGTTCTTGAGTGACGGGCGTTTCACTTAGATACTCCGCTTGGTGAGGAAAGCGAGCCTCTGGACGACGGCCCAAATCCAAGACGACCTCTACTAAAATATCTCGTTTGGGATGATTCTCTAGTACTTGTCGCAGGCCTTGGGGCAAAATGTCTAACAACTTTTGGAGATCTTCTGTAATCGTCATGCTTTCTATGGTGACGTTTTTAGAGATAACGAATGAGCGATTAGCGCTCCTGCTGTGACTTGAGCTGGGAAACGAGGGAATGGGCAAGCTCTACAGCTTGCCAGAGCAATTCTGGTTCTTCTTCCAGGCGGATATTCGCCTTGATACTGTTGTTAGTTACCTCCTTATTCTCTAACTGTTCAAAAATTGGTGACAGTAGTACACGGGCGTAGCTACCATAAGCAACCCCAGAAATTTTAGATTTTGGATTTTGGACTTCGACTTCGCTCAGTCGAACGATTTTGGATTTTGGGTTGATGTCTTCCAATCCAAAATCTAAAATCGGCAATCTAAAATTGTTGAGGAGTCCCATTGCCTTTAACTTGGCAACGGTGTAGCTGTTAGTGCCTCCTGCTAACTGCACATATCCCGGTAACTCGGCTGCCAAAACTTTTTGTCCTAATTTCACCGCCGCTATTGTGGTACCATCTCCAATATCTCCACTCATTGGCCGGCCGTCGGTTTGCCAAATTAAGGCGTAATGATAGGGGTTAATCGTCTCATACAGTGCTTGCAGGTAGTCAATCATGCCTTCGCCATCGGGACAACTAATGGCTAATACCTTTAGTTGGTCAGCCCACGGTGAAATCGCTTGCCACAATTGCTGAAATTCAGCCAAACGCCCTACCTGTGTATGAATTTCTATGGCATCTACTCCCGTTGACATTACCAATGGTGCGATCGCTCCCGGCGTGGACATATATGAGCTTGTATAAATTTTATCATATGGACAAATTGGTATGCAACGACCACAGCCATAGCATTTTTGTGAAATAACTCCTGAAAAGTCATCTTTTATCCTGTCAAACACGATCGCCTGTGCCGGACAAATTTTTTCACAGGGTCTAGAGCAATCTGTAGGGCACTCAGTATAATTAAACTCTGCTTTACGGAAATGGGGGTCTTCTCCATCATTTAGGCTGACCATCAAAAAGGGTGAGTTGCCTTTGTAGCCAAAGCCTCGCGCCTGAGCATCCTCTGCTAGATTCTGAGCTGCTTTTAGCGCTGCTTGCGCTGCTGTAATTACAGCTGGATCAGCTGCCACATCTATGCAGTCAGCACCTGCCAAAGTGTAGGCTAATGTTAAACTTCTGACCGCTGGCAAATGTTGGAAACTGGCTCCGCAAATGAGCTTAAACCAGTGCCCTGCTTTTAGGGATTGTAAAGGGGCGAACAGATCAGTCACTTCTCTATTATGCTTTGTATGTGACTGAAAATAGTAGTCTGTTATGGATAAATAATCCCGATTTCCTCATCTTGGATTCTGAGTTGTCAATCTTGTATGGGTGATTTTGGCTGCGTACCTTCGCTAGAAAAGAGTTTTGCTGTAGTTTGTGTGCAAAACGTAGTGGCTTTTTTTATATTAATAATTATAACGAATAGTATTTTAATTAAGGGTTTCAGTATTATTTTCAACTAAGTATTCAGGTTGGGCGATCGGAATTTCCACTGTGAACTCTGCTCCTTGTCCTGGTGATGAAGAACAAGTGATCTGTCCTCGATGTTTTTGCACGACAATTTGATAGCTAATCGACAATCCTAACCCACTACCTTTGCCCACAGGTTTTGTAGTAAAAAATGGGTCAAATAGACACGATTTTAATGACTCATCTATACCTAGACCATTATCGGCGATCGCAATCTTGACTGTATTAGACTCTGTCGCCTGTGTACGAATCTGAATTTGCAGATGTTCAGTTGTTTTTTCTTTAGATATCAACTCTTCTAAGGCATCAATGGCATTATTCAATAAGTGCATAAATACTTGGTTCAGTCCACTAGGATAGCAGGTGATTAAAGGCAAGTTTCCGTAATTTTTAACCACCACAATAGGAGGATAGCCTGGTGTTTGTCTAAGTCGATGTTGTAATATCAGTAAAGTGCTGTCAATACCTTCATGGATGTTCACCCGCTTCATCAAGGCTTCGTCGTGCCGAGAAAAGTTTTGTAGTGCTAACACAATTTCTCGAATACGATCAGAACCTCTATACATCGCACCCATTAAAGTTTGTAAGTCTTTAATCACAAAATTCAGGTCTATATCTTTAACTAGCTTTTGAATTTTGGGAGTAGGTTGAGGATATTCCTGCTGATAGGACTCAATTATATTTACTAAGTCTTGCACATATTGACTAGCATATTGGAGATTGCCATAGATAAAACTAATGGGGTTATTAACTTCATGAGCAATTCCAGCTACCAAATGTCCCAGTGCCACCATTTTTTCGTTCTGGATTTGTTGTACCTGAGCGGCTTTCAAATTATCAAGTGCCTCTTGCAACAAAAAATTTTTTTCTTGTAATTTAATTTGCAGCAAACGTAAATTTATCTGATTTTCAATTCGTAATATCACCTCGGCTCCATGAAAAGGTTTAGTAACATAATCAGCGCCTCCCATATCAAAGGCTTTAACTTTATCTAATACATCATCTAAGGCACTAATAAAAATCACTGGCACTTCACAAGTTTTTGCGTCAGATTTGAGCTTTTGACAAACTTGATAGCCATCCATTTCTGGCATATTGATATCAAGTAAAATCACATCTGGCAAAACCATTTGACATGCGGTCAGCGCCATTTTACCGTTTAAAGCTTTACGAACTTCAAACCCTTGGGATGTTAACATAGCTGATAACAGACGCAAGTTATCAGGAGTATCATCGACCACCAAAATATTGCCTTTATGGTTTTTTTTGTGATTTAAAAGCATTTTGTATAAAACTCTATGTTTTTAATTCTGTGATAAATATTTATTTTTAATCTTCATGCCAAATGCTATGCAATGATTACCATTGAGGCGCTCTAGTTAGTAAATTGAGAGCTAATTGCTGTTCTATAGGTTGAGAAAACAGATATCCTTGAGCAAAATCACAGTTGAGACTTCGCAACTGAGCTAACTGTTCTCTAGTTTCAACCCCCTCGGCGATCGCTCTCATCCCCATTGACTCAGCAATGCTAATCATCGCTGGCACTAAGCCCATATCTTCTTGGTTTTCTAGCATACGTTTAACAAAAGATTTGTCAATTTTGAGTGCATTTAAAGGAAAACTATGTAGGTAACTTAAAGAAGAATAGCCTGTGCCAAAATCATCCATAATTAATTTAATTTTTCGTTCTTGTAATTGCTGAAGAATGGCTTTGACTGCTTGACTATTTTCCATAATTACACTTTCTGTAATTTCCAATTCTAAGTTAGCAGGATTTACGTTGGTCTCATTAATTATTTCGTCAATTTTTGCTATCAGGTTGGGCAGGGAAAACAACCGCGCACTCAAATTAACACTAATAGTTATTATTTCTGATATTGCTGGATGATTTTGCCAGAGATGTAGTTGATGACAAGCTGATTGTAATACCCAGAGGTTGATAGCACCAATCAAACCTGTTTCTTCTGCCACAGGAATAAACTCTATGGGAGAGATCAAACCGCGACTGGGATGTTGCCAACGCGCCAGGGCTTCAAATCCAGTAATTCTGCCTGTACTCAGGGAAATAATTGGCTGATAGTAAACAAGGAATTCTCGCCGTGCAACAGCCCTTCTCAAGTCATTTTCTAACTCTAAAAGCTGGATAGCTTCTTGATACATTGCTGGATCAAAAATATGATATCTGACTCTTCCTAAAGCCTTAGCACGATACATTGCTGTGTCAGCATCTCGCAACAAATACTCTGGACGATCATATTCTTTATTACCCCAGGCGATGCCAATACTGGCACTCATAAATACTTCATATCTGGACAGCTTAAAAGCCAGTGATAGCTGTTGCAGGATACGCTCTGCGACTTGAATAGCTATGCTAATATCTGTGAGATTCTCTAGAAGAATACCAAATTCATCGCCACCCAATCTAGCTAGAGTACCAACTGGTACTACTGATGTTTTCAGGCGATGAGCGATCGCTATCAGTAATTCGTCTCCTACCAAATGACCTAGAGAATCATTCACAACTTTAAAGCGATCGCAGTCTAAATAAAGTAGAGCAAACTGATAATTAGCATCTTGTTTAGCACGATTTAGGGCTTTTTCTAGTCTGCGAATAAACAACACGCGGTTTGGTAACCCAGTCAATGAGTCATGCAACGCGATATCTAGCAATTTACTTTGTAGTTGCTGGCGGGATGTGATTTCTCCCTGGAGTTTTTGCAAAGCCTTTTCTAGCTCACTCGTGCGCTGTTTTACTCTTTGTTCCAATTCGGTATTGAGCTTCAGAATTTCTAGTTGCGCCGATCTCAATTTTAGTTGACTTTGTACACGCACTAAGACTTCTGCTAACTCAAACGGTTTGGTAATGTAGTCTACACCTCCTACCCGAAAAGCTTTCACCTTATCGAAGGTATCATCTAAAGCGCTAATAAAAATCACCGGAATATTGGCAGTTAGCTCGCTCGCTTTAAAACGCTGGCAAGCTTCATAACCATCAATCTCCGGCATCATAATATCAAGTAAAATTAAATCTGGTAATACTGTTTGACAAGCAGTTAAAGCCATTTGCCAGTTCAAAGCTTTGCGGACGTTATATCCTTCTTTTGTCAAGAGCGAGGATAAAATCCGCAGATTGTCTGCCATGTCGTCAATCAGCAAAATATCTTTTTTATCAAGGTCTAACCGCTCGTGATTCATTCTGGGTTGGTTCTAGTCAATTCCATAATTTTCTCAAATTGATAGTTGTTTGCTAAATCCCTGAAAAGTCGGAGAAGTTGACTTTGATCTGCAGGAATTTGCCCAAGCAACTCTAAAATCATGCCATCGCTACAACTAGCTGCGGCGTGACGCAAATTTCCCAGCCACTCAGGGGGCATTTGTGACAAATGCCGTAAGAGTTCGGCTTCGCTGGGCAAAACTTGTGTTTGTTGACTGGCAACTGTGATATTTGCAGTTTCTAATTGGCTGATATATTTTACACCTAGATGTTCGCTAACTTTTTCTAGTAATAAGTTCTGGGCGAATGGCTTGCGAATAAAATCATCGCAACCTGTTGACAAAATTTTCTGTCGTTCTTCTTCAAAGGCACTGGCAGTCAAAGCAATAATAATAGGACAAGCGGGCATGAGGCATGGAGCATGATTCCCATACCCAATTTTTCTGGCTTTAATCACTCTCGTAGCTTCGTAGCCATCCATAACGGGCATCCGCATATCCATAAATATCAGGTGTGGTTGCCATTCTAACCATTGAGCGATCGCTTCTTGTCCATTCACAGCCTCTCGGACAGCAAAGCCAATGGATGTTAGTAGTTTAACTAGCACAAGACGACTATCTGTAGCGTCGTCAACTACCAAGATCCGGTATTCTGGTTGAGCGGGTGCTAAACCAATAACATGGCCTTGATTTTGATAAGTCTGAATTTCGCTTTTCTGTGCTAGGTTGATTTGAATATCAAAAGCAAATCGGCTGCCTACACCAAGCGTACTAGTGGCAAAAATATCGCCACCCATTAGTTGTACATATTTGCGGCTAATTGCTAAACCTAATCCTGTTCCCTGTTGTGATTTTCTTCCAGTTTCAGTTTGCCCAAAAGCTGCAAATAACAGGTCTATTTCTTCTGGAGAAATTCCAGGGCCAGTGTCAAGTACCTCAAAGAAGAGATGAGGAAGATTTTGCTCCCCCTGCTCCATTCTCACCCGGAGCGTCACACTCCCAGTCTGAGTAAATTTAATGGCATTTCCTAACAAGTTAAGCAAGACTTGACGTAATTTGCCTTCATCAGTTTGCACATATTGAGGAAGATCAGCAGCATATTGAAAAACTAGTTGCAGGTGTTGAGCAGCAGCACGGAAATGTAACATTTCTTTCAAGCTTGCTAGCAGCCGAAGTAAGTCAAAACTGTTAACATTCAATACAGTTCTGCCAGCTTCAATTTTAGACATTTCGAGAATATCGTTAATTAAATTCAGGAGATGCTCACCAGCACGATTAATTATTGCTAGGTTTTGTTGATGTTCCGTTGATAAAGAATTATCATTACCCATCACTTGAGCAAAACCGAGTATAACATTCAGTGGAGTACGCAATTCATGACTCATATTAGCCAGAAATTCACTTTTAGCATGGTTGGCTCGCTCGGCAACTTTTTGTCCTCTGGTGGCATTTTTTTGGGATTGAATTAGTTCTTTTTGCGTATTTTGTAGTTGATTAATAACCTTGAGCAGTTCTTGAGTCTCTCTTTTTTCTGGTGATTCTAAGAATAATTGTGTGGTTTGTTTGCATTTGCTCATGTCACCAAAAGTAGCGATTGCAATAGCAACATTTCTCGATTCACCGAAAGCCACGGGAAAACTCATCCCGCTGTCGCTTTGGAGATTGGGTATAGGGCATTGGCAACTTTTCTCATTCTCAAAATCCCCATTTCCTTCACTAGGAACAATTTTTTGAGATGATCTATTTAATTGTAAAATTGGCTTGATAAATGAGTAAGCAGTCAAAATTCCCAATTGTATACCTACTAAAAAGGTTATTATGTAAAGCCAGATAGTTTGATCGATCCTATACTTTTGGGAAATTTCGTTGACCAACAGGTTGCTATTCTCTGCGCGTTCAATGCCGATCAAGTTATCTTGAAGGCTAGCAAACTTGTTGTAGCCAATATTAAAAATCTGTATTGGCTGACAAAAATAATGCCCCGTGGTTTCTAAGTCAGAAAGATTTCGCAATCCCAACTCAACTGCATCTAAATTAATTGACTGAGGAGTTGTTAAATAACTATCGAGGAGAAGTTCGATGCGATCGCAGATTTCATTTTCTACCTGAGTTGCAAGTTCTGTGACTATTTTATGTCCATTTTGATATGAAAAATTCCCCACAACCACTACAGAACTACAAATTTGCCACACGAATGGCACAATTAAAACATATTTAAGTGACATCTTGAGATAAAGTTTTTCAATTAAGCATCTGAAGGATTTGATAGTCTGAAGTTTCGATAACATTGTTGTTTGATTTTATCCCCAGTTGTCAACTATAGGATTCCTATTTGATTTTTGAATTAAAAGTAGGGTGGCACTGCCCACCAGATACGGGTTTTGTAAGGCATAGCCCTACCTACAAATACTTAGATTTTTTCAAAACTCAAAGCGGATTGCGATAGGAGAATTCTTGCTATATAAGCTACGAGCGATATAAGAGTTAGTACCAACTTTCCCAGGAAAAGCCATGAGTGCATCACCTTATTAGATACGAAAAATATAGCAGTACTGAGTTAAAATATGCCTGTTTGCCTGACGTAATTCCTCCCGCACTTAATCTTCATGCTTTGTTATAACACCTTAATTTGCCCAGTTTTAGCTGACAACGCATCTATAAATCTTCTCAGATAAACTGCAAAATATATTTACACTCATTCAAGATTACATCTCTATATCCTGGAGATTTAAATAATAAACTACAGCATGTGATTCTATGGTATTTGTTACCATTAATACCAAAATATTGCCTTATTGATGCATTGGCTTATTTAGCCAGTGCCAATATCTCTAGTACAGCTTGGACTAAATAAACCAACCATCTGAAATAGGTAAAAAGCTTGCAGTATAAGTATTCTTTCTTTTTACACCTCGGCTTCGCTCGGTGTAACCCTGAGCGCAGTCGTACCACTTCGTGGAAGCAAGCTACGCGCAGCATCCCGTAGGGAAGGGTTACTTTTGCCTTGTTGTACTATAGAGGGCTACTATTTGATTTTTGAACTACATGTAGGCAGGGCTATGCCTTACAAAACGAGGATATGCTGGGCATTGCCCAACGCCACTCCTCTCAACACGGGAAACCCCTCCGGATTCGGCAGTCCACCCGGTGCTTCAGACGCACGTGTGGCTGCGCTCACCGCGCACAAGGGTGGCTCCCCTACAGATACTTAGATTTGTTCAAAAATCAAACCGGATTCCTATAGTCTTATCCAAGTATCTTGTTAAAAAAATCTGAGAATTTCCCCAAAAATAATCTTTTGCCAAGAGGAAAAACCAAGTTTTTTTACTTCTTGCTGTTTAAGTTTAAGAAACGCTAATTAAATTACGAAATAATTTGAACTTCGTTACCTATCTGCAAAGTTTTCCCCACAGCCGATATGGGTAATCGTGTGTTGACGCTCAAGCTGTAAAAGTGACGAAAACGCGACGCAGCCACCCAGCTTGGTAAGGTTGCTTGTCGCTGTTGCACAAATGTTTTTTGAAAGCTTTGGTAAGCTAAACCCGAGTCAGGATTGCGTGTCGGGACTACACACCGCTTACATGGCTGAACACCAAAAAAATGCACATCTCCTACTCGAAAAGAGACTGTCTCACTTTCTGCGCTAAATAACTGATCTTCCCAGAATGGTGGTACATCCCCAATTTCAATGTTGGCACGTATCCGACGGCGCATTTCATTAACACTCACATCGGGAAACCAAGAAGCCACTTCTGTCAAAGTTGCTGTACTAATCACCGTTGGCCCCGGCGAGTTGAGATCGTCAGGAAAGCCTGTTAAAGAATTTTGTTGCAATTTGACAGCAAACTCAAAAAAATCACTCAAAGCCGCTTCTAGGGCTTTGCGCTCCTCATCCAGATGGAAAATTTGTTGCGCGTCATCACCTGGGATTTGTAGGGAGATAGTTCTATTGAAGAGTGTAAATTGCGCCCGTAGTAAATGGATTTTGGCATGACGCTTGCCATTTACAAAGTTTTGTGAATCATCAAAAATAGCAAATTCTCGGTCAGATTTTAATGCCCCACTAGCCAAGACTGTGGCGTTTTCAACTTCCACGCCATCCAGTGATTTAACCGGGTAGAGTAAAATTTTGGCTAGGTACGGCATGGCGACAGATAGATTTAATTACAGCAGATTGTCAGGGCACAGGGACGCTTGCCCTTACATTTATACCTCATTTACCTCAAAAATGCTCTGTGGTGTGGGACTTTAGATTAGGCATTTCCAGGCAAAATCCTAAATTAAAATTGCTGCGTTTACTTATCCACTTTACCAAAATTATTTAATTGCAAAAACCAGAATTTTCTACCATTATAGATAATCGTTAACTATGGGTACAGTGGCGCTTTATTAATTCCCCCAATGTGATTGAGTGGCCAGAAACGCACTACAGCACGACCGATAATCTTCTGTTGAGGGACAACACCCCAACAACGTCCGTCGTAACTATTGCTACGGTTATCACCCAGCACTAAGTATGAGTTTGCGGGTATGATTTGGGGTTTCGCCAAGAAAGGCGGCTGCTGTCCTGAGGTGCAAACTTCAGTTACAGTGCGTTGGGTTGAACTCAGGTAATTTTCTTCCGGGAGGGGTTTGTCGTTGATATAGACCCCACCATTCCTCAGTTCTACTTTTTCTCCAGGTAAACCAATTACACGTTTAATAAAGGCATCTTGATACTGCTCTTTTTGTAGCTCGTCTGTTGGCCAAAAAACTACAATATCTCCTCTTTGCGGCTGAGAAAATTTATACTTCAACTTATCAACAATTATCTTGTCTGCTTCCCACTGGTTGGGAGTGCCATGTAGGGTAGGTTCCATAGCACCAGAGGGAATCCAGCGAGCTTCACTAAACATAACAAAAGCAAGGGCACATAAACCCATAGCTCCTAGGGACGCTATGATAGCGCGTTGTAGGATGATCTTAATGTTGACATTGAGCATACAACATTTTGTTTTCTGACCTTATGTTTGGTAGCCTATTTTATGGAGTGGTTTGTGGATATAGTGGTGTTTTATCAATGCTCCCAATGCGGTCGAGTTTCCAGAAACGCAGTACCGCACGACCGATAATTTTCTCTTGGGGGACAACACCCCAACAGCGTCCGTCGTAGCTGTTGTTACGGTTATCTCCTAGCACCAAGTATGAGTTTGCGGGTATGATTTGGGGTTTCGCCAAGAAAGGTGGCTGCTGTCCTGAGGTGCAAACTTCCGTTATAGTGCGTTGGGTTGAACTCAGGTAATTTTCTTCCGGGAGGGGTTTATCGTTGATATAGACCCTACCATTCCTCAGTTCTACTTTTTCTCCGGGTAAACCAATTACACGTTTAATGAAAGCATCTTGATACTTCTCTTTTTGTAGCTCGTCTGTTGGCGAAAAAACCACAATGTCCCCTCGTTGTGGCTGAGAAAATTTATACTTCAACTTATCAACAATGATCTTGTCTGCTTCTAATTGATTTGGGGTACCGTGTAGGGTGGGTTCCATAGAGCCAGAAGGAATCCAGCGAGCTTCGGCAACAAAAGTACGAATTCCCAAGGCTAGAACTATACTTAAGACAACTGTTCTACCTATTTCTGCGATCCAGGAATGATCGGGTTGTTGACTAGAGTTGTTATCAGACACTTGATTTTGCATGAAATTACTGAAGTAAAGAAAAGATCCAGGTAGTTAACTCGCTCAGGGGAACTTTATTTCTTAATCTTAACGGGAGAAGTTAGATTTTCTAGTTATGTGGATAACTTGATAGAGCTATTCATGGTCAAAAATAAACTTTTTTTTAACTTGTGACCAAAAATTGACTACGGAGAGCGCAACCAAGTTTAACCTAAAAGAATAGTTCTCTGTCATCTATAACTCTCCATTTTGAAGCTGTTAACTCCATGTCATCTCAAAAAAGTTTATTGATTCGTCGCGCTCGCATCATTCTACCTGATGGTGAATTAATGGTCGGGGATTTGCTGACGCGCGATCGCCAAATAGTCGAAGTTGCACCACAAATCTCTACTACCACACCCACTACAGAAGTTGACGCAGAAGGGTTAACTTTGTTGCCAGGAGTCATCGATCCACAGGTACATTTCCGAGAACCAGGACTAGAACACAAGGAAGATTTGGCTACGGCTAGTCGTGCTTGTGCTAAAGGAGGAGTAACCTCTTTTCTGGAAATGCCGAATACACGCCCTTTGACAACTAACCAACAAGCTTTAGACGATAAATTACAGCGTGCCTCCCAAAAGTCCCTAGTTAATTATGGCTTTTTTATTGGGGCAACAGCAGAGAATCTGCCAGACTTGCTCGAAGCAAAGCCGACACCAGGAATTAAAATTTTTATGGGGTCAATGCATGGTCAGTTGTTGGTTGACCAAGAAGGGCTATTAGAAGCTATCTTTGCTCAAGGACATCGCTTAATTGCCGTTCATGCTGAAGACCAAGCGAGAATTAACCAACGCCGTCAGGAATTTGCCGATATCCATGATCCCGCAGTGCATTCACAAATTCAAGATAATCAAGCGGCACTGTTGGCAACTAAACTCGCCTTAAAACTTTCTCAAAAATACCAACGTCGGCTGCATATTTTGCATCTGTCCACGGCGGAAGAAGCCGACTTACTACGTCAGGAGAAACCGAGTTGGGTGACAGCCGAGGTGACGCCACAGCATTTATTGCTCAATACCAGCGCCTATGAAAAAATTGGCACTTTAGCACAGATGAATCCACCTTTGCGATCGCCCCACGATAACGAAGTCCTTTGGCAAGCTTTGCGCGATGGTGTGATTGATTTTATCGCCACAGATCACGCACCACACACATTAGCCGAAAAAGCCCAAGCATATCCCAATAGTCCATCGGGAATGCCCGGTGTGGAAACTTCCTTAGCTTTGATGTTAACAGCAGCGATGGCGGGGCAATGTACGATCGCCCAAGTTACCCACTGGATGTCCAAGGCTGTAGCTGTTGCTTATGGTATTCCCAATAAGGGAGCGATCGCACCTGGTTATGATGCTGATTTAGTGCTTGTAGATTTACAGACTTACCGCCCAGTTCTCAAAGAAGAATTGTTGACTAAATGTGGTTGGAGTCCTTTTGAAGGATGGAACCTTACCGGATGGGCTGTCAAAACTATTGTTGGTGGTGAAATTGTTTATGACCAGGGTAAGGTAAATGAGTCAGTCCGTGGTCAAGCCTTGAATTTCTTGGAGTAAATAGAAATGCTGTGCTTGCAAGTAGCAACTTCAAAAAAAGTTACCCTAATCATCTTGTGTAAATAAGGGATGTTCGCGTATAAATACGCGAACATCCCTTATTCTTAAAAACTTGCTTCCGTAATAGCTACATATACAGATATAAGAATATCTTTCCTACAGAGTTAAATAATTTTAATTTTACTCATTATTTTATTAGGGTTAGTTTTATAGATTTTCAGCATCAACCTAGGTATACGCATACAAAGTTAGATAACTAATGCAAAACATCATCAAGATTTAACATTCGCCTACTAGCTATGGGTATTCAACGATATCTATTCTTTATTTAAACAGTTAGATAAAATTAAGTCGGTCAAACTGATCAAGGCAAGTTATGTAAAAACTCTGTGTTCAAGCCAAAATAGTTTCTATATGCTTGATACATAAAGTAATAACAGTTGTTTTTTAACTTCTGATTACACTTTTAAAAAAAGAATGCGGTAGATTTCAATCTGGAAACACTTATGACTTCCGAATCTCTTAAGTTTGAATTTTGAATGTGTATTAGTTGCTGTTTCCATGTAACCAGATTAAAAATCTTCACCTATATCTCAGGGAAAGCAACATTGTCTTCGACTGATATTTCCTCCCAAGCAGGTATTTAAAAAATCTGCATTTTGCTAGATATCACCTGCAATAAAATCAATTTATTCAGATATTTTGAGTCAAATGATCATACATCTGCTAGTGATTACATACCCTGGTAATGCAGCTAGTAGATATCAATTGCGTGTGCCTTTTTCATCCAACAATTTTTCACTCATTCTTGAATAATTAAGATAACAATGTTAACTAATTACTGTAACGAAGACGAGCGCGGTAGCGGCAGATAGAATCAGTTATCAGTTGCTTGTACTGAGCGTAAAGCCTACGGCATAGCTTATCTACGAGAGGCTGCGCCAACGCTTAGGGCGTAGCTTCTCGCAGAGAAGTATCAGTTGATAGCCATAGTCCTCCACATCTAAAAGTGGTGGCTTACCTGGGTTAAATACCCGACTGAAACCGTGATAACTGTATCCTGCGGCAAACTGCTACGAGTCTAAACTGTTCGCTGATTTAATTGAAATATCACAATTGTATGGTTTAATTTCGGCTAGGCGATCGCCCTCTTTGCCATAAGTCAAATATACACTGACATAACTATCTGGCTTGTAGGGTAATCGTTCTGCCCACTCAATTGCCACAATTCCTGGTACAACTTCCATACCTTCCCAATAGGTTTCTAAATTTAAGGCAGCTACTTCTTGTGGTTCTAAGCGATATAGATCCAAATGATAAAGGGGGAAGCGCCCTTCTGTATACTCATTAATCAGGGTAAAAGTGGGACTCACAATTGGTTCGGTGATTCCCAAGCCTTTCCCAATGCCTTGTACTAGGGTAGTTTTGCCAGCACCTAGATCACCTTCCAGGAGAATTACAGTGCTAGGAGGTAAGGTTTGGCCAAAAGTAACACCCAAATTTAGGGTTGCTTGTGCATCTGTAAGCGAAATTTTCATTTGATATTATGCGCTCCACTGTACCACCGGAGCAACACCCGTGCTAGTTTTTCGGGATTGTGGCGCACGTAACCTGTTTCATCTTCAAACAAGACATTAGCGGGGACAATCCGCCGCCCTAGCTGGGTTACAGCTTCTCGATCTAAGAAAACGGGATGGGAATTTTGTTGAGCGTAGCGAATCAGTGATTTAGCTGAAGGAGATTTTTTGTGTACCAGTACAGCATCAAATAACTGCCTGTGTCCCACGGCGGTATCAATGGCGCGGATGTGATCGGCAACACTATAACCCTCAGTTTCTCCAGGTTGAGTCATAATATTGCAGATATAGATCCTGAGTGCTGCTGTTTGGGCGATCGCATCAGCAATTTCTGGCACTAACAAATTAGGGATCAAGCTAGTATAAAGGCTACCAGGCCCAATGATAATATAGTCAGCTTCTTTAATTGCCTTAATAGCGGCTGGCAATGCGGGTGGATTAGCCGGAATGCAGCCGATTTTCACAATTCTCCCCGCAGCTTTGGGGATGTTAGATTCGCCCTCAATGCGTCGTCCGTCAGCCAATTCTGCCCAGAGACGAACATCACTGAGGGTTGCGGGTAACACTTGTCCTCGCACCGCTAAGACTTTAGAACTAGCAGCAACTGCTAGTTCTAAATCCCCAGTAATTTCACTCATGGCTGTTAAAAATAAGTTACCAAAACTGTGGCCAGTTAACCCATCCCCAGCCCGGAAGCGATATTGAAATAATTCCGTTAATAACTTTTCTTCATCTGCCAGCGCTGCCAAACAACTGCGAATATCGCCAGGGGGTAGAACGCCAAATTCTTGGCGCAAGCGACCAGAAGACCCGCCATCATCGGCTACAGTGACGATAGCGGTAATATTAGCGCTGGAGGTTTTTAGTCCCCGCAGTAAGGTGGAAAGTCCTGTACCACCGCCAATCACTACTATTTTGGGACCTCGGTACAGTCTACGGTGTGCCAATAAGACATCAATGAGTTCTTCTTCACCTTCTGGTCTTAGCACCTTAGTAATGGAGCCGACGGTGCGGGTTTGTCCCCAAAGTACCAACAACAAGCCGCACAGGATCACTAATGGTCCACTGATATAGTTGGGCAAGATATTGGTGATCGCTCCCAGAAACCCTTTAAGCAACTCTATCGCCCAAAAAATGGGGCTTAACTTAATCCAAATAGCTAATCCCAAACTGACTAGTACTACACCCCCAACACTGATTAGCAACCAACGTTTGACTGACAGTCCAGGGGACAACCATTTAAACCACTGGTTAACCCGATGGGAAGTGCGGCTGCGCGACTGCCGTTGCAGTGCGTTGAGGGCTTGTCTGAGAAAACCAATTGACATACCTGGTTCGGAGCAGTGGTACAAATAATAATTAACAGAAAATGTACACTACTTGGTTTGAAGACCAAGGGTGTAACTATTACATTTTTTAATCTCATAAGACTGTGAGCAAGTCCTCAAAGTTGCCCGTATTCCCAGTCAACCTAAAGTATAAAGTCTGAAATTACCCTACCCATAAACAGTTAACAGTTATCAGTTATCAATATGTTTACTGATAACTGATAGTGGGTGGGACATATACCGATTTTTTTCATCCTTTATCCTTTACACTTCTCCTGTCGGAGATGCTATGCGTAGCTTGCTTTCCCTCAAGGGTAAAGACTTATTTAGTAAAGTAAATTTAATGGAAAAACGAATTTTAGGATTAGATCCGGGACTAGCAATTTTAGGATTTGGGCTGATTAGCTGCCAACAAAGTCAAGCCAAAGTTCAAGATACAACGGTCAATATGCTGGATTTTGGGGTGATTACTACACCTGCAAATACAGAGATGGCAGAAAGACTGTGTACCTTGTTCGATGATTTGCACACCCTGATGACAGAATTACAGCCAGATTTGGTGGCGATCGAGAAATTGTTCTTCTATCGTATGTCAAGTACCATCTTAGTGGCACAGGCGAGGGGAGTACTTATGCTGGTTTTGGGTCAGCATCGTCTTCCTTATGTAGAGTTTACCCCTGCTCAAATTAAACAAGCCTTAACGGGGTATGGCAATGCTGAGAAGTTGGAAGTCCAAGAGGCGGTAGCGCGGGAATTGAATTTAGATGAGATTCCTAAGCCGGATGATGCTGCAGATGCTTTGGCGGTGGCTTTGACAGCTTGGTTTCAGGTGTAAAGTTGATCACAAACAAAGAAAATGAAAGGTCTGGATTTTGGGGACTCCCAGATAATGATCAGGACTTACGCATTTTCAACTTTGCGTAAGTCCTAATGATGACGCACCACCTCGGAAATATAATATTATAGTGGCGCTCGATTAATTGACTACAACCAGAGAACAAATTCGCATCCTGTATCGTTCCACTATAGAAATACATTAATGTTGGGCAGAATTTACGTTTCGTAATATAGTTTGGTTTATTCCCGCCTACTTACTGCATAAAGGATAGTTATGAATGACGATGAATATCAAAATTTATATTCTCAGATTGAAGAAATAATTATTTACTATGAATTGGACTGGATTATAAAACAAGTAAATATTTCTATTCATGAAGGCAAAATAGTTAGTCTAGAAAAGAAACTAGCTAAAAATAATCGAGAAAAAACACCCAGAATTAAGAGAGAAGATTATACAGCAAAGGAAAAATTATTACTTTATTTAGCCGTGCCACAGCACTATTGTTGCGTCTAGCAGACAGCTTGTTTGAATCTCCTATTCTCACTATTCCCCAAGCCCAGACAATTATGGATGTTAGCTATCGCTCTGCACAACAGAACGTTGAAAAGCTTGTCAATGCAGGCATTTTGGTGCAGGCTAGTGAAGGCTCTTATGGCAAGATATTTATTGCGCCAAAAGTTTTACAAGTGATTGGCGAGTAAAATTACTTAAATTATACTATTTAGTCAAAAAGTATAATTTTTCATATTAGAATTATACTTAAGTTGCAATCTCTGTAAAGCCTAGCTAGGACTGGGTTTTACCTGCTGGTTAGTACATTGTTTTTTGTTTTTGCATTTGCTCCTAATTCATTCACAGCGTTATATCGTAGTTTACTAGCACTTGTGTGTACACCGCAGGTCACTTGTACCGAGCGGAGCCGAGGTATTCGTCATTGGTGAAAGTTTCAGGAGTGTTTACTTTTCGTAACATAGTTTGGTTTATTCCCACCTACTTACTTAACTGCTCGATGCCAGTCAAGATCATAGACTCTCGTAGGTGAGTTCTGGGTTTGCCCAGTCGGTTTCTGCCAGAAATTCGTTGAATGTAGTCAGCAGTCCCGGAAATTCTTCTGCTCGCAATTGCTGGACATCGGCTTGATAACCGTGGTGGCGATACCACTGAATTAATGCAAACAATTCTGTTTGCAGGAGGAATAAGAAAATCCAGGCGGGTGTCTGTTTATGGATAACTTTTATTCCCTGTACCTGAGAGAATGCCTCTGCTAGCTGCTTTGGTGTCAGTACATCCCCGGCTAACTCAATTTCTTGACCGATATATTTAGCTGGATGTGTAATTACGTAGGCAGCAACACGACCCATGTCTTTAGTTGTAATTAAATGTAAGGGTTTATCAGGTTGAACAGAAAAAGGGAAGACTCCTTTAAGAATTGAAGGTCGAGTGTACTTTTTCCAAAACTCTTCCATAAACAAGCAAGCCCGTAACATGGTTGTTGGTAAACCAGCTGCTTTGAGAATTTGCTCGACTTTGTACTTTTGCTCAATGTGAGCAATTCTAGAATTTCTATCAGCCCCGCCTGCGGAGTTATATACGAAGTGCTTGATGTTGGCTTGCTTGGCTGCTTGTGCAACTCGCTTTGCCCTTTCTACTTCCAGGGGATCAGCTTTCACTGAGTCCCCGGAAGTGGCGTGACAGTACACAGCAGAAACACCTGCAAAGGCTACTTTGAGGGAGTCTTGATCATCAAGGTTAGCTTCAACTAGCTCAATTCCTGCATCCTTGAGCTTGAAAAGGGTAGGACGGTTAAGGTCAATCTTTCTAGTGATGGCACGTAGGTTAGTGACTCCCTGTTCCAGAAATCCCTTAATGACATTGCCACCAGTACCTCCAGTTACGCCAATAAGCAAGACTTTATCAATTTGAGACTCTGTGCGATCGCCAAAATTTGACATATCTGAGAATTTGATTTCTACCTTCACTTCATACACCCAAGGTAGATGAAAAATCATCAACTAGCGCTAACTTCCTGTAGAAAATACCAGATGCTTGTAAACTCCCTCAGTAGTCAGATGTTCGAGTTTTATGGCGCTATTAACTTTATGTGTATCCAGTATTGACAAATGAACATAAACCATGAGGGAAAAGCAACCTAATCTAGATAATACCGCCGTATTTGAGCAGTTATGGGGCGTAACCAACGAACTGCGCCAAAAAATAGATGCTCGTTTTGCAGTCAATCCAGACCCTTCGACGGCAAATTTACAAACATACTCTGCTGCGATAGGGGATGCTGTTGGCTCGCTTAATACTTTTTCTGGTGCAGAAATTGATTGGTTAGTGCATTCATGGTTGCGTGAACCGAAATCTGGTTTTTGCAATATGCACTTAAGTCTCTGGCTAGGGTCACAAATTCGTGTGCCTCATCTGGCCTTTGCCTTTGCTACAGTGCCTCACCTATTCTTTTATATGGATTACATTCCTCGTAGTGACCTGTTTGTTGACCTGGAATATTTGGATCGCTACTACGAACCGATGAACCAGACATACCTGGGGTTACTTACAGATTCTCGATTTCAGCAGTACATCAGCAAAGCTTTGTACATCCGTCAAGCGCAATCCCATACAAGTCTGTGCTACACCAGCGCGGTGACAGAAGAGACATTTGCTGTGGTGCGGACGGTGGCTCATGAGATGATGGATCGGTGGTTGCGTTGGGTAGATGGGGCTGAACCTGTACCAGAACAGGAGCGTGCTGCTTTATCCGAGCGTGACTTGATTGTACGCCGAGCGATCGCCGAACGTGACCCCGATAATCAAATTGCAGCGCGGTTGTTTGGCGAAGAAATGACAGATAAATTAGTGCGATCGCTTTGGGGTGGCGATCGTATTCTTTAAATAGCATTGGTCATTGGTCATTGGTCATTTGTGAAGAGTCAAGGGTCAAAATTTATTCCTCCAGTCAACCGTCAACCGTCAACCGTCAACCGTCCCCAGTCCCTTTTTAAACATGACAGCCAACACTGATAATTTAGAATCATTTCGTGCCTTGGCACTGCAAGTTACATGTCATGCGGTGAATCAAGCGAGCGATCGCCAAACAGCTCGTGCTTTAATACTGAAGTCTATCAATCGCTTGGCGTCACAAATTGCTGCCAGTATTGCTTTTATTGGCTCTGACTGTCGTTTAATTGTGTTGCCAGAATATTTCCTTACAGGCTTCCCGTTGGGGGAATCTTTGGCGGTGTGGGCAGAAAAAGCCTGTCTAGAAATAGACGGTGCTGAGTATGAAGCTCTCAGTAAAATTACCCAAAAACATCGAATATTTTTAGCTGGCAATGCCTACGAACTCGACCCCAATTTTCCAGGATTATACTTTCAAACCTGCTTTGTCATTGACCCTTCCGGCTCAGTCGTTTTACGATATCGGCGGCTGAATTCCATGTTTGCCCCCACACCCCATGATGTTTGGGATAAATATCTTGACTGTTATGGGTTAGAGGGGGTTTTCCCTGTGGCGAAGACGGTGATTGGGAATTTGGCAGCTTTAGCTTCAGAAGAAATTTTATATCCAGAAGTGGCGAGGTGTTTGGCGATGCGCGGAGCAGAAATTTTCTTGCACTCCACCTCAGAAGTGTATGGCAAGACTCTCACACCCAAAGACGCAGCTAAAATCACTCGCGCTGTCGAAAACCAAGCTTACGTGGTTTCTGCCAATACAGCCGGCATAATTGATAGCCCCATCCCCCAAGCTTCCGTTGATGGTGGTTCTAAAATCATTGATCATCGAGGAATAGTAGTAGCTGAGACAGCTACAGGCGAGAGTATGGCAGCTTTTGCAGAAATTGACCTAGCCGCTTTACGACGCGATCGCCACAGACCAGGGTTAAATAATTTACTTTCACGCCAGCGGTTTGAGCTATACGCCCAAAGTTATCAACAGTCCCATTTTTACCCACCAAATACTATGCTTCAGGGAGAAATAGACCGCAAGCACTTTATCCAAACACAGCAAGCAACCATTGAGCGTTTAGCCAAACTGGGGGTGATTTGAGCATGGGGACTGTTGACTGTTGACTGGGGAATAATTCTTGACCCTTCACAAATGACCAATGACAAATAACAAATGACAAATAAATCAATAGAAGTCCGCAATCCTCGGACAGGAAAATTTGACTATGTAATTATACCGCCGCCGCCGAAGCTGCTGGCACAGCAATGTAATCGCTTACGGAGGGCACAAGTTCACTGGCAACAAATGGGCATTGAGAAGCGAATTGCTGCTTTGCAGCAATGGAAACAAGCGATATTGTCCACACGCGATCGCTTGACGGAGGCTTTGGTCAATGATACAGGTAGGCTTTCAACCTCGGAATTAGAAATTGACTCCTTTGTGGCTAGCATCGATCGCTGGTGTAAGATAGCGCCAGATTTGCTACAAGAATCGGCAAAAAATACCACCATCCCATTTATTGCTCTCCAACAAACTGCTGTTCCCTACCCACTAGTTGGCGTAATTAGTCCGTGGAATTTTCCGCTATTGCTATCGACAATTGATACTATTCCGGCATTGCTGGCAGGTTGTGCGGCGATTGTCAAACCCAGTGAAATTACTCCCCGCTTCGTAGCACCTTTAATTAACGCCCTGAATACCGTCCCTAAGTTACGTGAAGTTTTAACTTTTGTTGAAGGAGCAGGCGCAACTGGTTATGCTCTGATTGAATATGTAGATTTAGTTTGTTTTACAGGCAGTGTCGCCACAGGGCGAAAAGTTGCTGAGGCAGCAGCGAGAAACTTTATCCCTGCTTTTGTAGAATTAGGAGGGAAAGATCCAGCGATCGTCTTGGAATCAGCCAATTTAGAATTAGCCACCTCAGCAATTTTGTGGGGTGCTGTTGTCAACACCGGACAATCATGTCTTTCCATTGAGCGAATTTACGTTGCAGAGTCGATATTTGACAAATTTGTCGAAAAACTAGTTTTGAAAGCCCAACGGCTCAAATTAGCTCATCCCACAGTCGAAAGTGGGGATATTGGGCCAATTATTGCCGAAAAACAAGCCGCAATTATTAGTGACCATCTTCTAGACGCAGTAGAAAAAGGCGCAGTAATTCACTGTGGTGGTCAAGTTGAAGAACTAGGAGGGGGTTGGTGGTGTCGTCCCACGGTTCTGACTCAGGTCAACCATTCGATGAAAATTATGACCGAAGAGACTTTTGGCCCTATTATGCCAGTGATGGCTTTTTCTCAAGTAGAGGAAGCGATTAACTTAGCCAATGACTCAATTTATGGTTTGAGTGCGGCGGTGTTTGCTGAGTCAGAAGAATCTGCCATAGAAGTTGCCCAGCAAATAGATGCAGGTGCTATCAGTATCAACGATGCTGGTCTGACTGCGCTCATGCATGAGGGCGAGAAAAACGCCTTTAAATTCTCCGGACTGGGGGGTTCAAGAATGGGTTCAGCAGCCATCAAACGATTTATGCGAAAAAAAGCTTTTTTGATTAAAACTAACTCTACTAATGACCCTTGGTGGTTTGCTGATGAATAAGGGATTGGGGATTGATGCGCGAGTTTTTGATACTAATTTAATTAATGATTGCGACATATGGATTGTCATCAAGGGCGGGGAAACCCCACCCCTTGTATCTGTTGTATCATTTTTTCAAATCGGTATGACAACTTAACACCCTTCTTGCCTGTTAAGAGTTCCCTGTTTAAATCAAGTCTATTCCTGAGAGGATCGCTAAATTGCTCCCGATGTAACCCATTGCTAAAGGAGATTGACCCTTTAACAACAACAAAATCTGATTCAGAATTTCTGGAAGAGTTGCACCATAGAAGCGCCAGAGCTTTTTCCCAAGTTGGGTTAAAATGCGATCGCCTGCAATATCGTCTGTACCGGGTCGTAGTAACCAATGGGTTCGCAATATCTGAAAATGACTAATATCATGACTTTGGACGACTTGATGAATCTCTTGGGCAGTATGTTCGACTAATTCATCTGTCACCACTTTCATTACCAGGGGTTGCAATGTAAATGAGGGTTCATCATCACTGTTCCATTTTTCTAAAAGCGATCGCCTTTCTAAGGCTATAATGCCCTCTAAAACCATCGCTGGATCAACGGATATCAGCAAATGGCTTTGCAATCGAGAAAATGAGACAGGTTCTTGCCAAATAGCCAACCAGTAGAGAATATCTTGCTCTAAGCCGGAAAGTTGCTCAAATTGCTGTTTGAGAATCACACGCAGGCGATCGCCTACAATTAAAGTATTCTGACTCAAAAAAGCAGCAACATTCCCCCCAAATACAGACTCAATCAATGGTGTTACCAATTTCAGCGCCAAGGGATTACCGCGATAAAGTTGAATTAAAGCTGATAACCCCAGTTCTTTGCCTGTAAATCCCCTTGATTGTAATAATTCTATCGCCTCTGTTTTTGGCAACCCTTTGAGATTTAAACAGCGAAATGTTTTGGTGTTAATTTCAATATTCTTTAATTGTTCGCGGCTAGTAATCAGAATACAACTTTGATGCCGTTCCCGATTTAATTGTTGGATAAATTGACCATAGTTGAGGTTTTCTGGTTGTGAGGAAATGGCATCTAGTCCACATCTATTTTGAAAACCATACTTTTTAAAAGTAGGGGGAGCATCTTGCTCCCTACTGGTAGTAGCGGGCAAGATGCCCGCACTACTCCAGGTTTCAAAATGGACGAGGTTTAGTCCATCCAATACTAATAGACAGTGATGTTTTTGTAACTGCTGTATCAGTTGTGCTGTACCTTGTTGAATATTTTGCACAACGCCTTGCTCAAAGCAGTTTAGCAGACTATTGAGCAGGGAAATGAGAGATGGGGAAGTTTGCAGAGACTTCCAAATTAAACAATCAAATTTTGGCTGAATGCGGTCTACTAAAGCCAGTGCTAGGGTGGTTTTGCCAATACCAGCGATTCCGTTAATGGTGACTAATTTACAGTTTTGACTGGTGATCCATTCTTCTAATTGTGTCAATTCCTGATTGCGTCCATAGAAGCTTTCGATATCAGGTGCTTCATTCCAATCTCCGTGAGGTGTGGGGATGTCTGCAATAAATTCTAAATCTGCGTTGGGTAATTCTGCGATCGCTTCCCAGTTTCCAATCCCAACAGCTTGACAGATAGCGATGAAAATTTCTCGCTGAATGCGATCGCCTTGCCAAAATCGGCGTAAAGTAGCTCTAGAGGTATGGGCATCTTGCCACCATCGCGCTGTGCTAGTTTTTGTCCAACCTAGACGTTGACGGGATTTGTCTACAATTGCGAGTCCTGAATCAGAGGCTTTCAGCGAGTTTGACATATATCTACAATTTTAGATCCCCGACTTCTTAAAGAAGTCGGGGATCTGGGAATGATTTTCAAACAATTCTAATAAACCAATTGTACCCACAAAAAAAGTATAAATTCCATATTGGATAGGCTGATGATTTTTCCCAGGTGCATAAAAAGCGGCAATTATTCCTTCAATGAAATGAGCCGACAATGCCAAGTGAGCAATTATCAAAACTGGATTTAAGATAATAGGTAGATGAGTGTTAGTTTTTAATGCTTGAACATTCCATAATTCTAAGCCTATTGCAGTTGCGATCGCTACTATGGATATTACTTTTATCACTGGAAATAATTTTTCTTTGATGTAGTTAGATTTCATGTTGTTTACCAGTATTTTTTGACAAATTTACCCAATTTCACGAAGACGATCTGATAACTTCTGCTTAGTTAACGATTTTTATATCATAATATTTACACTTTAGGATGCAATATCGGTAAAACGGCTCGGCAGAATTAAGGCATTATCCTAGACTATACGTAGTATGACAGACTCCGCTTCTAACAACACTCCTGAGTTACTCTCTGTGGCTCAAACTGCTAAATTACTTAGTGTAACCCGTCAGCGAGTACACGACTTAATTAAAAATGGCCAGATTATAGCTCATAAACTTGGGCGTTATTACTACATAGAACCTGCTGAAGTAGAGAGATATCAGAACCAGCCTACTGGGAAACCTTATCAACCTCGTAGCACAACTTCTCAAGAAAACTCTATTGACAACTGACAATAAAGTTTTATAGACTCAAGCTATACTTACTTAGTAAAGGTTAAAATAATGCTACCTTTTCAATTCATTGCGACTGATGTTGCAACTCAACAAGGATTAAAACAGGTTTACAAAAGTGAGTATGGAATTCTCTATCAGGGAGATTGTTTGAAACTTTTCTCAGCATTACCTAACGAATCTGTAGATATTATTTTTGCCGATCCACCCTTTAATCTTGGTAAAGAATATGGTGAAGGTGTCAACGATAAAATGGAGACGAATCAATATTTAATCTGGTCGAAACAGTGGCTTGATGAAAGTATTCGAGTCCTGAAATCAGGTGGCAGTTTATTTGTATTTAACTTGCCAAAATGGTGTATAGAATATGGTGCATATCTGAATCAGCAAGGAATGTGTTTTCGTCATTGGATTGCTTGCAGAATGCCGAAAGCTTTTCCTAGAGGTAAAAAAATGTCTCCTGCTCATTACGGGTTACTCTATTACACTAAAGGAGAACCAGCAGTTTTCAATAAAGTTTACACCCCAATTCAAGTTTGTCGCCATTGCGGTGGAGAAATTCGTGATTATGGTGGACATCGCAAAAAACTTAACCAGCAGGGTATTAACTTAATGGATGTTTGGGATGAACCGGAAGAGGTTTGGGAAGATGTTTCTGAGGCTAATTCTAATGAAATTTTATGGACATTGGCAGAAGAAATGTGGGTTGATATTCCACCAGTTCGGCATCGTCAACATAAAAAACGAGTTGCAAATGAACTTGCGCCAATTATGCTAGAGCGAATTATTGCAATGGCATCTAATCCAGGACAAATTGTAGTTGATCCATTTGCAGGATCTGGTACAACATTTTATGCAGCAGAAAAGTTACAACGTTACTGGATTGGTTCAGAAATTGGGGATACAGATCCAGCAGTAGAAAGATTAACTGATTTAGCTAACGGAATCATGGAAGAATGGGAATCGGCAAGAGGAAATAAGAAATCAAAGCCACGCAAAACGACTGCACTGCAACTACCAATTCCTTACTCTACATAATAACAGAAACTTCCAGACTAATGCACGTCCATCTGTTCCTTTAGTAAGTGTTGGTACGTTGCTATCTAGCTGATCGTGTTCAATTACGAAGATGGCTAAAAAACCTTCTTGGATCTGAACGGCTCGCCAAACATCAAAGTATGGTTCTAACTCTTCGTAGTTCCCAATTCTATCTGTTAGGTAAGGATAAATTTTTCGGCTTGGAAGTACTAAAGCAGTACCTAAAAAGACACCGCGTAGTAATCCGAGAACCATCTTATTAACTGCGCGATGGCTTGAGGAAATATTGCCTGTTTCCCACTCCAGAGCAAAAAGATAATTATCTATTACCTTTGTTGCATCTACCTTTCCTGGTGATTTAGTTGCATAGTTAATTGGAGTTTCTAGCCTCCATGTAAATCTATCTCTCAACGCAATCATGCAAGCTTCTTTTATTGGCTTGACACCATTACCATGTCTTTTAGGATTAATTGTAAAGCTGGATGTACCCGGAGGATGAACAATAAGAGAGATAGCATCACGAATTTCAGTACGAATGATAGACCAATCCCTTGATTCTTCAAAACTCCCAACACTGATTAAAGAAACTTCTTGAACAATTTTCATACTATATGATTATTTGATTCTCTGCATAGATATTACTTTTATTACTGAAAATAATTTTTTATTAATAGATTTTAAATTCATGGTATTCTCTAAAGTTTTGTTTTAAACATTCTTAGTTTTATGAAAACACAAGGATAGATGATGGAAATCTTACAATCTTAGAATTCACTACTTGAGCATTTGCACATCCGAATAATTAAGAATTTTTGCATTATTGTAACGATCTAATGATAATGTCAGTTCCCTTATCAGCAATCATCATAGTTGCTGCTGCCGTATTCGCAGTGATTGACAGCGGAAACACAGAAGAGTCAATTACACGCAGTCCTGATGTACCGCGCACCCTGAGTTCTGTGTCCACTACGGAATCCTCATCAGTCCCCATCCTGCAAGTCCCGCAATAGTGCTGTGTTGTATCGGCTGTTTCTCTGATGTAACTCTCCAAAGAAGCGCCTGTTTGTGGAGCAATTTGCTTTGATCGCCATTGGCTCAAGCCGAGTTGATTGCCGATGTCGATGCCTAACTCAAGCGCCGTTTTACACATCTGGATATCTTCTGGTGCAGTCAGATAGCCTGGATCAATCACAGGAGCGTCATCAGGATTGCTTGAACGCAGGGTAACAGTTCCCCTACTCTTCAGGTGCATGATGTTTGGCCACAACCAAAAAGAACGTTCTGGGCCTGGGAAACCTTTGAGTGTTCCAACGCCTACTGAGGATTCTATATCAATAACTGAACTACTGTTTTCTGTAGAACCGAAAATGACGGCTGGGGCTAGACCATAGTCATAGAATGGCACATCTTTGTTTTGGGGAAGAGAAAATCCGACACTGACAAAAAGATCGTCATATAAATTTTGACCGACTTCTGGAACGTTTGCAACTAGAGAAATATCAAATTTTGCTAATTCGTTTTCGTCACCGATACCTGAGAGCATCAGGATTTTTGGACTGGCGATCGCACCTGCACTCAGAATAATCTCATTCTGTACATAAGCAAGCTGTTGTTGACGATCTTTGACATATTCAACACCAATCGCTTTGGTATCCTCAAATAAGATTCGGTTTACAAAAGCCATTTGATGCACGGTTACATTCTGATATCGTTCTGGCTGGAAAGTGCTGTATGTGGTTTCTCGAATCAGATTGGATGCTCCCGTTACGTTAAATTGAAATAGAGCGTATCCATATTGACTTTCGCTAGTATTGTAGTTGGGATTATGAGGCAAGCCGTATTGTGCGGCAGCAGTAAACAAATCGTTGATGAACTCATCTGCTTCCCCTGTCAACACTTTCATAATCTGCTCTACGTTCTGAAAGTGTGGCAAAACATCATTCCATAACCAACCAGGTGCTACCTTACCCCACGCATCAAAGTCAGAGCGGCTACCCCGCACGTAGACCATAGCATTATGCAGCGCACACCCACCTAAAACTTTTGCTTGCGCTAGCTTTATGACGCGATTGTTTAAATTTGCTTGGGGTACTGACTGATAACCCCAGTCAATTTCTGGACATTTCTGCAAAACCTCAAACCAGTCGCTTGGTGTCCACATCTTTTCGTTGTCTGGAGTTCCTCCAGCTTCGAGCAGGAGAATACTTACATCTGAGTCGCAAGCAGCGAGTTTTGAGGCCACTACGCTCCCAGCAGAACCAGCACCAATAACAATATAGTCATAATGAGTGATTTTTGTCATTTTGCTCCCACTCTCTTGGCTTTGACCACTCCTAATTTCCCACTAAACCCATCACTGAGCCAATAACTGAGCATAAAACTGAGCATATGTCCCAAAAAAACCCGCTTACGCTAGAGACAGCAAACCAGAGCGTTAGGTAAATATTATGACTCAAACTCTAGAACAACCCAGTGGCTTATATCTGCAAAACTCCAACCAAGAGATAGCTTTTCCCCTCAAACACACTGAAGTAAAAGCTAAAATAGATGGGAACATCTCACGGGTGGAAGTTACCCAAAGCTTTGAAAATCCTTTTACCACCACCCTAGAAGCCGTTTATATCTTCCCCTTACCCGATGAAGCCGCCGTTGATGATATGCTGATTCGTATAGGCGAGCGCACAATTCAAGGCAGCATCAAAAAACGCCAAGAAGCTGTAGCCATCTACGAACAAGCCAGAAAACAAGGACAGACAGCCGGACTCCTGGAACAAGAACGAGACAATATATTTACCCAATCCCTGGCGAACATCAAACCAGGTGAACAAATTGATGTGATTATTCGCTACAGCGATCGCCTAAAATTTGAAGGTGGAAATTACGAATTTGTCTTCCCGATGGTTGTTGGCCCCCGTTACATTCCCGGAATCACCATCGCAGAAGATGCAGTCAGGGGTGGTTCAGCTATTGCACCTATGACTTCAAATCAAGATACTGATTTAGTTCCAGATGCTTCGCGCTTGAATGCTCCTATTTTACCGTCGGGGATGCGCTCAAGTCATGATATTAATGTCACCATCGAAATTAATGCTGGCGTTGAGATTCAGCATATCAACTCACCCTCTCACCAAATCCAAATCATCCGTGAAGGACAGTTGGTGAATGTCAAATTAGGAAGTGGAGACACCATACCCAACAAAGACTTAATTTTACGCTACCAAGTTGCCGGTAATAATATCCAAACAACCACGCTTACCCAAGCTGATGAACGGGGTGGACACTTCGCACTATACCTGATTCCCGCCCTTGAATACCGTCCTGAAGAGATTGTCGCCAAAGATATGGTGTTTCTCATGGACTCCTCCGGTTCTCAAAGTGGCGAACCACTGATGCAATGTCAAGAATTGATGCGCCGTTTTATCAATGGACTCAACCCCGACGATACCTTCAACATTATTGATTTTTCCGATACCACACAGCAACTTTCACCCGTTCCCCTCGCCAATACTTCCCAAAATCGCTCATTAGCAATCAACTATATCAATCGCTTAAACGCTGGTGGGGGAACAGAAATGTTAGGCGGTATTCGCACCGTTTTAAACTTAAAAGCCACAAATCCGGGACGCTTGCAAAATATTGTTTTACTAACTGATGGCTATATCGGCAACGAAAACCAAATTTTAGCAGAAGTTAAACAGCGTCTCCAGCCAGGAACCCGCCTTCATAGCTTTGGTGCTGGTAGTTCGGTGAATCGTTTCTTACTCAATCGGATTGCAGAATTAGGACGAGGTATTGCTCATATTATTCGCCACGATGAACCTGTAGATGAGGTGGTAGAAAAATTCTTTTGCCAAATCAATAATCCAGTCCTTGCCAATATTCAATTGCAATGGGAGGGTGATGGAGAATCCCCAATCATGTATCCTTCTACACCACCAGATTTATTTGCAGAGCAACCCTTGGTGTTATTTGGACGCAAACCAGACGCGCATTCTGGAAAGTTGCACATCACTGGCATTGCTGCGGGTGGTAGGCGTTATCAGCATAGTTTTCACCTGAATTTTCCCCAATCAGGTAATCCTGCTATTGCTCAACTTTGGGGACGTTCCCGCATCAAGGATTTAATGAATCAAATGGTGAGTGGCGATACTAAGGCAGGTGTGGAAGCAGTGACAGATACGGCTCTGGCTTATCAACTGTTATCGCAATATACCGCTTTTGTTGCCGTCAGTGATGATATCAGAGTCAATCCCCACGAGGATTATGTATCTGTGCAAGTGCCTGTGGAAATACCTGAAGCTATCATTCACGAGGGTATCTTTGGTAACGTTACGGCTAGCGCTGCTCCTGGGGGTGGAATGGCAAGGCGGAGCCGGGAAGCGAAGAAACAATCTGCACCACCTCCACCATCCCCAATGTCTGCACCTGCTTCATTTGAAATGATATTAGAGCGACGGTTTGAAGAGATGCGCGATATTCCAGTACCAGAGGCAGAAATTGGATTTGCAGACGTTGATGATTTTAGTAATCTTGACAGATTGTCATCAGTTTCTGAACAATTGATGCCACAGTTGGAAGATTTAAAAGCCTTACAAAAAGAAGAATCTTCTGTTTCTCATTTACAGATTGTGAGCGTAACGGGATTAGATCAACAGATAATTTCTCTACTGACTCAATACTTGCAAGCAATTCAAATTCCTAGAGGTTTCGGTGGTGATTTGGTGTTTGAATTCCAGGTTAGGCGGGGACGGGTGAGACAGTTAGTGCTGGATGAGCAGGCTTCATCACTGAAGGAACAGACAGTGATTGAATTAACTAAGCGATCGCTTTTAGCTTGGCTACCCTCCCAAACCCTCACCACTACAGTCCTGTTAACACTTCGCATTCAACCGTAACAGTAGAGAGCTATTTTCAGATAAATAGACCACATTTGCCGTAGGGGCACAGCACTGCTGTGCCCTTATAGTGTGGTTCAAATAAGTGAAAACTGCTATAATAGTGATGCCAGAAAGTCAGGACGAGAGAGATGCGGGCAATGTCCAGAAGGTATCTCAATGGCATCAACTCCTAAGCGTTTGCGTGCAGCATAACGTGACCATGCAGGAGATAGTATTCTATCATCGGTACAAACAATATATTTACGCTCAACTTTTGGCAAAGCTTTTAGAGGATTCGTTTCAAAGATATATGCCATAGATTGTTGCGAACGACTTTTCATGATTGCCCACTGTGTTACATCCGGTGGACAATCATGAAAGAAAAAATCCCTTAATACTGCTTCGTCTGCATAATCTTTCCCTACCGAAGCTGGTTCAAACATATCAGGCTCATCGTGGAACTGTTCGAGTATGCTTGGGTCTTTTGGCTCGTAATTGAATGATTTGCGCGTATCATCATCTTGATGATGAGCAAATTGATCGAGTGTACTGATTCCAGGATACGGCAGCAGCGCCGCCACAAACACTAGTTGACGCACTTTTACCGCTTCTGCAACTAGGGGAATTATTGTACCAGCCATTGAGTGACCGACTAGCACAATATCATCATCAGTTTTTGGCAGCGCTTGAATTACGGCATCCGCAAATTGGGATAAAGTAGCAGAGGCATTTTCAATTGGTAAATCCATTGCTACGGTTTTGTGACCCTTTGCTTCTAAATAGGGAATTAGCAAATCCCAACACCAAATGCCTTGAAAGGCACCGTGAACTAGACAAAAAAGACTCATAAGTAGTCGTGCCAAATAAATTATTTATATTACCGCGAGTTGTTTCCCTGTCGGAGTTTGATACTGTTATTGCGTGCGGAAGAGGTGTTTGTCCTGTGGAGGAAGCGATCGCCATACTTCCCCATCCCATCCAGTGGGTGTAAAATTAGCTGATGAGGCAACAACGCAAGGCACTAGAGGAAACACTCTGGGCGCCCAAAGAGTGGGAACAGTTTCGACGGGAAACTGATTTAGTAACTATTTTTTGATACAGTGATGCTTCGATGATCGCCATTCATCTCTATGTCCCAGGTATTGCTTCCCCAATCGCTCCACAAAGACCTACCCCTCACCGCTCTTGCGCCCATGCAGGATGTGACCAACCTCTGGTTTATGAAAGTCATTGCCCACTACGGCAGTCCTGACTACTTCTTCACCGAGTATTTCCGTGTGAATGATACCTCACGCCTAAATCGTAGCATTCTGGCAGCAATCACTGAAAACGATACAGGTCGCCCCGTTTTTGCTCAAATGATTGGCGAAAGCATTCCTCACTTAGTGAGAACAGCAAAGGAACTCTGCAACTATAATATCGCTGGAGTTGACTTGAATATGGGTTGTCCAGCACCGAGAATCTATCGCAAAAATGTCGGGGGTGGATTGCTGCGAGAACCAGAAAAAGTGGATCGGATTTTGGGAGAACTGCGTTCTGCTGTGAGCGATCGCCCTCTGACCGTCAAAATGCGTGTAGGCTTTGAAAATACAGATAACTTTTACAAAATTCTCGATATAATCAATCGCCACAGCATTGATTTGCTGTCTTTGCATGGTCGCACGGTAAAAGATATGTATCACGGGGCAGTAAAATATGATTTGATTGCGGAAGCGGTCAGACTAGTCAATTGTCCAGTGCTTGCCAATGGCAATATCCACTCAGCAAAAACTGCTCTGGAAGTGCTTTCTCAAACAGGCGCGGCGGGTGTGATGGTGGGACGCTGGGCGATCGGGAATCCTTGGATTTTTAATCAAATTCGGCAGGCTTTGCGCTGCGAGACGATTACGCCCGTTCCTTTAGTGGAGGTACGCAACTATATTGATCGTTTATGGCAAACTCCCACTGCGGCAAACTTTCCAGAGCGAGCGCGCGTAAGCTACCTCAAAATGTTCCTTAACTACATTGCCCTTTTGGTTGATGCTGAAGGTGCTTTCCTGCGGCTGATGCGACATACGCAGACTGAGGTAGAACTGTTTAACCTCTGCGATCGCTTTCTCCTGGCTGATCTGACAAAAACTTTAGCCCTAGCACCTTCCTTGAGCGTGTGACTAACGTGTCAGCATTGGTAATGCGATCGCTCTTACTATATCAGTCTTAGGGAAAGAGTGGTGCGATCGCCTAAATACAAACTCCAAGGCTAGCTTTCTTAGGTGAGATTCAAGAAGCTATAAATGAGGTAGAGGAGAAACAACAGCAGGAGAAGCAGGAAGATGAGTAAATTTAAGTATCAAATGCTGATTCAATGGTCTCTTGAAGACAACTGCTTCTTGGTTGGATTTCCTGATTTTTCTGGACAGCGTTGGCGGACTCATGGCGATACTTATAAGGAGTCCGTGACGAACGGCATTGAAGCGTTAGAGTCTCTAATCATGGCTTACGAAGCCACAAATGAACCACTTCCGGAGCCAACTGTTAATCAAGCCGCCTAATCGCGCTACTATACGTTTCAGAATTAGTAATGCGATCGCTCTTATCCATAGCTGAAGCTTGAAAAACAGCGGTAGAACTATTTCAAAGTATCACCGAGAACTTGGAGGCGAAAGCTGTCAGCGAAATCGTTCCTTCCGCCTGCTCTCGTTAAGGTCACTAATTTGTCAAAATATGTGCATTTGTGAGCATCAAACTGGAGAAAGGGCTACTATTTCCTGCAAAGTTTGCAATAGTCGATTAATCTCTTCAACTGTGTTGTAGTGTACTAGTCCAATTCGCAGTAAACCGCCGCCGGCTTCCACTCCTAGCTTTTCTGTAAGACCGATCGCATAAAAATGACCATGCCAAGTAAAGATACCACGATCGCCTAATGCTTTCGCCACACTTGCTGGTGTTTGTCCCGCTAGTCGGAAAGCTACTGTTGGTGTGCGCCAAGCAAAGCGTTGGGGATTGGTAATACCATAGAAGGTTAAACCAGGAATCTCCAACAATCCAGGAATTAGTTTTTGGCTCAGTTCTTTTTCGTAGGACTGAATCGCTGACATTGCAGCCAGCAAAGCCACACGCCGATTGGGATAGGAAGTGGATGTTAAATGTGTTGGCTCATCTGGTGATGTGGGAATGCGAGGACAGCGGAAGGTTTCCCATTTTTCTGTGTGAGTTTCTAAGAAGGCTTTGAGTACCTCATTATCAATTGCGGGTGAAAGACGACAACCCAGTTTTGCCAGATAATTAATTGCTGCTACTAATCCTGCCAAGCCTTCATGATTCAGGGTGCCTGTTTCCCACCGGGAAGGCGATTCTGCTGGTGCTGGTTGCACTTTATAAGGCTGTAAGCGAGTCAGATGTTCTCGTTTACCGTACAAAATACCCACGTGGGGACCGAAGAATTTGTAAACCGAACAGGCGAGAAAGTCACAGTCTAGCGATCGCACATCTATGGGAGCATGGGGGGTATAGTGGACTGCATCTACGAACACCAAAGCCCCCACCGCATGAGCGAGTAGCACCACCTGAGCTACATCATTAATTGTCCCCACGGCGTTAGATGCATAGCCAATAGCCACCAACCGCGTCCGCTGATTAATTTGCTGTTCTAGTTCTTGCATATCTAAGGTGCAGTCTTCCACATTGATATCCACAACGCGGATAGTTACACCCTGTTCTTCCAAGGCGTACCAAGGGGACACATTGGCGTAATGGTCAAGGCGAGTGACAATAATTTCATCACCTGGTTTTAGTTCCCTGGCGATCGCTCGACTTAAAGTAAAGGTGAGGGTGGTCATGTTAGCGCCAAATACCACCTCATCGCTGTCGCACCCCAAAAAATCAGCACTAGCAGCTCGCGCCGCATCAATCAGAGCATCTGTCCGCGCACTGGTAGCAAAAGTGCCGTGGGCATTGGCGTTTGACCTCACCAGATAGTCACTCATCGCATCTAGCACTGCTCCGGGTACCTGGGTACCACCGGGGCCATCAAAGAAAATGGCGGGTTGAGCGTTGATTTCCTGTGTCAATGCTGGAAACTGGGCACGTATCCATTTCAGGTCAAAAGACTGCATAGTAGATCCCTCAATTTAAAATAATTCGTAATTCTTAATTTAAACTGCGTTTAGCTGGAAAACCTTGCGTAAATTCTGGTATGTTGTTTTTTAGGCGATTTGAAAGAGCGATCGCATTTGTTCCTGCATTTCCGTGAGGTATGGATTCATACTGATGTTTCTAAGACGACACCTTCATACTGCTCATCAGCATATAAACGCGCCATTATTTAAGCAACCTCATTAGCGCGGATAGCAGCTTTGATTTCTTCAGGATAAGCATCTGCGTACATCCAAGCGTTAACTAAATCGGCTGCACTAATATGAGAATAATCTTGCAAAAGTTGTGCTTCAGTAATACCAAGATGACGCGCTTCAACTAATAGCCAAATAGCAATGCGGGTTCCTGCAATACAAGCTTCTCCACTGCAGACACCAGGTGTTTTAGTGATACCTTTAGCTCCAATATTGATAGTTTGAGTGAGACTTTGGATAATTGCTGCTTTTTCTGTTGGATGTAGTGCTAAAACTTGATTTTCTAGTTCTTGGATAGTCATAGAGTAACTGGCTAGATTTGTATTTTACTTGCTTAATTGTAACAACTGTAATATTGCTACTCTCGAAATGCCAGAAAGCTGTGAACACATATTAAGTTACTTTCACAACTCAGATATGATTGCTACACCAACGCTCTTGAGAATATTCATCGGCCCTTGCTCTTTGAGAATCTGCATTTCTGTTTGATTTCGCACCAACAAAGCACCTGCAAACCCTAAGGAGTTGACAGAAATTGACTCGAATTTTTCATGCGATCGCGGTACAATGAGCATCCATTCTCGCGTAACTAACAGATTGTAAGGGTCAGATGCCTGCAAATCCAAAGCCTGTAACAAGGTCTGATATTGCTCCAGTGTAGCTGCTGCGGCTGTAAATGGCGGCTGCATACAACCAGAATCAAGGGATGCAAAAGCGTGTAAAAAAGGTAATCCCGGTATAGTTGCTCTTACTTGGGGAAATTTTGCCGATGACAACAAAGGGGAAATGGGTATCTGCGTTCCTGAAGGTGCAAGCGGTAGTGGTACAATTTGCAAATGTTTATGTCGCTGACTTGCACCTGCAATCTTACCGCTGTTATAAAATACTAACCCGTCGTAGTCTGCCAAACACGCCCACATTGCCGCAAAATCTTCTAAAGTGAGTAAGCTTTGCTGTTCTTCAAAAGCACGGGTGATAATCAGCAGATGATAGTCCACAACGTTGAATTTGTTCAAGATACAGACATGGGTGTCAGAAATATCTGCAACAAATAAATCCTCTTCGTAGGGAAGAAAAGGATTAAATTCCTTATCTTGCTTTTTCTTGGCAGTTTTTTTGCGCTCAAGATTAGATAAAATCCGTACTAAGAAGTTAACACCATCTTGTTCGACAAATTCAAATTCTGTAGGAATTGATAACAGCGCACCACATTCTAGCGCATGTGCAGTTTGGTTTTTGACACTTGTCCATAAAGTGCCAGGTTTCAGCAATATTTTTCTTTGTCCCATTTTTTATGCAGATATCATATATAGTAATTCGGTTTGATTCCTGAATTTCTTTGCGTAGACAGGCAATAGGCAATAGTTAAGAAGGGGAGCAGAGGTATACTGACTCCTGCATTCTGACTCCGATTTCAAAGTTCGACAATCTCATCCAAATCAATAAACATCCTCTCCAGCAAATCTTCCACCATATCCCGATTCATTTGGCGGAGAATTGCAGGGCCACGGACAAATTCTTGGATGGTCATTTTCTGTTCGTGAAATGCTTTAACAAAATCGCGGATTGAAGCAATAACTTGAATTTCTGCTTCAACTTGTTTCAACATCAGAGAAATGGGGTCTAATCCTGCTCGTTTAGCTTTGCGACAATCTGCAACCATCGCTCCTTCTGGGGTGTTTTTTACTGATGCAAGCTCTTGTTTTAAAGTTTCATATTGGCTTTTCAATAACTCATTTTGCTGTTCTAGATGTTTACACTTTTTAGTCACATCATCTTCACTATTAGTATCGATAGATTTTCCTACCTGATGTTGTCGCTCAATTTCTAATAGTCTCGCCAAATCACCTTCTTGGTAGGCTCTATTTATTTCTTTCATAATTTCCGTATGGCGTACTTGCATTTCGCCATTGTTTGTTTTATCAGGATGAAAAATTTCGGCTAAACTCAGAAATGTTTGGCGAATATTTCTAGAAGCATCTGTTTTATTCCTAGAGGTAAATTTTAGCTCCTGTTGCGCTTCTTGATGCTGACGGTATCTGTCATGAGTTGAGTCGGAGAAATCATTCTCTAACTCATCATTTGCAAATAGTTCTTCTAATTCTGTCTTTTCATCATCCACCTGATTTTTTTTAGGAGTAATAATTCCTGCCAATTGGAGAGTACGGTAAATTCCCTCGACATCTTTTTTAGTTTGTTTACCAAACTTCCTTGTGGCAAAAATTTCCTCAAATAAAGTATGAATTTCTTGATCAATATCTACTAGTTTATGGAAACTAGGAGTACATTGCTGAAATATCTCCGTACCTAAAGCACGCATCTGCTCAACAAAATTGTTAAATTCTGTCCGCTTTTTCTTAATCTGTTTCAGCAGCCATTGGTGTTCTTTATCTAGTGCTTCTAGACGGACATGGAGAGAAGAGAGAGCTAGGGATGTTGTTGTGGTGTTTTGGGATGCAGATGAAGTTTTTTTAGGCATAAAATTAGGTCAAACAATTTTGGATTTTAGATTTTGGATTTTGGATTTCAGATTGACTCTATAGATAAATCTGCTTGCTCTGTACCATCAAGGAATTATTTGTCAGGTTAATTTAGTTACTAAATCTCTCAAGAGCATGTTCACAAAAAGCGGCCGATATTGAGAGAATTAAGCAATTGGCATTGTCGTTTGAGATAATGCTTTTACTTTACTACTTTTTCAATATTTAAGTAATGGATAATTCTCGTATTCCAGAGAGCGATCGCCCCTGTTAAAAAGTAATATTAAGAACTAAGCAATTAAGTACTTGTTTTCCCAATCCCATATTCTGTAAGCATAGTATTATGTTGATATTATTTTAAATTGTTAAAATTAAAACTTATTACCCTGGCTATTAATACGTAGAAAATTAGATAGACGACAGGTTATGACTTGAGATTTTGATGTATAGGAATAGTAATCACGAATTCTGTCCCCTTACCAACAGAGGAAATACACTGCACTTTTCCCTGATGTTTCTCCGTGATAATCTTATAACTAATAGATAAACCTAACCCTGTACCTTTACCCACAGGTTTGGTTGTGAAAAAAGGGTCAAACAAACGCTTCTGCAAATTATCAGGAATACCCAAACCATTATCAGCAATCCTAATTATCACTTGTGTATCCCCTATAAGTTCTGTACAAATGCGAATTTGGGGTTGATTTGTTGACTCTTCTGAAGCATCAATTGCATTCGCTAAAATATTCATAAAAACTTGATTTAGTTGTCCAGCATAACACTCAACTAGTGGTAATTCACTATATTCTTTACTCACCTCAATTCCGGGATTTTTAGATGTAGCTTTGAGACGATTTTCTAAAATCATCAAAGTATTATCTATACCCTCGTGAATATTCACTGCTTTAAATTCTGCCTCATCCAAGCGAGAAAAGTTTCGCAGAGACAAGACAATTTCTTTAATTCTTGTAGCACCAACTTTCATCGAAGTTAGCAGCCTCGGAAAATCTGTAATTAAGAAATCAAAATCGATAGTTGCTGCTTCATCTTGGATTTCTGGGACTGGGTGGGGATAGTGTTGCTGGTAAAGTTGTAATAGTCTCAGTAAATCTTGCGTATAATTATTGGCATAGGTGAGGTTAGCATCAATAAAGTTGACTGGGTTGTTGATTTCATGTGCTACACCAGCCACTAGCTGTCCCAAACTAGACATCTTTTCACTTTGCACCAATTGCACAGCTAATTGCTCGACCTCCTGTTGCAATTGTACCAAAACTGCTTCTAATTGTTCTTTAGCGATCGCTAGTTCTCTTTCCCGCTCTTTGATAGTATCAAAAGATACTTCGAGTTGGACTGCCATCCGATTAAATGATTGCGCCAATTGACCGATTTCATCGTGAGAAATGACTGGTGCTTGTTTATGCAAATTTCCTTGAGCAAATTCTTGAACAACTTGAGTAAGTTTAACAACGGGTTTAGAAATTGATTTGGCAACTACAATAGCCGCACATATCACCCACAAAAGTGTAACTATTCCTAAAACTATAACAATATTTCTTTGGGTTTTTAAAGATGCAAAAGCTTCAGCCGTATCCATTTTCACTACCAATCCTGCATTTAAAGAAGGTAAGTATCTCCAAGCAGCAATAGTTTCGTGACCTCGATAATCAAGGGTAATCCCAGTTCCCTTAATACCGTGAGATGCTAAATTAAGTGGGTGTAGTTTCTGCTGATTAATATTAATAGTTCTGTGAAAAGCCGCCTTTTGATCGTGTCGGGTAGGAGAGGTAAAAACTATGCGTTTACCAACCACGGAGCCTACAATTGTCTCACCTGTTTTTCCCAAACCAGTATAATCATTGACCACTTTATTAAACTCTTGATTATTCAGTTGCAGCACTACTACACCAATAATCAAATTATCTTTAAAGACGGGAGAAGCGATAAATGCAGCTGGTTGCTTAGTCGGCTTATAATAACTAAAATTAGAAATTTCCACTTGCATCAATGTTTTGGCTCTATCAAATACTTTCGCCAATTCAGAACTATTATCCCTTCCCTTATCGTAGTTTGAGCCAAATTCTTGACCACGTTTCACCGAAAAAATAGCATCACCAGATTGAGAAACCAGAAAAATATCAGAGTAACCAAATATTTCTAAATAATTAGTTAAGAATGGTCGATATTTCTCATCTACTTGATGATAGGCTGATGAGTTAACACCATACTTCTCAAAAGCTGTTTGATATTGCTCTATCGCATCAACTATATTTGGTATTTGTGCAATAGTAGCGGCATTTTTTTGCCTTTCAGTGATATAAGTTTCTATTTCCTTAGCTTTGCTTTCGGCAATAGCAACCAGATTATTATTGACTTCTTTGACTTGAGAATTACTGGCAATATAATATTTCAGAGAGGTAACTATAATCAGCGGAAGTAAAGCAATTAATAAAAACCAAAACAGCAATTTATTGACAATTTTTTTGTTTTTCAACTCCCTTTTCTCCAAAATCAGGAATTTATCAACCAGGATTAGCCCAGTTATTGTTCCAACTCTGATACAGAGTTTTGAGGAATATCTCCCAGTCAGCTTTGGAACGGGAGATAGGATAGGGTATGGGACGAATTGGTTTCTCTGAGTTCCAAACTATTTTAAATTGTCCGTCTGCTTTAATCTTGCCTACTCTGACTGTTTTCCAAGTATGTTGGTTATCAGAATCTAAATATACAATCCCTTCAGGGGCTTTAAAACTCTGGTCTTTGATATATTCTCGAATAGTATTCACTTCATCTGTACCAGCATCTTCAACGGCTTGTGCCCACAAATAAACACCAAAGTAGCCTGCTTCAATCGGATCAGATGTCACTCTATTTTTGCCATACTTTTGCTGAAAATTTCTGATAAAATCTCGATTTGTTGCCTCATCAATACTCTGAAAGTAATTCCAGACTGCATAATCGCCTACTACATCTTCTCTGGGCAATGAACGTAGTTCTTCTTCCGCAATACTAAATGAAATAGTAGGTATTTTATTGGGGGTAATTCCGGCTTGTCTCAAAGCTTGAAAAAAAGCAATATTACTGTCACCATTAATTGTGTTTAAAATGACATCTGGCTGAGTGTCTACAATTTTTTTGATGACATCTGCAACATTATTACTACCCAAAAGTATATATTCTTCCCCTAAGATTTCTCCTCGCAAAGCCACCACTTGATCCTTGATAATGGCATTGGCAGTTCGGGGAAAAACATAATCAGAACCTATCAAGAAAAACCGTTTACCTAAATTATCAAAAGACCATTTTACAGCAGGTATAATTTGTTGGTTTGGTGCAGCACCTGTGTAGACAATATTGGGCGACTCCTCCAATCCTTCATACTGCACAGGATAAATCAGCAGATGATTGTGTTTTTCAAACACTGGTTTAACAGTTTTGCGACTAGCAGAAGTCCAGCAACCAAAGACTGTAACAACTTTTTCTTTAGTAATTAGGTATTCTGCTTGTTGAGCAAATGTAGTCCAATCAGATTTACCATCAACGATAATTGGCTGAATTTTTCTACCTAAAACACCACCTTTTTCGTTAATTTCTGCAATCGCCAGTAAGGTAGCATCAACGACAGATTTCTCACTAATTGCCATTGTGCCACTCAGAGAATGGAGAATGCCAACTTTAATAGGTTTTTGTGAGACTTGTATTTGGGAATGAGTCAAAAAAAATATTGTTACTCCTAATGCAAAAGCTAATACTAAAATAATAATTTTTCTACTCGTAAATTTTCCCAACGACAAGTTACCTTTGATAATGATCAAATACATCTTCTCAGACAATATAGCCTTTCCCGACAAGTGTGAGTTACACCCGTAGGGGCACGGCATTGCCTGCCCCTACAACTCGCGATATAATGTTGTACCGCATTTGCATGAAAACTGCTATGGCTAAATTAAAAGCTAACCTAAATTTGGTTCAACGCCAAGCGCTTTTAATTGTGCTATCAATTTTTCTGTTTGTTGTCTTTCCTGTTCTACAGGAGTTAACACCCAGTTACCTGTCCCATCACACCAACGTAACCAAGCCTGTTCAATATTTTGATAGCTTCCCTGCCATACTCCCAAACCTAATTCTAATTCTGGTATCCACAAGCGTAATTCTGACAGCACCACTTCAGAATAACGGCCGCCATCCAACTTAAACACTCTAAACTGATATTTATAACGGTCAAATATAGCGTAATAAGGAACCCGTAGAATCTGCTCATATACTTCCCATTTTGTTGGCGGTTGCTCAATATCTCTTAAAGTTTGTCCCAAATCTTCTTTTTCAGTACCAGGGGACAGCAACTCAACCACGATAAAAGGATTAACTCCCTCTTGCCATACAACATAACTTAGGCGTAAGTCTTTTTCTTCGTAAAGACGAGGGACACCAACAGCAGCAAACCAATCTGGCCGCTTATACCAAAGCGGGTGACGCACATCATAGTAAAGATTTAGGTCGGTAGCAACAAAAATCTGGTCGCTGGGGTAATTTGCAGGACGAAACGTCTCTCGAAGTAATTGGGGTTGGAATATATGAAACTCGTCAGGCAAACCGGGTTCATTTGGATCTTCACTCTTAAGATCATACATTGTCGGTAGCACTTCTTTTGGCGATCGCGGCGGGTCAGTTTGATACATCGTGAAGCAGTCCTGAGAATGAGACTATCACATAATATTATGGGACTTAGTACAGATTGATGGGACTGGGGATTGGGGACAAATAACAAATGACAAAAGCTATACTTAGGCTAAAAAATGTTACTTAACACCCCACCTAGTTATTTTGGAGAGAAAATAGAAGCATAGGGATCTGGAGATAAAAAGCCTTAGTCTCCACTTCCCAAGCTTGCTCAAAGCCTCAAATGTTTTTAGAAGACTGGAAACCGGAGGTACAAAATGATTAGCAATAATTTAATACATGATGCCAGCAATTACCTAATCATCAAAATTTCTCTGTTTATTTTGATGTTGTTGCTGCTGATGATGATATCTGCTACCCCTGCTATTTAGGGACTACTGTTTTGTCGTCTCATGGGATTCTCCCCCTACTCCCTACCTAGGCTGTTGACTCTGAGGGTTTTCAGCCCAAAATGCATTATACAAAATCATAGTCGTAGTTAACGTTCTCATCAGGGCACGGCAGTGCCGATGCCCCTACGGTAAACACAAAAATTGCATGATAATTTTTAGCTAATTTCGGACAAAGTCAACAGCCTACTCCCTACCCCCTTTCTTCTCCAAGAAAAAAACCCCGGCGAAAACCGAGGTTATAGGGAGAAGTCCAAATGTCGATGGGAGATACCGATACCGAAATTGAAAATCTTAGCCAACGCTTAAAGCAACCAAAACTAAAGTGGTGACAATTAAAGTTGCAAACACACCTTGGACAACATATTTGCGTTGTTCCCAAATTGCGGGGTACTCAGCGTAATATACCTGGGGTTCAGTTGCGTAGTTGTTGAGAACGCCGTCTTCGTTAATGGTTGTATACATAACTTTTTTCCTTTGTTTGTTACTTTATGTAAACAAATTTAACAATATTGTTACAAATCGTCAAGAGGGCTTGACAAAAAAAATCTAATGCTTCCTATAAAAAGTACTTATAGCGATTCTCACTTGGATGCAATACAATCGAGGGCGGGAAAACCCCGCCCCTACAGGCTTTGTGATTTAAAACTGTACCTCACTGATCTGAAAACTGCTATATCAGCCCATACAGTTCATCTATAGGAATCCGGTTTGATTATTGAAAAAATTCCGTACACTTTAATCTTAAGTGTAGGGTGGGCAATGCCCACCAAAACCCGGATGTGGTGGGCATTGCCCACCGCCACTCCTCTCAACGCGGGAAACCCGCGCACGAGGGTGGCTCCCCTACATGTATTTCAGAAATCAAATATGAGTCCTATAGGATGCAATATTCTGTTGGGCTGATTAGTGTATTAGAGGAAGGGTATTGTGATGTTAATCAAGTTGAGTATTTACCATTAATCTCTACATATTCTTCTGTTAAATCACATCCCCATACAGTTGCCGAAGATTCCCCAATATTGAGGCTAACATGAATATTTACTTTATCCTGGGACATAATTTTTCGCAGTTTTTCCAAATCTTCTACAGATGAACTACCAGGATAAACTTGCACTTGATCAAATCTAATAACTACATTGTCTGGATTTATTTCTCGATCATTTTCACATTTACCTATCGCCATAGCTACCCTTCCCCAATTGGGATCTGCTCCATAAACAGCAGTTTTTACTAATGGTGAATTCACAATTGCTTTAGCAACTCGTTTAGCTTGCACATAATTCAGCGCCGAATCCACATTCACTTCAATCACCTTAGTAGCGCCTTCCCCATCTTTCGCAACCATCAGCGTTAACTCATGAGCAACTTCTTGCAATGCTTGAGCAAATTCATTTTCTGGAACTGCACCAGCTAAACCATTTGCTAAAATTACAGCGCTATCGCTAGTAGAAGTGTCAGTATCTATACTCAAGCAGTTAAAAGTTTTATCGATAGTAGAGCGAAAAATAGAACGCAGCACATTTGCAGAAATTGCAGCATCAGTAAAAAAGAACGTTAGAAGTGTAGCCATATTCGGCTCAATCATCCCCACACCTTTAGCAATACCTACCAACTTGGCGTTACCGACTTGCCGCATCGCTAGCTTTGGTACAGTGTCGGTAGTCATAATCCCACGTGCAGCAGCAGAAAAATCAGCAGCAGTTAATTTTTGCCCTATACCTAATACACCAGAACGGATTTTTTCTATCGGGTAACGTCTCCCAATGACACCGGTAGATGCGATCGCAATATTTTCTGGAGCAATCCCCGTTTCATTAGCAACTAGTTGTATAATTTCTTCAGCATCAGCAGTGCCAACAGCACCGTTAGCAACATTGGCATTTTTAGATATTACAACAATGCCTTGTGCTTGATTGTCTTCTAAATGGCGACGGCTAATAGTCACACTCGGCCCAGCAAAAAGACTTTGAGTGAATACTCCATCAGCTACACAAGGAACATCCGATTTAATAAGTACAAAATCATCTGTTGCATCCCGGATGCCCAAATTAGCAATATATGTACTAAATCCTTGAGGTGTAAGAGATATATCTAATGGCATTGTTTCACCGTTTCCTCATAAAGATGCACTTGGCATTAACGCCAAATTTAGTTTCCCACAGGAGAGCCACGACGGCACAAAATTTCTTGACTACTCAACCTCAACACACCAAATCGAGGGCGGGAAAACCCCTCCCCTACGGGATTTGGATTTAAAACTGTATCTCACGAATCTGAAAACCCCTATATTAATTACAAGTGATGTCTGAACAATTATCTCATCTTTGATTTGCTGTTCATTTTTACTAATAACCTATGAACTTTTACGATAAATTAAACACGACTATTTCACAAAATCAGAGCTTATTATTTGTAGGACTCGATCCAAATCCAGAAATGATGCCTGAATGCTACGCCTCTCAAGATATCATTACTGGACTGGGGAATTGGTTGCAATTTATTATTACTGAAACTGCTGCTAAAGTTTGTGCGTATAAGCCAACTTTGGGCTTTTATGAAGCATTAGGTATTCCAGGTTTAGAATTATTACACAAAACTTTAGCAGCTATTCCCAACCATATTCCGATTATTTTAGATGCTAAACACAGTGATTTAAATACTAGTACTATCTTTGCGCGGGCTGTGTTTGAACAATGGCGAGTAGATGCAATTACTCTCAATCCCTATTCTGGACAAGATCATGTAGCGCCGTTTTTGGTTTATTCTGATAAGGCAGTGTTTGTGTTGTGTTGCACATCCAATCCTGGAGCGGAAACTTTACAACAATACCCAACAAATGAATCGCCTTTTTATTTGCAGGTGGTAAAGGAATCAAAAAATTGGGGTACTCCAGAGCAATTGGGTTTAGAAGTAGGGACTACAAACCCTAATACTTTAGCACTGATTCGGGCAGCGGCTCCCGAACGAATTATTATGGTTCGCAGTATTTGGGCTGAAAATAGTAATCTGACTGCAATTTTAACAGCAGGTTTGAATAATAACGGTGATGGTTTACTGATTCCCGTACCTCAAGATATGTTGGGTAAACCACAACTAGCGGAAGAAGTCAAGTCTTTAAATGTAGAAATTAATCAAGCTAGAACTGATATTATTCAAAGTAATTCTAATTGCTCAGTGTGGTTACCTGATGTTTGTTTTTTAAATCAACATCCCCGCCAAGATTTGATTTTACAACTGTATGATATTGGCTGCATTATGTTTGGTAGTTTTGTCCAGGCATCAGGAGCAGTCTTTCCTTATTATATAGATTTACGCAAAATTATTTCTAATCCTCAAGTTTTTAATCAAGTTCTTAATGCTTATGAGGAGATTTTACGAAACCTGAATTTTGATAGGTTGGTAGGTATTCCCTATGGTTCTTTACCTACTGCTACTGGTTTAGCTCTACGCCTTAATTGTCCGATGATTTTTCCCCGAAAAGAAGTGAAAGCACACGGAACGAGAAAGTTAATTGAGGGGAATTTTCATCCTGGTGAAACAGTTGTTGTGGTTGATGATATTCTGATTAGTGGTAAAAGTGTAATGGAAGGAGCGGAGAAACTCAAGTCAGTGGGTTTAAATATAAATGACATTGTAGTACTTATCGACCATGAACAAGGGGTTAAAGATAGGTTAAAAGAAAATGGCTACTGCAGTCATGCCGTTTTAACCATTTCCGAAATTACAGAAACCCTACACCAAGCAGGACGAATTAATGAAGAGCAATTTTTAGCTTTTAGGGATAGTGAAGATAGATGAATAAAGCTTGCTTATTGTGCTTGTGCTGCACAACTTATTGATTATGAGTATTCCCCTAAATCAACTGCTTAAATGGTTAATCTTAACACTGCTATTTCCGGCAGTTTTTCTTAATGGTTGGCTAGTATTTCGGTTGTTTCAATATTTTCAGCCATTGGTAACAATTTTGGTTTTAGCAACTTTGTTAGCATTTATTTTAAACTATCCTGTTTCAGTTATAGAAAGCCGAGGGGTAAAACGGAATTATGCAGTAGCATTAGTTTTTATATCAACTTCACTAGTTTTAGTGGCTTTGGGTATCACTTTGTTACCTATTATTTTAGAGCAATTTAATGAGATGGCTAAACTGCTTCCTCAATGGATTGATTCTAGTATGAAGGAAGTCCAGGTGATTAATGATTGGGCTTTTAGTCAGAAGTTAAAAGTTAATTTGGGTCAAGTTTTAACTCAAGTAACAAGTCGCTTACCTGATGAGTTTGAGTTTCTGTCTGATAAACTTTTAAGTATTATTATAGATACAATTGATAGTATTTCTGAAGGTTTGGTTACGGTAGTATTAACTTTTTACTTTTTATTGGATGGGCCAAGAATTTGGGAGGTGATTTTTAAAAAGCTGCCTTGGAGTGTTGGTCAAAAAATAAGTAAGTCTATTCAGCAAAACTTTCAAAATTACCTGATTGGTCAGGTGAGTTTAGCATTGCTAATGGGAGTTTCGCAAACATTAATGTTTTTTGCTTTCCAAGTGCAGTTTGCTTTACTTTTTGGTTTAGGTGTGGGAATTATGAGTTTGATTCCTTTTGGTGATGTGCTGAGTTTGATAGTAATCACTTTAATCTTAGCAACACATGACCTTTGGCTAGCAGTGAAGATTTTAGTGGTGGCTATTGTGATTGATCAGTTAATCGATCAGGCGATCGCACCCCGACTTTTGGGTAAAATTACAGGCATTAGACCAATCTGGGTGATCATTGCTCTACTATTAGGAACCTATGTTGGCGGATTATTAGGTTTGCTGATTGCAGTACCTGTAGCTGGTGTTATTAAAGATGCGCTAGAAGGTTTTGCTTTTCCAGACAATGCTGTGGTGAATGGAGAGGTAGGAGAATTGTTGACAGAAGAGTCAGCACCGCAGTGATACTAAATAAATTTTGAGCGATGTCTACGACGGGCGTAGCTACAGCTAACCCAGCACCCCGCGTCACGTTATTATTGAATATTGTGGCTTTTGCGTGTGTAACTCCTAGCATCTATGACTGCTTCTCACTCTGAAATTCAGCCAACGGAACCCAATACTCCTACTGCGCCTCACGCTGACACTCGATTAGTAGACCGCAGCAGGCTGAGTAAGATGTACCAGCATTATGTGGAGATGAAAGATAAGTATCCTCATGCGCTGCTGCTGTATCGGGTGGGAGATTTCTTTGAAACTTTTTTTCAAGATGCTGTCACTGTCTCTAGGGAACTGGAACTAGTTCTCACCAGTAAACATGGCGGCGAAGTTGGTCGCGTAGCCATGACTGGTGTCCCCCACCACGCTTGGGAACGCTACACTACTATGCTGGTGGAAAAAGGCTACGCAGTGGTGATTTGTGACCAAGTGGAAGACTCCGCTGATGCGATTGGTTTGGTGCGACGCGAGGTTACACGCATCCTGACTCCTGGGACTTTGTTGGAGGAGGGAATGCTGAAATCTAGTCGCAATAATTACTTGGCGGCTGTGGTAATTGCGTCTAACCATTGGGGTCTAGCCTATGCAGATATCTCTACAGGGGAATTCCTCACAACTCAAGGTAGTGATTTAGAACACCTGACCCAAGAATTGATGCGGTTGCAGCCTGCGGAGGTGTTGTTTCCGACTAACGCACCTGATTTAGGGACTTTACTACGTCCAGGGGAAACTTCGCCCTATTTACCGCCATGTTTACCGCCGTCTTTTTGCTACAGTTTGCGATCGCAACACCCATTTTCACAAAATGAAGCTAGACCCAGATTATTGCAGAAATTTAAAGTGCGATCGCTCGAAGGTCTAGGTTGCGATCATCTCCCCCTGGCTGTCCGCGCCGCTGGGGGTCTGCTGGAATATATAGAAGATACCCAAAAGGAAAACTCAGTTCCTCTCCAATTGTTACGCACCTATACCGTCACCGACTACCTGATAGTTGACCACCAAACCCGCCGTAACCTAGAAATTACCCAAACTGTCCGCGATGGCACCTTCCACGGTTCTCTGTTGTGGGCATTAGATAGAACTAGCACAGCGATGGGTGGGCGGGCATTACGGCGATGGTTGTTACAACCGCTACTTGATACTAAAGGCATCCGCGCCCGGCAAGATACCATCCAAGAATTAGTAGAAAATACAGCCCTACGTCAAGATTTGCGGCAGTTGTTACGGCAAATTTATGACTTAGAACGGTTGACAGGACGTGCAGGTTCTGGGACTGCTAATGCCAAAGATTTGGTAGCGTTAGCAGATTCCCTCTCCCGCTTACCAGAATTATCTCGCTTAGTGGACCAAGCCCATTCTCCTTTCCTGAAAGCTTTGCAGAAAGTACCACCGATCTTGGAAGATTTGGCACAAAAGCTACACAATAATATCGTAGAATCACCACCAATACATATTAAAGAAGGTAGTTTAATTCGTTCTGGGGTAAATCCACTGCTGGATGAGAGAAAAGCAACTGTAGAAGCGGATCAACAATGGATTGCCAATTTAGAGGTTGATGAACGGGCTAAAACAGGAATTCCCACCCTGAAGGTGGGATTTAATAAAACCTTCGGATATTACATTAGTATTTCTCGCGCCAAAGCTGACCAAGTACCAGTTAATTACATCCGCAAGCAAACCCTGACGAATGAAGAACGTTACATCACCCCAGAGTTGAAAGAACGGGAAGCCCGAATTCTGTCGGCGCGGGACGATTTAAATCAGTTGGAATATGAGATTTTTGTCGAGTTGCGGGAAGAGGTAGGTAGTCAGGCTGAGGTGATTCGCAATCTTTCCCGTGCGGTGGCTGCGGCAGATGTATTATGTGGTTTGGCTGATTTGGCAGTGCATCAAGGTTACTGTCGTCCAGAAATGTTAGTGGGGCGAGAAATAGGAATTGTTGATGGCCGTCATCCAGTGGTAGAACAGTCTTTACCTGCAGGGTTCTTTGTCCCGAATTCGACGCAATTGGGTCAAGAATCATTAACAAATGACCAAAGACAAATGACAAATGACAATCCTGATTTAATCATCCTCACTGGGCCAAATGCAAGTGGCAAAAGTTGTTATTTGCGCCAGGTGGGGTTGATTCAGTTAATGGCGCAAACTGGTAGTTTTGTCCCTGCTAGGTTTGCGAAGTTGGGAGTATGCGATCGCATTTTCACCCGTGTAGGTGCTGTAGATGATCTGGCTACGGGTCAATCTACATTTATGGTGGAGATGAATGAAACTGCAAATATTCTCAACCATGCAACTTCTAGGTCATTGGTGTTGTTAGATGAAATTGGTCGGGGAACAGCGACATTTGATGGTCTTTCCATAGCTTGGGCGGTGGCGGAATATCTAGCAACAGATATTCAGTCTCGGACAATTTTTGCGACTCACTACCACGAGTTGAACGAACTCGCGGGGATGTTAGAAAATGTAGCTAATTATCAGGTGACAGTGAAGGAGTTACCCGACCAAATTATCTTTTTACACCAAGTCCAACCGGGGGGTGCTGATAAATCCTACGGGATTGAAGCCGGAAGGCTAGCGGGCTTACCTGCGGTGGTAATTCAACGGGCTAAACAAGTGATGGGTCAAATTGAGAAACATAGTAAGATAGCAATGGGTTTGCAAAATCTAGATTAGGGACTTCCAGAAAATAAATTATCCAATTTATTGAGATTTTCTTTTTCTTACTCCCCCCCGCTCCCCCGCCCCCCAACCCCTCATCCCACATTATTTGTGTCACTCTAGACTTGCAATATGACTAGCTTTTAGTTCAGTCTAAAAATGAACAAAGCAGGAATCAAACAAAATTATGGGACTTTTTGATCAGATTCTCGGCGCCGTCGCCAATCCCAATCAACAAGGCAGCTTGGGTCAAATCGGCAGTATTATCAACACTGTGGAGCAATTAAGCGATCGCACAGGTGCAGATCCCTCAACCATACAATCTTTATTAGGTATTGTGGGAAACCAAGTGCGATCGTCTTTACAAGACAAGCAAGCCACAGAAGGTAATGAAGCTGTACAAACTTTAGTTAGTCAATTTGCTGGTACTTCTCCTAATCCGGAAGCAGTTGATTCGGTATTCTCTCCTCAAGCACAACAACAAGTGGCTGACATTGCCGCCCAGCACACTGGTTTAGATGCTGGTATTATTCAACAAATACTGCCACTAGTGGTGCCTGTAGTGCTGAACTTTTTGCAATCTGGTGCAAATGCTCAAAATCCCCAGGCTGGTGGGAATTCAGTCTTGAATTCCTTCCTGGATGCAGACAATGACGGTGATGTTGATATCGCTGACGCCATCCAGCTAGCTAGTCGGCATCTCGGACGCTAAGGAATGAAAATTAAATAACATCGACTTTTACTCATGATGTATCACTAAGAACATCAAACTAGATGTTCTTAGTGATACATCCTATGGTTCGTTTTTGCTTAAGTTGACACCAATGGGCACTGCCGTGCCCTTACGGGTGTACCTCACGTAACCGAGAATTGCTATACGCATTTAACTCGACTTTATCCAAAATTAAGAGCTTGGTCTTCTTTATCTGGCAAAAACCCTGGCTTTTGATGAAGAGTGCTGAGTTCCGAGTGCTGAGTGCTGAGTTAAAAAGACCACCCACGAGGGGTGGGGTATCAACCAACTCCTGTATTAAAAGATTCCGCTTAACATCGGGCGGGGCATTTACCAAGTGCAAAAGTACTGAGTAACCGTTAATTTACTCAGCACTCAGGACTCAGCACTCAGTACTCAGTACTGAGTATGGTAAATACTTTTTCCACGTCACTGATTATCGATAAATTACAAAAACTAAAGCTAGTATCCTACAAGGGTTTCAGCGTCAGGTTTTAGGTTTCGCAAAAATGGATAAAGTCGAGTTAAGCAGCCCAATAAATAGGGGCAGGTTTTAAACCCACCCCTATTGCTTCTGATATATTTCGTCCAACTGCTGCAGCTACAGGTTTTAAACTATCAACCAAGTTCACCATATCTTCTAAAGACAGTGCTTGACGGGCATCAGAAACAGATTTTTCTGGTTCTGGGTGACACTCAATGATTAACCCATCTGCCCCACAAGCAATGGCGGCTTTTGCCATCGGTGCTACTAATTCCCGTTTACCGACGGCATGAGATGGATCTACAATCACAGGTAAGTGAGTTATCTGCTTGAGGGCAGCAACTGCGCCTAAATCCAAGACGTTGCGGGTGTAATTATCGAAGCTGCGGATACCCCGTTCACACAGCACCACATCTGGATTACCGTGACTCAAAATATATTCGGCTGCCATAACGAATTCTTCAATTGTCGCCGCCAAGCCACGCTTGAGTAATATCGGCTTACCAGCTTGTCCTAAAGCTTTGAGTAAGTCGAAGTTTTGCATATTGCGGCTACCAATTTGCAACATATCAGCATGGGCGGCGACTACTTCAATTTGGGAAATTGACATGACTTCAGTCACTACGGGGATATTGTAACGCGATCGCACATCTGCCAAAATTTCTAGTCCTTCCTCTCCCATTCCTTGGAAAGCATAGGGAGAAGTACGAGGTTTGTAAACACCACCGCGCAACGCCTGCAGGGGTGCTGCAGATAGCTTCTGGGCGACTGTCTCCATTTGTTCTAAGCTTTCAACTGTGCAAGGGCCACCAATAATTACCAATTCTTCACCACCGAAAGCAACTTTTTCCGTCAGTTTGACAATTGTTTGGTGACTGGGATGAGATTGGGCAGCGAGTTTAGCATTAATCATGGTTTGATTTTCCTTAAAAGTTGGGGATTGGGGATTTGGGATTGGGGATTTGGGAAAATAACCCTTGACAATAAAAAAGCCCAGAAGCTTTGACTTCCGGGCGCGTTACGATTTATCGGCATGACGCTATTTACCCGGAATTTGCTCTGGGCCAAAAGTAAAAGCCATAAAACCAGCTACTAAAATAGGTCATCACGATCAGATTTCTCCACAAAAAACAAAAACCGCAGAGTTGGCTCTGCGGTTCACCGGGCGGTTTCCATTAGGAAACTGTATTCACCCCCGGTGAACCGCCTTGTACCAAAAATAAAAGTAAGAGTTGCTGTTGAACATTCGTGAATTTCTGGGATATTTAATCTAATATTTTAGGTACTGCCACAATAACAGACGCAGTTGGTGGCGTCAAGACCCCCACAACACTCAAAAAAGGGTTAAACTCAGTACTATTCTAAATATCAAAACTTGGGATCATTGAATTTACATAACTTTACAGCGATCGGTAATGGAAATGATCAACACTAAAAAATCCGCAAATTCATAATTCATCTTTTTTGCCTAATGCCGCCGCAATCCCATCAAATTTTTAGAGCCACTCAGTTTTCAGCTAGTTAGCTTTTAAGTTCCATGATCTTAAAAGCTATCAAGCTGCTCAACCAAAAGTTTCTTCGTTTTGAATTTTGAATTCCCTATGATGCCCACTTCCAAAATTTTAGCTACACATTTCGACTATCACGGGGTTTACCCTTGCCCAGTATGTCATGTAGGTAAGATTACTCATATGCCATTAATGGAAGCTATGGCTTGTGACTTTTGCCAAGAGATTTTTACTGTCAATCTAGAACAGCAGCAAATTAAAATGCCTTCCAGACAACCGCCCCTAATTTGGCATTGGAGTGGTTTTAATTGGACAGAAGGCCAGTTAGAAGGTGTGGAATTGGGTTGGGGTTATGGGTTGGCAGCGATGAGTTTTATACTTCTTCCCACAGCTTTAATTGGCATAGTAGCTTATAATTTTCCCCCAAATTCACATGAACCGATTACCTGGCTACCATCAATCTGGACTATCCTAACTTTTTTGTTGCATTTAGCAATTATTATTTGGATTTTTATTGAGATTTATCAAATTCCAGTTGCGGCATATTTGAGAGCTGTAAATCGGTGGAGAAATGGAGGAGTAGGGAGATGGAGAGAAGTTAGAGGGTCGGCTTCCTCTCATGGAAACTTTCGCGGGGATAGGGAAATGGGAAGATAAGCTAACTACTGAATTATAAACTCTGCTGTATCAGGAAGATATAATCAGAAATTTTGCATCATACACGTCAACAATCATTAATAATTAGTTTAGACGACAAAACTAATTGTTACAATTTTTAGATAATCTCAAACAATTTTGGATTTTGGATTTCCAATTTTGGATTGACCCCGACTACAAGGGTGCGGTACTTAAGGATTTTGAATTTGTTCCGCCCACGGCTGTGCATGTAGCTTGCTTCTCCGCAGAAGTACCAAAAAATCTAAAATCTAAAATTCGGAGTCAAGTTGCTAAAAATATTGCAAATGGTACTGAAAAATCTCAAATGATATCTGATCGGAAATTAGACGAGACAACGGAGATTTAATAAAGGATTAAGCCGATAGACGGCTGCATCACTCATAATTAAGTTGATTGACCACCAAAACATCTTATGAGCGAGCTGGAGCGGTATTATAGAGTCTTAGAATTAGAGCCAGGAGCAACACTTGAGGAAGTGAATCAGGCATACAAAGATTTAGTTTTTGTATGGCATCCTGATCGAATTCCCAACGAGAATCTCCGTTTAAAACAAAAAGCACAAGATAAACTCAAAGCAATTAATGAAGCTCGTGATAGATTACGCTCTTCAAAAGTTCAGCATCAAGCTACAGCTTACTCACCACCACATTACCAGCAACAGCCACCAGAAACTACCTATCAACCAGCACAAAAACACCCAGATTTAAGTGGTAAAGATTTTAGTCGAGCCAATTTAAGCAACAAAGATTTATCTGGCAGAAACTTGAGTTTTGCTAACTTGAGTGGTGCAAATCTCAGTGATACTTTTATGCACAAAGTTAATCTGAGAGGTGCAGATTTATCTGAGGCGAATTTGTTTAGGGCAAACTTACTTTTAGCCGATATGCGGGAAGCCAATTTACGCTCGGCTAACTTGATTGGTGCTGATCTGAGTGGTGCTGATTTGCGGGGAGCAGATTTAACAGGAGCGAGGATTCGTTCAGGCGATCGCTTGCTTGTTAAACTGATTGGAGCCAACTTAGCTGGAGCTATCATGCCTGATGGTGCAATTCATCGTTAATCAATACTTTATCTTGATTGAGCGCGAATAAAACCAAGTTTATTGCTCAAATTAATCTGGGACGAAACTTATTTTTGATCCAAACAAAATGGAATTTCAATGATAAACTCTGCTCCCTCTCCAGGTGCTGATATACATTGCAACTTGCCTCCATGCTGATGCACAATAATTTGATAGCTGATTGATAAACCTAGTCCAATTCCCTCACCTAATGGCTTAGTTGTAAAAAAAGGCTCAAATAGCTGTGATTTGATCTGGTTGTTTATACCTATACCATTATCCTTAATACTAATCCGTAGCCATTTTTGATTGAGAGCTTGAGTACAAATTGTAATCATACTAACGTGATTTTTAATATTTGATATAGCAGGATTTAAGCTTTCATGTGTCAAGAAATCAATAGCGTTACTAATGATATTCATAAATGCTTGATTTAACTCTCCTGGATAGCATTCTACTTCTGGTAAATCATCATATTTTTTGACAATTTTAATACCAATATTTTCTGTTTCCGGTTTTAGGCGATGCTGAAGCAGTAACAGAGTGCTATCAATTCCATCATGGATATTAACAGATTTTATTTGTGATTCATCTAAGCGAGAAAAGTTACGCAATGCCAGTACAATCTTTTGAATACGCTCTGTTCCTCTTTGCATAGATGATAAGAGGATTGGTAAATCCTTTACCACAAAATCAAGGTCATATTCTTCAATTAAAGCGCCAATTGTTAAATTAGCCTGAGGATAATGTTGTTGGTAAATATCAATAATAGCTAACAAAGATTGTGCATAGTTAGTCACATGGATGAGATTACCGTGAATAAAATTAACAGGATTATTAATCTCATGAGCAACACCAGCAACCAGCCGTCCTAGGCTAGACAATTTTTCAGATAAAAGTAGTTGGGGAGCTTGTTGGAGCTTTTGCATAGTCTGTTTTAGCTGTTGAGCTTGTTCTTTTAAATAGGCTTCTGAATGTCTTAATTCCTGTTCTATTAATAAGCATTCTAACATTTGGTTATTCAAAGGATGATAAAAGAAAAAATATAAAGCCGGTGTAATCAGCAATGTTAATAGAGTGGCATCGAGAAATGTCTCAACCAAATCTGGCAATTTTGGCAACACCAGAAACATGAGCATGATCAATGTTTCAGCAAGGAATACTGAGATGGCCATGCGGATCAAGAAAAACCAAGGAGATTTTTGCATTGTCAGTATCTAAGAGGATCTTTTTGTTATGGTTCCCAAAGATGTTTACCATCTATCCTAAGTGGCACTTTTATGCAACAATTCATAAAGGTTTATTAATTACAAAATAATTAGGAGTGGTGGAAATGGATGTCGGTTTGGTAATATCTAACATCTTGAATCCACCCATCCTGGCTTTTTTTCTGGGGATGCTGGCGGTTTTCCTCAAGTCTGATTTGGAAATTCCTGCTCCTCTTCCCAAATTGTTCTCCCTTTATCTACTATTTTCTATCGGGTTTAAGGGTGGTGTGGAACTGGTTAAAAGCGGCATCAATCAGGAAGTTATCCTCACCTTGATGGCAGCAATCATCATGGCATGTATTGTCCCGGTTTATACATTTTTTATTCTGAAGCTAAAACTGGATGTCTATAATTCAGCGGCGATCGCAGCTACCTACGGTTCTATCAGTGCTGTAACCTTTATTACTGCTGGCTCATTCCTCACAGAACTGAATATACCTTATGACGGCTATATGGTAGCGGCTCTGGCTTTAATGGAATCTCCAGCGATTATTGTCGGTTTAATTTTAGTAAATGTCTTCACAGCTACACAGGGTAAGCGCGATTTTTCTTGGTCTGAAGTATTACAAGAAGCTTGCCTGAATAGTTCCGTATTTTTGCTAGTTGGTAGTCTGATCATGGGTATACTGACTGGGGAACACGGTGGACAGGTGTTAAAACCCTTTACCCAGGACTTGTTTTATGGAGTCCTTACTTTTTTCTTGTTGGACATGGGACTGGTAGCCGCCAAAAGAATCAAGGATTTGAAAAAAACTGGGCCTTTTCTAATTTTGTTTGCCATACTCATTCCCATTGTCAATGCTACAGTGGGTCTACTAATTGCCAAAGTGATCGGGATGCCAAAAGGAGATAGCCTTTTATTTTTGGTACTTTGCGCTAGTGCTTCTTATATAGCTGTGCCAGCAGCTATGCGGCTAACTGTTCCACAAGCCAATCCCAGTTTGTATATTTCTACTGCCTTAGCTGTGACATTTCCCTTTAATATTATTGTGGGTATTCCTCTATATTTATACGCAATTAATCTGCTGTGGAGATAAGATTATGCAATCAGTTAAACGCATCGAAATCTTTGCCAATTACGTAGAACTTCCTAAGATTTTAGAAAGTTTAGAATATTCAGGTGTCCAAGGTCATACAGTAATTAAAGATGTAGCTGGAAAAAGTATTAGGGGCAAAATCACTGACGATTTAGCCATGACTATGTTGGATAATGTTTATATTATTGCTTTTTTTCCTCCTGAACAATTGCCAGTAGTAGAGGTAAATATCAAAGCAATTCTGAATAAGTTTGGTGGGACATGTTTTGTTTCTGATGCGATGGAATTGGAAACAACTAAATGTGTTGGTTAAATAGACTTTTAGTAGGTTTTGTGTGTTGGGAAAATTATTTATTTAAATTTAGAAGCGATCGCCCTTAATTAAGGAGATTTCCTCCAATAAAAATTGATAGGGGATTGTGAGTGAACTGTAGGGGCATACCGCTAAAGCGGAACCCGCAGGGCACGGTTGTTTGCCTTCCAATTGGTAAAATTATTTCTAGAAATCACCTAAGCATTAATTCCTGGGTGCTGAGTAGGAATAACAACAGGTTAGTTTTTTGCGCTTGTCTTTTCGTTTTAAAAGTGTATCTCACGGATCTGAAAACCGCTATAATTGCCTGTCAAAATCCTGCATCGGCAAAAGGTGTCGGCCAAGAAATGGCGAAACTGATTACAATACACAAGGTAAAATCCGCATCCTTCGTGTAAGCACTTATGCAAAATTTTGCTTTTTACAACCCAGTCAAAATCCTGTTTGGCAAAGGTCAAATCGCCAACATTGCGGCTGAAATTCCGGCTGATGCTAAAATTCTCATTACCTATGGCGGCGGTAGCATCAAAAGCAATGGTGTTTATGATCAGGTTCAGTCTGCGTTAGCTGGACGGAATGTGTTTGAGTTTGGCGGGATTGAACCCAACCCCCACCTTGAAACTCTCTTAAAAGCAGTGGAACTGGTGCGGAATGAGGATATAGATTTTCTACTAGCTGTTGGTGGTGGTTCTGTTCTGGATGGGACTAAGTTTATTGCGGCTGCAGTGCCTTTTGTCGGTGATCCTTGGGATATCTTAGCTCATAGCGCACCTGTAGCATCTGCCATCGCTTTTGGTGCGGTGCTGACTCTCCCCGCAACTGGTTCGGAAATGAATACAAACTCAGTTGTTACCAAATGGGAAACCCAAGAAAAACTATATTTTAGTAGTCCTTTAGTGTTTCCTCGTTTCTCTGTTCTTGATCCGGAAACGACTTTTTCTTTACCTCCCAGACAAATTGGTAATGGGATTGTCGATGCTTACACCCATGTAATGGAACAGTATTTGACTTATCGAGTCAACGCGCCATTGCAGGATCGATGGGCGGAATCAATTTTGCAGACACTGATTGAGGAGGGACCGAAAACCTTAGCGAATCCCCAAGACTACGATGCACGGGCTAATGTGATGTGGGCTGCAACCTTAGCATTGAATGGACTAATCGGTGCAGGCGTACCCCAAGATTGGGCTACCCACATGATTGGTCACGAATTGACAGCACTGCATGGTTTAGATCATGCTCAGACTTTGGCGATTGTGCTACCCAGCACCCTCTCAATTAAACGCTCAAGCAAATGGCAAAAACTCTTACAATATGGCGATCGCGTTTGGGGGATCGTCGATGGTAGTGAAGAAGAACGGGTGACAAAAGCGATCGCTAACACTCGCAACTTCTTCGAGTCTGTAGGTGTACGCACTCGCTTGTCTGACTACGGTGTCGGACTAGAAACCATTCCCGTGATTATTGAACGTTTGGAACAGCGCGGTGCTGTCGCTTTAGGTGAACACCAAGATGTTAATTCTCAAGTCATCGAGAAGATTTTAACTCTTTCACTCTAGTGGTTTGTCAATTTTGTTTTGAGGGGTTTTTGGTAGTGCGGGCCGAAAAGCCCGCGTGAGCGAGACGCTCACACTACAGTCCCTCATTTCAACCCTGACAGACTACTAGTTGGGGATTGGGGATTGGGGATTGGGGAAATAATCAATGTGTCCAAGTCCCAATTCCTAATTCCCTAATATGAATTGACTTTCAGATTTTTGTCGTGCTAGTCTTAATAAGACCGTTTGGTCTGTATTATCGTTGCTCCCCCTAATAATTACACACTAAGAGCAAAGGACTAGTACCGCAAGGCGGAAGTCAAAAGTCAAAAGTCAAAAGTCAAAAGTCAAAAGTAATATGGAGTAAGCTTTTTAGCGATTGAGAATGGTCTGCTTATTTCCGCCGCACTGTACTAGTAATATATTTTCCCCAATTCCCTTGTAATGTCAAAAGGCGAAGAGACAAAAACTAGAATTATTCAAAAAGCAGCCGAACTGTTTAACCAACAGGGATATGCTGGCTCGTCGATTGCCGATATTATGCGTGTCACAGGTTTGCAGAAAGGAGGAATTTACAATCACTTCCAGAGTAAAGATGAGTTAGCGCTACAAGCTTTTGAGTATGCGATCGCCTGCGTTAGCCAGCGTACCAGAACAGCATTACGCAGCCAACGCCATGCAATTGAACGTCTAAAAGCGATGATTGATATATCTCGCAGCTACTTGAATAATCCACCGATTAAAGGCGGGTGTCCACTGCTGAATACTGCTGTTGAGAGTGATGATGCTTATCCAGCGTTACGCGATCGCGCTCAAAAAGCTATGGATTCTTGGCGTCACCTGATTTGTCACGTTATTGAAAACGGCATGAAAAAAGGTGAAATTCAGCCTAAAATTGACGCGGATGAAATCGCAACTATCATCATTGTCACGCTGGAAGGAGCCATAATGATGAGCAAGTTATATGGAGATGATATTCATATGCAAAGAGCCATTAATCATTTGCATCAATATATAGACAATCTTCTTTAAAACTATGGTACAAATCAAAATATATGGTTTAGCCGATCAACTAAACCCCATCAAAGCCAAGTTATCAAATATTCTCCATAAATCTCTAATTGAGGTTTTACAGATTCAACCGGAAAAGCGTTTTCATAGATTTTTCCCACTAAATAAAACAGACTTTTATTATCCAAATGATCGGACAGAAAACTATCTCATTATTGAAATTAGTATGTTCGAGGGACGCTCCGTAGACACTAAAAAAAAGCTTATTCGTCTGCTAATTCAAGAAATTAATGGCAATTTCAATATTCCCATCAACGATATTGAGATAACTATTTTTGAAACACCCAAATATAATTGGGGCATTAGAGGTTTACCTGGTGATGAATTGACATTGAATTACAAAATAGAAGTTTGATACTTGAAGTATTTGTTCACTAATTCTGTAATTCTTAGTAGGGTGGGCATTGCCCACCAAATGCCTAAGTGTATTTCAAAAATCAAATACTAGTCCTCTAAATTTACAAGCTTGTATTTTTTTTGAGAGTTAACAAACCGAACGGTCTTAATTAGTTTTTCCTAGGAGGAATCATGTCATCAACTCAAAACTTGCACAGACCATTTGAAGTCCAGATAAAAATACCTGTCAGAACCTATGATATAGACTTTGCTGGCATTGTTAGCAACATAGTTTATATCAGATGGCTTGAAGATTTGCGTTTAAAGTTTTTAGATGAACACTGGCAACTTGATCAACAAATAGAGCAAGGATATGCACCTATTCTTGCAGGAACAGAAATTGAATATAAACGACCGATAAAGTTGATTGATCAAGTCATTGGTCGTTTATGGGTGAGTAACTTAGGACGGCTCAAGTGGACTGTGGAAGCTGAGATTGTAGCTAACGATAAGTTAGCAGCAGTAGCTACACAAAAAGGTGCTTTTGTCAGTTTAGAGAATGGTCGTCCTATTCCGATTCCAGAGGGATTGCAAAAGAAATATTTAGAGTGTGTTTGAAAAGTTTTGTCAGGTATAAATTGTCATTTAATAAATCGGCGTTGCTGATTGCGGGATGAATTGTGATTGTCATGCTGAATGTAGCACTAGCAGAATGAAGCATCTGCGAGATTCTTTCCTTCGGAACGCTAGGCGTAGCAAGATCCCCTATGGGTTACACTTCACTATGTTCCGTTCAGAATGACAAATTCATACTTTCTTCAGCAACGCCAATAAATCATTAGCCATTGCCTGTGCGTCGGGTAGCTTTAAAGGTGCATTTGCTCATGGCGTGTTAAGTGCTTTAGAAGCAGTGGGAATTATAGCCAACGCCTATGCTGCCGCATCTTCCTCATTTCATTGCTACCAGTACAGTAATTTCGGAAACTGCTGCTTACGAGACACAAGGTAAAAAAGCCAGACGCTTGGGAAGACGCTTATTAGTCGCTGTAGGAAAACGCGATCGCTCTTGTTAAACTACAAAAAGATGTGATTTTTGATGCATAAAAAATAAACAGAAAACATCCTGTTTTTTTTGTTTATTTTTTTCAAAAGTAGCAACTCATACCTTGATTGAAAATCATACAGCAAGATAAAAAATCCCATACAAATTGAAATAATGTGATTTAATCTCTTGTTGATTGGGTAACAATACTGAACCCTTTCATAAGCTTTGCAATGTCATTAAAAAAGTTTTACGAATACCTCATTAATTATTATTATTTTGCAGATATTGTGAATATATATCTAGTAAAAAAATGGAAGTTTAAATAATTCGTAAGTTCATTCAAAAACCAATCAAACAGAAAACATGGCTTTCATCAAGCCACAACTTTGTCAATGCGGCAGCTTTTCTGTGATTAGTTAAAGGTAAAAACAGGTCAAGTAAATTTAGGATTGCATATACCTACTGAGTTCAAAATCAACTCAGCGATCAAATATTAAGTGATTGTGTATTTTTTATTATTGAAGCTTGCAATAAAAGCTTTAATAACTATTTTTATATTGCAGGAGAAAAAATATGCTGAAAAACAATGTCCGTCATGTCAATGAAGAATCACGAGTCTTAATTGTATCGATGCGAAATTTAAAACTCCATGTTTCTCGCGCAGCAGTTTATGAATTTGAAGATGTAATTTGTGGTTGCGATACAGTTGATTTAATTGTACCTAGTTTAGATCCTAATATCTTTAAAGTGACCAATAAATTAGCCAACAATACAGCCAAATTTTTTAAAAACGGCAAATATATTAAATCATTAGTCAACCAGAAAATCCAGATAGAGAAAGAATACGATTTATTTTTCTTTTTTTGCCAATCAATTCAGGATATTCTGGTTTTAAACTCTATCCAAGGTTGGAGAGAAAAGTGCCGTTATGCTGTCTGTTGGTTAGATGAGATTTGGGCAAAGGATATTGATAATTGGCTAGTTCAACTACGGCTTTTAAAAAATTTCGATAATATTTTCATGAACTTCAACTCTAGTATTGATCAGGTTGCGGATATTGTACAACGGCCTTGCCATTCACTTTCTTATGGCGTTGATGCCATCAAATTTTACCCAGATTCTATTAATCTTAAGCGCAGTGTTGATGTTTTGAATATAGGGCGACGTTCAGCAGTTACTCATAATTCTTTACTAGAATTAGTAGAGCAGAAAAATCTATTTTATATCTACGATACTATCAAAGAATTATATATGGTTGATTATCGATACCATCGCAGTCTCTATAGTAACTTTATCAAGAGAAGTCGCTATATGATAGTTAATAAAGCAAAATTTGATTTAACTGGTCAAACTAATTTACAAGAAGAGGTGGGTCCACGTTTCTTTGAAGGAGCAGCAGGCGGAGCAATAATGTTAGGAGTTCCTCCAAAATGTGAGGCTTTTACTCAAAACTTTGACTGGACAAATGCAGTAATTGAAATTCCATTTAATTGCTCTAATATAGCTGATATTATAGCTGATTTAGATGGGAAGAGTGAGGATATAGAAAGAATATCCACAGATAATATTGTCAACTCGTTATTAAGGCATGACTGGGTATATCGGTGGGAAAATATTTTGGCAACAGTAGGACTAAATTTAACTCCCGAAGTCCAAGAACGCAAAGCTAATCTAAAGAACTTAGTTGAAATGGTAAACACATCAAAAAGCCATAGCTACAAGCAGCAAGCTGCTTTTGCTAATTAAAATTTTTTAGGAGTTATGCGTTGATAAATTAACTATAATCTGCATATCTAAGTAAATATTTAACAGTCAAAATAAGCTTGTGATATGGCAGTCAGCTTTGATTTTTAAGCTATAAGCAGGATGAGTAATGCTACCAAGTCCAGGTTTTGGTGGTCATTGCCCAATCTACAGAGACTTAGATTTATGCAAAAATCAAATAGGATTTATATAGTTATTTTTTATCCAGGCATAACTCCTAATTAAATCAACTCATATTCAATTGATGCTTATATGAGTTGATGATATTACACATAGGAATCGGCAAATGGTTCGTTACCATATTGAAATGTAGGCTGATTTTCTCATTTTGTCTTAACCATTTAGATAAAAATTGATGGTGTACTAAACTATGTTAATTGATGCACTTAAATTACCTATTGATGAGACTATTGAAACGGAAGTTTGTATTGTTGGTGCTGGGCCAGCAGGGATTACTTTAGCACGTGAATTTGTTTCTACAAACTTTCGAGTTTGTCTTTTAGAAAGTGGCAGAATCGATTTTGATCAAAAGACTCAGTCACTTTATCAAGGAAAAAGTGTAGAAAATTTGTTTGGTACGCTGGATGATTCACGCCGATTGCAATTTGGTGGTACTGCAAACTGCTGGAAGATTAGAATAGGTGATAATCAAATTGGTGTGAGGTATGTACCACTAGATAAAATAGATTTCGAGAAAAGAGACTGGTTAGCATACAGTGGCTGGCCTTTTGATAAATCTCACCTCGATCCTTTCTATGAACGCGCTCAAGTGGTATGCAAACTAGGGGATTTTGTATATGATGCCGAAGCTTGGCAGAACGAGCATACACCGCAGTTATCTTTTATTGATAATATAACGACTGGTATGTTTCAATTTGGTCCACGTGCTGTGTTCACTCATGAGTATCGTGAAAAAATTAATCATGCTAGTAACATTACAACTTATCTCAACGCTAATTTAGTTGAGATTGAAACAGACGAAACAGCTAAAAAAGTTACCCGTTTACGAGTAGCTTGTTTATCAGGTAAGGAATTTTGGGTTTGTGCTAAAGTTTTTATTTTGGCAACGGGTGGAATTGAAAACGCACGTTTACTATTGATATCAAATAAGCTGCAAAAAGCTGGATTAGGTAACGAAAATGATTTAGTGGGTAGATTCTTTATGGATCATCCCTTGGTGAAGTGCGGTAAGTTGATTCCTAGTAGTTCCGATATTTTTCAGAATACAGCTTTATATGATTTGCGGCGCGTTAATAACATACCAGTAATGGGTAAGTTGGGATTGACAGAAGAAACCATGCGTCGCGAACAGTTGCTAAATATTAGTGCGATACTATTTCCTATTCCAAAACCGTATCAATTGCAAGCTGTGAATGCATTGAAAACACTACTTGCTTTTATGCATAATTCAGCAGTGCGTAAAGACAGCATCAAACACATCAGGAACGTAATTGCTGGTCTTGACTATATCTTACCTGCTGCTTATGGAGCATTGATAAAGCAGGAACCATTTCTTCCTAGTTTGGCTTGGGGTGGTTGGTCATATTTGAGGGATATTGAACGGAGATTTAGTGAGTTTGAAGTCTGGCATCAAACAGAACAAGCACCCTTTCCAGATAACAGAGTAACACTAACTACCGATCGCGATCGCCTCGGTCGCCAAAAAGTCAAATTACACTGGCAGTGGCATGATATTGATATTGACACGATTAAGCGATCGCAAGATATGCTCAAAGCAGAATTTGCTCGCGCTGGAATTGGTGAACTGCAAGTTGAACGAGATGGAGAACTGCCAAAATTGATCCATCCTGGTACACATCATCATATGGGAACAACACGGATGCATGACGATCCCCTCCAGGGTGTTGTTGACCGCAATTGTAAGCTGCACAATGTTTCTAACTTGTTTATCGCAGGTAGCTCTGTCTTTCCCACAGGCGGCTTCGCTAATCCTACACTAACTATTGTGGCGCTGGCAATTAGACTAGCTGACCATGTGAAAACGGTATTGAATCAGTGAACAGTGAACAGTTATTAGTTACTTGTATTGAGCGCAGTCGTAAAGCCTGCGGCATAGCTCCGTTTAAGGCGTAGCCGACGCACCAGAAGTATCAGTTATCATTGTTTGAGTCGGGGTTAAATCCCTCACTCAAACCTACCACTTTTAGATGTGGAGGGTTTAAAAATAAGTAGTTAAGCAAAATTAAATATATATTGCGATTGCTTCGTTCCTCTCTTCGAGACGCTACGCGAACGCAATGACAAGGGTTTGAAGTTTTCAAAATGTATAAATATTTTTGCACTACTACTTATTGCATTCGTAGGCTATTAAAAATTGGTTTACTTCCTCAATAACCCTACTTTCTGCAAACGTGAAATCAATCCAGGACGGCTACTATAATCTTTTTGCATCTGCTGAATACTTGCTTGAAACTCCTCTAATTTCCCCTGATACTCAGCCAAATCACGTAAATCAACCAAATGTGCAACAGCTTGGTCATAAGGTTTGGATTGTTTGAGTGTAATTAACTCGAATACCTGTTCCCAAACTTTATCTTTCTTCTTTGCCAATGCTTGTAATTTTTGTATCTTCGCTTGACGTTTTAATTCTCGTTCCTTTTCTGCTCGCTGAGTAGTTTTTCCCTCCGCAAGTTTTAGCAATTCCAAAAGTGTGCGTCTGGGAGCGTCATAATTAACATGAACTTCTTTTTTACCAGATAATTCCCGCAACCTATGATTTAGCTGTATCTCAAGATGAGACTCGCCGTTGAGAAGCCGAACTAAAAAATCATTTTTTTCGCGATCGCTCAAATTTGGGATTAAATCCTCTAGAGAGTCCTCCTCTTCTTCTTGGGACTCACTGGCCATAGCTGCTGCAGTCATCAAATCCTGCTCAATTTCCAAAAAATCGACCAAAACTAAAAGTGAATTTGGTAAATCATCCAAATTGGCAGGTACGGGAGGTTCGATGCAATCTGCCGATTCTGGATCGAAGTCTATTGTTGCCGCTTTAAGCCATGCAAGATACAAACATCGATAATCACCTTGCAATAAATTATTGCGTAACGATACCATGTCAGATAAATAACCCTCACCGCTATCTATCCAATGGCTCATTTCTTCATCGCTAATGTTTATATCTAGGATTACAGATTTTTTTGTAGTTGCGACAGTAATTCTATCTTCAAGACAATAGGGTTCAAACACATCTGCATTAACCAAAGATTTGGGAAAGCGAAATATTAATTGTCGAGAACCCCAACTTGCCATATAAAGCATGATATCGAAGCATTTTTCTAACAATTCCTGTGGATTTCCACGAAAATCGCCGTAGTTGTAAACAAACTTTGCTTGGGTTGATGTCAATTCAACACGACTAGAAAGACTTTGAACATAAGCCTTCTCTGAAGCATTTAAAGGTCGATCTAATGCCAAAAATTCATAGTATTGATATTCGCTCATGGCATTCTCCTTACACTTATCTTTCTATAGTTAAATATAAAGTTCAATGGGTACAAGACAAGTAACTAGGCGTGAATAATTATCGCTGGGATTAGGCAATAGGTAGAAGGATTTGAGCCTTGTTTGCTTTTATTGTGCCGATTTACTTATCTAGCGCGATCGCACTTTCGCAACAGATATAGCGGTTCCCATTCAGATGTGGTACGAAATTATATCCCAAGCTGTAGGGGCACGGCACTGCCCATTGGTGTCAACTTAAGCAACAGATAGCTTATTTGCTGGCTTTCATACCCGCCTTGGAATGAATTCCTTTGGCTTTTAGCTAAAGTCTACTGAAGTAGACTAGTGGTTTGTCAATTTTGTTTTGAGGGGTTTTTGGTAGTGCGGGCCGAAAAGCCCGCGTGAGCGAGACGCTCACACTACAGTCCCTCATTTCAACCCTGACAGACTACTAGGCTGTTGACTCTGTACCTTTTTAGCAATTAAAAAATCAGGCAAAATTATGTGTAGTCATTGCGTTGGCGTTAGCCTTCCCGTAGGGTACGGAGCGTTCGACGCGTAATCAAGGTGCTAAAATTCGCGTCAGAATCCCGATAAAATGAAGTCAGCGTCGGAGAGGAGCAATTCCCATGACACAAGCCCAAGTGCAGAAAACCCTCTATCAGAGTGATCTGGTTGCCTGGTTAGACGACACCGCGATTAAGCTGAAACAAAGGCAATTTGAGGACATTGATATCGATAGCTTGATTGAGGAGATTGAAGGCTTGGCAGGACGAGATAGACGAGAACTCAAACATCGGCTAGTCGTGTTACTTAATCATTTGATCAAACGCCTTTATGTTAACCTACCAAACGACTATCGAGGTTGGGAACTGACTATTCGTGAACAACGTAGACAGTTAACAGATTTGCTAGAACAATCGCCCAGTTTATGCAACTATTGGGTTGAAATCTTTCCAGTTGCTTGGAAAACTGCCCTTTCAGAAACACGAGAAGACTATCCACAGTTTCATTTGCCGGATGAGTGGCAATTTTGTGCTGAAATTAATGCCCTCTTGAGTGAAAAGTTTTGGGAAAATCATGAGTGATACAATTCGCTCGTAATGACGCAAAATCTCAGTCCGTGCGTAAGTCTTGTTCTGCTATATTGGGATGATCCGCCTCCAGTAGCTTAACGCTACGGTGTACACATAAGTATGACCCGCATAGGTTTCAACTCTTTTAGTAATTTCGTGGGGTGCGTTATGGACACGCCGAAATAGCAAATGCGATCGCCGTCATGCCAGCGTCACGCACTGCAAATCTTAGGTGGATGTAGTTTTTCCGACTTGTGTGTACACTGTAGGCTCAACGACACAGGAGCCTGTGGCAGATTATGGGTGTAGGTTCGTTTATATTGGTGATATGGACGCCCAGCAGATTGAGTATTGAATTATGGAACAACAACCGATACAAGTAATTGGAGGTGGATTAGCTGGGACAGAAGCAGCATGGCAAATCGCCCAAGCTGGTGTACCAGTAATTCTGCATGAAATGCGGCCGAAACGCTTCAGCCCGGCTCATCATACAGAACATCTGGCAGAATTGGTATGTAGTAATTCTTTTGGCGCAATGGCTAGCGATCGCGCCACAGGCCTATTACATGAAGAATTACGCCAACTTGGTTCTATAATCGTTGCCAAAGCCGATGAACACGCCGTACCCGCAGGTGGTGCCCTAGCTGTAGACAGAGGGAAATTTGGCGAAGATTTAACAGAAACCTTATCTCGTCACCCGTTAATTGAATTCCGCCGTGGTGAAGTCCCCGCCATTCCTGAAGGCGTAGTAGTTTTAGCAACTGGCCCTTTAACCAGCCCTGACTTAGCGGAGGATTTGCGCTGCTTAACGGGTATGGAATACCTGAGCTTTTTTGATGCCGCTAGCCCAATTATTGTGGGAGAATCGATTAACCAGGATATTGCCTTCATGGCATCGCGCTATGACAAAGGTGAGGCTGCTTATCTCAATTGCCCGATGAATAAAGAGCAGTATCTCCGGTTTTGGGAAGAACTCCGCCAAGCAGAACAAACGGAACTCAAAGATTTTGAACGGGAGACGGCGAAATTTTTTGAAGCTTGTTTACCCATTGAAGAACAAGCATTACGCGGGGAAGACACCATGCGTTATGGCCCCCTCAAGCCAGTGGGATTGTCTGATAGTCGGACTGGGGAACGTCCCTACGCTGTAGTGCAGTTGCGACAAGAAGACAAAGCTGGTCAATTATGGAACATGGTAGGATTCCAAACAAATCTGCGTTGGGGTGAACAGAAACGAGTTTTTCAGCTAATTCCTGGTTTGGAGAAAGCGGAATTTGTGCGACTGGGAGTCATGCACCGCAACACCTTTATTAATGCACCCCAGTTGATGTATCCGACTCTGCAATTTAAACAACGCCCCACATTACTAGCCGCTGGACAGTTGACTGGTACTGAAGGTTACACCGCAGCGGCTGCAGGTGGTTGCTTGGCGGGAATCAATGCTGCAAGGCTAGCTTTGGGTAAAGAAGCATTAAGTCTACCACCGACAACTATGATGGGGGCACTGTTTGAGTTTATCAGTTCCGCTTCACCGAAGCATTTTCAACCAATGCCGCCTAATTTTGGTATTTTCCCAGAATTGGGGATGAAAATCAAGAGTAAACCAGAGCGTTATGGACGTTATCGCGATCGCTCTTTAGCTGATTTGGCAAATTGGAAAACTGAAAATTTATAGTTGTTATTTGTCATGCCTTCAGTCCAAACCTTTGTTTGGTTGAGGCTTTCTGAAGGCTAAAATAAATCAATTAACCTGCAATTCTCTACCAAAATCATGACTCTAGCTAAAGAATTAGAGACTACACAGGACATAGCTGAAGATGTTATTGTTCCTCCAGGTGATTTATATAGCGATGAGCCTCCCTTTGAAAGCAAACTACATCTAGAGCAAATCATGCTCTTACTAAAATGTCTAAAATGGTTGTGGCGAGATCGGAACGATTTCTACGCTGCTGGCAACCTGACAATTTACTATAGTCAAAATAAGCGCAAAACAGAACATTTCCGTGGCCCAGATTTTTTTGTGGTGCTAGACACAGAACGCAAAACCCGCAAAAGTTGGGTTGTGTGGGAAGAAGATGGCAAATATCCCCACGTAATTTTAGAAATTCTCTCGGAATCAACAGCTAATATTGATCGAGATTTGAAGAAAAACCTTTACCAAAATACTTTTCGCACTCCTGATTATTTTTGGTTTGATCCATATACATTAGAATTTGCTGGGTTTCATTTATTAGATGGCAAATATCAGCCTTTAGAACCTAATAATCAAGGGCATTTGTGGAGCCAACAGTTAGAGTTATATTTGGGTATTTATCAAGGATTATTGCGATTTTTTACGCCGGAAGGTGAGTTAGTTCCTACCCCTGAAGAAGTCGCAGAGTTAGCAGAATATGAACGTCAACAAAAAGAAATAGCTCAACAAAAAGTAGAAAAATTGGCTGCTAAGTTGCGAGAGTTAAATATAGACCCAGATACAATTTATTAAAAATCCTCATCCACAAGGGGATGAAGATTTTGTTCAGTGTTTAGTTATATCAAGACAAGTCTATTGTCTCCATTCTCAATTACTCATTTAAACTTTCAACACCCAAGCGTCACGATTTTCTGCACTAACGAAAGCGGCTGGGACAATTTCTAGATTTACGCCGAGGGACTTGAATGTGGCGCGAATAGCTGCGGCGTGGGCAGACTCAGTGCTACCAATACTTGCACCGACAGTGATCAATTTTGGTGTTTTCAACTTAGCGACTTCTTGAGTATAGGCGATCGCTGCATCTGTTTCTAAAGCCAGTGCTAGTTTGGCAATATTCACATCACTATCTACATTGCCTTCACCCCTTTTGATGTATGACGAAACATCATATTTAGCCTCTGCTTTGACGGGTTTTCCGCCCAAACTGGTGATTGCAGCTGCTAGAGCGTCCCGATGTTGTTTATGATCTGCTTGGTTACGCAAAGCCAGGGCTAAAACAGCTTTACCAACATCAGTGGTAGTTAATTTACCTGCAGCGAAACTATAAGCCCAAATTGCCTGATGTTCGTAGTAAAGGGCACCATTAAGAATTTTTAGATCATTTTGCTTATTGATTGGTGATTGTGCATCAACTTTTTCGGCAATCAGTGGTAAACCGAACGCACTTGCGACACCTGCAATTGCTCCGCTCACCAGAACCTGACGGCGGGAAGATTTTTTGGTGAAAGCGTTTTGAAAGTCCATTAGTTAGTGTCTCCTCAGTAATTTTACGGCTGTTGTGATGTTGACATAAATACTAAAAAATAGCTAGGGTTGATAACCCTCTTGCGAAACTAGCTTTTATCAGCAGCAAGAAAAGGGAAATTACATTCCTTTCACCCTTCCCCTTTCCCCGACTTTTGCAAGAAGCTTAGTCACTCTAGCTACCAGTACTGCTTTTGGAGAGATTAATTTAAAACCGATAACTGTAGTATGTCTTCAGTAGATGTCCACTTTCCAGGTCAATTAATGCTCATTGCTTGTTTATTTTGATCAGTAATAAATTTTCTACGCTAGCAGGGAAAAATTAAATGGCCGATACAAGGGGCACAGCACTAATCAGGTATTGAGCATTCCTTTAAAGGCGCTTACGACTACAATAAATCACCAAAAGTACAAACAAACCCATCCCCACAACATACTTAAAAGGATTTGGCACACTAGGATTAGGAGAGAAAAAGCCTTCAATAATCCCAGCAATCACCAACATAGGTACAATACCAAATACTAATCGTACTGCTTGGGAACCATAGAATTTTAAAGCATCACCCCGACGATATTTACCAGGAAATAAAATTGCTTTTGCTAATAAAAACCCAGCCCCACCAGCAAAAAATATTGCGGGTAATTCTAAGGAACCGTGGGGAAATACAAATGCCCAAAAGGGATAAGCAAGATTATTTTGACCCACTAAAGTACCAACAGCACCAATCAATAAACCATTAAAGACCATCAAATAAGTTGTATACGCTCCTGCTGTCATCCCACCCGCAACAGCAGCAAAGGAAACCGACAGATTATTGATCATGATTCCGCTAGATGCTAGGGGTTCAACACCGACAATTGACCCCATCCACAATTTATGCTCATCTCGCACCTGGGAAATCAAGTGATCAGGTACTATCAGTGACATAAACGCGGGATCTTGCCAAGCATACCACCAAGCAACTAGCGCCCCCAGCAGGAACAAACCGGTAGCAGCAGCGATATATGCGAATGTTTGCTGAACTACAGCAGGTAATCCCCAGCGATAGAATTCCACCACGGCTTGCCATTCCTGCCTTCGTGAACCTTGGTAAATCTGCGTATAGGCACGAGTTGTCAAGGACTGTAAACTTTGTATCAAAGTATTACCTACTTCCTGAGTCCGAGCCCGTGCCAAATCAGCAGCCACTGAACGATATAAACTAGCTAGTTCACGAATTTCTATAGCTCTCAACGATTTCAGACCCTTTTTTTCTAATTGCTTTAATAAAGCGTCCAGACGCTGCCAATTTTGTTCTCTGCGTGCAATCCAACGTTGAATATTCATAAATTTTGGGAATATTAGGTATAAGGTACTTTAAGATAGCCTCAAATTCATCTCCGTACTTTCAAGGAAAAGTTGATATCATGTCTGGTAATTTTGGAGATTCCAGTTCCATACAACCACTGAGTGTGGGAAATGTCGTGAGTGCGGGACTGCGATTGTATCGTTCTCACCTGAAGGATTATTTTTTACTTGCTCTCAAGGCTTATTTGTGGGTACTGATTCCAGTTTATGGATGGGCAAAATTTTATGCCCTGACATCGCTGATTTCTCGCTTGGCTTTTGGTGAATTAGTCAATCAACCGGAGAGCATCTCATCGGGTGAGCGTTTTGTCAATTCCCGATTATGGAAGTTTTTCGGGGCGATGATATTACTGGGGCTGATAGGTATAGGAGTTTTCTTGGGTGTGGGGATTGTATTTACTTTGTTGGGTGCCCTAGCAGTGGGTTTCATTGGGAGAGGCGCTCAACAAACAGATGTTGCTGCTGTGACTATTCTTGTGGGGTTGATAGGCATTGTGCTAGGCATTGTGGCACTTGTAGTAATTTTATGGTTTTTGACCAGGTTTTATCTAGTGGGTGTACACCTGGCAATTGAGGAAAATATGGATGCTGCATCAAGTATTAGGCGTAGTTGGGAATTAACACAGGGTAATGCATGGCGGATTCTTTTAATTGGATTTGTGGCTTTTTTGATTACAATACCTATTCAAATTGTTGTTCAGATTGTCAGTACTATTATTCAGCTAGTTCTCACACCTTTAGTGCAAGATGGATCTGGTATTTATGCGCTACTTTTTTTCGTGTTAATTCTGGGTATAAGTTTCACCAGTGGGGCTTTGATTGTGCCATTCTGGAAAACAATCCAAGCGGTAATTTACTATGACTTACGGAGTCGTCGTGAAGGGTTAGGCTTAAAGTTACGCGATCGCGAGATTTAAACGCCAACACTGGAACTATTATGCACCTGTTTAACCGTGTTAAATTCCGCACACCAGAAAGTGTAGAACTAGAATTCAGCCTCGCTGGAATTGGTAATCGTGCCTGGGCATTAATCATTGACTATCACGTTTTAGCCGTGATTATGGTGGTGTTTTTTATTGTCTGGACTATAGTTTCAGTGCAGCTAGGCGATTTTTGGGTAGACATTTTTGGCTCAGGAGTGGCTTTGTGGTTGATGGCGATCGCTTTCGTCGTTAGCTTCTGTATTTATGCTGGCTACTTCGTATTTTTTGAAACTCTATGGCAAGGACAAACCCCTGGTAAACGTTTTGCCAAAATTCGTGTTGTGCGAGATGATGGTAGACCAATTGGTTTGCAACAAGCAACCTTACGGGGCTTATTACGAATTTTCGACGAGTTTTTGTATATTGGAGCTTTTTTAATTGCTTTGAGTCGCCTGGAAAAGCGCCTTGGTGATTTGGCTGCTGGTACGATTGTGATTCAAGCCCAAATACCTGTGACATCAGCAACTTTTACCATTTCCGAACAGGCTAAGTCGCTGCATGAGCAGCTACTACAAATTTGCGATTTATCATCATTATTACCAGACGACTTTGCTGTGATTCGAGAGTATTTGCAACGGCGTAGTTTAATGTCGCCCAAGGCAAAAGCCTCTCTATCTCTTCAGTTAACCCAACAGTTACAAGCTATTCTGCATCTAGAACAAATACCAGAAGGTGCAACTTTTGATGTTTTTTTAGAAGCTATTTATCTAGCGTATAAGGAAAGGGAATATTAAATTTATCAGTTAACAGTTAACTGATAACTGTTAACTGTTAACTGTTAACTGTTAACTGATCACTAAACTTGGCCAGTCTGGCTGACGATAGTAGCCCGTCATGTCATTAAATTGTCGCAGTTCAACGCGATGTATTAAAAATTCTGGCGAATTTAAAAGCCATTGTTGATTCAACTCAGATAATGAGGTGCTAAGGTTGGTACGGTCTAGATCAGATGAAATTTTGCCAAAATAGCCTAATGTAATATGGGCAGTGAAGTGATAGTGTTGTTCAATTCCCAAGGCGATTAACTGGGGATTTTGATAAATTGTGCGGCGAAACTTAATAATCTGTTCATAGCTGCGTTCATCTTGGGGTACTAAACACACACCTACAGCCCTTGGCAAGACTATCAGTCCCAGCACCTGCCAATAAATTGGTTGAGTCTCCTGTGTCAAGGATTGTTGATATTGCTGAAAGATTTCCGCAAAGCAAGAACGTAACTGTTGTTCAAATTCGGGATTTTTTTCGCAGGCGTCACGGTAAGCACTGTCCCAAATCAAGTCAGCTAAAGTTAAATGAAAGCTGGTAGAGGGTACAGGTACGATCAAATCGCTATCAGCAGGCAACTTTAACAGTTCCTGTTGATAAACTTGTAACTTTGCATAGAAAGTCGAGTTTTCTGACTCTTCTACCGCTGGTGGGGTAATTAGCGTATAGCCAGGAAAAGGCGCTGCTTGTATGTACCCAGAATGCGGCTGAAATTTAGAAGATTCTTGGATATGCTGAACCTGTGATCTGTAAGCTTCTGGCAGCGTCATGCGCGCTACCCGATTTAAGTATGTTTGATAATTGTCGTCCAATCTTCTTAGCCTCGCGCTCTCACTTGATAGATTTTAGGCAAAGTTACCCAGATTAACAAACTTGGGGTAAGGAACTGTAACCTAATTTCTCAATTTTGGGAAGATTTTTCGCTTGATTAAGAATATTTTGAGTATTTCAACTGATTGACAAAATGCACTTTATTGTAAATTCTGCGTTAGTGGTCAGTACGCCCGTTTACAGTTAAAGGATCTGCTTGAATACCCCCCTCTCCTGCGGAGCAGCTGCTGCTGGTGCGTAGCAAGGTAGGTTGAAACCCTGCATATTGTAGTAACTGAGCGTAGTCGAAGCGTGGGTAGCTTAGTTTTCCCTATTGCCCATAGCAGTTTTCGGTCGGATGGCATCCGAACGAGAACCGCTATATTGGACTATATGAATCCGATTTGATTATTGAAAAAATCTAAGTATCTGGGAGTGTCATCCAAAAGAGTTTCTCGCGTAGAGAGGAAATGCAGTTGTCCACATCTATCTAGCAGTGATTAGATATGAGTAGGTTTGTGTGACTGGTTTCTTTATGCCAATTTATGTTTACTGGGGTGAAGATGATTTTGCCATAGAAAAGGCGGTATCACTGTTGCGCGATCGCGTCCTCGATCCCCAATGGACAAGTTTTAACTATACCTCGTTTCTTCCAGATCAACCGGATGCTACGATCCAGGGATTAAATCAGGTCATGACACCAAGCTTTGGAGCCGGTGGACGGTTAGTATGGTTGATTAACACTAATCTGTGCCAGCATTGTCCAGAGAATGTGTTAGCCGAACTGATGCGAACCTTGCCAGTAATTCCCCAAAACTCATTTCTCTTGCTCACCTCTCGCAACAAACCAGATGAACGCTTAAAATCGACAAAAATCCTCAAACAATTCGCCACGGAGTTTCGAGAATTCTCGCTGATTCCGCCCTGGAAGACGGAATTATTGGTGCAGGCTGTTCATCAGGCTGCTCAAACAGCGGGTTTGAGATTGACAGCTAAAACTATGGAAGTGTTAGCAGCGTCTGTAGGCAATGATACACGCCTCCTCTACAACGAAATCGAAAAATTACGGCTTTATGCTGCCGGTAGTAATCAGCCATTAGATGTAGATACTGTCACGCAGTTAGTCAGAAATACTACGCAAAATAGTTTACAATTAGCAGCAGCAATTAGAACAGGGGATACAGCTACGGCTTTAGCAACCTTAAATGATCTGCACAATGCTTCTGAACCTGGTTTGCGGATAGTGGCTACATTAATTGGTCAGTTTCGTACCTGGCTATTGGTAAAAATTATGATAGAAAGTGGGGAACGGAATCAACAGGCGATCGCCAAAGCTGCTGAGATCGGTAATCCTAAACGTATCTACTTTTTACAGCAAGAAGTCAAGTTCCTTTCTGTGCAACAACTAATCTCCACTTTACCCTTACTACTAGAGTTAGAGGTGAGTCTCAAACGAGGCTCTACGGATATATCAACCCTTCAGACTAAAGTTATAGAACTTTGTCAAGTATGCCAAGGAAGACAACAGTAAAAGGGATTAGGGACTGGGTGTCAAATTGAAAAATTATGGTGAGGGACTCCGATGCTCGAATACTCGCTACCGTGGCCACCAGTTGAAGATAAAAATTTTATAGATTTGGAGTCTTTTGGAACTTCTGACTCCTAAAATAATTCTGAGTCATCATATACCTACCGTAGTTCTGTGTCACACAATATATGAAGAGAATATCTGATTTTTTTCTCCGACTAAGCCTGCAACGAAAGCTTTCTCAATCTTTTTTTTATGGGGCGATCGCTAGTGTTAGTGTAGTTACTAGTGTTTTAGTTATCAGCACCAAAACTAATGCTCAAACTCCAGCAGTCAACAATACTGAAGTTAATAGCTATGCTCAAGCTGTGTTAGCAATGGAGCCAGCGCGTCAAAAAGCTTTTGAAGAGATTAAAAAGCTGATTGGTGGTAGAGAAATTCCCAAGATTGTTTGCAATGACTCCAACAGTATCAACGGTCTTTCTTCACAGGCTAAAGATATTGCGGTTAATTACTGTAACCGTTCCCAGAAGATAGTTGAAGATAATGGTTTAAGCATTGATCGCTTCAACAAAATCACCGTAGAGCTACAAAATAACAATGACTTAAAACAGCAGGTGTTGAATCGATTAATCCATCTGCAAAAAGTTTCTGACCCTCGATAGGTCAAAATTTTATCGAGCATTGAAAATCAGCGCTTGATAGGTGGTTATGAACCAGAATTTAAATGAAAAACAAGCACGCTTTCAACATGAAAATACACCAATTCGTTTAGGACATATAGCTGCCAATTTAGTGCGTATTAAGTCATTTTCTCATGTTGCTTACAAAGAAGCAGTGATCAGTGTAATTTCAGAAACCAAGTGGTTTATTGAGTGGACGGCAGCAGACATTGAACCTCTTCTAGCTGAAGAATTGGTTAATATACAAGTCCAACTGCCCATGTGGGAATTATCTGGGAATGATATTTGGTCGGATGAAAAAGCGCGTAGTGAAGTTGCAGAACAATCTGGTATTTGGTCTGGACGAGTATTAGATATGTCAGGCTTGCTGTCTGAATTCATGATGTAATTAAGGTTTATCACTTTTCTAGAAACGCCTGTCGCTTGGCGTGAATATTTTTCATGTGCTTTTTTACTGTGTTCATTGTGATGTATAGTTTGGCAGCAATATCTTTATAGCTAGAGTTACCTCGATAAAGACACCAAATTTCGGCTTCTCGTGGTGTGAGATCATATTTTTTGACTTCAGCGATCGCACTATTTCTCTGAGACTCAGATCGGTTCTCAATTGTCACTAAAAAATAAGGTATCTGAAACCCTGGTAAATTTACCAATCGCACCCGCACCCGAAATATATGTGATTGATTAAGTACAATCTCATCTGAGAGGATCATTAATTGCTCAGACGGCAAACCGTGACTGTCAAGTAGTGATTGACAAAGCTGCCAGATGAGTGGAGATACAAAATTTGCGGGACGATTTTCTTGATTTAATTGACTACAAATTAGGTGAGCAGATGCATTAGCATGAACTAGTTCACCCATTGCATTGACGATTAATATGCCATCTTCTAAGCCTTCAAGCACGGCTTGCAAAAAAGAAGCTTGCAGCAATTCACGACAGTCTGTGCTATTTAAATTTTGTGGTTTAATTGCTATTTTTGTCGGTGTCTTTGTGAGGGTCATCATATAAGCTTGGATTTGCAAAATATTACTTATTTAGTAGATGCATTTGTCGATAAATATGCACTCTGCGTATATCAGTTATCAGTGGGGAGCTAGAGTCCCCCACGTCTAATGGTTACTGAGCAGTTCGACAGGCTCACTCTGAGACTTTTTTGAAGTAAAGTGACAGTATTTCAATACGACGATTGTTTTCTGGTGGGCAATATTTACCCTTCGCTCAAACCCTGATTTTTACCTTGTAGGCAGTTTCCACGCTACGGAAATTAAGAATGGGGCACAATGTAAGGAAAATTACCTTACTTGTGCAAGCAGTCTATGAGTTTTTCTGCCTTGTGAGCAACATAAGTTACATACAACTCGGCAATTATTTATTTCGGATGTCAGGGGTCAGGGGTCAAGAGTCACGGGTTAAAGTCTTGTTATCTCTCTTTTGTCTCCCTGCTCCTCTGCCCTCGTTCAAGTCCGTCCCACAAGGCTGGCGACTACTGTGGCTAACTCAGCCGGCTCAATAGGTTTAGGCAAATGTAGCTGATAACCGGACTGTATGGCGCGCATCCGTTCCTCTGCTCTAGCATATGCGGTGAGGGCTGCTGCGGGAATTTTTCCGCCTTGTTCTGGAGGTTGCGATCGCACTTTGCGGATGAGAGAATAACCATCCTCTTCTGGCATACCGATGTCACCCACTAAAACATCTGGTTTCCACTCTGCAATCATCTGCAATGCTTCTGATACTGAACCCACTGCCATAACTTCCGCATGGCACTCTTGAAGTACGGTAGTGATAAATTCACGGCTATCAGCTTCGTCATCCACAACTAGCACCCGTACACCCAGGAGTAAGGGGCTCGTAGGTAAAGAACCCGAATCTTGATTTTCTCCGCTTCCTGGGGGTAAACTCACGCTGCTATTTGGCGATAACAGTGGCAATTTGACTGTAAAAATTGCTCCTTGCTGTTCACCTTGACTATCTACGTGGATAGTACCGCCATGCAATTCTACTAAATGTCGCACGATCGCTAAACCAAGTCCTAGTCCCCCATGAGGTCTAGTGCTAGAACTATCTGCTTGACGAAAGCGATCGAATACGTAAGGGAGAAACTCAGAACTGATGCCAATACCTGTATCAAGTACTTGAATTTGAGCGTAATCGGTAATATTATCCAATTGCTCTTGCTCATTACCGCTGGTTTTGGAAAGTTTAATTTCTACTCCACCACCTCGGGGTGTAAATTTAATGGCATTGGATAGTAAATTCCAGATTATTTGTTGTAGACGTTCTGGATCGCCGACGACTAAAAATTTTGAATTGAGATCCTTGGCTTCACTGAGGGCGCTATGTTTCGGGAATCCAGAAAGTCGATAGATTTTGGATTTGAGGATAATAGATTCTGGATGTTCGTTGTTTGCTACCTGTGGTTCCCACCAAGGAATGAGGGAAAATGTCAAATCGATTTCTTTGGCTTGGGCGGCGAGGCTAACAGTCTCCAGGACTGACTCAATCATCAGCATGAGATCGCAAGTCCGGACATTGAGACGCAACTGGCCTCTAATCATCCGCGAAATATCCAGGAGGTCTTCAACTAACTGGGTTTGTGTCCTGGCATTGCGCTCAATTGTTTCTAAGGCTTTAGATATCTGAGTTTCGCTGAGATTGCGCGATCGCAGCAACTGTGCCCAACCGAGGATGGCGTTGAGGGGCGATCGCAATTCATGGGATAATATCGCCAGGAATTCATCTTTCATGCGGTTGGCTGCTCGTAATTCCTCAGTTTGCTGCTGCAAAGAGGCAATTAAACCAGCTCTTTCCATAGCGATCGCAATTTGGTCACAAACTGCCTGCATCATCCCTTTTTGATTCTCAGTGAAGCGCGTCCGAGTGCGAGAGCCAAAGGAAAGAGTCCCCAAAAGTTGCCCTTGAGCAATCAATGGGTAAGCATAATAAGCCGTAACCCCCAAGGTGCGAATTAATTCTGTTTTCGGGTCAGTTGATTGCTGCACATTTTCTACAGCAATGGCATGACGCTCCAGAGCTGCACTACCGCAGATTGCTTGACCCAAGACTATCCACTCAATTTCTGCCGCCTGTTCCTGGGAAATGCCCCTGGAGGAAGCTAGATGCATTAACTGAGAGTTTTCCTCAACCAAATAGTTGAAGTAAACATCTAAACCTATTTGCTCCGAGAGTTTACGGAATAAGCTGTCAATTAGTGCTACAGGATGCTGGCTGGAAAGGAGTTCACTAGCGGTATCAAATAGGATCTGCAACCTTTTATAACCCAGTGACAGGGCTTTTTCTGCCTGCTTCAAATTGGTAATTTCTTGGAATACCATGACACAGGTAGCCGGATGACCATGCATCGCTGGCAGGGTATCGGCAAATATCAGTAGGGAGCGCACCCCACAGACTGTATGCCAGTCTACTTCTAACCCATTCAGGCGTTCTCCACGGGCAACCCGCACCCCTGGCATTTGGTCATTGGGGATGCGATCGCCATTGGCATCGCTGTAATAATAAAATTTATGATATTCTGCGGCTGGTATGCCCCGGGGAAATTCCCCACCAGCTAATTCGTTAGCGGCGCGATTAGCAAAAGTGACTTTTGCCGTGGCTGGTTCGATAAACAACAATGGCCTTGGCATCAAATTGAGGACATCTTCCAGCCATTTTTGCTGATTGCGTAGTACCTCTTCTGCCTGTTTCCGTTCCGTAATGTCTAAAAATGCACCGATACATCCTCTAGTTTGACCTTCCTCATCAAACAAGGGGGCAACGTACTCTAATACTTTGACAATTTTGCCATTTTCATGAACGACATCAATTTCAAAATCGAGAACTTCCACACCTTCGGCTGCAGAGTACTGCATGGGTAACTCTTCTGGTCGTAGTTCCCTACCTTCGCGGTAAATTTTAAATGTCGGTCTTTCATCAATGGGAGCGCTCAAGGAGGCATTAAGATTTGGCGATATTCCCAATTGTTTGGCAAAGGCTGGATTGACTTTGATATTTTGACATTGAGGATCTTCGGCAATGCCAATGCCAATGGGAATTACATCGAGTAAGGTTTGTAACTCAGCCACGCGCCGCTGGAGATTTTTGTTGAGTTGCACAATTTCTGCTCTTGCTTGCTGGCGATCGCGCAGTGCAGCTTGCTGTGCGCTTAAATCTAGAATAAAGGTGACTGTTTCTTGTCGTTTTTCTGCCAGCAGCACGTAACCTACGAGAACTGGGACACGGCTACCATCCCGGCGAATATATTCTTTCTCATAAGGCAGACAAGCACCATTAGCATTTTCTTTGGCTTCGGTGACTTTTTGCCAATCCAGCTCAAACTGTTCTGGTGGTGTCAGCTGATGCCAGCTAATTTGTCCGGCGATTAAATCTTCTTGGGTGTAACCAATAATGCTCAAAAATGCATCATTTGCTTGTTGAATAGTGCCATCAGCGTTGCCAAAGGCAATACCAACGATGTTAGCATCTACAAAACTCCTCAATTTGGCTTCATTAGCTCTGAGTGCATCTTGAATGCGATCGTGTTGACGACTGAGGCATTCGACGACAGCTGCACTTTGCCACACCACAATGGCGAAGATCACAATTAAAACGATCGCAAATAGGGATATGGCAAATGCTGCATCATATTGTTTTGCCTGTTGCCCTTTGACTATTAACCACCCTACTAAAAATGGTACTGCGATCGCTGCCAGCAACAACCTCCTAGCAAACAAGCCCCCGTAACTATCACTTGTGACTACCCGCATTAATCCTTGGTGGGGATGCGTCCACAGCATACCAATACACAATACTAGAAAGGTTAGTGCTGTGGGTAAGGCCATTGATGTTGTCTGTGGGAGTAAACCATAAACTAATTCCACCTTGTAGGCATAGGCAATCAGAGACTGAAAAGCAATCAACGCGATCATCAGACTAATGATTTGGGCATACCAATAGTTACGGCGACTTTTTTTCCTGACCAGAAGCTCTAAGCCTATGCCGACAAATATAAAGTTCAGTGCTGTTTTTAGCCCCATTCGCCCAGGAGATGATATTGCACTCTCCTGCATCCAGTCACGGAACAACAGTTCATCAATTCCCAAATTCCAGCCAAATAAATATTGACTGAATGTGAGCAAACCAGTGATCAACACTAGTAATGCACACACCCTCGCCAGCTTGAAGTAGAGAACACTTTGACGAGGATAATTCTTTTTTTCTTTGCTTGCTCCATTTTGCCCCAACCCCAAAATACGCCTCTGACTCCCTGCGTTTTGTAACAGCCACAGCGATATACCAGACAGTACAAAGCACAATCCCGAATTGGCTTTCATTGTCACGTTACTAGCATAGAAACCGTTTTTGAGAAATTCGATCTCAAAACACCAACCAAGTAGTACCGAGATCCCGACCAGAATGACAAGCCAACTTGCAACCGTTACTACTAGTGAATGTACATGGATTGGCTGTATATTTCGCAGCCATAAGCGGTTGACTTTTAACATTGAGATTTCTGTAACCGCATCTGTAATAGCGTGGTAATGTTCAGTATCGATTACGGGTTAATTGGAGAAATGTCTAGTAGCCTATGTTACTCATACTTGGTTTTTTTTTCATCTATCTATATGCATATTTTTTGATTTTAAATTGAGAATCGAAAATAAAATCTCCTGAAAAATCTATCTTTATGCATATTTAAAAATTCCTAGATATGTAGTTATTTCTCATCACAATCGAAATTTTATGGTGGTGTTCATTCTCCCTTCACCAATTGCCACAATCATTTTACCGAGAAAGCCCCTAAATTCTATTTAAGATACAAGGGGCGGGGTTTCCCGCCCTCGATTGTATGTCACTGAGCGCAGCCGAAGTGTTGCATTCGACCGAGAACCGCTGTATCCAGGGAAAGCTGATCAACGACCCTGCGATTCGTGGTCTTGCACCTGTGGATAAAAAGTAGTAAAGACAAGATTACAAAAGTGGCTTTTGCATTTTTCTGGGTAAAGAAATCAAGATAAATTCAATACCTTTAACTTTGCTCTTAGTTCTACAAGAAGTCTAAAGTTAATTTGATATAGGAATCCAATTTGATTTTTGAATACAAGTAGGTATTCGTAGGGTGCGTTATGCGAAACGCTAACGCACCAAACCCTTGATAATGGTGCGTTACGCTGTCGCTAACACACCCTACGTATCTGTTCAGAATTCAAATAGGAATCCGATTTGATTATTGAAAAAATCTCAGCATCTGTAGGGGAGACGCTAAGAGCGATGGGGTTTCCCCAAGTGGAGCAACTGGCGTTGGGCAATGCCCACCGTATCATGGTTTTGGTGGGCATTGCCCACCCTACTACGTGTATTTCAGAAAAATCCTATAGACTCAAAAATATTTTTTTGAGTGGGCAAATCTCACTCTTTTTTATTTCTAAGGGTCAACCATTTCTCATACCATTTTGGATTTTAGATTTTGCGGAAAGTCTGAGCGCCGGCTTCCGGCGCTCAGACTTTCAAAGACAGATTTTGGATTGTCAGAGAGCTACTTTATAAGCTTCTGCTCGTTCCATCTGTCGCCTTCTTTTTTTAAATTGATCTCAGATAAATGAAGTACAGACCTAGGTGTAAATTACTGTTATCCCTGACAATTATCTTTACCTCACCAAGTTGAAAACTGCTGTAATAATTTGGTTAATTTAAGAATATTTGTAGGTTAGTTTGAAAGAAGTTAAACCTAACATTAAACGGTAATTGTTGGATTTTATTCCTCAAACCAACTTACCTAGTTTTCTGATAGATAAAGTCTCTGTATAGAAGAGTTAGAGACAGTGACTTTAATGTTGTTCAAGGCTTACGCTTACAGTTCAGTTAAAGATAATCGAGTGAAACCGCACAAATATCTAGAAACTTTGGCTTACCCCGCCTTAAGCCGCTCCGCGTCTATATTCCTCAAACGCCACTTCAACGCTAGCTGCTACAGGTAGGCAAAGCCGCCTACGTGAGTGGCTCCCCAACCTACGCGATTTAAATTTTTTGGTCTTAACTGAAGCCTATTGTGGTTTTTACTGACTATGCAGATATGACTTAATTGTCTCTAAGAACACATTAGCTATAGTTTCCTAGTCAGCTTAACTGAGACTATGGAAATTAAACTCTCTAGAATTGTCTTTTCCCTAATGGAGAGTTTTTTAGCTAATCAGCAAAATTTTAACATAATCGGTTATATTTACCTGAAAAGTTTATGATAGCTATATCCGAGCCATACACTAGACATTTTTGTCACTAAACCCTCATGTACTAGACTAAACATTGATTAATGTGAGATTTTTGTTAATTGTGATACCTAAAACCATTAATTTTTCGATGACATACTAGCGCATCTACAGTTTTTAAGGTTTAGTAAAAACTATATCCAGTATCATCAGAAAACTGCTAACTTCATGTGGTGTGAAAATCAAGAGAGGAGTGACAATATGAATTTACGTAGGGATGCACTGCAAATCCTGAAAGATACTAGTAGAACTTTTTATATTCCGATTAGCATTTTACCGCCAGGATTACAAGAGGCAGTCGCATCAGCATACTTGTGTATGCGAGCTATTGATGAAATTGAAGATCATCCAGCACTGGATAATCGAACTAAAGTGAAGCTGTTACGAACAATTAGCTTGACGTTACAAGCAGGTGTTGATGGCTTTGCAGTTGATGCTTTCTCCTTGGGATTTAACGGGCACGAGAATACTTTAGCAGAAGTTACCCTGAGAATTAGAGAATGGTCAATATTGGCACCAGAGGCGATCGCCCCTCGAATTTGGGATGCAACAGCAGCAATGGCAGACCGAATGGCTGACTGGGCAGAAAAAAACTGGAAAATTCAGACAGAGTCAGATTTAGATCGTTATACTTTCGGGGTGGCAGGTGCGGTGGGATTGTTGCTCTCGGATTTATGGGCTTGGTATGATGGAACACAATCTAACCGGACTCAAGCAATTGGGTTCGGTCGAGGCTTACAAGCAGTGAATATCCTCCGTAACCATACCGAAGATTTGAAACGGGGGGTAAAATTCTTTCCAGATGGTTGGAGTGCGGCTGATATGCATGAATACGCACGTCGCAATCTTTTGTTGGCAAATGCTTACACCAATACTCTCCCTACTGGCCCTGCTTTGGATTTTTGTCAAATCCCGTTAACCTTGGCACATGGCACTCTTGACGCCTTAGCTAATGGTAAAGAAAAACTCAGCCGTCGTGATGTCTTGGCACTCATCCAACAGCTGATTGGTGCAAGCATGAAGGCTAGTTAGTGATACCGGGGATGAGGGAGATAAGGGAGACAAAATAATCAATCCCCTATTCCCCAATCCCCAATCCCCAATCCCCTATTTCCCAATCCCCAAAAGGAGAGATTAGTGAAGAAAACTCTGTTCCTCAGCCCTCCATCATTTGACGGGTTTGATGGTGGTGCTGGTTCACGATACCAAGCTAAACGCGAAATTACATCATTTTGGTATCCTACATGGTTGGCTCAACCTGCTGCCCTTGTACCGGGTAGCAAACTGGTGGATGCGCCACCACATGGTCAAACTGTGGAAGATGTGCTGAAAATTGCCAAGGATTACGAATTGGTGATCATGCACACTAGCACACCTTCATTGACTAATGATGTCAAGTGTGCTGAAGCGATAAAAGCCCAAAATCCAGATGTCCAAATTGGTTTTGTAGGGGCCCATGTAGCAGTTTTGCCAGAGGAGACGCTGCGGGATCACCCAGTGATTGATTTTGTCTGTCGTAACGAATTCGACTATACCTGCAAGGAAGTAGCAGAAGGGAAACCGCTGGCGGAAATCACAGGTTTGAGTTATCGCGATAACTCAAATATCCGTCACAATGAAGAACGTCCCCTAATTCATGACTGGGATGCTATGCCTAGCGTCCTCCCCACTTACGCCCGTGACTTGGATATCACCAAATATTTCATTGGCTACCTATTACACCCCTACATTTCCTTTTACACTGGGCGTGGTTGTCCGGCAAAATGTACCTTCTGCCTATGGCCGCAGACAATTGGTGGTCATCTCTACCGTCATAAAAGCCCGGAAGCGGTGGGACGGGAGATGGAGGAAGCCAAAGCGATTTTTGGCGACAAAGTGCGGGAATATATGTTTGATGATGATACTTTCACCATTGATAAACATCGGGCGATCGCAATCAGTGAACATATGAAGCGACTCAATCTAACTTGGAGTTGCAATGCCCGCGCCAACTTAGATTATGATACCCTAAAAACCTTACGTGATAATGGTTTGCGCTTGCTGCTAGTTGGGTTTGAATCAGGTAATCAAGATATTCTCAACCGCATTAAGAAAGGCATCAAGCTAGAAGTGGCGCGGGAATTTATGAAAAATTGCCACAAACTGGGTATTACTGTTCACGGTACTTTTATTATTGGTCTACCTGTGGAAACCCAGGAAACTGTAGAGGAGACAATTCGCTTCGCCTGCGAACTCAGTCCCCATACAATTCAGGTTTCCATTGCTGCGCCTTATCCTGGTACAGAATTGTATGCACAAGCCAAGGACAACGGCTGGTTTACAGACCACGCATTAGTCGCTAACTCTGGGATTCAAACCTCGACATTGCAATATCCCCATCTTTCTAGTGCAGCGATTGAGGATGCAGTTGAGCGGATGTATCGTAAATTTTACTTCCGCCCCAAAGCGATTATCCCCATTGTGCGGGAAATGCTGGGCGATCGCCAGATGTTAGTCCGTCGCCTGCGCGAGGGCGGTGAGTTCTTCTCTTACTTGAAAGAACGCCGCACCCAGTCTGCTGCAAATGCCAAATCCAGTCAAACCGTAGGTGTCTAATAGGCGCTAGAGTCAGTGATCAGTTTATTCACTGATAACTGATCACTGATAACTGATACTTCGACTGCGCTCAGTACAAGTCACTGATATCCCATGCCCAATTCCCCACATCCTCGCTTCGCCATCATTAATGGCGATGACTTCGGTTTTTCCCACGGTGTGAATCAAGCGATTATCCAAGCACATGAACAAGGTGTGCTAACTAGCACTAGTCTGATGGTAACGGGTGATGCTGTTGAAGAGGCGATCGCTTTGGCTAATACTCACCCTAATCTGGCTGTCGGTTTGCATCTAGTGTTGGTATGTGGTCAGTCGGCCTTACCACCTTCCCAGATTCCCCATTTAGTTGACTCCTTGGGTAACTTCTCCAACAGTCCCCTGCAAGCAGGGTTAAGTTACCAATTCCATCCTGCAGCCCGTGACGAACTGTGGCGAGAAATCCGCGCCCAATTAAAAAAATTCCGTAATCTGGGATTGCCCCTTTCCCATGTAGACGGGCATTTACATTTACATACCCATCCAGTGGTTTTACGTATCTTAGTAGAATTAGCGCAGGAGTTTGATATCAAGGTGATCCGTTTACCAGCCGAAGAACTGGGGATGTCCTTGAAGCTCGACCGTCGTAATTTGCTGACGAAGCTAGTCTGGTCGTTTGTGTTTGGTGGCTTGCGCCGTTATGGTGAGCATTTACTGAAAGCTCATGGCATTAGTTTTGCTGACCGAGTCTACGGTTTATTGCAAACAAGTAATATGAATGAGGAATATTTGCTCAGTCTCATACCACAAATTCAGGCTGATTTTGTGGAGATTTATTCCCATCCCGCACTGATAGAGGAAGGCGAACCATTGAATGGTCCAGAAGGGGCCGGAGAGGTAGAACTTGCAGCACTTTTGAGTGAGCAAGTACGTAAGGCTTTAAATATGAATGGGTTTGAGTTGACTAATTATGTCAAAGCCCTTTATTAAAGATGAGCGTTGCTAATTTAAGAGATGTCAGGCTATGTTGAGAGGATGTTTTAAAAGGGTCTTTGTAGGCGCTAGCCTTAGAGCAGGGTACGCAGCGGAGTGTAGGCGTTAGACTTAGAGCAGGGTAATATCTCAGTATGCACCAAAACCTAGATTCTACCTTACGCTACGCTCCAGTCAGAATGACAAAATTATACCTTCTCAGACTTTACAAACATCTTCTGAGAAGCAATATGTTCGATTTTGCTGAATAGTGAGACGAAATATAGCAATTAGCTAAAAAGTAAAAAATGCTTTTGGTGTGAAAGCTAAGAATGGGAAAATTTATGCTTTCATGGATAATGCTATCTTGGTATAAAGTAATTTTGTACTAAAAAAGTTGATATGAGACTGAATTGTAATCCTTACTATGAAACAAAATTTGGTGCTACTTATTTAGGAAACAGCCTAGAATTAATAGCTGATATTCCCAACGAAAGTATCGACCTAATTTGTACATCTCCACCATTTGCGCTTGTTCGTAAAAAAGAGTACGGAAACGTTGATGCCGATGAATATGTGGAATGGTTTAAAGATTTTGCTACACAATTTTACCGTATTCTTAAACCAACTGGCTCATTGGTTATTGATGTTGGTGGCAGTTGGATCAAAGGAATTCCTGTTCGTTCTCTTTACCACTTTGAGTTAGTTGTTTCTCTGTGCAAAGCAAAAGAAAAAGGCGGACTTGGGTTTTATCTGGCACAAGAATTGTATTGGTATAATCCAGCTAAACTTCCTACACCGGCGGAATGGGTGACAGTTCGTAGAGAAAGAGTCAAAGATTCGGTAAATACAGTTTGGTGGTTGTCAAAAGAACCTCATCCTAAAGCTAATAATAGAAGAGTTTTAAAGCCTTATAGCAATGCAATGAAAAACCTTCTTAAGAATGGATATAAGCCTAAAATCAGACCATCTGGTCATGATATTTCCGATAAATTTGGTAAGGATAGAGGAGGCTCTATCCCTCCGAATATTATTGATGGACGTTGTAGTACAGACAAAGGAGAAATAGGTCAGCCAACTCTTATGCAAGAAAATTTATCAGAAGATTTAGTTCAACCAGTCAATCTGATTTCGGCATCAAATACCGCTTCCAACGATTATTATCAACGACGTTGTAAAGAAGAAGGTTTTAAGCCACATCCGGCAAGATTCCCTCAAGCCTTACCTGAGTTTATCATCAACCTTTGTACAGAACCAGGAGATATTGTTTTAGAACCTTTCGCTGGCTCTAATATGACAGGTCGGGTTGCAGAAACCTTGCAAAGACACTGGCTAGCATTTGAGATTGATGAAGACTACATCATCAGCTCAAAACTGAGGTTTGAAGAAAATGCTCCTTGTTGCACCTCGACAGCGATCGCTACATTGCACGAGTAAGAAACAATCAAGCTACGAAATTTTCAGGCTCACTCCAAAAGCTTACAGACAAAGGTTGCTCTTAGCCATTGTCGCACTAAAAAGGTGCGTGATCATGGCTAACATCAGGCTTATAAATTGCGATCGCTACAACACCAAGATTCATAACAAATTAGGACTTACGCAACTGGCACAAGATATTTGTAGGGTGTGTGACGCTACGAAAAAACTCTGTACGTAGACTCAGGACTTATAGCGTCACGCACCAAAGTTTTGACTGTGACACATGCGTAAGTCCTACAAATAAAAGCAGTAATTGCAATTCTTTTTGTACTTGGTATTTTTAAACTAGAAGAAGGCAATAGTGATGTGATTGCTTAATCCTTCTGTTGAGCATAAGTAGAACGGCTTAAATAATTCACGCTATGTCATTGCGAATGAAACGAAGTGGAATGAAGCAATCGCAAGGGTTATGCCGATTTTACAATCTGTTACATAGTTAGGTTTATTCTCACCGACTTACTTAATTATCCATGTCTAAACTAAGCGATCGCACCTCAACCACTCCCCTAAAGAGCGATCGCATCCCCACTAAAAACCCAACTTCCCTAACCCATGTCATCAGGTAACATCCTCACTGCCACACATTTGGACAACCTGGAACCCTTGTAGAAACTCACTTTATTTTGCTTCCCTAATATAACCTCAAGCAAAACTATGAACTTTGAAGAAATCTGGCAACAATACGACTTTACCGAAGCAGAATTGCTTTCAATGGGATGGCAATTTCCCTATAATTATATCCTCAATCTCAACTACTACTGGGAACTCAATCCCAATAATACAGCTTCTGAAATTTCTACCACCGAACAACCCCTAAAACTTATCCTGAAATCCTGCATTCGGCTCGATATACAACTCAATTCCAACCCTAATGATTTACCGGAAATACCCGCTAATCTTGGTACAATTACTGGCTGGGGTAAAGTCACTCCCTCCCCTTGGATAGAAAACCTCTCCCTTTCCCCTGATGAATGGCTACACCTATTTTTTGATATCGGTGGAAACAACAAAATTGAAGCACTTTGTCAATCGCTTGTCATTGAAAAAATAGCCCAAGAATCCTTAGTATTGACTTCCTAAATTAGTTGAAAAAGCATCAAATATCATCCTCGGCAAAACTGTGAAATTATGACAGCATTATCTAAAGAAAAGTCCAAATTGCGATCGCATCTTTCCCTAACAGGTGCGATTCTTTTTAGAAATCCCTAAGTGAGAGCATGTTTTTTCAAATCCTCAAAATTGCAGACCTCTAAGGCTCTAGCATGGGTGGCTGCAAGCACAACTGGAGGTGCAACACCAGCTTCCAGCGCTTCTTGCCAACGTGCAGCACATAAACACCAGCGATCGCCTGGCCGCAATCCGGGAAAATTAAATTGGGGCGCAGGTGTACTCAAGTCGTTTCCCTGGGATTTAGTATATTCCAGAAATTCTGCTGTGAGTTGGGCACAAACAACGTGCATCCCAAAATCCTGGCCACCTGTATTACAAAACCCATCGCGGTAATACCCAGTCACAGGAGAAGTGCAGCAACTCTCCAAGTTTGTCCCTATTACGTTTCTAGCATCTGCCATTTTTAATTCCTCGGTGTTGAGTTTTCAGCTGATGTGCGTTTAACTTGCATTCTGCCTAAATAGGGTATTCAGAAGCCAGAATACATTAACCTTTTGACTCGTGGCTCAGGGTATTCAGGAGTCAGGAGCCAGAATACACAAATCTCCTGACTCCTGGCTTCTGATTAGCTTAACTGTGGTGTTGCTTGTCATATTCAATTTTGCCGTATTCTAACTTAACTATCCGATCTGCGAGATGAAAATAGCGATCGTCGTGGCTAATTGCTAATATAGTTTTCCCTCTACTTTTCAGTTCTGGTAGTAGTTGAGTGTAGAATATTTCTTTAAATACAGGGTCTTGATCTGCAGCCCATTCATCAAACAAATAAATCGGTCTATCTTCTAAATAAGCCGTGAGCAAGGCTAATCGTTTACGCTGTCCTTGAGAAAGGGCAGTTGTCGAAAGTTGCCCATTTTCTATTTTAACTTTATGGTCTAGCTGTAGTTGTTTGAGATAATCTCTGGCTTGCATATCCAAATCAGGATTTTCTAAACCTAAAAGTTGTTCAAATAAATAGAAGTCAGAGAATATCACGGAAAAATGTTGACGATACCATTCTCGGTTTTGTTCATTAATTGATTCTCCATCCAACCAAATTTCTCCATTCTCTGGTATATAAAGTCCAGTGATAAGTTTAGCAAGAGTGGATTTGCCGCTGCCATTCCCACCTACAATAAACACTAATTCTTGAGGATATAGGGTCAAATCTATGGGTCCGAGAATAAAACCATTATCTTCTGTTTCTCGATAATAAGTGTGGGTAACTTCCTTGAATTGTAACTTTTGCCAGGAAGATTTGACGACAGGTGGCACTGTTGAGATTTCTGAGCGACTAGCTAAAGATAAACCTAGGGATTCGATTTTTTGTAAGGCAACATTAGCTTTACTAATTTGGGGCAGATTGCTCACAATATTGTCCATTGGCAACATTAAATAAGTAAAAGTCAGGATGTAGCCAGAGAGAGTTTGTGGACTAATTGTGATTAATTTTGGCAGTGCGAATAATAAAAAACCGATCGCAAAGAAAAACAGGAGTTTACCCCAGCTAGTAGTCGTGGCGAACAGAGTCAGTCCATCGACATTGTGACGGCGGAATCTGTTTGCTGTTGATTGCAGATATCTTGATAGAAAAACTTGACGGCGTTGATAGTTGAGTTTGAGTTCTTTGACTCCGGCGGTGATAGTTCCCAAATGCTTGAATAGCACATCTTGGTCTTCACGGGCTAGGGCTAGCAATTTTCCGCCTCTGTTTAATAGCCACTGACAGCTACCTATTCCCACTACCATCAAACTGACTAGGATTAAAAGTACTAACCAAGATAACCAAGTGATGTATACTAGGCAACCTAAGACCATCGCTAGATCAATACAGAGAAAAGGAATCACATACACAGAGTTAGCAACCGCTTGCACATCCTCTGTGAGTGTTGCTAATAGTCGGGGATTTCCTAGCTGTTCTAAATGGCTTAACTCCGAAGCTAGTATTTGACGACTTAAGCGCATCCGCAATTCTAAGACGGCATTTTGGGAGAGGCGAATTAGCATCACCTGTGAAATGATACTAGTAATCAGTGCCACGACTACCAGCCCCAAAAATCCCCACGCTATGGATGTCAGGGATGTAGATGTACTATTACTGGCAGCAGCGCTAATCAAGGCGATTAGTCCAGCGCTGCTACCACCACTCAGGAATCCTGTGACGATCGCAATAGCTACCATCCCCCAAGACGAACGCAAAAGAAAGTAAATCAAACTCATGATGACTAATGCCCAAGTTATTAAATTCGCTCTCCCAGGGGTGAGGAAGAAATTGCTATTAATTAGTTGAGGGTGGGGAAACCCCAACCCTACTTATGTCATTATAAAATAATAAGTTATCTACTTTTTATCTAAAAAACTTTATTTGTATCATCTCATATAAAAAGTATCTGTAGGGTGGGCACCGCTCACAGAATCAGGGTTTTGGTGGGCATTGCCCACCCTACCTACTTGAACCGTGATCACTGTTAACTGTTAACTGTTCACTGATTTAGAGCTTTGTGCAAATGCAAATTATTGAGCTAGTGCTGTTAATTCTTTGTTTAGCAGCTATCTTGTTTTACTGTTATGGGATTTATGCAGCGATCGCCTTTTTTCCTCACCCCCATCCTATCGCGTCCCAGTTTCATCCGGCTATTAGTATCCTCAAGCCAGTTTGTGGGCTAGATCGTGATGCTGAAGTAAACCTCGCTTCATTTTGCCAGCAAGATTATCCAGAATATCAGATTATCTTTGCTGTGCGCGATCGCCACGATCCTGTGATTGCACTTATCGAGAAAATGATCCAACAGTTCTCAGATGTAGATATGCAGTTGGTGGTGAGCGATCGCATTATTGGGGCTAACCTGAAAGTAAGTAATCTGGCGAATGCTGTCACTGCCGCTAAACATGAAATTTTGCTCATCGCCGATAGTGATATCCGCGTTGGTAAGGACTATTTACAACGGGTAATTCAGCCTTTGCAAGATGAGAGTGTGGGTGTTGTCACTTGTTTATATCGTTCCTTAGCACAGGGATGGGTAACAACCTTAGAAGCAGTGGGAACCGCTACCGATTTTCATGCTGGGGTTTTAGTTAACAATCAACTCTCAGGGATAAAATTTGCGTTTGGTTCCACAATTGTAATTCGCCAACAAGCCCTAAAAGCGATCGGTGGATTTGGGGCGATCGCCAATTATTTAGCTGACGACTTTCAACTCGGCTACCTACCAGCCCAGGCAGGTTACAAAGTTATACTCTCTGATTATATAGTTGACCATGTCCTAGACACCAGCACCTTAGCCGATGCCATCCAACGACAAATCCGTTGGGCGCGTTGTATCCGTGTTTCTCAACCTTGGGGTTATCTAGGACTGCTTTTCACCTACGGTACTGTCACCAGCTTGTTGTTATTAATTGCTAGCGGAGCATCAAAACTAAGTTGGATAATCTTAGTTATTACTTGGGGAATGCGGTTGTTAATGGGTTGGTTTGTAGGGGTGAAGATTTTACACGATCCAGTCGCCAAAAAGTTTTTGTGGTTAATTCCTTTCCGCGACTTAATTAGTTTTGGAATTTGGTGTCAAGGCTTCATTGGTAGCACCATTGAGTGGCGAGGACAGCAATTAAAGCTACTCAAAGATGGACAAATAAAGGCTGAAGTATGAAGTCTAAAATTACCCAACCTACGTAGATGAAGCGTTTTTGGCGCTAACACCAAGCGTATTGTCCTATATTTGGGCAATGCCTGGGCTGTTGACTTTGTACGAAATTAGCTAAAAATTATCATGCAATTTTTGTGTTTACCGTAGGGGCATCGGCACTGCCGTGCCCTGGTGAGAACGTTAACTACGACTATTATTTTGTATGATGCATTTTGGGCTGAAAACCCTCAGAGTCAACAGCCTAGGCAATGCCCACCAGCAAAATTATCAGGGTTTAACGCAAAGGGTTGGGTTCCCCCACCCTACAAAAATTACTTATTTAAAACCCTTGGCTGGGTTTTTTTGCCCCTTATTTTTAGGCTTAGATTTATTCACTTCTCCTAAAGCTTCTTGAAATAAGTTATGCAAATGTATCGGTACGCTAGCAATTTCTGGTAACTCTGGCTTGAGAGGTTTATGGAATTCTTGCAAAAGTGCATCCAAGTCACTTGTTAAACTCAACTCTGGACGTTTTAGGTATGTTTGCAACACCTTTTCTAAAGATGTGGGGTACTCTTGGGCTAACCTTTCCCAGATAAATGCATTAATAGAATTATCTTCAAGATAGTAGCGAATTAGTTTCTCTCCTCCTTCCACACTTTGCCAGTCTTCTGCTGATAAAATTGTTTTTATCTTGCTGTATGTCGGTAAAAATATTTGTCCCCAACGAGGATGAGAAAGAGCCGTGACTTGTTCTGCTTTTTTGAGTTCGCCTGGTAAATCAACCTTGGGTGCAACCATTTTGCTTTTATTCTTAAATATCTGAGCAACTTCTTCAGAATCAGCACCCGCTTCTTGCGCTACTGCGTTGATTTCCTCTTCTCCGAGTCCAGCTGCTGCTGCTACCTCAGCTAGGGATTTTGTCGGATCAATTCCGGCTGCTTCCAGGCTTTTTTGCAACAATATTTCTTGAAACTCAGCGATTTTTTTATTGAGTTGATATCCAGGTAATGTGATTTCATCACTACCAAAAAAGTCCACAAATTGATGATGATATTGCTCTACAGAGTGCCAAGCTTCTGCTAGTAACTCTGGAGCATCTCTGTAAAGATAACTTTTATAATTGTCTTTAAAATTGCCAATAGCTACAGCAAGTTTTGGTTTACCCAATTTACCCATGATTGTGTAGGTATCCGAAAACAACCAGTAGCTATCAGTGATGGGAGAAATGCTAGTCAACAAGATTTCTCCTACTTTTAACCGAGATATTTCTTGTAGCGTTTGAGAATTATTTGGCTTGGCGATATAGTGTTTGGCTGTCAACCAATTCATCAATTCCACGCCATCAGGTAAGATTTCGGTAATGGCAAATAAGCCGATAAAACTCCGCTCCCAGTTGGTGAGCAAGTGGCGATCGCTCTCTGATAAATCTGGATGGCTGGCGATAAATAATTCCAGTGGTGACTTGTCGCCGACTTTCCCTTCTGTAATGAAGCTATTGGTGATTAAGTTTCGCTGTGTACTATCCCCACCACTACGACGTAAATGTTCTGCTGCGTAGCTTTCCAGCGCTTGTGCGAGTTCACCTTCTGCATCGAGGACAAAATCGACTAAGGCTTGTTTGAGTGCGTGCGATCGCTCTAAAATGGCATCCACAGGTATATCTCTCTTGGCTGAATAGCTGTAGCTTATAACTATTGGGCAAACCACAGCATCTAGCAATAGCTAGATTTGTCATCAGCAGAATCATGCTTACTGCACCAAAAATCCTGCGGCTGCGCTCAGGGTTAAATCTCTCAAACTCTGATTTTCTGCGTCTGGAGCGTGAGATAAATTCATATTCTCAATCAGCAACGCCCAAAAATTTAATCAATTCATACAATGAATGATGCATGGATACAGCTTTGCTATTTGTAATTTGCCAAAAAACCCGTCTCGGCTCAGATATTACTTCTACTGATATTTGCCTATTCCCACCAGGAAACAAGCTATGGGTAGTATCTTCACCTTGTTTAACTATAAATCCAACTCTTTGTAAAGCCCGAATAGTCCAAACTGCTGCAATACCCTCACCCAGCAAATTAATTTCTCCTTTATGGGGTATTTGGAGGTGAAATTCTCCGGAAGCAACATCAAACTCTACACCTTCACTACGGAAAGTATCAGCAAATGCGCCACTCAACACTAAATCTTCTGGCGCACCAACGTGTAAAGTTCCATTAGTTGCTAATAGCCAAATCTTATCCGCAAGACGCAAAGCTAAATCTAAATCATGGGTAGAAAGAAGAATCGCCTGATTAGTTTCCCGTGCTAATTGGCGCAACAATTGCATAATCTCTACCCGACGTGGTAAATCTAGAAATGCCGTTGGCTCATCAAGTAACATCACCATAGGCGACTGAGCCAAAGCACGAGCAATCATAATTTTTTGGCGTTCACCATCACTTAATTCGCTCACATAGCGTTGTGCTAAGTTCACTGCTCCTACAGATTCGATAGCCCAATGCACTATGGCTTCATCTTCGGGTGTCAACTTTCCCCACCAATCAGTGTAAGGATATCGCCCCATACTCACCAGAGTATAGGCTGAGAGCATTCCCACATCAACTTTCTCCGTGAGTACCAAACTCAGACGTTTGGCTAAATCTTGGGGTGGTAACTTGTAAATATTTTCTTCTAAAAGCTGCACTTCACCTGATATTGGTGGTTGCATTCCGGCAAGCGATCGCAGTAATGTAGACTTACCCGCACCATTGGGTCCGAGTAAACAAACCAATTCCCCAGCTTGCAGAAATACCGAAATGTCAGACGCCACACTCCGAATAGTTTTCCGTGATGTCTTGTAACCAATAGTCAGGTTATGAGTTGTCAAAATTGAGTCACTCATGACGGGAAAGATTTTTGAGAATTACGCCGCAAAATTACCCAAGTCACAACAGGAGTTCCTATCAAAGCAGTCACAGCATTTAAAGGTAAAACCATCTGACTTACCGCCAGTTGGGACAACAAATCTGCAAACAATGCTAAGATAGCACCCATAATTATTACCCCAGGAATCAAGATTCGATGGTCGGAAGTATTAAAAAAACTCCGACATAAATGAGGAATTGCTACACCTAAAAAAGCTATCGGGCCACAAAAAGCAGTTATTGCTCCAGCTAATATAGATGCATTAGTAATAATAGAAAACCTAGTTTTCTGCACCGTTAAACCTAAACTACGCGCATAAGATTCACCCAGTAAAAGCGCATTCAAAGGTTTTGATTGCAACACTGCTCCCAATAAACTCAAAATAATCACTGGAGTTAAAACAACTAACTGTCTCCAAGTCACCCCAGCAAAACTACCAAAAGTCCACATAATATAACTTTGAATGCGTTCTTTAGAGCTAAATTGCAGCAAAATGCTAACCATTGCACTCGTAGCATAGCCAAACAATAAACCTAAAATCAATAGTGTCATTGTGTCTTGTACTCGGCGAGAAACAACTAACATCGTCCCTAACACCAATGCTGCGCCGAAACTTGCTGCTACTACTAAACCAAAATCACCAATTATTCCCAAATCTGCCAATAGTGTTGGTGCTGTAGCACTAGCTGTCAACACAACCAACGCTACACCTAAACTTGCACCAGAACTAATTCCTAATACAAAAGGCCCTGCTAAAGCATTTCTAAATAAAGTTTGCATTTGCAAACCACTTACACCCAAAGCAGCACCCGCTAAAGTAGCAGTTAAAGCTTTAGGTAAGCGAAATTTAAGAATAATATTAGTCCATGTTGCTTTTTCAGGTTCTTGTCTGAGCAAAATCTTAACTACTTCATTAATAGGGATATCAACTGAACCTAAAGCCAAATCTAATAAAAATGAGAAGGTTAAAGCCATGATTAAAGTTGCAAAAACTAAGGTTTTTAGAGCCGTAGTTTTTTGGTAAAATGAGAAAGTTCGATATTTAGATTTATCGTTAAACATTATTAACTAAGTTTGTGGTAGAAAAATAGTTGATGATTAGGTAATATCTCTGGATGCAGTATTTTAATCAAATCAGATAGAACTATATCTGGGTTACTAATACCACCCTCCCAGTAATCATTTCCGCCATTTGCATTAACACGAGCATTGTTATTATAAAGATTGCTCTGTTTCACAGCCTTAAAATCAGCATAGCGATTATCTTCAGTCACTAAATCTTTTACACTCTTCCAAGATTGTCTAAAATTTAACCAGTAATCAGCATTCACAGCCCGTTCAAAAACAACCTCAAAAGATAAAGGTAAACTACCAGACGATTTATCGTCACTCCAGAGATAGTTTGCTCCTGCATCAGCAAGATATTTAGCTACATAACTGTTACCGCCAGGCATATACCAAGTATCTTTAAACTTGAACCCTACAAATATAGTTGGACGACTTTTGACAGATTTAGCTTTTTGAGCTATTTGTTCATATTTGTCAGCAATTTTACTAAATATCTTTTCTGCTTCTTCCTCTTTATTAAAAAACAAAGCTGTAAATTTCAGCCACTCACTTTGTCCCAAAGGCGTTGCTTCCATATATTCAGCATTCATCGCCACTTTCAAACCCGCTTCTGTGAGTTTCGCATAGCTATCAGTTTGGGAATTTCCCGTACCGTAAGTTGTTACTAAATCAGGATTTAATTCTAATATTTTCTCTATATCCACATTGGCATTATTACCAATCTGTGATATTTTTCCCGCTTTAACTCTCTCTACCACATCAGGAGTATTTACTTGCTTACTATCACTAATCCCAATAAGTTTATCAACTACCCCTAACTTAGCTAAATGTGGTAAATGAGTAGTCGAAAGAGATACTACCGAATTTATCGGTACTGTAATCACCTGTGCTTGACTAAAGCCTTTAGGTATCGGAGTTCCACATTGTACTAAGATATATCGAAAACCCTTCTTGGCATTTTGCCAAGGATTTTTAACTGTAACTATCTTGTAGTGCTTGTGATACTCTACTGCTAAACCTATTGCGTGAGTAATATTGATTTTATTGGGGAAATAATCAGTATTTAGATCATAATTTTGAATACAGCCGTTATTTGTAGTCTTAGTAGATGTATTAATTGCGGTACTATGACAAGCAATAACTAAACTAGCTATGAGAAATAATTGGCATATAAAAGTAATATATTTTGCCTGATAAAATTTTATAAAAATCATATTATCTAGGTTTTATTGATTTTAATTTCTATATAGTATTTGTAGGTTGGGTGAAGTGCAACGCAACCCAACACCGAAATCTATAGGACTACTATTTGATTTTTGAAATATACGTAGGGGAGCCACTGCTCGACTAGAGTTTCCCGGCTTAAAGGAGCCAGCCGTGTGGGCGGGTTTCCCGACTTGAGCGGACTGGCGTCAAGTGGCGTTGGGCAATGCCCACCCTACAGATACGGAGATTTTTTCAGAAATCAAATCGGTGTTTACCTGTGCTTCATTCAATCAAGATATCTTTTTGCAAGAAATCTATTTACGATTCACATTTATGTCTACAAAATTAAACAGACTTTGGTGGATAGCAATGTTCAATAACTTTGTTACCTTTCACCAAATGTTCATTAACAATAGTTTTAGCTACATTTGAATTAACACGAGTGTACCAAGTTCTATCATCTGAATAAAACGCAACTGGCCCTAATTTGCAAACCTGTAAACAGCCAGCCGTTCGGACTTCTATATCTAGTTCTGCTTTTTCAACTGCTACCTTGAGGGCATCAAATGTAGGTTGCCATTTGCGCGAAGGATAACAACGTCCAGAAGTACAAACCGCAATATAAGAACACTTAAAAGGATTCTTAGTAAAAGGTAGTGGCTTTATCCCTAATAGATAAATTTCCCGCAGTTCATTATAAAGTTCTAATTTATCAAAATTAGCTTTACCATCGGGTAATAAATTTTCTTCCTCAATATATGGATTCGGTAAAAATATAGTCATCACTTTATCACCTGCACCATTCCAGAATTGAATACCCCAACTTCTAGGGTTTCCTTCTGGATTTATCCGCCGATAAAACGCACCTTTATTGATGAGTCTTTGTTGTCTCAATTCTGGTGGAGTTTCAGAATCTGGGCCACCTAATGTTTCTTCAATGCACAGGTGAAAATGCCAATCTTGAGCAATAACTGTGAGATACCCATCATAAAGCACACATTTTTTTGGTGCTTGATGAAATTCCAACTCTAAAACGCTACCTTGTTCGAGATGTCCTAAGCCAATTTGATGCCAATTATCTTGAAATAATGTGTAAGCTAAACAAGCAAGCACATCACCTTGACAATCAAAAAAATCATACTCAATTTGCCAACCATTTCCAGTTGGTTCAATAGCAGTCTGATTTAATGGTTTTACCCAAGGTTTAAATTGACTCATGACAATTCTTCTCGTATGTTAGGTTGGTTATTCGTAAAAAGGCGATAATTGCATCTCTACAAGTTCTAAAAACTAGCACTCAAACCGACTTGAAAAACTCTACCTGCGTCGGGAAAACCAGCAAATAATTGATATCTTTGATCCAAGATATTATCTACACTACCATTGACCGCTAAATTATCGCTTAATGGTACTCGGAACTTAACATCAAATGTCGTGTATCCCGATGAAAATTCAGTGTTGATGTTATTAGTTGGATATTTACCAACTGAATGCATGAGTAATCCCATATATAACCCTTGTGAGTTTTCATAGTTAATTCCCGCGTTAATACTATCAGCACCAGCAAAACGTAATTCTTTGTCAATTTCTGCAGGGTTAGAGCTTTTTAAAATTCGCGGATCATTCGCCGTATAATTGACAAAAGCATAGACATTTTTTGCCAGTTGCAAATTCAAGGCTGCTTCTATTCCTTTAGTCTCAACTAAGCCGATATTTTCCCAAGTTCCTGTATTTCCGTTTACAGGCGGAATCAGTGACTTAAAAGCAATTGTATCAGAAACTCGATTGTAAAAAAATGTTAGGCGTAGCAAGCCAATATCACCGATTTTTTGATCAATTCCCACATCAAAACTATTACCTATTTCTGGTTTCAGTGCTGGGTTGCCAATATTTGAGGGATTGATATTAAATAGATTAGCAATAGTGGGAACTCGGAAATTTCTGATATAGTTTGCTCTCAGGGTTGTCGAGTCAGAAAGAGCAAGTTTTGTACCCATAGATGGAGATGTCGCTGAACTATTCATCAAACTGCTAAAATCTTGTCTCAATCCTAAATTGACCGTCCAGCTAGGAGTTAAGTTTATTTCGTATCTGGCAAATAATGCTCCTTGTCCAATACTATTATTATAATTTATAGTCCCAATATTAGTAAAATAACTAAATGAGCTACTCTTTACATTCACACTGCGATAATCAAAGCCATAAACTAAGCTTTGGTTTTTGCTAAAATTCCAACTATGTGTTGTTTGAATTCCATAGGAAATTTGATTAGAATCAAAGCGGTTTTGAGATGAAAGCGCATTACTGCGATTATCAAAGCGGGTATTAACAAAATCACCATAAACTCTTGCTGTCAAAAGTGAATTATCTCCACCTCCCAATTTGGAATTCCAGGTTAAATCACTAAGAACTTGGTCTGTGTATTTGCGATTATTATCGGTAAGGGAGTTAAAAAAACCTTGACCATTTTTTGGTATCGGAATGGGTACTCCTCCTGGTACACCCTGTTCTTTTCCTAAGTATTGTGTGGAAAAAGCAAGCGTATTGCGTTTACCTAAATCTGCATCAAGTTTAATGCTGAAATTATTGTAGAGAGAGTCGTTATTTTTTCTAGTTCCCTCAAAATTGGCTTCAGGAATTGCAAAAGGATAATCATATTCAGATCGAGTGCTATTATATCCAATTACCCAACCAATATTTCCGGTTTTTCCACTATTTTGAATGCTTTGTTGATTCAAGCCATAAGCGCCAACATTGACTTTAGCTGACGTTGTGATTTTATTTGTGGGACGACGAGTGACAATGTTAATTACCCCACCTATTGCGTCGGAACCATAGAGTGTAGAACCACCTCCTGGTAATATTTCAACTCGTTCAATATTACTAGTAGTAAATTCTGAAAGGTCAAAACCACCACTACCGAGATTGTTAATTGGTCTACCATCTAGTAATATTAATACTTGACCTGTATTAGAACCCCGAATAAATTGACCACTTAAGGCATTCGGTTCTGTTCCTACAGTTCCATCAGGTAAAATACCTGGAAGAAATTTTAGCGCTTCTCTCACAGTTCTAGCACCTTGTGCTTCCATTTCTTCGCCCGTAATCACGTAAATTGGACGGGTAGAATCTTTGACTGTCCCTTCACGACGAAATGGTGAAAACACAGGTTCATTCAATAGCTTGTCAATGACTGTCAGTTCAATATCGGGTTCTGTTTCTGTTGTGGAGGTTGGTGTATTTTGAGATATTATTTCTGCAACTGGTTGTAAGTCTTTGGCTGAACCTTCCTGTTGTGGAACTTCTGTGGCTTTCGTGCTGTGATTTTTCCATAGCATCCCCTGGGTGACAATCAAACTAGACACAACAATTTGAATTCCCCGTCTGACAACAAAATTACTAAGCATTGATAATTTAAGCAACCTGTATAACTAAGAAAATTGACTTTGATAGCGCGAAAAGCTGATTTTGATTCAGCACAAGGAGGACAAGCATAGTAAAACCAGCCACTGCTTGTACAAGGGTGGAACGAAGATGGTGATAGCAGACTCTATATGATAATGATTATGATTATCACATGAGATGGTCAATTATGAAATTTTTCCGGTAACAAGATAATTTTGATGCTACCCAGTGAGTAATTAGCAACTATGTAAGCGTAATTTTGTCCACTTACTCAGCGGTGGAATGCTTGCGAGAATACGCTTTTTTAGAGGTTCGGGGCGTTCTGACCAAGCCAGTGAACCATCCGGTTTCGCATAATATTGACTAGCACATTGCAAAACAGCAGATGCACTAATATCAACAGGTAAGTCACCGAAGAGATAGGTTGATTTATCTTCTGCAACAAAAGCAATGACACAAGAACGGCTACAAGCACTCATACATTCAACTCCCTGAATGAGGAATTTATTTCGCAATTCCCAGCCTTGTGCGAGTTGCTGAAGCTGTTGTAGTAGTTGTTCACCTTTACTTTCACCAACTCGTTTACCGTTTTGCCATACGCTGTCACAAGTCGTGCAAACAAATAAAGTATGTTGTTTATTGAGCATTTATTTTGAAGTTTGTAGAAAGAAGGTGGAATCGCAGATATGACAAATTTTGCAGTTGTGCAAATGTAACATAGCTATGAATTTGGCAAAAATGATGTTGCAAAAGCTTTCACGCAAGCGAAAAACTAGCGTGAACAATAGTTGCACCAAAAGCTAATTGCAATCATCAATAAATTGCCTATAATTTCACAGCCATGAGTCCTATGTGGCGTATTTCTGGCTCTATGAGAACGTGAAACTGATGTATCGTTGAAATATTTATGATAATATTCACCTGTACCTCGCAGATGGGTATGAGCTTGTGTGTTACTTTCGGCGGGCATTCTGACTCACAAGGCAAGCCTTGATTACAGCTGCGGGACAGCGCCGGATTCGCACCGGACTTTCCCCGTTTCCTCTAGTAGCTGTTCCTTACTAGAACCGAAACTTATAATTTACACTACCATAGTTACTGTCTGCATGTATATTTCGATTAGTAACAATTTGGCAAATATTTCAATTCCCGATATCACTTAGGACTTACGCAACTGGCACAAACAATGGGTGGTACGGGACTGCATAACAGAAGAATCTAACTCAAACCAAGGTCATACGAATATCGGGGCGTTTGAGTTGCTGAATCAAATAATTAGAAAGTAATTTATGCTTAATTTGATAAATAGTATCACCCGTTTGATAGGCTATATTCTTTAATCGAACCCAAACCAACATTGCACAAGCAATATGATTTCTTTGAATACGAGCTTTACGACATTGACAAGATTCAATGCCTGTTAATTGTTTTATTTCTCTGTGAAACTCTTCAATTTTCCAACGAATTTTACACACCTGTTGTACAACATCCGTGGAACTTTGAGATAAATCGTTAGTTACGACATAATCCGTTCTGTTGGTAGAAACAGTAACCCGGAAAAGCTTCACTTTTTTATTAGCTGGGAACGATTTTATTTTGATGATTTTACCAGATTCTAATTCTTCTTGGCTCCATTCTAATGTTTCAATACGCTTATATTTTTCCTTACCAAATTTATCATCGACTAAACGATTAATCTTTAAAGGACAATAGTAAATTTTATCCAAGCTGTCAATATAGAGCATTAAACTGTGTACCGCGTACCATGTATCCATCAAAACAGTATCAAATGGTAAAAGCTTTTGATACACAAGGCTTTGCAGCATATCTTTCACATGGTCTATCTTGGTTTTACCATCGACATCTGGATTGAAAATTCGATAATCTATTACCCAAAATTTTTGCAGCTTAGGGTTTACATATACACAGTTAACCACACCAATCCCTTTGACTACACCATGCTCGTTACCACTATATTGCCTCCTGACCATTTCTATTTCTTCTGAATATCTTTTATCTAAAACGCTATCATCAAATATTATGTAACCATTGGCATCAGGCTCAACTACTTCTTTCACATTATCCCATAGTAAACGAGGTGTTAACTTTTCTCTTTTCAAATAATAGTTAATTGCATCATGGCTAATACTTTCTAAATGCTCTCCTAAATTGGTAATTGTATAATTAATTTGACTACTTAATAAGTATTGACAGTAATTAAGCTTAGTAAATCTCATTGCTAAACCACTTTTTTTGATGCGCCCTCTATTAATTTTCTCATAAAACTTTCCAGTCAACTTTACACAATTGATTAGTATTACTAATTTAAGTTGAGCCGCTCACTGAAATTCTTTTTGATAGAACAAATATACTACTGAATAGTGTAGGCGTAGCCCGCCGCAGGCATCGCCCTGTACCAGTTGCGTTAGTTACGTTAATACACATATATTAAAATTTAGCGATCGCCTGTGCCAGTTGCGTAAGTCCTGTCACTGATGGAATCTGGGATGTAAGTAGCTAGGCATAAATATTTATCGTTGAGAACAGGCAACTTGTACTGAGCGGAGTCGAAGTATAGGCAATGGGAAAAAGGATTTGAGTCTGATTTATATTTCTCTACATAGTTAGGTTTAATTGTGCCCACTTACTTACACCTGCAGACGGTGATAGTGATTCTCTGTCGGATGTAAGACAATCGAGGGTGGGGAAACCCCACCCCTACTGATTGAAAAACCTCCATAACACAAATAAAAGTCAATAATTAAGGTAGATGACTAACTTTTGGTTGCTCGAAGTAGCCATATACTACCTGAGAAACTTGACGGATAAAAGCTTTTGCTCTATCGTCATTATTTGGTCTTCGCACGAAAATTCCTGCTAAATAACGCTTACCTGATGGCGTTTCAATAATACCCGCATCTCCCAGCACAAACCGCAGAGTTCCCGTTTTGTGAGCAATACTTGCTCCAGAACCCAAGCCAGATGGGAGTAAGCTTCTATTGTGACAGCGAATCATAATACCTAACACTTGAGAGCTACTTGTATCAGAAATTAATTGATTATTTGCCATCAAAGCTGACAATCTTACTAAGTCTTTTGCACTAGTTTTATTGGTTCCCTTAAAGTCTCCTAACATATTGTGAATCACAGTACTTTGTAATCCCCAACTGCGAAACCGCTGATTTAAATTTGCCTTACCACCTAAACGGTCGATAATCATATTTGTAGCGGTGTTATCGCTAATAGTCATCATTTTGGTTACAGTTTCCAAAAGACTAATCTTAGTTCCCACACGCTGATACTGCATATTTCCAGAACCGCCAGCGACGTGTTTACGTTGCATGACCAATGTTTCACTTAGTTTGATTTTCCCTGCATCTACTTCTTGAAACAAAGCGATCAAAATAGGATACTTAATTGTGCTGGCGGCGGGGAAAGCTTTACCCCCGTTTATATTTAAGTAATCTCCTGTTTGCAAGTCCATAAAAAAGATTCCGGGAGTGAGGAATCTGTAGCGAGCCATTAATGCTTTAATCGGAGTTTGTAGTTCTGAGATTTCTTTTCCTAGAGGAACTATACCAGTGTATTTTGGGGTATTTGTTGGATGAGTAAAATCGCTTGAGGGAGTTGGGGGAATGAATTTTAGTTTTGGTAATTGTAAATCTGATTGATTTCCACCATCTGCGCTGTCAACTTGATTTGTGTTAGGACTCGCCTTTGCTGGCAATGATATTAAAAGAATACTTGTGAGGCTAAGTAATAACCAGCGTAGTTTCATGTAGTGCTGTGAGGATAGAAGGAGATTTATTTAGAGAGATTTTCTGGAGAAGTAAATTAAATCCGGATCGATTGAAATAATATTCAATAAAATATCCTATTTCAGGATATACAGATGAATCGATGAAGGTGCGGAAATTTACGACTAAAATTTGCTAATCAAGTAATTTTTATGGCATTAAACTTGGTTGAAATTCTTGCCAACGGTTGCAAACTTGTTCGTAGCAATCTGGTGGGGTAATTTTTAGGTTGTGTAAAAAGTTAACCTCAGTTTGAGGATGAGCCTTCTCTACGAGAGGCTGTGCTAATAACACCAGAAGAATATCTTGATGGGGATTGTATGTTGCGATCGCTGGGAGAATGCATGAAATAATTGATGAGTCAAGTGATAAAGATTGCAAGTGAAACCCAATCAGATCGGCGGGGATGAATTGTAGCGTGAAGGGAACTGCATCAAGACTTGTAGTTGTAGAGTGAGTAACTTGAGCATCCACATCACAGATGACAACTCCCCGCCCAAATGACTGAAATCCTTTCCATGCTGTATAACCAATTACCAGCAGATTGTGATGGATAAAGCTGTTTTGCCAGTAGCCAAAATTTCCTTGCCAGACACTATTAGGAGGTCGCATTCATTTCCGGGGATTTTTCGTTGCTAAAATCAGACGAACTAGAGAGGATTTGCTCACGCCGTACTGCCCGGAACATGCCAAAGCGGCATAGCCCTAAACCAAAGGCTAAACGCATTAACAGCAGAGTGGGGACTTCTCGCAGCGATTTGATGAAACCGGGTAGGCCAAAACCCACTAGCCCTTGGGGACGAATGATCCCTTGCCAAATGGAATCAAGCCAAGATGGTAGGGTTTCCCGTGTCCAGTCGGCAGTGGTTACGGCCCCTGCGGTCAGGGTGGTTGCTTGCAAAAGTTCGGCAAACCCTTCAATACTAGCGAATTCAGGATGTGCCCACTGATCCAGCAGTTGCTTCATCACCCAACGTTCCCACAACACCAGAGGTTGCTTTCTGGCATCTCGCTGGTTCCAATCCGCTACCACAAGGATTCCCCCTGGCTTCAGCACCCGCAATAGTTCTTGGGCAAAAATTGCCTTATCCGGCATATGCGGCCCAGCTTCGATACACCACACTACATCAAAACTAGCATCTGGAAAAGACAGGTTCATCGCATCATCCTGCTGGAACTGGGCTGGTATCTCTGGTGGGGTCAATTCCTGTGCGCGTTTCACCTGTTGGGGGCTGATAGTGATGCCTGTAACGTGAAAGCCATAGTCCCGCGCTAAGATTCGACTACTGCCGCCGATGCCGCAACCCACATCTAAAACTGTAGTGCCAGTAGCCAACCGATCCAACCCACCCCAACGCACCATCTCATGCACAAAGTCCACTTTGGCGGCACGGAAATCTTTGGGATGAGGGGGGGAACCATAGTGACCAAGGTGGATATGATCTCCCCAATAAAACTCCAGGATGCCGTCTTGAGTCCATTGATCGTAAGCAAGAGCAACGGAATCACTAGATTGGTAACGACGGGCGCTGAAGATATAAATTAACCCCAACCCTGACGCTACTGTCAATAACAGCCAGATTATGTTCATCTAAAAATTTCTCTTGAGTATGGAAGGCGCATCTATTTATAACGGTAAAGATTAGCCAAACGAATAAGCGTATCCATCTTTTTTGTGAATAGTCATGCCAATAAAAATGAGCGTGAGCGATACTTGTATGGGAAGTGGCGATCGCCATCGCTGCATCTCAAGACGTAAATTTATAAAATTAACTGCCCAACACCTCATCAAAAGCCGTAACCTGTAGCGCTTTGATATGTAGGGTTGTGAGAATGTAAAGCTTAGTAGTTGTAGAAATTTTCATAAAAACGCCTATCTGTGCCTCGCAGATGTACAAAATTTACAAGTTAACTTCGGCGGGCATTCTGACTCACAAGGCAAGGCTTGATTACAGCTGCGGGACAGCGCCGGATTCACACCGGACTTTCCCCGTTTCCTCTAGTGGCTGTTTCCCACTAGAACCGAGTTAATCTCAAATATATCACCTTTGGTGTCATTGACTCGCCAAATAATTACGCCAGCCGCCGTGATGGGAAATGTCTTGAGCTTGGGCAGTTCCCAAGGCAGGAAAAATCGCGTAGGGTTCACACAAAAAGCCTTTCACTTGGGAGCCATCATCTAAGTCTAAGGTGCCAATAACCAAAGGTGGGGGCACGGCGGCCACAAAAGTACCAAAAGCGTCTGCGTTGAGTTCCCAAACTTCAACTTCAATGCCGACACCAGAACCATCGAGAACCTTCACCAGTCCAGGTTTAGCAGGATGGGTATTTGCTAAAGCATACAAGCGATATACAGATGCGGTTTTACAGGTTTTCAGTAGTCGCGCTTGCCGTTCTTGGAGTTGATAATTCAGCGGTTGTCCGGTGAGATGGGCACCGACAACGGCGAGAGCAATGGGCGATTCTACGGTTGGCATAGTTATCAGTTAACAGTTACTTGTACTGAGCGTAGTCGAAGTATCAGTTAACAGTTAACAGTTAACAGTGATCAGTTGTAAAGTGTCCCCAAATGACACAATGCCTGATCGTAGAACGCCGGAGCCATCAGGGTAATGCCAAAGGGCAAACCATTGGGGCGAAATCCAGCCGGCAGGGCGATCGCACTCAAATCTAGTAAGTTGACGAAATTGGTATAGTAACCCAGGTTGGTGTTGAGGGCGATGGGGTTTGCTGCTACTTCAGCTTTGGTGTAGATAGTACCGGTAGTGGGCAGTGCCAACACATTGACTTTTTGCAGTTGTTGTGCAGCTTGTCGTTGGAGTGCGGCTAAAACATAGAGACTTTCAAAGGTATCAACAGCAGTGTAACGCGAACCATTGCTAATGATTTGACGGACAACAGGATGGATAGCATCTGCTTGGTTTTGGAAGAAGGATTTGATGGCAACTAGGCGTTCTGCTACCCAAGGGCCAGAATAAAGCAAATTGGCAGCTTGGAGAAAAGGCTGGAAATCAATTTCCACTTGTTGACCACCGATCGCTTCCAAGCGTTGCAAAGCCTGTTGGTATAATTGGGCAGCGGCGCGATCGCCAAAAAATTCCAGTTGCTCTGTAGAAGGCACACCAAAAGCAAACGTCTTGGGAATTGCCGATGTTGTTAGTGGTAGCGGACGTGAGTATATATCAGTAGCATCAAAACCACTGGCTACTTGCCACACAGTTTCTGCATCCCGACAATTCAAAGTAAAAATTGAGACGCAATCGAGGGAACGACAGGCGGGTACTACGCCGGAAGTGCTTAAGACACCGCGAGTCGGCTTTAAACCGACAATATTATTAAACGCCGCCGGCACACGTCCTGAACCAGCTGTATCAGTACCGAGGGAAAAGCTGACAAGTCCAGCGGCGACAGCAACAGCGGAACCAGAACTAGAACCACCGGAAATGTAATCGTCATCAAAAACACTGCTACATGCTCCGTAGGGCGATCGCATTCCTACCAATCCTGTGGCAAACTGATCGAGGTTAGTTTTGCCAATCAAAATTGCCCCGGCTTTGAGCAACTGTTCTACAACCGTCGCCGTTTTTTCCGGGATGTAACTGTAAGCGGGACAGGCGGCTGTGGTAGGCAATCCAGCAACGTCCATATTGTCTTTAACAGCGAAGGGTATGCCGTAGAGGGGTAAGTCTTCCGGGGTTTGGGATTCTAGGGTTTTGGCTTGGAGAATTGCATCTTCCTCAGGTATCAAATGAATCCAAACGGCATCATTTCCCCGTGCAGCAATGCGGCGATAGATTTCTGAGATAACTTCTGTTGGTTGGAGTTGAGCGTGGCGATAGGCTGTGAGTAAGGATGAAATTTCTAGCATAGGGCTTGCTGAGTGAGAATATGATTTTTTTTGCACGCAGAGGCGCAAAGACGCAGAGAGTAGGAAAGAGTTTATAGTACTTACAGCATTTTTCATGTATTTGGATCACACTTTTGTATTTCTCTCTGCGCCTTTGCGCCTCTGCGTGAGACAAATTCATTAACTCCCCTCTTGGCGAATAATTGCCAAAACCTGCCCAGCAGTGACAAGTTTCCCCGGTTCGCACAACACTTCTACTACGGTTCCTGGTTCATCTGGGAGTAGTGTCATTTCCTGTTTCATGGCTTCGAGAACAATAACGCCGGTTTCTTCTGTGACGCGATCGCCTGTTTTCACTAATACTTGCCAGACATTCCCAGTGGTGGCGGCGGTGAGGGCATAGCAATCATCGGGAATTTCCACGGCTGTGCTGGGTGGTGTCTCTGGTGTGGCGATGTCGCTTTCGTCTTGGGCGCTGAGTGCCCAGCGATCGCGTTCTTCTCGGAAGGCGATTTGCTGGCGGGTTTTAAAGGTGGCTGCTTCGGCGGCGATGTCCTGTAAAAACTGCTGATATTCACGTAAATTGAATGTAGTTTCTTCTACGTCTAACTTAAATTTACCTGCGCGGAAGTCTTCCCGGAGTTTTGTGAGTTCGGCATTCGACACAGGATAATATTGCACTTGGTCGAAGAACCGCAATAGCCAAGGCTTACCCTCGATGAAGTCTCCTGTTTGGTTGTAGCAGTTCCAAATGGGCAGGGTACGGCCAACTAACTGATAGCCGCCGGGACTATCCATACCATAAATGCACATATAGGAACCGCCGATGCCCACCGTGCCCTCTGCTGTCCAGATGCGGGCTGGGTTGTATTTGGTGGTGACGAGTCGATGGCGAGGATCGACGGGTACGGCGGCGGGGGCACCCAGGTACACATCACCTAGTCCCAATACCAAGTAACTGGCACTAAAAACAATATCGCGAACTTCTTCCACGCTACCAAGTCCGTTGATGCGGCGAATAAATTCGATATTGCTGGGACACCAAGGCGCATCTGCACGCACAGATTGCATGTAGCGATCAATAGCAAGTTGGGTTGTTTCGTCGTTCCAAGACATGGGTAAATGTAAAATCCGTGTCGGCACTGCCATATCTGCAATGGCAGGTAAACGGGCTTCAATATCTTGCAACACTCGCATTAAATCGGGTTGGGAAATAATGCGACTATCGTAGTGAACTTGCAGAGTGCGAACGCCAGGAGTGAGTTCGATAATTCCCGCGATCGCATTTGTTTGTAGGGCTGTCATCAAAGCATGAACGCGGAAGCGCAAATTTAAATCCAGTACAGGCGGGCCATATTCAATCAACACATATTTATCGCCCGCTTGACGGTAAGCAACAGCTATTTGGGTGTCGGTGATGGTTGCCAAAATTGCTGGATTTCTCACATCCTCATTCACTGTAGCTATAGATTGCCCTACTTGCAGGGTTTTGATTTGCTCATCCTGTTGTAATTCTTGCTGTAATGCCTCAGCGAAAGTACGGTGACGGAAACGAATTTTGTCGCCTGGTTTGAGTTGGCCGATTTTCCACAGTTCTGCTTGCACAATGGTGATGGGACAGACAAAACCACCCAAGGAAGGACCATCCAAACCTAGGATAATCGGCATATCTCCCGTGAAATTAATTGCCCCAATCGCATAGGCGTTATCGTGCAAATTCGACGGATGCAGCCCCGCGTCACCGCCATCTTGTCGCGCCCAATTGGGTTTAGGGCCATTCAATCGGATTCCTGTCCGAGCGGAGTTATAATTTACTTCAAAATCGGTGTTGAAGATGGTATCAATAGATGCCTCAGTAAAGAAATCTGCCGCGCCGTGGGGGCCATACATCACCCCAATGTCCCAATGATTCGGGTAGTTGGAAATCAATTCTGCGGGCAGACTCTGTATTTCTACTTGATTATTGGCTACTTGATATAACTTTAATACATCTCCAACTTGTAGCGCCCTGCCACCATGTCCGCCAAAGTTGCCCAGGGCAAAGGTGGATTTACTGCCCAAATAATCGGGCACGTCAAAGCCACCTAGCACTGAAATGTATGTACGGAAGCCGTTTCCTTGAATGTTACCTAATCGTAGTGTGCTACCTGCTTTTACGATTACTGCGGTGTAATAGGGAATCGGCTGTTTGTCTAAGGTGGCTTTCATCCGTGCCCCTGTGAGGCAAATTACCGTATCAGTATTAAAACGTAAGGTGGGGCCAGATAGGGTACATTCCAAGCCTGCTGCTGATTCTGGGTTATTTAAAATGCGGTTCCCCAACCGAAACGCCAAAGAATCCATCGGGCCAGAGGGTGGTACGCCAATGTCCCAATAACCAATGCGCCCAGGATAGTCTTGAATCGATGTCATTGTCCCAGCAACGAGGACATCTATGGTGCGGGCGTGGTAGTTAAAGCTACTTGTAAATTTGGTGGTGATGTTACCTTGGGTGAATTCGGTGGAGGAAACAATTTGTCGCAGATATTCCAGGTTGGTTTCAATACCATCAATGCGAGAATTCTCTAGGGCTATTTGCAGTTTAGCGATCGCATTTTCTCGTGACTCCCCATGTACAATTATCTTTGCTACCAGCGGATCGTAGTAAGATGAGACATTCGTACCAGTGACAATCCAGCGATCGCAGCGAACATCATCTGGGAACTGGACATTAGTTAAAATACCAGAACTGGGTTGGAAGTTTTTATTGGGATCTTCCGCATACACCCGCACCTGAATTGCATGTCCTTGGGGTTGATAGCGATAAGTATCCAGAGATAAGGATTCACCCTGAGCTAAACGTACCATCCATTCCACCAAATCCACACCAGTAATGGATTCTGTCACGCCATGTTCTACCTGTAGGCGGCTATTTACTTCCAGAAAATAAAATTCTGCGGTGTCAACATCATAGATAAACTCTACCGTTCCCGCCGATTGATAATTGACAGATTTACCGAGTTTAATCGCTGCTGAATACAAACTCTGCCTGAGTTCATCGTTGATATTCGGCGCTGGTGCTTCTTCAATCACCTTTTGATTGCGGCGCTGCGTCGAGCAATCCCGCTCACCCAAAGCGACAACATTACCTTTACCATCACCGAAAATTTGCACTTCGATGTGGCGCGATCGTTCAATATATTTCTCTAAAAATACACCACTTTGATTAAAATTATTCCGACTCAACCGCTGCACTGTTTCTAATGCATCCGCCAGATTCTCCGCCTGACGACAAAGCTGCATCCCAATCCCACCACCACCAGCCGTGCTTTTAATCATCACGGGGTAGCCAATTTCCGCTGCTGCTTCCTCTACCTGCGCCAAAGTATCTAGTAAAGGTGTCCCAGGGACAAGGGGTAAACCGGCTTGTTGAGCAAGGTTCCGCGCTTGATGCTTCAAGCCAAATTGCTGAATCTGTTCAGAGCTAGGGCCAATAAAAATAATCCCCGCTTCGGCGCAAGCTAAAGCAAAATCAGCATTCTCACTCAAAAAACCATAGCCAGGATGAATCGCATCCGCCCCGGTAGCTTTTGCCGCCTCTAAAATGGCATCAATACGTAAATAACTCTGCGCTGCGGCTGCTGCTCCCACACACACAGCTTCACCTGCAGCGGCGACATGGGTAGCGTTAGCATCCGCTTCCGAATAGACTGCAACAGAAGCAATTCCTAAGCTATCCAGCGTGCGAATAATCCGACAGGCGATTTCACCCCGATTGGCAATCAGTACCTTTTTAAACATGGGTAAAGTAAGTAAGTGTAAGAGCAGAAGCATTCGCAGTACACTTTATCACAGCTGACAACCATGCTTCATGGAAGGGATAAAAAGTGTTCCCAAATATGGTGGTGTTGATTGCATATCATCGCAAACCCCGTAGATACTGTCTTGATTCGTCAAGAGGCATGAGCGAGATAATCAGGGTCAAAAGGCTTTTGGGATTTTAAAACCCCAAAAGCCAAATGCAGGAGTTTACGCATCACAGCAGCAAGAACTTGCATTTTGACCTTGCCACGATCTAGCAAACGCTGTGCAAATAATTTCAACAGCGGATTATGGCGCATAGCAGCAACAGCAGGCATATAAAGTGCCTTTCGGAGTCGGGCATTGCCAACTCCAGATAAGCGAGACTTACCCTGCACCGAAGAGCCACTAGAACGTTCTTGGGGAGTTAAGCCAGCATGAGCAGCTAACTGGCGAGCATTGCGGTATTGTTCAAGACAACCGATTTCGGTTAACAGCACAGCCGCAGTCTGCTCACCAATACCAGGGATTGAGGTTAAAAGGTCGCGCTTGGCCTTCAAATCAGGATGGCGCTCAAAGTGGTCGTGAATCAGTTGTTTCACCTGGACAATCAGCTGTTTTAACTGCTCTAAATGAGACTCAATTAAAGCGGCAACAGTGGGTGTGGCAGTTTCTAACCGATTCTGCTCCTGTTGGTACATGTCCGTGAGCGATTCTAAACGACGAAGGAGCGCTTGAAGCTCTTTCACCTCAACTGGTAAAGGAGTCCAAAGTTCTGGGGCAATCGCCAGACAAAAACGCGCAATCACTGCGGCATCTACTTTGTCCGTCTTAGTACGAAGTAGTTCGCTCTTGGCAAATCCTTTAATGCGGGATGGATTGACCACACTGACTTTGTGACCATTCTCCACTAAAAACTCTGCCAATGCTTCGCCATAGGTGCTTGTCGCTTCCATGCAGCCATGAACTTGAGTCGCTCCTTGTTTGATGAGCCAGTTTTGTAGGTTAACAAAACCTTCTGGATTGTTTTTAAAGACTTTGGATTTTGTGGTTTGGTTCTCCAGTATCAAAGTCACATGAAAATCTTTTTTACTGATATCGATACCGAGAACTATTTTTGACATGAGACATTTCCTCCACAGTTAATTTCTACAATAGAAGAACTGATGAATTGCATCTACTATCCTTGTGAATGCAGACTTTCCCAATATTTGGGGTCTAAGATACTGTCCAGTCTCTACAATTCAATTCGATTTCACCGATACAGGTTGCCAATCTACGTTACAGACTTTTGTATGGTCTCAGGGGCGGGGCAGCTTGACCTGGTATTACCAGTCCTCCAAAAAGAATTGTGTCGTTAAACTAGTACAGACAACATTTAAGTTTTTTGAACTGCATTCTCAAGTCAAGTCTTTGCTCTACATCACAGTGAAAGCTATTTACTCGGTTCCTTGGGATCTTCTATTTAAGATACAAGGGGCGGGGTTTCCCCGCCCTCGCTCGATTGTGTTGCTATAATGGCGATATTAAATGCGATCGCTCGCGACTCCATAAGAGTTTTCCGCCCCAAGCCAAATTATTCTCATACCTGAATTCAGCAACACCAGAATTTCACACCAGCCCTTGTTTTTTCAACTTAGCTAGTGCATCTTCTGCAGCCGCTTTTTCCGCATCTTTTTTATTACGTCCTTTCCCTTCTCCATACTCTTTTTCATTCACCAATACTTTAGCGATAAATACTGGTGCGTGAGAAACTCCACCGCTTTGTTCTGTGACATAATTGGGCGGATTTGGTGTAACATTACGTTGCACCCATTCTTGAAAGCGATTTTTTGAATCTACATTAGAGCGAGACACAACAATTTGCTCAGGTACAGAATCAAATAATGGTTCTACAATTGCGCGGACTGCTTCAATTTTTGAATCATTGTCTAGATAATAAGCGGCAAGAACTGCTTCAAAAGTGCTACTTAATAAATTAGGATTTTGATATCCTCCATCTCGAATTGCACCTTTACCCAACCGCATCCTAAAATCTAAACCTACCTCAATCGCAAACTTTGCTAATTGCTTCTCATCCACTAATGCAGAACGCCGCCGCGTTAATTCATCTTCTCCCTTTTCTGGGTGACGATTATAGAGATATTCACCACTTAAATAATTCAGTAAAGCATCTCCAAGAAACTCCAATCGTTCATTGTGTTCACCTTCCCCTGGGTTTTCATTCACATAAGAACGATGTGTGAGCGCTTTTCGTAGGAGTTTTTCGTCATGGAATGTTAGAATTCTATGCATTTTTCTCTTTTGTACTGTTGTGAAAATTGACTCTTGGGTAACTTATTTTTAAACATGAAAAAACCGCAAATAGCGGTGCTGTTTAGTAAATCTTTGAGTAGGGTGCGTTAGGCTTTAGCCGTAACGCACCGCCAGATAACTAGGTTGTGAAAAGCCAACTCAAGCAGCAAGTTTATCTAACTCAATTAAAAACAATTGCTCATTTTGTATTTTGACTTTTCCATCCTTCACAGCAGCATCAATAAATTGACTAAAGCTCTTAAATTTCTTACCATCAGGTGTATTGATAGAAGCAAATCCTTGATATGCAAGACAATGCTGACGCATCAAGTTATCAATATAGCTAAATCCTGTACGCTTTCCTTGACTAAAGGCAATCTTGATAGCTTTAGTTAGATACTCGATAGCCTCATTGTAACTAATTTGAGAATCAACGGTGGTTTGAGGTTTAGTCTTATTCTGAACTAATTCATGTAAATTATCTAAAAAGTAAAACTCATCAGCAAGTTCTTTTAATTTTTGCTTTACATTACCTATATGAGCCAATATTATGACTTTTTTACCCAAATTTTGTAGATTCCGAACCAATTTTACAAAGTCTCCATCACCTGATACAAGGATAACTATATCTGGAGACAGATTACTGTTAAGTTCCTCTAGGCAGTCAGCTATCAACTGATTATCTGCACTGTTCTTAAGAGGGCATGGTACATCAAAACATTTAAAGCTAACACTGGCTATACCATTCTTTGCAGCTGCTTGGTCTGGACACTGCGAATTATAGTACATGTTTTTACCAATTAAACATCCTTTAGAATTGGAAAAGTCGATTAATAACTTTACTCCATCTAAGCTCAATTTGATATTTTGATAATCCCAATAAATGGAAACTAAAGGTAGCTGCTGACTTGTTTGTCCATTTGGAGATAGATGAATGTCTGCCATTGTAATATGTCCATAATTTTTTGGTGAACTGGACAGCTTCACAAAATTACTCATCTAGCCTAAAGCTTTCTAACTACGCTTTTTTTTGGTTCAAGTCTCAGCCGTAGAACTCCTGGCTTACTACCAAGCTTTGCGTCATCGCTTCCCCTGAACATTCACCCAAACATCTTAATCTTCCCATTGAAAGTCTAGCCAATTAGTAAACTAGATATCCGCCTGAATATTCAGCGGAAGGGATGACGTAAAGCTTGGCAGTAAACTAGGAGTTCTGCTGCTGAGACAACTCCAAAAACCTGCGTTTTCGATTGCGGTTGCTTTCGAGTGAGGTTATTTAGCTGTCTGTATATACGGTTCCACAGTATCAAAGTTTTGTCAATACCCCTTTTTGTAAAAACTTGTACAGGCGATCGCCCGATATCATAACTTCATAATTCACGTGTAGTATTTTGTAGCTGTATGAGTCGAGAACGATAGATTTTGAATTATTATCGCACTTGGGGAGCAGTAACGTCGATGAGCAATCATGTATAAAGATTAACTTTACATATTGGTTGAGGGGTGTTCAGGGGAATTTCAATCCAAAACTCAGTACCTTTGCCGAGTTGAGAAACACAGTCAAGCACTCCACCATGCTTTTTAACAACAATCTGGTAGCTGATAGCTAGCCCTAAGCCTGTACCCTTTCCTACTTGCTTGGTTGTAAAAAATGGATCGAAAATACGTTTTTTTACATCTTCGCTCATTCCCGATCCATTATCGGCAACGCGAATCAGCACACAGGAATTATCGGCAGAAACTCTCGTAGAAATCAAAATTTTAGGGATTAAGGATTGATTATTTTCAGTTTCTCTTTCTAGAGCATCAATGGCATTACTAAAAATATTCATAAATACTTGATTCATCTGTCCAGCATAGCATTTAACTAATGGCAATTTCCCGTAGTCTTTGACTACTTCAATGTCAGACAAATCAGCATTTGCTATTAGGCGATATTGCAAGATTAATAACGTGTTATCAATACCTTCATGGATGTCAACGGATTTATATTCAGCCTCATCTAGGCGAGAAAAATTACGTAGCGATCGCACTATTGACTGGATGCGATCTGCTCCTACTTGCATTGAGGAGATAATTTTTGGTAAGTCTTCTGTGACAAAATTAAGATCAATCGCTTTTTCTAATGATAAAATTTCACTATTAGGGTTGGGATAGTGTAACTGATAAAGCTGTAAAAGTTGCACCAATTGCTGAGTATATTCACTGACATAATCTAAGTTACCATAGATAAAGTTAACAGGATTATTGATTTCATGCGCCACACCTGCAACTAACTGTCCTAGGCTGGACATTTTTTCAGTTTGAATCAATTGTGTTTGTGTTTCTTGGAGTTCATATAGAGTATGCTCTAATTGTATAGCCTTAGCTTTGGCCTCAGTTTCGGCAATATAGCTTTGTTCATAGAGTTGTGCTTGTTGAATAGCGATCGCTGCTTGATCTGCTATTTGCTGTAGTAACTCAATTTCCGCATCCTGCCAATTTCTGGGAGCATCACACTGATGGGCGATCAGTAATCCCCAAACTTGCATACCTATGTTAATGGGGATAATTAAATTGGCTTGCACTTGCAGATGTTGCAAAAATTCTCGATGACAGTCGCTCAAATTAGCTGTTGATACATTGCTAATTGCTCTGATTCTGCCTTCAAAGTAAAGACGAATATACTCATTAGGGAAGCAATCAGGTGGTGCTTTCACGCCCAAAGCCGACGCATAACTACCATTAATTTCTTCCACAATTACTTGACTATCAGTTTTACCTGCTATCTGGTAAATCAGCACCCGATCAGCATTGAGTAAAGGGCGGACTTCCCGCACAATGGTTTGCAGGGTTGTGTTTAAGTTCAATGTACTGCGGATCTGTTCTGTAATTTGCTTGAGTACTTTTGCAAATAGTAATGATTGTTCCAGTTCAGCAGTTTGTTCTTGTACCCGATGTTCTAAATTCAGATTTGACGCCTGTACTTGTTGGTACATTTGCTGCTGCTGAATTGCCATTGAGAAGTGATAGCATAAAGCTTGTGCTAAAGAAATATCTTTAGGCTGCCATTTAGGTGCTTGCCCTTTTATTTGCTCTCGCCAAACCTCAAAAGAAAGCTGTGGTAAGCGTTGTCGCCGATTCTGGTCACAGCGTCCTGCCCATAAAATTTCAGTATCAACTTTGGCGCGAAAAATGCTGAGTACACCGATAAAATTTTGGCGGTAATAAAGGGGAATCACCAATAATCCCTGAATCTGAGTAGACTGGAAGGCGAGAGCCAAAACTCGCAAATAGGGTTCCTGCTTGAGGTCTGTAATCGCCCAAACACTCCCGGGTCGAGACTGAGTCATCCAGTTTTGCCACACGGGGTGTTGTTCGATAATGACAGTTTCTGAATCGTAGGGTGCTAGCGGCTGGTCGCCCCAGGTGTATAGTTCTTTACTATGCTCAATGTAGAGTCTACCGCCTACGCCATTTAACGCTACAACAGTTGTTTCTAGCGCTTCTTGTAACTGGATCGTTGGCAGTTTATGTAACAGGGTAGTGATTTGGTTAATCGTCGCTTCTTGCTGCTGCTGGGTACGGGTTTCACTGAGTAGATTACTTTGAGCGATCGCAATTTCTACCTGATCGACAACTTGCTGTAAAACCCTGACTTCCTTTTCCACTATTGTTCGTGGCTGACTGTGGTGTGATACTAATAATCCCCACAGTTCAGGTTTTGCCGATTGCACTTTGAGGTTGCAATGTACAATTGGCATGACTAGCGAAGACTGAACTCCCATTGAGCTTAAGTATTCTATATGGCATGGGTCTACCTGCCGATAGTAAATATTTTCAGTTGGGTTAAACTCGCCAGTTTCTGGAGAGTATAGCGGAAATAATCCTATCTTTCCATTAGCTACATCCACAATCGAACGTTGCCGAAATTGCAAAAACATTTCTCTCGCCACTCGTGGGATATCATCCCCAGGGAAGTTCAACCCCAATAAAGATGGTAAACGCTGTTCATAAATTGATTCAGCAATCACTTCACCACTAGTATCAGCGTTAAATCGGTAGACCATCACCCGATCAGTACCCAAAAATGAACGAGCTTCTGCAACTGTAGCTGTTAATATTTCTGAGAGTTCAAGCGATCGCCTAATCCGGCTTGTCATCCCATGCAGTAACTCTTCTTGTTCAGAGGTCTTTTGTCGCCACCCATTTTGTCTATCGGGAAGTGCCATTGCTTATTTACGCCTATAAATATAAATATTTTCTTAAACTCTCAATTTTAGTTTTTATAGGTCTTAGTTTAAAACCAAAATCTTAACAAAGACTTAATTTTAATCCTCTGGCGTTAGATTTGTATTCGGTGAAAATACGCAGATTGTGTTAGGTAATTTCAAAGATTTCTCTATTTTAAATAGAAAGTTTATATACCTCAAAAAATTGATTTGTTTAGAATAATTTTGATGAAAATAAAAATATACAAAACAACCAAAATAATCCTGAATTAGGATAAATGTATTGCCTTAACATTTAACCTCATCTTTGATTCTTGAACGATACTACAGATGCATAGATCTGCTCAAAAATAAAATATGATTCCCATATATATAGTTGTAACCAATATTTTATTAGCCAATTTATTACAGTTTACATTCAGAAAATTAAAATTGTGGTGAGAGGGGAATAGCATATTCCCCTCTCACCACAATTGACTCAATATTTAGTGTACTTGTCTGACAAATATTTATCAGGAATTGCTGTTAAAGGAACTAACTGACGGATTTCTGCACGCACACTCATGAGGATGTTACCGAGATAGTTTTGACCAGTTTTATCCGCACCACAGCCCCAGAAATAATCAATTGGGGAGTTTTCTACTAGGATCTGATTACCTGTGGACAGAAGAATTTCTCTGATCTCGCCATGAGTGACAAATTTTTTCAGGACGGCTTCTCGCATTACCTCAGTTTTAACCACATTCCAATCTGAACGGAGTTGGCGAGTGGTACAGCGTCCTAAAGCAGCTGCTTCTTCTGGAGTTTGGGCGGCATGGATGAGCGGTATAATTACTGCATCGATACTACCGACAAACTTTTGTGCTTGATAATAATGCTCTACCGTTGACCAGTAAGTACCCTGGATTTGGATTCCGTGGGGAGAAAAGTTAGAAAAACAGCCATAAGGCTGCCAAGCTTTGTAAAAGTAAATAGTCATTTGAAAATTGCTCTTTAATATCAATTTCACTTTAGCCCGACAACTAATGAATTTTTAACTCCCTGTTAGGGGAGTCAATTCCTCTCAACGAGGGAAACTCCTCCCTCCGGATTCGGCAGTCCACCCGACTGCGGCTCTCCTACGTGTATTTCAAAAATCAAATACTAGTCCTATATAATATGTGTTGCTAAATAGTGGGTGTGTTTCTTGTAATATCGGGTCGGCTCGTGCTACAAAATAGCAAAATTGGTCATTGGTCATTGGTCATTGGTCATTTTGTTAAGAGTCAAGGGTCAAGAGTCATTAGTTATTTCTCCCTTATCCCCCCTGCCCCCTGCTTCCTCATCTCCCCTACTTTCCTCTATGACGACAGAAGCCTTTGAAAAAACTAGCTGGGATTGGCAGCTTTCTCAGTTCAAACAACAAGCAGGAGAATGGATAGAATACCAGTTTTCCCAGTTACAATTGGCTCTGCCAGAACTGCCTTCTGAATGGTCAATAAGTCCTTGGTTAGGTCAGCTCCTAAACATACTGTTTTGGGTTTCAGTCGGCTTATTCTTGGCCTGGGTAGTTTGGCGGCTGTGGCGAGAATTTGGTTCTTATGTGTATGCTTGGTTGACTGAGAATCTAGATAATATTGCTTCTGGGACAAAAATCCCCTCAAATGATGCATCGATCGCACTTTTGTTAACGCGATCGCAAGAATTTTACCGTGAAGGTAATTACCGTGAGGCTTGCCGTTGCCTCTATCTGGCAATATTACAACGTTTACATGATACCAGCATCCTGACCCACAAACCCAGTCGCACAGATGGCGAATATCTGCAATTGCTAAGATCATCCATCACCCCAGTACAGCCTTATGAAACTCTAATTACCACTCATGAACAATTATGTTTTGGCGATGCTGAGATATTACCTGAAAATTATGAGCAGTGTCAGCAAGCCTATAGGGAGATTTTTAATCAGTGAACAGTTATCAGTTATCAGTTATCAGTGAACAGTTATCAGTTATCAGTCAACAGTTAACAGTTAACAAATGACAAATAAATCAAACCGTCTAGCTTGGCTGGGGGCGATCGCACTAGGGGTAATTATTTTACTGAGCTTGATAGTGGCTCCCAGTAGTAACACAATTAATAGTGGCTCCACTTATAACCGCGCCCCTGATGGCTATGGTGCTTGGTATGCTTTTATGCAACAGCAGGGAATTGCCATTCAGCGCTGGCAAAAGCCGGGGAGTGATCTCAAAGCCGATAAAAATCCCGTGACTTTACTACGGGTATACAGTGAACTGAATCCGCCAGGAGTGGATCAACAAGAGCGAGAATGGTTAGAACAAGGGAACACTCTGGTAATTTTGGGTGTGCGCGATCGCGTCACAGCAGCGGAGTTTAGCACCACGCAAAAGTCGTCCTTTGGCGATGTCAAGATTGCCACGCGGAGACGACGCGAGAAAGTTGAACCAGAGCTAGTTTCTTTAGGCGATCGCTTCGGTGCTATTGTCTGGGAAGAAAAATACGACAAAGGCAAAGCGATTTTTTCTACCACTCCCCATTTAGCCGCTAATGCTTACCAGGATTATTTAAGTAATTTCCAGTATTTAGCCAATTTAGTTAGCCAAAAAAATAACCAGATTTTTGTCGATGAATACATTCACGGCTACAAAGATGCCGATGTCCGAGAAAAAGAAGGCAAAGGCAACTTATTCAGTTATTTTGTGCAAATGCCTTTATTTACTGCCTTATTGCAAGCAGGCGTTTTGCTATTAGTACTCATTTGGTCACAGAATCGCCGTTTTGGTAAGCCAGTAGCTTTAGATACACCAGCTATAGATAATAGCGAGGCATATATCCAAGCGTTAGCAGGAGTGTTACAAAAAGCCGAATCCACGGATTTCGTCGTGGAAATGGTAGGTAAAGAAGAACAACTACAACTACAAAAAGCCTTGGGATTAGGGCAATTATTGCTGGAACCCCAAGTTTTGATGGCTGTTTGGGTAGAGAAAACCGGTCTAAGTGCAGCCGAATTGGAAGCAGTATTAAAATTACATGCCCGAAAAAAAACCATCAGTGAACAAGACCTGTTAAGCTGGTTGGGGAAATGGCGCACCCTGCGTGAACAGTAATCAGTGAACAGTGAACAGTGAACAGACCTGATAACTGATAACTGTTCACTGATTACTGATAACTGATTTGCACTCTTGCGTGAATTTTTTCTCAATCAAATATGAGCGAAACCCATCCTATTTTCATTCGTCTCGGTCAAGGACTGAACCAAGTAATTGTAGGACAATCCAGCCTGATAGAGCAGTTGCTAGTGGCACTGTTAGCAGGTGGACATATAATTTTGGAAGGAGTACCGGGAACCGGTAAGACACTGTTAGTAAAAGTGTTAGCACAGTTAATTCAAGCCGACTTCCGTCGCATTCAATTGACACCAGATGTTTTACCATCTGATATTACTGGGACAAATATTTTTGATTTGAATAGCCGCAATTTCACCTTGAGAAAGGGGCCTGTGTTTACCGAGGTGCTGCTGGCCGATGAAATTAACCGCACTCCCCCGAAGACACAAGCGGCGTTGTTAGAAGCGATGGAAGAGAAGCAGGTGACACTGGATGGTGAAAGCTTGCCTTTGCCAGATTTATTTTGGGCGATCGCCACTCAAAATCCCCTAGAATTTGAAGGCACTTATCCCTTACCAGAAGCGCAGCTAGATAGATTTTTATTCAAACTAGTAGTAAATTACCCTGACCAAGCCGCTGAAAAGCAAATGTTACTCAATCGCCAAGCAGGATTTGCAGCGCGACGCTTAGATATCAGCCGCCTCAAACCAATAGCAACGGTAGCCGATATTTTGCAAGCACGGCAAGCAGTCCTAGAAATTAAGGTATCTGAAGCTATTATTGATTATCTCTTGACGTTGGTCAGAACATCCCGTCAATATCCTGATTTAGCTTTAGGTGCATCGCCGCGTGCTGCTGGCGCTTGGTTGCAGACATCCCAAGCGGTGGCGTGGCTAGCAGGGAGAAATTTTGTCACTCCAGATGATATCAAAGCTGTTGCATCGCCACTGCTGCGTCATCGCTTAATTTTGAAGCCAGAAGCCATGCTAGATGGTTTACAAATTGACGCAGTAATTGCGTCGGTGATTAATCAAGTCCCGGTGCCAAGATGAAGGGTGAAGTATGAAGTCTGAAGTCTGAAGGGTGAAACGAAAGTATGAGCGAGGAAAAGCAAAAACCGTTCAATATTCGAGAGCGAATGATTAATAAACTTTGTTAAAAATCTTAAATCAACATAAACTTTATTGCCCCCGGGATAAGTAGCCGGAATCGTAAACCCTAGAGGGAGCCTTGGAAAGACGCGCAGCGAAGAGGTGAGAATAAAAAAGGGAGTGAAATGGAACCAACATCGGCACAGTTAAAAGCACTTTATCAAAGATGTGTAAGAGCGAGTAACTTGCTTCAGCCAATTAATTTAGTGAGGCTTGATAGTCGCACTAATCGAATAGTCATGTTAGTTGGCGAAACTATACAAATAGAGATATTTAAAAATGGGGAGGTGATAATCGAGTGACTAGCCCAAACTACCAAGCAATGACTGAGCAGGAATTGCGTGACTATGTTAGACGCAATCCTCAAGATGAAGATGCTTTTCAGTACTATCTCAGCATTATTCGCTCTCGTCCTGGCGTGCTTTGCACAACAGATGAAGAAGCAGATGCGGAAATGCAAAGACGAGTTAATCAGCAAGCTAGTTAAAACCAATAGCAACCAGTTAAACAGGCACTGTATGTTTAACACAGTGCCTTTTATGACAATTAAGTATATCGTTCATAATTTCAGACTTCATACTTCAGACTTCAAAAAATGGTTGCATCAAGAAGAGTATATTTATTATTGATATTAGGAATAGCGATCGCCCCAATTCTCTCCATTTTTATCGGTATTCCCTTCAGCATGGCGATCGCCTTACTATTTGATGTTGTAGTGCTGGGGTTAATGGTTGTAGATGGTTCGAGGGCGCGACGACACCGTGTGCAAATTACTCGTGTATTACCATCACGATTGTCCATTGGGCGAGATAACCCAGTGCTATTAACGGTCACATCGGGTAACGCTGACGCTACAATTCAAATTTGCGACTACTACCCAACAGGATTTGGTGTCTCTACATCTACACTAAACGCCACTGTTGCCATGAACAGCACCCAAGAATTGACGTATACCGTCAAACCCACACAGCGAGGAGAGTTTCCTTGGGGGAATATTCAGGTACGACAATTAGGACACTGGCGGTTGGCTTGGGATGATTGGCAGATTCCCCAAAGTCTACCAGTCAAGGTTTATCCTGATTTAATTGGATTGCGATCGCTTTCGATTCGGCTGACACTACAGTCATCTGGATCAATCCGTCAATTTCGCCAAATAGGTATCGGGACTGAGTTTGCCGAATTGCGTAACTATCGCACTGGTGACGATTTGCGGTTGATTGATTGGAAAGCCACAGCCCGACGGGTAGGAGCCTATGGTAATACACCACCTTTGGTAAGGGTTTTAGAACCAGAACAAGAGCAAACTTTATTGATTTTGCTCGATCGCGGACGCTTGATGACGCAAAGAGTCCAGGGTTTGCAGCGCTTTGATTGGGGTTTGAATGCTACTTTGTCCTTAGCATTGGCAGGATTGCATCGAGGCGATCGCGTCGGCGTAGGTATATTTGACCGCCAGATGCATACGTGGATTCCCTCAGAACGCGGTCAACATCACCTCGGCCAGCTAATTGATCGCTTGACTCCCATTCAACCAGCATTACTAGAATCTGATTATTTGGGTGCAGTGACAAAGGTTGTGCAGCAGCAAACTCGTCGGGCGCTAGTAGTCTTGATTACCGACTTAGTTGATGTCACCGCCTCTACCGAACTCCTCGCCGCCCTCTCCCGACTAGCACCTCGTTATTTGCCGTTTTGTGTAACTCTCCGAGATCCCCAAGTTGATCGTTTGGCGCACACATTCACCGAAGATGTCACTAATGCTTATGCTCGTGCAGTGGCTTTAGATTTATTAGCACAGCGGCAAGTTGCTTTTGCTCAGTTGAAACAAAAAGGTGTGTTGGTTCTCGACGCACCAGCTAACCAGATTACTGATCATTTGGTTGAAAGATATTTACAACTCAAAGCACGAAATCAGCTTTAAGGGTAATTGTGAAATCAACACCATGCGATACCCGGATTTCTCACCACACCTCGCAAAGTTTGCGCTTGTGCAGGGGTGCAGAGTGCAGGGGAGAAAAACCACGCCACACTTCAGCGGGAGCATCCCAAATGTGTAAATTTATTTTTTTGTAGTGCGGGCTTCTAGCCCGCTGCCTGGACTAGCCCACTGCCTGGACTAGCCCGCTGCCTGGACTAGCCCGCTGCCTGGAAATTAGGGAGCAAGATGCTCCCACTACAAATTTTATTTTGGCAAAATTGGGATGCTCCCCACTTCGGCTGCCTATTGCCTATCCTAGCCATAAGACTTTTTCAGTAAGCCCTAATTAGTGATTCTATCAAGTTCTCTAACACTTTTAACCCCTGCAAGGAACCTCGAATTAGTCTTGTAGCCGCTATGGGTTGCTGAATTAATCTCAGTGCTAGGGATAAGGGTTTTAAGGAACCATCGGCGCTGATTGCTGATGTTAAATCAGGTATATCGTGGCGACAGTCATCGCTGACGACTCGCAGCATTGCTATTGACACTCCCAACTGATGAAAGAAATCTAAGACGGCAAATCCTTCCATGTCAACAACATCAGCCCCAAATTTCTCACCCAGATGGAGTTTTTCTGCTGCTGAACAAATTACGCGATCGCTTGTTAATGACTTGACTAAAGTAACTTTGTCTGATATACGCGAGCAGATTTCTGTTGTCAAGAGGCGATCGCACTTTTGCAACTTTCCTTGATAAACACAATCTTGATACAGCACGATATCCCCCACAGAATAGCTAGGGTTGAGGCTACCGCATAAACCCATAACCAAAACTCTCGACAAGGGATTCACTAATTGATTCTGCTCTTGCAATTTATGCAGATATGTGATTAGTGGCTTGATGCCAACAGGAATTGGCATCACAGTCGGTTTAGCGGTGGTGACACGGCTTAAGCCACGACACACAGCTTTATACTCGGCTCCTTGAGGTACTAAAATTATCATTGGCATTTGTCAAGAGTCAAGAGTCAATCCGATTTTGGATTTTGGATACTTCGGCAAGCTCAGTACAAGTTTTAGATTTTAGATTGACTGCACCCATAAAGGGATGCAGCTTGGGGATTTTAAATTGACCCTTCGGCTTCGCTCAGGGTCAACGATTTTAGATTGATTCCGCCACGCCACTTGCTCATGGGAGAAACCCCCAAGACCGCAGTGGCTCCACAAGGGGCGGGGCTTGAACCAAAAACAATCCAAAATCCAAAATTTAAAATCTAAAATTCGGAGGGTCAACAGTCCCCATAATCTTGCTTTTTATCAGTAAACAGAACTCCCAAAGTAGAAGTGATTAATGTAGCATGTCTAATGATGGCGTCACCCGCACGATGATTTTCTAAGATGGTAAAGCCTAATAGCTCAAAATCCGCACGAGAACGCTTCAATATTTCCAGATTAGCGATTGAATTTTCGTGGTTGACGATTGGTTTTTGGATTGCTGTGACGGTAGCTGGGCTTCTGGCTTTCAGTTCCCTCAAGTATGCTTTGTTTCCAGATATTACTTTCCCGGTGGTGGTGGTGAATGCTCAAGCCCCACTAACAACGGCACTGGATATAGAAGCCAAGCTGACTCAACCATTAGAGCAACGTTTGAAATCTCTGGAAGGGCTTGAAGATATTCGCTCATCTACCTATCCCGGCCAAACTGCTGTTAGCCTATCTTTTGTTGTTGGTACGAACTTAGAAAAATCGACTCGCCAAGTTGAAACTGCACTAAAGCAGTTGAAATTAACTCAGGGAGCGAATTATAAAATCATTCCTTTAAATCTCAACGAGTCAGCGGCTATTAGCTACGCCATTGAGAACCCATCAGGGAATCTCACTGATTTGACTAAGTTGGCAAAAGACCAGATTGTTCCAGCGATCGCTAAACTATCAGGAGTACTCAAAGTCTCATTGTTGGGTGTTCCTAGTCCACCAACTCCCCAGTTATCAGCAGGCGGGGCTACTTTAGTACGCTTTAATGGTAAGGATGCTCTAGCATTTCAGGTAATCAAACGGGGTAACGCCAACACATTAGAAGTAGTGAGTCGGGTAGAGAAAGAAGTCCAAAAGCTCCGTTCTACCCTCAAGGATGTCAAAATCACTTTAGCCGCAACACAAGCAGAATACATCCGCCATGCGACTCAATCAACTATCGATTCTCTAATTGAAGCGGTGCTGTTGTCTGTTGTCGTCATTTTCCCTTTTTTGTGGAACTGGCGAGCAACTCTCATTTCCGCGCTGGCGATTCCTACGTCTATGTTGGCGACGGCGATCGTCATGGCGATTTTTGGCTTTAATTTAGAGACAATTACGCTCTTAGCTTTGGCTTTAGTGATTGGATCAATTGTCGATGATGCGATCGTGGATGTAGAAAACATCATGCGCCACATCGAAGATGGCGAAACTCCTCGCCAAGCCGCCTTGATAGCCACAAACGAGATTGGATTAACAGTTACAGCCGCCACATTCACAGCCGTAGCAGTTTTTCTCCCCATAGGTTTAATGGGTGGTGTGATTGGTCAGTTTTTCAAACCTTTTGGTATTACTGTCTCAGCAGCAATGCTGGCTTCTTTGTTAGTTGCTCGGACTTTATCACCTGTTTTATCTATTTACTGGCTAAAACCTAAATCTTCCCGGCGAAGAGAAGGGATGTTGTGGCTACGCTTCGCTCAATCTTATCGCGACTTGCTGCAATGGTCTTTAAATCACCGGGCGATCGTGATTGCATTAGCTGTCTTCAGTTTCATCGCTGGTGTAGCGCTGATTCCCCTCATTCCCAAAGGCTTTATTCCCAAACTAGATCGAGGCGAATTTAATATTACCTATACTGCTCCTTTACCGAGTTTACCTACTGGGCAGGGAGCAGCCCTTCGACTTCGCTCAGGGCAAGGGGGCAGGGAGCAGGGAGCAGGGGGAGCAGTTTCTAGTCCCCAATCCCCAGTCCCCAGTCCCCAGTCCCTGGGCACTGAGCGAAGTCGAAGTGCAATACTCACTCTCCAGTACCCAATCCCCAATCCCCTAAATGACTCCCTTGAAGTTGCGAAGAAATTAGAGGCGGTAGTGAGAAAATCACCAGCAGTGGAAACGGTGTTTACTACTGTTGGTTCTCGTGAGGGTGAGCCAAATAAAGGCGTGCTTTATGTGAAACTTAAGAGCGATCGCCCAATCAAAACAGCAGAACTCCAAGACCAATTCCGCACAACTTTACCGACGCTTCCGGGCGTGACTACCAGTATTGAAGATATCCAATTTGTGGATACTGGCGGTCAAAAACCCCTCCAGGTGTCGTTAAGGGGTAATGACCTCAAAGCACTCAGCAAAGCCGCCAAGGCAATTAAAGAGCGGTTGGTGAAACTCCCAGGGTTTGCGGATGTCACAGTTACAGGGGAAGGAAATCAACAAGATACGGTTGTTCAGATTGAGCGTCTGAATAATCAGCGGGTGGCTTATATCAGCGCCAACCTGGGCAAGGATCTATCCTTGGGTAATGCCACTGATAAAGTGGTAGCTGAAGCTAAAAAAGTGATGCCTGCTGGCGTTTCCTTGGACTTGGGAGGAGACTCTGCCCGCCTGGGTGAGGTTTTTGGTAGTTTCGGTACGACTCTGGCTTTATCGGCATTGTGCATTGTAGTGGTGCTGATTTGGCTATTTAAAGGCTGGGTTGATCCTGTAGTTATTGGTGTTTCTTTGCCTTTGGCGCTGGTGGGGGCGATGTTGGCGTTGCTGATTACCAAGAGCGACTTTGGCATGATCTCGCTGATTGGCTTTGTGTTTTTGCTAGGGATTACTAACAAAAATGCCATCCTGATTGTGGACTACATTAATCAACTGCGCGAGTCTGGCTTAGAGCGGACAGAAGCGATTCTCAAAGCTGGGCCAGTACGCCTCAGACCAATCATGATGACCACTGCAGCGACAATTTTAGGTATGGTACCCATCGCTTTAGGTTTAGGCGCAGGTTCAGAATTGCGATCGCCTATGGCTGTATCCATCGCCGGCGGTTTAGTAACTTCAACGATTCTCAGTTTGATTGTCGTACCAGTAGTCTACGCCATTTTGGATGATTGGTTTCCCCGGTTTCAGAAGAGATGAGGGGCAGGGGCAGGGGGCAGGGGGAATGACAAATGCCAAATAACAAATGACAAATGACACAAGTTTTTGTGACGGGGGGTACGGGTTTTATTGGTAGTCACGTTGTACGGTTGTTACTGCAACAGGGATACACAGTGAAAGCACTAGTGCGTTCCAGCAGCAACCTGGAAAATCTCCGGGGGCTAAAAGTGGAAATTGTCACAGGGGATTTAAATGATCCAGAACTTTGGCAGCAAATGCGTGGTTGTCAGTACCTGTTCCATGTCGCTGCCCATTATTCACTGTGGCAAAAAGACCGAGAGCTACTCTACCATCACAATGTCCTGGGTACACGGAATGTACTAGTATCTGCCCAAAAAGCGGGTATTGAGCGCACTGTCTACACCAGTTCGGTGGCGGCGATTGGTGTGGGAGCATCTGGTCAAGTCGTAGATGAAACACATCAGAGTCCCCTAGAAAAATTGGTTGGTGACTACAAAAAATCTAAGTTTCTGGCGGAACAAGAAGCTATGCAAGCTGTAACTACAGGACAGGATGTGGTTGTAGTTAATCCCAGTAGCCCGATTGGCCCATTGGATATCAAACCCACTCCCACAGGCGATATTATCCTGCGATTTTTACGGCGACAAATGCCTGCTTATGTAAATACTGGTTTGAATTTTATCGATGTGCGGGATGTGGCCTGGGGACATTTACTGGCTTTGCAAAAGGGGAAATCAGGCGATCGCTATATTTTAGGTCATCAAAACCTTACCCTCAAAGAACTACTTGACCAACTTTCCCAGCTTACGGCTATGAAAGCACCCCAAATGTCTGTACCTGCTTGGCTCCCCCTCAGCGTTGCTTGGGTTGATGAAAAGATACTCGCACCCTTGGGGAAATCACCCTCAGTACCTTTGGACGGTGTCCGCATGGCGCAACAGCCTATGTATTACAATGCTTCAAAGGCAGTAAGAGAGTTGGATCTCCCACAGTCTGACTTGACAACTGCACTCAAAGATGCAGTTGATTGGTTTATCAGTGAGCGATATGTCAAATGAAGTTTGAAGTATGCAGTAGGTAGGGCTATGCCTTACAAAACCCTGATGTGGTGGGCAATGCCCACCCTACAGAGACTGCAATTAATTTCACACTTCAGACTTCATACTTAATACTTTATAGAGGAGTGTTCGGAATCATGGCAGTTAATCTACAACAAGCTATAGATATCGGGAAGTATCTGGTGACTCAGCGCTTAAAAGGGCGTAAACGCTTCCCGCTAGTCTTGATGTTGGAACCTCTTTTCCGGTGTAACCTAGCCTGCACTGGCTGCGGCAAAATCCAGCATCCAGTGGAAATCTTAAAACAAAACCTCACTCCAGAACAGTGCTTCGCTGCAGTGGAAGAATGCGGTGCACCTGTTGTCTCAATTCCTGGAGGCGAACCACTATTACATCCCCAAATTGATGAGATTGTGCGGGGATTAATTGAGCGCAAGAAATATATTTACTTGTGTACTAATGGTTTGTTGTTAGAAAAAAGCCTGCATAAGTTTCAACCTTCCCCATATCTGACATTCAGCGTACATCTAGATGGGTTGCGGGAATGGCACGATAAGTGTGTCGATCGCCAAGGCGTTTTTGATACTGCGGTGAAAGCGATTCGCGCCGCCAAAGCCCAAGGCTTCCGCGTGGCTACTAACACCACCATCTTTGAGGGTTGCGATCCTCAAGAAATGCAAAAGTTCTTTGACTTTCTAGAAACCCTAGATACTGACGGGATGATGATTTCTCCTGGCTACAGTTACGAGTGGGCACCAGATCAAGAACATTTCCTCAACCGCGAACAAACACGCGCCCTCTTCCGGCAAATTCTCGCCCCCTACAAAGCTGGTGACAAAAACTGGAATTTCAATCACAACCCATTATTCCTAGATTTCCTCACAGGTGAGAAGGAATATGAATGTACGCCTTGGGGTAGCCCTAGTTACAGTGTCCTTGGTTGGCAAAAACCTTGTTATTTGCTGAATGAAGGCTATTACACCACCTTTAAGGAACTACTAGACAAAACTGACTGGAGTGAATACGGACGCGCTAGTGGTAATCCTAAGTGTGCCGATTGTATGGTTCACTGCGGCTATGAACCCACCGCCGCAATGGATGCGATGCAACCACAAAACATGGCTCGTGCCCTTGGTAGTGTGTTTGGGAAGTAATTAAACAGTTATCAGTGAACAGTAAACAGTGAATAGTAAACAGACTGATAACTGATAACTGATAACTGATAACTGATAACTGATAACTGATAACTGGTAAACTATGTCTAAAAATAGCTCGGTTGTAGTTGCTAAAAGGCGATCGCTCTGGCAAATGGCACTACAAGGAGTGTTGGATGGTGGCCCGGCTACGTGTCAATTCGCTATTACTAGTGTATGCAATGCCCGTTGTGGGTTCTGTAGCTTTGCTGTTGATCAGATGCCATTGGAGGCGCGGCATACTGTGACGCTGGAAGACGCAAAGCAGGCGGCGGAGATTCTTTATCGCAATGGCGTGTATTTCTTAATCTACGTGGGTGGTGAACCAATGGCTCATCCCCAGCTAAATGAGATGATTGCTCATGCATCTAGTATTGGTATGGCACCGATGTTAGTAACTAACGGTTCCTTGCTAACACCAAAGCGCATTGACGAGATGGCTGATGCTGGGCTGGTGAGTGCGATTATCTCTATTGATGCAGCTAACGCACAAATACACGAGCAAAACCGGGGACTCAAGGGAGTGTGCGATCGCATTCGGGATGCTAATACCCATTTTCAACGTCGCAAAATTCATACTACCGCCTCTGTCACCATGAGCCGACTGGTGAACGACTACTCCCAATTGCCGCCATTCCTGGAGTCCCTAGGATTTGATAGTGTGACTTTCTCTTATCCACTCACCACCCTGGCATCTTCTTATCTTGGTTTCGCTGAGTCTAACTTAGTGGATTACACTGCCGAGGAGTTGGATGGGCTATTTGAGACTGTGAAAGCACTCAAAAGCAACTTTCCAGTTGTCAATCCTACCGCCTCAATTGAAGATATGCAGCGTCATTTACGCGGTGAACCAGAACAATTTGGTTGTCTTGGTGGCTGGAAGTTGTTTTATCTAGATTGGCATCTTCAGCTCTACCGCTGTCACAACTGGGATAAACCCATGTGTCACATCAGTGAGTTTGATAATTCTCAGCGGGTGCGTGATGGCTGTACTGCGTGCATGATTGACTGCTATCGCGACTCCAGTGTTATGCAACATGTCGGTGTCGCTGTTAGTGATGGGGTGCAAGCACTAGCTAAGGGAGAAGTCCACAAAGCTTGGAAACTTTGGTTTAATCGCCAAAATCTAGTTTCCCTCAAAGCTGTCTGGGAACAAGCAAGTTGGTTGCGTCAACTTTAACAGTTAACAGTTAGGAATAATTTTAGGTTGGTTTCTTTCCTTTCCCACTTACTTGCAGCAGTCGATAAGAGGTTGTGTAGTCAGCTTTTCTAAACCTGCTGAGTTGAGTAAACTTGTCCAGTCTGCCTTTAGCGTTGCATCTTGAGGCTTGGCGCGGCGGAGTTCTGCCAGAGTGGTGAGAGCATCGTACCAAATACCGTTTTCAGCATAAAGTCCTACCTGTTGCTGGGGGGTTGCTTGTTTGAGGCGTTCTGCAAGGCTGGGATTGGGACTAACTCGTTGCACCCAGCCTTCCACATACTCTAGTTGTGCTGGTTGTTGTGGGTCACATTTTACTCTCACTTTAAAAAACCAGTGATACATCTTGCCTATCTCCAATGGCTCGGTACTTGATGGCAAGTGTATGCTGACAATTCCTGGTGTTTGCGGAGGTGTTACTAAAGTCCGGTATATAGTTTTACCAGGTTTATTTGACTCATCTTTCAGAACAAACTCCGTGGTGGCAATTGCAGAGATGTTATGAGGAACAAAAAACCAAAAGGTTGAATGTTCAGCGGTTGTTAATCCCCAGACTTTGGTGACGGAAATAGCTGGTCTTTTTTCTTGGTTGACAGTCTGTTCATATGCGGGAACTAATGCCGTGAGAGATTGGCTATTTGTCGCACACCCACGACTAGCTGCACTCCCACGATCGCCTGCCGCACCTCTGTCGGGCGGAGGTGGTGGCGGCACAAACTTGACTGGAGAGGCGAACTGATAAGTCGGCGCTTGCGCCATCGCCTTCCCAAAATTCATCTCTAGCACCAAGGTTAGTGCTAATACGGTAATATATTGTATGTTATTTTTCATTGGTCATTTGTCATTGGTCATTTGTCATTGGTCATTTGTCATTGGTCATTCCCCCTGCTCCCTGCCCCCTGCCCCCTTGCCCTGAGCGGAGTCGTTCGCGTAGCGTCTCGCAGAGAAGGGCTGCCCCATTGCAATACTGCCGCCGCCAATCAGGGCTAATGCTGCGGGAACTAGGGGAACCCAATAGCCCCAAATAATCAATAAGACTAGGCACATACTATATAAAATAACGAACTGACAGGTGAGTGCTAGGGCGATCGCTATTCCACTTAATTGTCGCAGATACCACACAAGTAAACTGCCACTTAAAGACCAGCCCCAAATCCACATCGCTTCACCCCATAATGTCCACGTCCACAATAGAGGTCGCCCATCTAAAGCAGCACTCAGTAGTTGACTGACCATTTGTGCTTGCAAAACCACTCCTGGTATGGCTTGGGAGTTTCCTGTGGTGGTAGTGTAGGGGGTTAAAGAGTAATCATTAAAACTTTCGGCTGTTGTGCCAATGAGGATAATCTTATCTTTAACCGCAGCTGCATTCAATTGACCGGCTAATGCTTGTTTTAAAGTAATTTGGGGTGCGATCGCTTCTGGAGAGCCTGAGGAGCGATAATTTAATAAAATTTGATGTGCTAAAGCATCTATTTTTTGATATCCTCCACTGTGTCCTTCTAGGGGTTTAAATTTGAGCTTCCCTAGTTTCCACACACCACCGGCGATAAATTCCAGTTGGATTCCCTGCTTGTACAAATATCGTAATGCTATCTGCACACTGAGAGCGTAGGACGCAGCACAAGCAGATGAGGGTGGAGGAGTTAACGCTAACAGATGACGACGCACCACATGATCTGGATCTGGGATAATATCACTGAAGCCCAAACGCTCTGGAGAAACTTCTGGTGGTGGTTTGACACCAGATTTTCCGGCTTGGGGATTGCTCACCTGACAAACTGAAATTAGGCGATCGCTTTTTCGCATCCGGGAAGCTAAAGTTGGATAATCCTTGCCAACAGCATAATCTCGGTAAATATCCAAGCCAATCACCGCTGCTTGATCAACCTCTAACTTCTCCAAGAGTTTACCGAAAGACTTGTCTGAAAGCGAACCTCGGCGTTGTTCTTGGGCTTGAGCTTGCACATCATCTTCTGTCACTGTCACCACCAGCAACCGTGAATCTGGTGTTTCTTGAGGACGTAGCCGCAACAACTGGTCAAATGCCTGTAATTCCAATGGTTGCATTATTCCTAAATACCTAATCCCCATCACCAACGCAGACATGACCGCACTGGTAAGGAGGATAACGGAGAAATTCAGACGACGTTTTAGTAGTGTAGCCGTTTGTACTTCATGTCTACCTCCAGCCAATTCCTGCCAACTCAACGACATCTCACCTGGATTTTGGCAGATAATAGGTAGCCAAGTAGCACAGGGAAATTGTTTTTCCAGTCCTTGCAACCGTTCCCGCCCTTCTCGCACCGACAGATACAAAGATTCACCACGAGCAAAAGCCGACAAAAAATGCTTCAAAAACTCTTGCGCCACCAAATCTGGGACAGGTTCCCGCATTACAATTAATTGCGGAATTTGTAAATCGGCAAACTCCCGCGCCAGTCCCAAGCCATCGCAAGAGTTAAAAATTGCCAATTTTAGCCCCCGTTCCACTGCCTTTTTTAAAGCGAATTTCAACTCACTAATTTTGAGACTTTCGGTTTGATTGATATAAATTTGTCCAGTTTCACCTGTTCCCTGACTAGAACTATGTCCAGCGAAAAAGAGAATTTGCCAATGTTGTTCCCACAATTGGTCAGTTAAGTCTTGACATTTTGGCTCAACTAAAAAAGTGACATCTGCATTGGTTAATTGTTCTAGAACTGCCCTATCTGCTGCGATATCAATTCCTTGACTATTACCTAAAATAGCGAGAATTTTTATTGTTTTTGTCTGGTTTGAGAGCCGGGAAACTTGCTCATAAACAGTAGCACTCAGTCCGATTTCAGCGTGAGGATAACGCTCCAGCAAATCCCAAAGATGCCAAGGTAGTTTTTGCAGTTGCAGGTTTTTTGTTTGCAAAAGCACCCGGATGTTATCCGTAGGCATCAGCTTTTCTAGCCATTTCTCGCGGATGGGGCGAAAAGAGTCTGAAGAGAGCCAAGTATTAAAACTAACTTTTAATTTTGCAGATGCTTGCTCACAATCTGCCAAAGTTGGGGGTTGCGTTGCTTGCTTTGGTAAACCGATGGGACGTGCTGATAAATCGAGACGACGGTAAATTGATTGCCAATTGTGATAAAAATGGGGAATTTCTAACTGTGGCGGTAACTCACCTGTAATTTCTATAGTTGGGCGAGCATTTTCATCACCAATTTGGAGTGTGACAGGAAATCCCTGCTCAAAGTTACCTTCTCCAAATTTTAAGATGACTAACTTGCTCACAGTTAATTCTCCAAATAGATGCCGCTAATTTTGAATGTAGAGCAAAAAGGCTGAAGTCTGAAGTATAAAGTCTGAAGTATAAAGTCTGAAATCTGAAGTCTGAAGTCTGAAACAACGTATCTGTAGAGTGGGCATTGCCTAGGCTGTTGACTTTGTACGAAATTAGCTAAAAATGATCATGCAATTTTTGTGTTTACCGTAGGGGCATCGGCACTGCCGTGCCCTGATGAGAACGTTAAATACGACTTTTATTTTGGATGATGCATTTTGGGCTAAAAACCCTCAGAGTCAACACCCTAGTGGTTTGTCAATTTTGTTTTGAGGGGTTTTTGGTAGTGCGGGCCGAAAAGCCCGCGTGAGCGAGACGCTCACACTACAGTCCCTCATTTCAACCCTGACAGACTACTAGGCATTGCCTACAATATCATGGTGTTGGTGGGCATTGCTGACCCTACTTAATTTGCAAGGTAGAAATTAACAGATTTCTCGTAGGGGCGCGGTCTCCGCGCCCTTGCTTGCCAACGTGTTTGTATCATTAAATTAAAGTGAAATGGTATCAGCCCAGCATTTTAAGGTTGCCGCGCTACTACATTTTTTTTGTATCATTTTAGTCGTGTCAGTCCAGTTGAGTGGGTTAATTTGAGTTACAAGTGTAGCTAGTCCTAGACATGTTAATTTCTCCAAAAACAATGAGATAACGTTGGGTGTTAAAGTCTTCTCTTCTGTTGCTATTTACGACTGTTTTTTTTGTCTATGCATTTACACACGAAAAATTTTTGATAAATTCCAGTTTCTTCATCATTGCTTTAACCTAAAGGCTTAATGTCGTCATCTGAAGGCTTAATATCGTCACCGGAAGGCTTAATGTCGTCACCGGAAGGCTTAATGTCGTCATCTAAAGGCTTAATGTCGTCATCTAAAGGCTTAATGTCGTCACCGGAAGGCTTAATGTCGTCATCTGAAGGCTTAATGTCGTCACCGGAAGACTTAATGTCGTCATCTGAAGGCTTAATGTCGTCACCTGAAAGTATAATTTAGTAGTTTGCAGTGCATTTTAATAGTTGTATTCTATTTTTATCTAGCTTTTAAATTCACTAATTTTTTCTGGGAAGGTACTGGTATGGCTCGATTTTGGCAGTATCTAGTGTCAATTAGTACCTTATTTACCAGTAGTTTTCTGATCAACCTTAATACTGATGCCTTCGCCCAAAGCATCACTCTAGATGGCAGTTTAGGAACTCCAGGAACTTTAACAGGGCCTGATTATGTAATTCCCCAAGCCGCAGGTCAAGCAGTTGGTAATAATTTATTCCACAGTTTTGGCCAGTTTAATCTGAATAGTAATGAAGCAGCAATTTTTCAAAGTAACCCCAATATCCAAAATATTCTCTCTCGCGTAACAGGCGGAAATCAATCTGTAATTGATGGTTTAATTCGCACCCAGAGTGGCGTTAATCTATTTTTAATTAATCCTAGTGGGATTATATTTGGACAGAATGCGCGGTTAGATGTGGGTGGTTCGTTTGTGGCGAGTACGGCGAATGCATTGCAATTTGGCAATTTGGGCTTTTTCAGCGCGACTGATAAAAATGTCCCTTCACCTTTGTTGACAATTAATCCTTCAGCTTTTTTGTTTAATCAAATCAAAGCTGCATCCATTATCAATAACTCAATTGCATCAGCCGGTCAAACCCCAGCCGGTTCACCCTTAACTGGTTTGAGGGTTCCTGATGGACAGAGTTTGCGGTTTGTGGGTGGTGATGTGGATAGCAGCGGTGGAGACTTAGTTGCGTTGAGTGGTCAAGTTGAAATTTCGGGAAATAATCTAGCAGTTAAAAATATCGCCACAGCTGGTTATTTTGGCAATCCTGGTGGAGCAATTACCCTAAATGCTAAAAATAACATTAACATCACAGGCGATCTAAATTCTTTTGCTTTTGCTAGGGTAGACAACGCAGGTAACGGTGGAGCAATTACCCTGAAGGCTACAGATAACATTAACATCACAGGCGATCTAAATTCTTGGGCTTTCACGAATGTTGGTAACACAGGTAATGGTGGAGCAATTGCACTCACCGCAGAGCGTGGCGATATCAATATTAAAGGTACTCTGGATTCCTCTGCACTCAGTAATACTGGTAATCCTGGGAATGCCGGGAGCATCACCCTGAATGCTCCCACTGGGAGTATTAAAATGACTGGGGATTTGAATGCATATTCGTATAGTGATAAGTATTCCCAATTTTTTCGGGCTGGGAATGGAGGTAAAATCACGCTGAATGCGGCTAATGGTATAAATATCAACGGCAACATTGCTGCTAACTCTTACGCAAACTTTGGGAGTAGTGGGGATGGTGGCGATATACTAGTTAACATTTCTGCCGGGAGCTTGAAGATGAGAGGCGATTTAGATGCCTCTTCTACAGGGAATTTAGGTAGTTTGTCGGGTATTTCAATTAGCGATGCTAGCGTTGGTAACGGGGGAAGAGTTAGTATTAGTGCAGGCGATCGCATTGACATTGCCAGTAATTATAATTTTAGCCCCACAATTTCTACTCAAGCTTGGTTAACGTCGGGTAGCCCTTATGACGAATTTATCCAAACGGGCAATATTGGCAATGCTGGCACAATCACACTAACAGCCCCTAATGGGATTAAAGTTACTGGTAGTATCGATTCTAGTATATATAACGACAACGACAACGATCCAAATTCAAATATTGATAGCAAAAGTAATGCCATTTCTGGTAATGGGGGAGCAGTTAACCTCATTACATCCAACGGCAACATTGAGATAGGTAGTATCCGCTCTAATATCTTTGCCAGATTTGGCAATATTGGCAACGGGGGAAACGTTAACCTGAATGCTCCTCAAGGTAACATTCAAGTCAATGGCATTTTCGGCATTGACAGTTTCTCCGAAGTTAGTTTTGGTAATTCTAGCAGTGGTGGTGCAATTACCTTAACAGCACTAGGAGATATTACAGTACCCTATGGTTTTAATTCACATTCTTCCGCAGCAGCAGGTAACGCTGCCAATGGTGGAGATATTGCCCTCACAACTGTCAACGGTAATACTAATTTGGGTGGGGTTAACTCTTATTCTCTCGTGAATTATGTAGGCAATTCTGGTAATGCAGGTACAGTTACTCTCACTGCTCCTAACGGTAAGATTCAAACAAAAGATGTCTTTGCTTTCTCGGTTAGTACTCAATCACCACTAAATCCTGACGGACTTTCTGGAAAGGGCGGAACAATTGCTGTTACTGCCAAAAACGACATCACTACAGGTTCACTCATTAGCTACGGCGGTACAGAGTCAGGCAACATCACTGTGACTACCAACGGAGCCTTTGCTACTGCTAACAGTATCATCTCTACAAGTACAAATGGTGCGGGTAAAAGTGGGAATATAGAAATTCGCGCACAGTCAGTTTCTTTAAGCGAAGGGACTCAAGTCTCAACCTCCACTGCAACTCAAGGTAAAGGAGGAAACTTAACAATCATTGCACCAGAGTTTGTGACTCTGGGCGGTTCCAGTTCTGAAATTGTTCGCTTTGCATACACTCAACAAGGATTATTTGCAGCACCCGGTTCTGGACTACCATCAGGAGTAAAACTCAGTGGCTACATTCCACCCCTGGCTTTTTCTCGTCAGTTTGGTGACGTGAATTTTCCTACAGGATTATTTACTCAAACCTCTGGACAAATACCAAATGCTGGAAACGGCGGAGTCATCACCATTCAAACCGGAAAGTTAACCATTCAAGACCAAGGAGTAATTGCAGCAACGACTTTTGGGACTGGGAAGGGAGGCAATATCTTCGTCCAAGCCAACGATATTGAGATGAAAAATGGTTCTATCCTGACTGGAGTAGGGCCAGAAACTACAGGTAATAGTGGCAATATTGATATTCAAACCCGTTCTTTGTCTCTAAACAAAGGCGGTGTTGTGCAATCACTCACCTTAGGGGCAGGAAATGCCGGTAATATTCGAGTGCAAGCATCAGATGCTGTCACCATTGCGGGAGTCAGTCCTAATTCTAGCTCTTTAAGTGGCTTGCTTTCTGGTACGGAAGGAATTGATAGTGGTCGAGGCGGAAATATCAACGTTACCACCCCTCAACTGCGTATTTTTGACAAAGCTACATTGAGTGCTAGAACCTTAAATTCCTCTAGAGGCGGCGATATCGTCATCAACGCCAACACTGTGGAAGCCACAGGGGGTGGTCAGATGCTGACAAACACCTCCAGTAGTGGAAAAGCAGGTGACATAGCCATCAGTGCTACTCAGGAAGTGAAGTTGTCTGACCTTAATAGTGGTTTATTTGCTCGTACCCAAGGCGCTGGTGTTGGTGGTCAAGTAAAAATTGACACGCCATTATTAAAGGTTATCAATGCTGGACGGATATCTGTCGCCACTGCTTCTCAAGAAACATCTGGTGTTGGCGGTAGTGTGAGTGTGAATGCTGCTCAAATAATTATGACAGGTGACAGCAATATATCTGCAGGAACTGAAGGTGCTGCAAAAGGCGGAAATCTCACCCTTCAAGCCTATGGCAATGGAGACAACTTAACCGTTAACTTCCAAGATGGGGCAGAAATTTCTGCTTCTACTTCTAGTAGTGGTCAAGGGGGTAACGTGTTAATCAAAGCACCAAATTCCGTCACCTTGCAAGGCAATGGAGCAGTATCAGCAGGAGCTATAAGTAATGGAAAAGGTGGTAATTTAACAATTGAAACGGAAAAATTAACTATTAAAGATAGTGCCAGAGCAACAGTTAGCGCTCCTCAAGGACAAGCAGGGAATTTGACTGTCACTGCCAAAAAGATTAATTTAAATAACGGCAATATAACTGCAGAAACTGCCATTACTAATGGTGAGGAAGGAGCGAATATTAAGTTACAAGGCTTAAAATTATTGTTAATGCAAAATGGTAGTCGGATCTCGGCTCAAGCAAGAGGAACAGCGACTGGAGGTAACATTAATATTGATGCCGATCGCGGTTTTGTTGTGGCATATCCCAGAGAAGATAATGACATCATTGCTAGCGCTGCTTTTGGTCGGGGAGGTAATATTATAATTACAGCCGAAAGAATCTTTGGATTAACTGAAGGTAAAGCAATTTTAGGAAATGGAACTAATGACATCGATGCTAGTTCTGATTTTAATTCACCGGGTAAAGTTACCCTAAAAACCCCTGATCTTGACCCTAGTGGAGGTTTAACCGAACTACCCACTAACTTAGTTGATGTATCGCAGCAAATTGCACAAGGCTGCACCCCCAAAGGAAAAACCGCCAGCCACTTCATCTCCACAGGAAGAGGAGGTTTACCATTAAACCCTGATGAACCTTTGCGGGGACGGGCGGTGATTACTAATTGGGTGACATTAGATGAGGGGAATCAGGAGATAAAAGCAGAAATTACGCCACAACCAACGCCACAAACCATTGTGGAAGCACAAGGATGGGTAATAAATGCGGATGGTAAAGTTCAATTGGTGGCATCTGTGCCCGGTGGTGGTGGAGCTATACAATCTAACTCCAGTTGTGGTGTAGTGACATCCCCCTAGGCGATCGCCAATGATGAATAATTTAAAATTGATCTAAAAGCCTCTTAAGCATAAATGTCAGCCAAAGACTTATTTCATGAAGCTGTTAAAAAAGAATTACTTATAGCGTTTCCTAATCTAGTGAAGTACAAATTTATCTGCGTTTATCTGCGTTTATCTGCGTTTAATTTTTTATAAACGTTCATATACTGGATATGGGGTAGCTTAAAGTTTGGGTAACATGTTGTGAGGTTTGCGAAGTAGCAAAATGAGAATTTTCCTTCAACGCACAGTCTTCAAACTTTCAGCTTTTTGAACCATAAAATCTGTGAAAATACTCATCACAGTCCGTTGTCGCAATTTAACATTAGCATTAATCGACATCCCCGACTGCAAAGGTACTTGACGAGAATTAATTAACAAAGCTTGCCCGCTCAAACGCACCTTAGCAGAAAAACGCCAATACTGATAAACTTGGTCGGGAGGTAAAGCATCTGAACCGATTTTGATTAATTCTCCTTTAATATCTCCATATTCTTGAAAGGGGAAAGAATCAATTCTCACATCAACTTTTTGTCCTTCTTTAACAAAACCAATATCTTTATTGGTGATGTATACTTTTGCAATTAGGTTATCATCAGGAACAATTTTTAAAATCGGTTCGCTGGTGTTGACGACAAACCCTGAAGATTTAGCTTTGAGTTCAAAAACCGTTCCATTAACTGGAGAAGTAATTTTTTGATACTTCAAAGTTTCTTTTGCATGAGTTAATTTACTATCAATTTCACCAATTTGATTCTTAATCTCTAAAATTCGTTTTTGATTATCTAAAATTACCCTAGTTAACTGGCTCTCAATTTCAGCAATACCTTTGTCATTTACCGTAATTCTAGCTAATACATCCTCTTGAGACAATGCAGCACTATTCCGCATTTTTTCATTTGACTGATTTAGTGCTAATTGCAATCGTTGTTGTTCTTTAGTTAGGCGAATAACTTCTGCTTGTTTAGTGCTAATATCCTGCTGCTGCTTTAAATATTGCACTTGTGAAATAGCTCCTGCTTTTGCTAAAGGTTCAAATTTATGCAGAATTTTTTGATCAATTGTGAGTAACTCCTTTGCGCTGGTTAACTGTGCCTGGTTTTGAAAAAATTGCTGTTGAATTTGTCCTGTTTCTAAATTGGCAGTTTCTAAGCGGGATGATGATTCAGTTTGGCGAGTTTGCAAACGTAATTGTTGTTCTGGTGTGAGAGTAAGTCCAGTAATAGAACCTTTTAGCTGGGCGCGGTAGAGCTGATTTTCGGCTGCATAAGCAACGCGACTTTTCATCAAAAATGCTAACTCTGGCTTAATTCCTAATAATGTTGTTTGTTGTGTAATTTCTTGAGGAGTAATTCTACCTTTAAGTTGGTTATAATAAAAATTGTTTTCTTGTTCTAAAGCTTGTTTTTGTTGCAAACTAACAGCACGACTTTTCTGTAATGATGTTAGTTCTGCTTGGGAGGAAACTTGTTCTAGACTAATCAGAATTTGACCTTTTTTAACTCGCTGACCATCATTGACATAAATTTCTTTAACGACACCACCAACAGGCGCTTGGATTTCCTGTACTGCGCCTTTTGGTTCTAGTTTACCAGTGACGTTAATTGATTCTTCAATTTTAAATACTGATGCCCAAATTAAGGTGAATGAGGAGACTCCAATAATAGTCCAAGCAATTAACCGTGACCAAGTAGGAGATTGTTCGAGAAGTACGGGTTGTTCAAATTGAGATTGAATATTCATGGTGAGATTAATTCCTATTCTTTGTAACTTTGCGCCTTTGCGCCTTTGCGTGAGACAAATTCTTAAATCTGTCCGTCTTGTTGTTGATAGAGACAGTAGTAATAGCCTTTAAGAGACATTAATTCTGCGTGGGTTCCTTGTTCGACAATTGAGCCAGAATCCATCATCAGAATGATATCGGCGTTGCGGATTGTGCTGAGGCGGTGGGTGATGAAAAATACTGTTTTTTGATGAAATGCTTCTGCCAAATTGCGACAAACTTGGGCTTCAGCGTTGTAGTCGAGGGCGCTGGTGGCTTCATCAAGGACAAGGATTTGGGGATTTTGGAGGACTGTACGAGCGATCGCAATTCTTTGTCTCTGTCCACCAGACAATCCTGATCCTCTCTCCCCTACCTGGGTATTATAGCCGTTGGGCAGGCTCATAATAAAGTCATGGGCATAGGCAATTTTGGCAGCAGTGACGATTTCTTCATCACCCGCATCAGGAGAAGCTAAGGCGATATTTTCCCGCACCGTACCATCGAATAATAGTGTATCTTGTAGCACCATCCCAATCTGACGACGCAAGGAATACAGTTCTACTTTGCTGATGTCGTAACCATCAATCACAATTTTTCCTGATTTGGGTTCGTAGAGTCGGGGTAACAATTTCAGCAGGGTACTTTTACCAGAACCACTTTGACCAACTATGCCCACAAAGCTACCAGTGGGGATATCTAAGTTAATATTGCATAGTTGCAGTTGACCATTTTGTTGGAAGCTGAAAGATAGATTTTCATAACGAACACTACCTGTAATTGTTGGCATCAAGATATTTTGAGTATCAGCTTCCGTTTCTTGGGGGCTATCGATAATATCGCTGAGACGTTGTAGAGATAATGCTGTCTCTTGGAAGTTCTGCCAAAGCTGCACCAGGCGCAACAGAGGACTGGTAACATAGCCTGAGAGGATGCGAAAAGCCATTAGTTGTCCTAGGGTGAGTTGTTGGTGGAGAACCAGGTAAGCGCCAACCCACAGCACTAATAAGCTAGAGAACTTGTTGAGAAAACTGCTGACGGAACTAGCGGTAGTTTGAGTAGAGACAGTCTTGAAACCAGCACTAATATAACGAGCATACCGTTCTTGCCATTGCCAACGCGATCGCATTTCTAAATTTTGTGCTTTAACTGTCTGCATCCCTCCCATGATTTCCACCAAGTAGGAGTGAGTTTCGGCGTTGCGTTCGGCTTTCGCTTGTAACTGTCGCCGCATCACCGGGGAAACCAACAAATTTAGCAAAGCAAATAACGGTACTGTTGCTAATCCCACCACAGTCAGCAACGGGCTATATACTGTCATCACCAGGATATATACTACCGAAAATATCGCATCCATCACTACGGTGAGCGCAGTACCCGTGAGAAAGGAACGAATATTTTCCAGTTCCCCAACCCGCGTGGCTAATTCTCCTACAGGGCGACGTTCAAAGTAAGATAAAGGTAGACGTAGCAGGTGATTAATCACCTCTGAACCTAAAGAAAGGTCAATGCGGTTAGTGGTATCTACAAATAATTGCGTGCGGATAGCGGTGAGTACAGCTTCCACTATCGACACCACAATTAAAAATATCCCAAACACCTCTAAAGTATCAGGACTGTTACCGATAATCACTTTATCAATCACAACCTGTGTCACCAAAGGATTAACTAACCCAAATATCTGCACCACCATTGAAGCAATCAGCACCTCAATTAACACCTTGCGGTAGCGTCGCAGTGACGGAACGAACCAACTCAACCCAAACCGCGATTTGGGAGTATGTTTGTTGGCTTGGAGTAACAACACCTCGCCCTCACTACCCCAAGTTTCCGCAAAGTCTTTTACTTTACGACGTATCAATCCCATTTCGGGAACAGCAATGAGTAACTGTTGGTTGCTATTTTTGTAGATAATCGCAAAACTATCTTGCCAAGATATCATCACAGGGAATTGCAAGCGCACCACCGCAGTAGCGGGAACTCTTACCATCTGCGTTGTTAAACCCAACAACTCCGCCACAGCAGCACAAAATGGCAGAGATAACCCGCCAGTCTTTTCATAATTTGTCGATATCACCCGCCGCAGCATATCTCTACGGAAAGTAACATTAAAATATTGACTCAACATTTGGAAACAAGCTAATGCTGCATCTTGTTGTCCTCTACCCCGGATGTATGGGTATTTTCTGGGTTGAGAATCCTGGACTAATTCTGGTTGTGGGTTAAATTTTGGCGCGTAGGGGATATCTGCAACATCAAGTGTCTGGCTGAATGTGGGAACTAGTGCTGTTTGCAGTAATGATTGAGGTAAACCCAACAACCGCAGATTCACATTTGTAGAGACGCGGAATTTTGCATCAAAACGACTACCAACGGGAAAATCTGGTTGGGAACTACTGCTAACTAACCACAAAAAATCAGCATTTAACTGCTTTGAATATATATTTTCTAAATGGGAAGATAAGATAGTAGCTTGCTCAAAACAAGTATGGGCTAGTTTGATTAAATCAGTATGACCATCTGCTCGACGGTGAAATTCTGCTGTTAATAAATCATATATTTCTATTAATGTAGCTTGACTGTGTAGTGCTTCTGCAAAAGCAGCTTCTTGATGCATTAGACTCAGAAAATCTGTAATCTCAAAGTTGAGACAAACAACCTCAGTTGAAGCAACTACAGTTTCACAAGCCATACCCCGCACATGGGAAACCCAACCTAAAATTTCTCCAGCAGCAAGTAACTTTAATGTCACGCTTTTTTCTGTGCGAGAATCAAAGACTAAAAGACGTGCTTGTCCTTGATAGATAATACTTATTTGTTGGGGCATGGTTTCCCGTGCCATGATTAATTGCCCCATGCGATAACGGAAAACTTGAATTTTTGCAGATAGTTTTTCTAAGACTTTCGCTGATAAGCGATTGAAAGGAAATAGCCCTGCAATAAATTCTTTGATATCAATCGTTGGGGATGTCATAGCATGGGCGCTCATAGCCTTTGTCCTGTTTCCATAAGTGGTATGCTGCTCTATACGAATGTTTTTGAGAAATATGCAACTCTTGAATCAGTGAACAGTTATCAGTGAACAGTGAACAGTGAACAGTAGTGGGCAATGCCCACCAAAACCTAGATATGGTATTTCTTATCGACGTAGGTGTTACCAATATAATGAAACTGATAACTGATAACTGATAACTGATAACTGTTTCACGCAGCTTGGAGGGTAATCAAAGATTCACGAGATAATTGCTTAACTTGCTCATTCAACCATTGCTCAAACAATTCATCAATTAACCTCCGACGCATCATTTCATCAAGCTGTGCAGGTAATAATTTCTCTAATCGCAAAATTATAAAACATTCACCCATAGGACGAGGTGGCCAAAGTTGACCGGGTTGACTTACAGAAAGTATGTTGCTAATTATCGGATGCAGCTGATTTAAAGGAACTGGCCCGATGATTCCGCTAGTACGTACTTCCGCACCTTGAGAATATTCCCGTGCTAACTCAGCAAAAGATTGTTCCTCCGCTTGAATACGGAAGTAAATTTCCGCAGCTATTCCTTGGTCTTGATGACGGATAAGTGAATAAATTACTTGGTCTAAACTTGCCTTGCGTTTTAAAAAATAAGACTCTACTTTTTTTTCCCAAGTAGCGATTTTAAATTTTTCAATTTTCCAGGCACGAATAGCTAAATCTGTCATTTTTTCTAGAGTCATACCCTGATTTTGTAACCATGTTTTCAGTTCATCATCTGATGTGATTTGACAGCGATTTTTACATTCATCAATAGCAGCAGCCGCTTCTGATTCGGTGAGTAAAATATTTGATATGGCTTGGTCGATAATTATACCGCGCTGAATTTGGGGAATAACTTGGTATCGTTGTAAAAGTGATGGAACTTCATGTGCATGAATATTGATTCCACCTATTTGTAAAATTTCTTGGTTCATTACAATTGAGAAAATCTGAACTATATTGGATTGAATTAAGGTGCGTTAAGACTAATATCTATAACGCACCAAAAAAATTTAGATGGCGTGTTAGCTAGAGACATAACACACAAAAAGGGGCAAAAAAATGTAGGTTGGGTTGAGACTTTGCAAAACCCAACCTACATCTAACAACAAGACATCTATAGGAATCCGGTTTGATTGTTGAACATATTTAAGTATTGGTAGGGGAGCCACCCTTGTGCGCGGGTTTCCCGCGTTGAGAGGAGTGGCGTTGGGCAATGCCCACCATATCCGGGTTTTGCTGGGCATTGCCCACCCTACTACGTTTAATTCAAAAATCAAATAGTAGTCCTATATTTAAACAGATTCTGTTGTCACGGTGTAGTTGGTGTTAGCACCGTTAAAAGAATTGACTCTGGCATAGTAAGTGCCTGCATTTAAGTAACTAGTAACCGCATCAGATGCAGTACCACCATTACTAGAAGAACCAATCACAACTTGACTACTGTTATATAGTTGCAAATCGGCATCTGCTGTGAGGTTGTTAACCCGGACTCGATAATTCCCAGCTTCACTGACAGTAAATCTGTAGTAGTCATTGGGGTCGCTACTACCAACAAAATCGCTTTGGGATCTGCCAATGTTTCTACTAAACTCACCAAGGTCAAAAGCAGAACTAAAGCTGCTACCTGGATCAAAACCAGGACCTGAACCTGTAAAGTTTAGGCTGTAGCTGGTGTTAGCACCGTTATAAGAATTAACCCTTGCATAGTAAGTGCCTGCGCCTAAATAGCGACTGATTGAATCGCTAGCAGTGCCACCATTGGATGAACTTTGAATGACATTGCCAACGCTATCAAGTAATTGTAAGTCGGCATCTGCACTCAACCCTGATAAGTTGATATTAAAGTTACTACCATTAGACAAAGTAAAACGATAGTAATCATTGGTGTCACTAGAGTTTACAGATTGGCTGAACGTGTAGTTATAGCTGCCACTGGCGTTACCAAGGTTATAAGCTGTTTGTATGTTACTACCAGGATCGCGCATATTGAACAATCTCCTTATTTACTTTCATTGTTGTTTTGTGTAAGTTTGGTTCACCTGACTAGCATTTTTATGTCTTGCTTTTGAGGTGCGCCTCTCTTCTGTTGCTGTTTACGACTGCTTTTTTTGTTTATGCACTTAGTCATGAAAAATCTTGAAATGCTTGCCCAGCAAATAAATTTCCAGCACATTCAGTAAACGGCGTTGCTGATTAGTGGGATAATTTTTGTTTCACGCAGAGACGCGGAGGCGCGGAGAATGAGAGTTTGAGAGATTGAATTTTCATCCTTAGATTCAGCAATGCCCAGTAAACATAATCGACCACTAGCGATCGCCTGAAAGTATAATCTAGTGGTTGTACTCTATTTTTATCAGGTACTGGTATGGCTCAAATTTGGCAGTATCTAGTGTCAATTAGTACCTTATTTAGCAGTATTTTTTTCATCAACCTTGATACTAAAGCCTTAGCTCAAAGCATCACTATCGATGGCACATTGGGAACACCACAGACTTTAACGGGGCCTGATTATGTAATTCCCCAAGCAGCAGGTCAAGCAGTTGGTAATAATTTATTCCACAGTTTTGGCAAGTTCAATCTTAATAGTAATGAAGCGGCAATTTTTCAAAGTAATCCCAATATCCAAAATATTCTCTCTCGGGTAACGGGTGGTTCGCAATCTCTAATCGATGGTTTGATTCGCACACAGACTGGTGTTAATCTTTTTTTAATCAATCCCAATGGGATTATATTTGGACAGAATGCGCGGTTAGATGTGGGTGGTTCGTTTGTGGCGAGTACAGCGAATGCATTGCAATTTGGTAACTTGGGATTTTTCAGCGCTACTGAGAAAAATGTCCCCTCACCTTTGTTGACAATTAATCCTTCGGCTTTGTTTTTCAACCAAATTAATCAAAATGCAGCTATTCAAAATAACTCAGTAGCACCAGCAGGAACAGACCCAGCAGGTTTCAGAGCGTTTGGTTTGCGAGTTCCAGATGGTAAGAGTTTGCTGCTAGTCGGTGGAAATGTCAGCATGGATGGCGGACAATTAAATGCTAATGGTGGGAGAGTTGAGTTAGGGGGACTGGCAGCACCGGGAAATGTCAATCTTCTGTTTAATGGCGATAATCTCAGCTTGCAATTTCCTGAAAATATAACTCGTGCAGATGTATCACTCACCAATCAAGCATTTGTGTCTGTGGCAAGGGCTGGTGGCGGTGATATTACAGTCAATGCCCGAAATCTAGAGATGTTCACAGGAAGTCTGCTGTTTACTGGCATTAGACGAGGTTTGGGGACAACTACAACTGTTGCTGGAGATATTACCCTCAATGCCACAAATAACATAAAGGTTGTCGGTAGTGGTGTGGTCAATCAGATACTACCGCAAGCAACGGGCAATGCTGGTAACATAAATATCACTGCGACAACACTGTCTCTTTCTGAGCGCGCTACTTTATCCGCATCCACGTTTGGCAGTGGCAAGGCTGGTAATATTACTATTCGTGCCTCCGATTTTGTTGATATAAACAAAAGTAACTTGTCTTCTCAGGCTGACCAAGGCTCAATAGGCTCTGCCGGAGATGTGACCATTGAAACTGGACGTTTATTTGTGGGTAATAATGCACAAATCTCTACTGGAACCATTCGTACTAGCACGGGTGCTGGTGGAAATCTGACTATTAACGCTTTGAATTCGGTTGATTTAGCCAACAACAGTGGAATTTTTACTGACACAGAAGGGATTGGAGCAGCTGGAGACTTAAAGATTACAACCAGGCACCTGAATGTACAAGATGGTGGAGTCATATTTGGAGGCACTTCCAGCACGGGTAGAGGGGGGAATATGACTATTAATGCCTTGAGTGTAGATATTATCGGTGTTTCAGCACTAGGGAATTACAGCGGTATATTAAGCGAATCAACAGGTTTTGGAGATGCAGGCACAATTATCATCAACGGTGACAGACTAAGTATTCAAGGAGGCGGGGTGTTAGCGGCTCGGACTTCTCAGCAGGGGAAAGGTGGAACCATCACAATCAATGCTTCTGATACTGTGGAATTAAGTGGTACAGCACCGAATGGTTCTGTTACAAGTTTATCTTCACAAACCCGAGGAACAGGAGCAGGGGGCGCTCTAACTATTAATACTCGACAGTTGAAGGTCGAAAATGGCGCACAGATATCTGTTTCTACATTTGGTCAAGGTAAGGGTGGAAATCTACAAGTAGCAGCTTCTGACTTGATTGAGTTGAGAGGAAGATCACAAAGTGGATTTTCTAGTGGTTTGTTTGCCCAAGTCAATGCAAGAGGAACAGGAGACGCAGGTAACTTAACGGTTACAACTAGGCAATTAACCTTAAATAATGGCGCTAAGATTTCTGTAGCTACATTAGGGGCGGGGCAAGGCGGAAATTTAAACATTATGACACCAGGAGGGGCGATCGCATTAATCGGTACCGCAGCAGATGGCACTAGTAGTTCCATAACAGCTGGTACTGATGGAACGGGAAAGGCGGGAAATGTAACCATAACTACTGCAAAATTGGTTGTTCAAGCAGGAGCAGCGGTACAAGCCAGCACGCAAGGCTTTGGCGAAGGAGGAACTCTGACGATTAATGCTTCAGACTCAATTAATTTAGAGGGTGTCTCCGCTGATGGTCGGTTTTTTAGTGGATTAACTACTCAGACTTTGGGAGCAAAAGCAGCTGGGAATTTAACATTGAATACCGCACAGTTAAATATTCAAAATGGAGCTGGGGTTTCTGTGGGTAGCCTGGGAACTGGAAAAGCAGGTGACTTGGAGATTAATGCACGTTTTATACAATTAGACAATCGGGGAAGTATTTTTTCTGGAACCTACTCAGGAGATGGTGGGAATATTTCACTTAGATTGCAAGACTTATTACTGCTGCGACGCAATAGCTTTATTTCTGCCACTGCTGGCACTGCACAGCAGGGTGGAAATGGTGGCAACATTACCATCAATACCCCTTTCATCGTTGCAGTCCCCAACGAAAACAACGACATCACTGCTAACGCTTTCACAGGCACTGGTGGCAAAGTTACTATCAATGCCACTGGTATCTATGGCATCACACCTCGTAGTCGAGAAGACTTAGTTAAGTTATTAGGAACCAACGAACCCAAAGATTTAAATCCTGCAAAGTTACCAACCAGCGATATTACTGCTATTTCTCAAACTAGTCCGACTTTAAACGGTGATGTCATTCTCAACACACCAGATTTAGATCCCAGTCGCGGTTTAACGGAATTACCCGCTAACTTAGTTGATGTATCGCAGCAAATTGCTCAAGGTTGCACCCCCAAAGGAAAAATAGCCAGTCGCTTTATCTCCACAGGACGGGGAGGTTTACCATTAAACCCGGATGAGCCATTGCGGGGACGTGCGGTGATTACTAACTGGGTAACGTTGGGTGAGGGGAATCAGGAAAGAGAAATTACGCAACGACCAACCCCTGAAACCATTGTAGAAGCCCAAGGATGGATAATAAATGCTGATGGTAATGTTGAATTGGTAGCATCTGTGCCTAGCAGTAGTTATGGTGTTCTTTCTTCTAGTTGTGACATGCGGTAGGATTTTGAGTGCGATGTCTACAACGCGCGTAGCTACAGCATATCGGCAACTGTGGCGATACCATGAAAGAAAGCAAGTTGGAAATTCGTGTTTTAGGAGATGATATTTAACATGACTACAAAAGACATGATTACCAAAGAATTATTAATTCAAGAAATAGAGTCTTTACCAGCGGAACTATTAACGCAAACATTAGATTTTATTCGCTTTATTAAAATTAGTCACGGTCAAAGCCAATTAAATACGGATGAAAAAGTAAAAAAACATCTTTATCCGCTACACAATACGCAGCCATATCGCTATGACGATCCAACAGAACCCATTGCATTAGAAGATTGGGAATTTTTGCAATGATTGCAATTGATACGCATATTTGGGTGTGGTGGATTCAGAATGATACACGTCTGACAGCAAAATATCAGCAGTTGTTACAGGAAAATGAATCTGATGGTATTGGTGTGAGTATTGTTTCTTGTTGGGAAGTAGCAAAATTAGTTGAAAAAGGGAGATTAATTTTACCGTTACCAATTAATGAATGGTTAGAAGCTGCTTTGGCTTACCCAGGAGTTAGATTATTAGACTTAACACTTCCTATTGTTATTGATTCTACACAGTTAGGAGGGTTTCATAGCGATCCTTTTGACCAAATAATTGTTGCTGCTGCTAGATTTTATGATTCTCCTTTGCTAACTGCTGATGCTAAAATCCTCAATTATGCTGGTGTCAAGACATTCAAGTAAAATCTAATTCCAGTTGTGATATGCGGTAGGATTTTAAGTGCGATGTCTACGACGCGCGTAGCTACAGCATATCGGCAACTGTGGCGATACTAATGACAAACGAAACGCGAAGTGAGTAAATCCATGCAACCCAGGCAAGATATTACGGATATTTTCTCCACATTTGTGTTATTCAATGCAGATTCTTTTCATAGCTGGGGCACTGATCCAAAACTGCGACGTAGTATCAAATCTTGTCTAGAAAAGTCTTCTCAGCCAGAATCAGATAATTTTTGGGCGATTTACTGGCATCAAGTTTGGCAAACTCAATCTAGTCCCCTAGCTGCGGCTCATATTTCCGCTTATTTACAGGAGGTTTGTTACTGGGTTTCCAGAAAAATCGCCCTGAATTTCCCCAGCCAGTCTTCTGTAGCTGATTGTTTTCAAATTGCCATTTCTCGCGTCTCAAAAATCTTAAAACGGTTCGATCCTCAATACAGTTCTAATTTGAAAGGTTATGCAGAACTTGCCTTTGAAGGCTTTATCAAAGACTCACTCCGCTTGCGCCAGGAAACCGATATCTGTACAGACTGGGGATTGTTGCACAAAATTAGTCGCAAACGACTGATTGATGCTTTACAAAATGCAGGTTTTAATAGTCCAATCATTGAAAGCTATGTTTTAGCTTGGGAATGTTTTAAAGAACTCCATACTACTACTAATAATACAAAAGTTCGTAAGCTGGTAGAGCCAGATGCTTTGACATGGCAAGCAATTGCTAATCTCTACAATACCCAGCATTTGAGTCAATCGAGTTCATCTACTCCAGAAACCTTAGAAAAATGGCTAAGTATCTCTGCTAAGGCTGTACGTGCCTTCCTTTATCCCAATCTAGTTTCTGTAGATGCCCCTAGAAATGAACAAGATGGTGGTAGTTTACTAGATATCATACCTGCGGACGTAGAAAAATCATTACTCAATGAAATCATTGCTCAAGAAGAATTTATCACCCTTCAAAAACAAACAAAGCAGTTGCAAACAGTCATAAATCAAGCTATAACTGCCCTTGATGCACAGTCACAAAAACTACTACAAACTTACTACAGCGAGAAACTTACACAACAGCAAATTGCCCAGCAGTTAGAAATCAAGCAATATCAAGTTTCTCGTCGTCTTAGCAGCATTAAGCGTCAACTGCTGCAATCTTTAGCGCAGTGGAGTAATGAAACATTGCATATCTCCCCAACTCCTAACGTACTGGATGCCATGAGTACAAGCTTAGAGGAATGGCTCAAATCAGTGAACAGTGAACAGTGAGCAGTGAACTTGATAACTGATAACTGATAACTGATAACTGATAACTGATAACTGATAACTGATAACTGATAACTGGTAACTGAATCATGTTTAATTCGCCTGCATCTATTACAATTGACCAAAATCAGTTTTATCTAGAACTTCCCGCCACTCCTGAGACTCCAGAACAACCATACTCAACAAATGGTAGTCGTCAGCGTGCCTGGATTAATCAACTTTGTCTTGATGCATTTTTGCCTTGGCTAAGAGCAGAAATTATCCCCAATGCTAGGGTTTATCCTCACGTTGCATCGTTACCCAGTTTCTGGGAACTTGTCAATGGCACTGCTATTATTTTTGATAACACTCGCTTGGTGCTAATTCCCACTCTCGCGGTGGATGGGGATGAGTTACGAGTTAGCCAAGAATGGGTAGATATTCCCGATTGGGTTGCTGACTATTACTTAGCAGTGCAAGTGAATCCCGATGATGGCTGGATGAAGATTTATGGTTACACAACACATCAACAGCTAAAAACAATTGGGGTTTATGATACTTTTGACCGAACTTACAGCCTTGAACGTGAGGATTTAATTCAAGATTTAAATGTACTTTGGGTGACACATCAACTTAATTACCAAGAAGTCTTACGCGCAGAGATTGCACCTCTACCACTACTTCCCCAAACCCAAGCCGAGAATTTATTAGCGCGTTTGGGTAATTCCGATGTCAAATTTCCTGGCCTATCAGTGCCTTTTTCTCTATGGGGTGCATTGTTAGCACACGGTGGCTGGCGAAAACGACTTTACGAACTGCGTCAAGGGATATCAGGACAGTATTCCATTCAAACATGGCTGCAAGCTGGTGTATCAAACTTTGCTCAACAGATGGGGTGGGGACAAAGAGAATTTGTTTTAGCGCCTTCTGGAATGAGGAGTGCAGAATCTATTCTGGGGTTGTCTCGCCAATTAATTATAGCAGGGGATACATATGAGCTACGTATTTTTCCTGGTGGTAATAGAGAAGAGCATATTTGGCGTTTTGAATTGCGGAGTACATCTGCTGATGCTACTATTCCTATTGGCTTGAAGCTGAGGCTGCTGACTGAAGACTTGCAACCTTTTGAGAATAACGAAGATATTGCCACAACTCCAGTCAACATATTATATCTGGAAGTTGTGTTGCAACCCGGCGAAGGTTTGGTGTGGGAAATAGAACCGACACCAGAAGACTGGGAGCGGGAAATTATCCGATTTTAGCTAAATTTCCTTCTAAAGCTTACGGTTGAGGATTTGTTCAGTTGTTAACTTAAGTGCTGTAAATCGGGATTGAATGAGTGTATTTCCAGTGTATTCCTCCTCCTCATAAAAACCAGCAATTAGCCTGTAGACGATGATATTACGTGCTTCAGGATTTATCACCCAATATTCAGGAACCGCCCTAGCCGCGTATTCGGAGCGTTTAAAGCGATAATCACGTTCTTCATTAGTCTTTCCTGGGGAGGCGACTTCAATAATCAACTCTGGTGGAGGCATTTCTAGCTCGATCGTACCCCGATTTGTTTGTCCCAAAATTGCTGCAAGTTTCTCTGATAGGATCATCAGATCCGGTAGCCGTATTTGTACTTGCGCTCCGGATACTGCAATAGACATGGGAAATTAAGGAAGAAGTAACAACAAAACCAACCCCACAAACAATAGTGGAAACACAAGGTTGGATAATCAATTCCGTGGGGAAGTCGAGTTAGTTGCACAAGTTTGTGGAGGTAATTCTCATAATTCTTCACAGCAAACAACGTTTAGCTGTAATGCTCCAACACCTCAATAATTAGTTTATCGCACACAAATGATAGCTATCCAAAAACAATTAACCCATAGAATCAATCTGCTGGGGTAGTATACCAAATTTACCAAGGAAGGTGAGAGTAACATCAAGTTCTTGCTTCTCTAAGCTTGATGCATCATGAATAATATTTTCTGTTGGAGCAATATAAGCTTGATTGGGTTCTAAAGCTATTTTAACTACTGGATAATCTGGAAAAGTTGTCATAAATTGATCGGGTAATTCAACACCGCGATAGTACCGAGAAACATCTATTGCTGTAGACAAGCCCAGCATTTCAAACATCTTCATTAAAGAAAGATTGATCAAGAGAAAGTAGCGTGTCTCTGTGCCGATATTAATACAGATCCGGTTTTTAGATAAATGTCTGCGTTTGAGTGGGGCTTTTTCCCAACTATCTAAATGTAGACCAACACGGGGTTGCTTCGGCAGAAATCTGACCGCATCAACGGTACTAGTAATTAAACCTGAGCAATGGCTATGAATTCCCAAACATTGGATTCCATCAGGGGTGAGAGAATACTTTTGCAAATATGAGGAGATATTTTGGATGAGTGGTTGATATTCTGCATGTAAGGATATTTTACTAATATTGTGTTCTGGGCGATCGCTATTTAAATTAAGTGTATTGATAATTACTCTCAACGGCTCAATTAAATTATTAGGGATTTGGATCACACCAATATATTTACCCAAATTCCACTTTTCGCTGCGATCAAGTAAAAGTATTAATCGCTCTTTTTCTACAGCAGTGACTATTTTCCACTCTTGCTTGGGAATAAAAGAAGCTGGCAAATATTCCTCTTTATCTGCTATTTGTAACGATAGTAATTCAGTACCATTGTTGATTTTTAATTGTTCCGAGTTAATGGTGATGCCTTGCTCCGGAACAATATTAATGTCTTCAATTAATTGACTTGTATAATCGCTGTTAAATTGAGAGCTAGTCAAGAAAATCTCTCCTTTTGAGATGAAATTGTGACTAAGCATAGGTTAATGCTGAATTGCTAGAAGAAGAAAGATTGAGACGATCCAGTTTAATTGTATGAGTATGAGGATCGATAATTCCAATTTCACGGAAGCGTCGATCAATATACTCTAAAAGTCCACGATCAACGATACATTGGAGCGCACCCCGTTCGTCTACAGGATAATATTCGCGACTCCCTTCAGCCATTGGATAACCACTACAACTGCCAAAATACGAACAATCACTACAGGTTTGTTCGATACGTCTTTCCGCATCAGCGACAATTTTCCAATGGTTTTCATTATCTATAACTTGAGCTAAAGGCGTAGTGAAAAGATTGCCATGACTGCGATTGTGATCGTAAGCATCGGCGTAACTATAAACCTCTCCATCTGTATTTACTAAATAAATAGATTCCCACTCGCGCTTATCATAAAATGTTGTTGGGGAATTGGGACTATAATGATAAACCACCTGTTGAATTGCTTCACGAATAGGGGTAATGAATACAAACTCTTCGTCGTCTAACCATAGATCGACAAGTTGTTTGTAAGCTCGCAAGGTATCATATGCACTAATTTCAAAGCCATCATGCTGGTTATCAAAAGCACCTTTGAATAGAGGTAAAATCCTGACGGATATATTCATCGAACGATAAAATTCATAAATTTCGGTAATGCGATCGATATTGCATTTAGTCAGGACAGTAATGCAGCCAAAATCAACCCCTGCTGCTGTCAGTCGATCCATATTTTCTAACACCCGCTCTTGAGATTCTATCCCGGTTTGATAGACTCGCAATCCCCCAAATAAATCGATAGATACTCCCACATGGTCAAAGCCTTCGGCTAATAATCTTAACCTTTCTCGATCTAATAAAGTGAGATTTGTTTGCACTCCATTAGTTACGCGATCGCGCTCATGATCGAAAATTTGATGCTGGAGATCAAAGGCTTGCCAATAGAAATTTGGATGCTGTAATAATGGTTCGCCACCATGCCAGATAAACTCGATATCTACAGGAAAATCTAATTTTTGATAATAGCTAGCAATATTTCGGAACATTTGTTCGATTTGTTTTAAACTTATCGCTTGTTTATTACCTAACTCGGCATACTCATAACAATAGCGGCATCGCAAATTACAATGTTTAGAAGTTTTAATCACAAACTGTACTGATTGACGTGGACTCATAATATCCTCTAATTATTTTGAATTTTTAAGACGGATCGGGGATTAGGATAAGTATCCAAACAGGTTTCACTAATCCCAGATCGACTAGTTTGAGATTAAATTAATGACCAATACTTCTGAATTTATCCACAGCAGAAGGACGGATTCTATATGAGGGATTAATCCGCTCGAAACCTGGATCTGGTTTTTTGAAATTCACAAATGGAGTTCCTGGTTTAGCCTCTCCAAATTTAGGTAAATTAGGATGGGCATCATGAAAATCACCAGGTTTTACTTCATATCCTCCCCCTGGTTGTATGATGAGAATTTTTCTAATCAGTTCAGGGTTTTTAATGGTAGACTCACGATATAGTTGGGTGTTTTCTTGATCTTGAATGGGAGCAGTCTGAGCTTTGGCAGCGGTGGATATCAAGCTAGCAGTAATTGCCAACGTCATTGCTATTGCTAAACGACCATTAATGTTCATTAAATTTACTCCTAAGTATTGATGTGGTGAATTGTAGACTGTTGCCATTGCTGATTTATGCGGATAATTTCGTCTTATGTTGAACGAAAGATTCGTATTTTCAGCAATTCCAGATTGAAACACTGAGAACTTCTACCAAAAAATTAGATATAAATACGTACCGTTTTTTAAGGTGAACTTCTCTTCTGTTGCTCTTTACGTTCTGCTTTCTCGGTTTATGCACGTAAGTCATACCAATTTAAGAGAAGAATGTGACAGATGCGTAGGTTGGGTAGAACGAAGTGAAACCCAACATCCACAAAACTGTGAGGTGTTGGGTTTCGCAAAGCCTCAACCCAACCTACATCTGTAGCTGCTTTCTCGGTTTATGCACGTAAGTCATAAAATATTTTAAAAAAACTGGAAATACCTATTCGAGGCCAAGACAATCAGTCGATTACCAAACATCTAGGTGTCCACACCAGCGCTAACATAATTTTATATATTAATTAATATTCAGAATTCTTCATATTTAGTCTCTGTATTTACCCTTAAACTAAACTCATAAACCATACACATAACTCAACCACTGGTGTCGTTGCTAAGGGGATAATCAATGGCGAAAAATTGGCTAGTGTTAGTGTCAAGAGTTTTGGCGATCGCTATTGCGTTTATCTACCCTAGCACTAAAGTCTGCGCCCAAAATATTACCCTAGATGGTTCATTAGGAACACGAGAAACTCTAACAGGCCCTAATTACACAATTCCTCAATCTGCTGGACAGACTGTTGGTAATAATTTATTTCATAGTTTTGGCAAGTTCAACCTTAACTCCAACGAAGCGGCAATTTTTCAAAATGCAGATAACATCAGAAATATTTTGTCGCGGGTGACTAGTGGTTCGCAATCTCTAATTGATGGTTTGATTCGCACCCAAAGTGGCGTAAATCTTTTTTTAATTAATCCCAGTGGGATTATATTTGGAAAAAATGCACGGTTAGATGTGGGTGGTTCGTTTGTGGCGAGTACAGCAAACAGTTTGAAGTTTCCAGATAACCTAGAATTTAGTGCTACAAATAATCTACAACAGCCGCCTTTGTTAAGTATTAATGTCCCTATAGGCTTGCAATATGGCAAACAGCAACCAGGTGAAATTACACTGCAAGGACAAGGCAATTCTGAACTGCGAGTGACTCCAGGAAACAGCTTGATTTTGGCTGGGGGAAAAATCAATGTCAACCAATTTAAATTATTTGCCCCTGGTGGAAAAATTGAATTAGCAGGAATAGCAGGTGATGGAATAGTCGATTTGCAGGTGAATAGTAATGATGTGGATTTGAGTCTTCCTCAAAAGATAGGACAAGCCGATGTTACACTCAAGAATTCAACACTGGATATAACAGCAGATAGTGGTAGAGGTATCAAAATTAATGCTCGTAATTTAGATTTATCCAATAGCAATATTAGCAGTCAAACTCAAGGTAAAGGAGACGCTGGAAGTGTCTTATTACAGACTGTTGGATCTATTTTTTTGAGAAACAGTAGTATTTCTAGTGTTACTTATGGACAGGGAAACTCAGGGAATATTTCATTAACAGCAAAAGGCGCGATTTTTTTTGATACCAGCAGCATCTCTACTAGCACTCCTTCTGGCTTAGGAGATGCTGGTAAAATTTCACTACAAGCAAATGGTTCCATTGCTTTTGTTGGTGGTGGTATCTTTAGTGATGTTGCCTATGGTAGGGGTAGTGGTGGTAGCATTTCCCTGGTAGCTGGGGACTCGATTTTAGTTACTCAAGGAGTTACATTTGATAGCGAAGCAATTAGCGATCGCTCTGGTGCTGGTAATATTTTATTTCAAGCAGGTAACTCTGTTGTCATCAGTGACAATAGTCGTATATATAGTACAACTGGTGGTAAGGGTGATGCAGGTAGAATCAATCTACAAGCACGTTCTTTCTCGTTGCTAAATGGTTCTGAGTTAGTCTCCACAACCTCTAATGAAGGGAAAGGAGGCGATATTGAAATTAATACCACTGATGCTGTGAATATTTCCGGACTTTACCCCGATGGTTCCTTACTGAAATATAGCAGCATACGCAGTAATGCCATTGCAGATGCTACTGCTAAAAAAGCAGGTGATATCAAAATTACAACGCAAACTTTCCAACTGTCAGATGCAGCCGTTTTAAATGCTGGAACCAGCAGCAGTGCTAGGGGTGGCGATATCACTATCAATAGCCGTACCGTAGAAATTACAGGTGGTGCAAAGTTGCTCACCTCTACTTTTGGCTTTAATGGCGGCAATGCAGGTAATATCACTATCAATGCTAGCGAAAAAATTGCTATTTTAGGTAGCGATCGCAATTATTTTCCACAACAACAAGCAAGACAATCATATTTATATTTCAATGACCAAATCAGTCCTGCTAGTGGGCTATTTTCCAATACTACACCTGGTTCTAATGGCAACGGTGGGAGAATTTCTCTACAGACACCCACTCTTTTATTAGCTAACGGAGCTACGGTTGTTACTAGCACAATAGGCAGTGGGAAAGCCGGTGACATTTACTTGGGTAGTCCTGATGAACCTATTAAGCAAATTACCATATCGGGTGCTAATACAGGATTTTTTGCTAACACTCAAGCCTCATCTATCACCTTACCACTAAAATTTATCACAGTTAACGAAATAGGTGAAGCTGGTCAATTACCTAGCACTGCTCAAAAAATTCCTACTATTGGAACTTTTGTCGAAAAAATTTCTGGTAGTCTCGATAGTAGCAATGATGTAGACCTTTATCAAATCGAATTGGAGGGAAATCAAACTTTCTCAGCAGAAACATTCGTTTCTAACGTAAGAGATACTCGCCTGTTTCTATTTGATAGCAATGGTATTGGTGTTTATGCCAATGATGACACGATATTTTCATCATTTGATTCATATCAATCATCTCTACCACCCAAGCATCCATTAACCCCTAAAAATCCTGGAACTTACTATTTAGCTATCACCCAATATCCTATAACTGCTGTTAGTAATGGAGGTGAAGTTTTTAGTTTTCTTACCCCCACGGAAATTAGTGGTGCGACTGGAAAAGGGGGGAGTTTACCTCTGAGTGGTTGGATTGGTGACGGCTTTGAGCAAGATAAATATACTATTTTACTTCGCGGATTGACTGCTAGACCGCAAATCTTACCGGGTGGAGATGGTGGTAATATCACTGTTCATGCTGCTTCTCTGATAGTTAAAGATTCTGCTCAGTTAACAACCAGCACCAGCGGTAACGGGAAAGCCGGAAATATCACGATTAATGCCGTTGATAGTATTAATTTGTTAGGTTCTAGTAGTGGTGTATATGCTAACACTACTCCCGGTTCCAGTGGCAACGGCGGTAATATTATCATCGACCCTAAAAACATGATTATTCGAGACGGCGCAAAGATAGCAGTTGATAGTCAAGGAGAAGGTATTGGCGGTAATATTGAACTAGCAGCAGGTATTCTCACTCTCAATAATGGAACTATTTCCGCCGAAACCCGCAGCAGTACAGGTGGTAATATTACTCTGAATTTGCAAGATTTATTACTATTACGTAATGGCAGCAAAATTTCTACCACAGCCGGGAATAATCAGTTTGCTGGAAATAGCGGTAACATCAATATCAACTCAAAATTTATCGTTGCAGTTCCCAATGAAAACAGCGATATCTCTGCCAATGCTTTCACTGGAACCGGTGGCAAAGTTACCATCAATGCAACTGGTATTTATGGCATCACACCCCGTAGTCGAGAAGAGTTAGTGAAATTATTAGGAACTAACAAACCTCAAGATTTAGATCCTGCGAAACTATTCACTAGCGATATTACTGCTATTTCTCAAACTAGTCCGATTTTAAACGGTGATGTCATTCTCAACACACCAGATTTAGATCCCACTCGTGGTTTAACCGTACTCCCCACCAATCTAGTTGACGTATCCAAACAAATTGCTCAAGGTTGTACCCCCAAGGGAAAAATAGCCAGTCATTTTACATCTACAGGACGAGGCGGTTTACCATTAAATCCTGATGAACCGTTACGGGGAAGAGCGGTGATGACTAATTGGGTGACTTTGGGTGAGGGGAATCAACAGATAAGGGAAATTACGAACAAATCAACCCCGGAGACAATTATAGAAGCGCAAAGCTGGGTAATAAATTCTGATGGTAAAGTCGAGTTGGTTGCATATGTGCCGGGGAGTACTTTTAATAACTCTTCGTTGCTATCTAATTTAAGTTGTAATGCGTTTCCCTCTTCTCAGTAAGTAACTATTCCTTAATTCTGCGTTCATCAGTTATCAGTTGGTAGCCAGAGTCCCCGAAGAGTATAAGTGCTGGGTTTGTGTCTTTTGTCGTGATCGCATCTTGGGAAAAAATTAAAAATGAGATAACAATCATTTAAACAATAATTGCGTCTCATACTGCGGCATCCATAAGAATTGTTTAAGTATTTGTATCTCAGATATAAGCAATTTCTGCAAATGCTTCAATCAGTGCAACATAGGTTACGTGATTGATAAGTAATGTTTAAGTATTTGTATCTCATGTATAAACAATTGCAGCTTTTGTTAAAGCATGAGTTGCTATGGTTTAAACAATTGCATTTCAGGCTGTAGCATTCATAAGAATTGTTTAAGTATTTATATCTCAGATATAAACAATTGCTGCAAATGCTTCAATCAGTACAACATAGGTTACGTAATTGATAAGTAATGCTTAAGTATTTGTATCTCATGTATAAACAATTGCAGCTTTTGTTAAGGCATGAGTTGCTCATGTTGCATAATCTATAAGAAACGCTTTAATCGTTGTAGTAATTATTGTAATTACGTTATGTATCAATACCCTACAGCTAAGATATTCTATGATTAAATTCAAATTGGGTGACAGATGGAAGTCTTTGATTATCCTAGGGTTAATGACTTCTCTGTTGTGTATCGTGATTCCTCCCGTTACCGCAACCAACCCGAAAATTAATTCTCCACAATTACAAACTGAGCAATATAATCCCGGTGACTGGCTACAAGAGGGTAAGACGCTATATGATGCGGGACGATTTGCCGAGGCGATTAAAGTTTTGCAACAAGCTGTTGACAATTATCGCAGCCAAGGGAATAAGTTAAGACAAGCTGTTGGGTTAAGTAACCTGGCGTTAGCATATCAAAAGCTGGGACTGTGGCAAGAAGCAGATAAAACAGTCCGAGAAAGTTTGCAACTCTTGGAAGGGGTGAAACTAAATCCTGTAGTTTTAGCGCAAATATTGGATATTCAAGGCAGTATTCAATTAGAGTTGGGACAAGCTGAACAAGCACTGGCGACTTGGCAGCGTGCAGAAGGAATATATAAACAAGTTAATGATCAAAGTGGTGTAGTGAGCGATCGCATTAACCAGGCTCAAGCATGGCAAGTGTTGGGATTTTATCGGCGATCGCTCAAAATATTAACCGAATTACGCTCCACTTTGCAAGCCCAACCCAATTCCCTCACCAAAGCAGTAGAATTGCGATCGCTTGGTGATACTCTGCAATTAGTAGGCGACTTAGAACAATCTCGTCAGGTATTAGCGCAAAGTCTGGAGATTGCCAAAGGTTTGCAGTCTAGTGCAGAGATGAGTGCTACACTATTTAGCCTAGGCAACACGGCTAGGACACAACAGAATATCCCAGCAGCCTTAGACTACTATCAACAAGCAGCGAAACTTGCTTCCACTCCCATCACCAAAATTCAAGCCGCAATTAATCAGTTGAGTTTGCTTGTCGAGACAAGACAAGTTTCCGTAATTGAGACATTATTACCCCAAATTCAAACCCAACTCGTCAACCTACCTCCCAGTCAGTCAGCCATCTATGCACGCATTCATCTGGCGCAGAATTTGATGAAACTGGGGAGTGGCACAGAGAAAACTCAACAATCAAAACTCTTTAATGATACTGCTCAACTACTGGCTACGGCAGTCCAACAAAGCAGAAATTTAGATGATAAACGCGCCGAAGCGTATGCACTGGGTACACTAGGCAGTTTATACGAACAAACTCAACAATGGTCAAATGCTCAAGAAGTTACCCAAAAGGCTCTAGTTTTAACTCAAACCATCAATGCACCGGATATTAATTATCGTTGGTATTGGCAACTAGGAAGGTTGTTGAAAAAACAAGGCGATATTAAAGGCGCAATTACTGCTTATGATACAGCTATTAGTGAATTGCGATCGCTTCGTAGTGATTTAGTTGCCGTTAACCGCGATGTCCAATATAGCTTTAAAGAAAGCGTCGAGCCAGTGTATCGCCAGTCTGTAGAGTTATTACTACAATCCTCTCCTAATTTAAAAAATTTAGAAATAGCTAGACAAAGAATTGAATCGTTGCAACTAGCAGAACTAGATGATTTTTTTCGTCAAGCTTGCATCAATGCTAGAACAGTAGTGCTAGATGAAATGGTAGACAAAGATAATCCTACATCCGCTATCATCTACCCAATTATTCTACCTCAGCAGCTACAAGTAATTATCAAAATTCCCCAGCAACCACTACACCGATATGTAGTTAATCAGTCACAACAGGAAGTAGAAAGTACTTTAACAGAATTGCGTGAGGCTCTTTTAGAACCTGAGAAGGAAGAAGAAGTGCAGACGCTTGCCAAAAAAGTCTATGATTGGTTAATTCCAGCAGAAATTGAGACAAATTTGGCAAAAATTAACGTTAATACCCTCGTATTTGTCTTAGATGGAGCCTTGCGAAATATCCCAATGGCAGCATTATACGACGGACAAAAATATCTAGTCGAAAAATATGCCGTTGCTTTGAGTTTAGGACTACAGTTAATTGCTCCTAAATCTTTAACACAAGCACCACTCAACGTTTTAGCAGCAGGTTTAGTTCAACCACCAAAAGCATTTCAGAAGTTTCCACCTTTACCAGAAATTCAATCAGAGTTAAATTTAATCGCCCAAGCTGGAATTTCCACTAGACAATTGTTAAATAATGACTTCACTAGTAACGCACTAGAAAAAAATGTCAATACAAAAACTTTTAATGTCTTGCATTTAGCAACCCACGGTCAATTTAGCTCCCGTCCTGAAGATACTTTTATCTTAGCTAATGATGGGCCAATCAATGTTTTGCAGTTCGACAACTTACTACGTCGTCAAGATGCAACTCCCTCCCAATCTCTAGAAATGCTAGTTTTAAGTGCTTGTGAAACAGCCACAGGCGATAATCGCGCTACATTAGGTTTAGCTGGGGCATCTGTAAAGGCAGGCGCACGTAGTACCTTAGCTTCACTGTGGCATATTAACGATAAATCTACTGCTATTCTAATTGGCGAATTTTACCGTGAGTTAGTTAAAAACAAGGTGACAAAAGCTGAAGCTTTGCGTCATGCCCAAATAAAATTATTAAGAGATTACCCTAATTACAGTCGTCCTGGATATTGGGCACCTTATATCTTAGTTGGTAATTGGCTTTGAGTAAAAGTCACGATTGATGTATCAAATATTGTTACCCCACCCTAACCCTCCCCTTTCTAAGGCTACGGTGTACACACAAGTACTATCTGAAAGGGTTTCAAGCGTTATAGACCCCTTAAATTGTCATTACGAGTGGAGCGTTCGCGTCTCGTAGAGAAGTAATACCAATTTAAAAAAAGAATGCAACAGATGGGTAGGGGCACGGCTTCCATAGACTTTCGGGAAAATCGATAGTTTATGGGTGCCGTGCCCGTACGAAGAATGTATGTGTTGCAAACATTATTTGAATTGGTATAATCGCGGCGTTGCATAAATGCGGGATGAATTGAGACTTTTGGACAAAGCAGAATATTGATTCTTTGCGTCTACCCTTCGGGAACGACTTCTCTGCGAGACGCTGCGCGAACGTCGAATGCGCCTACCCTGCGGGAAGCCGCTCCGCGTCTATGCGTGAGACAAAAATCATCCCATTAATCAGCAACGCCCAAGACTTGTGTGTACACCGTAGCCTTTCTAAGGGGAGGGAACTGGATTTTCCGGTTTCCCCCCTTACCAAGGGCAGGGCTGTTTCATTCCCTAAGAAGCTTGAAAAATCAAGGGTTCTAGCAAAATAAAATTGATGATTTTGCTACCTGGGTATCGAGAAAATAGACAATCGTACTGTTATTTATGTGCTGAATATTCTGTTTCATCGTTACCCATACTTATGATTTTTATCGCTAACCATCTTGACAAATCCTGTTTGAGAGGGAACGAAACAGCCCTGCTTACCAAGGGGGGATTAAGGGGGGTAACAGTGCAATTAAAATCACAGGGAAAAACTTTTCAAACAACCTCTAAGATACTCTGATAAATTATCAGATAAGTTTTACTTTAACGCTTTCAGTGCTTCTAGCAAACATACTCTTGCTTGCCACATTTCAAACAACCTTTGTTGCACACTCCTGTAATCAATCCGTTTCATCCATATTCCCTGCAATGCTGCTCTAATTAGTACTCTTTGTGCTGGTGTTGGTTGTCCAATCACATCAAGAGCCTTTTCTATGTCAAGTACTACAGTCGCACTGGGGAATCGTTTCAAACCTCTGCCGTTCTCACAATCTTCCATTCCTCTGACTTCAGCAGACAATAGCGCTGCAATCCAGGTGGATTCATAGGCTGGATTACCTATTGGCTCAATCCCTAAATTTTTGCCTAATTGTTGCAACTCATCAACTGACTTGCTTACCAACTCATCACGTGTAAACATATAAGTGCCTCTTAATAGGGGTTTCAGTGGTTGACACCGTCCAAAGTAGCAACCACTGAATTAAAACTCTATTCGATTGCTATCATTCGATTCAAGCTATATTTACATCTCGCAACAATGCCAAATCCAAAGGGAACACCTGAAAATTTAGAGCCTGGGAAGAGAAAAGGTGATGAACCCTTGACTGAACAGATTAACTTACGTGTTACCAAGGGAATGAAGGAAGAAATACAGCAGCTAGATGATCCTCCTGAGTTCTGTAGGGATGCCATCAGAAAGGCGCTGGATGAACGCAATAGCAAGGATAAGTAAGCATCATACAGAAAAACAACTCCACGGAGCCGTGAGGTTGCTTAATATATAAGTTCAGTTTTTGTAAGTAGAGGCTGGAGTGAGACTATTACTTCCCCAACGTGTGTCTCATACTACTGTGATTGTTGTCACTTCAGAGGAGCAGCTCGGCCAGTTTTGAATGTGTCCAAAAGTGTAAGCAGACATCCCTTATACCGTAGCGGCTAGACCGTTGTGTCTGAGTAAAGGACTAGTACTAGGTTCTCGACCTCGGAAGGTCTTAAATACCTCCATTGGGTGCTTACTACCACCAAGTGCCAGTACTGTATCACGGTAGCGCTTACCTATAGCTTTTATTGCTTCTTCGTCTTCTAGCCCGGCTTCTTCAAAGGCAGCAAAAGCGTCAGCGCTGAGTACTTCTGCCCACTTGTAACTGTAGTATCCGGCGGCATAACCACCTTCAAAAACATGACCAAAAGCACATAAAAAAGCATCTTCTGGCAGTGGTGGCAAAACGGTAGTAGTCTTGGCGATGCGATCGCGTACTGCTGTCGGCGTTTCGGTGCTACCGGGGCGATAGCGATAGTGTAGTTCTAAATCTACACGGCTAAAGTGGATTTGTCGCAACATGCCACTGCCGCTCATATAATTGCGTGCTGCAAGCAGCTTTTGGTAATAATGCTCTGGTAGGGGTTCCCCGGTTTCATAATGCTTGGCTAGTCCAAACAAAGTGGGTCGCTCATAGCACCAGTTTTCCATAAACTGGCTAGGTAATTCTACGGCATCCCACTCAACGTTATTAATACCTGATGCTCCTGTGTAGTCTACCTTGGTGAGCATATGCTGCAGACCATGACCAAACTCATGGAACAAAGTTTCTACTTCATAGAAAGTCATCAAACTAGGTTTACCATCAACTGGGGGCGTTTGGTTACAAATCAAATACGCCACAGGTAAGCGGATGGTAGTCACACCATTTTCAGTGATTTTGCCACGGTTGATGCACACATCCATCCAAGCGCCACCGCGCTTTTGGGCGGGACGGCTGTAAGGATCTAAGTAGAAGTAGGCGATCGCATTACCCGTTTCATCAGCAATCTGAAAATAACGCACATCCTCATGCCAGACTGGGGCTTGCCCATCTGCAGGAGTCACAGTCACACCAAATAGCCGTTTCACCAAGCCAAATAAACCATCCAAAACTTGAGGAAGAGGGAAGTAAGGGCGTAATTCTTCAGCAGTGAAGGCAAATTTCTCTTCTCGCTGGCGTTCTGCCCAAAAGCTAATATCCCAGTGTTTTAAATCTTGCGCTTCTGCTGCGCCCTTCTCGGCAGCAAAGGCTTTAAGTGCTGCTAAATCTTGAATAGCAGCATCATAACTGGAGCCTCGCAGTTCTTCTAACAGCGCCTCAACGGCTTCAACATTTGGCGCCATTTTACTAGCAAGGCTCAACTCAGCAAAATTCCCATAGCCCAGTAAATTGCTGAGTTCTTGCCGTAACGCTAAAACACGGACAATTAATGGATTATTATCCAAATCACCCGATGCCGCACGAGTGATATGAGCCTTGTATACCTGTTCACGCAAATCCCGCCGGGTGCTGTGCTGCAGGAAAGGGCCATAGCTGGGGGAGTCCAAGGTGATTCGCCAGGGGCCATTTTCTGGTGTAGCGTTTTCGTCACCCGCAGCCCGTGCAGCTTGGGCGGCGAGACTGATTAAGCTTTGGGGTAAACCGTCAATTTCTGCTTTGGTGAAGAGAGTTAAACTAAAAGCTTTAGTTGCATCTAGCAGATGGTTTGAGAACTTGGTGGAAAGTTCTGCTAACTCCATCTGAATAGCGTTGAAACGTTCCCTTTCCTCTCCTTGTAAACCCACACCAGAAAGTTCGGCATCTCGGATAGCACCTTGGACAATCCGCTGTTGGGCTGAGTCTAAAGTTACCCAGGTATCACTATTGCGGAGTGCTTTAAAAGCGTTGTAAACCGGTTGGCTTTGACCAAGCTTGTTGATAAACTGTACCACTTGTGGTTGTACAGTTTCATGAGCTGCGCGGAGTTCGGGGCTATCCTTCACACCCATTAAATGGTTAACTATGCCCCAACTCCAAGAAAGCCGTTCCGTCAGCCTTTCTAGAGGTACCACTAAACCGTTCCAAGTCGGCTGTAGATTCGCCTCTAAAGTAGCAAGCTGTTTGTCGAGTTCTGCTAATAGCTGGTTAAAAGCTGGTACTACTTGCTCTGGTTGAATATCTGCAAAGGGAGGTAAACCGGAACCCTTGAGTAAGGGGGAATCAGAAATAGTGACATTTGCACTCATAGTTTTGTGTGAGTTACCTATCTATGACTAGTGAACAATCATTTTTAGTTATATATCTTTTAATGTAGCGATCGCCGCAGCATTTAGCTTTGCTAGAATGCCAAGGTGGCAAAAAAAAACTAGCCAGACAACTAAATTTTTTCGTTAACCAAGATTAATGCTCTGGGATGCAGCCATGATTTTTGCCCTAGTGAAAAAGCCATCGGTGTTGGCTTTGTGTGCAGTTGCTCGAGGTGGTGTGGTATTTTTGGGCATTCACGTGAGCGATATTCCTGCTTTTACCGATAAAATTCTTTAGGAAGAACGCGTATCAAAGTCTGTTGCTAATTTGAATTGCCAAAATAGCCTTAATTTAGAGTGACTTACTAAAGAATAATGTTGATTTCTCGATTACCCAAATCTAAGTATTTGTAGGGTGGGCATTGCCCACCAACACCATGATACGGTGGGCATTGCCCATCCTACGTGTATTTCAGAAACCAAATACTAATCCTATATAAGAAAACTGAGTACATAATTATACAAAATTCAGTAAACAGGCAATAAATAAATATGTCAGTACAAGAATATAAAGCATGAAAAGTAGTTGCCGCATTTGGGGAATTTACAATTACTATTTTTTTACCACCAATACCACCCAATGAACAATTAGAACTTTTGAGGCAAAAAGTAATTACTCATACTAATAGTTTTGTCGAAATGGGTGCGTGGAATCAACCCCTATCAGAGGAAGAAATTGAAGAATTTCTGATAAATGTCAAAATCCAGCCTACAGAATCCTAAGCTAATGTTAGTAAGCGATTAAGCTATAAAATCCTTCAGATTCAGCTTTTATATAGCCCCAATCTAGTTGTCTTTTTATCCATGTCTTAATACCTAACATCTGGATTTTCTCTCGATAATGTTTGATTTGAGATACTTGGAACAGCAAGAGATTCGAGGGCGGGAAAACCCCACCCTTACAGGCTTGGTGATTTAAAACTGCACCTCACTGATCTGAAAACCGCTAACTGTTAAATATAGCAAGATTAAGTTACGAGGCTGATATTAATCAGTAATAATACTGAAGAATTTGTCGGTTATGTTGGTAAGCTGATACGCATTTAATTTTTCCACGTGGGAATAGGGGATGTGGGAAAGAGGATCAGTGAAAAATTATCCATGATTCTTGCCCAATCCCCTATTCCCCATTCCCTAACTTCTACAATGATTCCAAATAGCTCAAGAGGTCTGCCATTTCTTGAGTGCTAGGCTGGAATTTTGGCATCGGCGGCGTTTCACCACTAATAACTTGGTGAATTAGTCCATATCGGGATTTATGCTTAGAAACGGCTTGTAAACTAGGACCGACTCGCCCATCTGCGGCCAAACCGTGACAACCTGCACAATTAATTTGAAAGATGGCGTGTCCTTGAATTGGGTCTCCTGTTTGAGATAAAACACTCTTGACATATGGATCAGAGGCTAGAACCATCTGAACACCAAAAATGCCCAAAGGGACTGCTAGCAGTATCGCCAGAGCCAACAAGGCGATCCGCTGAATCAGAGTTTCAGGTGTGGTAATCTGGTTATCCAAAAGGTTTGCACTAAAAGTTTAGGTGTACTAAATAAATTTCATTTCATACACATAGCTTAAAAGTTCTTGATGGTGTCTGCAAGCACAGATCATAGTTTTACAGCTACTTTTTGTCTCCTAAAAACGCTGTGGGGCGTGGGATTCATCACAATTTGGTAAAATCAAAAACAGGAAACGAATATTGAATAATTGCAAAGAGGAGATTTACAGTGGTTGAACCCTTGCTGTCGGGTATTGTCCTTGGTCTGATTGTAGTTACTCTCGCTGGTCTATTTTACGCTGCCTATCGCCAATATAAGCGCCCCAACCAGCTGGGAGGCTAATGAGTGGTGAGGGGGAGTGGGATGAGGGAGAATAATAATCAATTGTTTGCTTCCCTATCTCCCTCATCTCCCCCCACTCCCTCATTCAGCAACTTTGTAGAAAGTCAGGGTTGTGTTGCTGTAAACTTTCTGACGGCATATTTCCCAGTTGGAAATCTCTGGAGGTGTCCAATCTTGGGAACTATGTTCAACGGCTATTTCACCGTCAATATCTAATAGCTGATAGTGAGCGATCGCTTCTAACACTGGCTGATATAATCCACTGGCATAGGGTGGATCAAAATAAATTCTGTCAAATTTCTTCCCTGTAATGGTTTTTACCTGCTGTAGGACATTTCCCCGCAATACCTGAAATTCCTGTCCAGCATTAACCATTTGCTGCCAGTTTTGTTGAATAATGGCACAAGCTCGACTCGATTGTTCAATACCAAATACTAGGCTGGCCCCTCTACACAAAGCCTCTGCACCCATTGAACCAGTACCGGCGCACAAATCCAGCCAGCGACAGTCAGCAATTTTTCCTTGCCAAATATTAAAAACTGCCTCCCGTACTCGCGCACTGGTGGGTCTGGTGTCGTTTCCTGGTAAAGTTTTTAGCTGCCGATTTCCGTAAATTCTGATGGTCATTGGGTAAGAGTCATTGGGTAAGAGTCATTGGTCACTTGTTATTGGTCATTGGTTTTGGGCAAATGACGAAAGACAAAAGACAACTGACAATTAACAAAATGATATTACGCGGCGACTTGTTCACGGACTTGTGCAACAAAATTAGACAGGATTTGCAATCCGATATTCGAGGATTTTTCGGGGTGAAATTGTACTGCCATCAGGTTTTCATAAGCGATCGCAGATGTGATAGTTTGAGTACCGTGGGTAACAGTTGCTGCTCGAATTTGCGGATCAGTTGGGTCAACATAGTAGGAATGGACAAAATACACCCAAGGTGATGACGGTAAATGCTCCCAAAGCAGACTTTTTGGCTGGGTTATTTCTAGTTGATTCCAACCCATGTGGGGAATGGTGATTCCTGGTTCTGGACGAAACCGCCGCACTTTTCCGCGGACAATTCCTAGTCCTGGTTGGGTACCTTCTGCACTTGATTCAAAGAGAATTTGCAATCCCAGACAGATACCTAAGAATGGTTTACCAGATGCAATCACTTCTTTAATGGGTTGTTCTAAACCACGCGCTCGCAAGTTTTGCACTGCTGGATCAAATGCTCCTACTCCTGGCAAAACCACCGCATCTGCTTTTTCTAATTCTTTGGCAGAGTGAGTAATTCTAGGAGTAGCTCCAGCTTTTTCCAAGCCTTTACAGACTGAGTGCAAATTTCCCATATCGTAATCTACGACTGCAATAACTGGCATTGACCTTCTCCTTGTAAATTTATTATGGAGGGTTTTTCTATTCTAAATAATATTCCTCATGAAGAAAAGCATTCTATTAACTTCTTTTGACATTTGGTTGAGTGAACAACAATCTAATTCTTCAGATGATTTACTACTAGAAGTTGCCAAAGGTGATTTTCTCCCTTATAGTTTAACTTTTTTGCACCAATTACCTGTAGATATCCATCTGGCGAGTGAGCGGGTAATTGCCAAAATTCAGGAACTCCAACCGGATTACATTATCTGTTGTGGCATGGCTGCCAAGCGTACACAATTAAGTCTGGAAGTGTGTGCTAGCTATGGAGAAAGTGTTTTGTACACGGGAGTTGATTTAGAAAAATTAGTCTTGGGATCAGCGACAATTGAGATTAGCCATGACTGTGGTAAGTTTGTCTGCGAGGGTCTTTATTATTCCGTGTTAGACTACCTGCGCGAATCGCAACTTGCAGCAAATTGCATTTTTGTCCACGTTCCAGTTTTGCATCAAGAAAATTTGTTAGAGATTCTAGCCGATTTCTTATTAATTGTTAACAAACTGGCACTTTCGTAAATTGCTCGGCGTCTCTTAGGTGAACAAAATAGCCAGTTCTATGTTGCCATTATTACTCAGTTTTTTCCTCGCACAATCGACTCCTCCCACGCCACCACCGGAAGAAGTAGTACAACCGCAAGTGGTGCGTCCTTTGCCGGGACGGTTAGATACAATACCCGTTTTTAACAGCAATAGTCCAGAAGTAGTTTTAAAGGAAGGAATTTTACTTTCAACTTTTCCATCAGCTGGAAAAAAATTTCCCGGCGCGCATTTGAATTTTGCTTTTCAAGGGCGGTTTGATATTTTCGCCCATCATATTGCCAGGGCTGAACCACCAGAGGATTTAAAATCACTTTATCTAGGGATAATTCTACATAACCCAACTTCCCAACCTGTAACAATAAATGTTTTGCAGGGGGCGAGTTATTTAAGTCAACCAGATGCACCGTTTATTAAGTTGCCATCTTTGACTGAAAATAATTCCGGTAAGGTGTTTGCAGGTCCTGGCGATCGCGTCACTAGTGATATCTTAAGAGGACAGCGTCAAGCAATTTTCCCGAACCAAATTGTCATACCACCAGGGCAGAGTCAGATGTTACTAAATTTACCAATTCCTGTGAGGGAATTAACTCCACCCCTGAATGGTCGGTCTACTTTATTAAGATTACGGAGTAGTGGTAAAGTCTATGCAGCTAGCCTGGCGATGTTTGCAAAAATCAATGCTGATGGCAGTGAGCGATACCTGCGGCAACCCGAAGCGGGAACGCCCTCTTTAGAAGAATGGCAGAATTTACTGGATAATGGTGATTTAGCTGGGCCACGAGATAAAACGCCCACTCCCTTAGCAGAAACTGGTAAGCCGAGAATTTATGGGCGTGTCGCTGGGGTGGCGAAGGGTTCCCAGTGGCGCGCTTTATTAGTAGATAGTCCCAAAGCGAAATATTTAACTATTCCCCAACCAGGTCAAGTATTTTCCTACGGTTTAAGCACCTTGGATGGTGGTACTCTGGGGACTGGACAAATTCAGAGTGCAACTATACTAAGGCGCTATCCTGACACCGCCTATCGCGCTCACGGCAACTATGGAATTCAATATAGTTTGAAGTTGCCGTTATATAACAATACCCAAAGTTCTCAAACCGTCAGTGTATCAATCCAGACACCATTGAAGGAAGATCAGTTAATAAAACCAGGGCTACGCTTTTTCAGTACACCAGCGCGTCAAGTATATTTTCGGGGTACAGTGCGGGTACGTTACAAAAATGAACAAGGTGAGTCACAAACTAAATTCATCCATTTAGCGCAGACAAGAGGTCAAATTGGGGAACCGTTGGTGCGATTAAATATCAAACCAGGCGATCGCTCTTTAGTAGAGGTAGACTTGATTTATCCGCCAGATGCAACACCACCGCAGGTATTAACGGTGAGTACTCAAGCTGCAAATCAGTGAAAAAGCACCTTGTGCAGATGTACAGTGACAAATTAAATGACATTGAAACAAATTCTTGTCATCAAGCTACGCCTTACCCACTTTAGACTGGCAGCAATGTATGTTGATATAGCCTGTCAGTTCCCTGTGCTGCTTCTCAGCGGAACGCCAGAGACTTCAGGCTTCACACCCTCAATGACATTAAGAAGGCACAGCGACAAATAAAAAGTCACTGTACATCAGCCTCACTATCTCCATTTGCCGATAGCATCATCAGATAAGCAATAATCGATTAATATCTAGATTCAGGAGTTGTTGCATGAGGCACAACGCAGACGACACGGCCAACAAATACTTCAGTTCAGGTGCTAACAAACTCAAAGAGAAAGCTCCTCGAAATCAAGTTATCACCGCTCCATTACCAGACTCGATCGCCAAAAATATTGAAGCGATTAGTTCACTTCATACCCAGGAAGTTCGAGATATTCCCGCCCACCAGCGGATATTAGAAGCGATCGCTACATTCTTTGGGCGATCAACATCTCTGTATGGTTTGCTAATCATACTAGCTATCTGGATTTTTGGCAGTTTTTTTAATCGCTTTTTGCCATTTAACCTGCCTTTGTTTAGCTGGTCAGATCAAGGCTTAGACGCAGCTGCATTGGTGATTTCAACCGCAGTACTAGTACGACAAACTCGACAAGAAAACTTTGCTGAACAACGGGCGCAACTAATGCTACAGCTGAACCTGCTCTCCGAGCAAAAAATTGCCAAGATTATTGCTCTATTAGAAGAACTTCGTACTGATTTACCTAATGTGATCAATCGGCATGATTTTGAAGCTGAATTAATGCAGGAAGCTGCTGACCCAATCGCGGTATTGGAAGCACTCCAGAAAAACCTAGCTGAAGAGCTGTCATCCACAGAAGAAGACAAATGAGTTGATCTCAGTTTTTAGTAGACTTTTATTTCTATTCAGAGACAAAAAATAAAACTTAATGTACACTCCTTGTGTTGGAAATCACAATTCATCGAAAATTTTACCAGAGGGATACACATGGCTCAGCTGAATGGTGTAATGATGCAGTACTTCCATTGGTATATCCCTCCAGATGGCAATCTTTGGAATGAGTTTAAAGAGAAAGTCAAAGAGTTAGCTGATGCAGGTGTTACATCTGTTTGGTTACCCCCAGCTTACAAAGGAACGGCAGGTGGCTACGATGTTGGCTACGGGGTCTACGATATGTACGATCTAGGCGAGTTTGATCAGAAAGGCTCGGTTAGGACAAAGTACGGCACAAAAGACGAGTATATCGCGGCTGTCAAGGCGGCAAAAGCTGCTGGTATTCGAGTGTATGCTGATATTGTCCTCAACCACAAGTTAGGTGCAGACGAACCCGAAGAAGTAGAAGCAACGCCTTATAATCCAGACGATCGCAACCAGCCCATCGGTGAGATGCAAACGATTAAAGTATGGACTCACTTTACCTTTCCAGGTCGCCAGGGCAAATACTCCAATATGGAATGGCACTGGTGGCACTTCGACGCAGTTGATTACAACGTTTACAACGAAGGTGAAAATGCAGTTTATCTGTTCAAAGATAAAAAATTTGACGACAACGTTGACCTAGAAAAAGGCGCTTTCGACTATCTTATGGGATGCGATCTGGATATGGAGAGTCCAGAAGTGCGTGAGGAGTTGAATCGCTGGGGTGAGTGGTTTGTAGAAACCACTGATGTAGATGGCTTTCGTTTTGATGCCGTTAAACACGTCAGAGCTGGCTTTTTCCCAGAATGGCTGCAACACTGTCGCCAAAAGGCAGGTCGCGATCTTTTTGCTGTTGGTGAGTATTGGTCTTATGAAGTTGAAGCGCTGCACCATTTCATTAGCATCACCGGTGGCGATGTGCTGTTGTTTGATGCGCCATTGCACTATAACTTTAGTGCTGCCAGCAAACAAGGCAATGACTACGATATGCGGCAGATATTTGATAACACCTTGGTGCAACAGCAACCTACTTTAGCCGTCACCTTAGTAGACAATCACGATTCTCAACCCTTGCAGTCGTTAGAGTCTGTAGTGGAAGGCTGGTTTAAACCCTTGGCTTATGCGTTGATTCTACTCCGGGCTGAAGGTTATCCCTGTATCTTCTATGCCGATTACTATGGTGCTCATTATAAGGATAAAGGTCCAGATGGCAATGAGTACGAGATTTGGCTCGATAGTCATCAATGGATAATTGATAAATTTTTGCACGCTCGTCAGACCTATGCCTATGGTGACCAATACGATTACTTCGACCACGCTAATACAATCGGCTGGACACGCAAAGGAGATGAAGAACATCCTGGCGGTATGGCTGTTGTTCTGAGTAATGGAGGAGAAGGGACTAAGTGGATGGAAGTTGGGCAACCCAACAGCACTTACATTGATATCACTGAGCATTTCAGCGAACCCATCACAACGAATGATGAGGGCTGGGCTGATTTTCGATGCAGTGCTGGTTCCGTTTCTGTGTGGATTCCAAAGTCTTAGTCTGGGTTTTAATGGTTAAGATTTGCTTCATCACCGAGAGAGACATCCCTTTAGTCTGTCTGATTGCCTGTCGCTCTGCCTCTTCCCATATTTAGTTTTTCCTGTCAATGCGTAAGTCCTAATTATTCCAGATAGCGATATGCTTTTGCATGATTCCAGCATCCAGGGGTCAAAATAAGGTTAGATATCGCGTGGAGCCGCTACTCATGCAATCAGCAAACAAACTGCCAAAATGGTTAAGTCTCGGACTGGCATTTCCCATCGCCATTCTTAACGGTTGGCTATTAATCCAGGTAATACAGTATTTTCAACCTCTAGTCAGTATTTTCACAGCCGCCGTGATTCTGGCTTTTGTGTTGAACTATCCCATCCAGTTTCTCCAGGAACGTGGAGTAAATCGCAATTTGGCTATTGGGGGAGTGTTGCTGTTAGCTGTGGTGACATTAGTGGCATTAGGTATTATCTTAGTGCCGCTGATTATCGAACAACTTAACGAACTGGCTAACATCTTACCTAGTTGGATAGATTCTGGCACTCAACAATTACAAGCTTTTCAAGATTGGGCTTTAAATCAACAGGAACTTCCCATTAATTTAAGTGGTTTAGTTACCCAAATTTTAGACCGATTATCTAGTCAAATTCAGTCTTTCACTGGTAAAATCCTGACTTTTGCAGTTGATACCATCGGTATTGTCGTCAACGTCTTACTGGCTGTAGTGTTGACTGTCTACATGGTATTGAATGGCGAACGTCTGTGGAACGGCGTTTTTCAGTGGTTTCCTGCACACATTGCTTCCAAAGTACGGCAAATACTGCGGGAGGATTTCCACAATTACTTTATCGGTCAGGCAACGTTGGGGGCTGTGTTGGGATTGACAATTACGCTAGCATTTTTTGCGCTGCAAGTTCCTTTGGCACTACTTTTTGGCATCGGGATTGGCTTGTTTTCTCTTTTCCCTTTTGGTACAGGAATAGGTATCGCCATAGTCAGTTCTTTAGTGGCGTTGCAAAACTTTTGGTTAGGGGTCGAGGTTTTAGGTGTAGCTGTAGCAATTGACCAAGTGAATGCTAATTTTGTCGCACCCCGCATTTTGGGTAATTTGACTGGCTTAAATCCTGTGTGGGTAGTAGTTTCTTTATTGATAGGAGCTAAATTGGGAGGAGTTTTAGGTTTATTAATTGCCATTCCTCTTGCCAGTTTTATTAAGGATATAGCAGATAGTTGGCGGGCAGGTGAATTTATTCAGATAAATACAATTGAGCCGGAATCTGTAAAAGTTGTGAGTGAGACGGCAGGAACTTTTAGTTAAAATTCAACAGATATATAGGATAAATTGTAGGGGCGGGGTTTCCCCGCCCTGGGTTTCCCCGCCCTGGGTTTCCTCAGAACTCAGAACTGAGTAAGGTCAAGCTACACAATCACAGCACTTGCTCCACCTAAGGCTGAGAAAATTGCCGAGACAACGGCTGTCGCAAACAACCACCAAGCGGCTGTAGCTGCGGCTTTACGGGTTTCTTCTGCTTGACGCTGTGCCTGGTGCTTCATCTGTTCTAGACGGCGTTGCGCTTCATGTTGTAGGCGTTCTGCTCGTTCCAATACGGTGTTGCGGGCGCGTTCAATTTGGTCAATAATGCGGTTGGCATCTTCCTCAGAGATATCCTCACGGGAACTGATGACTGCTACTAGGGTATCGCGGTCAAAGGAAGATAGGCGATCGCGCAATGCATCAAATCCCGCTTGAGGATCTGCAAACAACTGACGGACATCGTGCTTAATGCCATCATAGTTGAGTTCTGGGCGATCTAAGGAATTGAGATAGTTACGGATGCGGGCAAAAACTCCCTCAACTGCGTCTTGAATTTGGCGTTGGATGTTGCGTATTTGTTCGACAAATTGCTCCTGTACTGAAACGATGTTATCGGCAATTCGTGCTGCTTCCTCATCAGAAATATCTTCTCGAATTTTCAGCAGAGCGATAATTGTCGAACGGTCAAAATGGGAAAGGCGATCGCTCAAACTTTCTACTCCCACTCGCGGATCATGCAATAACAGTTGTAGGTCGCGTTTAATACCTTCAGGGTTGAGTTCTTCTTTACCAGTTTGCCGCAAATACTCCTCCAGATAACCCTTGAAGGTTTCCATTCTTTGCTGGGTTCTAGTAGCTAGACGACGAGGAGCGCCGACAAAGCTCCGAATTGAAGTTTGTACGGAATCAATAATCTCGTTGACTTGCTGTTCACTCAAGTCTTGACGTTGACTCAGCAGTTTCACTAGGGTGTCTCTGTCTATGTGTGACAACCGACGACGCAGAGCCACAGCTCCATCTTTCGGGTTTTCAAACAGTCTGTTTAAATCCCGTTGAATACCTTCAGGGTTGAGTTCTGCTTTACCTGTTGCCCGCAGGTAATCTGCGATGCTGGTAGTAACAGAGTCATATTGATCCTTAGCTTTCTGTGCTAATGCTTGCGGTGCATGGCGGATATCATGCCATGATTCCTCAACAGTATCGATAATTTGATTAGCTTGATATTCGCTCACATCATCCCGCTGACTCAACAACTTGACTAAGGTGTCGCGGTCAAAGCGAGACAACCGCGCCCGAATTGCGATAGCGCCACCTTGGGGATCTGCTAACAGGCGTTTGAGATCAGCACGGATTGCATCAGGGTTTAATTCCCCTTTCCCAGTGTTCCGCAGATATGACTCGACATTCAACCACAGGGACTCTGCTTGATATTTTGCTTGTTCTGCCAGCCCTTGAGATTCTACCAAGACGCGATCGCGTTGTTTTTCTAAATCATCCAGAATTATTTCTATTTCTTCTGGCTGAATGTCGTTGCGTTCCCACAGAATCTTCCGTAGTTCCTGGCGGTCAAATTGTGCGAGTCGCCGGGATTGGATTTCATAATCAGCATCTGCATCGGACAACAACGGTTTGAAATTGCGCTCCATCCCTTCTGGAGTCAAATCGGCTTTACTACTAACGAGCAAATAACTTTCTACTCGCCGTTGTAAGTCTTGTAATATCTCCCTTTCTTCGATGGATATGACTGTCACTAGCACTTCTTGGCGGACAGATTCTAGCTGATCTGCAATTCGCTGGATTTGTTCTTGAGTCAGCAATCCCCGCTGTTGGAGGAGATTGACAAAATTTTTGCGTTCCAGTCCCTCTAATTCCCGTCGCACTAATCCAGGGTTCGCCGCCGGATCGTAGATGACATCACGAAATTCCTGGGTAATTCTTTCTGGACTCAATTGCCAAGCATAAGTATTATGCAGGTAGTTTTCGACATCGGCGCGAATTGGGCTATAGGGTTGTGATGAAGTGAGTAACCCCATCTGACCAGCTTTTTCAGTCACCTGATCTTTGGCTGTAGATAGCGATCGCCAAATTTTTTCCACATCCAAATCCGAAAGATCCGTCCTTCCCAAAACAATCCCCGTCAGCGCTGATAATCCTTGCTGAATTGGGCCTGGTATCTTTTGGTTAGTGTCCTTAGAGGTGCGTGTTTCGGCGATTAACCTCTCCAGTTTGGTGTTGAGTTCATCCGTTTTAGCTTGTCCTGGTGGTAGAGATTTCAAATAGTTAACTAACTCACCAAATTTGTCTTGGCTAGGTTCTTGCTCACTCACTACTTGCTGCCACAGTTTATACAGCGTATCCGAGATGCGGTTAACATCACGTTTAGAAAGGTCGGTGCGATCGCTCACCAAATTGATAAACCGCTGGCGATCGATGTTGCGGAGTTCTGGACTGCTGGCGATGGCTTTAAATTGTGGATCGTTGAGTAACTTTTCAAAGTCACCGCGAATCTTGGATATATCCAACTCTGGGGGACGTAGCTTATCTATGTAATCCTCTATGTTCTCTTTAATACTAACTGGGTCCATAACACTACCGAATTCTCGACGCACAGCGGCGGCGGCGGCTTCAGCTGTCGCTACCACTTGATTATTAACAGCTTTTGCCCCTAGTGCGGCGGTAGCGGTTCCCATAATTGCTTGAAAACCAGAAGTGGCGCTGTGAAATACTGAGCCAATTAAAGACCCTACAGTCGTAGAACTAAACCACACGAGCAACAAGAAGTATGCACCCCAAATCACCAACCCCAAAATTGCTCCTAATCTTGGGTCTAAAATCACAAGGCTTAGTTTGACGGCGAGGAAAGAAGCAATTAATAAAGCAACTGTCACCGAGACTAATGTCCACATCCCCAGTGCTGTACCAATTTTGCGAATCGTACCGCCTAAACTTCCCCCTTCCTCAGTCTCTGCATCTGAGTTAGATGAACGCCCCAGGTAAGAAATACCAGCAGCAAAGGAGAGATTTGTCAATACTAATTGGAAAGCAAACGCCAAAATCACACCTGAGATTAAAGCAACAAAGAAACGCGGCCCAGAAATGAGAGCTGATGCTTGCGTTGGTGTAAGTGTTGATGTCTCTACTGGCAACTGTGCAAGCCCCAGCATATTTTCCATACTCTGAAACATGGTATTTCCTTTCTATAAGCCTAAATGTGAGGAAATTAAAAATTAAGCAAGTAGCAACTTTGTATTTGTGACAATACCTACCTCTTACTGCTCTCAGAATCGTGGAATTTAGGCGCTTAAAGCATCTCTCTAAAGTTTGATACGCTCATCTAGCGTTAGGTAGAACTTTGGCAACGAAACTGCATAATTTTCCGATAATTTTCCGAAGAATTGCTGCAAATGCAAATTAAAAGCACCCGATAAACTATCTGCAATTTTGAATTTTGAATTGTTTATCACCCCCTGGAGGTGGATTTATTGGCATCAATAGGCTTCTGATTACCGTCCACAAGTAGTGCTTTTAGTTTGTATCTACAGGCGGAAATCAGTTTGCTAAGGAATAGCTAAATTTAAGGAGCAAATCAAATTATTCAGGACAAAAAAATGCAACCTCGCACTTCTAAGGATTTACCCCCAATTGTTCCAGAATATAACAATTTAGACCGTAATGCTTTCCTATTCGGCTGGACTCCTCAAGCGGAAATTTGGAACGGTCGCTTCGCAATGATTGGCTTTCTTGCCTACTTACTTTGGGATTTAGCTGGCTATAGCGTTGTTCGTGATGTTCTCCATTTCATTCGCTATCAGTAGTCTATTTCATAAGTTCTGAGAGGTTTGTGGTGTTCAGATTCCCGACTTCTTTAAGAAGTCGGGAATCTAGCAGATCAGCAAAATTAATGGGACAGACCACTAGTTAAGAAGAATTGTAGAATTGTAGGGTGGGCAATGCCCAACACCACTTGACGCCAGTCCGCTCAAGTCGGGAAACCCGCCCAGGCTGGCTCCTTTAAGCCGGGAAACTCTAGTCGAGCAGTGGCTCCCCTACCTGTAGTTCAAAAATCAAAGCGGACTGCTATAGTTTTTATTCAATATAAAATTTGAGGATAACGCTGATAAATTTTCATTGCTGCTAGACCTACACCATACATTGTCCATATCCAAATACCACCTGTTGGTCCTTCAATCACTACCTCAAATGTTGTTACAGTCATAGCTGCTACCCAATAAGTGAGAAGGGTCAGAAATATACCCGCCCATTTTAATTGCTTCTGGACTCTACATTGATAATATTTGAACAGTATGCCTCCAGCCCAACTAAGTTGAACTAACAACCATAGAACTAAACCCGGAACACCGGTACGTGCGAGGATTGTTATATGTCCATTGTGTGGGCTGCGAACAAAACCATCACCTAGAGGATCAAAACCAGAATCAGTTGCCAAATTTATACCGAAACCTTTGCCTGTCCAGAAATAGTCTCCAAAAAAAGTGTAGTTAATAATATAATTCCACCACGCTAAACGAAAAGTTTTTGTTCCCTGTCTTTCTTTATTATCAATAAAAATACTATTTATTTTGGTAATTAAAGGCTGAAATAATTCGGGATTGATAATGAAGCACAACAAGATTATAAATAGTACAAAAGACATTATTTGCCAAATCTTACTTTTTCGATAATTAGTAATACTTAATAAGGTGAAAACATTCAAAAATGCGAGTGAGCCTGCACGGTTGGCATTTATAATGACAACTCCCAAGTTAATTAAAAACATTAATATAAACAATATAGGTTTAAATTGTAGTAAATTTGAACTGATAAAAAAAGTAGCGATCGCCGATAAATGAGTTAATGTATCAGCGGGTTTAAGAGTAATTATCTCTATATCTCTTGAACCTGGCATGATGGGCAATTGTACTCCTTTTGATACTACCCATAAAACAGGAATAATAATTATAAAAATCTTGCTAAAAATTTTATATTGCTCAACCATAAATAGTAATCGCTGTGGTCTACCAACTAGTAGAGTAGCGACTATTAAAGCAAAGAAACTATAATACCAAATTGCCGCATCTCGGAAAGTATATAAGCCATATTTGGAGAAATAAGGTATTGTATTGATGGAACACCACAGCATGAAAAGTATCAAAAACCATGTTTGAGGTAGTTTAATAATTTTCAGAATTGATTTGTTAATGCTTAAAGTTACTAACCCAAAAATCAGGGTAATTTCACCAATGTAAGCAGGAGCAATACCAAAATACGAAAACCCTCTGCCACAAAGGGCGTAACCTAAGAGCATCCAGCTATGCCAAACTAGAAATTTATCACCTAGGAAAGTTTTTTTTGGATGAGTAATAAATGAATGACTTCTGTCTCCTAGCATCTGATATTTTGCCTGTGATAATTGGGTATGAAAATTATGAAATTATTTATCTGGATATATAGGATTCATCCTTGAATTTGGCAATCCAAGTAGGGTGGGCAATGCCCACCATGTCATGGTTTTGGTGGGCATTGCCCACCCTACACTTAAGATTAAATTGTACGGAATTTTTTCAATAATCAAACCGGATGCCTATATATCAGAATGTTGGGTTACGCAAAGCCTCCACCCAACCTACTAGCTACAATTTTTTTTGCCCCATTTTAGCCTTGTCACGCCACTACGTATCTGTTCAAAAATCAAATCGTAGTCCTATATATCGCATTAAAGTGTTGATTAAAATAGCCTAAAATTAATGCTATGAAGTACAAGCAACTAGTTGATAAATAGCCATGATTTGCTGGTAGTTTTGTTGTGCTGTGTACTTCAGTTCAAACTCAGATCTGGCTTCTTGGCGCATCTGATGAAGTAAGGCTGGATTTGCTATAGCCCATAACACCTTGGCTGTTAAATCTTCTGAGTCGCCAGGTGTAAAATGTAAGCCTGTACGACCAGATTCTACTAATTCGGCGATCGCTCCAATATTGGCAGCAATTACGGGAGTACCTTTAGCAAATGCTTCAACTGCTACCCGACCAAAGGTTTCATACCACTTGGAAGGAAAGATGACAAACATCGCCTCTCCCATGAGATTATATACCTCTGACATCGATCTGCGCCCCAGCCATTCCACATTGGGTAGTCGATTTACTGATGCAATTACCTGAGCCGCCAAGGGACCATCCCCGACAATTTTCAAGGGAACTTTTCCATCTAAATGTTCCCAAGCCGCAAGTAAGGTGTCTAGTCCTTTTTCTGTGGAAAGTCTACCGACAAATAGAGCATAGCCACCGGAACCTTGACCTACACCAGGGTCAGGATGTACAAAGTTAGGCTTAACGACAATTTTTTTTGCGGGTAAACCACCTGCAATCAACTTCTGCCGTGCAAACTCAGTTAAGGTGATATAAAAATCTACCATTTCTGTCCAAGTGTGCATGAGACGGTGTAAAGTTAACATGCTGGCTACAGCTGTGGTTGCTAAATGATGTTGACGATAGCAGCCATGTAAAACCCCAGGAAGAGGAACAGACTTCCCTAAGCAATCCTCACAAACCTCTCCATCACGAAAAAATAAGCCATTGGGACAGAGAAGACGGTAATTTCGCAGTGTCTGGACTACAGGTAAGCCTGCAGACTTGGCTGCATAGTAGACAGATGGTGAAATTAACGGGAAAAAATTCTGGATGTGGACAAGATGACAATGCGATCGCCTAAGTTTGTGTTTAACAATGTTGTAAGACTCCGTTGACCAGACGGTTCTCAGGGCGATCGATACCTGAGAAATTGTTGCTATGCGATCGTTGTGTTCTTTATAGACATCAACTTCGTGACCCATTTCCCGTAACAGGCTCTCTTCCGCCTCGCAAGATTCGTCTTCACCACCACGAATCTGATAGTTGTTATGTATACTTAATATCCGCATGAGGAACTCGTACCATTTTAGATTTTACGGAAAGTCTGAGCGCTGGCTTCCGGCGATGGCTTCGCCAACGCTAAGAGCGAACAGAACTTTCAAAGACAGATTTTGGATTGTCAGAGAGCTACTGTATAAGCTTTTGCTCATTCCATCTGTCGTATTCTTTTTTTATTGGTCTCAGAATCTCTTCATAAAATTGAGCTAAAAGCTGACCCTTAACTTCCCAAGCAAAGTTCTCCCTAGCCAACTTTTGACCAGCTTGTCCCATCTGTCGGCGCAAATCTGCGTCCAAAGCCAAACGAGTCATCGCCTTAGCTAAGTCACACACTGTTTGTTCCGGAGTATGAGCCGGAATCTTGAAGCCTGTATCTTCTGTCACTTGCAAAGCCGGTCCCCCCAAATCCAAGCAAATCACTGGGCGACCTGCAGCCATTGCTTCCATACAAACGAATCCTCCCGACTCATGTAGACTGGGATGAACCAAGATATGAGACTCCCCTAAGAGTTGAAAGATTTGCTCTCTTGGGAGTTGACCCCAAAACTTAATTTGTTCAGAAATACCTAGTTTTTTAGTAAGAGTTTGCAGATGTTGGCGTTCTGGCCCGTCCCCAAGAATCCAGTATTCACTATTAGGTATGGCTGCTTGGGCGAACGCTCTCAAACCTAAATGAAATCCTTTCCAATGTAATAGTCTGCCGATACTAAAAAATTTAACTGGTAAGATATCCGGTATGGGAAACTGAGAAAGTTTTGCTATTTCAGACTGGGATAAACCAACAGCAGAAAAGATTCGCACATTCACCGCACCAAGTTTTTGCAATTTTCCTGCTGTATCTTGAGTTGTTCCCCAGGCTAAAATACTTTTCTTGGCAGTTAAGCGCAAAAATGGATCATATTCTTTGCACCAACGAATCCAGCTTCGTAGCATCTCATAAATTTTGCCACGAAGATTGAAGTCTTGCCAGAAAGCATACGGTGCAGATTCTCCACCCCCAACTGGCCCCCAAATAAAGGGAACGGGTAATAAAGAGAGAAAACTAGGGTAAGTATAAGTGCCGTAAGTAACATGATGTAGCGTCTCAAAGCCAATTGCTTGATGTAATTGGCGTCCTACAAAATATGCTTGTATTTGCCACAAGTAGTAATGTAGATGTCTAGTTATAAAACCAATTTCTCCCCACTTAATACCAGGTAAATCAGAATAAATAAATTCTAGTCTAGGTATTGATTTTTTCTTGATTTCAGCGTCAATAAATAGACGATTATCTTCACGAGTTAGCACCCAGACTTGATGCTTTTTTGCTAGTTCCTGAATTGTGTTCCAACCTAGTCCCGGTTCAGAACCCATATCTGGTCTACATGCATAGGCTGACACAAGCACTTTCATTAATTAACTACTCCTATTTAAAATTAATCAGCTAATTGACCTTGGATTTACCTATTCCATTGTGTTAACTGTCAACCAAGAAAACCACAACTCATATCTCAGATAATAATTTAATGAATAACTTCCGACTTTTTGTTCTCATTTTTTGTAGTATTAGCTGTTGTTGTCTCGGCTGACAAAAACCTCTATTTGAGTAGTCAACATCTATCTCATGTGTTTTAAACAAATTAACTACAGCAGCTTCTACCCACTTTCCTTGAGTAATTCCCGTCGCATAGTAAGGGTAAATAAATTTCTCTTTTCGATTAAAATAGTCGATATTTTGACAATAAAATGTGTCTGGTTTTTTGTTGGCTCTGATGGAACCCCAACGCTCAAATTCCGATCCAGACTCATTTGGTTTCAGATAAAATAGTAATCTATGTTTTACCCAAAGCCCTGCTTGCAAACTCAGGCGATAGTTGCATTTTTGAGCCAATTTCCAAAGTAAAGGATATTTAGATGAATCTTCATAAAACCCATTTTTATTACTTAATATTTCCATAATTCGGATATGAGAATAACCTTCTCGCTCCATAATTTGCAGAAAATCATTGATTATCCCAAAATTGACGTAATTGTTGAGAAAGTAGTCTTCTTGTAAATAAAGTATGTATTTTGTCTTAATTTGATTTAGACAGAGAATCAGGCGATCACTCCAATTCAATCTTTTTCCTGATTCATCAATTCCTACTTGAGAGCATTTAATATTTAAACCTGGATAAGCGAAAGTTTTTCTATTTGTATTTAGAACTATTGGATATGGACAATTCGTCCAGTAGATAGAAAAAAGCTTAAAGAAAGGCTGCCAACAATCGTCATAACTATCTGTGCTATTAACAAGAATTGTCAGTGATGTATTATTTTCCATTTACCATTACCACAATGATATCAATCAAATAAGCAAATAATTTTATTTTTGAAATGCACTTAGTAGTCCCATCACATCCGAGTTTTGGCACTTTACTATTAACTAAAGTTACTAGCGATAAATTTCATTTTTGAAAATTGCGTAAAAGACCTAAGTAGAAAGATTTTTTACCAAATACATAGAACATTAGTAAGAGATAAACTATGGTCATCACCACAGAATAGATAATTACTGTGATCCAGATTGGCAGGCTGGCGTTGATGATTATCTTGATAGCGAAGACGATCGCACTCGCGACTACGGACGATACGAATGTTGGTTGGATGGTCTGCAATACATCCAGCATGGTGATAGCTGTGCCTTGGATAGCAAAGTAAATGCAAGGAACAGTCTGTAAAAGCATTGCTATGGCGTAGGCTAAAGCAACTCCAGATGCTTGATGTGGTAAACCGACAAAAAATGATGTCACAACTAAGGATGAAGAGAATAGACCCCATTTGAACATTCGATCAGCTCGACCAGTGGAGACATACAGCCAAGCAGTGGTGTGACAAATAGGTTGAACCAATGCAGATATGCTTAAAACTCGAAAGAGTTCTGCGGTTCCATTCCATTGAGAACCAAGCAGTAATTCAATCATCTCTTCTGAGACAATTACCAGAAAAGTGACTGTCGGCATAGTCAAAAAGGCTACTATGGCGATCGCTTTGAGATAGTAGTAGCGAAATTGTTGCGGTTCCTGTTGTACTCTACTCAAAGTGGGAATAGCAACACGTGCGATCGGTGTACTAATCTGGGTAAGCGGTAGTAGTAGCAATTGATAAGCCTTAGCATATAAACCCAATTGTTCAGCACCCCAATATCTCCCGATGAGAATGTTGTCGAGGTTGCGAGCAAAATAGTTAATCGTACCAAAGCCTGTCAGATGACCACCAAAAGCCAGCATTGAGCCTATCCCCGATCGCCCTACAGGAAGACTTGGCCGCCAATCGCAGCTCATCCAAACTCCTACAGTATTTACAACTGCACAAACCAGTAGCATAATTACTAATGCCCAATAGCCTAGACCAAACAAAGCTGCAGCGATCGCCGCCACAATCCCCAGCGCCATCGAGAGAAGATCATTGAACATCAGCGCTTTGTATTGCATCTGGCGATTGAGCAACGCTGTGTGTTGCACGCCAAATCCACTAATAATGAATCCACTTGCTAGCGCTAGAGTAATCCCCAGCAAACGGGGTTGGTCATAAAACCAGGCCAGCACCGGTGCGATCGCCACAGTAATGAATGCAGTAGCAACGCTCAGAGCTATATTCACCCAAAATAGAGTACTAACTTGCTGGTGATTAATCTCTTCTTTCTGGACAGTTGCAGTTGATAACCCTAAGTCTTTGAACAGTGTGACAAACCCAGTAATGGCAGTCACCATACCTACTATTCCGTAATCTTGCGGTGTCAACAATCGAGCTAACACTACATTAGATATTAAATTCAAGCTGAATTTAAAAACTTGGGCAATCATTGTGACTGCACCACCCCGGATTGAACGATTTTTTAGATCCTTCTTCAGATGATCGGTGCAGAAATACTGATTTTTTTCACCACTAGAATAGAGATTTTTCATGAATTCAGCCTAAATTTAAGCTGATAAGTCAATATCAACTCAATAACGACAAACTAGCTCAGAAATTTATCCCTAGATCAAATCCTGTCTGACCTATATTTTTAGCCTGATCGTGGGATTAAATTGAGATAATTCTTGTGAGAAATTAGCTAATTTTTTGAACTGTTTGCTAGATAGGGTTACTATCAATTTCCCAACTGTATACCTGTCTCTCATGAAGTACCTCTTGATCGGAGAGCAGATTCTTTCTGATCAAACTTGCAAAAAGCAGAGTCGCTGAAAACACTTTTCAACTATGCTTTGAACACATTGAAAAATTCTCAAGTTTGATAAAAAAGAAAAGAAACACAGAACCCTTAACTTACAAACAATCTCAAATTAACAGTTTTCAGTCAGGTGTTAGTGGTATTTTTTACCTACACCGACAAACCTGATAACTGTTTACTGACAAAGTGGATAGTCTATAAAATATAGTCGGCTTTTTCAGTAACTAGATCATCTGTCTAGAAGATGATATTGATTTGTCTCTATCCAGAATAGTTCCGACAAAACTCCTTCAATCTCCAGTTTCTTGCAAGAAAACTCCTGCAAGACGACTTGATGACAGCAATTGTTTGCTAGCTAGCCAAATAAAGGGGGGTATCGTCTTTATATAGCGCCGCCAGAGTCGGCGTGGCTCTTGAATCCAGCGATACAACCATTCCAAACCTAAGTCTCGAACTATACGGGGTGCGCGTTTTTGAATTCCTGCGTAAACAGGGAAAACTCCACCCAATCCAATCATGACTGCTTGAATTTTTCCTCTGTGTTGAGCCATCCAATGCTCTTGTTTTGGACACCCCAGAGATACCAAAACTATACCAGCGCCACTTGAGTTAATCTTGCTAATTAAATCTGTGTCTTCTGTTTCTGTTAGGGGATGAAAGGGTAGGGGTTCCATGACTGCTATTTGCAGTTGCGGGAATTCTTGCTCTAGCCTTTTTCGCATTTTAGACAGAATTTCGGTTTGGGAACCTACAAAAGAAATACTGATATTTTGTGTTTGCATTAGCTGACACAATGCGAGGAAAATATCCATTCCGGCGACACGATCTTGGTAATGCGCTCCTAGTCGGCGCATCATCCAAACTAGAGGCATTCCATCAGGAGTAACTAGGTCTGCATTGCATAATACACTAGCAAACTCTGGATGCCAATGAGCCTCCATTAACATATGCACATTAGCTACACATACAGCTTTACTTTCTTTAGCGATCGCCCACTTCATTATTGTTTGTATCTGTTCGTTAAAGCCTAAGGCAGTAATGGGAAAATCAAGCACTTTTTTAGTAGGTAGAAACACTCTTCCCACCATAGACGCTCCTTGTATCAAATACAAAAATCCTATTGATTGCTTAGTGCATTATCAACATCAAGTGACTTTTTCCAGGCTTTTATAGCGGTTCTCTGTCTGATGCAATACGATCAAGGGCGGGAAAACCCCGCCCCTACAGGCTTGGCGATTTAAAACTGTACCTCACTGATCGGAAAACCGCTACAGCATGGGGTGACATGCACATATGAAGATTCTATCCCTTTGTCAGTCAACTTTCAGCTACTCTGCCTATTCCTACCATTTACCTGCCACCGTATATTAGTTTACGGTTTAAATCAAAGGCTTTTACATTATGCAGAGCAAAATTTATTTTTACTTCATAATTTATTTTTAATTAGTTCATGCAACCATAATAACTTTGCTATATCTAGTTATGTATAGATTTTTTGGAGAAATATTTTGTGTAGAATTAAATGTTTTGTCAAAATCTCTATTAAATACTTATGGGAATTCAAACTTATCAATTACCACAGAAATTACGGTGTACTTAAATAATCATGCTGTGCTTTTTTTGCTTATAATATGAAAGCGCAAAAAATAGGGGGAAGATTTGCTTTTCTTCCCCCTGTCGATTATTTTTGTTATTGTCTGCTTTGTTAGCTTCTTTGAGTTTTTGCCGGAGCATTTGCCTTTGCTTTTTGAGTTGTCGCTTTCTCGCTGAACCGCCTTTGCCTTTGTCATTCCTGCCTTCTCGGCGGGGTGATTCCCATCTTTTCAGTCGCATAGTCTTATGCCTTTTTTGAGCAGTTTAGTGTTACTTTTAGCTACACATGTACTACAAATATAGTAGCTGATCATAATCTGATTGTCAACTCGCAATATTCGCAACAAACGTAGTATTTGATGTAGTTTAGTCTTGCTGTTCCAGGACTACGTTGAAAATTTGGGTAATTTGATCGCTTGTGTGTAGACTGTGGATTAAAGAGGTATTTTTTTATTAAAATTCAGTATAAATTAAAACTACGATTTATCTATCGGATTACAGTTGTATATTTTTGTTTTTGATGGTAAACTTTTATTTATGGTGAATACTTCTAGAAATAATGAGCAATCATATTGGACACTTACACCATAATTGGGTGCAATCTTATGATCCGGCAAAGCTAGAGTCGAAACTGCAACCAAGGCAACAAGAAGAGCCGATGTTCTACTATTTTGCCTATGGATCTTGTATGTGTCCAGTGGATTTGAAGCGATCGCTAGGTGAGCATACTCACCCTTATGTCGTTGATACTGGCATACTTAAAGGCTATCGATTGGGGTTTTATCTCTATTCACCTACTCGTCAATGCGGTGTTTTGGATGTGGTGAAAGATGCCAAAGCCAGTGTTAAAGGTGTGCTATATCAGTTACCCTGGCGATTGAGCGATCGCCTAGATATACGTGAAGGTGTTTCCCAAAGCGTCTATAGTCAAGAATTAGTAGATATTCATTGCCAAGACCGAATATATAAAAATGTTCGCACATATGTAGTAGTAAACAAACTTGCAGAGGAAGTCGCACCAAATGATTGGTACTTTAACATTGTGTTGCGAGGTGCTGTCACCTGCGGCCTACCAGAAGAATATTGCTGGAATTTGTTTAACCATATGTACCAATTACAACTAAGTAAATCGGCGTAAATAATTGTCGCTGGGATAAAGCAATAAGGTTTGAGCCTTGTTTAGGTTTCTTCACACGGTTCGCTTTTATTGTGCCGACTTACTTACAATCAACGGATAACGCACCAGGAAATGTGGCTTGCTGTTAACCTTTAACAGCAAGCCGAGGGACTCTAAGGAACTTCCAAATAAAAAAATAACCAATCGCTCCGTAAGCAGGGGGAGTCAGAAAAATAAAATCTGAATAAATTGGATAATTTATTTTCTGGAAGTCCCTCATCCAAGGTATTGAGTTGGGTGAAATATTTTACAACACTCAGTACTGAGTACTGAGTGCTGAGTGCTGAGTAAAGAAGATTGAATACTCAATACTTTTGCACTATGGTAAAAGCCCCGCCCGATGTCAAGCGGAATCTTTTAATACAGGAGTTGGTTGATACCCCACCCCTCTCCTGTCGGAGACGCGCAAGGGACGTGGGTGGTCTTTTTAACTCAGCACTCAGCACTCGGAACTCAGCACTTTTCATTGAGTAAACACAGCTTCTCTCTGAGCTAAACTTTGGACTAGTTTGGCTTGAGCCTCTGCATCTATTAACTTCCAGGTTCGGTTAACAGCGTTGAGAATTGCGATCAGCGATGCAGTCACTATATTGCTATGAATACCGATTCCGTGTAATGGCTGTTGCACAAGATTACCTGCAATCTCAACATAGGCAACGGCATCAGCATTGCTGCCACAATTGCGGGAATGTTCTTCATAATGGTGAATTTGCAGATTCAAACCCAAGGCATTCACAAAAGCATCAATAGGGCCATTTCCTTGTCCACAAATTGCGATCGCTTGTTCATTCAGTTGTAATGTTACCCAAAGACGTTGAATTTGACTGTGATCATCGGTTTGCAATAACTGATGGGAAATGTACTTGAGTGGTTTCTCTGGTTGTAAATACTCTTGCTCAAACAATTGCCACAAGTCTTGTGATGACATTTCCTTGCCGCTGATATCCATAACTCGTTGGACAATCTGACTAAACTCGATCTGCAACTGTCGGGGTAACACCAAATTGTAGTCTTGTTCCAGCAGAAAGGCAATGCCGCCTTTACCAGATTGACTATTCACTCGTACCACTGATTCATAGCTACGTCCAACATCTTTAGGATCTAGGGGTAAATAAGGAATTTCCCAGAAGTCATTAGTTGACTGTGCCGCAAATCCTTTTTTAATTGCATCTTGATGGGAACCGGAAAAAGCTGTGAACACCAGATCACCGACGTATGGATGACGTGGGTGAATTGGCAACTGTGTACAATCTTCAACTATGCTGGCGACTTCGTTGATGTGGGAAAAATCCAAACCAGGGTGGATACCTTGGGTGTAGAGATTCAATGCCAAGGTGACTAAATCAACATTACCAGTGCGTTCGCCATTGCCAAACAAACAACCCTCAACCCTTTGTGCGCCTGCCATTTGGGCAAGTTCTGCAGAGGCGATCGCACAACCGCGATCGTTATGTGTATGCACACTCAAAATCAAGCTATCTCTAAATTGCAAATTGTTGTGCATCCACTCGACTTGATCGGCAAATACATTGGGGGTAGCGACTTCCACAGTTGCAGGCAGATTGATAATGGCTTTTTGCTGGGGTGTTGGTTGCCAAACTTCCAAGACAGCGTTACAAATTTCCTTGGCGAAGTCCAATTCGGTGGCTGTAAAGGTTTCCGGTGAATATTGAAATTGCCAATTTGTATTTGGTTGTGCTGCTGCCAACTCATTAAATAATTTAGCAGCATCAATAGCCAGATTAATTGTTTGCAGACGATCCAAGCCAAAAACTGTCCGCCGAAATACTGGGGAAGTGGCATTATACAAATGCACGATCGCCCGTTTAGCACCTTGTAAAGCCTCAAAGGTGCGACGGATCAAGTGTTCTCTAGCTGGTGTCAAGACTTGGATGGTGACATCGTCAGGAATTAACTGTTGTGCAATTAAATTTCGCACAAAATCGAAATCGGTTTGTGAAGCGGATGGGAAAGCGATTTCAATTTCTTTGCAGCCAATATTGACTAACAGATTGAACATGCGTAATTTGCGATCGCCATTCATCGGTTCCATCAATGCTTGGTTACCATCTCGTAAATCAGTACTCAACCAGATGGGAGGATGAGTAATTGTTTTAGTCGGCCAAGTACGTTCAGGGAAATTAATGGGGTGAAACTGGCGATATTTTGTGGCGGGATTATTTAACACTGTCGTGATGTCCTTTGATGTCGATTTGGTTGATAGTGATGAGGCGTTGTGGCACGAGAGTTGTTGAAAACAATAGGGTTGCCAGGTTGCCAAACCTGACATACCACAAGTAGTCGCAGCAATGCCTCTAGCAATAAATGCGATCGCATAAAAATCTCCTGATTGAGTTGATAGTTAACTGATTTAATCTGCGATCGCTCCATTCTTGGCAGGATGCAGATAGTTATTTAACTGAGAAAAACTTGATTATGATGCCAAAGCTATTTGCTTTCTAGGCATAGTAGCAGCCCTAGACCTAATGAAAGGCTAGAAGTTAGTCGTAGAGATGGCTGCTGAGTAGACATAATTTTAATATTTCACTACCTAACTTAGAATCTTAGCGGCAATAAGTTGATAGGTCAACAGTTATCAGTTATCAATGAAAGGCAATAGGCAAGCCATCCACAAGGGGTGGGGTTTCTACCTAGCTCTTAATACACTGATAACTGATAACTGTTAACTGATAACTGTTTTCACTTCATCAGCAAAACTACCCCACCGGACAAAGTGAAAAGGCCCAGCGACAGATCCCCAGATATGTGCATCAGTATCTAAATCCCGTCCCCGATCGAGGCTGATGAATTTATCTTCGTCAATTTCAAACTCGCTATCTAGATAGGTTTTTTGCCCTTTGCGAAAGACGATGCAGCCTTTTCCTGGCTCCACAGTGCCTTTAAAACTGTTACCAGTCCACTCTACAATCATGTTGCAGCCTGGTAACTTTTCTAAATAATCAGCGTTTAAGGTTTTGAGGCGTTCGAGGTTACGAGATGCGCCGTAGAAATTTTTTTCTTCCTTAACAGTGTAGTTTTCGATTTGGATGCGATCGCCTGCGTTAAACAACTTCAATACTCTCACGCGATAGGGGTCATTGAGGTCATAGTCATAAGCTTGTTCAACAAAAAAACTAACCCCTGATAACACTTCCAAGGGAAGGGGACGCATACACACGCGAATATGGGCATAAAAAGGAGGGTTTTCAAAAGCTTGTGCTTGATTGCTAAAATCAGATGCCATCCAGCGCGCTAAAGTGGCAATATCCGTAGAATGAGTCATTACAGATGATCAACTATTAAAAATAATCTGGGAGTATTGTAGAGCTTGGCAATGGTCATAGGGAATGGGGCATGGGGAATGGGGGATAATCATTGATGTTTTATGCGTCTAGGAAGTTGGCAGTCATAGCGGTTTTGAGATCAGTGAAGTACAGTTTTAAATTGCAAAGCCTGTAGATACTGTCTTGAAGAATCAAGACAGTATCTACGAATGTATTTGTTGTATTCTTTTTTCAAATCGGTATAAGTAGTCGTTATCTCCCAAGATACCTGACTTCCTCGAGGAAGTCGGGTATCTCACTGCAACTTGGTATAACCTAGTGCTAGGAAAATCAAGATATAAATGTTTCTAGCCGTGAAAGCCTACGAAATTCAAAGCAACGCTGGGATTGAAGCACTAGCATTAGTCGATCGCCCTGAACCCAAACCTACACCAGGGCAAGTTCTCGTGAAAGTTAAAGCCACATCTCTCAATTACCGTGACTTGCTGATGGCTGAAGGAATCTACGGTTCTAAGCTGAAATATCCTCTAATTCCCATGTCTGATGGCGCGGGGGAAGTTGTAGCTGTCACAGAAGGTGTGACACGGGTGAAAATAGGCGATCGCGTCGCTGGTATCTTCTTCCAAGACTGGATTTCTGGCTCTTTAACCAAAGAGAAAATGAAATCGGATCTGGGAGGCGGAATAGATGGGATGCTGGCTGAATACGTCATCTTGCACCAAGATGGATTAGTAATTTTACCCGATTACTTATCCTATATTGAAGCGGCAACTCTGCCCTGTGCAGCCGTTACAGCTTGGCATGGACTAGTAACAAAAGGCAATCTTACCGAAGATCACACTGTATTATTACTCGGTACAGGCGGTGTTTCTATATTTGCCCTCCAATTTGCCAAAATCCACGGCGCTAAAGTCATTATTACTTCTAGTAGTGATGATAAATTAGCCAGAGCTAAAGAACTTGGTGCTGACGAGACGATCAACTACAAAACAACACCCGATTGGGAGAAGAAAGTCTACGAACTAACTAATCGGATAGGCATAGATCATGTGATAGAAGTTGGTGGTGCAGGGACTCTCACAAAATCTCTACAAGCAGTTCGCATTGGGGGACGTATTAGCTTGATTGGCGTGCTATCAGGAAGAGGGAGTGAAATTGACCCTCTGCCGATACTTTTCAAGAGTTTAACAGTGCAAGGTATTTATGTCGGTAGTCGAAAAATGTTTGAGGTGATGAATCAAAAGATTACCCAGCATAAATTAAATCCGATTATTGATCGAGTTTTCCCTTTTAATCAAGCAAAAGCAGCCTACAGTTATCTTAAAAGTGCTGCTCACTTTGGGAAGGTTGTAATCCAGATTGATTGAGACTAGCGAGGGAAATCAAGAAGGGAATTATTAGCCCAATAAAATAATTTTATTGAAAATCATGAGAGTTAATTAGTAGAATTTTGAGGAGAACCGCATTCTTTGCAGTATGGCAAATGTTTGTAAGTAACATTGTGACAGTTTGGGCATTCAATATATTGATAAGTTCCACAATGTGGACAGTAGATGTCATGGGGTCGAATTTTTTTGGCACAGTGAATACAGCGAGATTTCTGAATTCTATTAGCTGCTTGGACTTGAGAATTAAAGACAACTTTTTGCATAAATTTGATAATTCCAAAACCAACAAGTGGAATTATCAAGATATAAACATAGCTGATGAGGAAAAGTAACCCACCAAAAAGAGCGCTAACAATATCGAAAATAAATTGAAAAACTACACCGATTTGCAGAAATTCAAAAATTTTCAGGATCAGCGGTATAAAAAAGATGACCAATAAATGCCAACTTATCAGTGATATCAGTCCATATCTTCTTGCTTGAGTAAATTTATTAACTAATAAGGCAATGAAAATTAGCGGTATCAGAAAGAGGGATTGAAAAGCTAGTTGGATACTTGGATACCAAAAGGATGACTGTTGATAACCTTTTTTAACTGTCTTAAATTTATCATCATCTTGAAGAAAGGCTATAAAACCAACACTTTCTGGTTTAGTAATCAGTTCGGTTTTCAGATTAGAAATTTCCTTCTTCAGGATAGAAATATTCCGCTGATTTTGCTCTAACTCAAGTTTGGCTTTTTCCGCACCAACTGCATTAATTGATTGCTCACGAGGTTGACCGGCAATTTTTTCTAAAAGTGTGGAATCATATTGAGAACGGATTTGGCGATTAGTTTGATCGAGGTTATTAACTTTTGTTTGTTTCTGATCAATAGTTTGGATAATTTGCCGATTTTCAGGGTTTTTAATTTTATCTTTGTCGGCTGCGTAGTTCAGGCATGTTTCCGAAACTTTGCCTAGATGTCCCGCTTCGACTTGTTGATAGGTTTGCTGAAAACTAGGTTGATTGTTTATGCTATGTGTTAGCGATCGCCTAATAATTTCATAGTCTTTATCTTTATTGGTTTGTGTCAGGTAATCCTGCCACTCAGCATAACAAGGATAAGCCTGGTTTGGGCTGATATGCCATCTGCTAATATCATCCAAGCCCGTAAAAACATTGATGAGGATAAAAATATCAATCAAAATAATGACAATCAAACTCACTTTATTTAGTGGTTCGTTGTTGATTGTCCTTGACTTATTGAAAAATTGATTTAAAAACTGGCGTATTCTGATAAACATATTAAATAAGTTGGCGTCAATAATTATCGTTGCAATCAGGCGGAATACAGAAGGGAAGAAGGTTTTTTCCTGCCTATCTACATTAGGTGTGAATTAATCAGTGAGATATTAAAACTACACCACCTGAGTGACAGCACACCATGATAGAATACAATCCCCACTGTTGAGGTGGGGAATATAAAAGTAATTTGCTCGGCTATGCTTCTAGCTAATACAAAAGTACTATAATGGTATTTTTACTTTCACTGGTTGAAAGGTAACTGCAACAAGTCTAGAAAAGCAGCGTCTAAACTTACTGAAGATTCGTTAAAGTGGGATCACAATCAAAGTGTGAGGATTGATACTGTATGCGAGTTTTACTAGTGTACCCGATATTCCCCAAAACCTTTTGGTCATACGAAAAAATTTTGGAGTTAGTTAATCGCAAGGTTTTGTTACCACCTTTGGGTTTAGTAACAGTGGCGGCAATTTTGCCCCAAGAATGGGAATTTAAGCTGGTTGATCGCAACATTCGCCCAGTTACTGAGTCAGAATGGGCATGGGCAGATGTAGTAATATTCTCTGCAATGATTGTTCAAAAGCAAGACCTACTGGATCAAATTCAAGAAGCAAAAAAACGTGGAAAATTGGTTGCTGTAGGCGGCCCATACCCAACATCTGTACCTCACGAAGTGCAAAATGTCGGGGCAGATTTTCTGATTTTAGATGAAGGGGAAATCACCCTCCCAATGTTTATTGAGGCGATTCAAAAAGGTGAAACATCTGGTACTTTTCGCGCCACAGAAAAACCAGATGTTACCAACACACCTATACCCCGCTTTGATTTACTGGAACTTGATGCTTATGACATGATGTCTGTGCAGTTTTCCCGTGGTTGTCCCTTCCAATGCGAATTTTGTGACATTATTGTGCTTTATGGACGTAAGCCACGGACTAAAACCCCAGCCCAACTTTTGGCAGAATTAGATTATCTCTATGAATTGGGTTGGCGGCGTGGTGTGTTCATGGTGGATGACAATTTTATCGGCAACAAACGTAATGTCAAGTTGTTGCTAAAAGAGTTAAAAGTTTGGATGAAAGAGCATAATTATCCTTTCCGTTTTGACACCGAAGCTTCTATTGATTTAGCACAAGATCCAGAGTTAATGGAGTTGATGGTGGAGTCGGGTTTTGCAGCGGTGTTTTTAGGTATTGAGACACCAGATGAAGATAGTTTGCAGCTGACGAAGAAGTTTCAAAATACTCGCAGTTCACTGACTGAGGCGGTGCAAAGCATCATCAAAGCTGGATTACGCCCGATGGCAGGGTTTATTATCGGATTTGATGGTGAAAAAGCAGGCGCAGGCGATCGCATTGTCCGTTTTGCCGAACTAGCAGCAATTCCCTCCACAACCTTTGCCATGTTGCAAGCGCTACCAAACACTGCGCTGTGGCATCGTCTAACAAAAGAAGGGCGACTACGAGATAATCAAGACGGCAATATCAACCAAACCACATTGATGAACTTCATTGCTACCCGTCCTCTCGAAGATATTGCTAGAGAATATATTGAAGCTTTTTGTGCGTTATACGACCCAGTAAAATACTTAGATCGCACCTATCGCTGTTTTTTAATGATGGGTGGTCCTAGTTGGCAAGCACCAGCTAAAATGCCAGAGTGGGTGGTGATTAAAGCGTTGTTGATTGTGATTTGGCGACAAGGAATCAAACGAGAAACCAGATGGAAATTCTGGCATCACTTGTTCAGCATCATTAAGCGTAACCCAAAGGTTGCCGAGCATTACCTCGCGGCCTGTGCCCACAACGAGCATTTTCTCGAATATCGCCAAATTGTGCGCGATCAAATTGAAAGTCAACTAGCTGAATATCTCGCCCAAGGTGCAGAAACACCATATGTGTTGCAGCCGAAAAAAGCGGAGGCGGTAGTTCGTTAAGCTTGGTTATGGGTAATTAGAAGCATTACCCATGATTAATTACATCATAGTTAAAACTTTAAAAACCTTGGTAGTAAGTTCGTGATTAATGCTGAGGTATTTATGAGTATGCGAGATAGAAACTAGACTAAACACTCTTGCTATCAACAACAGCTTACTAGAATATGGATTTCATCAACCAAGCACAAAATTTCGCATCTCAGGTTAGAGATCAAGTTCAAGAAGTAGCAACTAATACAGCCAATGGTATAAATGAAGTGGTTGATGGCATCAAGAACACTACTACAGAAATTACCACTTCAAGTATTAATGTAGTCACTAATTTACAAGGTCTTCAAACTGTACAAAACGTCAGCAAGGTATTTGCAGAAACTGCTGTTGGGGTTGGTGCTTCTGGTTTGGTAATAGTTGATGCATTGCAAAACTTGCCAAAAACAGCCGCTCAATTAGCTGAAGAAATGCCCAAAATTGCCAATAGATTAAGGTATCGTGCTGGTCTGCGAGTGGCAGATCAACCCCGTTCTGATGCAGATGTGATCAAGCTGTTTGAGAAAATTCCTGGTACATCAAAACTTGGGGCTAACGAACACACGATTCGTCAATTCCTCAGGGATAAACATGGTAGTCATATTATCCCCCGCTCCCAAGGTGGCTCGAATGGTGCTGACAACATTCTTTGGGAAGTGGGTGTTGACAATCTCCGTCGAGGTGCCGAAGTCATGACTGTTGGTGAACAATTTTATATTCGGGTTTACAATGCGGTAGATTCCATTGTCACCAATTCTGGAGCGATCGCCAGACTGGGAATTACTGCTACGGGAACAGCCATTCTTACCCAGGTTACAGTGACAGCAATTTCATACTCCTTGGATCTTTACCGGGGTGATATTACTGTTGAAGAGTATAAAAATTTAATTTTGGCAACAGCAAAAACAACAGGTATTGCTACACCAATTGTTTTTCTGGTCTTAGTCGCTGTGTTAGCCCTATTCCCAGAATTTACAGTCATATTGTCGGCACCAGTGGTAATTGCAGGCTTCAATTCCCTATTTGGTTTGAGTATTGCCATGCCAATTATTCAATCTCTACTCCGTCATGCCCAAGCTGGAGGTTTTGGGATGGAAGCTACTGAAGCTTACAAAGATGTATTTGGTGGTTCTACACCTACTTAACTAGTACAGCGCGGCGTAAATAAACATACCATTTCAAATGGCGCAAGAGCTTGGAATACAATTCTTTTGACTTTTGACTTTTGACTTTTGACTTCCGCCTTGCGGTACTAGTATAGGATTTACGCAAAACTACACGCGGTAGGGGCAATACCCTGCGGGAAGCCTCCCCGCGTCTACATGAATTGCCCCTACAGTAAAATAAGGGTTTCGGCTATTGTTTGCGTAAGTAGGGTGGGCAATGCCCACCAGATCCAGGTTTTGGTGGGCATTGCCCACCCTACTAGTTGAAATGAGGGACTGTAGCGTCTCGCTCACGCGGGCTTTTCGGCCCGCATTGAAGCCGAGTTGTTTCCAAATACTCAATAAAATTAATACCGGCATGGCCCAAAAAGTATCTCCCAACCAGGGAATGGATGGAATGCCGAATAATCCTAAAAATGCGTTGACTGGGCCAGCGGTTTGAAACAGCCAGCGAAATCCTAAGCCAGCCGCCACTAAAGAAATAATTGAAGGGAGAAAATAGGCACTCCGCAGTATTCCCCGCAAGGCAAAAGAACGGTTTAATAAAACTGCCAGCCCCAAAGGGATCAGTAAACTGGGAATGACGGTGGCAACGGTAAAATAAAAAGTGTTGAACAGAACTTGCCAAAAATCTGAGTTGAGTAACAAACGCCAGTAATTTTTGAACCCTACTAGATAAGTGCCTGTGGATGTAAAACTACCAGCGGTGAAACTGAGATAAAACAAATAGGCGATCGGCCAGATAATAAATACACCAAGCAAAATCAGTGCTGGTGTCAGAAAAATCCAGGCAGCGATCGCATCATTATCTAGTAGCTGCATCCTAGAGAAGCGGGATCTTTTCATGGCCATGTAAGCTATTGAATGTCGGTGGGGTGTGATTTTACGCAGAGCTACTGCTAAGATCCTTACAATTTAGTGACTATTATCCAAATGTTTAAAATCTTCCCCTACTTTGACAAGTTCTCAACTGCTAGCGTATTTATAGCACTATTGATGGCGCTCGACACAACAGTACTGGCTCAACCTGTAACAGCACCGCCAGCAACACCACCTCCGGTAGATCAGTCTACAAATGCGATCGCTCAAAAATTATTGGGGCAATGGGAAGCAAAAGATCCTGCATCCCCAATCACGTTAAACTTTATTTTCTCACCAGACGGCAAATTATTTATTTTTTCGCCCAATTCTCAAGCTTCTGTGGCTGTCGAATTTAAATACAGCATCAACCCCACGCTGCAACCTATGCATCTAGACATCACAATCCCTAGTAAGAAGGAACCTGTGCTGACAATTTTTGAACTCACCGCTGATGGTAAACTGCGGCTGCAATTAGATAATACTGATCCAGGTAAACCCAGGCCGAAAGCTTTTTCTGAGACACCAGCACTATTCACAAAGGTTTCGGATACTACGAAATTACCGGAAAATGTCAAACTTATCGACCCTAGTATATGAGTGAAATAGATGCTGCTAGTGCTAGCTTAATTGTGCCCCAAATCCCCAGCTACGAAATGAAATCAAGTAATCCCTTAAAACTGGGAATTATGGCTTCGGGAAATGGGAGCAATTTTGAAGCAATTGCCCAAGCGATCGCCGCAGGACAGCTAAATGCCCAAATTCAAGTTTTGATTTACAATAACCCTGGTGCAAAGGCGGCGATGCGGGCAGCAAATCGGGGTGTAGAAGCTGTGCTGTTGAATCATCGTGACTACAAAAGCCGTGAAAAATTTGATCACCAAATAGTCGAGAAGTTGCGGCAATATGATGTAGAATGGGTGATTTTGGCAGGTTGGATGCGTCTATTGACAAAAGTACTAATGGATGCATTTACTGACAAAGTGATTAATGTTCATCCCAGCTTGTTACCCAGTTTTAAGGGCATCCATGCAGTAGAACAGGCTTTAGCCGCTGGGGTGAAAATCACCGGCTGTACAGCACATCTAGCTTGTTTAGAGGTAGACAGCGGGCCAATTTTGGTGCAAGCAGCAGTACCTGTATTACCAGACGATACAGCAGAAACACTCCATGCTAGGATTCAAATTCAGGAGCATAGAATTTTGCCCCAGGCGATCGCTTTAGCAGCACAACGACGATAAACAGTTATCAGTTAACAGTTATCAGTTAACAGACTGATTCTTCGACTCATGAAGACTACTTAGACTTGTGAGCGTACAAGTTCGCTCAAGACAAGTAACTGATAACTGATAACTGATTAATTCTGTTTCTGCATTTTCCAAAAATAACTAGAAATGAGATTTGTCAAAATGTGAGCAACAATTGGTACTAACAAGTTACCAGTGAGCAGAGCGCTGTAACCAAGAATTAGCCCCACAATAGTTGCCCAAATCACATAAGGCCATTGTTCGGAACCACTGAGGTGTAAAACACCAAAACAAAGACTTGATACAATTACAGCCACAAGATCAGCACCTAAAGCTGGCAGCATTACCCCCCGAAATAGCAATTCTTCACTCAAACCCGGTAGCAATCCCAGCCAAATTAAATCTGGTAACTCTAAGGGTTTCAGCACTAATTCCAGGTAATAATCTGCGCTTTTACGGTATGGGGCACAAAAGCGATAAGCTAAACCACTCAAAGCAGTGATAATTAATCCCAATCCCAACCCTAAGAGGAAATCCCTACCGTTCAAATGCCAAGAAAATAAAGAAAATTCGCCAAAGCGCAGCCATAGTTTGGCAACTATCCACAAAATAATTGCGGTTGCTCCCATCGCTCCAAGTACTTGGATGCGCGTCAAATATGGAATTTCTGGTTCTTGTTTTTGTTGTTCAACCACGAGTGTTTGGGGAATGGGGAATGGGGACTGGGGCAGGGAGCAGGGAGCAGGGAGCAGGGAGCAGGGGGAAAATATTACTAACTATTGCCTATTGCCTAATAACTAAGTGACTCTAACGAAGATATTTTCGGACTCAGAGCTAAGGGATTGATGCCTGCTTTGTGTGCTACCAATACACCTACTGCTTCTAAATATGAGTTTACCTTGATGGATTTGATTCCCAACGGTTGAGGAGGGACTTTAATCTGAGTTTTATTTTCTTCTACAGTGATGATTTGGCATCGTTTCTGATTTAAACTCAGTAAGGCACTGCTACCACAAGCGGTTGCAGGTACGATCGCTGCATCAATTTGGTCTGCCCAAATATCATCTTGTAGGGATGCAACTAGTCCCTTCTCTATGATAAACTGCGGTGCGCGACTCAATCCCACAAGGACGCTCGGTAAAAAAGTATAACCTAATTCTTCGGCTGCTGAACGGGGTGATAAATCAGGATCTGGCGGTGCGCTGGCTAGGGCTGGAGAATGGGCGCAAGGAATTTGAAAAGTTCGCACTATTAAATGGCTGATGACGGCTTCTGCACCCGCCAGGGGATCGACTCCTTTGCCGTGGCGGTAGTTTTGGACTGCGACTTCATCTATATCATCAGGGAAACGAGCCACAACTGCGATCGCTTCTGCCCCCGCTTTGTTAATTAATATTTCAGCCGCCCTCAATAAACTATCTGGGTTGCCAATTGTCCCCCAACTTGCCCCTGATATTGAGGTACGTAATTCTACGTTTAATGGTGCATCAGTAATGACATAATCTGTCAGATTTAAACCTAGGGTTGCTCTAGCGGCATCGGCTGCCTGCAAGTGTCGCAGCCGCAATTCCGGTTCTATTCCCTGGTCTAAAAGTAAACCTATTTTGTTCGTGCGGACAGGTCGCAAACCCCAGCATCCAGCGGCGAATTTGTCAAGTCCGTAACCTTCAACATAAAAAGCATTGGGGAGGTTCCAGTATAGGCTAGCACCGTTAAGGACATTGGGGTGAGTAATTAGGCGATCGCAAACCTGCGCTATGGTTCGGGCAACAGGCAAGGCATCTCCAGCATAACCGCCAATTGCTGCCCCAATGCCAGTTGGTACAATTAAAATAGCAGTGTAAGGACTTTGCATCAGCTAACCTACACCCAAGTTGTAGATTCTCTTGTTAGGACTGTCATTTGTTACTTGTCATTCGTGAATGATTAATGACCAATGATCAAGGACGATCTGATCAAGTGATTATGCAATTTAGATGTTTTTAGCTTAGTTGAGTCCTTAGTCCTGAAATCTTTTAACATTTCTAACTACTTAGGACTCAGCACCGACTGTAGTCACAACAGCTTCTACAACAGCTTTTTGCTGTTCATCATCAACAGAGGTAATTGCCCAGCGTAACGGTTCACCTTGTTTTTGCAATTCTGTCTCAATAACTTTCTCTAATTCTGTGGAAGTGGCTTGTAGGTCAATTTCTGCTGTAATAAAATGCGTCGTCATCGCGTAAATCCTGTTGTTTTGTAGTTTCTAGAGTCATCTATATCAGTTAACAGTATACAATTTGTTAACTGATAACTGATAACTGATAACTGATAACTGATTACTGATTACTTATTTCTGCCAAATTGCAACTGATAAAGTGTGTCTTCTTTCTCTGTTTCCAGCTTCAAATCAGAAAGGGGTTTAGCAACACAAAGCAATACATAACCTTGTTTTTGTAATTCTGGACTAACACCCATACCATCAGCTTGATCCACAGTTCCCTCGCTAAGTTGCCCAGCGCAAGTAGTGCAAACACCTGCACCGCAAGAAGTCGGCAAGTCCAAACCAGAAGATTGAGCAACTGATAAAATAGTTTCGTTTTCGGGCACTTGTAAGGTATGAATTGTGCCTTGGTGGCGAATCTCAACGGTGTATGTTTTGGACATATACTAAAAAACAGGATGCAACGGACAAACTTATTATTGTATCTGAATTTGGTGAAAAATCTTACAGATACTTCTATAAATCTTTATCCCGGTTTTTTTCACTCCTCTTTATGAAATCTGCGTTCAGAGGATATAGGGGCGGGTTCACCAGATATTTGTGAATGATTGAAGCATATTTTTGAACCAGCCTCTACCGTTTTCTGAGAAATGCGGGTTAAGCCTGAAGATGATGACGTTAAGTCTTAAGATGATGACGTTAAGTCTTAAGATGATGACGTTAAGCCTGAAGATGACGACGTTAAGTCTTAAGGTGACGATGTTAAGTCTTAAGATAACGATGTTAAGTCTTAAGATGACGATGTTAAGTCTTAAGATGACGATGTTAAGCCTGAAGATGACGACGTTAAGTCTTAAGATGACGATGTTAAGCCTTAATGTTAAAGCAATGATAAAGAAGTTGAAGCTGACAAGCAGAGCCAACATCTCATCTTGATAAAACTAATGTAGGGCTTGCTGAAACAATATAGCCATCCTAAATCATTTGAAATTTAGCGTAATATCATGTCCGGCAAATTACTTGTAATATGTCATTGCGAGTGGAACGAAGTGAAACGTAGACGCGTTACCGAAGCGGTAGCGAGTCTTCGAGCGTCAGCGGCTTCTCGAAGGGTAGCAATCGCCAGAGTCTGGGATTGCACCGTCCACGGGCTTCGGTGCGTTACGGACTCCGTCCTAACGCACCCTACAGATACTTAGATTTTTTCATAAATCAAATCGGATTCCTATAGATATGTCGTTCTAAAACCGTGGTTAGATGAGGAGCAAATTCGTGCAGGACAAATTTTTCAAGTTGAGATTCAAAAGGCAATTCTGAATAGTAAAACGGCCGTTATTTTTATTGGTAAAAAAGGCTTAGGTAAATGGCAAACTAAGGAGTTACCAGCACTCTACGGTCAATTTGTGAACGCAGAGAATATTACTACCGTAATTCCTGTATTACTACCAGGTGTTGGAAAGATACCAAAAGATTTGCTCTTTCTTGCACAGCATCATTGGGTGAGCTTTGCCAATGGAATAGGTGATGAAGAAGCGTTATACCAATTAGAATGCGGTATCAGAGGGGAAAGTCCAGAAATCAATATACCCTTTCAAACACCAAACAGAAGACAATTTTTGAAATGGGTGGGTTGGGGAAGTGCAGGTTTAGTAATACCATTGGCGGTTGTCCAACTAGCGAAACCTGACGAACTAAAATCTGAACAAGGCATTGATTATACTAAACTGCGTAATCTGCTCGCAGCAGGAAACTGGAAAGGAGCAGATCAGGAGACTTATGAGGCGATGAACAAGGCTCTAAAGGGAAAATGGAGCAGTAAAACATTAGTGAACTTTCCCTGCACAGACTTACGCACCATTGACCAACTGTGGGTTAAATACAGCGATGGACACTTTGGCTTCAGCGTCCAGAAGAATATTTACTTGAGCGTTGGTGGTAAAGCTGACGGCAAGTATGACTCAGAAGCCTGGGAGAAGTTTGGCGATCGCGTAGGATGGAGAGTGCGAATAATCGGATTAAAAAAATGGATTGATGTTAATGTATCACATACTATAGCCTTTCCTAGACCACTGAAGTACAAATTTATCTGCGTTTATCTGCGTTTATCTGCGTTTAATTATTTTAGTTCGGTAGGGTGCGTTATGGACTTTAGTCCTAACGCACCACAAATCTCGGATGGTGCGTTAGCCTCCGGCATAACACACCCTACTTTTAAAGGTTTTGGGGTGATTAAATCGCTTGTGTGTACACAGTAGGGGGTGAGGTGGGGGTTGCATGATAGCTTGTACTTTTAGGCATCCTCTCTACTCCTGTAGTCTTCCCAATATTCCTTGTATTGTGGACTGAAGCCCCAAAGTGCGATCGCAGCATATAATTTTTGATGGTTATGAAAATATCATTCGTCGCGTCTCTATAATAATGACCCGTTTTATACATGACAAATTCGCCAAAGACTATCTAGAAGAATTACTCCAAGATTACGGCGAAGTCAAAGCATAAGAAAAAGTTGCAGGAGAGATTAAAGAAATAGATGTTTTGTTCACTCCTGCTAAACAGCAAAACTCTAACTTACAAATACTGGGTTTGCTAGGAAGATTTGCCGAACAACCTGCAATCATAGAACCTTTCCGCAATCCAGCTTCTACCGATGAAATCTGCGACTGTCTTCTCAAATTATTAGAAGTAAAGGCTTTCTTGCGACGAGAAGCTAAAGCCAATAAAACCAAACTTCAGGATTCAGAAACTCCCAAGTTATGGGTTCTGACACCTACCGTATCTGAAACTAGATTATCTAGCTTTGGAACTGTGCAAAAAGCAGGTTGGTTATCAGGAGTACATTTTCTCCCAGATGCTTTGCGGACAGCAATTGTAGCCATACACCAACTACCGCCAACACCGGAGACTTTATGGTTGAGGCTTTTAGGTAGGGGAAGTGTGCAGTCACAAGCGATTATCGAGCTGCAAGCGTTACCATTAGATTATCCATACCAGCAAGCAACCCTAGAATTAGTTTACAACTTGCGCGAAAACTTGAGAGTAAATCAAGAATTAGAAACAGATGATCGGGAGTTAATTATGAGATTAGAACCACTTTATCAAAGAAACAGAGAACAAGCTAAACAAGAGGGTAGACAAGAGGGCAGACAAGAGGGCAGGCAAGAGGGAGAACAAGGCTTAATACTGCGTCTACTCAATCGCCGTATTGGTGAGATTGATGCATCATTAATCGAGCGAATTAGAGGATTATCGATTGAACAATTAGAGAATTTAGGAGAAGCATTACTAGACTTTTCTAATGTAGCTGATTTAGAAGCTTGGCTAAACCAACATTGAAGAAGAATTCAGAAGTCAGAATTCAGGAGATGTTTGTAAAGTCCGTGAAGGTATAATTTTGTCATTTTGACTCAAGCGCAGCGTAAGGAAGAATCCAGGGTTTTGAGTTGAGTACATACTGATATGTCACCCTGCGGTTCGGCTAACGCCTACATTCTGCTACGCTGCATACCCCTACGGGAAAGCAAGCTACAACATGATATATGGAGGTACTTTTCAAGCACCCTCTTAAACCAGCAATATCAATTATCATTCTTTGTCTGTTTCCTGCCTTAACGAGTAGTTTGTAAATCAAATTATACATTTATATTTGTTTGACGAAACCTATACATTCAGTATATAAAAAATCACAGCTAACCGATTATCACTAAAGTTTTTAGTCATAAAAATAGGGTAAATTTTGATAGCCAATTATTGCCTAAAAATATTCCATAATTAAGATAAGAAAATCCCAATAGAGAAAACAAAAATGCTAGAACAATACCGTCAGCATGTTGCGGAACGCGCCCAACTCGGTATTCCCCCTTTACCATTAGATGCCAAGCAAACCTCAGAATTATGTGAATTACTGAAGAATCCACCAAAAGGGGAAGAAGATACATTATTGCATTTATTGCGCGATCGCATACCCCCTGGTGTTGATAGCGCAGCTTACGTCAAAGCTGGATTCCTCACCGCCATTGCTAAAGAAGAAATTACTAGTCCCTTAATTTCTCCCATCCAAGCAGTGGAATTGCTGGGAACAATGGTAGGCGGTTACAACGTGCAATCTTTAATAGAGTTGTTGCAATTACCCACAGTATCCCTCTCCGACTCATCTGAAACCCCTCTGGTAATGGGTGGACAAGGGAAAGAACCAATTGCCGCTTATGCTGCTAATGCCCTCAGCAAAATCCTGTTGGTGTATGATGCTTACCACGATGTCTTAGAATTATCTAAAACTAACCCCTTCGCCAAACGTGTAGTTGATTCTTGGGCAGAAGCTGAGTGGTTTACTATTCGTCCCACAGTACCAAAAGCGATTACTGTGACTGTGTTTAAAGTCACAGGGGAAACCAACACCGACGACTTATCCCCAGCGCAACAAGCCACAACCCGCCCAGATATTCCCTTACATGCTTTAGCAATGCTAGAGTCAAGGCAACCAGGAAGCATAGAAACCATTACTGAGTTAAAGAAGAAAGGCCATCCCGTTGCTTACGTTGGGGATGTAGTTGGTACTGGTTCCTCCCGCAAATCTGCCATCAACTCAGTGTTGTGGCATATGGGAAATGATATTCCCTTTGTTCCCAACAAACGCGCTGGGGGGTATATTTTAGGTAGTGCGATCGCACCAATTTTCTTCAACACAGCTGAAGATGCCGGTGCTTTGCCGATTCAGTGTGATGTCACCCAGCTAGAAACTGGCGACGTGATTACCATCCATCCCTACAAAGGTGAAATCACCAACCCATCTGGCGAAGTTATTACCACCTTCACCCTGAAACCCGATACCATCCTCGATGAAGTTCGTGCAGGTGGACGCATTCCCCTGCTTATTGGGCGTACCCTCACCGATAAAACTCGCCTTGCACTCGGTTTAGAACCCAGCACTCTGTTTATCCGTCCCCAAGCACCTGAAGATACAGGTAAAGGTTACACCTTAGCACAGAAAATGGTAGGGAAAGCTTGCGGATTACCTGGTGTTCGTCCCGGTACATCTTGCGAACCCATCATGACTACCGTCGGTTCCCAAGATACCACAGGCCCCATGACCCGCGACGAGTTAAAAGAACTCGCCTGTCTCGGTTTCAGTGCTGATTTAGTAATGCAGAGTTTCTGTCACACTGCTGCTTATCCCAAACCAGTCGATATCAAAACCCACCACGACTTACCAGACTTCTTCGCCCAACGTGGCGGCGTGGCCCTACGTCCCGGTGATGGTATCATCCACTCTTGGCTAAACCGGATGTTACTACCAGATACCGTAGGAACTGGCGGCGACTCTCACACCCGCTTCCCTCTCGGTATTTCCTTCCCCGCAGGTTCCGGGTTAGTAGCCTTTGCCGCAGCTTTGGGTGTTATGCCTTTGGATATGCCAGAGTCAGTTTTAGTAAGATTCAAAGGAGAATTACAACCAGGTATTACCCTCAGAGATATTGTTAACGCCATTCCCTACGTAGCAATGCAAAAAGGATTGCTTACAGTAGCCAAAGAGAACAAGAAAAATATCTTCTCTGGACGGATTTTAGAACTGGAAGGCTTACCCGATTTAAAAGTTGAACAAGCCTTTGAATTAACAGATGCATCAGCAGAACGTTCCTGTGCAGGTTGCACAATTAAACTGAGTCCAGAAACAATTGCTGAATATCTGCGTTCTAACATCTCGCTGTTAAAGAATATGATAGCCAGAGGCTACCACGATGAGCGTACTATTCTCCGCCGCATCGCCAAAATGGAAGAATGGTTAGCCAATCCTGTGTTACTTGAAGCTGATGCAGATGCAGAGTATGCCGAAATAATTGAAATTGATTTGAACGAAATCAAAGAACCAATTGTTGCCGCTCCCAATGACCCCGATAATGTAAAATTAATATCGGCAGTTGCTAACGATCCGGTGCAAGAAGTATTCCTTGGTTCTTGTATGACAAATATCGGTCATTATCGGGCAACAGCGAAAGTATTGGAAGGTGCAGGTGAAGTAAAAACACGCCTGTGGATAGCACCCCCAACCCGCATGGATGAACACCAACTCAAAGAAGAAGGTGTATATAGTATTTTTGGCGCTGCAGGTGCTAGAACAGAAATGCCAGGATGCAGTTTATGCATGGGTAATCAAGCGCGAGTTGCTGATGGCACAACTGTATTTTCTACCTCTACCCGTAACTTTAACAATCGCATGGGTAAAGGTGCGCGAGTTTATCTCGGTTCAGCAGAATTAGCCGCAGTTTGTGCGTTGTTAGGACGCATTCCCACAGTGCAGGAATATCTTGATATTGTGGCGAATAAAATTCATCCTTTTGCCGAGAATTTGTATCGATATTTGAACTTCGATCAAATCGCCGGTTTTGAAGATGAAGGGCGAGTAATTACTAAAGAGCAACAGGCTTTATTGGTATAGTAAAGTAGGGTGGGCATTGCCCACCTGACTGTTATTAACAAGCGATAATGCCAGCAAAAGATATCTACCATGATGCGGTTAAAAATGCCTTAATTAAAGATGGCTGGATAATTACGGCTGATCCTTATCCGATTAAATACGAAGAAGTTAAATTATTTGCTGATTTAGCTGGTGAGAAAACTATTTCTGCAACAAGAGAAGGAGAACTAATAGTTATTGAAATTAAAAGTTTTCTTAGTCGTTCAACTATGCGTGAATTTGAAACAGCGTTAGGACAGTATTTAATTTATCAAACATTTCTTTATATAGCCAACCCTAGTTACAAAATTTACTTAGCAATTAGTAAAAATATTTATGAAAAGTTTTTTCAACAAGTTGCAATTCAATTAATTTTGCAAAAATATCAGGTTTTACTGTTAGTTGTTGATATCAATAAAGAGGAGATTATCCAATGGACAAACTAACCTATTATCAAAATTTAATCAAACAAATCCTCACTGAGTATGAAAGAATTTCATCACAAGTACCCGATCCTGATATAGATGAGCTATTGATGTTTGATGATCAAAGAAGTCAATATCTCTGGTTTAATATTGGCTGGAAAAATGATAAACGCGTGAACGCAATTTCTGTTTATGTTCGCATTAAAAATGAGAAGATTTACATTGAGGAAGATTGGACAGAAGAAGGAATCGCTACTGAGTTATTAAGGAAAGGTGTACCCAAAGAAGATATTGTTTTAGCTTTTCACTCTCCAGAAACTCGTAAATTGACTGAATTTGCTGTTGCATAAAAAGCTAAGTTAGATGAAAAAATAAGTTTTTTTTAAATTAATGTCAATCTACTACAAGTACCTACTAGGGTGAGTCTTGATGGCTCACCTTCACTGTAATAATTCTCATGATGAATGATTCTAATTGCTAATAATATTTCCTTTTCTATCAATTGAGTGATTTTCCCCATCAATTGTTACCTGTGCATAATCACCCGAAAATAATAGAGCGCTTTCAAACTTAAAGGGAATAACTACATTACCATTACTATCAATATAACCATATTTTCCATATTTTTTTGCTATTCCAAGACCCTCGTCAAAGCAAATACTTTCCTCAAATTCAAAAGGAATAGTTATTTGACCTTTGCTATTAATTAATCCCCATTTACCATTTTTTTTGACATTTGCCCCGTTATTTTGAAATAGACCAAAATTAGCAGCATCTTCAAATTGAAATGGAATAACTAATATACCATTAGTATTAATAAAACCCCATTTGCCATTTTTTTTGACTGCTGCTAATTTCTTGGATGAAGGATGAAAAGAATGAGCATCTTCAAATTGGAAAGGAAGAACTACTTGCTCCTTCTTGTTAATAAAACCCCACTTATTATCTTTTTTAACACCTGCAATCTTTTCATAAAAATCCGAGGCATTATCAAATTTAAAATCAATAATTACCTTTCCTTCAATATTAATATATCCCCATTTAGCATCTTTTTTAACAGCAGCTAATCCATTATAAAAACCATGAGCATCTTCAAACACAAAAGGAATAACTATTTTATTATTTATGTCAACATAACCCCATTTACCATATTTTTTAGCTTTTATCAAAGGTTTACTTGGTTTAAATTCTTCTTCAGAAATATCATAACAACTACTAGAATTGTTGCCTATTTCCTCATATTCAATTGCAACAACTTCTTTTCCTTTGCCATCAAAACAACCATATAATCCATTTTTCTTAACTTTTGCTATTCCCCCGAACATGAAACCACTGGCTTCATCAAATTCTATAGGTATTATAATTTTCCCAGTTATATCTATAAAACCATATTTATAGTATTTTGTCACACGCGCTAAACCTTCAGATTCAGAAAAAGAATCCACGTCATCAAATTTAAAAGGGATAACATTATCAACCATATAACCATATTTACCAGCAACTTCACGGGGTTTTGGTATTAAATTAATCAAATATATTAACACTATTAATGGTAAAATATATTTAGTTTGCCGTGCTTTTCCTGTTTTTATAATTATTAATATAACTTGATTATAACCAGCAATCATTTTTTCTTTAAATTTACATGATTTAATAATATTAAACAACTGAATTAAAACAATTTTAAACCGTTTGTATGGAGGTTTATGGCTGGGAATTGATAAAGGAGGAGTTGGAGGAGTTGGGATATTAATTGCATTAAAATTTACAATATTTGGATAGTCAGAATATGTAATATTAATATTTCTGCTAGTGATGAGATTATTAACTATAGTTAAAGCTTCTGTTGCATTTTGATAACGTTCCTTAAAATTGGCTTTGGTCATTTTTGTTAAAATAGTAGCTAATTCATCTGTGACATTAACATGATGTTGCCAAATAATTTCTCCTTGATCGTTATTTTGAAGTTGAGACGGAGAAATTCCAGTTAAAGCATAAATAGCGACAATTCCTACAGCATAAATATCACTATAAAAACCAGGTTTACCATTAAACTGTTCAAGAGGTATATAATCAGGTGTGCCATAACAAACAGTTGTTTTAAGTTTTGCTTGAGGATTTTTTAGTAAAATTTTTAAATCTTTGACTCCACCAAAATCAATTAAAACTAACCTACCGTCTTTTTCTCGTCTCATAATATTACTAGGTTTTAAGTCTCGATGAATTAATCCTTGTTGATGTACATATTCTAAAATTTCTAAGATTTCTTTCAAAAGAAGAATTACATATTCTTTGCTATGATATTTACCTTCATATATTTCTTTGTTTAAATCAATACCATCTATATATTCTTGTACTAAATAAAAATCTTTGCCTTCTATAAAGAAAGCATATAGCTTAGGAATTAAATTTGAATTTTTCGATAATTCATAAAGTGTAGATGCTTCATCTTTAAACCGCTTGGTTATTTCTAAATAGTGGCGTTTTTCTGGCTTAATTCTTTTGACAACTAACTTTGGTTTAGGATTAATAGGTATTTGTAAATCAATTGCTAAGTAAGTTTCTCCAAAGCCACCTTCTGTCAAAAATTGAGTAATTCTATAACGTTTTTGCAAGGTTTTCCCAATTATTGAATTATTCAATTTATTACTAGCGTTAAAAATATTAATAAAATGTAAGAATTGATTTAGCATAATCAAAATTACACACAATGTAAATTTTAAGGCTTATATAATATATATTACCTATATTTGACTACAAGCAACTTTAATAAACTCATCCTGATACTAAGTAGAGAGATGGAGGTGTTATCGCTTGGTAAATTAGTATACTTATATTAACTAGCCTCAATAGCTACTTTGTCCAGTCAGCTTAACTAGTTCGCAACTAGGACCGCTGCGTATCCTTTTCTAAATCTTCCCAGAACAGGCTGACAAACTCCTCAGCCGCAGCAGGCTCAATTTCTTGAAGCGCCTTGCAAATTTTTACCACCGTATCTCCAGGTGGATCTGCAATTTCATTTACCCAGCCAAAAACACTGGAACGATTGACTCCCATCACTACAGCCAATCGATTTTGGGTGATGCCATAAATTTCTAGTATCCGTTATTGATTAAGAATCACACCCCTGATTCCAAAATGCGATGCCTTCGGCGGTTCGCGGAGCCTATCATCGCACCCTCACCCCAGAAAGTGCGTAGACGCGGAGCGGCTTGTCGTTAGACATCGCAATTCCTCTAAATCACAACTTCCTCACGCTGACAATCAAAAACCACCTTAAAGCTAGCGTCTGGGATGAGTTGACGTAACCGTTGCAAATGACCTTCTGCATCAGATCGAGTGCGAAATCTAGCAACAGTTACCCGTTGCATATCTGGAAGTAAACGAGTAATAGCCCAAGGATTCAAACGTTCTTTGTATGCGTTCGCTTTAATCTCTAACGAGAAATCGCTGTATTCGTTGTTTTGTGGCATGATTAATCTATCCATAAATAGTTAAGTGAAGGGCGTTAGCGAGTCTCTTGGCGGGGATGTACTAACGCCTCTTCAATGATGATTAAAGTGCAAACTAATATATTTTGTCAATACTTAACGTTAACTTTTAACGGCAAATTAGATCAAAGGTCTAGTCAGCTATGGATTTGAGAGCCTTGAGAGATCGTGCAGGGCTTACAGTCTTAGATGTAGCAAAAGAGCTAGACTGCGCGGAATCTTCCGTTCGCAATTGGGAAAAGGGTAGAACAACACCAAAGTTGGAAGTATGGCAAGTTTTCCGCTTGCGGGATTTGTATAAATGCACAGAAGAAGATTTAGTGCAAGCGGTTAAAAAGACGATGCTAGATCAAAAGATTTAGTGTTGATATAAATTATTAAATCAACACTCACTTATGTAGAAGTAGCTGTGTGGATGCGACATAAATTGAGGGCGATCGCTCTCCTCAATTCCCCAAAAATCTACCTGTTCTAAAACCAAAAGAGCTAATTAGGCTTTTGCAAGAAAATAGACTTACTTCATACAACAGTTGCCCAAGCTCGAAACAAATACTTCACAATTGTTTAAAAACAGCCGCTCACGTGTTTTTAACAAAATTAAATAAATAATATTCGTAGAAATCCGGAAAATCACCTACTGTAAGTGATGGAATAGGTATGTAGCCTAACAATTTACTATTGCAGTGGGTGAATATCGTGGTAGCAGAGCATCACATCGATCTATCCATAGCCCGTGAGCAGATGCGGCAACACATCCTGCAAATTGAAGACTTAGCAGCCTTACAAGAACGCCAACGCATTGCGCGAGACATTCATGATTCCTTGGGAAACGCGCTGACAACTCTCAATATTCAGCTGCAAACGGCGCACAGACTTTGGTATCTTGATCCCGCCCTAGCCGAGAAATTTTTAGAACAAGCCCAGCAGCTAGGAGCGATCGCTATTCAAGAAGTTCGCCAATCTGTTAACAGTATGCGCGAGGTTGCGCCTACAGAGCAATCATTAACAGATATGATCGATTCTCTGGTGCAAAATTTTTATCAAGCTACAGGGGTTTTACCTTCTACCAACATTAACCTCTGTCAGTCTTTGCCTACCGAAGTTGCCACAACTCTATATAGAATTATACAAGAAGCATTGACAAATATTTGCAAATATGCATCAGCAAAAAACGTAGAGATTGATCTCTGTCATACTTCCAGCATTGTGCGCCTCCTGATCTTAGATAATGGCAAAGGATTCAGCTTATCGGAAAAAACCATTGGATTCGGACTCCAAGGGATGCAAGAACGAGTCGAAGCCTTAAAAGGTAATTTCAGTCTTGATACTGAGCCAGGATTAGGTTGCCAAATTACAGTTTATTTGCCCCTATCACAGCAGACAGTTAGAGGAAAAACTTTAAAAATTGTTGATAGAATAGGAGTCAAAAAAACGTCTACTAAAGATTGTCATCTCAAACTTGTAGAGCCAATTTCAGAACCAGAAACTTCACGAAATAATTTTAGTCCCAACTTTATTAGTCCAATTTCAGAACCAGAAATTTTAGTAAGAGATTTTAATCTCAAACTCATTGCACCAACTTCAGAAACCAAAACTCCACAAGAAGATTTTAACTGCAAAATTTTTGAACCAATTCCCTTTCAAAAAACTGATTATGAAATAACTTTAAATGAATTCCAGCCTCAGTTACTTGTTTCTCAAGAAGATTATAATAAACTGGAAAATATTCTCATAGAAATTGTTGGTCCGATAGCCCCTACATTATTAAAAAAAGTTGCAGTACATGCTTGTGATTGCCAAGAATTAGTTGATAATTTGAAATTACATTTAACTGACAAGCAAGGACTGGAGCTAGAAAAAAAAACAATATTTATGTTAGAGGAATCAACACCCAAAACAGAGATAAATTCAGATGATTTACCTATCGACGATCGCTTTATTATTCAATGTGAGCAAAAGTTAGCAGATTTCATTGGGCCAATAGCCCATTATCTAGTTCAAAAAGCTGTCAACTCTTCCCTACAAATTTACCGCACAGAACTAGTGACAACATTGGCAACAGAAATTTCTGATCCTCACAAAGCCTCGCAATTCCAAGAGCAGCTACTTTCTGAAATTAGCCATTAGTCAACAGTCATCATTCCCCAGCGATGCACTGAGCTTGCCGAAGTGTCCCCAACTTAATCATTCACCAAAGAGCGAATTAGCATAAATTGCTAATTGCGATCGGTTTTTCAGATTCAACCGGTTAAATAAATGAGTGACATGGGTTTTAACTGTACCTTCTGAAATATAAAGTTTCTCGGCGATTTCACGGTTAGTTGCACCCACACCAATCAAGCGTAGAACATCTTGTTCACGATTAGTGAGATTACTATATTCCTGCTCGGATAATTTCTTTTGGCTAGCCGCTTCAGATGTTGGGACTTTAGCAAGCATTTTTTCCAATAGCCCTGGTCCCATTTGGGTATAACCTTTATATACGAATCGAATTACCTGTGCCAGTTCTTCAGATGGCATATCTTTTAGTAAATAGCCTTTAGCTCCTGCTTGCATAGACTCAGCGATGTTTTGATCATCATCAAACGTAGTCAGGACTAATATCTTAATAGTAGGAAATCGCTCACAAATAATGCGTGTAGCAGTTTTGCCATCCATCACGGGCATCTGAACATCCATCAAAACGAGATCTGGTTGCAGTACTGTAGCTTGCTCAATAGCTTTCTCGCCATTATCAGCAGTTCCCACGACTTCCAAATCTGGCTCCAAATTTAGCATAACTTTGATTCCATCTCGAATCAGAGTCTGATCGTCTACTAGTAATATGCGAATCATGTGAACACCTCTGAAGAACTAAAAAGTTAGATAAAAAAGCTTTTTAAAAGCGGTTGCAATCTAATAGTGGTTTGCAATGTACCTTCGAGTATTATCTTCAACGGCGACATAGACAATTTCTGAAGTAGCGCTGAGTTACTTCTGTGCTTTTGCTGTGGCTGATTCCAGTGCCTAAAGCAGCAGACACATTATTACTGTCTCCATGACGAAAGTCTTAGATATATATACTTATTATCTCAACTAAAGTCCTAGAAGAGTTAGCTATTTTGCTGAGGTAATAGTCGAGACTTTTTTCAGATGTTTATTCCTGGGAAGAATTCTACTATGAATACAGTTAGAAACAAACGAAACAGAGGTCGCTAAACAAATCAAAAAAAGTCACTCAACTTCTATTCTAACTAACTCTAAACAATATCAAATATTAGGAGTCAATCATGTCAGTTGAAAATCAAACCGCTATTGAATTATCTGAAGAAGAACTAGATGTAGTTGCAGGTGGTGCAGATGTCTTGTTTGATCTAACACATTTCAATTCTAACACTTTACTAGTGGCACAAAATACCCAATCTGGTGTTGCTGGTAGTTCCACAAGTTCCACAATCGCTAGACAAGTAATCGATACCACGGCTGTTCACTTTGTTGGCTTGGGACTATAACTCTCAAGAGTGTAAAGTTAACCGAAAACTTCAGCAGAGGTGATGTTAACAAAACAATTAATGATAATCAACCTCTGCTTTTCATCAACAAGTAAAACCTCACAAATCATAGGAGTCAATCATGTCAGTTGAAAATCAAACCGCTATCGAATTGTCTGAACAAGAACTAGATGTAGTTGCCGGTGGTGTGGATTTCTTATTGGATGCCACACAATTCAAGTCCAACACTTTACTCGTGGGACAAGCTACTCAATCTACCGCTGCTGGTAGTGCCACAACTTCCACCATCGCTAGACAAGTCATCGATACTAATGCTTTTCACAATATTACCTTGGGTATCTAATTCCCCAAATTAGTAAGTTAAACTCAATCCTCGGTTAATTCAGTAAAACCTCACAAATCATAGGAGTCTATCATGTCAGTTGAAAATCAAACCGCTATTGAATTGTCTGAACAAGAACTAGATGTAGTTGCCGGTGGTGTGGATTTCTTATTGGATGCCACACAATTCAAGTCCAACACTTTACTCGTGGGACAAGCTACCCAATCTACCGCTGCTGGTAGTGCCACAACTTCCACCATCGCTAGACAAGTCATCGATACTAATGCTTTTCACAATATTGTCTTGGGTATCTAATTCTCAAAATTAGTAAGTTAACCGCTACCTTTAGCAGAGGTCATGGTCACAAAAAAATTCAGGTCATCAACCTCTGCTTTTCATTAAAAAAACCTCACAAATATTAGGAGTCAATCATGTCAGTTGAAAATCAAACCGCTATTGAATTGTCTGAACAAGAACTAGATGTAGTTGCCGGTGGTGTAGATTTCTTAGTTGATGCCACAAGATTCAATTCCAACACTTTACTTGTGGCACAAAATACTCAATCTGGTCCTGGCGGTAGTTCCACAACTTCTACAATCGCTAGACAAGTAATCGATACCAGTGCTATTCACAATATTGTCTTGGGTATATAAATTCTCAAAATTAGCAAGTTAAACGCTACCTTCAGCAGAGGTCATGGTCACAAAAAAATAAGGTCATCAACCTCTGCTTTTCATCAAAAAAACCTCACAAATATTAGGAGTCAATCATGTTATTTGGAAATAAAAACGCTATTGAATTGTTTGAACAAGAACTAAATGTAGTTGCAGGTGGTATAAATTCTTTAGAAAGTCCTTATACATTACCTTCAAGCGATATATTCAAAAAATTGCCAGAAATACAATTTCCAAATTTTGGAGATGTAGCTAATCCCAGTCCCTTACCTCCAAGCGTATCTGACGATGTCATAGCGCTTTGATATCTTAATGACTAACTAAAATAGCAGAGGTAAATCTACTAAATAGTTTTTCGGATCATAAACTTCTGCTGTTACTAAACAAAAATTGATATACAAGTAGGAGTGAGTTATGTCAGATGAAAATCAAAATGCTATTGAATTATCAGATGAGGAATTAGATGTTGTTGTAGGTGGTTTTAGTTTCGAGTCATTTAATGCTACCTTTTTTGAGCAAACTGATAGCTTAATTTTTAAAAATACAGAGACTCGCGCCGATGGTAGTAGTTCTACAACTTCTCTGATTGCAACGCGAAGCATCAGGACTTTTGCGATAAGTAGCCTGTTGTTGGGTGGTGGACGCGGTCGAAGACGCCGTCGTTAAAAAAGAAATTAGCTGTTAATTTAGCAAGAAATTCCGAAATAAATCAATCCTGACTGTATATATAAAATAACAACCGCCGGAGTCAATCATGTCAGACAGAATTATTAATATTAATGAAGCATTTGAGTTATATGAACAAGAGTTAGATGCTGTAACTGGTGGTAAAAATGTACCACCAATTACTGGCTCTTATCCACGAGAAGATGTGAGGCTTGTGGCTGAAAGTTCCGCAGATTCAGCGCTTCAGTCTGTGAATAGAATTACTAACGCTCTACATTTGATTTACTTAAATATATAACTTAACAATTGAGGAAATCAACTCAACTCAAATATCGTGTAATTTTTGTTTACGAAAGGCCTGTTCTTTGAATTTCTTCATCATGAAAAACATTCAGTCAATATTAAGATGGATCAAGGTGAACAGAGCTAAACAACTCATCTGGCAATTCCTGATTTCGGGATACTTGCAGCCACCAACAACACTCTCCCGCTTTTACAAACATCAGGGAGTTAAATTATGAGAGAAGTTCTGCTAAAGGAACTGAGTAATAGCGATATTGACTGGATGTTGACAACCGGGAATAAAGAAGAAATTGCCTCTGGAACAGTTCTCATCCGCCAAGGCGAACCTGTAAATGCACTATATATTTTGTTAGATGGAGAGTTAACAGTTTCTCTTTCTCAGTCAGACAATAATCCTTTGGGTCGTGCTTTTGCGGCTTTAGAAGGTGGAGAAATGTCAGGGCGTGAGATTGCGAGATTAGCGAGTGGAGATATGGTAGGAGAAATTCCTTTTCTCGATTCTTATCTACCTGCTACCACTGTGAAGGCGCTGACTAAGTCGCTGGTTTTAGCGATTCCGCGACAGCAACTAGCAGCAAAATTGCAAGAAGATATCAGTTTTGCGGCTCATCTTTATCGAGCAAATGCGATTCTGCTGTCAGATAGATTAGAGCAAATTATTAGTCAGCTGGGGAGTAGCACGCTTGTTCTGAGCCAGCCCCAACTGAGAGAAATTTTATTTATCTTTGCAGAATTACGTGATAGTGACATCGATTGGTTGATTGTGGCAGGGACTGTGAGCAAAATTACCGCAGGGACTGTGCTGATTCCTGGAGGTAGACCGGTTGAGGCGCTGCATATTTTATTAGAAGGGAAATTGACACTGTCTGCTTCCGAAGACGATCGCAATCCTTTAGCGAGAGCATTTTCTAATTTGGAGAGCGGGGAATCTACAGAACGGGAGTTCGCGAGATTATCGCGAGGCGACATTGTGGGAGAAACGCCTTTTATCGAGGCTCCGCCGCCCTCTTTCTCTGTGAAAGCTGCAGAAGATTCGTGGGTATTATCTATTCCTCAATGGCGGCTAGCGGCAAAACTTTTACACGATTTGGCTTTTGCTGCACGTTTTTATCGAGTACTTGCTGTGTTGTTAGCAGACAAACAGCGCGCTATAGTCAGTCGCCTGGGTTATGGCAGACTCAGTTACAGCAAAGGTCAATCTTTGGATGGCAATATGCAATATGAAAATGAACTGAGTTCTGATTTTTTGGCACAGGTGGCGTTGGCTGGAGCCAGATTTGATTGGATGCTCAAAAGAATTCGTCGCAGCTAAATCAGTGAACAGTTAACAGTGAATTTGATAACTGATAACTGATAACTGATAACTGATATCTTGGAGGGTGTTAAATGGTGACTAACAAAAATAATTTATTTCGTAAACAAGCTTTAGAGCGCTCGTCTTCGCCGGAACGCCTGGATCAAATTATGCAAGTTGTTAGCCCGATGAGTTGGCTACCGTTGCTGGCGCTAGGTTCCTTGGTTGCAGCAGGGCTGGCTTGGAGTATTTTGGGACGGATTCCAATTACGGTGGAAGGCAGGGGTGTACTTGTATATCCTAGTAAAGTTGTGCCGTTGCAATTCCCGGCGATCGAAGGAAAGTTAAAAGTAGTCAATGTCCATGTGGGCGACTTTGTCAAGAAAGGACAAGTGCTAGCAACAATTGACCAAGACGAACTCAACAAACAACTCCAGCAGCAGCAAGCTAAACTGGCAGAATTATCATCCCAAGACCTGAATGCTATCTCACTACAAGGACAGCGCAGTCAATTAGAAGTCAAAGCGATCGCCCAACAGCGTTTGGGTTTACAACAACGGCTGCTTGAAGCTCAATCCCTGACACCAATTATTAGAGATAAAGATATTGGTGCGCTGGCCGAGCAGCGACGAAACCTACAACAACGTTTGCAAGAGGCTCAGTCCCTAGCTCCCACTTTCCAAGATAGACTGAATCGCCGCAAAGCGCTGAGAGCTGAAGGGGCAATTTCTAGCGATCAGGTATTGGAGGCGCAACAAACTTATCTGGATAGTATTGCCAAAGTTGCCAACTTCTCTACTCAATTAAAGCAACTGGATGTGAGCCAAGTACAGGCAGAAAAGTCTTACCGCGAGAATCTTAGCCAGATTACTGACCTCAAAACTCAACTGAAACAACTAGATACAAAAGAAACAACACTCAACGAGCAAAATTTTCAAGCTTCGATTAACCGCACCAATCAAATTCAGGATTTGAAACGCGGTATTGCCGAACTGCAACGAAAATTAACAGGTAATAGCGAGATTAAGAGCGATCGCACTGGACGCATTTTAGAACTCACCGTCAGTTCTGGACAAATTATTGGTGCTGGTAGCCGCATCGGTGCGATCGAAACCCAAGAACCATCCGCCAAACTGCTCGCAGTGACGTTTCTACCAGTCAGTGAGGGTAAAAAGGTGCAAAAAGGGATGAAGTTGCAAATCACACCTTCTACAGTCAAGCGGGAAGAATTTGGTGGCATTGCTGGCAAGATTACCAACGTTTCACCCTTCCCCGTCACCAAAGAAGCTGCAGCCAGTCTAGTTGGTAATCCAGAAATTGTGGGCAGTTTGGTAGGCTCAGAACCACAAATCCAAGTTTTATCAGAACTGCAGCCGAATAAATCCACCTACAGCGGCTATCAGTGGTCTTCTTCCAAGGGTCCGCAACTGAAAATGTCTCCGGGAACCACGACTTCCGTAAGAGTCACCATTGAGGAACAAGCACCCATTACTTTTGTATTACCTATTCTTAAATCCTGGAGTGGAATTTATTAAATCAGTTAACTGTTCACTGTTAACTGTTCACTGTTCACTGAATAACTGATAACTGATTATGTCGCTGCCCAAATTGCCAAAACTACTGAGGCGTCAAGGTCGTAGGCGTCGTACTCCCACACTGCTGCAGATGGAAGCGGTGGAATGTGGGGCTGCGGCTTTGGGAATTATTTTAGGTTACTACGGTCGCATTGTCCCTTTAGCAAAACTGCGTCAAGATTGTGGTGTATCGCGGGATGGAAGTAAAGCTTCTAATATCCTCAATGCTGCTCGCAGCTATGGATTAGAGGCTAAAGGCTTTAAGGCAGAATTGAATCAGCTGCAAGAAATGGCCACTCCTTTCATTGTGTTTTGGAACTTCAACCATTTCTTAGTTGTAGAGGGATACAACAAGCAGCGAGTTTATCTCAATGATCCCGCCTCTGGCCCGCGTCACGTTTCCTTAGAAGAATTTAGTAACGCTTACACGGGCGTAGTTTTAGTTTTACAGCCGGGGAAAGAATTTAAAAAAGGCGGCAGTAAACCCAGCATCATCTTAGCTTTATGGCAACGGCTGCGCTTCTCTTTGGGGGCGTTGGCTTATTGTGTATTTGCAGGATTATTGTTGGTAATACCCGGCTTGGCAATGCCGACATTTTCTCAGGTATTTGTGGATAACGTGTTGATTCAGCGCCGTCATGAATGGTTATCACCGCTGATTTTGGGAATTATCATCACCGCTGCAGTTACGGGATTGTTAACACTGCTGCAATTGCAATCCCTGCGGCGGATGAGAATCAAACTGTCTGTGAGCATGTCCAGTCAGTTTTTGTGGCATATTCTCCGTCTACCAGTGAGTTTTTATGACCAACGATTTGCTGGGGAAATCAGCAGCCGTGTTAACCTTAACGACTCCTTAGCGAGTATTCTATCGGGGAGATTGGCTACTACAGCGATCGCCGTCGTTACGGTAATTTTTTATGCGATCGTCATGCTGCAATATGACAAAATACTGACTTCCATTGGTATCGCTTTTGTCGTCATCAATCTCTTAGCTTTGCAGTGGGTATCTCGGCGGCGCGTCGATGCCAATATGAGATTGCAACAAGATCAAGGAAAAGTTGCAGGTGTTTCTATCTCTGGGCTACAGAGTATGGAAACCCTGAAAGCATCTGGCTTGGAATCAGATTTCTTTTCCCGTTGGGCTGGTTATTATGCCAAGTCGGTCAACTCTCAACAGGAAATGGATATCACTAATCAGACACTGGGAGTACTGCCTTCTTTCTTGTCCACAATGTCATCCATGCTACTGATTACCATAGGCGGTCTGCGAGTCATGGAAGGACATCTGAGCATTGGGATGCTGATAGCGTTTCAGGGTTTGATGCAACAGTTTTTACTCCCTGTGAATAATCTTGTCAGCCTGGGAAGCGACCTACAAAAAGTTGAAGGCGATATCACCCGTTTAGATGATGTCTTACGCAACCCTGTAGATCCACAAGTAGACAGAGAGATGGAGAATGTACAATTAGCTGCCTCCCAGCCTACTGTACGCTTGCAAGGATATGTCGAGTTACGTAATGTCACCTTTGGCTACAACCGAGTTGGTCAACCTCTAATTACCAACTTTAATTTTTCCCTCAAACCAGGACAGCGCGTGGCTTTAGTCGGGGGGAGTGGTTCTGGCAAGTCTACCGTAGCCAAATTAGTGGCGGGATTGTATGAACCTTGGGAGGGGGAAATCCTCTTTGATGGTCAACCCAGACCGCAAATTCCGCGCCAAGTGTTAGTCAATTCTCTTGCTTTGGTCGAGCAAGATATTTTTCTGTTTGCAGGTAGTGTGCGGGACAATTTAACACTTTGGGATACCACAGTTCCCACCAGTTATGTGGTGCGTGCGTGTCAAGATGCGGCTATCCATGATGTGGTGATTTCCTTACCAGGGGGCTATAATGCCGAACTTTTAGAAGGCGCAAGTAACTTGAGTGGAGGACAACGTCAGCGGTTAGAAATAGCCCGCGCTTTAGTGAATAATCCCGCCATTTTGGTGATGGATGAAGCCACCAGCGCCCTGGATAGCGAGACAGAAAAAATCATCGATCGCAAACTGCGCCAACGGGGTTGTACTTGTATTATTGTGGCGCACCGCCTCAGCACCATCCGCGATTGTGATGAAATCATTGTCTTGGAACGGGGCAAAGTCGTACAACGGGGCACTCATGATGAGTTAAAGGAGGTTGAAGGTGCATATTTACGATTGATTCGTAGTGAAGGAGGGGCGCTTTAAGGGATTGGGGATTGGGGATTGGGTTCGCCGAAATAACAAATGAGTTCGCCGAAATAGCAAATGGAGTCGCCGAAATAGCAAATGAGAAACCGGAAATTAGCAAAAAACTTAATTTCCCAATTATTAATCCTCGTAGGGTGGGCAATGCCCACCCTACGTATATTTCAAAATTCCAAAATCAAGAAGCACTTTTATTTAAATTTTTATAGCGGAGCAAAGTGAGTGATGCTAGAGCAAATCAGACTCGTCATTCCCCAAGCACAACAATATACTGTTAAAGGTAATGAACCGATACTCTTGAATGACCCGCAGACAGTTTGGCTGGTGAAATCTGGTTCGATGGCACTGTTTGCAGTCACGGTGAAAAATGGCATCCCAGAGGGTTCCCGTCGTTATTTATTTACAGTCGGCGACAAAGAGGCGATGTTCTCCATATTTAATAACCGGGAACAGCGCCAAATTTTAGCGGTGTCAATGGAGGAAACAATAGTTGTTAAAGTCCCAGCCAAAGATTTTAGCAGCTTGATTGCTCATGCTGATGATGAGACGGTGGTGATGTTAGAGCGATGGATTAACCATTTAGGCTTGGCAGTATCAGAAATCACCGCTCCCGCAATGCCAGTTAAACCAGAAACAATTAATTACTTTTCCTTACGTCAAGGCGATATTTTCCAGCCCCAGCCACACACAATATCTTGGGTACAAATTCAGCAAGGATGTGCTAGTTGGATGGGTTTACCGGAAGTGCCATTAAGCTTTGCATCGGGAATGGTGCCCATGAGTGAGGATATGTGGCTACAAGCAGATGACGCAGTTGAACTGGCAACTTCTACTACCTCAGAGATTGAAAATAATCATGGTTTATTAGATGGTTTGTCTCGATTGACTAGCCATTTTCTTCACGGGATCAATTTGCTAGAGCAGTCGGAGATGTCATCAGAATTACGTAGATTTCAGGAAAGGGAACGTTTAAATTATCAAGTCATAGAGGAGACTTTGGGGGAACTGTCTTCTGTTTTGCAAGCACGGAAAGCAACTTCATCTGCAGGAACAATACCCATTGATGATCCAGATCAAGCCTTGCTTGTAGCGGCTGGTGCGGTGGGTAAAGCGATGGGGATGACGATTCGCCCACCAGCTAAGTCAGAAAATCTTAAACGACTACAAGATCCTTTAGAAGCGATCGCTCGATCTTCTCACATTAGGATGCGTCGCGTCGCTTTAACTGATCAATGGTGGAAGAAAGACTCTACTCCTATGCTGACTTACACTCTAGAAGATGACCATCCTGTGGCATTGTTACGTGTAGGCAACCATTACGAGATTTATGACCCTTGGGAACAGTCTCACACTCCTGTGAATACTCGCAGTGCTGCCAAGTTAGCGCCGACGGCATACGCATTTTATCGTCCTTTACCCGATAAAGACTTAAAGCTATTAGATTTAGTTCAGTTTGCGATTCGGGGACACGAAAAAGAGCTAGTTTTGATTTTGGGGGCTGGAGTTTGCACCACCTTACTAGGGATGTTAACGCCACAAGCTACAGCCATTTTGATCGACAGCGCCATCCCCGATGCTAACCGAGGATTATTAATTCAAATCGCCTTGGGGCTGGTAGCAGCAGCTTTTGGACAAGTTCTATTTGAACTAGCTGAAGCATTTGCCATCATCAGACTCGAAACCTTTGCCGAATCTTCTACCCAAGCGGCAGTATGGGATCGGCTATTGAATTTAAAGGCGTCGTTTTTTCGACAATATTCTATTGGTGATTTGAAGTCGCGGGTGAGTTCCATTTCGCAAATTCACCATAAACTCAGCAGCACGGTACTTAAAAGCATTTTCTCCAGCTTTTTTGCATTGCTTAACTTGGGGCTACTGTTTTATTACAGTGGTATTTTAGCTTTGTTAGCTTGTGCGATCGCCTTCGTGAATATTGCTGTCACTGTGATTTCTGGTACACTCACCGTGCGGAAGGTGCGGCCATTGCTAGAGCAAGAAGGACAAATCTTTGGTTTAATGGTGCAGTTAATTAATGGCGTGACAAAACTCCGAGTTGCTGGCGCTGAAGCTAGAGCTTTTGCCCATTGGGGTAAACAATATAGTCAGCAATTAAAACTCATGCTCAGTACCCAAGGCATTGAAGATGGTGTTGCCATCATCAATAAAATGCTACCACCTTTAACCAATGCCTTACTTTTTTGGGTGGCTGCTAGTATGATTCAGCAAACCTCACAGCAACAAGCAGGCTTATCTACAGGTATTTTTCTGGCTTTTAATGCCGCTTTTGGTAGCTTTATTGGTGGTGCTACCAACCTCAGCACTACAATAGTAGATGTGTTGCAAGTTTTACCTGCGTGGAAACGCGCCCAGCCGATTCTCCAAGCCATCCCAGAAGTAACCACTAGCAAAACCGATCCCGGCAGACTCACAGGTAAACTGGTGGTAGACCATGCAATTTTCCGCTACCGTGATGATGGCCCCCTGACTTTGGATGATGTCAGCATCCAGGCAGAAGCTGGGGAATATATCGCCTTTGTCGGCCCTTCTGGCAGCGGTAAATCAACTTTGTTCCGGTTATTGCTGGGATTTGATGTTCCCGAATCTGGCACTATTTACTACGATGGACAAGACTTAGCTGGGTTAGAAGTCAATGCGGTGCGCCGACAGTTGGGTGTGGTGATGCAAAATAGCCGGATGATGTCCGGTTCAGTCTTTGATAACATTGCCAGTGGAGCTTTAATCACAATGGATGAAGCTTGGGAAGCAGCGCGTGGTTCCGGTTTAGCTGATGATATTGAAGCCATGCCAATGGGTATGCATACTGTTGTTAGTGAGGGGGGTACAAACCTTTCGGGAGGGCAAAGACAACGGCTATTGATTGCCCGTGCATTAGTCTTGAAACCCCGGATTTTGCTGTTTGACGAGGCTACAAGTGCGTTAGATAATAGAACTCAGGCAATTGTTAGTGAAAGTTTAGAGCGATTACAAGTAACCAGAATAGCGATCGCCCATCGTCTCAGCACCATCCGCAATGCTCACCGCATTTATGTCTTTCAAGACGGTAGAGTTGTCCAACAAGGCAGTTTTCAGCAACTCGCAAATCAACCAGGGCTATTTGCTCAACTCATGGCGCGACAAATGCTTTGACAGTTAACAGTCATCAGTGAACGAATAACTTATTTTATCTGAACGAGCTGTTTAGCGATCGCATGTACTTCTTGTGTCCAAGCATGATCCGGGTAGCGTAAGCTGAAAATATCACTGCTACCTAACTGAAACATCTCTTCGCATACAGGTAATACACCCGCCACAGTTGCACCATAGGCAGACTTTACCTGTTGGCGCAAGGCTTGAAAATTTAACTTTGGCAGTGCTTTATTAACTACCAACATGATGTTAGGAACATCTAACTTACGTGCTACATCCACAGCGACAGCGGTGCCCTGATAATCTTGATGGTCTGGACGCAGAATTACAATGAGGATATTAGAAATGATAATAGAAAGCAGAGTTTCTTCGTTAATGCCAGGGTGAGTGTCAATAAATAGATAATCCAATTTCAAACGGCGAGTAAGATTACAAAAGCCATCATTGAGTAACCGAGCATCATATCCCTCACGCAGAATCCGAGATATCTCGCCCGTTTTAATACTAGAAGGAATCAAATAAATAGCACCACTCAACCCAAAGGGTTTCGGTTTAATTTTAACTGTTTGACTGACATCATAAGCAGCCTGTTCAATTGCACAACGACCCCAAAGATAATCATTAAGAGTGTAGCCAATTTTTTTCTCATCCAGACCGAAAAGAACGTGGATTCCTGGTGATTGAATATCAGTATCGACAATACCCACCCGCTTACCAGAACGAGCAAGAATTGTTGCTAAATTTGCAGTCACGTTTGACTTACCAGTACCACCACGGAATGAGTGAACAGAGACAACTTTAGACATAATATTTACCTATAAAATTATTGTTAATTATCAGCAAATAAGTACCTGTAATACCTGTAGGGTGGGCACTGCCCACCAGACCCCGCAAATGGTGGGCAGTGCCCACCCTACGGAATATTGCCAAATTCAAGCGTAAATCAGTCACCAATGACAAATGACCAATGACCAATAACAAATAACAAATGACAAATAACAAATGACCTATTCATCTGACCATTTATTTCTAATGTCTTTAGCTTCTGCACGCAATTTTTGGAAGTAATCAGAACCAGCAATTTCTTCCACTTCCTCATTTTTCTTAGCTTGGTCAATCTGAACTCGGAGTTGTTGCATTTGTTTTTTCCAGGCTTGCTCACGGGTTTGAATCTCATGTACCATGCGATAGAAAACCTTACCCAGCTTGCCTAACTCATCAGTCCGCTTGGCAATCACGGCTAATTTTTGCAGTTCTAATTCTTTATCTCCTGACTGAGAATCCATTGTATCCATACTAATTTTTTCAGCCAATAGAGCCATTGGTCTAATAGGCTGGATAACGTTCTTTTTCAGCAAATAATTAATTAGCAGAATCACTAATGTAAAAATTAAAATGAAAATTCCAATAACTAAAGAAAAAGTCTTGTGGGCATTTTCAAAAACCTTACTAGCTGGAACATAGATAATTTGAGTACCAATAATTTCATTCAGCTTCCAGTTAAAACCATTTTCGGCTCCATACATTGCTACTTGACTTTTAGGTGCTGCCTCTGGCGTAGAGTGACAGCGCAAACAACTCTGTTGTTTAATCACCAAAGGTCGAGTGCTATAAAACAATTTTTCTCCAAATAAAGTCCGAAAACCCGATAGGTTGTCCAAACTGGAATCTTGGCGAAAACTTTCTACCAAATTAGTTTCAAATTCATCGGCTTTATCCCGCAAATTTGTCGGGTTAATTGTGGCATCTTTATATAGAAAGTTCTCATATTCTTTATGCTGACGAAGATTCTCAAAAACTTCCCTTGCCGAAAAGCTAGGTACTGTTTCTGGGATAAATTGTGGCTGTTTTTCCTCGATGGACGATAAGAGGGGACTGACATGAGTGTTAGTATAGTTTGTGACTGAGTTCATCATTTGCATCAGAACTTGTCCACGATAATTGACTTCATCTTCGGCTCTTTGTTCAAGTGCTTTGGATAAAGCTAGTCCACTGATTAAAATAGTGCCTATAAAAACCAGAGATAGAAACAAGGTAAATTTGGTTGCCAGTTTGAGATTACCTAACATGGCTTTGGGATCTTTTGTATATAGTAGTGATTGCAATGGAGGGGAAACCTACAAGCGAGCGGGGAAACTCCGCCCCTACGAGAATTATCCTTCTTTTATGCAACCCCCTATCTATATACTAAAAATTTCCCTAAGGAGATACATCTACAAAATGTCTTGAATTTTCTAACTTTCGTTGAGCTATTAGGCAAATATTCCTATAACTTTTGTTAGAGGCTATTTTTAACCAATAAGCGAACTGTATCGGCTCACATAGGACTACTATTTGATTTTTGAAATACACTTAGAAATATTAGGTAGGGTAGGCAATGCCCACCAAAACCCGCATGTTGTGGGCATTGCCCACCCTACAACTACTGAGATTTTTTCAACAATTCAACCGGATTCCCATAGCATTTCTCTATTAGGTAAGTACTTAGACAGTATTAATTACACACATTGTTTTTTTCCCTCGCCTTTAACTGGGGAATTCATGAGAATAATTCTAGCTTTTAGCTCCTGACTCCTTGAAGTTAGGTATATTTATGATGAATTTTTGTAAATTTAATAATTAAAATTAGTCGGAACTATATTTTACCCATGAGTCATCAAAGGCTATCATGAGCGCAGTTAATTATTGTATATTTACTTAAAAAGTTTAGTTACTTTTTTGATAGCTTTTTCGCCATGCTTCAAGATGCTCTATAGATATTGATTTAGTCACAACATTTACACCATTCCCTCGCCAATCAACGTCTGGATCTGTTGTAAATACCCCACACTCTAATTGTTCATTCCTGATACTCCAATATTCACTAAATCGACTTTTTAAAGTAATAACCTGCTCAAAAACCTTGTTTCTGTGTTTATTTCTGCGTTTTCTTTCTGTGGCTCCCGTTGCTTCTGTATCAATAAATTTAGTCTCTATGATGAAGATATTGCCTTGAGAAGTCAGGTAGACAAAATCACATTTTCCTAAGTCTGTGTAATCTGCAATTGGCGATTTTTCAAACAACAATAATTCTGAACATGAAGGAAATAGAGTTTTCAGATTCAGAAATAAATAAGCTTGTAATAGCAGTTCTTTATCATAAGGAAAAACAATCACTCCCTCAAAAAACTTTTTAATATCTTCTCGAGTTTGAGGTTGAATTGTTTTGCAATATGAAACAAATCTATTTAGGTCATTTGCGATCATCAATTGCTTGCTCCTTCCCCTGGCTATCGCTTAAATGTCTTGGCATCAAAAGATACCATTTATAAAAGGGGATAATCATCAGCGTAAGTAACTAAAAAATCGATTGAATCTTTAATTAGCTAGGGTTATATACTGATGACGGAACGGTAAAAGTCATATTAAGTAACTTCAGCAGTAAACGCTGGGCAATGCCCACCCCACGTTTAATTCAAAAATCACATAATAGTCCTATACTTCAGACTTCTTTTGACTTCAACTACCAGTCAATGGTTTTACATGAGCGATAAATCTAGCATTTTGCAGGGCTTGAACGGTTATCCTAGAATCTTGTACACAAAATTGCCAACCCAACCGAACCAGTTTGCGAGAATTTTCAGTTTGTACAATTCCGATCACTGGCATTTTTGCCTTTTCTTTATCCCCTGACTGCTCTTGTAAAATTGTTTTTAAGCGCTGTAGTTCTTGAATATCGCCTGCTTGCTGGGGATTCAGTTCTACCATCACCATTTGTACTGTTTCTACTGGTTCTGCATCTTCAACAATAAATTGATTTTTTTCATCACGCCGGTCTACTTTACCCCAAATAATCAACCTAGCATCAACTTGAAGTAGTGAACTAATACGTTCATAAGTTTTTGGAAAGACTACAGCCTCTAATTGTGTAGTTAAATCTTCTATTTGTAAAATTGCCATTGAGTCGCCTTTTTTAGTCAAGACTTTTTTCACGCCATTGAGCATAATAACTGCACAAAGCTTTGTGTCTTCTCTTTGTTCGCTAAGTTGCGAAAGGTTAATTGGCGTCAGTAGTGGTGCTATTTGTCTTAAAGATTTTAGTGGATGATCTGATACATAAAAACCCAAAAGTTCTTTTTCTAGACGTAATTTTTCCTGGGGTGGAAAATCAGCAACAGGTTGGGATTTGGGAGCAATTTCAAAAGCATTACTTGTGGTTTTGCCATTAGGAGTAGAGAAGCCACCGCCTAATAGATCAAAAATACTTCCTTGACCGCTAGCTTTATCTTTGGCGCGAGACTGTGCCCAATCATATACTAGTGGTAGGTCATTCATTAACTGCTGGCGATTAGATTCGATTTTGTCAAAGGCTCCACAAGAAATCAACGACTCTAAAGTCCTGCGGTTAACGGCACGCAAATCGATGCGATCGCAAAAATCCCCTAGAGATTTAAACCCCTCTCCCTCGTTTCTCGCTTCTAAAATACAGGCGATCGCATTTTGTCCCACATTCCGCACTGCAGAAAATCCAAATAAAATTTTTCCCGCCGCTGGTGTAAAATCCAAACCAGAGCGGTTAATATCCGGCGGATCAATCTGAATACCCATATTGGTGCAGTTGTTAATATATTTCTGCACCTTATCTGTGTCGCCACTGTTAGCTGTCAACAGCGCCGCCATATACTCTAGCGGATAATTAGCTTTTAAATATGCAGTTTGATAGGTCACATAACCATAAGCAGTTGAATGGGATTTATTGAAACAATTAGACGCAACTAAACCATTTCTAATAGCAAAGTTATGATCTAGCTCAACCCCAATGTCATAGACATTTTCTTTACCTATATATTTGCGCGTAATTACTTTCACCATCTTCCCCAATCTCCCTAAAAGCAAATTATAAAATTAATTAAGGTAATGGGGGTCAGAAGTCAAGGGTCAAGGGTCAAGAATTATTTCTCCCCAATCCCCAATCCCCAGTCCCCAGTCCCCAGTCCCCCAGTCCCCAATCCCCAATCCCCAATCCCTAATGCCCAATAAACCTGAATATGTACTAAAATCAATGACTTGAGTCACAAAGGGAGCAATCATGGCATCCATCCGCGAGCTGCACGAACAGCTGATTAAAAAAGAACGTTCTGCCGTTGAAATCACCCAAGAAGCTTTAGATCGCATTCAAGCGCTAGAGCCAAAATTGCATAGTTTTTTACATGTGACGGCACAAGGGGCGTTAGCACAGGCTCGTGCTGTGGATGGTAAAATCGCTGCTGGGGAAGAAATTGGGCTGCTGGCGGGGATTCCTATTGGTATTAAAGACAACATGTGTACCAAGGGGATTCCGACTACTTGCGGCTCTCGGATTCTAGAAAATTTTGTACCACCTTATGAATCAACGGTGACACAAAAACTGGCAGATGCTGGAGCCATCATGGTAGGCAAAACCAATTTAGATGAGTTTGCTATGGGTAGTTCCACAGAAAACTCTGCTTACCAAGTCACCGCTAATCCCTGGGATATCTCTAGGGTTCCGGGGGGTTCTTCTGGGGGTTCTGCGGCGGCGGTGGCGGCGGCTGAATGTGTGGTTGCTATTGGTTCTGATACTGGTGGTTCGATTCGTCAACCTGCTTCTTTCTGTGGGGTGGTGGGGTTAAAACCAACTTATGGACTGGTTTCCCGCTATGGTTTGGTGGCTTATGCTTCATCTTTGGATCAGATTGGCCCATTTGGACGCACAGTAGAAGATGCTGCAATATTATTAAATGCGATCGCAGGTTATGATCCTCAAGACTCCACTAGCCTCAAAGTAGAAATTCCCAATTACGCCGCCAGTTTAAAACCAGACCTCAAAGCCAGAAGAAAGCTGAGAATCGGTATCATCAAAGAAACCTTTGGTGAAGGCTTGGATTCCGTGGTAGAACAAGCCGTTACCAAAGCGATTGATCAACTTCAAGCTTTGGGCGCAGAAATTCATATAGTTTCTTGTCCCACTTTCCGCTATGGCGTGCCTAGCTACTACATTATTGCCCCATCGGAAGCATCAGCTAACCTCGCTCGTTACGATGGTGTTAAGTACGGTTTACGCGCTTCTGACGCTGATAATCTGCTATCAATGTACACTCGTACCCGTGCCACTGGTTTTGGTACAGAAGTCAAGCGGCGGATCATGATTGGTACTTACGCCCTTTCTGCTGGTTATTACGATGCTTACTACCTCAAAGCACAAAAAGTCCGCACCCTAATTAAGCAAGACTTTGAAAAAGCTTTTAAGCTAGTTGATGTCTTAGTTTGTCCCACCGCTCCCACTACAGCATTCAAAGCCGGGGAAAAAATAACTGATCCCTTGAGTATGTACTTAAATGACTTGATGACTATTCCTGTCAATCTTGCAGGTTTACCGGGTATAAGTGTTCCTTGTGGCTTTGATGACAAGGGATTACCGATTGGATTGCAGCTAATTGGTCAAGTGCTGCGAGAAGATCAATTATTTCAAGTGGCTCATGCTTATGAGCAATCCACTAATTGGCATGTGCGTGAGCCGCAACTATAGCAACAAGTTTGATTAACTTTCCCTAGACTTGAAAGTCTGGGGAAAGTTGAACTTTGCTAGCTTACACAAAAAAATAAGCTTGCTACAGTGGGATTCGAGAAAACTTTGTCAATATTATTAAAAGTACAACTAATCCACTGACCCAAAGTGCTAAAGACCCCCAACTCACAGAATCTTGTCTGATTTTTTGCCACAAAGTAGCAATCATATTATTACGGACTGCCATTGGAAAACCTCCAATTTGTAGTGATGAGACAGCCAGCAAATGTATTTATCTCAAGGCATTTACTCGCTGTGACTCAGTCTAAAATCTTTCAAAAAATATTTTCCCTTTAGATATATTTTCTCACAGGTAACTGTTAACACTCATGACTTTTACTATCCTGCAAAAATTCTTAATACTATAAGTAGGTAGACAGAATTAAATATAAAACTGCTGTAGAGTGTGTGAAGGTTTCTGCAGGGTAAGGAAAACCTTAGATGGTGCGTTACGCGCTTCGCGCTAACACACCCTACATGATCTTCTAATTATTTGCGCCTACTTACTTAGCAGGCAATCTAGCAATAGGCAATAGGCAATGGGAAAGAAGGATTTTTGAGTTGTACTGAGTTCTTTTAAAATCAAATAGGAGTCCTATACAAGTACACTATGACAGGACAACAGCACCGCATCACCAATTAAACTATGCAACAATTCAAGACTTTATTGCGTGTTCGTCACTATGAAATGGACACTCTTGGACATGTCAATAATGCAGTTTACCAAAACTACTTAGAACAAGCAGCTATTGAACACTCAGAACATCTGGGTTTAACTCTGGATACCTATCGAGAACTGGGTGGTACGTTTGTCATGCGCCGGGTAGAAATTGACTATCTACGCCCATCTGTAGCAGGCGACACCTTGGAAGTTACCACTTGGTTGAGAGAAATTCGCGGTACTCGTGCTTTTCGACATTATGAAATTCGCAAACAATACCAAGAAGATTTGTTAGTTACTGCTGAGGCGCTGTGGGTTTGGGTGGAAGTCAAAACAATGCGTCCAAGACCGATTCCCAATCTGATGTTGGAGAAATTTTTGCCTACATAACCCTTGACTGTTGACAAATGACAAATGACAAATAACATACAAAGTGAGTAAATTTAATACAGAAGTACTCAGATTTTTACAGACTATGATGTTAAATGTGCAAAATATTAGGCTGTAGGAACTGCTATCAAAATTATACCAGTACATCAGGATTCTCAGGTTAAAATTATGGAGCAAAATCAAGATCAACAGCGCCACGCCGCTGCTCAAAAGTTTCAAGCAGCGCTCCATCACTTGGAGGATATCTTACAAGAAAATCCGACTGAGGATGAAGTCGCCTCAGAATTGCCTCCTATTAGCGAGAGTGATTCCCAGCTAGATGAAGATTTGGGGTCTATTGATTTAGAGGCTTTGGAGGAGGCTGTTGCTGATATTGAGCAGTATTTGGAAGAAAAGAAAAAATAACCGCCACGAGTGAAAGTTGATCACTGATACGTTATTTGTCGCTGCGCTTCGTATAACATTAAGGCTGCGGCGATCGCTACATTTAATGACTCTACTCCTGGACTCAGGGGTATTTTCACATGCTGATCTGCCATTGCTGCCAAATCTGCTGATAAACCAGCACCTTCATTCCCTAGTAAAATTAAACTGGGTTTTCGCCAGTCTATCTCCCAGTAAGTTGAAGTGGCACTGGGTAAGGTTGCTACTATCTGCATTCCTTGCTGCTGACAATGTTTAACCGTAGCTTTTAAATCTTCGCTCACCGCTGTCGCTAGGCGAAACCACTGGCCGGCAGATGCACGCAAAACTTTAGGATTATCTAAATCTACACTATCCCCACTCATCCATAAACCCGACGCACCAGCCGCCGCTGCTGTGCGAATAATTGTACCCAGATTACCGGGATCTTGGATGGTTTCCAGGGCTAGGACTAAGCCAGTCAAAGGTACTTGAGTTTGAATATTGCCCCGTTTTGCCGTTGCGACTACGCCATCAGGTTGTACTGTAGTAGCGATCGCTGCTAAAACTTCTTGGCTGACAATTTCTAGGCGATCGCTGCGGCTACAAGCTTCCTGCCATAATAACGGATGATCTGCTTGCCATTGTGGGGTACAACACACTGCTTCTAAGGGGTAATTCACTGCACAAGCTTCCGTCAACAAATGCGTCCCTTCTAATAAAAATAGACCCTGTTTCTGCCTTTCTTTAGTAGAGTGCAGCTTGCGGATTTGCTTGACTAAAGGATTTTGTAAACTAGTCAGCACGATTTTAATTTTTAGATTGCCGATTTCAGATTAATCTAAAATCTAAAATTGATATGCGGAACCCGGGACTTGAACCCGGAAGCCTTGCGGCACTAGAACCTGAATCTAGCGCGTCTGCCAATTCCGCCAGTTCCGCTGGCATATTGTATTATTCACAATTTCTAATTATTGCTCATTTACCGATAATCTGTCAAGTAGAGTTACCCGGCCAACAGCTACCGAAATATGTCATGCTTTTACTGAGTATAGAGTTTTGCCACAGAGAAAATCTTTAATATTTGTTTTTTGCCAATTTTTTAAATTCCCATAAGCCTTACTAACGCTTGTTTTCAGCCGTCATTTCCTACCAAAAAAAATCGTTTATCAATGCCGGATTTAGCGCCAAAATGTAGATAAATCAAATCTTTACTGTAGAATCGAAACCAACTTCAAACCTTTAAAATTGACGTATTTATTTTGGAGGTAGGCTTATTAATCCTTCTAGCAGCTTACCAGATGCCAAATCGTCACCAGAAGCAGACTCCTCAGTCTTGCAAATCTGGGGTGGGCATCCTTTGCGAGGTCATGTAAAAATTAGCGGGGCTAAAAATTCAGCACTGGTGATCATGGCTGGAACCTTGCTATGTTCAGGAGATTGTCGTATCCGCAATGTTCCCTTATTAGCGGACGTAGAGCGGATGGGTCAAGTTTTATTGGCTTTGGGTGTGCGCCTCACACGACAAGGCGACATTTTAGATATTAATGCCAGCGAAATTACCACATCAAAGGCTCCCTACGAACTGGTGACGCAACTGCGGGCAAGTTTTTTTGCCATTGGCCCAATTTTGGCCCGATTAGGAGTGGCGCAAATGCCATTACCAGGTGGTTGTGCAATTGGGGCTAGACCAGTGGATTTGCATGTCCGAGGACTGCAAGCGATGGGAGCCGAAGTGCAAATTGAGCATGGGATTTGTAACGCCTATGTTCCCGGTAGCAGTGGCAGGTTAAAAGGGGCCAAGATTTACTTAGACACCCCCAGCGTGGGAGCAACGGAAACGTTGATGATGGCCGCTACTCTAGCAGATGGCGAAACAATCATCGAAAACGCTGCCAGGGAGCCAGAAGTTGTTGATCTGGCGAATTTTTGTAATGCAATGGGTGCGAAGATTCAGGGTGCTGGCACTAGTAAAATTACTGTTGTCGGTGTCTCTAAGTTGCATTCAGTCGAATACAATATCATTCCCGATCGCATTGAAACAGGAACTTTTTTGGTAGCTGGAGCAATTACGCGCTCAGAACTTACCCTGTCGCCAGTGTGCCCAGACCATTTGATCCCAGTGATTGCCAAACTGCGAGATATTGGTGTGCCGATTATTGAGGAAGCACCAGACTGCTTACGCATCCTACCAGCAACAACCCTCAAAGCTACGGACATTGAAACCTTGCCCCATCCAGGATTTCCTACGGATATGCAAGCACCGTTCATGGCCTTGTTGACACTGGCAGAAGGTGACAGCCTGATTAACGAATCTGTATTTGAAAATCGTTTACGTCATGCTTCTGAGTTGAATCGCTTAGGCGCGGATATTCGTGTCAAAGGCAACGCTGCCTTTGTCAGGGGTGTGCCAATGTTATCGGGCGCACCAGTGTTAGGTACAGACTTAAGGGCATCGGCAGCTTTAGTCATAGCCGGACTAGCAGCCGAAGGACAGACCACCATTCAGGGCTTAAATCATCTTGACCGCGGCTACGATCGCCTCGATGTCAAATTACAACAATTGGGGGCAAGGATCACCCGCGTGGGCGAAGTATCAGCAGATACAGAATTAGCTCCCAGCGTCAGTAATCCGCCATCTCCGATTACGACTTAGTAGACAGGTGGGCATTGCCCACCCTACTTAATCGCTATACTAGCTGTGGGAGGCTGTTTTTCAACCAGCCACAATCCACAGTCTTGTTAGTTTCAAGCTTGCTGCACCATGTCTTTCTTAAAAACCCCACTGCTTGGTTTAAAAGCCGACTCATTTCGTCACCCATTAGACTTGGAAGCCACCAAAGCTCTCAAGCAGATACCAGGTTTAGATATGGTGGTGCGAAATTGGCTAGGGCCAATGGCAGAGCAAATTTTTTATGTAGAAAATATAGCCGCTAGTGTGCTGGTTGGTGAAAAACAACTGCCCGATTTACACAATCTGCTACTAGAAGCCTGCAAAATTTTGGATATTGAGCCGCCCCAATTGTACATTAGGCAACATCCGGCTCCCAACGCCTACACCTTTGCAATGCGAGGCAAGCAGCCGTTTATTGTGGTGCATACCTCCCTGATTGATATTCTTACACCAGCAGAAATCCAGGCGGTGATTGCCCACGAATTAGGGCATCTTAAGTGTGATCACAGTGTTTACTTAACTCCTGTAAATGTCTTAATATTAGCCGCCGCCGCTTTACCGAATGTGGGCACATTTGTAGCCCAAGCCATCCAAGCACAACTTTTAGAATGGGTACGCTGTGCTGAGTTTACCTGCGATCGCGCCGCCTTACTAGCAACCCAAGACCCCAAAGTGGTCATGTCAGTGTTAATGAAGCTTGCAGGCGGTTCACCGAGATTAGCACCACAATTAAATCTCGATGCCTTCGTTGACCAAGCCCGCGCCTATGATGATATCAGCAAGACAGAACTAGGCGAAATGGTTAAAGTCGCCCGCACAGCCCAGTTAACCCATCCAGTACCAGTATTACGAGCCAGAGAAATTGATCGCTGGTCTAGCAGTCAAGAATATCAACTTTTATTGCAAAGTCAAGGTAATAGTACTAGTGAAGTATCTTCTCAAGGTGGCTGGCGAAATTGGTAATTAGGTTTGCAGGAAAAAAACTCTGCGAACCTCAGCGCTTACCTCAGCGCCCCTCTGCGTTGAAAAATTAATTCTTAAAACAATTTTTAAGAGCTTTGCTAAATGAGAATGTAAATTTATCTCACGCAGAGGCGCAGAAGAAGATGCACCACCCCATTAACCTCTTTGAATACGAACACCTAGCAAAAGAGCATCTATCGCAAATGGCGCTCGATTACTATAGCAGTGGGGCGTGGGATGAAGTGACACTACGGGATAATCGCGCTGCGTTTGAGCGAGTTAAATTGCACCCACGGATGTTAGTGGATGTGAGCGATCGCTATCTCAACACCTCCATTTTAGGACAATCCTTAAAACTACCTTTGCTCATTGCGCCGATGGCTTTCCAATGTCTGGCGCATCCAGATGGAGAAGTCGCCACAGCCTTAGCCGCAGCCTCAGCAGGTGTGGGTATGGTATTAAGTACCTTGGCGACTAAAACTATGGAAGAGGTAGCATTACCCAATTCTCTGCAATGGTTCCAACTTTACATCCACAAAGACAGGGGATTGACTCGCGCCTTAGTAGAAAGGGCTAACGCCGTAGGCTACAAAGCAATTTGTCTAACTGTCGATGCTCCCGTTTTAGGACGAAGAGAACGGGATCAGCGTAATCAGTTTACCTTGCCGCCAGGCTTACATGCAGCCAATCTTGCAACCCTAAATATTCCCCATGCCCAAGGAGAATCTGGATTATTTACCTATTTTGCTCAACAACTCAACCCAGCAATAACTTGGCGAGATTTGGAGTGGCTACAGTCCATTAGTCCACTACCTTTGGTGATTAAAGGTATTTTACGAGGAGATGACGCTGTGCGGGCTGTGGAGTATGGCGCGAAAGCAATTGTGGTTTCTAATCATGGTGGGAGACAACTTGATGGGGCGATCGCCTCTTTAGACGCTTTGGCGGCGATCGTTGCCGCAGTAGATGGTAGAGTAGAAGTGCTGATGGATGGAGGTATCCGCCGAGGTACAGACATTCTCAAAGCGATCGCCCTAGGAGCAAAGGCTGTACTGATTGGACGACCTGTTTTGTGGGGATTGGCAGTAAACGGAAAAGCAGGCGTGTCTCACATCATTTCATTGCTACAGCATGAGTTAGACGTGGCTATGGCACTTACTGGTTGCCCTAGCTTAGAAGATATTGACTCTAGCTTAGTACAGCTTGATCTGAAGTCATAGCCTGTCGCACCCATTATTAGGCAAAACCACCTCTAAATACTCTTCCTTACACCCTGCGCCCTGCTTGTTCCCTGCTATACATTAGCAAAATTCAGTAGCAAATCTGAGCGCAAAACCGTTTAATAGAGTATAATAGTAAAGTTGCACCCAAGGGCGGGTGGCGAAATTGGTAGACGCACCACACTCAAAATGTGGCGGCCTTGCGGTCATAGGAGTTCGATTCTCCTCCTGCCCATTTTTAAATTAAGTTATAGCAATCCTCAAAGAACGTGTACAGTGACTAATTATTTGTCACTGTACAATTCAATCGTATGTACACCGTAGAGACTGATTTTGCACAGCACAATCAGGGAGAGGCTTTTTTGAACTGCGTGTGGGATAAATCGTCAATTGCATTGAGAAAGCCTTGTGTGTACACCATAGCTCTGTCAAGATGCAAAAATGAAAGCCTCACAGCCTCGTGTTAATCCGAGTCCAAGCTTTCACTACTACCTGTAAATTCTGTGGCAGATTATTTTGAGAAATATCGTTATACTGAACCGTACCTTCTCGGCTAGTGAGTGTGTAGGTGATGTAATCAGCCGCAATATTAGGTGCTGGGTAGCTTAAATTTTTAAATTCACCGAATCTTGAGCGTTCTAGCAATTGCTGAAACTGTTGTACCTGTGGCGAAGAAATCTGGCGTATAGTACGCTCAGAATCATTAGCATCACCAATCCGCACACGAATCAAACGCCCATCATTAAGTAAAACGGTTTCATAAGTTCTGCCAGTCAAGCCACCACTGGAGATTTGACGAAATAGTACATTTCTATCCAAAGGTGGCGGTAACTGATTGGCGGGAATGGGTACAGGCTTCAGGCTACTTGGTTTAGGATCATTAATTTCGCTAGCCTTTTCATTTACCCTAACCACAGTACCTGTTTGATTAGTGTGATAAATCAAAGTTTGATTAACTGCGCCGACAACCACCCGCCAACCTGATACCAAAGCGGCTGTACAAACTTGATTAGCATCCGCTAATTCTAAACAGCCATCTCTCCAAGTCCGTTGTTGGCTATCAAGAATATTTAGCCGAGCAACTGGCTGCTGCAAGCGTGCAGATGCATCTCGCAAAACCACATTTTTGATAGATTGTGGTAATTTTGTTGGTAGGTTATTTGTGGGAGTCTTTGCAGCAGCTAAACGCACAGAACGCCCGTTGCTATTGGTGTGATAAATCCAGTTTTGCTTACCATCAGACACTCCAACCAGCCAGCCAGGAACTAACACTTGGGTACAAAGTTCATTGTTTTGAGGTAATTCCAAACAACCATTACGCCAAGTCTGTTGGTTGTAATTAATAACTTGCAGTTTTTGTCGAGAAATACCTTCTCTTGCCGATAAATCCCGCAGTACCGCATTAATTACTGAGCGCGGTAATCGGGTTTGTCTCAGGTTTTGTTTAGTAAATTCATTTGTCGTCTCAGGCGAAACTGTCACAGCCGCAGCAGTAGCACTTTTGACAAGTGTTAACCCACTACCAACAGATAAAATCCCAGTTAAAACTAAAGCAGCACAATAATTCTTTAGCAGATTTTTCATAGTTAAATGACAAGATTGATGATTATTTACTAGTTACAAGACAGATAACTATAGAAATCAGGTTTGATTTTTGAACAAAATTAGGTATTTGTAGGGTGCGTTAGCGTTTCGCGTAACGCACCAAACCCCTGTCTAGACTAAAATAGTCTATTCAGAAATCAAATATGAGTCCTATAGAAGTTCTATATATAAAAGAATATAATCCTAAAGCCTAGGCATATAGAATTAAATAAGCGTCTGTCTTCTGAAGCAGATTTGAAGATAGACGCTAATGTGTTTATTAATTGTTCCTAGGCTTTTACCAAAAGTTTATATATTTTTACCAGTAATCACCCTACTAAATCAATTAATTGGCTGGTTTTAGGCTTTTTGAGGATCAGAATTCCCAAACCTGTAGATCAAAATTTAAAATAGTATTAAGCAATGAATAGTTGCAGTTTACTTAACTAGATGTTAGCTATATTTAATTTAATAGCACTAGCAATCCAGTTTTTCAAATCAGATACCAGCCAAACGCCTGTGCAGAGAGATACTCAAGCAATGAGTGCTTTTCGTTCAACTGTAGTATTAGGCGTATCAAATCTGATAGTACTAGATGCCCAGTCTTTCAAATCAGGTGCTAGCCAGACTAGTTTGCGGAGAGTTTCGTCGTTTACCCACAACACCAGGGGACAATGAAACTTCTTGCGAAACTCGTCTCGCATCAGGTTGGTGCTGATGATCAGTTGATTAATCTCCACTACAGACTCTAAACCTCGCACCATTAAAGCACCGGGTTGAACGGCATTTATGTTTGTGGCGATAGTGGTGTATAGTGTTTCAGTCTCTGGGGTGAGATGAATTTCTTGGATATCCACCGATGAGAATTCTGTGAGTAAACTGAGGATTTGCTGTTGACGATTTATAGAATTGCAAGAAGCCAAAATTAATGAAAACTCTCCGGCAGAAACCATCAACGCCCTTGCTAGCCGCTTGGTAGCGGCGACGGTGTTTACCACGCTTTCTTGTTGACTACTTAAGCTGTTGATCATTTAAAATCCTGCCTTTGGTTTTAAAATTAGCTTAGTGATATTAGTTTAGTTCTCCGGTATAGTTTTTATCAAAGGTATTTCTAAGTAACTTTCAATAACACTTTGATTGGGAGTCCTACAGTAATGCTACGCATGATTCCAAGAATGAGGGTGTAGTGTATAACCCCGCATTTGCGGTAAATGCATATTAGCGTGGTGATTAAAATGCCATGTTGGGGATTGATGACTGTTGACTGTTGAGTGTTAACTGGGGACTGGGGAATTAGGAAGTTTCCTATTGCCTATTGCCTATTGCCTTTTTTGATGACCAACTTGCAACTTCAATGCAGGTATTCTAGTCATGATGGATATTTGATGATGCCTGTAGCCAATGATGTACAGAATTATAAAGTGGTGTGTTGAGTTTTTTGGGTGGAAGGTTCACCAAAGCCGCAGGTGGGGATTATTTGCGGCGATCGCATCTTTAAGCGTTGTCACGAATGTGATGCTATCGTTGCCTTTGAATGCTCAAAATCCTCCGGCGAGGTCTACTGTAGCGGAATTAAGGGGGGTGTGGTTAACAAATATTGATAGTGATGTGTTGTTTGAGCGCGATCGCCTGAAAAACTCTTTACAACGCTTGAGTGAACTCAACTTTAATACTGTATATCCGGCGGTTTGGAATTGGGGGCACACACTCTACCCAAGCAAAGTAGCAGCAAGTGTAACTGGGAGAGCGATCGATCCCACACCGGGGCTGCAAGGGCGAGATATGCTCAAAGAAATTGTTGAGGAAGGACATAAAAAAGGCTTAACAGTCATTCCCTGGTTTGAATTTGGCTTTATGGCCCCTGCTGATTCCCTACTAGCGAAAAATCGTCCCCAATGGCTCACCAATCGCCGCGACGGTAGCCGCATCGTCAAAGAAGGTAAAGACGATCGCGTTTGGTTGAATCCCTTTCGTCCAGAAGTGCAACAATTCATCCAAGATTTAATCATTGAAATCGTCAAAAACTACGACATCGACGGCATTCAATTTGATGACCACTTCGGTTTGCCCTCGGAATTGGGCTACGATGCCTATACAGTGGCACTCTACAAAAAAGAACACCGGGGACAATCACCTTCCACAGATTCTAAAAACCCAGAATGGTTACGCTGGAGAGCCAACAAAATCACCGACTTCATGAAACGGGTATTCACAGCCATTAAAGTCACTAAGAAAAATTGTATAGTCTCTGTTGCACCCAATCCGCAGCGTTTCTCATACGACTACTTTTTAGCAGACTGGCAAAAGTGGGAACGTCTGGGAATTGTGGAAGATTTAGTTTTGCAAATCTATCGGGATGACTTAAATGTCTTCATCAGCGAATTAGAATACCCAGAAGTGAAAGCTGCACAGCGCCATATTCCCGTGAGTGTGGGGATTTTAGCTGGACTAAAGGGTCGATCTATACCCATACAACAAATTCAGACACAAGTGCAAAAAGTACGCGATCGCCGGTTTGCTGGGGTATCATTCTTTTTCTATGAATCTCTCTGGAATATTAGCAAAGAAAAGCCCCAAGAGCGTCAAGCTGGCTTGCAGAAAATCTTCCCCACGCCAACGGCTTACCCCAATCTACTCGCAGGTTGGAAACCTTAAAATTAGGTTGGGCTATGCTGAACCTAACTTTCCTCTATTAGACATATCCACAAATTAATCCTGCTTTGTCTGAAACCCTTGTAGAGACGTTCCAATCCAACGTCTCTATATTGATTTTTGGATATATCTACTATTTAACTATCGGGGACATTCTGGCAAACTTTTACCAGCATAATTACAATCAAAATGAATTAATGCGTCCCTACTAGAGGCAAACCCTGTAGTTATGGTGTATCTATCACTATTTTCACTGGCTTCCCTTGTCCAAATCTTTAAATAGTAATTATTGTTATCATCAGACCATAATTCATAGCGGTAATTACCACCTGATCCCTCGCCGATCAAGTAATCAGCTAACGCCGCATTTGATGTAAGCAAAAGGCTAAATACAGTCAAAATAGGAATTACAGAAGCTTTAATAATTTGAGTTAATTTCATAGATGCACACGAAACTCACCTTCTCTAGTTTCTATGTAGATGTACTTTTTAACATCAGTAATATTGTTGAATCTGCGTTTCAAAAAAGAGTGAGACAAATGGATTGACGGAACTGAGATGCTTTTTATGTGATTCCCAATCCAAAATCGTATGAGAATAACAAGGATTTTAGGCTATTTTCAGCCCACCTGCGTGGGCTGAAAAGTTGATTTTTTGTAGTCTATGGACACAATCCGGACTTTGTTTGCATATTCGCACCCTTGAAGGTATTGGCGAGGAGAGAAAACACGTCCTAGTCTCTAATCTCTATATTTTAAGGGAGATTTTTTACTGCTTGCTGTTTTATCCCCCTCATCCTCCAATTCCCAAGCGCCCAGCCAAGCCAGGAGTTAGAGGTAACAGGGTGGTAATCATCAAGAACAAGGCTAAAAGACCTAAAGCGGCTCTAGCATCATCGGGTTCACTGACTTCATTCAAACTGGGACGTTCTAGATCCCGTTGTAATAATAAAATCACGATCGCCCAATACATCGCCAGATTGTTAGCCAGTGACACTATTCCCAACAAAATTAAAGTTGCTAGAGTTGCCCTTCCTGCAGTTTTGCGTCCATAAATCGCCTGAATAATGCGCCCACCGTCTAGTTGTCCGGCTGGCATTAAGTTTAAAGCAGTAATGACTAACCCCAACCAACCAATAATTACTAACGGATGGACATTCACCAAGGGCGACTGTAAAGCCGAACCCAGGACAACCCGCGCCAAGCTACCTACCAAGATGGAACCTTGGAAAAACTGATTTGGTACTTGAAACAAACTACCTTGATGGGAAAGCAGCAAACCAGCAATTAGCATCAACAAAGAAAGAATTCCCCCAGTGGCTGGCCCGGCTAAAGCAATATCAAATAGTGCTTTGCGGTTGGGTAACAGTGACTCAAAGCGAGTAATCGCCCCAAAGGAGCCAATTTGCACAGCCGGGAGAAAGAAAGGCCAACTCAGACGGACTTGGTGGCGACGAGCAAGTAACCAATGACCAATTTCGTGACCCACCAAAATTGCTAATATTCCGGAGGCTATGGGCAAAGCTTCTAAAAATCGTTCTGGTTGAGAAAATAAATCAAAATTCAGCAGAATACCTGATGCTTCTAGACTTGTAGCAATGGTTGCAACCAGCAAGATGCCCGCAAATGCTTTTTGGGATGCTGATGTCGGACGCGGGTCATTGCGACTTGGTAAGACAATCACCACGGGTTTTCCGTCTGTGTTTTCGATTAAAAACAGGCGATATTGATCACCCAAACGTTCTTGCAAACTGGCGCTGAGTCGGTTGTGAATCGCTTCTGGTTCTCCCCGGAGATTACCTTTGAAAATGGCTCCTTCTTGGTAAGCGATCGTTTCTGTGGCAAAAAATGTATCAATACCGAAAATGCTTTTAATGGCATTCAAATCGTCTTCTGGGATTGGCGGTGCTTCGGCTTTGATCTCGGCGATGACTGCTGAATCTGCGGGATTTGCTTCATCTGAGGAGTTAGCCGCAAGTCTTGCCGTTGCTCGCTCCTTGAGTATTGCCTCTTGCCCCTCAGCACGCAATTTTTTACCCAAGAAGATATACAATCCAGCAGAAGCCACCACCAAGAACAATATACCAACTATGTTGATATAAATTCCTGTGGCAAACAACCCAAAAAACAACAGCCAAGGAGCCATCAACACCACTGACTGTAACCAGGCTAATACGCCCAGTTTACCAAATGGTCTGGCGCGATAAAAGCCCCAACTCAAAATGCCGAAAGCTACCAACAGAACTGTAGCAATGATAGAAGTTTCTGATGTCAACATCTTCAAACCTTTGCAGATACATTAGACCTACCTGGAAAATACGCCCTAGACTAGAAAGCGTTTATATATAACTAATCTATAACGGCTTGTAGTCTACCCAAATTGGATATGGGAAAAGTAGCGCCAGGGGAGAGGTAGGTTGACAAATTTACTCTTTTTTTGGTACTCTTTTGCTTAAATGTGGGAATCTATACCCATACGTAACAAACACATTAAGTAAATCACCCTTGCATATTAAGACTGACACAAAATTTCGCGCAAAGACGCAAAAGCAGGATTGTTTGCTGAGTGTCTTTGCGTGTTTTCGCAAGGTATAGACAAAAAGATTAAAAGTCCTGACTAAAAATGCATCTTCTAACTCAGGTTTGAGATGACAAAATCATATAGATGATGTGCCATTTGCAATTTAGAGCAAGGGGGGACTTTTTCGTGCCGCCCTTGATTGTCTAAAAATATGGCTTGATTATTGTCGCTGCCAAAACCACTATCAGGTTGATCGATGGGATTAGCAACGATCACATCTAATTTTTTCCGCTGCAACTTCTCTAAAGCCGGCGTGATAATATCTCCCGTCTGGGCGGCAAATCCAATCAACCGCTGATGTGGTTGTTTGAGTTGTGCCAAACTGGCTAAAATATCTGGTACAGGTTCTAGGGGTAAGGCTGTGGGAAGCGATCGCTTAGGCAATTTCTCTGGACTATAATCTTGAGGCTTGACATCCGCTACCGCTGCTGACATGACAATCACATCAGCGCTGGGGAGATATTCCCACATTACCTGCTGCATTTCCTCCGCATTGATCACAGGAATCGCCTGCACCCCCAAAGGTGCATCCCAATTAGTAACGCCATGCACCAAGGTGACATTTGCCCCTCGATGGAGTGCAGCTTGTGCTAAAGCTAGTCCCATTTTTCCTGTGGCAGGATTACCAATAAATCTAACTGGGTCAAGATACTCTCTTGTTCCCCCAGCACTAATCAACACCTGCTTACCTAATAAATCGCGCTGTCCTTTGGTGTGCAACAGTGATTGGATATAAGCTAGAATTTCTTGGGGTTCTGCCATTCTGCCATTGCCAACGCGATCGCACGCTAATAACCCCGACGCAGTACCCATACCATGAAATCGGCTATCTGTCAATAGATGTTGCCAATTTCGCTGCACTGCTAGCTGCTCCCACATATCCGTGTTCATTGCTGGCGCTAACAACACAGGACAAGTAGAAGCCAGGACAGTATTTGTCAACAAATTGTCAGCCATACCACAAGCTAACTTTGCTAACGTATTCGCAGTCATTGGCGCAATCACTAATAAATCTGCCCATTCACCCAAGTCAATATGCAACGGACGAGAGTGATTTGCTTGCCAAAATAGATCATCTGTGTAGGCGGAATGACGGGAAAGAGTGGCTAAAGTCAGAGGTGTGATGAATTCTTGTGCAGAACGTGTGAGAATAACTCGGACTTCTACACCCGTTTTAAACAACTGCGAAACCACCTCACAAACTTTGTAAGCAGCAATCCCGCCGCCTACACCAACCAGAACCCTTGGCTTCAGATTTTTAGTTTGAGGTAGAGGGTGAGACATTAGAGAACAGAATGAAGAATAAAGGTTGAAGGCTCGACTCCATTCAGCTTTAAGACTGAGCGTAGCCGAAGTATTGAAGGTTAAACAATTTCATACTTCATACTTCATACTTCATACTTCATAATTTCCCTAAGCTTCATCATAGGGTTCCAAATCTAAGAGGTAGATATAGGGTTCAACTAACTCTGGACGCTGAAACGCGATCGCTCGCAGTAGATGCCAATCATTTAAACCCTCAAAAGCATTGCTATAATTATCTAGCTCCAGACGTGTAGCTAACTCTTCTACCTCTGCTGCAGTCATGGCAGCAATTTCTTTTTTGGAAATGCTTAGAGTTTTCATAATGCTTGCCCCTCCCTTTTGCAGTATTCGCATTCAGCAAGGGTTAAAGTTGCGCTTAACGCAACCACCCAATCTATATTACTCATTAGATGGCGTAGATTTTGTAAAATTTTTCCGGATTTGTACCAGAATTTACAAAAAAAATGCCAACACTACTAGCCAATGGCATTCTTCACGAAATTTCGGATCACTTCTAACATTTGCGGACTAATTTCATGGCCCATTTCAAATTCCTGGTACTGGACGACAACTGCTAGAGATTCTAGAGTTTCTTTTGCCTTTAAAGCAGCTAACAATGGCACAACTTCATCTTGTCTACCATGCATGATCAAGGTTGGCGGATAACTAGTTTTTTTTACCTTGCCAGCATCAGGATGCAAATAACCACTCATGGAGACCAAACCAGCCAGGGGCAAATTTAATCCTACATCTAAAGTCATCGCCCCACCTTGAGAAAAACCACTCAAAATTGTGCGTGATAGAGGCACACCAGTACTACCCTCTAAAGATTCCAACCAATCTGTCAGTATTTGCCGACTTTCTATTAATCCTTGATACATGTTTTCTTGTCTTAAGTCATACCACGCCCTACCCATTGGGGAATAGGGATAAGGAAAAGGCGCATTCGGAAACACAAAATGGTAATCAGGTAAGTGGAAAAATGGCAACAGAGATGTGACATCGTCAGCGTTAGCGCCCCAACCGTGTAAGCAGACTATTAAACCTGTGGGAGGTTGAGAAGTTGAGGGGGAAATATCAACGAATTGCAAAGACAGAGGTCTACTCCTAGAATCCTAACTGTTCTGGGTAGATTCTATCTCTTTAAACGAGCAACAAAAGTACTTATAGCTTAGTGCGGAACGAATAGCCCTTTTGTCGCCGCTATTGGAGGGTTCTATATGCCACTCCATTCCCTTAAAATGGTTAAAACAAACGAAACCCAACATTATCGAGGTTTGTACCTGTTGCAAAATCCCTTGGATGGCGATCGCGTGGATGTGATACCTCAATCTACCAAATCACATCTGAGTAAAAATTTCTGATTTCCCTGTCTGCTGTGAGAATTGAAGCTTGATTACTCCTGGCTAGGGCGACAACAACTCGATCAACAGGATCTCGATGACCCCATTCTAGTTTGACACTTTCTAACCACACATCTTCATCAATGGGGACAATGCTGACAACGCTGGACTTTTTCAAAGAAGCGACATACTCGTTCATATCAACTCCTAAATCTAGTTTTTTATTTTTGATTTTGATGGCGATTTCCCAGATAGCAGTGGATGGAACAAGACCATTTTTTTCCTTTTCCATTTGCTTGCAGACTTCTTTCGCACCTTGAGAAAGTTGATCTGGATCTAGGCTCCACCAAATCAGAGCGCAAGTATCGAGGACAATCTTCACAGTTCTCCCCATTCTTCTGTTGTGGGAGTTGTTAAATCCTCAAAATACTTCACTTTGCCGCGCATTTGCCCAAATAACTGTTCTGTTGAGGGTGAATTGGCGTATTTAGAAATTTTTACTACTGGTTTCCCTCGATCAGTAACTACAATTTCTTCCCCTTCTGACTCTACAAGTCGCAAGAACTCCAGCAGTTTGCTTTTAAGTTTACTTTTGGAAATGCTTTTCATAATGTTCCTAGTCATGACCCTGGTCATATTCAGAGAATATCACATTTTTCAAGTACCAGGGAAGTGTCATAACTCGAATGCACCTAAGGCTTTCAGGGCTTCTTTTTGAGCTATTGTGATTCCAGTCGCTCCTGTAATATTGGTTCCCTGATAAGGTCTGTCAGGATTGAGGGTTTGCAAACATTCACCTGTTTGGGTATCCCAAATCTGAATGGTGCCGTTTTGACTACCGCTGGCGATGGTGTAATTTTTCGTAGGGCTGATTTGGGGGTTGAAGGCGATCGCCGATCGCATAGAATGAGTGAGAACAGATAAAATCTTTAAGCAAGTCCCTGTCTGCGGGTGCCAAAGTCGCACTGTTTGATCTAAGCTACTGCTGGCGATTATTTCCCCATCGGGACTAAAGGCTACCGACCAAACATTATTACTATGTCCAGCAAAGATATTCAGACATTCACCTGTATTCATCGACCACAGGCGTACTGTTTCATCTTCGCTGGCGCTGGCTAAGATTTGCCCATCGGGACTGAAAGCGATCGCCTGGACTCGGCTGTTATGTCCTGCTAAAATTTGGAGACATTCACCTGTATTCACTGACCACAGGCGAATAGTATGGTCTTCGCTACTGCTAGCGAGAATTTGCCCATCGGGACTAAATCTCACGCACCAAATCCAACTAGCATGACCTGATAATATCTGCAGACATTCACCTGTATTCACTGACCATAAGCGAATGGTTTGGTCGTCGCTACCACTAGCTAAAACTTTTCCATCAGGACTAAAGCTAACTGATTGTACCCAATTGCCATGACCTGGCAAAGTTTGCAGACATTTCCCAGTGTGAGTTGACCAGATGCGGACGGTGCGGTCAACACTGCTACTCGCTAGCAACTTTCCATCTGGGTGAAAGGCTACGGAAGTCACCCAGCCACGATGTCCCGTTAAGGTTTTCAGACAAGTCCCTGTATTCACATCCCACAGCCTCACGGTTTGGTCAGTACTACCACTGGCGATAGTTTGACCATCGGCATTGAATGCTACCGAAAATACTGAGCTTCTATAGCCTTTGAAGGTTTTGAAACATCGACCTGTAGTTACATCCCATAGCCTTACTGTTTGGTCGATGCTACCACTGGCGATAGTGCGACCATCGGCATTAAATGCCACTGAAAACACGGAATTAGCGTGCCCTTGGAGGACGTTGAGGCATTGTCCAGTACTGATTTCCCAAACTCTGACGGTTTGGTCATCGCTGGCGCTCACCAGTGTCTTGGCATCGGGACTAAAGGCGATCGCCCGGACGCGATCGCTATGCTCTGGTAAGATATTCAGACATTGTCCTGTGTTCACCTCCCAGAGGCGAATGGTATGGTCAGCACTACCACTGGCTAAGGTGTTACCATCAGCACTAAAGGCGACTGACCAGACTCGCTCTAAGTGTCCCTGGAAGATATGATTGCATTCTGTGTTGTGATTCCAGAGGCGAATAGTGCGATCGTCACTGCCACTTGCTAAAATTTGACCATCTGGACTGTAGGCGACAGAGAGAATCCTACCTGTGTGACCAGACAAGATTTTTTGACATTCCCCAGTGTGGATATCCCACAATCTCACCGTTGGTTCATCGCCACCACTGGCTAAAGTTTGACCATCGGCACTAAAAGCGATCGCCCAAATTGAACTCCGATGTCCTGTTAAAATCTTTTTGCATTCACCTGTGCTGACATCCCATAAGCGAATCGTTTTATCACTGCTGCAACTTGCTAAAGTTTGACCATCGCCACTAAAGGTAACTAACCAAACCCAGCCTAAATGTCCTTTAAAATTTAATAATAGTTGCCCAGTGGCAACTTGCCACAAACGTAGCCCACCTTCTGCATCCCCCGTAGCTAATAATTTACCATCCGGGCTAAAGGCAACACCACCAAATACAATGCCAAAGGTTTCCGCAAAAACAGACTGACTCAAATCAGCAGATGTGAAATTAACATCATGCAAATTTACTTGTTGTAAATATGCTTGCCAAATCCTTAAATCAGAAAAATTATAGTTAGTTAAACACGGTTGCAATTGACAAAGTAAATTTAAAATATTACCGCCAGCATAGCCAATTTCAATTGACGATTTACCTCGCAGGTTGTTGAGGCATTGACTTAGTAATTTTTCAATTGCATTCCGCTCAGGAAATGCTATTAATAACCGCTCCAGGATAGGTTTGAGGATAAAACGTATTTGCGTCTCTCGCACATAATCTTTAGCTTGTGCTTTGAGTAAGGCATGAGTTTTAAATAAGAGATTTTTCTGACTAGGAATTATTTCTAATGCTGCCTGAATTTCCTGATTTACTTGACTAACTAATCTATCTGTGATATATTCCATCACCACAGGCTGGAGTGAAAACTGTGTAGGCTTAGTCTTCAGGATCAGCGATCGCTGTTCCAGCAATTCTAAAGCGTCAATTAAATTTTGTGGTGATATCGGCGGAAAAATATCAGCACGCAACTCGGAAAATGTCGCCGCATCACGATAAATAGCCAGCCAATAAATCACTGTTTTTTCAGATTCAGAAAGCCCTTGAAATTGTTGGTCAATCAAATTCCGAATGTTGCCAAAAACAAAGGTTTCTTGGTTGAGAAAATCAGTAATGCTGCCATCAAACAAGTTTTGAATAGTGGTGGAAATAATTTTTAATGCTAAGGGATTACCTGCATAACCCGCAATTAACCGCCGCCATTCGTCTTCTGAACCCTGGAAAGTGCCCTTCAACCCTAAAAGTTCTTGTCCATCTGTTTGATTCAATCCCTCCAATTGCAAAGCCCGCACAGGTAAAATTTCCCCTGCTAACAGGTGAACTTCTGGGGGTTGAACTCGACTTGTTAATAATAAACAACTTTGATGACGAATTTCTCCGATTTGTCTAAATATTTCGCCATAAGCTTCATAGCCATCAGCGTAGGATAACTTCGTGGGTTCGCCTTCTTGTAAGATGGTTTCAACGTTATCAAAAATTAACAGACAACGCTGCGATCGCAAATAATGTAATAGCCGCGAAATTTTGCCCGCAACAGTTTCGGGAAACTCAATTTCTTGCTGATTGGACAAGAATTTGAGTAAATCTGTTAGCATTTCTTGTACGGGTGGTGCATTGCGTAGCGATCGCCAAATCACCAACACAAAATCATCCTGTAATTGTTGTGCAACCTTGATTGACAGGGAAGTCTTACCCATTCCTCCCATACCCAACAAACTCAATAGCCGACACCGTTCAACCACAATCCACTGGTGTAACTGCGCTATTTCTGCTTGTCGTCCATAGAAAAAATCCACATCAATCGCATCACCCCAATCTTGATGGGAAGTCGTCACCGGACTGTTGGGGAGATTTGATGGCGTTTTCTGGATAACAACAGGCTGTATATTCGTCCCACCCTCCAACTGAAATCTCCGCTCAATTGCAGAACGAAAACTGGTTTTAGTGACCTTTTCGCCTAAAATTTCTGAAAGGAGTTTCCATAACTTAGGCCCGACATCATGCTTTAAATAAGTTGGAGAATAGCCATATGTATCCGCAATGCGATCGTAACTTTGACGCTCCAAAGACCAAGACTCCCGCAACATCGACTGTTGTAGGTCACTTAAATGCATCCCTGTTTTGGTAAAAACCAGCGTATCAGTAAATGCGAGTGCTTGCTCAATATCCATAAGTGCGATTTCCGGTCTTTGAGTAGCATAATACGACAATCTTCTCAGTTCTACGGTACGGTCAGCTCCCTACTTGAGAGGAACTGTATTTTCTGCGATCGCTACAAGTATACGGTGTAATAAGCTTCAGACTGATTTACTATATGAAGTAGAAACCGGATAAAATCATGACTCTAGCAATTGCTCTGGAACCCACACCTATAGAGACTGATGCTTACGGTATTGTAAGAGTTGCTAAAACTCGCGTTACCCTAGACACTGTTGTTACTGCTTTTCTTGAAGGATGCACACCAGAGGAAGTAAGAGAGCAGTATCCATCGCTACAATTATCGGATATCTACCTAGTTATCGGTTACTACCTCAGACATCGGGATGAAGTTAATACTTATCTTGCAGAACGTCAACTTCAAGCAAACTTGATTCAGCAAGAGGCTGAACAACGTTTTAGTCCTATTGGAATACGAGATCGCTTACTTGCTAGACGCAATCAATCCAGGTAATCTAGAATGGCTCGATTCCTGGCTGATGAGAATTTTAATAACCAAATTGTGCGGGGGATTCTTCGTCAAAGTCCAGATATTGATATTGTGCGTGTTCAAGATGTGGACTTGTCGGGAGCCGATGACCCAACTGTTTTAGCATGGGCATCTCAAGAAGGGCGAATTGTTTTGACTCATGATGTTGCTACGATGACAACTTTTGCATACCAGCGCATTCAAGCAGGATTATCTATGCCTGGATTATTTGAGGTGAGTCGTCGTGTCCCAGTAGGACTGGCGATTGAGGAAATTATCTTAATTGCTGAGTGCAGCATTGAAGGAGAGTGGGAAGGACAAGTAATATTTCTCCCCTTACGATAAACGCTGGTAGTTGTCGCCACCTAACACTACCCTAGTGCGGACGGAACGGAGGGGAGCAGATGAGAAAAATATATTTATTGCGTATTGATATTATATGTTGCAGTTAATTTCTCAAATCTGGAACTGGTTTCTACGGATACTTTTAAAACAAACCGTTCTAATTCTCACACTCATGTTTTGCGTTGGGGTGGGCATAGCTTTGTCAAATATGTCTAGTCTCTCGTCTAGCTTGATTGAATCACAAGCGGTCACCAATGCAGAATTGCAAGCCAAAGCCATTATTGATGCATGGAGCCAATACAGCACTACTGTTTCCGATCGGATCAAGAAAGTTAAAGGGATTAACTTGACTCATGACTACCTGATCAAGGAGGGAGCAATTCCTATCCCTGCAACTTATGCGATTGAATTGGGAAAAATCCTCAGCGAAAACCAGACAGGGATGTCAGTCCGGATGTATAGTGATTACCCGTTTCCCTGGCGCAAAGCCGAAGGCGGCCCCAGAAATGACTTTGAGCGGGAAGCCCTCAGCTACTTGAGAACACATCCTGAAGAAAAAAAATTTTATCGTTTAGAGAAATCCCAAAATCATGGCTTATTGCAATATGGGCAGTCTGTAATCATGAAGCCCACTTGCGTTACTTGTCATAATACCCGTCCTGATAGTCCCAAAAAAGACTGGCAAGTGGGAGACGTGAGGGGTGTTTTAACCATTACTCAGTCCCTAGACAACTTCACTGATCAAACTAACAAGAGTATAAAAACAACATCTTTTATGTTGGGGGGATTATCCATATTGGGAATCTCTGGGATTACTTTGGTGACTGGGAGGTTACGCCAAACTGCTAAAGAGTTAGAAGGGCGTGTGCGAGAACGTACAGCAGATTTAGCCGCAGCCAACACAGATTTAGAAAAAAGGAATGTGCTGATTCGCCAGGTATTTGGACGGTATCTGAGCGATGAAATCGTCGCCAACTTACTTGAAAGCCCCCAAGCATTAAAACTTGGTGGCGAAAGACGTAAAGTTACCATTCTTACCTCTGATTTAAGAGGATTTACTGCCGCATCAGAGCGATTATCTGCCGAAGAGGTAATCCATGTCCTCAATATCTATCTTGAATATATGGCAGATGCGATCGCTCAATACCAAGGAACGATTAATGAATTCATGGGTGATGGGATTTTGGTTCTGTTTGGGGCCCCAACACCAAGAGAAGATGACGCTGTTAGGGCTGTAGCCTGTGCTTGTGCTATGCAATTAGCAATGGGTGCTGTCAATGAAAGGCTGAAAAATCTCGGCTTCCCGCAACTAGAAATGGGTATTGGTATTAATACAGGACTCGTAGTTCTGGGAAATATTGGCTCAGACAAACGTGCTAAATACGGCATTGTTGGTAGCCAAGTCAACTTAACTTACCGCATTGAATCCTACACAACAGGAGGACAAATTCTCATTTCCGAACCGACTTTAAAAGCAGCAGGTGCAATTGTGAGAGTCGGCGGGCAAAGACAAGAACAAATGAAAGGAATTAAAGAACCAGTTACCATCTATGAAGTTTACGGTATCGGTGGATTCTACAATCTATTTTTGCCTAGAGAAGAAGAGGTATTTTTTAACATTCCTAAACCAATTCCCATCCAATACATGATTCTCAATGAAAAGCAGATTGGTGAAACTGTGTTCTCAGGAAATATAGTTCAGATATCTCACAAAGGAGCGAAGATTTGCACCGAGAATATAGAAAATAATTGCTTGCCCTCGGCATTGACAAATATTAAACTCAACTTATTGACACCTCAAGACCCAGCATGGCGTAGTGAAGATGTTTATGCCAAAGTATTAGAAAAATCGGCAGAGCTAGGAAATTTTTATATCCATTTCACCACCAAACCTCCTGCTGTCCAAGCAAGATTTGACTTTCTATATAAATCACTTAACCCATCAAAGTAATGGGGCAGGGGGCAATAAATAAATTACCTAGCCCCCAGTCCCCAATGCCCTTATTGCAGATTAACTTTCACGACTTTGTGCTTTTCTGCTTCAGCTTTAGGGAGAACTAGATTCAAGATTCCATCTTTATATTCTGCTATGACTTTGGTGTTTTCAACGCGAGTAGGTAAAGGGATTACGCGCTGAAATTTGCCATAGCGGAATTCACTCTTGAACACACCTTTATCTTCAGTTTGCGTTTTAGAATTCCGCTCACCACTGATGTAAACAGATGTTTCTGTGACTTGTAAGTCTACATCTTTAGCATCAATTCCTGGTAGCTCTAGTTTCAGATGAATAGCCTCAGAGGTTTCTTGTAACTCAGCAGCAGGAACTCTAGAAAAGCCTCGTTCAACTAAATTGGATGGTAATAGATTTTCATCAAATAGCTGGTCAATTTGACGTTGTAAAGTTGTAAATTCTTGCCAAGGATTCCAACGAATTAATGTCATATCCTACCTCGTATATTGACTTGCTTTTTTTCAATCAATGCAGGATTAATTCCTTGCTTTGTTCTTATAGTATTGAGAATTAAGATTAGTGTAAATTCGGTTTTTATCACCTGGCTCGTGATGATTACCGAACCTAAATATGTACCTGTGAAAGGTACGGTAAACCAGAATGCTGAGGTCGGGTAAACTAGATTACATAAAAATAAGACTCAATGATACTATGAGAAATATAGGAATCTAATTTGATTTTCAAACACATTTAAGTATTGGTAGGCTGGGCAATGCCCAACATATCCGGCTTTTGTAAGACATAGCCCTGCCTACTATAGGATTAGTATTTGATTTATGAAATACACGTAGGGTGGGCACTGCCCACCGTATCATGGTTTTGGTGGGCAATACCTAGGCTGTTAACTCTGTGTATTTTTCGGGAGTGATAATTCATGCAAAATATATGTCATTGCAAACGAGAACGACTTCGTTGAACTAACATACGAGGGCTTGCTTGTATACATCCTATGGGATGATGACCAGATTTAGTAGTAAGTTTAAATTTATTTTGGTGTGTCGAATAACTGCTTTCTATAAAGGTTTAGCTAAATGCTAAACCTTTTTTGTCAATCACTTATTCATTGAAAGCGATGAGAAACTCCATCCCCTAGAAAGCGTGACGCTGCACGAACGTGGGTGGAGAGGGATAACAGCTTAAGCTAAAACGCCTATTCCTGGAAGTCGGCAGGAAACTCAATCGAATTGTGGGTGAAGAGGGATAGCTGCCCGCCGACTTGGGGCAAACAGGTAACTCTTCCCCATGCCCAAAAACTCAATCGAATTGTGGGTGGAGTTTTTCATTGCACAATCAATCATTTTTCTTTGTTGACGGTTAACAGTTAACGCTCTATACGATGAAATATGCAACTTAAATGCCGCAGTCGCTTATTCCCAGTTGTTTGTTCCTGCGTTACTTTTGATATTTGGGTGTTACCAGCTTTCATCATATTTGGATACACCCTATAGATAGATGTAATGTAGTAAAAGCAAATCTAAATTAATTAGATATGGTAAACACTTGGTATATCTGTAGGCTTGGCTGACACCCAAGCCTTTTTTATAGCTGAATTATGCCAATTAAGCAATACCATAAACTTGCAATATTTATATCATGCAATAGATAGGGGCAATAAAATTTTTCTACATTTAATATGCGGTATATAAATGCCTGAGAAACATGTATATACCCTGGAATAAAATCTAGGGTCTTTTTTTCACAAGAATATATAGAATATTTCCTCTATACATAAATATTAATTATAAATCATGATGTTTGTATACACTTTATTAATAAAGGGTTGCTGTTGAAACAAGCCTTGTTTTATATATGTATCTGGCAAAATCATGCCATATCAGCTTTGAGAATTTTTGTATACACCTGATAGAAAGATGCTTTGTCAGCAGAGTCAGTCTAAATTAGTTAGATATGGTAAACACCTGGTATATCTGGAGGCTTGGCTAACATCCAAGCCTTTTTCATTTCTAAGTTAAATACTGAGAAATTTTTATATAGCGGTTCCCATTTAGATGGAGTACAACATTATATCGCGAGGTGTAGTAGCACAGCAGTGCCGTACCCGGGTGTACGTCACGCTTGTCGGGAAATGCTATATCTCCATTATTAAAGCTAGTTAATATTTTGACTAAATAAAGTGCTACCAGTTTTTAGAATATTGGGACACATCCTCTAGGAAGATGATCTGTAAAAAAAGTATGTCTAAATTAATCTAGTACGTTGTTAAGCACAGCAATGATCGAGGTTTGGTTCATGACCAAACCTTTTTCTTGTGAGTAACCAAATTATTTTTGTTCAGTTTTGAAATGATTTGCACACATCCGCTAGGAGGATGACACAGTTATGACAAGTCTAAATTAATCGTAGTGCAGTAAATGCTTAGTACATATAAATGCTTGCTTTAGTAAAACTGTGTTTATGAGTAATTAAGTAATTCTCTAGCAGGGTTTAGAAAATTTACACACATCCTCTAGGGAGATGATTTGTAAGATGAGTAAGTCTAAATTAATTGAAGATGTCTGTTTAAGCACTAGGATATATAGAGGTTTAGCACTCAGCTAAACCTTTTTTTTCTAAATGCAGATATAATTCCCTGTTTTCAGTATTGATCTTGGAGAGTGTGATAGTTCGGATGTCTGAAAGAAATAGGGCAACTACGCTCATTTATCTTTGGTGTCAGGACTCATGATGCGTAGACTTCCGGATAATCTGACTATGTAATTGCATTATTTAAATAAATACTATGCAATTACTGCATAGGGTGAGGTTTCATAGAGGCTCGCAAATGCGATTCTCATATATGGGAATAAAGATGAATACCCCTGGTACTGACCAGGGGTTTTTATTTAGATGTTTGTTAATCAGACGTTAGCTGAGAAAACAGGTTATCCCAATCAATCACAGGTGGTCTTGTGCCCTGATTGACAATCTCAAAAACTTGGCCTTCACTTGATGGATAAAGAATAGACTCCACACAAGCTGCTGCCACATCAATGCGGCTGGCATCACCTTGGAGTGTATCGCCCTTGCCCAGTACCACACCAAACTTACCTCCGGTTTTTGCTTTGAGTAGGGTGTTGAGGTCGTATGAAGTATAAGGGCCATCAATTAAGCGTCCCGGACGAATAATAGTGTAGGCCAATCCGGAACCAATGATCGCTTCCTCGCCCTTTTGTTTGGCATCTAACACCCCATATGCATTGAGAAGTTTCCAAGGAAACTCATATTTACGCAAAATCCCGCAGGAAGAGACGAAAACGAATCGCCTGAGATTCTCTGGTGCTGCTGCTACTAAGTTGCTCACACCTTCAGCATCAGTCTTAATCGGACTGTTCTTTGCCCTGCTGATACTATATTTGGGGTCGAAAAACAACTGCACCCATTCAATCAAGTTAGGTTCTGAGTCAAACTCCCATCGACTCGAAGGAAAGGCAGTAGTACCCGTGCAACAGATGATATGGGTGACATTCAGCATTGCGGCTGGGAGTGTATTGCTAGAGCGGATATCACCAACAGCAACTTCCACTCTGTTGTCAAACATCTTTGTGGCTTTTGCCGCATTGCGTGTGAGGACGCGAACCCGGAAGCCTCTTTCTAAAAGCTTGCCTACCACAAGCTGCCCTACTCCACCAGTTCCACCCGCAACTAACACCAAATCCTCAAATGAAGAAGTCATAATGGTCTCTCAGGTAGTCTATGGTTAATCTATTTAACAATGCTTCTCGTGCGTGGGTGCTATGACTCAACCCACGATTATGCAGGTATCACATCAGCAGAGAAAGCTATGTTTTCCTATGCTGACTCACTCCCAGTCAAGTTGCATGTATTAGAAGTAGGAATTTAGGTGAAAAAGCTCCTAATCAAAAACCCAGTCGTTTTGACCGGGCTTTTGAATAGTAGGGATATTCCCCGCAGGTTTAGTTATAGGAGGTTAGCATAATCTTGACATCACAATAAGGACTACCACACTGAGATGATCAGTTCCGGAAAATTCAGACAAAGATTTTAGAGACATGAGCAAGGTTAAGCTGAGTTGATGCTGATGAACGATATATTGAGTAACTGGCAAGAGTGGGTGACTGTGTTTGGCTATTTAGGGTTTACGGTATTGATTATCTGGTTTGTATTTACTACTCAGAAAAAATGAAACCTCCATCCCCTGGTGGGTGGAGGTTTTGAGAATGGATGCTGCAAAATTGAGGATAGGGAAGAATGTCAGTATCCAATCCCTCTTTATCAGCAACACCTTCGTTTTATTGAGCTTCGTGCTGATCAACAGATTTAATAGCAGCCCGATCAAGTCCAGAAAAGTTACGCAATGAGAACATCATGGAGTTGATCCGCTCGGCCTGTGCTTTCATAGCTAAGAGGATTTGAGGTAAGTTTTCTGTAAGAAAATCTAAATCAATTGCTTCTGCTTGGCGTCTGATTTCAATGTTTGGGTAAGGATAGTGCAACTGGTAGAGACGCAAAAGCTCGAGCAGTTCTTTGGTATAGTCGTTGGTGTAGGACAGATTACAGTAGATGAAATTAACTGGGTTTTTTATTTCCTGGGCTACACCCAGCGCCCACAACCCCAAGCTGGACATTTTTTCAGTTTTGATGAGTTGTATCTGTGCTTGTTGAATTTCGTTGAGGGCTTGTGTCAGTTGTTCAGCTTGTCCCGTGGCTAGTGATTCCGCCGCCCGACTGGTTTCGTATAATTGTGCTTGCTGGATGGCTAGGACTGCTTCATCTGCTAAACGTTGCAACAAATCAATTTCTGCATCTTGCCAATTTCTGGTAGCACGACACTCGTGAGCAATGATTAACCCCCATAATTGCGTACCCATCTTAATTGGGACAATTAAATTTGCTTGAATTTGCAGAGTCTGCAAAAACTGTCGATGACAGAGACTCAAATCTGGGGAGGTTGTGTTGTTGATGGCTCGGACTCTTCCGCGCAAGTAAAGGTGGGCATATTCATCAGGAAAGCATTCTAATGGTGTGATCATGCCCAGAATAGAGCCAAACTGAGCGTCCACATCTTCAACGATTACTTCACCTCTTAAATCGTCGAGAATCTGATAAATTAATACTCGGTCTGTTTTGAGGAGTTTTCGCACCTCCTGGACAATAGTTTGCAGCGTAATTTTGTAGTCTAAATTGCTACGTATCTGGTCTGAAACTTGCTTGATTACTTTGTTTAAATCTAAAGATTGCTGCAACTCGGCGCGTTCTCGGCTCATACCTTCCAGCTTAGTATTTAATACCTGCATCTGTTGATACATTTGCTGCTGCTGAATGGCGATCGCAAATTGCTCTGCTAAAGCCCGTCCCATGCTGATTTCTTCAGGCTTCCACTCTGGTGCTTGCTGTTTTTTCTGCTCTAACCACGCCGTAAACGAAAGTTGGGGTAGCCGTTGGCGCTCATGAGGATCGCGCTGTCCTGCCCACAATATTTCAGTATCAAATCCTGTCCGGAAAATGCTGAAAACACCGATGAACTGTTGCCGGAAATTGAGGGGAATGATCAACATTCCCCGAATGCGAGTTGATGGGAATAGGGGAGCTAAAACTTCCCAGTGCGGCTCTTTGTAGAGGTCTGTGATTGCCCAAATGTTACCTTGTTTACACTCAGCTAGCCAATCTTGCCACAGCAGATGCTGTTCGATGATGGTGTTTTCTAAGTCATTTGCCAGTGTTGGTTGTTCGCCCCAGGTGTATAGTTCCGCACTCTGTTCAATGTAGAGTCTGCCACCTACCCCATCAAATGCCGCAATCGTTGCTTCTAAGGCTGGCTGCAACTGAATTGTGGGTAGTGAATGCAATAGGGTGGTAACTCGGTTAACGATCGCTTGTCGCTGTTGTTCGGCACGGGTTTGGGTAAGTAGGTAACTTTGAGCGATCGCTATTGATACTTGATCGACAACTTGTTGCACCACTTGCACTTCTCGTTTCATATCTGGGCGCGGTGTGCTGTGGTGCGATACCAACAATCCCCATAGTCGAGGTTTATTTGATTCCTCTATGGGGTCTTGGTGTACAATTGGCACTGCCAATGAAGATTGTACACCCATTGCCGTTAAGTATTGAATATGACATGGGTCTACCGCTCGGTAGTAGAGATTTTCAATTTTGAGAGAGTTACCAGTTGCTGAACTCTCTAGCGGCCATAAGCCAATCCGCCCACTAGCCACATTCACAATCGAACGCTGCCGCGCCCACAGAAACATTTCTCGGTGTTCTGGAGGAATATCATCAGCGGGGAAGTGTAGCCCTAACAGTGAGGGTAGACGCTGCTGATCTATGGATTCGGCAATAACTTCTCCACTACCGTCGCTATCAAACCGATACATCATCACCCGGTCTGTACCCAAAAATGCACGAACTTCCGCAACAGTAGCTGTTAATATTTCTTGCAGGTCTAGCGATCGCCTAATTCGGGTTGTGATCCGATATAGTAAACTTGCCTCAGCAATTCCTGACTCCAGCACAGTGGGGTTATCGAAAAATTCCATTCTGTATTTATACGCATATATAATGTATGAAAAGTAGATGCTGATAACAAATGTAAGTAATGCAGGTCGCTAATTGTACTAATTGAGATTAGTTAGCTGAACTGTTTATTTGCATATTTTTGCACATTCCCCAAATTTTAATTCAGTATTTAAGTAGGGAGGCAATAGAACAAATGCGATTAATTTTATACAGTAAGCCGGGATGTCATTTGTGTGAGGGTTTGCACGAAAAGCTAGCACAAATCCAAAATATCGACTTTGAGTTAGAAGTCCGGGATATTACGACTCGTGAAGATTGGTTGTTAGCATATCAGTATGAAGTGCCGGTTTTGTTTTTATCCCACCGCCAAGGCGCTAAAGAAGAACCAGAGACGATTGAAAAACCCTTGCCCCGTCCTTCACCACGTGCTAGTGTGCAACAATTAGAGCAAATGCTGCGTAAGTATTTATCCAATTAGAAAAAAATAATGCAGAATAAGCGCAAGAGGAACGTGTGCCGAGGTTCACAAGATGAAATTGCGGGAATTAATAGCTGCGGTAGATGGTGTTGAGAAATTGCCTAGCAATCCTGGCTTTGCGGATGCAGAGGTGACAGGCTTGAAGACGAATTCCCATGCTTGCGGTGTGGGAGACTTGTTTATTGGGATGCCAGGAACGCGGGTAGATGGTGGGGAATTTTGGCCGAGTGCGATCGCCTCTGGTGCGGTAGCAGCAATTGTCTCCCCCGAAGCTGTACAAAAACAGCCCCCCACCTCTGAGGCTTTGGTCATTAGTGCGGTGAATATGACTCAAGCTTGTGGACAGATAGCCAGTGCTTTTTATGGTTATCCTGGGCAAAAGCTGAAATTAGTGGGTGTGACTGGGACTAATGGCAAAACTACCACCACTCACCTGATTGAATTTCTCCTAGGAAAAGCAGAACTACCAACAGCCTTGATGGGGACACTCTACACTCGTTGGCCTGGTTTTGAGCAAACTGCTGTCCACACAACGCCGTTTGCTGTGGAATTGCAACAGCAGCTAGGGGAAGCCGTGGATGCTGGTTGTGAATTTGGGGTGATGGAAGTAAGTTCCCATGCTTTGGCTCAGGGTAGAGTTCTGGGTTGTCAGTTTGAGGTGGGAGTGTTTAGCAATCTTACCCAAGACCATCTGGACTATCACCGCGATATGGAAGATTATTTTGCGGCGAAAGCGTTGTTGTTTAGTCCTGATTATCTCAAAGGACGGGCAATAATTAACGCTGATGATGCTTATGGTGAGAGGTTAATTGCAGCGTTGAGTCCAGACAGAGTTTGGAGTTACAGTGTCAACAATGCTGACGCTAATTTATGGATGAGTGACTTGAATTATGAGCCTAATGGTGTCAGCGGTACGTTGCATACACCAAAGGGTGATGTGGCTTTTAGGTCGCCTCTAGTCGGTCAATATAACTTAGAAAATCTCTTGGCGGCGGTAGGTGCAGTTTTACATTTGGGACTAGATTTGCAGTTGGTGGCGACTGCTATACCTGAGTTTCCCGGAGTTCCAGGGAGAATGGAACGGGTGCAAATCGTCCCTAACCAAGATATCAGCGTGATTGTCGATTATGCTCACACGCCGGATAGTTTGGAGAACTTGCTCAAAGCTGCCCGGCCGTTTATTCCTGGTAAGGTGATTTGTGTATTTGGCTGTGGAGGCGATCGCGATCGCACTAAGCGCCCCAAAATGGGTAAAATCGCTGCTGAATTAGCTGATGTAGCGGTAGTGACTTCAGATAATCCCCGCACCGAAGACCCTGAAAGGATTTTACAAGATGTGTTGGCGGGAATTCCTGATACAGTTACACCAATTGTGATTAGCGATCGCGCTACCGCCATTCGCACTGCTATCTTACAAGCACAACCTGGCGATGGGATATTACTAGCAGGTAAAGGTCACGAAGATTACCAAATCCTCGGCACCGAAAAAATCCACTTTGACGACCGAGAACAAGCACGAGAGGCTTTGCAAGCCAGACTCAGCATCTAAGGCAGGGGGCAGGGGGCAGGGGGAGAATAACCTATTGCCTATTCCCCATTCCCCATTCCCCATAAAATTCACATTAGCTTGCCACAGTCTATGCTAAATGATACACTCCATTAGTTTTACAAAACATAATTCATAATTCATAATTCATAATTCATAATTCTTGTGCTTGACTCATGAATGATTCTCTGGCTCAGGATTTGTCCATTTATCAGCTGGCTTTGGGAGTGCAAGTGTCTCCCCAACAATTGCGCCTCAGTCCTGCTACCCTGCTATCACTAGTTCGATCACAAATTGACTTACTGATTGAGCAGCAAATTGCAGCTACTTTATGGGTGAAGCTACCACCAGGAAAAATTTGGCACTCAGAATTAGTGCGTTATCAATCCTCTGTAGATGTTTCTGGCGACATTTATAGTTGTCACCTAGCGGAGAGACGAAAAGACAGAAGTTCATCTGCTTTGCCTTCTCCGGTTCCCACCTTCCATCATGTTGGCGTGCAATTATTACCAAATAGGACACTACAACGAGAATATTTTTTGATAGTTTTGTCGCCACAATTTAGTAGTTTAATTGTCGCTCACAGACCACTAAAAAGGCGCAAGACAAGACTTTTACCCAGGGTTAATCCCCATCAAGCTTTGCCCTTGCTAACAACGAGTAGCATTGAAGTAAAAGTTATTCAGCGTGCGTTAGATGGCGTCAAACAACAAGTGAGAACGCCAGCATTATCTACAATTGCATCTACTAATTTTATTTGCTCCAGTACACCTGAACCAGCGCTCTTAAGTCAGTTGTTAGCAAAACAACTCCAACGACAAAACGAAATTAATCATCAAATCACGACTCGGCAAATAGCCAAGTTGCAGCAGCAAAATCAAAAATTGCATAAAAAAGAGCAACTTAAAGATGAATACTTAAGCAATGTGTGTCAAGAGTTACGTACCCCTTTGACACACATGAAAACAGCACTTTCGTTGTTAAATTCCCCTAGCCTGAAACCCCCCCAGCGTCAACGTTACTTACAGATGCTGAATGCAGAGTGCGATCGCCAAAATTCGCTGATCACTGGTCTATTGGATTTGGTAAATTTAGAGCGGAATTTGGAGGGGATGTCCTTGGAATCGGTACGTCTCTCCGAGATTGTGCCGGGGATAGTCAGTACCTACCAGCCTGTAGCCCAAGAAAAAGGTATCATGCTCGCCTATACAGTACCCACCGAACTTCCTCCTGTTTGGTGTGTCAGTGGTGGAGTCAGGCTGATTGTGATTAATTTACTACACAACAGCATTAAATTTACCCCCAATGGTGGTCAAGTGTGGGTGCGCGCACGTGTTCACGGTGATTATGTCCAATTGGAAATCCGCGATACAGGTATGGGGATTGCGGAAAGCGAGATTCCCAAAATCTTTGACAGTTTTTATCGCGTGCGTTCAGGCGCAACTGAAGAATCTAGCGGGCCTGGTTTGGGGTTAACGATTGTACAGCAGTTGCTGTGGCGTTCTCGTGGCTTGATTTCGGTGAAAAGTAAGCCCTATGAAGGTTCAAGCTTTATCGTCCAGTTGGCGATCGCCCGTGACACACCAGGAGCATGAAAATAGGGACTGGGGACTGCACTTCCCTATCTGTTTTGAGAACCATAGTTTTTCATGCGTAATGGGAGCATCCTGCTCCCTGATGGTAGTAGCGGGCTTTTCGGACTGCACTACTCCAGGTTTCAAAATGGACGAGGTTTAGCTCCCATCCATGAGAGGTTAAAATAAAGTGCCTTTTGTCAATCAGCTAAGATATTCAAAATAGTTTTAATCAGTTGTTGACTGTTGACTGTTGACTGTTGATTGTTGATTGTTGACTGTTGGTGGTGTTTTTCTGTCAACTAGTGAATTGTCAACCGTCAACAAATCTGTTGACTGTCAACTACTAACCATCTATAAATTTCTATGCTCCCCTCAGTATTTAAAACTTGCATTCCTAGAGAAGAAATTTTAGCAGGGGAACTCTCCCCCGAATTATTCGCCGCCAAGCTACGACTGGTTGTGGAAGGGAAAGCGCCGCAAGTCTACCAAGAACCGACAGCCTTTTTCGCCAATACATTTGCTACCGATGGTTTAAAAACTTTAATTTCTGAAGTGTTCGGGCGTTTAATGGGAGAAGTTGTTGGTTCTCCTATTATTCGACTGGAAACCAGCTTTGGTGGCGGTAAAACCCATGATGAAATTGCTTTGTGGCATATTGCCAAAAATGGACGAGAGATTCCTGGACTAGACCGTTTTACTGATAATATTAATTTTATTCCAGACCGACCCATTCAAGCAGCTGCGATCGCTTGCCAAGACCTTGATCCAGTTAACGGTGTTTATCATACGGATACTGGCGTTACCACTTATACCCTTTGGGGAGAAATTGCCTATCAAATTAATGGTGTAGCAGGTTATAGCTTGCTTAAAGGTTCTGATGAACAGCGAGTCAGTCCAGGCACAGTGGTTTTAGAAAGGATAATCCAAGGGCAACCCACAGTCATTATCATCGACGAAATTGCCTCATACCTGAGAAAAGCCAAGGCTACTCTAGTTGGTAACAGCAACTTAGCCGGACAGGTAGTTGCTTTTTTATTCGCCCTCATGGATTTAGCAGCATCTTGTAATAATTTAGTATTTGTTTACACGCTGGCTTCCTCCACTGACAGTTTTGGCGAAGAAACCACCGAAATCCGGGAAACCATTTCCGCTACCGCGAGGCAAGAGCGGATCATTAAACCCAGCACTGATATTGAAATTTACAATATAGTTAAACAGAGGATGTTCAGCAGCATTGAAGCTAACGCTGCCAATAATGCTTCAAAAGAATATTTACAAACTTATAAAGCTAGTCGGATTAATTTACCAGATGGTTGCAAAGATGCACGCTATGCCGACAGTATCGAGCAGAGTTATCCCTTCAACCCGGAATTATTTGATCTACTGACTAAAAAGATTGCCTCCATCCCAAACTTCCAACGCACCAGAGGCGCTTTGCGGTTATTTGCTAGAGTTATACGTTATCTGTGGGACGATACTACTGCATGGATACCGCTAATTCATTCTCACCACATCCCTGTTGGTATTGAAGAAGAAATCACCAGCGATTTAACTACCCGTTTGGAACGTCCTTTGATGCGGATTACGATCCAAGCAGACATTTACAACAAAGATGGTAGAGAGGCACACGCTCAGTTACAAGATGCAGAATGGAAAGCTGCTGGTAAACCTCCCTTTTCAACCTGGGTAGCTCGGACTATTTTTTTGCATTCCATCACTCAAGGTATATCGGCGGGGATTCGTCGCGCCGAATTAAATTTATCTTTGTTGACACCAGGGCTAGAAATTGGTTTTGTTGATACTGCCTTAGAAAGGTTGAGTGAAGTTGCTTGGTACTTGGAAAATGATCCAATGACAACTTTGGCTCGTTTCAAGGAAGAACCATCAATCAATAAAATTATTGCCGAAGAAAAAGCTCAAGTTGGAATTACCGAGGCGAAGGATGATTTACGAAGTCGCCGCGATGCCATTTTTGCTAATAGACTACTGACGTTAGTTATTGCACCGGAATCACCAGCAGATGTGGATGACGTGTCCGATAGTATTGCCCTGTGTTTAATTGACTTTAACGAGGCGACTATTTCTGTAACTACCGAAGGGCCACCGCCAATGGTGGAGAAAATTTTTAATGAAACAGGTGAGTCGGGTAAATTCCGTACTTTTAGAAATCGTTTGTTATTTTTAGTTGCCAACAGGCAAGAATTAGAACGAGCAATTGACAATGCTAGGGAGTTTCGGGCTATTCAAAATATTCTAAATTCTCCCAATCGCTTGCAAGATTTATCAGAAAATCAGCAAAAACAACTCAAAGATAAAAAAGGTTCTCTTGATTTAGGAGTAAGAGTATCTTTAACAAATGCGTACCGCCATTTATTTTACCCTGCTAATGACCCAGTAAAAGCTCCCAAGGGTTTGATGCACTATACCCTTCCTGCCCAAGATTCTAGCGATGTGAAGGGTAAAAATAATCAACAAGATGTCATCTTAAAAGCACTGAAAGATTGTCAGAAAATTCGTGCTGATGATGCACCATCCTACGCCCCTGCTTATATTTTGCAGAAGGTATGGCTGTCTGGGTTAAACCATTGGACAACTAAAGCATTAAAAGAAGCTTTCGCCAAAGATTTGAGTTTAAATATATTTGTCGATGCCGAAATCTCAAAGCTGCGAGATACCATCCGCCAGGGGTTGCAGACTGGTAACTGGGATATGAAAGTAGGAGAAAAGCTGTTTATAAAAACCGATGACGGTAAAATTACCCTACCTGACTCCATAGAATTTTCTGAACGGATGGAACTCTACCGCCGGGGAATTCTGGAACCACCGAAACCGCGAGAAATTGAACTGAATGCTCAAGTCTTGTCCAGTACAGAATCGGTAAAACCTGTGCGGATACGGTGGAAAGCATCGGGGGCTTTGACGATTAAGCTGTATCAGGATGGGAATTTGGTTACAGGGGAGTTTCGCCCTAGTGATGAACATGAGACAGCGATCGCTAAAACCACAACTTTCAAAATTGTAGCTGACTACGGCAATGGCGAAGTAGAGGAAAGGGAAACCCTAGCGAAGATATTGGCTTATGGTACTGGAACACCCAGCACACCAAGCGCAGGCGAAGATGGGAATGGTTCGTGGGATGATTCACCTCTATTTAAAGCCAAACCGGAAGAATTTGATTTGGAGGGAACATTAGATCGGGTGTTTAATGAATTAGGCGATCGCATTCAAGATAATCAAGTTCAGGGTATCCAGTCGCTGGAAATCTCCGTTGGGCAAGTGATGGACTACCGTAAGTTGATGACGGCTTTCCCTATGTTGATCAAGCTACCCTTGCAAATCGACCAAACGGCAACTATTACTGTTAATGAACAGTTTATCAGGTTAGAGTATCAAGGGCCAGTCAAAGGATTTCAAAGTTTTCAGGGGGCTGTTAACACTTTGCTAAGTAGCCCGGATGTAAAAGCTGACGTATCGCTGAAGCTAGTATTTGAATTTTCATCTCCAGTGCAACCAAACGGCGCAGAAATCAGTAATATCAAACAAGCCCTGAATCGTAATCCGGTTGACAGGCTTTCTTTGACGGCGAAAGTAACGTATTAGTGTGAGCATCCCAAACGTACAAATATATTTGATTTTGTAGACAATAATGTAGGGAGCAAGATGCTCCCACTACTGTCTTTTTTGCTTGCATTGGAATGCTCCCGTATTAGTTGACGGTTGACAGTCAACAGTTAACACTTCTGTGAGCTTCTCAGTGCATCGCAGTCAACAGTTAACAGTTAACAAATATGCAAGAGTTTCAATTGCGAGTGGTTCCTACAGACAACAATAACTTTGCCCTGGAGTTGTATCAATGTGCTTATAAAAAAGCCGGTGAAAAAAAGCGTCCTTCTGCTAAAAGAATTGGGCGTTTAAAGGGCAATGCTTTAATTCAGGTGAAACAGGCAATTTATGATTCTTTGAAGGCGAATAATTATGACCCCAAAACCCTAAGTCACAATCGCCAAACTCCTTATGTTTTGAATGAGGAATCAGGGATAAATCTGGCATTATTGTTTCAGACTTTGCAACCGCTTTCTAAAATAGAACGCATTGCGAATATTGCCCAAGGGATTAGAGCCATGAGTTATGAAGAATCGCACTACTGGTTTGCCAAGATTAGCAATGGTAAACGTAATCAGGCTTTGAAAGCGATTAGAGTATTATTGGGTGATTAGTTGACGGTTGACGGTGAACAGTTAACAAATAAAGTTAAACCACATCTATTTTAATAACCATAGTTTAAAAAGTAGTGGGAGCATCTTGCTCCCTACCGGCAGTAGCAGGTAGCCCCCTACGGGCAAGATGCAGGTAGTGGGAGCATCTTGCTCCCTACGGGTAGAAGCAGGTAGCCCCCTACCGGCAGTAGCAGGTAGCCCCCTACGGGCAAGACGCAGGTAGTGGGAGCATCTTGCTCCCTTACAGGCAAGACGCGGTTAGCCCCCTGCTGGTATTAGCTCCCTGTGGGGTAGTAGCGGGCAAGATGCCCGCACTACTCTAGGATTGAAAATGGACGAGCGGTTTATTATCCCTGCCACCCCTTGAAGGAATGGGTTTCCCGCCACCTTTGATGACAGTTGACTAAATTTGATATTTTATTTATGCCACCTCTTTCTGAATCAAGCCATGCTGGATGAAACCACCTTAGAACAACGTTTAGTAAGTCTTGAAAAGACAGTAGCCGAACTCAAGCGCCAGATGTTAATAACTCCAACAAAAAATAATTGGCTCGAACAAGTCACGGGTTCTATTTCTGACGAGCAAACTTTTCTCGAAATTTTGGAGTATGGTAAATCTTTGCGTTACGCAGATAAACCCACAGACGAGATGAGCGAGCCAGCGTGAAGTACCTGTTTGATACTGACCATATCAGTTTTTTACAACGGCGTTCTGGTTCTGAATACGCAAGTTTAGCGGCTCGAATTGCCACATCTTCACCAGGAGATTTTGCTTTTTCTGTTATTAGCCTTCACGAGCAGGTTTTGGGTGCAAACGCTTTTATTAATCGCGCTCAAACATCATCTGGCACAATTCGAGGATATAATACACTACTAGAAATTCTTCAAGGTTTCTCTGTTGCTCCAGTTTTACCATTTGACGCAGGAGCCGCAGAAATTTTTGATGGACTAAGAGCGCAACGTGTTCGTATAGCTACAATGGACTTGCGAATCGCCTCAATCGCTCTTGCAAGGGGTTTAATTTTGTTAACTAGAAATACTCGTGATTTTAACCAAGTGCGAGATTTGATTACCGAAGATTGGACGATTAACTGACAATTGTAAACTGGTAACTTTTGTAAATTAAACTTATATAAACTTTGGCAGAGTTTTAAAAAACGATACTAATTTCATCCATAAAATTGAAATATAAAAAGCAATTACCACAATTAGAAAAGCCAAAAGGTAGATATTTTATTACATTTGTAACTTGGGAAAGATTAGAACTCACACCAGAAGCCAGACAAATTGTATTAGATGCTTGTAAGTTTTTTCATGAACAAAGATATGAGCTTTTCGCCGTTGTAATAATGCCAGATCACGTACATATTCTGATTCAACCCTTTCCCAAATCTGAAACAGAATATTGGTCAATTGGGAGTATTCTGCATAGTATAAAAAGTTATAGCTCCAAACAAATTCCGAAAGCAATGTTACATATTGGGAAAGTTTGGCAAGATGGTAGATACGACGAAATGATGAAAACCGAAGAAGAATTTAATAATAAATGGGAATATATTCGACAAAATCCCGTAAAAGCAGGTTTATCGATTACCCCTGAAGAATATCCCTTTTTATGGGAAACATTTTGATAACATCCTGTAGTGCGAGCGTCTCGCTCGCGTCATGGATAAAAGCGCGTCATGGATAAAAGCGCGTCATGGATAAAAGCGCGTCATGGATAAAAGCGAGTAATAGATAACAGCGAGCAAGATGCTCGCACTACAAAATAAATTCGTCAAATCGGGATGCAGCGATATGAAAACCCCGCGTTCATCTGCAAAATCGCGTGGAGAGTTAAAACCCGAAGTTGAGATTGAAAACCCGATATTAATATGTATGAAAAGGGATTATGTAGTGCGAGCGTCTCGCTCGCGTAATGAATAAAAATGCGTAATGAATAAAAATGCGTAATCGATAAAAGCGCGTAATCGATAAAAGCGCGTAATCGATAAAAGCGCGTAATCGATAAAAGCGCGTAATCGATAAAAGCGCGTAATCGATAAAAGCGAGCAAGATGCTCGCACTACAAAATAAATCTGGCAAATCGGGATGCACCGATATGAAAACCCCGCGTTCATCTGCAAAATCGTGTGGAGATTGAAAAACCCGCGTTTGGGTAGAGGCTAGGGTGTTGACTCTGTGCCTTTTTTCGGGGTAAAAGTTCATACAGTTTTTGTGTCTTCATAATCAGCCGAAAATAACATTTTTCGTTTTGAGAGTGTAGATTGACCAAAAACTTCATCTAGCCATGCTTCAACCGAAGTAAAACTAATTGTTGAGAGTGCATTTTTAACAACAGCAGTGGTTAGATCGATAGTAGATAAACAGATGGTTAGTAACATCTGACCCATCTCTTTAAATGGACAGCGTGCAGAAAAATGCTTATATTTTCCAAACAATGATTCAATGACATCAGAAGTAGCTAAAAAAGTACCATGTCCTGTGATTTTGTTACATTGAACAGCCAAGTAATCAAAAATATTCTGTTGAAAATCAGAGAGACAATTATCAAGAAATATAGATTGATTCTGCTGAAAATAGTCCAGAGATTGATGACTAAGTCCTGATTGTTTTAGTTGGGCTTCAACCCGGCGTGTTAATGACACCATTTGATGCCACTTCATTACGTCTAATTCATAATCAGCTAACCATCCTAATTTATCTCTTATTTTCTGAGTAATCATCAAAGGCTCGGCATCTGGCATTAATTTTAAGAGAGTTTCTGTCGGGGCATTTAACAGATGGATTGCCCAATCTGTCAAGATTTCCACATTAAAATAACGACACTGAGAACGTTGGGAAGGAGGAGATATAAAAGATAATTCTGTCTGTTGTAGTTTTTGCCTCGAAATATTACACTTTTGAATAAATGACTGATATCTATCATCCGTATCTAACTGACATTTCAAAAGCAAAGCCATTGCATGAGTTACATCATGAGTGTAAATTAATTCCGGATATTTTTGTTGATATAGCTTGATTCCACGAGCCAAGTCGCTACCATTGTCCGCAACTATTTGCACTGGCACACCCACTCTTTTACTTATTTTATCTAGCTGGTGTTCTATGAGTTCTCCTCTGGTAGAATCCATAATTTCTAATCCGAGAATTTCCACATCTTTGTGTGACACTCCTCTTTTTTTATCAATCACATTTGACTGAAGATTCTGCTGTGAAATTCCTAAAACCACTAAAGCTTTTTGTTTCCCTAATTCCACAGTTAAATCGACAATAAATATCCAATCATCTCGATATTCTTTTTCCCTTTTTAACTCATATATCCCGATTCTTCCTAACCATTTTCTGATACATGTGAAAGTAGGATTTGTCTGGGATTCCGAATTGTTAAATAACTCAAATACTTTCTCCGCTCCTCTAAGACTTATACCGCATTTCATCAAAAGTTCTAATGATTGCTGAATTGTTTTCGCGTCATAATGGTGACCTTTGATATTTAATTCTGTAGTCTCTATGTTTTCTCCTTCGGCTGACCAATCTTCTTTTTTTCTGATGACCCTCCTTCAATATTTTGTGATTTCAGTTTTGACTCTGCTGCCAGCGCACGGTTTTTCCATTCTTCCCTTGAATCTAATAAATCTCTCACCTTTATTTCTAATGCCCTAATCTTTTTATGTCTCAATAGAGCTTTTTCTTTCCAGTTATCTCGACCTTTTTCAAATAACCTTGCTAATCTACTAACTGGGCTTTTGAACTCTTGCATTGGTTTTGACTCTGCTAGATATCAACGACATTATTATTGTATGAAATAATTTCGCCTAAAAACCAACAAAGTCAACACCCTAGGTAGAGGCTGGTAGTGGGAGCATCTTGCTCCCTGCTGATAGCGGGCTTGCCCTCTGCTGGTAACGGGCTTGCCCCCTGCTGGTAGCGGGCAAGATGCCCGCACTACGCAATCCTCGCACTACAATATACATGAAATGAAATTTTCAATCTCCTACAATCCCTGATGGATAAACCAACCCCCAAATGCCCTGCTGTATTTATTGAAAAAATGATGCCTGTGCAGGTATTAAACGAGCAAGTGAATTTTGAACACGGGGGAAATCCATTTAAAGGATTACATCGCTGGTATTCGCGTAAGCCATTATCTTTTAGTCGCGCCAGTGTGTTGGCTTCTTTATTACCAGCAGATATCACAATGCAAGAGTTTGAATATTTGCTGGGGTTAGTACCGGGAAAGGAGGTAAAGCTATATAAAACGCCGCCAAATTCTGTGCAAATTAAGAAGGTGCAGGATTATTGTGAGAAGGTTTGGGGAACGCGCACACCCACTGTATTAGATGCCTTTGCAGGTGGTGGAAGTATCCCGTTTGAAGCGGCGAGATATGGGTTAAATGTGCTGGCTTCTGATTTAAATCCTGTGGCGGTGGTGACGATGAAGGCGGCAGCAGATCCGCAACGCCGCATTAAATTAATGAAGGTGGACAATTGAACTTATTCTGATAATTATTTTTGATTTTAATTGTAGTGCGGGCATCTTGCCCGCGTTTGTGTTATGTATAATATGTTTCGCGCGTTTTTAATACACCAGGGAGCAAGATGCTCCCACTACCTAATATTTTCTAAGAATAGCAATTTTCCCAATATTTCTACTTAATCTAGCAACTACAACTAATAGATTAGAGTTTTTCTAATGAAAGTTTTCCAGAAATCATTCAACAGTACGCTCCATTGCACCACCAAAACTTACAGCAACATCATAACCAATCCGTATAGTAAACAATCTAGCATTAGGGTTTTTCTGTTTTAACTTCAACGCTGTCTCTACACCAGTAGGATCAATCCCATATTCACCCGTTTCTGCATCAATCACAATCATCTTACCGATATTGTCACCCGACTCGACATTTTGACGAATACCGTTTTCATAAAACTGTTTAGCTCTTAGGGCTACTTCTTCTACACTCCAGAAAATTGATTGCATCACAATTAAGCTGTTGCGTATTTAATTTGTATATGCGAGGCGGGCAAGATGCCCGCACTACAATAATTTTACGTTTTCGTGTTATACAATTTAGCTGCACATCAGCTTACACCAAATGATTGCTTCTTCAACCATTGTAGTATTTAGTAGTATTTATTTGATAAAATTTGATGTAGGCGTTAGCCTGTAGTGACAGTATTCTGTCTTCGCTTAAAAGTTATGTATAACTACAATCCGTTAGAATGCCTACCTTCATCGGCAGAATTACCAGATTCAGATGATACCCCTGTGGATAACGAACTGCAAATATTAATTCCCAACTTATTGTTAGCTATCTTAGCCGCTATTTGGCAAAACCGCGATGACTGGTTTTTCGGCATTAACATGGGAGTTTACTATACACCCAATAAAGGAGCCATAGTCCCGGATGGATTCCTGAGTTTGGGTGTTGAACGTTTTGTGGGAGAAAATGGACGTTCTAGTTACGTTTTGTGGGAAGAAGAGGGGATTCCACCAATTTTAGCTTTAGAAGTTGTTTCTCAAACTTACAATGGCGAATATGAACAGAAAAAAATTGATTATGCAGAATTAGGCATTTTGTATTATGTCATTTATGCACCAACACGGCTACGTCGTAAGCGTCAACGTTTAGAAGTTTATCGCTTAATTAATGGTGAATACATTTTACAACCAGGGGATAAAATTTGGATACCCGAAATTGGTTTAGGTATTGGACGAGAACAGGGTACTTATCAAGGGCGAACAAGAGAATGGTTATTTTGGTATGACGAAAATGGTAATAGATACCAAACCCCAGAAGAACAATTGCAAAATTTATTAGCCAGATTACAACAGCAAGGAATCGACCCAAATACACTTTAATTTTGTTGACAGTTGACAGTTCATGGTTAACAGTTAACTATTATTTAGCAAATATAGGAGTAAATAGCAAATGAGAATTAGAGGAGTTAAACGTGGTCAGATTATAGAATTATTAGAACAAATTAACGAGATTCCTGATGGTCAAGAAATTATTGTTGATTTAAAAATTAGTGCAACTTCAATTGAGCAAACAAAACATTCCTTAACAGATTCAGAGAGATTAGCAAGACTCAACAAATTATTCGGGGCGTGGAAAGACCAACCTGATTTAATAGAAATCTTTAAATAAATAGAAGAACATAATTATTGATTATTAAAAATTACAGTGAATCGTCAAAAGTCAAGATATGCTACATTTAGTAAATTACAGTGTTTTAGCTCAAGTTAGATAAGAATTAAGTGAAAAACGTTGTACTTATAGCAGAACTAAACCACATCTATTTTGAGAACCATAGTTTTTCATGCGTAGTGGGAGCATCTTGCTCCCTGGTAGTATTAGCGGGCAAGATGCTCCCTGGTGGTAGTAGCGGGCAAGATGCCCGCACTACTCTAGGTTTTAAAATGGAGGAAGTTTACTACAAAAATTAAAAGCTTATGACAGCAAGCAATCTTAGACAGCAAATTTTAGAACATCTTGAAACATTACCAGGAGAACAGGTAAAAACTCTCCTGTTAACATGGCTGACTAATTCATCTGGGGATTTAGAAGATTTTGAGCAGTTACTTATAAATCAAGCTACTCAAACGACAGAAGAATCATTTGAGGTAGGTGAGATAGACACAGCATTAAATTTTCAACCTCTTACTGAAGCCCAAATGGTTCAGCAGAGCCAATCCGCTCTCGAAGCGTACCGTCGGACAGGTTCAGGAGTGGCGCATGACCGTGTGCGCGAATGGGCAGACAGTTTAGGAACTGAACAAGAACGCCCATGTCCCAGATAGTTTGGACACAAAGTGCAGTTAATGACTTAAATCGTCATTATGATTTTATCAAACTTAATAATCCTGATGCAGCTTCCCGCGCAGTACAAGCAATTGTCTCTTCAGGCGAGAGTTTACAGCAAAATCCTCGTCGAGGCGCAATTGTAGATGAAATAGCAGGGCTGCGAAAACTTTTAGTTTCTTTTGGTAAATACGGTTTTATAATTCACTACGTTATTCTTGAGGATGATGTTGTTATTTTACGTGTCTATCACGGGCGAGAAAATCGACCTCGTTAGTATTAATTTTCAAAGGATATAAACAACCGCATAATATGCCGAAAATTTTACGTGAATATCCTTGGAAAATTAGTTACACCAGCAACACCCATAACACTATCACTGATTTCTATATTCCTGCTTTAGAGTGTGCCATTCAATATGACCGGAAAGCAGGTTTTTTTAGCAGTGCTATCCTGAGTAAAGTTGCACGGGGTTTAGGTGCAATGCTGCACAACAAAGGGCGAATGCGGTTAATCATGGGCTGTCAGTTTAGCCCCCAAGATTTACAAGCAATTCAACAGGGATACGAACTGCGAGACGCATTGCTATCTCGTCTAGACGCGGACTTAAAGCCACCAGAAAGTTTTGCCCAACTCAAACACTTAGAAATTCTCAGTTGGTTAATTTAAAACCAGTATCTCGATATTAAAATTGCTATTCCTCTCAAAGAAAATGGACTACCAGAAGATAGTACACAGCAACTAGACCCACAGCATATATTTCACGAAAAAGTTGGCATTTTTACTGATAGCAAGGGCGAGAAATTAGCATTTAACGGTTCCAACAATGAATCTATCGGTGGCTGGGAGAGGAATGTAGAATCCTTTCACGTTTATTGTTCTTGGGAGGGAGGAAGGGAACTAGATAGAGTTGAAGAAGAAGTAGCGAGATTTGAGCAACTTTGGTATGACGTATCGCCTAACGTGCGAGTTTTTGAAGTTCCAGAGGCGGTACAGAAAAAGCTGTTGCGTTACGCAAAATCTACTAAACCTGATTGGAACTCTCAAATAGAATTTGATACTCGACCTCTGACAAAAGAATTAAACGTTGTTGGTTTGGAAACCTGGAGTAGTGCGGGCATCTTGCCCGCTACTACCAGTAGGGAGCAAGATAGAGATATCAGTAGGGAGCAAGATGCTCCCACTACGAAAACTGAAATAAACAGTGAACAGTCATCAGTCATCAGTCAACCGTCAACCGTAATCAGTGAACAAGAACGGTTGGCATTTACTCAACTTGCCAATATTCATGAACATCCCGGCTGCTTGGACTTTTGTTTAAAATCAATTCCCATTCACCCCTGGCCACACCAAATTAAAATCCTGCGCCGCGTTGCTCAAAATTTTCCCCAAAGTTTTCTCATTGCTGACGAAGTTGGTTTAGGTAAGACAATTGAAACTGGTTTAATTCTGCGTTATCTGCTGTTGTCCAAAAAAGTGAAGCGGGTACTGATTTTAGCACCTGCTAGCGTTCAACCCCAGTGGCAAGAAGAATTGCGGGAAAAATTTAATCTGCATTTTTGGAGTTACACATCTACAGAATTTAAAGACCCCTACAAGCGTACTATCCCCGCAGCAGCTAATCCCTGGAATACCCAAGATTTAATTCTGGCTTCTTCTCATTTGGTGCGAAGAACTGACAGAATGCACCAGCTACTATCAGCAGAACCTTGGGATTTAGTAATCTTAGACGAAGCCCATCATGCACGTCGCAAGAGTCCCCAAGACCGCAAGGAAACACCCAATCGCTTGTTACAGTTAATGACACAGTTGAAGGAGAAGACAAAATCCCTGATTCTTTTATCAGCAACTCCTATGCAAATTGATGCCATAGAAGTTTTCGACTTGTTAAACCTGCTGGGATTGCAAGGGCATTGGAGTTATGGCGATAACTTCTGCGATTATTTCGCCTCGCTACAAGGTGCTGTCAAGCAGGAAGTAATTAATTTTTGGCAAGTCATGTCTAGCGATTATTTTCAGCGCGGCGGACAACCTTGTTCTAGATTAGAGCAGTTTTTGACCAAGAGCGATCGCATCCTCGCTTACAAAATGCAGGATACTTGGCAACGGGGAAAGAAAATCTCTAATCACAAACAATTATTGGCAGATGAAGACTTTATCGACACCTCACGCCAATACTTGACAGTGAATACTCCCCTAAAAGACTTGATGTTCCGCCACACCCGCGACACTCTCCGACAATACTATCAGAGGGGACTGTTAGAGCGGGATATTCCTACTAGAGTTGTGCAGGATAATGCTATTACGCTGGAACCCCAACGGGAAGTACCGCTTTATGTAGCTGTCAGCGACTATGTACGTCACTTTTACCGACTGGCACAAATAGATCAGCGTTCTTGTTTGGGTTTTTTGATGACCCTTTACCGTAAACGTTTGACCAGTTCATTTTATGCTATCAAGTCATCTCTGCAACGTCGTTTGGATTATTTGTTAACTCAACGGGGAAGCGTTTTAAGTGACGACGATTTAGTAGATGTGGATAATGAGGATGATGCAGTGATTGCTGGGCTGGAATCTTTCTTTGAACCAGTAGACCCCCAGGAAATTCAATATCTTGAAGAATTACTACGCCAATTTGAAAACACTGGGGAAGATAGCAAACTTTCTCGCTTTATTCAAATTTTACGCCAAGAATTAACTGACCGAGAAAGTGCGATCGTTTTCACCCAGTACACTGACACGATGGACTATCTACGCGATACATTGAAGGAATTGTACGGTAGTCAAGTGGCTTGTTACTCCGGTCGTGGCGGAGAATTGTTGACAATTAACAGTTCACCGTTGACTGAACAATCCAGTCAACAGTCAACAGCCAACAGTCAACCAAATTGGTGTCTAGTTCCCAAGGAAGAAATTAAACGCCGATTTCGCCAAGATGAAATCAAAATTCTCCTTTGTACTGAATCTGCTTCTGAGGGGTTGAATTTACAAAATTGCGGTGTGTTGATTAATTATGATATGCCTTGGAATCCTATGCGGGTCGAACAGCGTATTGGGAGAATTGACCGCATTGGACAAAGATACCCGACTGTGCGAATTCACAATTTTTACTATGATGGCACGGTAGAGGCGAAAGTTTATCGAAAATTGCGCGATCGCATTAATGCCTTTGCCACTGTTGTTGGTAATCTTCAGCCGATTCTAGCCCAAGTCCCTACCTTTATTGAACGGGCTGTTATGAGTGCTGATCCAGAAGAAGAGGATGTTTTAATGTCTCAATTCGATTCTGTGTTAGACAGCCCACCGCCTCGTCTAGCTATTGAAGAAATGGTAGCAATGGATTTAGAAGCTGACTTAGTAGAAATTCAAAAACCAATCACCTCTACCCCTTTTACGCCAGAAACTATTGAGCAGTTATTCACCGACTCAACAATTTTAAAAGCCAGTGGTGTGCAGTTTGAGAGAAGGAGCGAACGTACTTGGCAACTGAATTATAAAGGGCAGAATTACATGGTTACTTTTTACCCTAATATTTTTGATGAAATGCCTTCACTACGATTAATGAATTTTGGCGATCCCTTGTTTGAAAAAATGCTGCAAGCAGTTGATTATTGACTGGTGACTGTATTGTTTCGGTTAACCGTGAACCGTTTTGAGTATTTTAGCTGATTGACAAAAAGCGCTTTATCTTAACCCCTCACGGATGCCTCACTCCTAACTTTTGCTTGGACTAACTTCCAAAGGCAGGAAAATAGTCAATACTTCCCCATCGTGGGGACGCTGACGCACAATCAGTTTGCCACCGATCGCCTGAAATAAATGCTTAGTAGCAGCCAGATTAAGACTAATCGTACCCGTTTCCGGTTGAAACATCAGTAATTGACCAAGCGCTTTACGAATTGGCGGTTTTGCAGGCGTAGGGGCTTTACTAGTATCTTTGCACTGGAGTTGTGGTGATAATTGTAACTTTAATTGGTCTCCAGCCGGGATGACATGTACTTGAATGTGACTACCAGGAGGTAAGCTGCGAGTGAAGTTTTCCATCAAACCAGTCAACACCTGATCCAACATACTAGGATTGCTCACCACCGTTGGTAGTTGCTGCGGTAAAACCACATCTAAAGTTAAGTTTCGCCGATTGGCTGCTTGTTGCCAACGGGGAATACTTTGCTGTAACACCTGATCCAAAGACATTGGTGTCAGTTGCGTGCGTGTAAATTTCACTGAGGTGGATGTTTCTAATTCTGCCGCCTTAAACAGCAACTCCATCCGATCAATTTGCTCAGTACACTCATGATCGATAACTTCTAAGCGACTAATCACATTAGCAGGTAAGTCCCGCCGTTTTAGCAGCAACCGCGTCATCGTGCGAATCGTTGTCAAAGGAGTCCGGACTTCGTGAGCAAAGGCTTGCAGCAATTCTACATCAGGCCGGGGAGAGACGGAAGGGCAGACAGGGAGAGGGGGAGAGTAAGGAACATTTCCCCTATCCGCTTCTGGCTCTGTGAATTCTTGCAGCAACAATTGACTAAACTGAATTACAGTGCGGTAATCAGGCGTTATTGGGAAATACTTTTGGACTATTGTATCCAGTTCAGCGAAAAAATCTGGATTAGTCAGCATCACCCTGGCTCCTAATGCTCGCCAAGCCTGCTGTACAACCTCTGGCTCAAAAGAAAACGAAAACGTTTTTTGGCCGTTTTTGTGTGCAGCTAAGACTAAAACTAGAGTAAATTTATCTGTAAATACTAGGCAAAACTGCTCTCTTCCTAGAGGATCGGCAGGTAGTAGAGGCAGTACCGATTCATGAGGAGTAACTTCATCTATTGTAGCGATCGCTATTGGCATCTGAAAGGGCATCAGTGCCAAAGGGTTAAATGGCTTGGCCGTAAAAGTTACTCTCCGTAAGCTTTGAGTCAGCTTTGGCTGACTAAATAGGGGTGCTGGTGCTGCTAAAACTAATCCTTGGGTTCCGTCAGATGCAGCATTCCCTAAATTATTGATCAGCAGATGTTCTGTTGCTGCTAGACTGACACGCCATTGCTGTTCTGCTTTAGCTGGTGAACATTCAGCTACGGCTGATTGGCTTGCAACTAAAACTTCGCTCAGACTTGGCAAGATCCATTCGTACACAGGTTTTCACCCCTTAATTCCATAGCGACTAACAGCTTCTAGGTGAGGCACTCCACTATTAATTACGAGCGTATAGTCATTTGTGTACTCATGACAGTCGTAGAACCGAACAATATAGGCGCAATTTCCCCTGACATTAGTTATTAACCTCCAGTTTTCATTATTTCATGAAAGGCAATCTTGCTACAGGCACTCTGAGAAAAGCAGCCCCCTCATACTTTGACACCTCACGGGATTTTTGAAGTTTGGTTGCGAAAAATCATAAAATTTTGAGAAAATCCGTGCGAATTATCTTCAAATCTGATAGTATCGACTGACCATTGTGGGAATATCCCCTATCTCTGGACAAACCACTTAGCGTTTAGGTCAAGTTGATAGGATGTCACCCACTTTCTACAAAGCCGTACTTTTCAGTAGGCGTTACTGAAATATAATTGGTACTTTTGGTGATCACTTGAAAATTTCACCTTTGGAATCTATACCAATTTTAATTTTCAGTAACCTTAGTGCCTACTTTAGCTGTTCTGTGATTTCACCTTTCATTGTTTTTTGACATTCGCTCCTCAACATGACACACCGCTCAGTTAATCGCTTCAAGTACTCAATTCGGAGATAGAAATGAAAAAGCTAATTCCTTTTTTAGTTAGTGGTATTCTAGTTGTCGGTATCTTTGGTTGCCAAGATGCTACGAAAACGGGTTCTGAAACTCCTGGCACTACCAATGAAGCTGTTAAACCAGCAAAAGATGCAACTCAAAAAACTGAAACTGCCACCAAAGGTGCTGCTGATACTGACAAAACTAAAACCACTACCAAAGCTGCTGCAGACACAACCAAAACAGCACCTGCAAGTGCAACTGGCAATACTAAAAGCTTAATTCTTAGCAAGTTAGAGCAAAAAATTCCAGGTAGCAAGTTAGAAGTTGAAGATAAAGCTGGTGCTGTCACCATCAAAGGCACAGTTCCTACTGAGGCGGATATTAAGAAAATCGAACCCCTAGTTAAACAACTCAAAGGTGTTAAGAGCGTTAAAGTGGAAGCAAAAGCTGCATCAGCAAAACCACAATAGAAGTATGAAGTCTGAAATTACCTCAAGGCAACCTCTAGGTATCTACAATCCTTGATACTTTTTTAGTCAAAAATTTTGTAGTTATCAACAGGGCTTACGATGGTGTAAGTCCTGTTTTTTAGCTATATGCGGAAAATGTCTGAATCACGGATTTTAGGGATTATGGGATGCCACTGATTTTTGGGATCATTTTGGAAGAAAAAATCAGTGTAATCATTGAGTTTGTTTAATCTGTGTTCAAGATATATTTCAGTTATCTATATGAGTGTTTTGTATGGAGGGTTTGAAGTATGCTGATATTACTCAGAAAATTATCGGCGCTAGTTTTGAAGTTCATAAATTTTTGGGTAATGGGTTTCAGGAAGTAATTTATCAAAGGGCCTTGGCTTATGAGATGAGTCAAGTGGGGCTGGAGTTTGTGCGTGAAATTGAACAGGCTATTTTTTATAAGGATTTGGAAAAACCGATTGGGACTCGTAGGGCTGATTTTGTGGTGGAGGGAAAGGTTTTGGTTGAGTTGAAAGCTGTTATTCAGCTTGATGATGTGCATTTAGCTCAAGCTTTAAATTATCTGAAGGTGTATAAGCTGGAAGTTGGTTTGTTGATTAATTTTGGGAGTAAGAGTATGAGTTTTAAGAGGTTGGTAAGGTGACGCGGAAAACTGTCGGGATCACGGATTAGAAGGATTATGAGATGACACTGATGATGGAATGGTGTTGCCATCTGAAAATCCGTTTAATCTGTGATTGAAATATTAGCGTCAATTTAAATATGATTATGGGATGACACTGATGATGGAATGGTGTTGTCATCTAAAAATCCGTGCAATCTTTAAATCCGTTTAATCCGTGATTGAAATATTAGCGTCAATTTAAATATGATTATGGGATGACACTGATGATGGAATGGTGTTGTCATCTAAAAATCCGTGCAATCTTTAAATCCGTTTAATCCGTGTTATTAATTACTCTGAATAATATGAGCCGAAACTTGGGATTTACTTAATTCACTGACTAAACGATGTGCTTGGTGTTTATAAAGTGGATATTGTAGGGTTCCTGGGAGTTGACTCATGAGGGTTCTAGCTAGGTGCATATCACAGCCAGAAACTCGTGATATTACTGCTGCACCTTCAAAGGCGGCTTCTGATGAAAAAGCTTTCTCTACTTCTATCAGCCATTGACGAGCTATGAAAGTACCGTGTTCTACTCGCTGCAGTCCCTCGATGGTTGCTAAAACTACTAAGCGATCGCCTACGGTTAATTTGATATCATCGGTGGGCATAAATTTAGGGGTTTGCTGGCTAACTTTGGAGTGAAGAATTGGTACTACTCCATAGCCGTAAGCAATCTCCGCTAGCAATAGTCCATTTAGGGTATCATCGGCTTCAATTTGATATTCAGTTACGAGGGTAGTTTGGTTATTTAATCGAAACACATTCAAGACATTTTCGCCAAACGCCGCCGCTGCAAATGCTTCCGCGGCTAGTGCATAAACACCTAAAACTCTGGCGTAGGGAAGTAGGCGCGCTACGTTCTCGCTGAAACGGGGGTCAAAGGTACGGATGACTATGTTGGCTGTAGGGTTAGCTGTGTGGGTTCTCAAGGCAATTTCTAGGTTTGCTACCTCGTCATCGGTGACGACAATGACGCTTTTGGCGGTAGCAATATTGACTCGGCTCAAAGCATTTTTGATATTTCCTGTAATCAAGGGGATTCTGGATAATATCCCTAGTTCCAAGTCAGTGGCGTGAACACCGATTAAAGGTTGTTTGAATTCTTGCAGCAGTTGTGCGATTCGTTGACCAACTCTCCCTAAACCAATCACCACTACATGATCGGCTTTGGGTACTGGGAGACGCCGCCTGGAAAACTGGAATCTCGCAGCTAAGATGCGTTCAGTCATGACAGCATAGAGGATACCGACAAAAACTGTCCCAGCCACTGTGAGACTGATGCTAAATACATGTAGCAACCAGGGAATCTCGAAGGGCATTTGTAGCTGTCCAAAGAGGTTGTCGTAGCCACCGATACTGAGGACTAGGGATACGTTTAGGGCATCTTGCCAGGTGATTTTGGGATATTGCAGCTTATATAGCAATGTTCCACATAAGTAGAGGCTCACCATCAACAACGCGGAAACTAAGGCTACGCGACGGGTTTGGCTACTCTCTTCCCAAAACTGGGTCAGCTTGTGGCGGAGGTTTGTCCACTTTATCTCAGTAGCGATCGCCTGCCACAATTGCCGGAGATTTTTGACGGGTTTCCTTGGGGAAGCGACTAAGTTTTCGGTGGCTTCAATGTAGGCGATGGTGTCCCCTGGAAGCACTTGAGTATCTGGTTCCCATTGATAGAATCCTTTTGGTACGGGTTTTCTGGCTTTAGTGTGAGCAATCACTCTTCGGTTTGGAGTGTTAATTGCGGAAAGTTGAGAGTAATTACTCCAATGATGGGAAGCATCGATTGTGATTCTCACAACTCGCAGTAAGCGATTTTCTAAGGTGAAGAATCCCCTAGTTTCACTGCTCAATGCTGCGAGTGCAAAGCTTTTGGCTGGTAATTGAGTGGCTTCAAAGGCAACAAAATTACCAAGGTTTTCGCTGAGTAACTCATTTAAATTTTCCTGTGCTGAACGAATAACTAGGCGCACATGGGAATTAAGCGATCGCGCCGCAAATGCAGCTGCAATGTTAATCCGCTCATCACTGGTGACAATGAGAATTGCTCGACACTGGCGAATTCCTGCTTGTTCTAATATCTTGGTTTGGCGACAGTCACCAATTACCAGTTTGTCTACTAAATCTGGTAAGTCGGGAATCTCCCATTTTTGCATATTTTCAATTTCAATAGCATTTACTTTTACCCCAAATTCTTTGAGTACAGATACACAATATTGCCCCAAATTACCCAGTCCACAAACTAAGAAAGAGTTTGTATTTGTTGTTGCATTCTGTCCCATACGGCAATAAATAATTACTAATTCTTCATTAAATCAGTGAACAGTTATCAGAGCAAAATATTGATAACTGATGACTGATGACTGTTGATTGTTGACAAATGACCAAGAAAGTTATTTGCGTCCGAGAAGATTAGCGATCGCCACAGCTAACTCGATAGGATCGACAGGCTTGGGAATATGTTTTTGAAATCCTGCTGCTAGTGCTTGTCTATGGTCAATTTCTCCGGCATAGGCAGTTAGGGCGATCGCCGGAATTTGCCCACCTTCTGCTACTGACCATTTTCTCACCTCGCGTAGCAACATATACCCATCCATCTCAGGCATCCCAATATCACTTAATAAGATATCTGGCTTTGACTCAGCTAGTGCTTTCAATGCTGCACTTGCTGATGCTACTGTCTTGACAATTGCCCCATACTGTTCTAGAGCAAAGCTAAAAAACTCCCGCACATCAGCCTGATCGTCCACCAGCAAGATTTGCACTCCACAAAGTATTGAGTCTTCTGTGCAGATTGGAGACTCAATACTTTCATCTGGTAAATTAGCATTTTTGAGCAACGGTAGCCTAACTTTAAAGGTTGCGCCTTGTCCTTCTCCGGGACTTTCTGCTTCAATCGTGCCACCGTGGAGTTCTACTAAATGGCGCACAATTGCTAATCCCAATCCTAATCCACCAAAGACTCTGGTGGTTTTGCCGTCGGCTTGGCGGAAGTATTCAAAGACATGAGGCAAAAATTCTGGGGTGATACCTTTACCTGTATCAATCACTTGGATTTGGGCATCATTCTCAATCTGTAATAAGCTTACCTCTACCCGTCCGCCTGTGGGTGTGAATTTAACGGCATTAGAGAGCAGATTCCAGACTACTTGCTGCAAGCGATTGCCATCACCCATCACTTGTACAGTATTGTCACTTAGCGCTATTTGCAGTTGAATAGATTTGGCTTCGGCTGCTAACCTCACTGTTTCCAGGGCTGCGGTGATTGTAGCTTTCAAATCCACCGCATAGATATTGAGGCTCAACTTACCTCGTAAAATTCGGGAAACATCAAGCAAGTCTTCAATTAGTTGAGTTTGCAACTTGGCATTGCGCTCAATGGTTTCCAATCCCAGGAGGGTAGTAGCTGCGTCGTGCTTGCGGGTGCGGAGTAACTTCGCCCATCCCAGAATAGGATTCAGGGGAGTTCTAATTTCATGGGAAAGGACAGCGAGGAATTCATCTTTAATGCGGTTGGCTGTTTCTGCTTCCGCACGTGCAGTTTTTTCGGCTTCGTAAAGTTGAGCGCGGGCGATCGCCTGACCACACTGTTGTCCTAAAGTCAACATAAATCGTCGGTCTTCTTGACTAAATACCTGTGCTGTGGCAAAGCTTAATCCCAGCGCCCCAATGGCTTTGTTCTCAACTATGAGGGGAATGCTAGCAAAGGCTTGATTGTTTGTAATTTCGACAGAATTCTCTAAGCTGGGATATTTGCTAATCAGCGCTTCTGGATTTTCTAAAAAAATCGATTGTCCAGTTCTGACTGTCTCTGCTATGGGGACATCGGCTTTTAAGGGGAAACTCGTCCATACATTTATAATCGATTGCGGATAGCCAATTGCCTTGACAACCTTGAGGGAAGTATCTCCATCAGCTAGCAAGACAACAGAACCCGATGTCGCACCCAAAGCAGCAATTCCTTGGCTCACCACTACATCTGCTACCTCTTGTGGAGTCAATGCTTCGGAGAAGGCGGCTGTAATTTTTTGTAAGCGCATGATGCGACTCACAACCTTCTCTGCTGCCTGTTTTGCCTGCTGAGTTTCTTGGTAAAGTCTAGCATTATCGATTGCGGTCGCCGCTCGTCGAGCAATATCGTTTGCTAAAGCCAAGTCTGCTTGTCCATAGAAACGACTTGACTCGGCTGTGACAAAAGAGATGGCACCGAATAATTGCTGGCGGGAGTAGAGGGGAATCACCATCAGAGAACGAACACCCAAGCTGCGGAGTAATTGCAGATGTTCTTCGTCTTGGGCTAACTCTGTGAGGAACGAGTCGGACACTTGGAGATAAAAGACGGATTGTCCCTGTTGTAACTTCGGTAAAAAATAGTGTTCTTGCTCGGTATTAGGTGGATAACGCCGTCGTAATTCTTGTAAAGTCTGTTTTTTGAGCGGATCAGCTGTAGCGATCGCTATTTGTTGAATAGAATTATCTGCTCTGAAAATATCGACAATACAAAAGTCTGCGAGGGTGGGAACTGCCAGATTGGCCACGTTGGCTAGAGTGACTTCATAATCTAATGAGGCAGCTAGAAGAGTACTGGTTTCTACTAAAAATTGTTGTGCTGTTTCTGCTTGTTTGCGATCGCTAATATCCTCAATAATACCTAATGCATACTTTGGTTGGCCGTTAGCATCCCAAACCACTGATGAGGTCAGGTTTACCCAAACGGTGCTACCATCTTTGCGAATGTAGCGTTTTTCTAAAGAATAACCGCTCATTTCCCTAGCTAATACTTGTCGAGCATAAGACAAATCAACTGCCAAATCATCAGGGTGAGTAATTTCCCGGAAATTCATCTGCATTAATTCTGCTGCACTGTACCCAGTAATTTCGCACAAAGCCCGATTAATTTGGAGAAATTGCCCATCCAACCCTACTAAACTAATACCCACAGCCGCCTGGTTGAACATGGCCCGGAATCTTTCTTCACTTTCGCGCAGTGCATCCTCAGCTTGGTGGCGCTCTGTCATATCAAGCACAAAGAAAGCTCCTCGATCTACAGTCCCCTCAAAGTGACTACCACCTACTAGAACTGGGATGCGTGAGCCGTCTTTACGAATATACTCTTTCGCAAAAGGGGTTAAGAAGGGGCTATCTTGGAGTTGAGTTAATGCCTGTTCATCCAGTGATAGATACTCTGGCGGTGTCAAGTCTACCCAATTAAGTTTTTCGTTAACTAATTCTTCAAGGGTATAACCGAGTACATCTAGTAAAGCATCGTTCGCGCCTGTAATCTTACCGTCCCGCTCCCAGAAACCAATACCAATCATATTTGACTCCACCACACTGCGAAACTTCGCTTCACTTTCTCGCAATGCTTGCTCAGTTTGCTTGAGTTGGGTAATATTCACAGCTACACAGATAATACCCTGGACATCGCCCATCTCTTTGAGCGGTTCCACCAGCAAATCATAATAACGGACTTCGCCACGAACTGTCAGACAAATCTTTTCACGGTTAGAAACGCCTGTTTCTAGTGTCTTCTGCTTAATTGCTATCAGTTGCTCTAATTCTGTCGGCGGAAATAATTCATAGTCAGACTTACCCAACGCTTCTGCGACATCCTCACCCTGAGAATTATGAATCCACTGATACCGCAAATCTCGATCCTGTTGAAAAACAAAGATGTCTGAACTGGTTAATGCTAATCGAAATCGCGCCTCACTCACTTTCAGCTTTTGCAGATTCACCTCAGTTCGTCGTTTAGCGGTTCTTAAAGCCTCACACAGGAAACTGAAGAGTAATCCCTGTGATGCGAACAATCCCAGGCGCACAAGATTGGGTAGGTTAATCGTCAGGTGATGAGTTGGGGCTAGAAAAAAGTAATGGCTCAGGATTACGGATAAGAAGGTTGCTAACAATCCCGATTTCCAACCACCATACCAAGCACTCACCATGACAGCACTAAAAAATAGTAGAAAAGGCGTGCTACTCATGCCTAGCCAAGTGTCTAGCATTAGCATCAGCGCTAGGGCTACTGCAACAACTAATACAGCGATGCCGTAACTCCGTAACTGAGAATTATTGATATGGGGCATGAAAGTGTTTGAAAACAAGCAATACTTATTGCATAGGCTGTTAATACCCTAAGCTAGTTTGCAGAGTTTAGGAATTTATCTCCGGATAGATACTCATCCAGCGTTAATAAATTCCTTTTGCTAGAAGCCAATTTGTCTGATTTGTGTATATCCGACAGGCGCGACAGCTTAACTTTTCTTAAGATTTTGCCCAGGTGGGAGTGGATGGATGTGCAGCTGCGATCGCATGAAAGAATGCAAATAGTCTATGGCTAGCTCGACTATCATCCCGGTATTGTTGTAGATCAAAAGACCGTAATTCTTTTTCTATCACGTCTTCGACATCAGCAGATAAATTTAACCTACCTTCATTGAGATAACATTCGGTCAAAAACAGGAGTTTCTCAACATTGATTTCGTTAGTTTCCCATTGAATCTCAACAGGAAACTCATAATTTTTTTCTAATGTTCCGCCACGGTAGACATTTTCAACCAGCTGATTGCCGATAATATATTTGACTTTATGGATTTCAGCCAGTCCTAGCAAATCATCAGCAGTGGGCTTCAACCCCAGACGACGCCGGAATACAGAATCAATAATCTCATATTTACTATTGTCTTGGAACACTGTGACCACCACAGCCGCAATTCCTTCGGTATTGCCATAACATCCGATGATGTTTTTACTTTCTTCACCGCGAACAAACAAGATATCCATATGCAACAACTGATTTAATGATAGGGAATCGAGTTTAGGAAATTCTCCCAGGTGAGACTGACAATGCAAAACTCAATACCGATAATCTATCAGATTTTATTGTAAAAATGGAGGCTTTGTAGAAAAAAATCAACTCTCTATCAAAAGGTTAATTTTAGATTAACTACAGGCTAAAATCTATATCCATAGATAGATAAAAACTCTGATTTTATTCTGCTTATCGCGAATCTAAGACAACAAACTACCAGAATTTACATCTAAAAATAGTGTTGCTTGTGGTTGCTGGCGCAGAATAGAAGCAGGATATTCTTGACTAATTGACCCTTGCAACATTTGTTGCACTACCTTTGCTTTACGTGTTGTCGGTGCAAGGCAGAGAATTTTTTTGGCTGAACAAATTAATGGGATGGTGACAGTAAAGGCATATTGGGGAACACTATCAAGATGGGGAAAGTGACCAGTATTTACTTGTTGTTGACGATTCATAACATCAAGTTTCACTAGTTTAACACTGTAAGGATCTTGAAAATTTGCCACAGATGGATCGTTAAAAGCCAAATGTCCGTTTTCGCCAACACCGAGACAGCATAAGTCAATTGGTTGTGCTTGCAACAGTTTGCTATAGCGATCGCATTCTAACAAAGGTTGCAGTGCATCACCTTCGATATAGTGGAAGTCTTTAGGACTGATTCTTTTTGCTACATGCTCTTGCATATAGCGCCGAAAACTAGCAGAATGGTCTTGAGTAATTCCTAAATATTCGTCTAAATGAAACAAGATAATCCTTGACCAATCTACACCACCCAAGGTCATCAAAGCATCAAGAAATTTGAGTTGGGAATTCCCTGTTGCTAATAATACGGCGGCTGTATCTTGTGCTTGCAGAAGTTTTTGTAAATATCGATTGGCGATTTCTGCAACGTTTTGGGACATTTCGGCTTCAGTGTTGTAAATCTGTACTGTCAATTCATCAACCCGAAAAAATTTTGTAGCGGCTAACATTTGCTTACACAGATGGTGATCAATACGGGGCTAATTTGTAGGGCAACACTTTCACACCTATACACACCATAACCCAGCTATGCTTGTCGGAAATGATAACTGTTAACTGAATATTACCGCCGGGATAATGACTGAGGACACAAAACAATGTAAACTGTGTAAATAAAGTTAACAATTATTTACATTGTCCTCAACAACTATGCTATCTGCAATTCTCTTTGACCTAGACGGTACTATTGTCAATACTGACCCCATACACTACCAAGCTTGGCAGCAAATGCTAGGGAGTTACAGCATAGATATCGATGAAACTTTCTACCAATCCCGGATTAGTGGGGGGCTAAATCCAGAAATAGTCAAAGACATCCTACCACAGTTATCACCAGCAGCAGGTCAAAAATTTGCAGACGACAAAGAGGCGCTTTTTCGCCAACTCGCACCACAGCTAAAACCCCTAAGTGGATTTTTTGAACTACTGGAGTGGACAGAGACACATCAGCTAAAACGTGCTTTAGTAACTAATGCTCCTAGATTAAATGCCGAATTTATGCTAGAAGTTTTGCAGATTAAAGAAGCTTTCCACACAGTTGTTTTAGCAGAAGATTGTATAGCAGGTAAACCAGATCCGTCACCCTACCAAGCAGCGCTGGACAATTTAGGGATTGTAGCAGCACAGGCGATCGCTCTAGAAGACTCTCCCTCTGGAATTCGTGCAGCCGTTGGCGCTGGAATCACCACCGTCGGCGTAGCCTCTACCCACGATCCAAAAGCTTTGTTAGAAGTCGGTGCATTGATAGCCATTCCCGATTTTACAGATTTACAGCTATGGACGTTGCTTAACTCCAGCATAGAACAAGATTTGAGGGCGATTTTATAGAAATTACATAACATTTTAGCCATTTCAAGTATTAACGCAGTTAACAGAAACGTTGCTCACATTTTTTATTATTTCAATTCCTTATCATGGGGATCAATGACTCTAGGCTGCTCGGAGATCCCATGCCAAAACGGATAATTACAGAGATAAATACTTGGTTCCAGCGAGATAGAATTGTCAGTAACCTGGAGATTTTTCAAGATTTTATTATCATCTCTCTCTGTCTGGGTTTATTCTGTGTGATGCTGATCCGCCTAGTGGATATGTTCTCCTCTTTTCTCCATCCACTAGATTTACGACAAGTAACATCTGATATTTTGTTCATCTTGATTCTAGTAGAATTATTTCGCCTGTTAATTGACTACCTACAAGCACAGAGTATATCAGTAGGGGCAGCAGTGGAAATCACTATTGTTTCTGCTTTGCGAGAGGTAATTTTGCGCGGCGTTCTCGAAATTCCTCGCGACCAAATTTTTGGTATCTCTGTATTTTTAATAGTTTTAGCAGGAATTCTGATTGCTTTACCTTGGATGTCTCGTCTTTTTGAACATGTGAAAATCACTAATCCTGAAACAATCAAAGAACAGGAGTAAAACTCTTGATTCTTTTTTATGTCTTCACCCCTGAACCCGGATCATCAATCATGAGACTTCTTGGCATAAGTCGAGCAAGCGGTAAAAATAAAGGTGAAAAGGATAGATTTTTCCTTTTCACCTTTTTTCATATCTGGTAGAAAATACTTTTGCTAGAGGTCTATTATGGTAAATAAAAGTAAGTAAATGTAACTTTGATAACTTGACAACAGTGGACAAATTTATTGACTATGAAAAGCGGTACATCAATGGGAATATGAATTCAGTTAAATAACTTAGAAAATCTAGCTAAATAAGGGTTTGATTTTCCTCAGCTTTGGGAAAATTATATCTGAGATTACCTTGGAGTTTCACAAAGCTCAAGTTATTAATATACCTAACTGTTCTTGGAGGCATTTTGGCAATGGATCAAGTTCTGATTAATGACACTACACTGCGTGATGGCGAACAAGCAGCGGGTGTTGCCTTCAATTTGGCAGAGAAATTAGCGATCGCTCAAATTCTTGATGCTATTGGTGTCCACGAATTAGAAATTGGCACCCCAGCAATGGGTAAAGCAGAACAAAAAGCGATCGCCGCAATTATCAACTTGGATTTGCGAGCTAATCTATTAGGTTGGAACCGTGCCGTCATCTCAGATATTCAGGCCTCAATCGCTTGTGGTTTGAAGCGAGTGCATATTTCCATTCCCATCTCTGCAATCCAAATTGCTGCTAAATTTCAGGGACAATGGCAGGTAGTTTTCCAAAAACTCAAAGATAGTGTGAGCTTCGCTGTCGATCAGGGACTGTTTGTCTCTGTGGGAGGTGAAGATTCCTCCAGAGCCGAGGAAAATTTTCTTTTAGATGCAGCACTCTACGCCCAAGAATTGGGTGCATCCAGGTTTCGCTTTTGTGACACAGTCGGTATTCTCGATCCTTTCGCTACCTACAGCAAAGTCAAACAATTATTGATGTCTTTAACGATTCCTGTAGAAATGCACACTCATAATGATTTTGGTTTAGCAACTGCTAACGCACTTGCAGGAATCAAAGCCGGAGCTTTATCAGTTAATACAACAGTCAATGGGCTAGGCGAAAGGGCTGGAAATGCACCTCTAGAAGAAGTTGTGATGGCTCTCAAATGTATTCATGGTATCCACTTAGGGATTGATACTCCCCGTTTGTTAGAAATATCACAAATTGTCGCCTCAGCATCAGGTTATGATGTGCCCCCCTGGAAAGCAATTGTAGGTGAAAATACTTTCGCCCATGAATCAGGTATTCATGCACATGGTGTATTGCAAAACCCCAGCACTTACGAGCCATTTGCCCCAGAAGAAGTAGGACGAGAGCGGAGTTTAGTGATAGGTAAGCATTCTGGGCGGCATTTATTATCTAGCTTACTGCAGCAGCATGGTATCATTCTTAACCCAGAAGCAACCCAGTCTGTCTTGGATGCAGTGCGACAAGAGTCAACTCAGAAAAAACGTAGTCTTACCATACAAGAACTTTTAGATTTAGCTCAAATATGGGGACATTCTCATGCCAGTTGACAGTTTAGTTATTTCTGCCAGTCTGCACTAGCCTTTGTTACTACAACAAAATTAATTGACTAAGGCATTTTAATACACTTAGTACCTGTTGGAATTCTGCATCGCGTTCAATTGATAATGCATAAGAACGAGCATATTTTGGCTTTTCTTGCTGAACTAGCTTGACAAAAACAAACTCTCTACCATTGACAAGTAACCCAAAAGTTGGCTGTTCAATATTGGGAGTATCAAGCATATAAGCAAGTGCTTGGGGGAGTGCGGTTAAGACATCAAATTTAGTGTTTTTCGATTCAACAACCAATAGCCAAAAATGTTTTTGAATTACCAAAACATCAATATTACCTTTGACTATTATGCTTTCATCTACAGCAGAGATCTCAGTAGATTTTTCATTTTCAATTGCAAAGGGTAGCTGATAAAAACCAGCTAAATCTAGCAGTGGAGATAGCACTACCATCTTCACTGTTTCTTCTGACATTGGAAGGTATTTAGTTAAGTTTAAATAGTTGCTTTTTACTCGTTCTAAAGACAATTTTTCGACATCATTCAACGATGGTAAATTATCTGTCCATTCTGTGAAAAAATCAGCATTTGTAACTAATTGCAAACCGAATTTTTCTTCTAGTTCGTAAAGACTAATATCCCGCACTTGTATTGTTTGCACCATAATTTACCAGGAGAAATACAAATACATACGTATTATAACGGTTTAGAGTCCGCCAGGGATTGTCAATTATTAGATTCACTAACCCTCTGGCTGATTTTTTTCCAGCGCATCTATATCAGATTTAGCGCGTAGCCAAGCTTCATATTGCCAGTTGGGATGACGTTGAGTATTACCAATGTAAATTAATTTTGAATCAGTGGTAGATTTAATTGGATCACTGCGTTTTTCTATTATCATTTGTTTAGTAAATTTCAAGCAAATTACACCTGTTGGATAACCCATAGAGATTTCACATATCCAGCCTTTATAGTTTTGTTCTTGTCGTATCACTATAGCTTCGTAAAGTATGTCAGTATCGCTATTAGTCATTTGTTCTCATTATGGAGATGCTGATGTTAATTATTTGCAGAAATCACTAATTGACTAAGGCGTTTTAAAATACCCAGCACATCGTACAATTCATTGTCAGGATTACGAAGTTCAAAAATTTTAGAAGTAGCATATTGTGGATTTTCTCCTAGCACTAATTTAATAAATATAATACTTCCTCCCGTAGTAATCATGCCAAAGCTAGGCTTCTCTGGGTAAGGATTGGCTAACATATAAGTGAGGATTTGAGCTAGTCCAACTTCTATAGAAAAAGCTGCTTGTTTGGATTCAATCACCATTACCCAAAATTGGTCTTTCAAAACCAACGCATCTAAGCTACCCTTGATGACAATATTTTCATCTACTGCAGAAATTTCTATAGATTTTTCCGACTTAACATAAAACGGAGATAAATAAAAATCCCCAATAAATAAAAGTGGGTCTAATACTGACATTTTGACAACATTTTCCAGCATAGGTGGATACCTTAGCAAATTAAAATATCCTGCCTGAACTTTGTCTAATTGTTGTTTTTCTAGTTCGGTAATTTCAGCTAAATTAGCTTGCCATTCTTGAAAAAATTGCCTATCCCGGATTAGCTGTAATCCAAATAGAGTTTCTAATTCTAGTAAGGTGACATCTTTGGCTTGAATTGTTTGTACCATAACTGCCAGAGAAGTTTTAAATATATGTCTATTATATGGTAAGTCTAAATCATTGGTGAAAATTCATATCCACGTATTCTTAGTAATTACATATAGGAATCCGATTTGATTATTGAAAAAATCTCAGTATCTGTAGGGGAGCCACCCTTGTGCGCGGTGAGCGCAGCCACACGTGCGGTGCGTCTGAAGCACCGAGTGGACTGCCGAATCCGGAGGAGTTTCCCGCGTTGAGAGGAGTAGCGTTGGGCATTGCCCACCGTATCATGGTTTTGGTGGGCATTGCCCACCCTACGTATATTTCAGAAATCAAATATTAGTCTTATAGCTAAAATACTTACTATGATCTATTATTCTTCATCCTGAATATTTATCCCCAAATTCGTTGCATGTTTAGTATAAAACCAGGTAAGACATTTTCCCCGGAAAGAGTTTGAGGTAATTTTAAAACTTCTATATCTTGTCCTGGGCGATAAATTTCTACTTCCTGTTTTTTTCTGTTGATAAACCAACCTAGAAGACAACCATTTTCGATATATTCTTGCATCTTATTCTGAGTTTTTTCAAGCTGTCATTAGGTGAAAGTATCTCGATCACAAAATCAGGAGATAGGGGAATAAATTTTTCTTTTTGTTCTTTAGTCAAAGCATCCCACCGAGATTTTTCTACCCAAGAAACATCGGGAGAACGGTCAGCCCCTGAAGGTAAAGTAAATCCAGTTGATGAATCAAAAACTTCGCCAAGTTGATTTTGTTCATTCCATGATGCTACTTGAAGAATTAAATTAACATTACTTCTCCCTGTTTCTCCTCCTGTTGGTGGCATGATAATCAATTCTCCTTGGTCATTGCGTTCTAATTTTAAATCGGGGTTTTCTTCACACAATTGATAAAACTGCTCTCGTGTCAGTTTAATTATAGAATTGAGGTTTAATGTAAGTGCTGTCATATCAACCTCTAATTAACTCATCTATGATCAAAAATATCATCGACGACGAGAAAAGGCTAGTACAAAAAGGCTGAAGTATGAAAGCAAGAGGTATACACTGTAAGCTTTTTGTGCTTTTAGAATAGTAGCTTTATTTACGCCGTGGCGTACTAGCTAGGATTTTTGACTCTTGACCTTGGACAAGCCTAAAGCGAAAATATTTGATTTAAGCAGATGAAGCGTCATCAAGTAAATTTACAAGTTAAATGTGTAACAGTTTATGAGTGAAAACAAGGGCAGAGTTTACCTTGTCGGTGCGGGACCAGGAGATGTGGCATACCTGACGGTGCAGGCTTATAATCTTTTGGGACAGGCCCAGGTACTAGTTTATGATGCTTTAGTAGATGCCCAATTATTGCAGTGCGTACCACATAATTGCCTAAAATTAGATGTGGGTAAACGAGGTGGTAAACCCAGCACCACCCAAGCTGATATTAACAAGTTACTGGTAAATTATTGTCAGCAAGGGAAACAAATTGTGCGGCTGAAATCGGGTGATCCGTTTATTTTTGGGCGTTGTACTTCCGAAATTGAAGCCTTAAAAGCATCTGGTTGTGAGTTTGCAGTAGTACCGGGAATTTCTTCGGCTTTTGCAGCACCATTGCTAGCAGGAATTCCCCTCACAGATCCGGTTTTGAGTCGTTGTTTTGCAGTGTTTACAGCTCATGAACCAGATGTTTTAGACTGGGAGGCGCTGTCACGGTTAGAGACACTGGTAATTTTGATGGGAGGGCAACACTTGGCTGAAATTATACACCAACTAATGCGGCAGGGGCGATCGCCCAAAACACCCATTGCCATCATCCGTTGGGCAGGAACTCCCAGTCAAGAAATTTGGACTGCTCAATTAGGGGATATTCTGGAACAAACCGCTGGCTTATCCCTTTCACCAGCGGTAATTGTAATTGGCGAAGTGGTGGGGCTACGCAAGTACTTACAACCTGAGAAAATAGATTTAAATGATTCTCCAACACCCGCAAATCTTCATCTGCAAACAGTGACTAGCAACCTCAACCTATTTTCCCAACCTCCCCTAGCTGGTAAAACCATCTTAGTTACCCGTTCAGTGGGACAGTCGAGTCAATTTAGCGATCGCCTGGCGGCATCAGGTGCAACAATCATTGAAATGCCTACCTTAGAAATTGGCCCACCTTCTAGCTGGGAAGCGTTGGATCGTGCGATCGCCAATTTATCTGATTTTCACTGGTTAATTCTGACTTCCACCAATGCGGTAGACTACTTTTTCGCTAGATTAACAGCACAAGGTAAAGATTCCCGTGCATTGGCTGGCGTGAAAATTGCTGTTGTTGGTGAGAAAACAGCCCAAAGTTTGAAGCGACACAATTTGCTACCAGATTTTATTCCTCCTAGCTTTGTTGCAGATTCTTTAGTAGAAAACTTCCCAGAAGAATTAACAAATAAAAAGCTTTTATTTCCCCGAGTTGAAAGTGGGGGAAGAGAAGTTTTAGTTAAAGAATTCACAGCTAAGAGAGCAGAGGTAATTGAGGTGCCAGCATATCAATCTCGCTGTCCCAGTAGTATACCAGAATCAGCAGAGTTAGCTCTCAGGAATAGCGCCGTAGATATAATTACCTTTGCCAGTTCCAAAACTGTACAATTTTTCTGTCAACTCACAAATAGTATACTATCAGAAAAATCTTTCCTAGATGCAGTTTGCATTGCTTCTATCGGACCCCAAACCTCCAAAACTTGCCATGATTTATTTGGGCGTGTAGATGTAGAAGCTGAAGAATATACTTTAGACGGATTAACTCAAGCAATTATCAAATGGTCAAATGAAGGATGAAGTCTGAAATATAGAGAATAATATGTTGACTGTTGACTGGGGAACAATTCCTAACTCTTGACCCTTGACCCTTGACAAATGACAAAACGCATCATCGGCTTAACTGGAGGTATTGCTACAGGAAAAACCACTGTGGCTAATTATTTAGCTAGTGCTTACAATCTACCAATTTTAGATGCAGATATTTATGCAAGAGATGCGGTATCTGTGGGTTCACCTATTCTAAGTGCGATCGCCCAACGTTATGGAGAACAAATTTTATTAGATGATGGTAGTCTCAATCGCCAAAAATTAGGCGAAATTATTTTTAATTACCAAGATGAACGTAATTGGATAGAAAGTTTAATTCATCCTTTTGTGGGCGATCGCTTTCTCAAAGCAATTAGCGAAACACCTTCACAAACCCTAGTTTTAGTCATACCTTTACTATTTGAAGCTCAGATGACCAACTTAGTTACAGAAATCTGGGTAGTGCGTTGTTCAGAGTCAGAACAGTTACGACGATTGATCCAGCGAAATCACTTAAATCAAGAGCAAGCACAAGCACGCATCAATAGCCAATTATCTATAGAGAAAAAAATAGCACTTGCGGATATTGTTTTAGACAACTCTTTTACTATTGAAGTACTGATGAAACAAATTGATGCAGCAGTAAAAATAGGAGATCCAGATTAGTAACCTAATGTCTAAATTACATCAACACTCTTTATAATTGTTGACTGGTGAGGATTGACTGTTCACTGTTAACCGTCATCTGGTAAATATACAAGCTCAATGCGTAACAGCTTATTAATTATGTATTTTATAAAAAAGAGTATTAAATCAAGTTTGATTTTTATCAAAGGGTTACTACCAGGAAACTTTTCCGAGAACCTGCCTAAAAAAAATCAGCAGAAAGCACATGATTATAGCCAATTAGATTGGGGAATTGACTACATTTTTGAGCCGATAAATTTAGGAAAGGGTGGGTACATGACGGGAATCGGCAAAGGAATCAAAATTCACGATTACATTATTTTGCAAAAGGAGGGCAAATATTATCGATATCAAGTTGAGCAAATTGATTACTATTCAGATCCTCCCGATATGTGGATAGCTTCACTGAAGGAAATTTCTGTGCAATAAAAAATCGGCTCTCAAAATATTTCTTATTCAACTATGACAATAATTTTTACAGAAGCTGACTTTGATGAACTATGGCAAGAGGGTTTACAAACAGGTGAAATTGCTTGTAAATTCAATGATTTTGAATATATGGAAACGTGGCAACATGCACTTAAAAAAGGGTCTATTCAAATCCTGGAGTTACGTCCTGGACTGTGCTTACAGATTGGTAATTATGAAACTCCCATAACTTGGGGAGATGAGGCTCAACATTCTGAGTCTTTTCCTTTGACTTTAGCCTTTATAGTCACAGGTGGTTGCAGAGAGCAAATTTACGGAATTAAAGAGGATAATTGCGAAAAAGCCGGGGAAAATTATTTGTTTTTTCTACCTGGAACTCGCGAAATTGAAGTACATCCTACTGGACTTTTGCAAAATATCCGCATTCGAGTTGAGTCTCATTTGCTGCGGACTTTAACTACGGGACAAGAAAACTCTCTTCCAGATCTACTAAAGCCATTTATGGAAGCTGACTCAGTGCCTTTATTTCATCAAGATATCGGCAAGATGACATCTGCAATGCATCTAGCAGTGCGACAAATCATGCACTGTCCTTACCAAGGAATGATGAGACGTGTCTATCTAGAAGCAAAGACATTAGAACTAATAGCTTTGCAGTTCAGCCAATTGGTGGAAACTGAGCAGCCTACTAGATATCAGTACGTTAGTTTAAAACGGGACGAGTGCGATCGCATCTATCAAGCTAGAGAAATTTTAATCAATAATCTCCATAACCCACCATCATTAATCACTTTAGCGCAACAAGTGGGACTGAATGAACGCAAACTCAAGCAAGGATTTCGTCATGTATTCGGGAATACCGTCTTTGGCTACTTGCATGATTACCAAATGCAGCAAGCACAAAGGCTACTCCTAGAAGAAAAAATGACTGTTGCAGGCGTTGCAGCCAGAGTGGGTTATGCTAGTCCCACAGCTTTTTGTGCCGCTTTCCGGCGTAAATTTGGCATTAATCCCAAAGCTTACCAGATAGCAGGTAGAATCTCCCTGGGTTAAGTTTCCATGATTTTATTTACCTCCCGTTTTGGCACTTTTATTTTCCGGCGATCGCTGGATTTAGATCCCTTGAGCAGAATAGAGCGATCGCTAAACACTCATAATTAACGTAAGATTGTTGGGTAACGCATTGCCTCAACCCAACCTACGCCTTGGTTTCTGAGCCAGCCTAGGAGGTTGCTACAGGCTGGATTGCCTCGTGAAGATATTGTCCTTTCATCCACCCCGGTTACGTCAGTTTACCGAATTCGCGACAGTATCAGATTTTTCGTGGAGCAGTTTGTCAGAGATAATGCGATCGCCTAGGGTTCTGTACAAAGGATAAATTTGAGCGATCGCACTAATCGTGAGTTACGCAAATCCCATTGCTACGCCGCACCCTACTGTCGTGTCTAGGCTAAAAACTAACTTTAAGATCAAGAAAAACCTTATGAATATCAAAGAACGCATCTTACAAGAACTCGAACATTCTTCAGATATTCTCCTAGAAGAATTTCTAGACTTTATTCTCTTTACCAAACAGCGTCGCCAAACCCCAGCGGATTATAAACCGATATGGGAAGTCGCTGCCGATTTGACTCAGGATATTCCCCCCGAAATTTTAGAAACCTTGCCGACAGATGGTGCGGAACAACATGACCATTATTTGTATGGCACACCTAAACACTAATGGATGCTATTTTCGCTGATGCTTTTTATTGGATTGCCTTACTCAATCCTCAAGATAGTTGGTATGAAGTTGTCAGCCACTATCGACCATCTTTCAACTTAATTACTACAGATGTGGTTTTAGATGAAACCCTCAACTTTTTTTCACAAAAAGGAAACTTTATGCGGCTTAAAGCCGTTTCGCTATATGAAAGTATTCAAATTGATTCTCAAGTAGTGGTTATTTCAACAACACCTCTGATTCGTAATGCGGCAAAAGAACTCTATAAAAATCGACTCGATAAAGGTTATAGCATGACCGACTGTATCTCAATGGTCGTGATGAAACAAAATAATATTATTGAAATTCTTACGCACGATCACCACTTTACCCAAGAAGGTTTTAAAATTTTATTTTAATGCGATCGCCTAGGGTTTTGTACAATCTGCTAGAGAAACAGCGATCGCTAGATATGATTGTCTTGTGAGAGTAGAGTCAAAATATTCTGACGTGCGTACCCTTGTGAAAATCCTCTATCTTCTAACAAAGACAGAATCTTCTTCAGTTCTTGCTCAACTCGCTGCTGACTGCCTAATTTAGCCAATAATTGCTGATGGATAGGTTTGACTATCCGTTTAATTTGCTCTTGAGTGAGTTCTTCATTGTCTGGGTTGTCTGTTATTAAGCTATGAGTTATGAAAAGCTCAGAACCTTCTATAACTAGATTGTCAATTACTTTCTTAAAATCATTACAAGTATTTTCTACAAATTTGTTCGTAATATATTTTAGTGTTACAGGGTCTAAGGTATATTGAAATGGACGGTTTTCTTTACGAATATCAACAAGCGCATATCTTTCTGTTAAAGGGCGTAAAACTTTCAAAGTATCATTAAGAGTTGTATTAGTATCTGTTGCCAGTTGTTCCCATGTAGCTGAGTTGCGTCTGATAGCAATCCAGTAAATAGTATTTTTTTCTGCTTCTAGTTGTAGTATTTTGGTAAATTGGCAGTCTAAAAAGAATTTTAGTTCATCAATATAGATTGTACCTATTCTCAATAGTTCTGCGGTTTCACCGTCAAATTCTTCTTTAATTAACCCCGCAATTTTTTTTATTATCCACGGGTTACTGTAGTTTCTGCTCAGGTAGTCTAATTCGCTTTCTTTATAAGAAAGACCCTCTGTTTTGTTAAAAAACTCTCTCGTATCTTCAAAACTTAAACTTCTCAATTTTAAAAACTGGACACATTGTTCATCTGATATTTTAATATTTGCGGGTTTTTCTCTACTCAGTAATAATAAACAGCTTTTATGAGATTCTTTACCCACTCTTTCTAGAAAGGCGCTATAACCTTTATAGTCTTCGCTCTTATCATCTATTATTTCTTGCCAAGAATCTAGCACAATCAAGCACCTATTATAACGTAGATATGCCATGATTAATGAAATATCACATTCCTGTTTATGTCCTTCGGATAAGAAGAGCAATAAGTCTGTCAAAAATTGTTTGAATGGTGGTGGATAATCTAAGGCATACCAGATTATATAGTCGTACTTATCAGCAGCTTTTTCTACTACTTGGCGAGCTAAAGCACTTTTTCCGATTCCTTCTACACCGTAGATGATAACTAATTGGTAGCCTATTGGAATGAGGCTATTTTCAAGTTGTTGTAATTCTTGTGTGCGGCCATAGAAAGGAGAGAGATGAGGCGCTTTACTCAAATCTTTCCTCCCTTGTGCGACCTCTTTCCAATTCCAAGAAGGTTCCAATGCTTCGCATAAAGCTTTGAAAGCTGATTCTTCTATATTGTCCCCTTTCTGGAAACGTAAGCAAGTAGCTGATGAAACACCAGTAGCATAAATTCCATAGTTACCTAGCGCATCACGGTCAAATTTCGGATCTAAAATCTTGCTAGCTGCTATCAGCCATCTGTCATCTTTTTGAGTCCATCCCAGTTTTTTTCTGGCATTTTCAACTAATATTTTGCCTTGTTCTGAAAGTTTTAGAGTCGGCATCTTTTTGTATTAATTGTATGAATTACTTTTCCGAACAGAGATGCTCATTCGAGTTATAAAAAGAGAATAATCTATCATCATAAGGTAATTAATGAAATCCCGTACCATAGCAGTCCTGAATCATTCGTGAAATCCTCTCTTTCTCCTTCCTTTGTGTCCTTAGCACTTACCCTACGGGAAGCCGCTCCGCGTCTATGCAGTTCATTAAAAACAGCAATTTTCACGACTCATTTAGGATTGCTATATATATTATTCTGATTTGGTGGTTATTGTAGACGATTATACTCAATCTTATTTTTTGCTTCAGTAGAATATACGATGTGAACTAAAACCCCAAGGCTTGTATCTTCATTAAGTTCGCGGTCATTATTACGATCAAATTGTATTGGTTTTCCCGTAGAACCTTCTGGTGCAGAGAATTTATTATCTTTACTGGCCAAAACATTATACAAATCTTTGCGACTAAGATTAATACCCTGATTACTCAGTTGCTTGAACCCTTCAAACATTGCCTTAGCTGCGTCATACCCCATTGCAGTGCGCCAACTTATCCTAGATGTGCCCCAAATATTCAAGGAATTTTTTTCAAATTTTGAGCCTGAGCTTTCTACTTCTCGGTTTGTATTACTTCTCTGCCAAGGAACAGCAAGCACTAGTTTCTGTCCCACTAGTCTCTTACTAGATGATTTGTTCAACAACTCTAGGCTGTAAACACCATCTCCACCTAATATAAGCACGTCTGAGGAGGGAAAAGCTTCGTTTGCATGTTCCCTTGCTGTTTCAGCACTAAAAGCTAACAAGACTATATTTGCTCTATCATTGCCTATTGAATTTTGTGTACTTCCTTCTATTGAATTATCTACACAAGTAGCTAGGTTAAGTCCTTGTTTATTTGACAAATCACATGTGGTAAATACTTTGCCTATGCTTTTATTCTTAAGTTCTTCTTCAAATTCTTGACTTAAAGAATTACTATATGGAGTACGATCAATAACCGTTAAGGCTTTCCAGTAGTTTTGAGAACTATTTATTTTCTCAAGATGGTTCACCAAAATCTTAGCAGAAACGCCATCAGTTGGAGGTGTACGAAATACATAATCTGTGAAAATAAGACCATATTTATTTCTAGGAACCGTACTTCCAGGAGAAATCATAACTATTTGATTTGAGTAAATAACTGCTGCTCTCGAAGCATCTTGACTAGAATAATGACCAACAACCCCTAAGATAGGTAGAGATTTAACAAGCCGATCAGCTACATTTTCGGCTGTTAAATTTTGGTGACGATCATCAATAATTTGAACTTGCAATAACCGTCCCTTAATAGCGCCTTTACATTGCAATGGACTCTTAGTATCTTTGATTGCCTTCTCAATTGTGTCAATACCGCAGTTAAATTCGCTCTGAGCATGAGCAACTCCACGCAGAATGTCTTCACCAACACCACCACCTGTAATTGGTACACTAGTAGCAATTTTGATGGGATTGTCGGTACGAGCTGCGATCGCATTATTTAAATAAATTAATGCCTCTGGGTCATTCTGGTAAGACTGGAGGTATTTTCGGAAGTGCTTAATTGCATCATCATATTTTCCATACCTAAATGCGGCTGTGCCTTGATCCTTTTCACACTTTTTTTCTGTATTCTTTCCACAATTTTTTCCTGATATTAGAGATTGTTCTCCCCAACTGAAACCGTTATCAGTATCCCATTCGTACTTAGAGCAGTGGATAATAGTAGGCAAAAATGCGATGGCTAACCCCAGTAAAGCAAAGACTAGTAGTGGCAATACCCAATACCTCCTGCTCACTTTTCTAAAAAACGCAGATACTGCTAAACGCCGATTATCAATAAACCGCTTAAGTTTCTCAAAAAATGAAGGTTGTGGAGGCGGAGGCGGCACTACAGGCTCAGGGAAAAGAGTATCAATCTCTTGTTTTACCTCTTGAGCAGACTGATACCGTTGTTGTGGCTCTAATGACAACATCCTATTTAAAATGCGTTCAAGATCATGATTTACCGTGGCATATTCTGTCCAATTACGTATATCTTGGTTACGAAATAAACTTCGACTTCTAGCAGTAAGCAAATGTATACAGGTTGCAGCTAAAGAATATAGATCAGTTGTACGGTCTATCGCTCTACGAGCCGACTGTTCGGGTGAGGCGTAATCAAGTGTTAATGAGATAAATGTTGATTGTCCAACAGGTAAACCTGTCTGTACTACCTGCTTAACTGAACCAAAATCTATCAGACAAAATTTCCTGTCCTGACTTCGGCGCATAATATTAGAGGGTTTAATATCTCTGTGTATTGCTCCATTCTCATGAACATACTGTAGTACAGGCAGTATTTGTTTTAGAAATTCAATAATCTCATTTCCTGAAAATTGACCATGTTCTCGCAACCATTGCAAAAGATTTTGACCTTTAATATACTCCTGTACCAAGTAAAAAAACTTTTGCTGACCATTATTCAATGGTTCATGTACATCTATACTGAAAAATCTATGTGCTTTTGGGATTTGTGGATGATCAAAGTTGGCTAAAACTTCTGCCTCGCGCCTAAATAATCTTTCTATTTGTTCGAGTTGTTGAGGTGTCGGGGGTGAATTTTCAGAATGCTTATAGTCTAATTGCTTAATTACAAGCAATTCTTGAGGAGTATTAATATCTTTTGCTAAAAAAGTCCTTCCAAATCCTCCTCTTTGTTCATCTGGTACTAACAACCTGATTGGTAAGAAATACCTGTCTAAAATCAATGGCATTTGGCAGCAAGAGCAATATCTTTGCTGAACAGAGCCGGAGGTGGGAAATTGGATATAGTTTTGCGGATTTTGACAGCCTGGACGAGTGCAGTAAACCTCTTGAGGATTATTAATATTAACCATTTGCCTTCAGTCTGACTGTAGCTACACACTGGATAACAAAAAATTTGAAGCCGAAATATACTTCGTTAACAGATATTTACCTGCATCACGTATTAGGTTTAGCAAGTGTTAAATGTTTCCCTAGCCAATGGGTAATAATCCTACACTTGTGTTACTAAGTGTAAGCGTAAACAGAACACATAAAAATTAGCTGAAACCACACCTATTTCAGCCTTACTCAAACTCGATTCACCGATTAACTAGCGACTAATCGAGTTTCCAGCGATTTACACTTGCTTGCTCAACTCTGCTACTTAAGTAATCATTCTTATGGAAAATGGTGATTTTTGCAATACAGAGAAGTGCATAATTTTTACAACAGGTGATTTTAAATAAAATTGCCCAGAGTAAAATCCATAACTTCTCTTGACTTGTTAACTAAACTAGCGTTGATTTATTCCTCTCACTGAAAAGCTTGTCTATAAGTATTCCAGGCTACAAAATATCTAAGTTAAAAGCGCGATCGCTTAAGTAGAAATAAAGCTAACTAGTTTACCCCTACGGGGAAGCAAGCTACACGCAGTGTCTTCACTAGGAGAGAGTCGTCATTTGTCTTTTGTCATGAGTGGGGGTTTAAATAGACTCTACTGTGCAACTTTGCTTATAGGATAGACAAAATAAAATTCATTTTGTGTAGTGAATTTCAGCAGCATATTCAGTAATTCAGCACAAGATATTCAATATTTTCAGCTTTTGATTCAATTTGTTCAAGGTATAAAATTATTTTCACAATCTAAGTTAAGCTCACTACAAGGAGTATTTCCAACTGACCAATGAGCAATGAAAAAATCTCAGAACTGATCAGAGTAGCCAACACTCAAGTTTTCTCCAAAACAGGAAGAAAGTTGAATAATGTTCAAGAATGTATCCTTGAGCAAGTTCTGGAAGGTCAAAAGCTCAAAGATATTCGCGTCACTGGATATTCTGACGGTACTGTGCAGCGAGTCTTTTGCCCAAAACTTTGGGAGCTATTGTCAGATGCTACAGGTAAAAAAGCACGTATTAATACTGTTGAATTAGTATTAAATAATTTATTGAAGCACTCGAAGTTTGCCGAGCCAGAAATAGTTATCCCTCCAGATCCATCGTTAATTCCACCGCAGATATTTCCTAGACGGCTGCGTCACAATTTACCTGCGCCTAGTTGCACTAGCTTTATTGGTAGAGAAGAGGAAATTACTCGACTGTTGGAGTTGCTCTCACCCAGACATGCGGCCCATTTGGTAAGTGTGGATGGTATTGGGGGTGTGGGCAAAACAACGCTGGTAGTGGAAGCCGCCTACCGTTGTTTACAAGCCAGTTACAACAACGAAGCTTTTTTAGGTGTACCCACTTTTGATGTTGTAATTTTCACATCAGCTAAACGATACTACCTCGCGTCCTTTGGTTTGTTCCCAAGTTTGGCTCCACGGCGGACTCTGTGCGATATTTTTCGGCAGATTGCGCGGATGTTAGATGAATTAGACATAACTGGAGCAAGTTTTGAAGAGCAATTAGATTTAATTAAAGATGCCCTTTCTTGCCAACGTACCTTGCTAATTGTGGACAATCTGGAGACGGTTGAGAATCAGCAAGATGTTCTGGCATTTTTATATGAATTACCGCCGACAGTCAAAGCAGTAATTACCACCCGCGAACAAATTTTGTTTGTGCCGGTGCGTCTCACATCTATGCCGGAAGCTGATAGTCTTTGTTTAATTCAGCATGAAGCCAAAGAAAAAGGAGTCTCTTTAAATCTTCAAGATATGCAAGCACTTTACAAAGTGACAGGAGGTATCCCAGTAGCAATTAGTTATGCAATCGGACAGTTAGCCAATGGCTACTCAATTAAGGAAGTGTTGACAGGGGTGTCTCAATCTACGGGGGATGTTGCCCGTTTTTGCTTTGAGAGTTCTGTGAAACTTCTCCAAGGACAAACTGCACATCAGTTACTTATGGCACTGGCTTTGTTTCCCATGCCTGCTTTACAGGATGCGCTGGTGCATGTTGCAGTACAGGACATCAGCCTCAACATCATAAATCAGGATTTGGCTCGATTGCGAGGATTATCTTTAGTTAAACAAGAAAATCATCGCTATAGTATGCTGCCATTAACTCGTGAATATGCCCTGGCTGAGTTGAATGCTCACCCTGATTTTGAGAGCGCAGCACGAGAAAGATGGATTAGTTGGTACTTAAGTTTTTCACAGCAATATGCTGGACAGGATGCGAAAGAATGGCAAGGACAGTTTGATGGTTTAGAAGCAGAGTGGCAAAATCTGCAAGCTGTGATTGAGTGGTGTATGGTTGCAGGGCGATATACTGAGATGTTGCAATTGTGGCAAAATACAGAAGCATACACCCACATTATGGGTAGAAGAGAAAGCCACTTGCGTTATTGGGACGATCGCCTCACTTGGAGTGCATGGCTAATTCAAGCAGCAGAACAGCGCCAAGACTGGTTAGTTGCGGCTAAGATGATGATTGATCGGGCTTGGACTCTCACCACGATGAGGAAGCACAAGCAGTTAGAAGAAGCAGACGAGTTGTTTGCACGGGCTTGGGAACTGCGTCACCATCAAGAACCTTTATGTCAATTAAACTTGGCAAGAAATATTGCGGTTTTACGCATTCAACAGCAGAGGTTTGACGAAGCGCAGACATGGTTGATGCAGTCAATGGAGTTACTAGAACAGACAGAATTACCAGAACAGCAACGACTGCGGACGTTGACGCAAATTCGTTATTACCAAGGTGAAATTCTCTTCAAACGTGGAGAGTATGAGGAGGCGAAAGTTCTTTTTCTAGAAGCTTTGGAATATGCACAGAAAATAAATTGGCAACGTGCCATTTCCTGTACACAAAATTGGTTAGCGGATATTGCCATCAAACAAGGAGGATTAGATGAGGCTCAAAGACTGTTATCAGAAGGATTACGCGTAGCGGAAATCAATGGAGACAAAACGCGCCTGGCATTTTGTCAACGCTCATTATCTAGTTTAGCCAGGGCGCAAGGGAATTTACCTGAGGCTCATAGTTGGGCGATCGCTGCATTAGATAATTTTGAAAGACTGGGAATGCTTCCAGAAGCAGAAGAAACACAAATTCTACTGCAAACATTAGACACAGCACTATAAAGCAATAGGGTTTCAAAGCCTCTCTCCCTGCGGGGGAGAGGTTTGGAGAGGGGTTATTTAGATCCATCGAACTTACGTTAAGTTAAATTCAATAAGCAAACACAGATATTGCTTTATCAAACTCCGGTTTGCTTTCTCAAAATGCCTTTTTGCTTTCTCATTTCAGTAGATTTAGCAAGCAAAAGCAGATATTGCTTTCTCAAAATGCCTTATTGCTTTCTCATTTCAGTAGATTTAGCAAGCAAAAGCAGATATTGTTTTCTCAAAATGCCTTATTGCTTTCTCATTTCAGTAGATTCAGCAAGCAAAAACAGATATTGCTTTCTCAAACTGCGATTTACTTTCTCATTTGAGTAATTTCCGCAATCATCAGAAGTTATGAAAATTAGTATACTTCAGATCCCCGACTTCTTTGAGAAGTCGGGGATCTTGTTGCTCATTACTCAACTTTGACTATCAAATTGATATTTAATTATCAGCCTTACTTTGAGTTTGTTGCGAACCAAACCGAGAGTTAATTCGTAAAGATTCCCCATCTCTGGAAACACCAAATGTCAGAGGTTGGGGATTTTGACGTAAACGAATTGCACCCTCTTCTACTAAAGTTGATGGAGGATATTTTTTCATTAACGCTTTGATAGCATTAATTCTGTCAACGAAAGATGGATGAGTACTATCATCTGCATCAACATAAGGTAAACGTGACATCAGATTGAACACTCGCAATAAACCTTCTGGATTGTAGCCAGCCTTAACCATGTAGAAATAACCTTGAGCATCAGCTTCAAACTCTTGCTGGCGAATAAGTTGTTTAGCCGCACTTTCAAATTTTGCTTGCTTTTCAGCAGTGATTTTTTGTTTGATTAGCTCAAGTTTATCGGTATCTGGCTCTCCTTGGCAATTGAGAATACGATATTGAGAACTAGCTTGATTTTGGCACAACGATTTTCTCCGGCTTTTAAGATTTTTATCAGCATTGAATTTTTTAGTTTCTACCGAGATTAAACCTTGAACTTCTGTATCTACTTCTGTTTCTAGCTGTTTGATTAACTTAGCGACAAAAGCAGTTCGCCAATAATGATGGCGTAGTGTATGATGAGCTATTTCATGAGCAAGAATTCCAGCAAGTGCATCTGGATCACCATCTACTTGGTCTAACAAACCGTTGAAAATTGTAATTTGATTAACACCTTGAGCAAAGGCGTTAGTATCAAATTCATTCTCTACTTTCGCTAGCCACGGATGGTCATCAAGTCCATTAGCACGAATCAGTTTTTCTGCAATAGGATAAATCGGCTTTTCTTCTTCAATTGCTGTCTCATCTAACTTAGATGAGTTTTGAGTGACACTTGGTGATGGAGGTGCGCTATGCACAAGACTTGGATATAACAGCAAGCAAACTGAGCCTGCTGCAATAAAAGTTTTGACAAGAATCTTTTGGGTGATTTGAGATAACATCATCGTCAGTTCTTATTTAGTATGGTAAAAAAAATGTGGATGTTTGAGTTTTGAGAATAGGGAAGGATAAAAACTTATTTCCCTATTCTTAGCTAGCAGAATCGACTCATACTAATTCAACTTATGTGTTGCTTGAGATTGAATTAGTATGAGGATTATGCATTTTCTAAATTTGAAAACAGAACAAAACAACATCTTGAGGTGTATCGCATAAAGCAGATTTATCAACTTCAATTGGTTCAATTTCTAAAGTATCATGTGTTATTCCATAACCTGTGCCACAGTCATTTGGTGCTGTTAATCCACAAGTTAATGGTTCACCTAAGTCACTAGCATCGGTACTAATCGAACTTTCATCTTTGTTAATTTCTGGAGTTTGAGCGAAAGTAGGATTCAAGCAACCAAAATTAGTGAAGATGCTGACAGCAGCTATCAATGATGCTGTTGTAAATCGCTGTAAAAATAATGTTGTGTGTGTCATAAGATATTCCTCCCTGAAGTACATAGAATGAATTAAGTGAAAAATTCGCAAGCAGATTTGCTGCATGATGAAATCTGCAACATTTGCTGGAATGCAATCGATATTTAGATACGGGGAAACTTGAGAGGTGCTTATCGGTAAAGGATTTCGCAACAAGCAGCAATAGAATTACCCATTGCACCTATCCCAAAATTTTGCTCGAATAGTGTTTGGGTACGTGCAAAAGTCCATAGCCATTCCTGGCGTTCTGCTTCTCCTTTTAACCCAAACTCGGAAACATGCTGGAGATGAGTGCTAAAGAGTTTTTGTCCATCGGTTGCAAACTTATGATTGTTAGCGATATGGACATGCAAAACTGCATCAATTTCTTGGTTGGGAACCATTTTCACATGGGGGTATTTTTGGATGAGATAAAGAAATAACTGATATCGCCAAATAGCGATCGCTGCTTGCGTTGAACTCAATTTTTCTCCCTCATCAGAGTTGATTAACCTTTGAAATATAGCTTGCCAATCAATCACTTCCATCTGATCAAGAAAAGCTGTTTCTACAATTTTCTGACCAGAATGCACAGGTAGCGTATTAGAGAATATCAACTTTCGACTCCCAAAAATTAGTAACTTAGTTTTGCCTAACCAAACCTAAAGCCTGTGATTGCTAATAGATTAGACAAGTCCCACTTTTAATTCATGATTTGACAATAAACTTACTGTGCGGGACTTGCTTTTTGACTAATCGCTAAACTCTTTCAACCCGAGTACTTAATCCGTTCAGGATAAACTCGGAAGGAATCAAAGAAATAAGTCGCTTCTGTGGTTAATTCATATTCTGTTACAGCACCATGAATGTATATGCGTCCTTTAACCACAAATGCTCGATATTGCCCCAAGTTTCCGTCATTATGTTGCACGAGCAACTCTAATCCAGGATATCCATCAACTACCAGATTGGTACTTCTAACTACTCTGCCTTTGCTAGCAATGCTTTCTCGCATTGTGCTTTGCAGCAACTGCCGAATTCCTATATCAGATAAGTAGAAAACTTCGGGAGGAGCATCTCTGTGGATATTGATGTATGTCGTCTGGCTGCGGGCGCTCCATGATGACAATGTGTCATGTGTATTAATTTTTAGCACCCCTGGCATCCAAAGTTTAAAATCGCGCTGCGGTCCCCAATAAGTATCATTGAGAGCAATCTGAGTAGACTGCTTTGTTTTTAATTGCGATTCTAAATTAGCCTGAGAAACTTGTTTATTAATCAGCGCTGCGGCTGGGTTCTGCATCCCCGCAGCAAATACGATTGATATAATGGTAATAGCTTTTAGAAATTCCACAACCTGTCTCCTTTTGCTTGTGAAACAAGCTTAGAACGGATATTTAAAACCGTATAGTCTCAGTTAAGATACTAGAAAAGTTCAGTAAAAGTTCAGTAAAAACTCAGCAAGTCATACCATTTCTATTTCGTGATGATATAGATACGGATGTACTGCACTGGAATGTTGACAGCGATCGCCTTTACAACTTGTTTAGCATGTACACTTTATACCGCATGAAAAAAGCCTGCATTTGCAGGCTTTAGTCTGATAAGCTTTTCAACTATTAAATTCAACGCTGAACGGTGTTTGCTGACTGGTTAAATAACAAATCCCGTGACTTTTCCGGATCAAGAGGTTGAGTTTTTAGCGCTTCTGCTTTCTCATAGGCGCGAATTGTGGCGGGACGGGCTTTGATTGTCTCAAACCAGCGCTTGAGGTTGGGAAAATCATCTAAGTTTTGGCTTTGTCGTTCGTAGGGTACTATCCAGGGATAAGTAGCTATATCTGCAATGGAATAATCGCCAGCGACAAATTCTCGCTCTGCTAGTTGCTTATTTAGCACTGCATATAAGCGTCCTGTTTCTTTGACGTAACGGTTAATGGCATACTCAATCTTTTCCGGTGCATAGGCGTTGAAGTGGTGGTTTTGTCCCGCCATTGGCCCTAAACCCGCCATTTGCCAGAATAACCATTCTAGGACTTGAACACGACCCCGGATATCTTGGGGAATCAATTTTCCGGTTTTTTCTGCTAAATATAATAAGATAGCCCCAGACTCAAAAACGGTAATTGGTTCACCACCATTTACTGGTTCATTGTCAATAATTGCGGGAATGCGATTGTTGGGTGAAATCTTCAGAAACTCTGGCTTAAATTGATCGCCAGCGCCAATATTGACAGGAATAATTGTGTAGGGAAGTCCTACTTCTTCCAAGAAAATTGTGATTTTATGACCGTTTGGGGTTGTCCAATAGTAAAGTTCAATCATGATGTTTTCTGGGGTAATCTTTGTTATTTACTTAACTGCAGACGATGTTCTGCGGGGCGGGCAAGTACGGTATAGGCGGCGAGGGAGGCGATCGCAAATATTGCCATTAAACTAGACATAGCGATCGCTGTTTTCCCGTCATAGAGAAAAGCCACTAGCCCACTCGCCACAGCACCGCCCAGCATTTGCAGAAATCCCACTACTGCGGCGGCAACACCTGCACTCTCTGGGACTGGCTGGATTGCACCGTGCATGGCGTTTGGGGAAATGATGCCGCGACAGAAGGTATTAAGTATCAGCAATGGCATTAATGTACTGACTTGGGCGATACCACTCACCGAGACAATCACCAAAGCGACAGCAGAAATCGTAGCCGTCACCAACCCCACAATCAGCAACCGTGAAGGCAGTACACCACGCAAACTTAAGCGACCGTTGAGGAATGAGCCTACCATGATACCAAAGGCGGTTGATGCAAATAACCACCCGTAGGTTGTAGTTGAGACACCAAAGACTTGCAGCATCACCAGTGGTGAACCGGCGACGTAGGCAAACATACAGCCAAAATTCAGGGCGTTGACGAGGGCGTAGCCCAGACAAATCGGGTTGCTGAGAATCCGTGTATAATTTTTGAATAGTCGATGGGGCTGGAGTGCTGTCAAATCTGGGTGAGCCAACGACTCACTGAGTCCAAAAGCCACAGTTAGCAGCAGCAAAAACCCTGCTAACGCCAATACTCCATAAATTGCCCGCCAATTAGCCAACACCAGCACCCAACCGCCGATTGTGGGTGCAATCATCGGCGCTACGCTCATCACGAGGTTGACGTAAGAAAGCTGTGCCCGTGCGGCTGCACCGTCAAACAAATCGCGGACAGTCGCCAGCGTCAACACCATCCCAGCACCTGCACCCGCACCCTGAACTAAACGCCAAGCAATCAGTGTATTGATTGATGGTGCTACAGCACAGGCTGCACCGGCTAGGGCAAAAAGTCCGCAGCCGATAAGTAAAATTGGTTTGCGTCCGTATCGATCTGAGAGTGGGCCAAATATCAATTGGGCGATCGCAAAACCAGCCATGAATAAACTCAGTGTGAGTCCTACACTCCCCGATGAAGCATTCAAAGAGGCACTGATGGTAGGGAATGCTGGTAGTCCCATATCAATTGATAAGGGTGGCAATGCAGCCAGCATACCCAGGAAGATTGTGAAGCCTAGAGACTTTGGTCGAATTCGCATTTTTGCCGGAAATCTCATGACGATGGGGATTTTGCGATCACCGCCGACACTCGATGGTGAGCTTGTAAAATAGGAGTAGGATACTTGGCTACAAGTAAAGTTGCTAATTCCTGATCAAATACTTCTACTTTCTCTGGCGACAGACTAGCAGCTACACCAGCACTAGCACGAATTCGTCCCCGCCAATCTTCATGGCTATAAGGTACAAAAACATCATAAGAGAAAGTCTGGATTTCTCGAAATCCTACCTCAGCAATATCTCGCAACCACTGGGGATGTAAACCAGTACCGCCGCCCATTTTCCAGGCGGGATTATGAGCTTCTATTAATTGTTCTGTAGCTTCCACTACATTACCTTTTAAGGGTATCCAATCAAAATGAGCGAGCGCCACGTAGCCATTAGCCTTGAGAATCCGGGTAACTTCTTGGGCAGCACGGGGGCGATCAAACCAATGCCAGCACTGCCCAGCGGTGACAATATCTACCGTTGCATTTGCTAAACCAGTATTTTCCGCCGTTCCCACTCGATAATCTATCTGAAGTTGAGCAGATTCGCTTAACTGTTTTGCCTGTGCTAAAAGTGGTGCTGATGGATCAATACCAATGACATTAGCACCCCTGGCGGCAAAACCCCTTGCAAGGGTTCCTGTACCTGTGCCCAGATCAACAATATTTTGCCCAGGTAAACCGATACCATATTCAGACAGTTTGTCAAAAAATGAACTGGGAAAGCCTGCGCGGTGTTTTGCGTAATCACCTGCAGTTAAACCAAAATCAATTTTCATCAGCTTAAACCTAGAAATTTTCTACCCAAGGACGTAATTCAACTTCCCATGTCCAAGCACTGCGGGGTTGCTGGAGGATGTTGAGATAAGTTTGAGCGATCGCATCTGGATCTAAAGTACTATCAGGTTTATCAGCTGGGTCTTGGCGGATTGTTGAACGGATACCGCCATCAATCACAAAATGTGCCACATGAATATTCTTGGGTGCGAGTTCCCTAGCAATACTTTGAGCTAAACCACGCAGCGCAAACTTACCCATTGCAAAAGGTGCAGACAGGGGATAACCTTTGACACTAGCTGAAGCACCAGTAAAAAAGATTGCACCTCCCCCCAGTGCTAACAACCTTTTTGCAGCAGCTTGAGCAACGAGAAAACCACCATAAGCGGTGATTTCTAGAGTTTTCGCCACTTCCCCAGGATCTAGTGCCACTAAAGGCCCCCGCACTCGGAAACTAGGATTGTAAATCACAACATTTGGGGCACTTAGTTTATTTTCGACATCTATAAATAACTGCTCTACCTGATCTGGTTTTGAAGCATCAGCGGCGAAGCTAACTGCTCCAATTTCACTGCTAAGTTGTGTGAGTTTCTCAATTTGACGGGCGGCTAAAGCCACAGAAAATCCTTGTTTGGCAAACAGACGCGCTAAGGAGGCGCTGAGTCCATTACCTGCACCGACTATTAAAGCTGTTGTTGACATATGATTTTCCTTTCATGTTTGGAACTCGACAGTTCATGCTCGGAACTCGACAGTTTATGCTCGGAACACGGAGGTTGAGCCTTAGAAGTTAAAACGTCAAGTTTGACTCTTGACTCTTGCGAACTTATAGCGAATCCCTTCAAGCGTAAGGTACACCCGTAGACGGCACTGCCCATTGGTGTCAACTTAACGTGAAACTCATATCCCGCCTCAGAATGAATTCTGAGTCTAATAACAAAAGTCATCTGAAGATGACTAAAAATTCTCAGTTTACTTTAGTAAACTTTGGCTATTAGCCTTGGAATTCATTCCAAGGCGGGTATGTAAGCTTTGCAATAAGCCATCTGTGGCTTAAATTGACACCAATGGGCACTGTTCCCTACACCTTGCGATATAATGTTGTACCTCATCTGAATGGGAAGCGCTATATTTAGGGATTAACAGAAGATAGTTGAGAATTGCGCTTGGTGGGATTTTGACCAATACGCAGTACTAGGAATGCGGCTATGAGGCAAAGAATACCAGATAGAATAAATGCCTGAAAGTAGCTACCCTGCCAAGTTCTCAGCGCTCCTGCACCAAAGGCGGCTGTGGCTGCACCGAGTTGATGTCCTGCAACTATCCAACCAAACATGACGCCGACGTTTTCTTTACCGAAGACGTTGGCGACGAGGCGCACTGTGGGCGGTACGGTAGCAATCCAGTCGAGTCCGTAGAAGACTGCAAACACGGAGAGTCCGTAGAATGAGAGATGGAAACTGAAGGGTAGGAAAATTAAAGATAAACCCCGCAGTCCGTAGTACCAAAACAGTAAGTAGCGATTATTCCAGCGGTCGGAGAGCCAGCCGGAGAGAGTTGTGCCCACGAAATCAAATATTCCCATGACTGCTAACAGGCTAGCAGCTTGGACTTCAGGAATACCGTGGTCAATACAGGCGGGGATTAAATGAGTACCAATTAACCCATTCGTGCTAGCGCCGCAGATAAAAAAGCTACCAAATAATAACCAAAAGTCACGAGTTCTCATCCCTTGCCATAGTGCATTGAGGGTGGAGGTGAAGGAGTTGACTTTGGACGGTGATACTGCCACTATTTCGCTGTTGTCACCAAAGGCTCGCAAACCAACTTCTTCTGGACGATCGCGCATGAAAAAGGCGATCGCTGGAATAATGAGAAGTGCTACACCAGCTAGAGTTAGGGCAGAGGTTCGCCATCCAAACCGTTCCACTACTGACGCCAACAGTGGCAGAAATACTAGTTGGCCGGTAGCTGTACTGGCAGTTAAAACGCCAAGAACCAAACCCCGGCTTTCAGAAAACCAGCGATTAACAACTATCGCACCTAAAACTAAAGCGATAACTCCGCTCCCGCAACCAACTACAACGCCCCAAAGCAAAACTAGCTGCCAAGATGCTGACATCAAAGTAGTTGCGCCAACACCCATAGCCAAGAGCATCAGAGCAAACACCATCGTCCGGCGAATGCCAATTCGCTCCATGATTGTGGCAGCAAAGGGCCCAATCAGTCCGTAAAGTACCAAGTTAATGGAGATGGCTAAAGAGATAGTCGCTCTACTCCAGCCAAACTCCTGTTCTAAAGGCACAATCAAAACTCCGGGAGCAGAGCGAATCCCGGCTCCAACCAACAACGCTAAGAATGTTAAACCCGCGACGAGCCAGCCATAGTGCAGTGAACGACGCGCTAGAAAGGAGGCTAAGGACATGATGGGGAGATGGGGAGATGGGAAGATGGGAAGATGGGGAACAGTCATCAGTCTGTTCACTGATAACTGATAACTGTTAACTGTTCACTGATACGGATTACCGATTCTGTCTACAGAGACGTTGGAGGAGAATGGTAAGCGGCCAGGATTTAAGCGTGGTTCGGCTGCATAGCCTACGGGTACTAAAACTGCGATCGCTAAATCTGGATTATCTGAGGCACCAATAACTTCCTTGACTTTATCCTCAACCCAACCATTCATAAAGCAAGTGGATAAACCCAAACTTTCTGCTGCTAAAACTAAATGTGTCGCCGCAATGATTGCATCCTTAATGGCATATTCCCGTCGTTTGTCTCCTAAAGTAGCTTGAAATTGCGGGACAGCATTTTTAAAGTAGTTGACAGTGCCCTCATTCCATGCTCCAGTTTCCAGTCCTTTTTCGAGAATCGGCGTTAAATCTTTTTCGCCGGCGGTGGGATCAGCAGCAAACACAAATGTCACGGGTGCTTGGACAATCTGCTGTTGATTCCAAGACGCAGCTGATAACGCTGCCTTTTGTGCTTCATCTTGGACTAGAATAATTTGCCACGCCTGGACATTAAAACTGCTGGGTGCTGCTACGGTTAATTCTACGAGTTGCTTCAGCAGTTCTGGGGCTATGGGGTCTGTTGTAAAAGTTTTGATTGAACGACGCTTAATGATGGCGCTGGGTACATCTAGTGCTTGAGTTTGGATAATCGGACTCATGAGATTCTCCTGATTGTTAGATGGATTAGACTGAAAACGCTTTTATAGTCTCATTAAATGCGCTTTTAGTGTAATAAGGTAGATTGACAGTATCTGTAGTAGGGTGGGCAGTGCCCACCACAACCTCGTTCCGGCAGTGTCTGTAGTAGTCTGTCAATAAATAATTGATGGATAAATTCCTGTAGAGACGGCGATTTATCGCGTCTTTCTAACATAGCTGGTGGGCACTGCCTAGGGTGTTGACTCTGAGGGTTTTCAGCCCAAAATGCATCAGACAAAATAATAGTCGTAGTTAACGTTCTCACCAGGGCACGGCAGTGCCGATGCCTCTACGGTAAACACAAAAATTGCATGATAATTTTTAGCTAATTTCGTACAAAGTCAACAGCCCAGGCAGTGCCCACCCTACTAAAAGTATCAGATAAGAATGATTAGGCGTTGGCTACTTGCTCACTAGCCGCAGACCAAAATGGATAGTCTGTATATCCCTGTTCATCGCCACCGTAAAAGGTTGCTTGATCTGGTGGATTTAGTGGTGCATTGAGAGCCAAGCGTCTGGGTAAATCTGGATTGGAGATAAATAGAGTCCCAAAAGCAACTAAATCTGCTGCTTTGTTTGCTAATACAGCATCACCTTTCTCGCGGGTATAACCACCGTTGACGATCAGTGTACCTGTATAGCGATCGCGTATATGACTTGTTGGTACAATTGTCCCGCCATGTCTGATATCTGCGTCTACAGCTTCAAAGATATGCAAATATGCCAAATTAAATCGGTTCAATGCCTGCGCTGCATAACCAAAGGTTTCTAAAGGATTGGAGTCACGGATATCGTTAAACGTCCCACTAGGAGAAAGACGTACCCCTACTCTGTCAGTATCCCACACGCTTGTAACCGCCTCAGTCACCTCTAACAGCAGTCGGACACGATTCTCGACTGTACCCCCATACTCATCTGTGCGCTGATTAGTCCCATCACGGAGGAATTGGTCAAGTAAATAACCATTAGCTGAATGAATTTCCACCCCATCAAACCCGGCGGCTAGGGCGTTGGCTGCTCCTTGGCGATACTGTTCGACAATCCCCGGAATCTCTGAGATTTCTAAAGCACGAGGAGTCACATAGGGTTTGGGCCCTGCAAATGTTGAGGCGTTACCATGAGGAGCGATCGCCGAAGGTGCAACAGGTAACTCCCCATTGGGTTGCAAGTCAGGGTGAGAAATCCTCCCTACATGCCATAGTTGCAGAAAGATCCTTCCTCCCTCTTGATGTACTGCATCTGTGACTAACTTCCACCCCTCTACTTGTTCTGGGGAATGAATTCCTGGTGTAAAGGGATACCCTTGTCCCTGCGGTGAAACCTGTGTTGCTTCCGCAATAATCAATCCAGCAGAAGCACGCTGGGCGTAATAGGTAGCATTTAGTTGGTGTGGTACGTTGCCCTTACCTGCTCTGTTTCGCGTTAAAGGAGCCATCACAATCCGGTTGGGCAATTCTAGTTTACCCAATCGGTAGGGAGAAAATAAGTTGATATCAGTAGTCATGGTTTAAAAGTGGGTAATTGGGAATAAACAAGTGGATGTTACGACACTAACTTTGGCCGTTACGACACTAACTTTGGTCGTTACGACACTAACTTTGGCCGTTACGACACTAACTTTGGATGTTATGACACTAACTTTGGATGTTACGACACTAACTTTGGTCGTTACGACACTAACTTTGGCCGTTACAAATGACAAATGACAAATCACCTAAACAATTGAGCGAATTACGCCGCCATCCACCCGCACGGCTGCGCCATTAGTTGCGGAAGCGAGAGGACTAGAGAGGTAAACTACAAGCGCTGCTACTTCTTCGTTAGTTGCGAAGCGTTTAATTAGGGAACTGGGACGCACATTCTGGAAAAATTCGGCTTCAACTTCAGCAGGACTAATATTGCGCTGATTTGCGAGGTTGGTGATAAAGTCTTCAACACCTTCTGAGCGGGTTGGCCCTGGTAGGACAGAGTTGACTGTGACTGCAGTCCCGACGGTAATTTCTGCTAAACCTCTAGCTATAGCTAACTGAGCCGTTTTCGTCGTGCCATAATGAATCATTTCTACGGGGATTTGAATCGCAGATTCACTGGAGATAAAAATTATCCTTCCCCAGTTTTGCTCTAACAATTTTGGCAGATATTGCCGACTTAAGCGGACTCCACTGAGGACGTTAACCTCAAATATCTTCAGCCAGTCCTCATCGGTGATATCAACAAAGGCTTTTGGCTCGTAAATACCCAGGTTATTCACCAGAATATCGACATGAGGCACTTGCCGAAAGATTTGCTCTACTCCTGCTTTGGTGGCTGCATCCGCAACTACGCCAGTCACTTTAGCTTCTGGAGTACTTTGCTTAATTTTAGCGATCGCCTGTGTCACTCGTTCCTCTGAACGACCATTGACAATCACTGATGCACCTTCTTGTGCTAAGTTTTGAGCGATCGCCAAACCAATACCTGCGGTTGAACCACTCACTAGCGCAGATTTACCCTGTAATTTCAAGTCCATATAGCGTTCTCTATTCCTTACTAGTCAAAACTAGCTAACTGAACTTTCTCAATCCACTATCCAACTGAATAAATACTCACATAGTTAGGGCAAGCAAGAAGCCTGCCCTTTGCCATTACCTAAATCAAATATGCTGTGATAAAGTCTTAGCTAACGTGGTTTTTGGCACTGCACCCACAACTGTATCAACTTGCCTACCCCCCTTAAACACCATAAGTGTGGGAATGCTGCGAATTCCATAATGGTTAGCAACTGTGGGATTTTGATCTGTGTTCAGTTTCACCACTTTAAAAAGTCCTTCGTATTCGCCAGCAACTTCATCTACAACCGGTGCTACCATCCGACAAGGGCCGCACCAAGGTGCCCAAAAGTCTACTAATACGGGAAGTTGGCTTTCCAGGACTTCTTGTTTAAATGTGGCTTCTGTGACATTTGTAATGGATGACATAAAATTGTCCTCCTAATCTAATTCGTTAGTTCGATATTATCGAATAATTAAAATATACGTTATTTTATGAGATAATGCAAGTATGAGATTTCTGTATCACCCAGACCGAAAAGATATTTCGTTACCAGGCGTGCTGTATGCGTTGGGCGATCCGGTGCGGCTAGAGATTGTGCGGTTATTGGCGACGAAAGGAGAGCAGTGCTGTGCTGACTTTGACTTTGCGATCGCCAAATCCACCATGTCCAATCACTTCAAGATTTTACGGGAATCAGGGGTGGTATTAAGCCGGAAAGAAGGAACACAGCACATCAATAAATTGCGCTTTGAGGATTTAGATATGCTGTTTCCAGGGCTGCTAGATGCGGTGTTGCAATCTGCTAAACCCTTGGGTGTTTGTCCGTCTGTCGTAATAGGCAATAGGCAAATAGGCAAATAGGGAATAGGGAATGGGAGACGGGAGACGGGAGGGAAATAACTCCTGACCCTTGACTCCTGACTCCTGATAAATGACGATATTTTGAATTTCCTACTGCGGATCAACAATTGAACCCATAAACAAAACGCTACCTGTTGTGCGATCGCGAATGGCACAAAAGAAAGGACGATCAACAATCATCCGGAATGGTTCTGGTTTTTCTCTTAACGATGTTGCGACTATTCCCACAGATGTAGATGCGGCGGCTTCTGTACCTTCTTCGTTCACTTCGACAAAAGTCTTATGCTTCACCTGGCTAATGGCCAGATTCTTACCCATACCCGAAAAATCAGCTTTGCTACTAAAAGCCTCTTCCATCCCTAAAGCTTTTAGTGCATCATTGAGTGTCACTTCATAGTCAGTTTTAAACTTGGGTAAGCGAATAAACCCTTCTCTTTTTTTGAACTGAGTCATCCATTTTTCCCAGTTTTCAGAATTCAAGTTTTGTTGCAAAGCTTTGAGGTTAGAATTCGGTTTTGGGAGAAAGATATAAAAGCTGATTTTCCCATCTTTACCATAGGGTAAACTAACTGCCTGAAATTGTTCAGTTTCTTGGTATTGATATTCACCGTTTTGTGGCATCATCTGGTGTTGTTTTTGCTTGCCAGATGTCAGATAAAAAGGGTAGGCAGTAGTTTTACTTTTATCAAATGCGTTGCTCCATTGCCCTTTGAAATATATAGCATTAATCAAAAACAGCACTTGTTCTGGTTCTACTGCACCGACTATCTTGTTAATTTTTCCGTTGGTATTTTCTTTGACCCAATTATTAATAATATTAGGCGCTTCTGCATTTTGAAAGTTTAAAGTTGTCACCTTAGCTTGATAAAAATCCTGAGCTTTTTGGAGAAAGTCTGACCGGAAGCTAGCATCTTTATCTGCCCAAAGTGAGTTAGCGATAGTTAGTTGCACCTTGGCTTCAGGATTTTCTAAGAGGTTTTTTAATCTTTTGTAACCAGAGTTGATCGCCTGCAAATCCATACCTTGTAATTCCAGGGTTTTCGCCATCACCTGTTGAGTGGAACCACTAGCACCGTTATAGGTCATAGCCAGAGCGATCGCTACACTTGAAGGGGAGATAAAAACGTTTTTTTCGCTACTGTTATTTTTCAGAACTTCTGAAAATAGTTTGAAGCCAAATTTGTTGTTGGCTTCAACAATTTTGGTATCAGAGATAGCTGTTTTTTTTTGCAAAGTAGACTCGGTTTCAGGCAGACGAGATTGGGCAAGCGCACTTGTACTACTATTGACCTGAGAACAGCCTAATACACTCAATAGCACAACGCTGGCTGCTGCCAAAGCATAACGTCTTCCCAAACGAACACCGTAGCGTCTTTGCAAGAAATTCTCTCTCTCACCACTCAATTTCTGCCGATTCATTCTGCCACCTCGCTCGCCATAGATTGTTTAGCTGTTGGTTAAGATTGACGCTAATGGTGTGTCAAAAGTTAACTATGGCATTTACAGCAACATAAAAACCCAGCGGTTACAGTTTTTGTAACGGTAAGTAAGTCCCAGGAATTAAACAGAACTTATAAACGCTGAAAACTAGTAATTATTAATTGACGAAACAACTCATATACCTGATTCTTAGGGGATTTTAGGGTTTTATGTAAATGTGTTTAAAACTACATATCGACCAAGAAACTGCTTTTTACTTAGTTTATGGTGATAACTAAATCTAATGATTTTGCGAGCCATTTTGTGCTTAACTTTGCATTTATGAGAGGAATTAAGCAAAGCCGAAAATTAGGGAATTGGGGAATTGGGAATGGAGGAATGATCCTTGACTCCCGATTCCTAACTCCTGACAAAATTCAATTCCCAGCCACTGTCCACCAAGCTAGACTATAGGGTTGAGTGACTTCATTGACCTGTTGACGATACTGGACACGGATTTTGTAATTCCCTGCAGCAGGAATAGGGCAAAAAATATGTTCTACATTATCAATGTCGCTAATTGAGGAACAAACAGTACCCTGATCCGAATTTGTAGCATCAGCTTTTACTAGATAAAGGTCAAGGTTATTCAAGCCGCGATCGCTAAAATTTTCTCCCACATCAAACAGCTGATTTTTATTGTTATCATTGAGTTCTATCAGCCGATCCCAAGTTAGGGTAATAGCAACAAAACTCCCCTGCTTTAGGGGTTTGGCTAACACATATTCTACAGATTTCAGTGCGTCCACTGTACGATAATCCCAACCAATAGGGGGTACAGGTGCAGATGGCTGCCATTCACCAGCATTAAATTGCTGATAAGCTCGAAATGCATTTAAATGGCCTGCTCCCATTTGGGAATCTAAAGGAATTTTAGGGTCTTTGTAAGCATCCGAACTCAACCAATCTTGGTTTTGTTTATCAATTAATGTCTTGGTCATTCCCAATCGCAAGCCATCACCACTATCTTGGATCTTATCTGCTGAATTCAACAATACAGCTTTCATCACTTGATGACGCCGAGAATCAATACTCCAATTAGCTTGTTTAGTCCGCAGTTTTGTATCACCCAATTCTTGCAATAAAGCAACAGTAGCTGTGACGTGGGGTGTAGCAAAACTCGTACCTGTAGCCTTATTGAGTTTGCCATCAGGATTGAGCAAAGGAATGTTACTACCAGGCGCAACTATACCTATTGTGCGGCGTCCACCAGTATTAAATTCTCTGCCAGCTAGCCTACCGCTCACGCCCTCATTAGCACCTGCGAGGTTAGAAACGTCAACTTTATTAAAAACCCCCCCTCGGCGGGATGAAAAAGCCACGTTGACTCCATTAAAATTATCTGTGGGGATGGGAATTCCACCCTTACCTTGATTCCCTGCGATCGCATAAACAACATTATGAATGCGAGTAGACCAGTCAATACATAGTGTTAGCAAAGCATTACCATCTAAAACAGCCTCCGGACGCGGATCACGGCTCAAGGGTTCACCAAAACTGAAGTTAATAGCACGAATATCACCACTGTTTTGCAACGCCACATGCTGTGCTGATAAACACTCTTCCGGCTGACCCATATTTTTAGTAGAGCCTACAGCAGAAGAATACAGTCGTGCATTTGGAGCAACTCCTGGTAAGGCTTTGTCTTTACTAACCATCACACCAGCAACATTGTATGCATGAGGATCAACACCACTATTAGATTTGGCTGGACCATTGCGTAAAAACACGGCCGCTAAAGAGATAGCGCGATTTTTAGACACCGCTTTATCCCAGCCAAACATTCCTGGACGCCCAATTTCTACCTGACCAATAGCAATCTTGCGACCGCTCAAATTATAAGGAGCTTGGTGTAGCCTCAGAGCATCAATACCATTAGTTCCCAAAGACGTTTGTAAAGCTGCAGCCACTACAGGCGCACTCAAGCAGGAAGCACTCAATCCCCAAATTATCCAGGTTAGTTTTTTGTTCATTGTCATTGGTCAGTTGTCATTTGTCATTTGTCAGGAGTCAAGAGTCAGGAGTCAGAAGTTATTTCCCTCCCATCTCCCATCTCCCAATCCCCAATCCCCAATCCCCAATCCCCAAAAACATTTATGAGCGATGGCTCAATATTTTGTTACAATGCTTACAGACGAGGACGCTTGAAAACCCACTAGCCATGACCCAAAACCTATCTCAAAAGCCCATTGTGATTGCTCCGTCCATCCTATCAGCCGATTTTAGTCGTCTGGGTGACGAAATTCGAGCCGTAGACGCGGCTGGAGCAGATTGGATTCATGTTGATGTAATGGACGGCCGTTTTGTACCTAATATTACAATAGGTCCTCTGGTTGTGGAGGCGATTCGTCCAATTACGACAAAGCCACTGGATGTCCACTTGATGATTGTGGAGCCAGAAAAGTATGTTGAAGGCTTTGCAAAGGCTGGTGCTGATATTATCTCAGTACATGCAGAACATAACGCTTCCCCCCACCTTCACCGCACTCTTGGTCAAATCAAAGAACTCGGTAAAAAAGCGGGAGTGGTACTCAATCCTTCAACACCTTTGGAACTGATTGAATATGTACTCGATCTAGCTGATCTAGTGCTGATTATGAGCGTTAACCCTGGCTTTGGCGGTCAAAGTTTTATTCCTGGGGTTTTACCTAAAATTCGCAAGCTGCGTCAGATATCTGATGAACGCGGTCTTGACCTTTGGATTGAAGTCGATGGCGGACTAAAGGCAAATAATACCTGGCAAGTTTTAGAAGCTGGTGCTAATGCCATTGTGGCTGGTTCGGCTGTGTTTAACGCCAAAGACTATGCTGAAGCAATTACATCTATTCGTAATAGCAAGCGTCCCACACCAGAATTGGCAAAAGTGTAAGTAACTCAAGTAGGGTTATCCACTATTCTAAATTAGAAAGGCAAGGGCGATCAATCAGGCGATCGCCCTTTATTATTGGTGAGTATTTAATCCATTTTTTATAAACATTATTTGAATTATTATAAGTAGTTTTACTTAATTAAAAATCTAAATTTATTAATAATTATTTTACAGTTCTAATACAAAACATTCCCAATTTTATGCATTGAAATTTTTTTAGGTAGTGAATTAAAGTTTTGATAAAGATAAACTACCACAGTAGCGTATCTACGGATAAATTGACTATTGTTAACTAAGTAATAAGTATAGCGGTTTTCAGATCAGTGACTTACATCTTGCACCAGTTGCAATAATCCATTTTTTGTAGGGTGGGCACTGCCCACCATTGCCTAAAACCCCTATGTTTGTGTCGGTGGGCAATGCCCACCCTACGGTTATTGAGAATGGTGCAAGATATCAGGTGAGGTATAGTTTTCAATCGCAAAGCCTGTAGGGGCGAGGGTTTCCCGCCCTCGATCGTATTGCATCCGCAAAACTTATTAAGAATAGCTATTTTAGTTTTTCATATGAAAGCCATCTCAACCAACTCTTTAAAAAACAACACTAACCAATTTTTATTATTGGCAATCGGTACGGCTTTAATAGCAATTCATTTGACTTTAGTCTGGAGATCTGAAGACATTAACTTATTCTTTAATAGTATTCTGTTCTGGATGGCAGTATCTTCTTTTGTCGGGGAAAAACGCTCTAGCTTAAATCTAGATAGCGGCATCACATCCAGCATTTTAGGTGTATTAATTATTGTATTTTCCTCTTTACGAATTTCATCCTTAACACCTAGTATAAATAATATCTGGCTTACTTCCTTTCCTTTCTTTTCAGCTTTAGGTCTGGCTCTAATGGCTTCCGGTGTTAAGGGATTAAAGCAATATCAAAAAGAACTAATGATATTATTTTTTCTCATTACACCCAGATTATTAATACTTCTATTGCCAACAATTGATTTATCTATTGTGACAGCAAAATTTTCCACAATTATTCTTTGGTATACAGGGTTTCAAATTGTTCAATCTGGGGTGACAATTTCTTTTCCTGAAGTTGGCAAAGGTATAGAAGTATATCCTGGATGTTCTGGAACAGAACAAATTATTCAGATACTAGGAATCGCAATACTTTTTATCTCAATGTTTCCCCTTTACAAGTGGCAAAAAATATTAGCGCCTATTTTAGCCGCTACCTTAGCATTCATGGTCAATGCAGCAAGAGTTGCCCTAATGGCTATATTTGTAGCTAGAGGTAATAACAATTTATTTGAATATTGGCATACCGGAAATGGCTCTCAATTGTTTCCAGTTTTTACCACACTACTTTTTGGGTGTTTCTGCTGGTTCTTCTTTTTGAGAAATGAACAAGAAAATCAAGATTATACCCAGGTCTAAATGTGATTATGCGCTGGCAACATTTCCGTCTTACTCTGCTGCTTCTAACTTTTAGTAGTATTCTTTTACTTTTGGGAAAAGTTATCTGGTTTCCTGTCTCCAATAAATCTAATCTTACTTCCTTTGTTTTTCCTGAAAAAATACCTTTACCACAATGGCAACAGGTAACTACTAGCCTTGTACTTCAACCAGCACCAAAAAAAATTGAAGTAACTTCTGAAAAGTCTTATCGCTATATTCAAAATCACTTACCTATAGATATTGAAATGCGATATGTAGCCAATGGAGATGTGCCTTTATTTATTAAGAACTTTACCACTATTTCTACTTCTGCAATTGTGCGTCAGCGTGAAGAAATTGGCTTTTACGGTCTTGGTATTGATAAGCAGCGAGCCTATCTAAGTGCCTGCATTAATCCGCGTGGAGAAAGTACTTTTACTATTGAACAATTTAATCAAAACTTATATAACCTGGACTCTAAACATATATTATCTTGGTTACAAGGTAAGGGAAATCTTAAAGATAGACGTTGTCTTTGGACACATTTTTCTCTGACTTTAGATAACTCTTCTCCTGAAACTGCTTACCAAAAACTGGAGAAAGCTTGGTTTTCCTGGTATCGCTGGTGGCAACCCCGCTTTCCAGATAATGGATTTAGTGAGGTAAAAAAATAAGGTTTAGGGTTTGACAATTTCGATATTACAGCGTTTTTAAAGTAAATCGAGTAAGTAAGTAGATGGGCATAAATAAATATAATACGTTCTGTCATTGCGTACTCCTCCGGAGAAGCAATGACATCTTACGTTTAATTACACCTACCTACTTAAGTCGGCACAATCAAACCAAACTGTGTAAAGAAAAGTAAACAAGGCTCAAATACTTTCACAGCTTAGTTCTTGCCCATCTGGTTTTTTTCCAAAAAATAAAAAATAAAGTCGCACTAACTAAAGCCCCAAGATTCCATTTTACAGAACTTTTAAGCAAGTTCAGATTCCGAGAAGATTGAGTCGCTTCTGCTTGAGTTTTAATTTGTGTTTTAGCTTGAGATACTTGTGATAAAATTTGACTTTTTTGATTCTGGATATTTTTAGTATCTAACGGGCGATTTTGTGCTTTTAAAAAATCATTTATCTGCTCAGGTGTAGCTTGACTCACTCGCTTTTCTATTTGTTCAGCCTGGGATATTTGTTGCTCGGATAAAACATTAATTTGATAAGTATTTTGTTTACTCAGTCGAATAGTATTACTGACACTCAAAGGAATTAGTAGTATGAATAACACTCCCAATAATAAGGTTAGCCAAGATAAAAATCTTAAACCTAAGAATTCCCATTTACTTCGTGAATATAGATTTCCATAAAATACTAGTGCTAACCCAATTAAAGGTACTGGTACTCGTTCAACTATGGCCCCAAAGGTATTAAATTCCCAAGCTGGATTCATAAAGCTTGGTGTAACAAACATCTCAATTATGTCAAACGCTGCTAATAGCAGCAGTCCGTAGCCAAGGATTCGCAAAATCTTTATTGAGCCTACTTGGCTAAAGGAGAAATCCTGTAGTTCCTTGACTAAAGACAAGAGTTGCTGTTCGTTAGTTGATTTAGTCATGTTGCTGGCAAAATAAACAGAATAATTTGAATTGAGCAGAATTAAATATTTTTGGCAACAGGCTTGTCACACATAATTTTAGTTACATCGGTAGGCTGGAGTTACCCACCAAAACCCAGACATAACGGTTTACAGATCAGTGGGGTACAGGTTTTAAGATCCCTCCCTTGTATTGCATCCGACCTAGAACCGCTATATATTACAATGAAATACCTTAAGATACGGAAGAAGATATTAAGTATTGAGTGATAATATACATCAGAATGTAAAGCCTGTATGAATTTACTTTAGTAATGAAGTAATTTATTTATCTTTTTTATACCAGAAATCTGGGCGCATCCACTTTTGGAAGAAATACCGAGCGATTGGAAATCGCTGCTACACAAACTCTCGTCCGCCTGCGCGGGTTTAGTTTGTATAGCCCCAGGCTTCTAGTCTGTTCGCGGAGCGTGCGCTGTCTTCGCAGGGCGATTTGCTAAAACGGAAACGGGATGCTCCCAGAAATCTGGACATAATTTACTACGCTCGTCAAAATGGGCAAAAAATAAAGGTGGGTTGTGGCCACCTTTAACTTCAACTTTTACCAACTCAATTAATGATTGTGACAGATGAGTTTTCCTCAAAGCTGGGAAAAGCCCACCCCTATGCTTTTTATATCAGAAATTACATAGTAGAGACGCTATAAATAACGTCTCTACGGGGGCTATATGACCCTATTATCCCAGGAGAAATGGATAAAAAGGATATAGATGCGATTTTTACTCACCTGATATTTTCTGCAAAAATGGGATATATCCTAATAGTTTTTGCAAAAGACATGATTTTTAGTCAAGCTTTTTCTTGACATTATCTTTCACATCTTCAAGACCTTGACGCACTTCGCTTTCGGCTTGTTTTGCTTTACCTTCAGCTTTATCTTTTGGATCTCCTGTAACGTTTCCTACAGCTTCTTGAGCTTTACCTTCAATATTTTTGGCTGCAGCTTTTGCCTTTTCTTCTAAACTCATTTTTTTGCCCCTATTTTATTAGACAACTTGTTTGTTCTTACTTTCATACGTTAACTTATAACTTTTACTACAGCCTTCTGCCACAGGATATATTATTCGTCTATGCTGAAAGTAAGAGAAAAAATACAAAAATTATATTCTTGTAGGTGAGATATTCTAGATCTAGAATATCTCTTTTTTTGAACTACTACGTAGGATGGATATTGCTTACAAAATTACGTTTTGGTGGGCATTAGCCAACGCCAGTTGATCCACTTGGGGAGAAGACCGCACTAGCTCCCCTGAAGCTACTTAGATTTTTTCAAAAATCAAATAGGAGTCCTCTAGTTGTAATGCTTGTTAAGCATGTTATTTCTCCATCAAATTAATTATTATCAAGATACACTGGAGCGCAGAAGTCGAGAATTTAACTTCTGGCTATTTTTTACATAAAAAAACCTGATTTCGCAAGGAAACCAGGTTATAAAGCTATGGGAATGATTTTTAGGTTTAATCTAAATAACCCATTAGACTTTCAGAATTATCAATATCATTAGATGCTATTGGACGATTACCAAATATTGAATAGTTTTCAGCAACTACCAAGGAACTGGAGGCAATAGGACGAATTCCAGAGAGGTTCATAGTGCTAACAACTTGGATGGTGTTAGCACCAATGGGGCGAATTCCCATTGAGTTATAGGTGCTAACTACGTGCAATTCACTGGTGCTAACAGGGCGCACTCCAGCAATTGAGAGTTTCTCAGCAACTTCCAGGTCGCTCGGACCAATGGGACGCACTGCTGCTATTGCTAGTGTCTCTGGAGTTTCCAGTTTCTTAGAAGATTCTGCACTTTGCTCGACTTTATCTGTACTCACGCTGCTACCTTGATTATTTTCAACTTCTACTGTGGTGTCCCCTTTGAGCTTGGTATGCTTTTGTCTGGGACTGGTGGCTTTGCCAGTGCCGCTAATGGTCATCAATTAACTCCTCATGGTTGTTAACTAGTTTTTTACAATAAATGAACAGACATGAATTTTTTCTGTATATATGAGAGTTTAACCTTAAAAAACCTGGCATAGATATAAATATCTTTAAAACTTACACATAAGTAAAACTGAACAGTTAAATTTTGTTAAGAAATATTTCTATATGTTTGTTTAGGCTAATAGATACTACGGGGGTAGAGCGGTATCGCTAGTATGAGAAAGGGTATTTACAGCAAAACTGTATGACTGATTTTCGTCTTCAAGCACCCTTTAGTCCGACAGGGGATCAACCAAATGCGATCGCCCAACTTACTGATAGTATTCAATCAGGTAATCGTTACCAAACTTTACTGGGAGCTACGGGAACTGGCAAGACGTTTTCAGTAGCCGCAGTTATTGAGAAAGTTGGTAAACCTACTTTGGTGCTAGCTCATAACAAAACTCTCGCTGCACAGCTGTGTAACGAGTTACGCGAGTTCTTTCCCAAGAACGCCGTGGAGTATTTCGTCAGCTACTATGACTATTATCAGCCAGAAGCGTACATTCCTGTCACCGATACTTATATTGAAAAGACAGCGGCAATTAATGATGAGATAGATATGTTAAGGCATTCAGCGACGCGATCGCTGTTTGAACGCCGTGATGTCATCGTCGTTGCTTCCATCAGCTGTATCTACGGTTTGGGAATTCCAGCAGAATACCTGAAAGCTGCGATTCCCTTGCAAATAGGGATGGAAGTTAATCAACGCCAGATTTTGCGTGCTTTAGCCAATGTGCAGTATAGTCGCAACGATATAGAAATGGGGCGGGGAAAATTTCGCGTCCGGGGTGATGTTTTAGAAATTGGCCCAGCCTACGAAGACAGAATCATTCGGGTGGAATTTTTTGGCGATGAAATCGACGCAATTCGCTACATTGACCCGGTGACGGGTGAAATTATCAGCAGTATGGAAGCTGTAAATATTTACCCGGCGCGTCACTTCGTCACTCCAGAAGAAAGGTTAGAGGTGGCTTGTGCTGATATAGCAGCCGAATTAAAACAGCAAAAAGCCAACTTAGAGTCAGCCGGAAAATTATTAGAAGCACAACGTATAGATCAACGAACACGCTATGACTTAGAAATGTTGCACGAAGTTGGTTACTGTAACGGCGTTGAAAATTATTCCCGCCACTTAGCAGGAAGACAAGCCGGAGAACCACCAGAATGTTTAATTGATTATTTTCCTAAAGATTGGCTATTAGTTATTGACGAATCTCACGTTAGTGTCCCCCAAATTCGCGGGATGTATAACGGCGATCAAGCCAGGAAAAAAGTTCTAATCGATCATGGATTTCGGCTTCCGAGTGCGGCTGATAACCGTCCTTTAAAAGCAGAGGAATTCTGGGAAAAGGTGAACCAATGTATTTTTGTTTCGGCTACCCCAGGAAGTTGGGAATTAGAAATTTCTGAAGGTCATATAGTTGAGCAAGTAATTCGACCAACTGGTGTAATTGATCCAGAAATTTCTGTCCGCCCTACAGAGGGACAAATCGATGATTTGTTGGGAGAAATTAAAGACAGAGTTGACCTCCATGAACGAGTGTTAATTACCACATTGACTAAGCGCATGGCGGAAGATTTGACAGAATATCTACAAGACCATAGCATTCGGGTACGATATTTACATTCGGAAATTAATTCCATTCAACGCATTGAAATCTTACAAGATTTGCGCGAAGGTAAATTTGATGTTCTGGTGGGTGTAAACTTGCTACGGGAAGGTTTGGATTTACCCGAAGTTTCCTTAGTTGCAATTATGGATGCAGATAAAGAAGGGTTCTTGCGAGCCGAGCGTTCCTTAATTCAAACTATTGGTAGAGCCGCGCGTCACATCCGAGGACAAGCGATTTTGTATGCTGATAATATGACAGATAGCATGATTAAAGCTATCGATGAAACTGACAGAAGGCGTGGTATTCAGACGGCACATAATCGGATGCATGGAATTACACCACAACCGATTATTAAAAAGTCGAGTAATGCGATTTTGTCTTTTTTAGATGTTTCCAGACGGTTGAATGCAACTGATTTAAAAATTGTCGATGAACATATAGAAGAATTACCACTAGACGAGATTCCAGCCTTGATTATTTTGTTAGAAGCGCAAATGAAAGAAGCAGCGAAGAAATTAGAATTTGAAGAGGCAGGAAAATTGCGCGATCGCATTAAACATCTGCGGGATAAAATGCTGGGACGTTAACAAAATAGAATTCAGGAGTCAGTCGCCAAAATTATCCAATTGAATATCGCCTATGCTAATCAATGGCTTATTTGCGAAGAATCAGAACTCAGGCTGCAAGGAACTTGCTACTGGGAATACCTCACCGGCAACCTCAGTGAAAATCGCCAGTCTGTCAGAATCCGAATTGCCCGATCGCAACGCCTCACCCCAGAATCTCTGCTAACCTTAATGGAGAATGTCAAAACAGGAGAGTGGTCATGACCCCTGAAGTCTTGTCAAATTCCGCCCAAGTTCGTTGGGTTTCGTTCCTCAAGCCAAGCTACTAAACTACAAAACTTAAGGTTTTTAGCTCTAACTGAACCGTATTGCACTAAAAACAAGCTTCTGAATTAGATAAACAATCGTTTGTACTAAGATTGAGATACCAACCATTGTTGGAGTATTTCCGTATGTCTTTGCAAGAACTGAAAGAGAAAGCCTACCAACTCTCTGTGGGCGATCGCCTCGCCCTTATTAGTGCTGTTATTCAATCATTGCAAAATACGCCTCCAATCGAGAACTGGCAGTATTTAGTGCTTCGTCCTCACCCTTGGCGTAGGCAACTTTATATTAAAGGGCGTAAACTACTTGCGTCAACTGTTTGGCAAGATATGACTAGTAATCAGATGTCGCCAGAGCAAGCAGCCGAAAATTGGGATTTACCATTGTCTGCTATCTATGAAGCACTTCATTACTGTGAAAGCCATCAAGGTTTACTGAAACTAGAAGCAGACGAAGAACGCCATCGTTTGGAAGCAAAAGGAGTTCCACTTGAGCCTACGAATGCTGCTTGACGAAGATTCTCAAGCAAAGTACTTGGTCAACCTTCTTCAAGCAACAGGTCATGATGTAGTCACAGCCAACGCAGTAGATTTAATGAACCGTCCAGATTCAGTTGTGTTAGATTTTGCCAGACGAAATGAGCGAGTGTTACTGACACGCAATTGTAATGACTTTCAAGAATTGCATCATTCTAACCCAGTACATTCAGGAATTTTGGCAGTTTACCAAGGTTCTGATGCATCCAAGAACATGAATTATCAGGAAATTGTCAAGGCGATTGTAAACTTGGAGGCAACAGAATATGCGCTTAAAAATCAGTTTGTTATCCTTAATCAGTGGAACTATTAATTCACCAGCATTCTGCAAAGCCTTTGGCAATCGCTGACCACGAACGTTAATATCGACTAAGCTCTCGGCGATCGCATTAAACATCTGCGGGATAAAATGCTGGGACGTTAGTGTGAATCTTATGCTCAAAAATATTCGCCTAATTAGCGTTCGAGAATATCACCAAGAAGCGATAATGGATCAGATGCTATTTACGTTTTAAGAGTGTGGTAGCCATGACTGAGTTACTGGAGCGTGCGTAGGCGTAGCCCATCGTAGACATCGCCCAACGGAAAACTCTACCTGTTGCTGAACAGGCTGCGTAGGCGTAGCCCGCCGCAGGCATCGCTGCTCGTCTCCTTGCCGAGATGGAGGATGAGCAAAGATGGAAGGCTCAGTTTGAATCTACAACAGATGCTCAGTGGGATCGTCTAGCTGATATGGTAAGGCAGGAAATTGGCGCTGGCGACATCACTCCTCTAGGTGACGCTTTTCCCTCTGAGCAATGAAGTCAAGCGTTACGAAAGTATTTCGCAAGAAACTTAATGAGCTTCCTGCATAAGTTCAAGAACAAGCTGCCAAAGCCTACGCTCTTTGACGTTCAGACCCTTACCACAACAGTCTTCAGTTCAAACGAGTTAGCCAGCGCCAACCAGTATATTCTGCTCGTATTAGTTTAGACTACCGCGTTCTTGGCTTGTTGCAGGATAGATCACATTTATTGGTTCTGGATTGGTGCACATGCAGAGGAATATACAGAATATTTCCATCTATCGGCCGAAAAAGGATAATATCTAGAAAATTTCTAGCTCTCCAGCCCTAATTATGTATTTATACGTAAAATTTATGTACAATTTGAATATTGTGGAGCTCCAGACAAATTCTGAATATCATGATTAGAACGCTTGTAACCCTTGATTTTGGTGAATCGCTTAGTAAATATTAAGTAGAGTGTGTTAATGCTATGTAAAGATTTGAGCGTTTGAGAAAGTATGAATTAGCTGTAACGCACCACTAAATGCAACGCTTTAGACGCTGTTTTAAAATACACTAAATTTTAAGGTTTACTTCATAAATCATCTCTTAGACTTTAAATCACTAAGGTAAATAGCAAATAGAATCTATTAATTCATGGAGACAATTCATGGCAGAGGCTAGACTTAGAAAGCAACCTAATTCAAACTATGGAAAATCCAAAGTGATAGCTGTTACAGATGGATTAAATTCATTATGCTACATGACACCCTCAAACTTGACTGATATTACTACAACAGTTAAAGAATGGCAGAAACAAATCAAAGCAAATCCGAAATTATTTTCTACTAACTATACTAAATTTCTTTCTTCAAAATTTGCTCAGGTAAACATAACTTCCCTTAAAACATTTACACTTAACTCTTATGTTGATGGAATCTTAAACTCGTATGAAGAATTTGAAAATTCTATCTCCGAAGCCGACGATCTATCTGATTTAAGATTTTTGAGAGGAGATGATGCTACTATCTATTCACTTGCTACTGTAAGAAGATCAAAACGTCTTTTGAATTCATCTTGTGCCACTTTAAATGAGCCTATGCCTTGGCTTGATTTTTTTCTTGTTAATCCAATATTTCTGAATCAAGGGATTGGAAAATTAACTATTCAGTATATTATTGCAGATATAGGTCATAGAATAGCGTCGCAAATTTATGTTGATAGTGCAGGTTTTTTTGAGAAGCAAGGCTTTAAACTAGTTATTTATAATAAACATTATGATGCCGATTTTTATATAGCTGAAAATCTTACCTCGCCTTTAATTGTTTATAATATTTCAGTCAGTATACCTGATGGTGAATATTGTAATCGAGTTATTGATGTAGCTTGTTCTTCAAATCAAGGTATAGAATACGCACTTTCTAAAGTTAAGCAGGTTTATCCTAATTCTTCTGGAGTGTATTGGGAGGATATAGAAAGCAATAAAATCTATTCTGTAGGAGCAGATGGCTCGGTGGTTGAATATGATTCAAATAGTACTTAAAAATTTAGGGTTTTGGTGTAAAGAGAAAGTTCATATATAGGTATAAGCAAGAGATAGGCTCAAAGCAGTAGGCAATCAGTAACTTGACTACTCAAAAAAAGGACTAACAATTCACTGTACCAGACGGCAGATTTGAGCATATGGGCTTTGTTTCCAGGCTTCTTTTTGTCGTCTGTACGTCGTGATTTGTGCCATTACAGCACTTACGGCAGCTATGAGGTACATTCCAAAATTGAAAAGCTTTGATAGGAAAGGGCAAGGAGGAAAACTGTATTGCATAATAGCCGGAAGCGCTGTATACTCACCGTTGTTCTCCGGCTTTTCACTGAATTTATTACATTTTGAAGGATGGAAATGGAAAGAGTTATAGGAGTTTTGGATCATGAATGAAATAAAACAAGAGATTGATAATTTGATAAACATTTGTCAGGAAGAATTTACACAAGCTTATATTGATTATCGTAAAAACCCCAGCTTGGGTCATGTTATAAGGGATCAAGAAATTCCTAACACACTTACAGCTATCCTCCAATTTAAGTATAATTATCCAAATTATTCTCAAAAAATTGACAGTTGGCTGCAATCTCTTAACAACTGTCGAAGACAGGAAATATTGAACAATTTTGACGGATGTATGAATAGAATAAACTCATTAAAACAGATATTGAATTAATCCAGTGGAGGGACAAAAGCCGCTTGTGGAGGTGACAAGGTTGCTTACCGCCCGCTGATTGGGAACGTTGGCTGGCTGAGATTATTTTTTGTGGCACGACTGGACAGTTTTATTTTAGAGGCGATCGCCAGAAAGCATCTGGGAGATAAAATGCTAGAGCATTAGTGCTTGGTTAGGGTAGCAATAAAGAGAACATCCTTTTTTCGCTATCCTAGAAACGTAACTCATTCCCCGATCGCTACAATGGTTGCTTTACCCGACAACATTTTGATGAGTGCAGAAGAATATCTGGTTTGGGAACCCACCCAAGAAGAACGTTACGAGTATTGGGATGGGGAAGTTGTGATGATGAGTGGTGCTACACGCAACCATAATCGGATTTCTGGAAATTTCTTTAAGCTCTTAGATGATGCCCTAGCCAATCGCTCCTGTGAAGTCTACATTGTAGATGTGAAGGTGCAGGTAGAACCAGGGCAAAAATATTTTTATCCAGATGTGGTGGTGACTTGCGATGAGCGAGATACCGATCCACAATTGGTACAATTTCCGGTTTTAATTATCGAAGTGCTATCACCTTCAACAGAAGCAGCCGATAGGGGGAAAAAGTTTGCCAAATATCGCCAATCTGCAACCTTGCAAGAATATGTCTTAGTACAAGTAGCTCAACCGAGTTTAGAAGTATTTCGACGCAACGAACAAGGAAAATGGGTGCTGTCGGAGTATAATTTGGACGATATATTGCGACTGGAATCAGTGAATGTGGAAATAGCGATCGCTGATTTGTACCGACAAGTGCAGTTTGAAAGCGAAGCAACCGGCGAAAATTGAATAATCGCCTACAATAGCGATTCTGATTACGGTGTGCGTCACCGAACAGCCCGTCGTAGACATCGCCTCCAAAGCATACGCAGGATCAAGGCTTAAAAAACTACCAAGTAGGATCGCTAAACACATTGATCACCAATTCCTCACGCCCTAGTGGTACTGCGGAAATACAGGCGCGGATGATATCTCCATCCTCCAATTCCACAGTACAGGCATGACATGACCCCATCAAACAACCAGTGGGAATAAATACTCCAGCGCGTTCTGCTACATCCAAAATGGCTTCGCCCACTTCGGCATCTACTGTAATATCATCTGGTAAAAAGCGGACGCGGACATTCATGAGATACCAGCCTAGCTAAGACAAAAAGGGTGTTAAGTCTAAATAGCTTTCAATTTCAGTGGCTAGAGCGTCCAAGGTTTGTTCTCGCTGTTCCCGGTAGTTAGCAACACCCGTAGGTAGAGATTTCAAACCCCGTTGTTGACGGAGGCGATTTAACCAAGCGCGTCGCCAAGGACCATTGTCAAAAATCCCGTGGAGATAAGTACCCCATACTGATTGACAACTATCTACTAATCCTAAATTAACATCGTCAAATAGGGGTTGAAAGCCTTGGCTATCTGCTTGTTGTTCAATACGCGATCGCCCCTGATGAATTTCAAACCCGTTCACAGGTAAGCCAGCTTGGGGAAAATTCGAGCTAACTTGGCGCTGACGAGCGATTTTCTGTCCTGTAATCACTGTTCTGATGGGCAATAAATTTAAACCCTGATATCTGCCAGCTTGTCCTTCTATCCCTTCTGGATCGGCAATAATTTGACCCAGCATTTGGTAGCCACCACAGATGCCTAAAACTGTCCCACCAGAGGCAGCATAATGTTGTATTGCTTCTGCCATACCAGTTTTTTGCAGCAGCAATAAGTCGGCAATTGTGGTCTTTGTGCCTGGGATAATTAGTGCATCTGGATGTCCTAAATCTTGTTTGGGGCTAAGGAATTTCACTGAAACAGTTGGTTCTGATTCCAGTGGGTCAAAATCAGTAAAGTTGGCAATTCTCGGTAAACGAAGAACGCTAATATTCAGGTCTGCTAGGGTTTTTTGAGAACTACGTTCAAACAAATCCAGAGAGTCTTCGGCTGGAAACACGTATTCCAAGTAAGGTATAACACCGACAACCGGAATACCAGTGCGTTTTTCTAACCATTTGATCCCAGGTTCTAATATTGAGCGCTGTCCCCGAAACTTGTTAATAACAATACCTTTAATCAAGTCACGTTCATCTTGATCCAGTAATTCTAAGGTACCGACCACATGGGCAAAAGCACCACCCCGGTCAATATCAACTACTAATAGCGTTGGTGCATTTAAATGTTTCGCCACTCGCATATTAGTCAAGTCGCGGTGTTTGAGGTTAATTTCCGCCGGACTACCAGCACCTTCGCAAACCAACATATCAAATTCTGTCCCTAGATGCTGTAGGGATTCTTCGATTGTCCGCCAACCCAGTTCAAAATATTGTTCGTAGTAATCTACAGCACTGACTTTACCTACAGGTCTACCTTTGATAATGACTTGGGAGGTCATATCTCCTTGGGGTTTGAGTAAGATAGGGTTCATTTCCACCCAAGGAACTACTCCTGCAGCCCAGGCCTGTACCGCTTGGGCGTAGCCAATTTCACCGCCACTGGCAGTGACATAAGCATTTAAAGCCATATTTTGACCTTTAAAGGGAGCCACCCGCCAGCCACGTCGTGAGAGAATGCGACAAATAGCTGTGGTTAGTAGTGATTTCCCTGCGTGGGATGTTGTTCCCACCACCATAATTGATTTCATAGGTTACTATCGGTTTTTTAAAATAAGGGGCGGAAATTTAGGGAAGAACGGTAATTCAGTTATCAGTTATCAGTTATCAATGAGAAGCCAGAGTTACCCACGTCTAATGGTTAGTGAGCAGAGTCGAAGTGTGAAATCCTCAAACTGTTCACTGTTCACTGATAACGAGCTCGGCAGCTACTGGAAGATACCACCGTGCTTTTTGTCACCTCTGTCACCCCTTTGTTATTCTTGTACTTCTTACCAACAACCGCACAAATTCTGAGAGATTTGGTAAAAATTTGATAAATGGGGTTGAGGCTTCCGTATATTATTGTTCCCTTTTATGCCCTCATCCTAACTTTTCAGTTTTCCATTCTAAAAAGGCAGTCTTAACCAACGAGTCATCATATCGTAGATGCGATCGCCCCACGAGGGACTAGGCAAATTTTTTCCCTGGTATTGTTCCACCAACTGGTGTCCTAGGGGAGTGAGACGGAAACTATCTGTGATTCCCTGTCCGTCAACTTCTCTTCGGAGTATACCTACTTGAATCAACCAGTTTAAAGCATTATCACACGCTACTTCCGACAAAGGTCTTTTGGTGTAGCCATACTTAACACCATTGTTTTGGGCGATCGCACCTAATGATACACTCTCATGGCGCATGGCTGCGAGTAAGCCAAGATTGAAAGGAGAACATACAAGCGATCGCTCGGCTCGTTCTACAGTGCTGGGTAGATAAAAAAACGTTTTGGGGTTTTGGTAATTCACTGATGACTGATGACTGATGACTGATGACTGTTGACTGGAGGAGATAATAAATTTGACTCTTGACCTTTGACCTTTGACTCTTCAACCAACTAGCTTTTACACTTCAGCCTATAGCTGGTCGTTTTTCCGGTAATTCACTTAAACATTGTAAATTATTGTAAAATTTCAAGTGCATCAACAATCTGAAACAGGAAGAGTTCATTATGCCTCTAGCAGTCGGAACGGATGCACCTGCATTTACCGCCAAAGACACCAACGGTAATACCGTCTCGTTATCTGATTTTGCCGGTAAGACGGTGGTTTTATATTTTTACCCCAAAGATGACACACCAGGCTGCACCAAACAAGCTTGCAGCTTCCGCGATGCCCAAGCTCAGTATAAAGGTAAAGATATTGTGGTACTGGGAGTGAGTGCAGATGATGAAACCGCCCATCAAGCATTCACTGCCAAATATAGCCTTAATTTTCCTTTACTAGCTGACACAGACAAAAGTCTGATCAAAGCTTTCGATGTTGATGGCGGTGGTTATGCCAAACGTGTCACTTACGTAATTGACCCTAGCGGTAAAATCATCCATGTTGACGCTAGTGTCAGCACAGCAACCCATGCTGGGGATATTTTAGCTGCACTTGGGCTTTAGACCTTTTGCACCTTTAATAATCGACTGACATAAGTTCGTAGTAAGGACTTTAGTCCTTGTCTTCAGTAGGGTGGGCACTGCCCACCATTGCCTGGAACCCTTATATTTGCGTTGGTGGGCGATGCCCACCCTTGTATCTTAGAAATAGTAGTAGACCGTCCCAACCTTGGTCAAAATAGACCGCTTTGTAGCATGGGTCACTACAACAATCTCTTTGACAGAACTCGAACAGTCGCCGGGGTCAAAACTTTAAATATTGAGATTTAAAGTATACAGTCCGTATCGGGCAAGGATGAGTGAAATCAAGGGGAGGAATCAAAAACTTCTTGACAAAGTAGTTGAGAGTAAAAAAATGGAAAACATTGCTCAATGGGTAGGCATTGATGTCAGTAAAGCTACTCTAGATGTTTATATCCGTCCAATGGGTAAAGCATTCTCTGTAGCAAACACAGAAGTAGAAATATCTCATTTAGTAGAGGAACTCAAATCCGCTAATTTAAATCTGATTGTATTGGAAGCAACAGGAGGGTTAGAAACAGAGCTAGTAATTCAATTACAAGCTGCATTTTTACCAGTTGCATTAATCAATCCACGCCAGGGGCGAGATTTTGCTAAAGCTACAGGAAAGCTTGCCAAAACTGATGCTATTGATGCCAAAATTTTGGCACATTTTGGGGAAGCAATGAAACCCCAAAGATTACCAATTGAATCAGAAACTGCGCGTCAATTGAGCGAATTAATTAGTCGGAGAAGACAATTAGTCGAAATGCAGACGGCAGAAAAAAATCGCCGTTCACGCGCTCGTGGAAAAGCATTGGCTGATATTGAAGCTCATATTGAATATCTTGAGCAACGTCTAAAACAACTCAATCAAGAAATTGAAGAATTGACGCAAAACAATCAACAATGGATTGATAAAATTAATTTACTCAAAACTACTCCAGGCATTGGCCAAGTAATTTCGACAACTCTGGTTTCGGATTTACCAGAACTGGGTAAGCTAACTGCCAAACAAATCTCGCGTCTAGTTGGCGTTGCACCAATTAATCATGATAGTGGGCAACACAAAGGTAAGCGTATGATTAATGGTGGTCGCGCCCATGTTCGTGCCACTCTTTATATGGGTGCTGTGGTTGCTATGCGTCATAATCCCGTAATCAAAGCTTTTTATGAACGTCTTGTTGAACGTGGTAAATCCAAAAAACTTGCTCTGACCGCTTGCGTTCATAAAATGTTAGTCATTTTAAATGCAATGGTTCGAGATAATTTGCCTTGGTGCATTTCTGATAACTTTCAACCAATTGTTAACGCGTAAGGCTTGCAAACGTTTTTATACTTTTTATTAGCCTTTGAGCGGATGGTATCGCATCTTTACTGATCCGATGTCTACGACGGGCTATTCGGCGTCGCAGCCATGCGAACAATTTTTCATGCTCTTTTTTGCCTCCACGGGAAGTCCAGCAACTGGGGAAGATTCGGTGGCGTAGCGGAGTGGCTGGTGCGGGCTGCAACTGTCTTGGCTACCAATGTAAAATCTCAATGCCCGTACCAGCCACCACCGAATCTAGCGCAGCGTTCCCCAGTTGCGTCAATGTTCACAGTCCCGGTTTTTTGTTAACTTTAGCCGAAGGCTTTGGCGAAGCCATCGCTTGACTTTTAAGACAGTCGCTACAAAATTGAAAATGGTGCAAGATATGAGGTGTAAGGACTTTAGTCCTTGTCTTCAGCACTGAAGTGCTTACTACGTAACTATTATTTCATCTTTAATTACCTGGTGAAGGTTTATTTGCTGATGGTTCAGTTGATGGTGAACCAGGGACAGCATTATTTTGTGAATTTTGAAATCGTTGTTGCTGTATTTTCTTATAAGCTTCTGCGGCTTCGTCTAGTTTTTGGTTCTGTTCACTATCATTCCAGTTGATATTGCCAAAATTTGCCCGATGGATCAGGTCAAACATATTGAAGTCTGAGCTTCCAGGGGACAATGGATTGTTATTATTCTCTTCTGAGTTATTGCTGGGAAAGGAATTTCCCAAAGAGTCAGCTAAACTGGGTTGAGCTACGAGCAACGGGGCAAAGCCAATTCCAGCTACGATAGCAACTGCAAGCTTAGTAAAGGGTAGAAGTAGTTTTTTCATGATTTTTTAGCCTAAAGTTCTCTCTACATAAAATCATGCTTACATCTTAAGCAAGAGTCCGCCGTAGTTGCGGTTGAATGCTTAACAAGGCGACAAAAGCAAAGCCAAGTAATACCAATATTGCTCCCCCAAAGGTAACATGACCCCAAGGTGCTTGCATGACTACACTACCCAATCCCCAATCACTGTGAAGATATAGATAGCGGATTGGTTCAATGGCATAGCTGAGGGGATTGAGGGTGGCGATAACTTGCAACCATTTGGGCATGAAAGATAAAGGTGCTAAGGCAGTGCTAGCAAATAGCAATGGTAGGTTAACAACAAAAATTACTGCAATTAGTTCGATGTGTCCAGGAAGGGCAAAAGCCAAACCAAGAGAAATTGCTGTCACACCCAAGGCTAGCAAGAAAACGATGAGGGCGATCGCACTTAAGCCAGCAGCATCTGGTAAACCAGCCCCTAAGAATGCGGCGGCGGCGACAATCACCGCTGCTTGCAACAAACTTTGACTAATAATAAAGATTGCTGAAGCGAAAACAATGGAAAAACGGGATGCTAGAGGCGCCACCAGCAACCGATTTAAAAAACCGAACTCTCGATCAAACATGACGGGCAACCCAGCATTTAGTGCCCCGGCAAAGGCTGTAAAAACAATTACACCTGCGCTCAAAAATTGTCCGTAATTCGTGGTATCCCCAAACATCCCTTTGGGGGCGTTTTGGAATAAAGCACCAAATAACACCAGCCACATCACTGGTTGAATAATTCCCGCCGCCAAGGTGGAAGGACGGCGTTGCAATTGAATAAACAAGCGACGAGTTAGTGCTAGCGTTTCCTGCACCAGTTCACCGAAAAAGTTGCTATTAGTATCAGTGGATACCTGCGGTGATATTGCTGGTTGCCAATTTAGATCAGATTTTGGGGTGATGCTCATAATAATTTGGGGATTGGGCAGGGGGCAAGGGGCAGGGGGCAGGGAGATGACAATAATTCTTTCCTATTGCCTATTCCCTACCTCATATTCTGCTTTTTCTCGGCTTTAGGATCGCGGTTAGCAACTGCGGCTAGTTCAGCATCCATGAGGGTTTTACCTGTGGCGGCGAGATAAACGTCATCTAGGCTGGGGCGTGATTGGGCAATGCTGAAAATGGTTAAGCCTGCAGCATGGAGTTTTTGCTGGATGGTGATCAGTGCATCATTTTGAGGCGTCACCACTAAGTTCAAGGAATTTCCCTGGGCGGTGTTGACGATCGCTTCTTGCACAAATGGCAAATCCTTTAGCAGATGTTTCGCTGTTTCTGCTTCCTCTAGGGGAGAAAATTCGCGGATGCGTAATGTGATGCGATCGCCCCCGACTTGATCTTTCAACTGCGAAGGTGTGCCAGATGCAATCACAATCCCCCGATCAATAATTGCCACGCTAGAGGCTAGGGCATCAATCTCTTCTAAATAATGGCTGGTAATTACTACCGTTGTCCCAGAAGCACGTAACTTACGCAAGAAATCCCATACCACAAAACGGCTTTCTATGTCAAGTCCTACTGTTGGCTCATCTAAAACCAAAACATCTGGTGAATGAAGCAATCCTGCAGCCAAATCTAGGCGCTTACGTAAACCGCCAGAATAGGTTCCTGTTTTTTGATTGGCGTATTCCTGTAAGCCGAGTAAATCCAACACTGTCTCAATACGCTGTTTTCCTAGGGCGCTGGGGAGATGATAAAGCGCTGCTTGCAATTGCAGCAATTCTTTTCCTGTCAGCACCTTATCTAAAGCGACTTCCTGCGCCACGTAGCCTAAGCGTTGTCTTGCGACTCTGGGGTTATCCAACACAGAGATGCCAGATACTTCGATTTTGCCAGCATCCGGTGTGGTGAGTGTACACAAGGCACGCAAGGTAGTAGTCTTACCAGCACCGTTGGGGCCAAGTAAGCCAAAAATTTCTCCTGGTTCTACCTGGAAGGAGACATCTTTGACGGCTTCAACAGTACCGTAGCGCTTTCGCAAATTTTGAATTAAAACGGCGGGAGCCATGACAGCTAATCCCTAACTATACAAATCTCAACAAAGTCTATCTTTATTTTAGCGGTGATGTTGTTCTGTGAGAGTTAATTGAGGAAAAGAGGCAGGGAGCAGGGGGAAAACTCCATAAATAGATTTATTTGCTCTGAACCTTTATGGGAGGGGAATCCTGAATTCTCCCCCTGCCTCTGGTGAATCTCATACTCAGTACTCTTCATTGCACCTCAGCTGGTTGCTTTTGAGACTCTAACCACTGCTTGTAGGCTTCCTGATCCCCTCCGAAGGAATCAACGGAAACTTGACGCTCTGGCATTGGCTTGAGGGGTGCATTGATGGGGTTGTACTTGCAACAATAGCAAATCACAACCATATCGTATTCGGTTGAGTGTGGCTGCACTCACCGGGGCGCATTCTATATTTATTTTAGAAAGGTGCTAGTACAGCGCGGCGTAAATGAACATACCATTTCAAATGGCGCAAGAGCTTGGAATACAATTCTTTTGACTTTTGACTTTTGACTTCCGCCTTGCGGTACTAGTAGTCTGTCAGGGTTGAAATGAGGGACTGTAGTGTGAGCGTCTCGCTCACGCGGGCAAGATGCCCGCACTACCAAAAACCCCTCAAAACAAAATTGACAAACCACTAGGCTGTATATTAGTTCAAATGTTCTAATCTTCACAAGCGACACCACTAATTTCGCCACAAAGCAATACCGCCTAATAAACCGGTGATATTGGGGATGAGTTTGACGTTTAGGGGTAGATGCATATTCACTCTGACGGCTTCACCACCGCCGATGTAAAGGCAATCATAGTTGAAGAGATTTTGCAAAGAGGCGATCGCTTTTTCTAACCGCTTATTCCATTTTTTATCGCCGATTTTTTCCAATATCGCCCGCCCTAGTTGTTCTTCGTAGGTTTCTCCTTTGCGAAACTGATGATGTCCCATTTCCATATTTGGTACTAGTTTGCCATCCACAAACAATGCAGAACCAAACCCAGTCCCCAAGGTAATCACTAATTCTACGCCTTTGCCAGCGATCGCCCCAAATCCCTGCATATCTGCATCATTAATCACTCGTACAGGCTTTCTTAATTGTTGCGACAATGCGGTTTCTAAGTTAAACCCAATCCAATCTCGATCTAAGTTGACGGCTGTTTCCGTCACGCCACAGCGCACCACTCCAGGAAAACCCACCGAAACGCGATGAAACTCACCTTGTGCAGCTGCTAAAACTGCGATCGCATTAATTACAACATCAGGTTTTGCCGGCTGGGGTGTATCTAAACGTCCCCTTTCTGTGATGGGAGTCCCTGTAATATCCAATACCATCGCTTTGACACCACTCCCGCCAATATCAACTGATAGGGTGCGAATTGATCCATTTTCATCAACCATTGGGTTCTTTCCTGCTCACTGCTTTCTCTATTGGTTATTATGCTCTGCCAAATCTGGGTGATCCCCAGATTTTTTGAGTGTTTTAACAAGGTGAAGGAATTTTTTGTTCGAGAAAGATATGGGAGTGGGTTTTCAAATTTCCAACGCACCTAAAACTATAATTCGCAACTCTGTTACTCTTTGTAACGCCGCATCATTAGTTAAAAATGCATCACAACCAGCTACTAAAGCTGTTGCCACCTGTAATGCATCTGGTAACTTTAAACCATAACGTACTCTCATTAAAGCTGCTTCTTGACTCACAGCAGGCGTAATTGGGACAAATGATATCCCATCAGTATTTGTTAACATATCTATAAAATTTTGTTGAGATTTAGCTTGTCCCAACCGAATAGGTATGACTAAACACTCTGCTAACGTTACAGGTGAAACTACAGCTTCAAAACTGCCTTGACTCAACAACTTAAATACTTCCTGAGCCACAATAGCATATCCAGGCGTTGCTTCTACGTAGTAAATAACTGGAGACGTATCTAAAAAAACCTTATTTATCCCTTGGAAGGCATCACCAATCTTCATGCTTGTTGTCTGAAAATACTTTCTCGTTCATCCCACTCAGAACGCAGTTGCTCAACCCAATCTTGAGCATCCATCCCAGACAATAAATTGGGCATACTTCCATAAAACTCAGTTACTTTACGCTTTGGTTTGACTTGAGTTTCTGGCTGGGTAGATACTTGCTCCGTTAATTGCCTAATTAATTCTAGCTGTTCCTCTGGTGATAACTCTTGAGCTTGCTTTAATATTGCTTCTAACTGGGAACTCATCAGCATTTCTCTATGATGACTAGGATAATTATTAATATTTTACTGAATCAAAGCAGCACGGCTGGGAAATTGGGAAAAGTGAAAATGCAAAAGCCATAGATATCCAACTTATTGGAGAAGTCAGGTATCTTGTTGAGTAAAAATGATTTAAGTATTGTTATATTGTTAAAATGCACAGCTTTATTCCCCCAGAACGCTTTTTCGCTTACCTGAGTTGGACTGACATCCAAGAAATGCCGGATAAGGAAAATGTGGTAATTATTCAACCAGTAGGGGCGATTGAACAGCATGGCCCCCATTTACCGTTAATTGTGGATGCGGCGATTGGTGTGGGGGTTTTGGGGAAAGCAATGGAAAAGCTTGACGCTAGTATTCCTGCTTATGCTTTACCCAGCCTTTATTATGGTAAATCTAACGAACACTGGCACTTTCCAGGGACAATAACCTTGAGTACGGAAACACTCACGGCGACAATTATGGAAGTGGGAGAAAGTATTTACCGGGCTGGGTTTAGAAAGTTGGTGTTGATGAATTCCCACGGTGGACAACCGCAAGTTATGCAGATGGCGGCGCGGGATTTACATGTCAAGTATGATGACTTTTTGGTATTTCCGCTGTTTACTTGGCGTGTGCCCCATATTACTAAAGATTTGCTGACACCAAAGGAAGCACAGTTAGGAATGCACGCTGGAGATGCCGAAACTAGTATTATGTTGGCACTTTTGCCAGACCAAGTGAAGCTAGAGAAAGCTGTTGCTGAGTATCCACCAGCACAACCAGAGGGGAGTTTATTAAGTTTAGAAGGTAAGCTACCTGTGGCTTGGGTGACGCGGGATATTAGTAAAAGTGGCGTGATTGGGGATGCGACTACAGCCACCAAAGAAAAAGGCGATCGCATTCTTGAATCTGTGTCTAATGGTTGGGTGGAAGTTATTCAAGAGATATATACCTTTCGACAACCCCAACCCAGATAAATAATTCATAATTCCAACTAGATTTGCTAGTGTAGAGATAATGGTGACGTAGCTGGGTAACGGCTGCCAAGCGGCAAATCAGTATTAAAATTAGTATCCGAGAAAACAATTATGACGGCATTTGAACCTCAAGGCATCCGTTCTTATAGCCAAGAAGAAGTGCAACAAATTCTTCACTTAGCGATCGCCCGTCAAGCTGCAGATCCAGACAGAGAGTTTTCCTATAAAGAATTGTTAGAAATTGCGGCTGAGTTAGAAATACCTCCAGATTCTTTACAACTAGCAGAACGTGATTGGTTGGTACAACAAAGTGAAGTCCAACAGCGACAAGTTTTTAATGCTTACCGTCGTGGAAGATTTAAGAAGCGGGTTGGCAAATATGTCATCATTAACGCATTTTTAATGCTGGTGGATCTGATGGCTGGTGGCGGTCTTGCATGGTCGCTTTACATTTTGCTATTCTCTGGATTATCTTCGGGGCTTGATGCCTGGAATACATTTCAAACTAAAGGCGAAGAGTATGAAACAGCCTTCCAAAATTGGCATCGGAAGCATCAAATCAAAAAAACTATCAATACAGTTGTGAATAAGTGGTTCAGAGCTTTCCAAATGTAGCAGCCATCGAAAAACCCTCCTAGAAATCTAGGAGGGAATTAAAGTAAAGGGTTCTTGTAGTTCCAACTTCCCAATAATATCGGGCTTTCTATTTTTAGTGGAGCCAGATTGGCGAGAAATTACTGTTGCATAAAAATTTTAGCATTCACTATTTGATTACCAATTAGCTACAGCTTGGGCGATCGCACTTTTAGCTGCGGCTAAAGATTTTTCTCGTGCTGTGTCACCCAAATTCAGGCTATCGGCGTGGATAAAAGTAACGTCAATGATGCCTATAAAACCAAGAATAGTGCGGAGGTAAGGTTCTTGCAAGTCATAAGCAGCAGCGGGAGTACCTGCAGGAAAAGTACCACCACGAGATGTGATAATCAGTGCTTTCTTACTACTATCCACTAAACCTTGATAGCCGTTCTCACCAACTGTGAAAGTACGGCCAGCGCGTACAATTTGGTCAATGTAAGCCTTAAAGGTAGAAGGTATGTTAAGATTATACATCGGTACGCCAAATACATAGCGGTCAGCTGCTAGCAATTCATCAACCAAGCTATCAGAAAGCTTAATTGCTTCAGTTAATTCAGGTGTGCGTACATCTGGTGGTGTGAAAGCAGCAGCAATCCAAGACTCATCGACATGGGGAACGGGATTGTGCCCTAAATCCCTATAGGTGACTGTATCACCAGGATGGGTATCTTTCCAGGATGTGACGAACTCATAGGATAGTGAACGTGAAATAGAGCGATCGCCTCTGGGACTAGAATCAATGTGGAGGATATTTGCCATAAATAAATTTTTTCCAGATAATTACGCCTGTAGGCATTCAACAACAGGTCAAAAGACAAAATACTTGCCCAATAGACTTTAAACTATGTAAAGTAAATATGAAAAGTAGGCACTTAAAAGTAAGGTACTTACTAAAAAGAAACCATGAAAGCTGAAGCAGAAAACCACACTAGGCTAACTTGTGCAGTAGAAACTACGCTCAAGATAATTGGCGGACGCTGGAAAGTTTTAATTATCAGAGAATTAATGGCAGGCATAAAACGTTTTGGGGAATTGCAGAGGTCTTTACCCGGAATTACCCAAAAAATGCTCACCCAGCAACTTAGAGAAATGGAGGAAGACGGCATTATTCATCGAGAGGTTTATGCACAAATTCCCCCAAAAGTCGAATATTCATTAACGCCTTTGGGAGAAAGCTTACAACCAATTCTCTATGCCATGCATGAATGGGCTGTGCAGAATTTAGCACAAATAGACCATTCTTAAATTAATCATAAGTAATGCTTAAACAGGAAATTATATTAACAACAATTCCCAGTAATTATAAGATACATATTTTATTTTCGCAAAACATATATGTAGGGTGGGCAATGCCCACCAGATCCGGGTTTTTGTGGGCATTGCCTAGGCTGTTGACTCTGTGCTTTTTTAGGTGATAAAAATTCAGGCAAAATTTGTGTAGTCATTGCGAGCGGAGCGAAGCAATCGCGGGGATTGCTTCGCTCCGCTCGCAATGACAGGAAAGAGATTTTACACTCGCACAAAAATAGCATGAACCAAAAACTTGAAAATTCCATCAAAGTTAACAGCCTAGGTATTGCCCACCCTACACATAACTTAATAATTACTTTTAAGCAGCGCTTAAATATAGTTTAATTACTATTAACTTATTGATTGTTTCGTAAATATTCAATCGCAGCTTCTAATTTTGAAGGGTATCCTTCCGCAAATCTTTCAAACCAAAGTCCTTCGGATGAGAATGGATCTAATTTATCTAGCCACTCTCTTGCATGATTTTTCAAAGTCTCTAGTTGCTTGGCTTGCAGTTGTTCTTGTCGAATTCTTTCCTGTGCTTTTTCTTGCTGTCTTCTCAACTCCTCAGCCTGATCCTTCTCTATAAAATCAGCCTTGACTTGCTCCAAAAGTCCATCCATGAATGATGGAGATTTTGGTAGTGATTGGATGAATGGTTTGGCTGTATTTGTTTGCGGCTGCTGCTGAATAGGTTTTGCTTCCTTATATTCAGTTTGAAGTTCAGCTAACAGCTTTTCAATCTCATCCATTGTTCCAAATCCTCTCAAGAAAATGGCTAGTCATTAATGGCATTGAGTAGCACTTCTGATAGACTCAAATCTTCCATATCTTCCATTGTAATTGTGTCACAGATATCGAACTTAGCACCAGCCCCTTGGAGTTCATCATCTAAGACTTTGAGAAAGCGCGTAGCCTGGACATCTGTACCAACTTGAATGAAGGAAATAGCTAGTTCTTCGTCACGATCCAGACGGCGAGAAGCTTCTATAATTACCTTCATCACAGCTTTGCGATCGTCTGGTTCACCATCAGTAACAACTAAAATTGTCTCACCATTAGCCTTGGTTTGACCAGCAGACTTCCGTTGCAAGTAATCATCAGTAGCATGTTTTAATACTCCAGCTAAGTCGGTAGTCCCTGATGGATCATTTTCTCGAAAAATTTGTGCAACTTTGGCAGAGGTGACATTTTCATAACGCTTAAATTTGCCAGAAAATACATAAATAGTGATGCCATCTGGATCAAATTGCTCACATTTACTAGCTAGAGCTAAAGTAGATTCTTGTGCTGCTAACCATCTACTTCTCCCACCTTTTTGATCTGGGGTAGCCATGCTGCCACTTTTGTCAATAATTAAGGTGTAATCACGATTTTCTAGCATATCTCAAACTCCAGTTATTAATTATTAGTCAGTTATCGCTGCCATCAAGACATCTGCAAGACTCATGTCTTCTAAGTCATCTAAAGTGATGGTATCGCAGATATCAAATTTAGCGCCAACACTTTGCAATTGGTCATCTAAAGCTTTGAGAAACTTAGTGGCTTGAGCATCAGAACCCACTTGAATCATGGAAATTGCTAATTCTTCATCACGATCCATCTGACGTGTGGCAGTGATAATTACCTCAAATACCGCTTTGCGATCATCTGGTTCGCCATCAGTAATCACTAAAATTGTCTCACCATTGGGCTGAGTTGTACCAGCATTTTTACGTTTAAAGTAATTATTGAGTGCATCTTGGAGGACACTTGCTAAGTTAGTTGTGCCAGCAGGGTCATTTTCTTGAAATATCTGTGCAACTTTGGCTGAAGTGACATTTTCGTAACGTTTAAATTTCCCAGAAAACACGTAAACAGTTATCCCATCAGGATCAAACTGTTCGCACTTTCTAGCCAAAGCGAGAGTAGACTCTTGGGCTATCTCCCATCTACTTCTACCACCTGCTTGGTCAGGAGTGGACATACTACCACTTTTGTCAATAATTAATGTATAGTCGCGATCGCTCATCATGATCTTCCTTTGGTTGCTACCTTGTGGTTCTAGTCTAACCGCTGGGCGATCGCATCGCATCTACTGAGGTTGGTTTGTAACAATGATTATAATAGGGCTTGATACATAGTCTTTGGCCAATGCTCCAAACCTTCACCCGCTCCTAGAGATAGAGTTTCCCTCCGGCTTTCAATTGGTGAAATGATATTATATCCGCCTACCCCACGGCAAAATCTGTAAACTGACGTATTCCGGGTGGGTGAAATCCCAACACAATATCTTGTTTTAATACACCCATCTCCATTAACTCAGCAGCGATATCATCTTCCGTACCATTCCACTGAATCCAAATTTTGTCATCCTTAATATCTAAATGCATCACTGGACCGTATATCCTGCGTTGATTGTGCCAACCCACGTAAGACAGTTGATAGTGGTCATGCTCAGTATCGAAAAGCTTTTGTGTTTCTACACCATCTTCACCTGAATCATGTGCCGCATATTGTGTGAGTAATTGCTCAATACACTTTCTATATTTTTCTAGCTTTGCCATCGTACAACCTCTTCTTTTTCAGCATCAAAAATTAGTAAATTCACTTGACTGCGTTGAATTACTTTGTCCACAAATGGCTGTACAAAAAAATCATTATAAATAACCGAGGTTATTGCTAAATATAGAGTTTGTTCATAACCAAAATCTGCTAAAGCATAGCGGTAGTTAATATACTGTCCAATTGCTGTATGGAATTCAGCCATTGCAGAAGTACCCAAAAAACTTTTGACTTCAACAGCTATTTTTTGTGCATCACGTTCAGCCGCAATAATTTTCTCTGCTCCCAAGTCGATGTAAAGTTTCGTTGTCGAGCTGATACGAATGCGTAATGGGTCATCAGTAATCACCCACCCATCTTTTTGCAGTGCTACTTTGACGGCATCGTGAAATTTATCTTTGGCTGACATATACCGCCACTAGAACCTTCTGTAAGTATTTTAGCAATTAGCCTCAAATATAAAAACGAGTTAGGCGATCGCATCCTCCATCCAATTTTAGTTGATTGCTCTCACATCAAAGCGATCCAGAGTGCGATCGCAATGACACTTCCCTATAAAATATTGATATATAACGTGGTTACAATAATTGCTGCAATGATTAAAGCATTTTTTATAGATCATGCAACATGAGATACTCACGCTTGAGCAAAAGCGACAACGACTTATACATGAGATACAAAAACTTAAGTATTACTTATAAATAATATAACGTGTGTTACTCTGATTGCCGCGCGTGCAGCAATTGCTTATAGCTGACTTACAAATACTTAAACAATTCTTACAAATGCTACAGCACGAGCAGCAATTGTTTAAACAATTCTAGCTAGCGCTGGCATTTGAGTAAGAATTATTTGAATCTGTCATGCTTGGATTTGAAAGAAACTTAGCACTGCTAAATCATGGGATATATCAATGAGCAGTAATCACTGCTCAGTAAAATTTGCTGATAACCAGGCAAGTAAATCCTCTAGTCCTGTAAAATCTAACAAAGCCTCGCCTAACGCTTCTAATTGATTGAGAGAAAGAGACTGAATGCGATCGCGCACCGATTGCGGTAACTCTCCCACCCGTTTTTGTAGTAGTCTTAGAATGAGATTTTGTTGTCCACGTTCGTAGCCAATGCGCTCACCAGTTGTTACATAGCTCATACTTTGCTCCTGCTCGAATTGCTTAAACTCTTGCCAAAATTCTGCTTCCAATGCCTTTGGTAAAATCATAACCCAATCGATAAATCGATATAGGTTGCGAATATCTCTTTCTTGCCACCCTTGTTCGTACAATCGACGAATTAAACTGAATTTCCAAGTTTTTCGTTCTCCTAGCTTTTTAGTCGTCTCCTGTGTTTTCAAATGTGCCATTACCACCGTAGCAAAAGGATTGTCGCTGGCTTCTAATTCTGCCCAACGATTTTGGTAATCCAGCAATTTGACGGTTCCAAATTCAAAGTTTAATCTGGTGTCGGGATAATCATAACTATATTGGTGTGGTCGCCATGTTGTGTCAGTGTCGCACAAAATCGCTAAACTGATGGCAGGTTTAGAAAATTTGTCAAAAATCCGCAGGTTGTAGGAAAACATCCTTTCTGAAAAGGCATCTTCTGGTTTTGCTTGGATTTCAACATGAATTAATAGCCAAATTTCCTGTCCTGCAAGTTGCCAAACTTTCACTAATTTATCTGCATATCTTCTTCCCTGTTCAGCTTCACGGGCTATTTGTTGAAATTCCTTATCGAGGAATTCGTGGGGACGTTCCCAGTCAATTAGTGCTGCTGTTTTCGGGAAGAAAAATTGCATTGCTTGGGGAAAATATGCTTCTAATATTTCCTTCCACGGTGAATCGTTATCGGCTCTTTCTAATTCCTCGTTCATGAGTTGATTTGTAGATAATACCCATGTTCTAATGATAAAATAAATTGCGATCGCTCATTGGGAAATAGGAAAATCTAGATGTAGTCGATACTTTGCTTCCAGGTTCGTCCAGAACTCAGGAGAAGTCCCCAAAGCGAGTGAGAGTTCGATAGCTGTTTCAGGTGTAATTTGCTTACTTCCCCGGATAATTTCGTTAATAATTTGAACTGGACGACCCATGATTTCTGCTAAATCTTTCTGTGTCCAGCTACGCGCTTCTAATTCGCGACTTAAAATTTTTCCTGGTGTTTGTACTCTCGCTGGTGCTAGATTCTGGCTCATATTACTGTCTCCCTTGCTGATAAATGTTAGTGGTAGTCTTCGATGTCGATTATTGTGAGGTAATTTCCTTGATCATCCTCATCTACTGTCAAGATTAAACGCCACTGATCATTTTTTATTCTCACTGCAAAAGCGATCGCCTGAACACCCAACCAAAAAAAACCTCAGAAATTCTGAGGTTGATTCGAGAAGGAGTATTTTCAATTAGGAACTATGCAGGGTGAAGTTGGGATCTGTTTTGAATTAGTTGAATAATCGCTGCTTTTTCTAAGATTCCTACTAGTACGCCGTTGTCACGAATTACTGGAAGTGTGGAAAGCTTTTGTTGTTCTAGAAGCTGTACTACTTCCAAAAGTGGTTGATCAGATTGGACTGTGGTAGATTCAGTTATGGGTCGCATGACTTGTTTAACTTGAGTTTCTGACCATAGTGTTGTGGGGATGGTTCGCAAGTCATTGACAGTTACAGCACCTATCAATTGTCCTTCATCGTCAGTCACTAAAAACCGCTGCCAGCCTTGACCGTTTAATACTTGTTCATCAGCAAACTCTCGCAGAGTTAAACTAGCAGAAACAATTGGGCTATCTGGAGTTACTGCATCTTCAGCGGTTAAACCTGTGAGTTTTTCTTGCACTCTGGCGAATTGCGCTGCATTACCGGCATTTTGCAGCAAGAAGTAACCGATGATTAAGTTCCAGGAGTTGTTGAAGCTACCAGATAATAGTAGGGGAATTAAACCAGAGGCGATCGCTACCCAGCCAAATATTTGTCCCACTCGACTAGCAACGGTTACGCCTTTGTAGGGATTGCCTGTGATTTTCCACACTAAGGCTTTAAGTATATTCCCACCATCTAAAGGCAAGCCAGGAATCAGGTTAAACAACGCTAATGCCAAGTTTACAGAAGCCAAAACACCAAGGATTGCGGCTGCTGCTCCTGATGCCGCTGTAGTGATACCAACCACTGTGATTAGACCACACAGCAGTAAGCTAACTAAAGGACCAGCGATCGCTACCCAAAATGCTTCACCTGGGGTTTTTGATTCTTTTTCTAAACTCGCTAACCCGCCAAATATAAATAGTGTGATGGATTTGACATCAATTCCTTGACGAATAGCAACAAAGCTATGTCCTAATTCATGGGCGACGACAGAGGCAAATAACAACAGCGCTGTCATCAATCCTAGTAGCAAAGCTAACCCCCCAGCCAATTGGGGAAATTCCGCCGCTAGTCCACTACTATAGCTCCAAGTTACCAAGCCCAGAACTAAGAACCATGAAGGATGGATGTAGAAGGGAATACCGAAGAGATTACCGACGCGAATTGTGCCATTCATATCGTTCACCTTTGATTTGAGGACAAGAGGTTTGGTTTTTCCTCTTGATGTCTCTAGTGTAACGAAGTGTTAAGCAATTTTAATCTTTATAACGGTAGTGGTGTCCGTCCGTTAAGGTGTGGTTATTAGTCATTGGTCGTTGGTGTAGCGAAAAATCCGAGGTGATTGGCGACTGGGCGCTCACGCATGGGTACATTGGTATGAATGGGTGCATTTAACACCTTAACTCCGTTGCTGGTGGCGATCGCTAATGTAGTAGAACCGCCACCATCCATATTAAGTGCGGCATCAGCACCTAGTTCTAAGACAGTTTTTGTTAACTCAGCCAGAGTCAGCCCTTCACTGTAAAGCTTTTGCTTACCGTCCACAATAATCAACCACAGTTTTTTACCATCTCGGTTGACAGCCACTGCCACCCGTGGATAAGGCTTATCATCAAAAGATTGAGAAATCACAGGCTGGCCATTGACAACCAAAATTTGCTGCCCTGCAACTCCTTGAACTGTGTCTGCTGGACACTTACCACTTGCCACAATTTGAGCAATATTGCGTTGAGAAATGCACACTACAGCCCAACGTTTTTGTGGTGTTGCATAGCGAGAACCATTAGAAATTGCATCTCCTAAAGCATAGGAAGTGTCGCCACTGTGAGGGTAATAGTCCCAAGGGTTGTTTTCGCGAAAAGGATGGAAGTAGCTAGCATTGATTGCTAGTTGCAACTTAAATTCGCTCAGAAATTCTGATGTAGTTTTAGCTTTAGTGATTCCCTGACTTTGATTGGGAATTCCTGGAGTGACTAAAGCTTTTACTCCTGGTGCTGTCAAGTCAACGGTGAGGATATGGATCATCACAGGACGTGGCGCAGACAAAGCACGGCGTTGATAAACAATACCATTAAATAATGCTTGCTGTTGATTTGTGCGGGGTGGACGCAACAAACAACGCCAGCTATAAAAGAGTAATGGCGATAGCAGCAGCAGATTGAAGCCAACAGCGATCAAAAATCTTCGGATATATATAGCAGGGAATAGGGAACTGTTAACAGGCTGGAAAGTTTTTTGGTGTCCGTGTTTTTTCATTAAATTTGCAGGGTGTGTCAGTCCTAGATATTTAGCAGTTCGACTAAGCTCACTGTTAAAACTGCAGCATTTAGATGATTTCCTGACGCACTCTACAGATTGGATGTTTTTTAACAGTCAACCGTCAACCGTTCCCTTTATGGTGATGTCGCTTCCGAAATGCTCAGGGGGTTTTTCGCTTCAGGTGCAGTTATCTCCTCTGGTTTGATGTTATCTATTTCGCTACTTGGTATTTCAGGACGTAGGGCACTTAAGGCGGTTTTAATTACCACCGCAGTAGGCACCGCGACAATTACACCCAACAATCCGCCAATTCTTGCGCCTGTCAATACGGAAATCACTACCCAAACAGGATTTAAGCCAGTAAAACTCCCTAAGATGCGTGGAGCAATTAAGTTTTCGAGAATTTGCTGCACGATAACTGCAGCCATCAATACTCTCGCTCCCATCCAGACATCTTGCAACGCCACTAACAAGGTAGTGAGGGCGATACCCACAGAGCCACCAAAGGGTACGAGAGCCATGATGCCAATTGTTAAGCCAAATAGTAAGCCAAATGGCACTTTTAGCCACAAAAACGTAGGAATCAGGGCTGATGCTATACAGGTAGCTAAAATCAGTTGGGTGATAAAGAAATTTTGAAAGCTCAGGCGTAATGTTTTCGAGAAAGGGTCACGAAACCTGGAGGGTAGCCATTCGACTAAACTCTCCCAGAGTTCACCGCCATGCTGCAAGAGATAGAAAGTTAAGATCATCGTCAAGACAAAGTCTAGGATGCTAGTGACTGTAACCACAGCCAGATTCAGGACTTGTCCGGCGATCGCTTGTAGTTGTCCTTTGACGCGATCGTTGATTTGCACAACTAAAGCATCAAGGTTAATCGGTAAACCAAAAATTTCTGCTTTCTCGTTTAACATCATTAACTGAGAGCGTCCAGAGTCAATCAACTCTGGTAGGCGGGCCACCAGTTGTTGCGCTTGAGTCAGAGCTAAGGGGAAAAGAGTCACACCCAAGGCCAATAAAATCGATAAAGCCAATAAAAAAACTAAAATAGCAATTGGCTCTCGCCTCGCACCGTGACGCTCCATCCAGCTAACAGGGTAGTTGAGCAGAAAAGCTAAAACTGAGGCTCCGACTAAAATGACTATCAAGGAGTGGAAATAATTAAAAATTGCCGAAATCGCCCAACCATTAAGAACTAGCAACGGAATGACCAGTGCGATCGCTCCGATGCGTGCTATAGGTGTTAGTGTTTCCCACCAGTCGAATAGCTTGCGTGTCTGCATCTTTAGCCGATTACGGGATAAAACTAAATAGATTCCTTCTTTACAGCCTATTATCTCTAATTACATTACTCTCATTCATCCTTCTATTTATGGAAAATCATCAACCAATTGACAATTTACCGACTGAAGAGGCTGGGGACTGGGAAAAACCCGACGAACTCAATGCCCCATTCCCACTGCCCAAATTCCAGCTACTTTTGTATGTGATTCCGGTAATTGGTTTCTTCCCCTCTCTGTGGACTCTCTATCGCCGTCAAGGAAGTCGGGAACAAGTTGCGGTGAGTCGTCTGTCTATTACTTTGGCGTTTACCTGGCTTTTGGGATACCTGTTGTTGATAACCGGGGCTGAAACTTCAGAATTTTTGGCACTGCGTTTACTTATCCTGAATAGCTTTTTCACCTCCAGTTACTTTTTGGTCAGTGTCTTGTTGATCCTTCGCCTCATTCAGGGCAAGTCTAACCGATTACCTGGGTTTAGTAATTTTTCCGAGCGAATACACAGCAAATATTTATCTTAATGTCAAGAAGAATGCTTAACTCAGTGGTATTACTGATTTTCAGGCAAATGATAGACGATCGCTCGATAGACCTGGTCAAACCAGATTATTGTTGTCATACTTCAATATAAAGATTGCGGAATCTGCCGCAAATAAACGAAAAGACTGCTATAAGTGTTGTGGTTGACACAACAGTGAAAAAGTTAGCACTAATAATTAAGAATTAGCTATCATTGGTTGATTTGTCTGCATATTTATTAGTCTACAAATTTACCGAAATTGCTCAGTAAGTGTGAGGAAGTCTGTGACCATTCAAAGAACTTCGGCGGAAGACAACCAGTCAGCAAATGTCTCTAACTCCAGCGAGAAAAATTCCCCCAATTCTAAAGCCGGACGTTGGCTGTGGTTTTGGGTGGGGATGAGTGGTATTGCTATGGTTTCAGCAACGGCAGGGGCGTTGTTGGCGGTTTCTTTAACCAGTACGCCGTTGCAGCAAGCCCAACTCAGTCCCCAAGAGGAAGCGGTATTTGATGGCGATCGCATTTCTGGAAGTGGATTGCGATTTTCGCAGTTAACTCGCCCCGTCAATCTCTTGGTTATGGGGATGAGTGTACTGCCCCCAGATATCAAAGACCCTCCAGCCGAAATCAAAAATCTCAAATATTTACCCCAGGTAAATTCTTTTGATGGTCTTTCTGATGTCATGCTCTTGGTCAAATTTGATCCAGAAACGAAAAAGATGGTTATGCTATCTATTCCCAGAGATACCCGCACTCAAATAGAGGGGTATGGGACGAGAAAAATTAATGCTGCCAATCTGGAAGGCGGGCCAGCTTTGACTGCCAAAACTGTCAGCAACCTCTTGAGTGGCGCAGGAATCGATCGCTATATCCGGATTAACGTTTTGGGAGTTGCCAAGCTTATTGATGCTTTGGGCGGGGTGACAGTTTATGTTCCCAAAGATATGAAGTACCAAGATGATTCCCAACATCTATACATCAATTTGAAGGCGGGTAAGCAACATCTCAAAGGCGAACAGGCGATGCAATTACTCCGTTTTCGCCATGATGAACTAGGAGATATTGGCCGCATTCAGCGCCAGCAAATGGTGCTTCGTGCTTTGATGGATCAGACCCTGAATCCAGCAACTGTGGCTCAATTGCCTAAAATTCTGGAGGTAGTTAAGGAACATATTGACACTAATTTGACGGTTGAGGAATTAGTGGCGCTAGTGGGTTTTGGGGTAAGAACCAACCGCTCTAGTATGCAAATGTTAATGCTGCCTGGTCGCTTTAGCGAGAAGGGTGAGTACGATGCTAGCTATTGGTTGCCAAATAAAAATAGTATTGCCAAATTGATGGCGCAACACTTTGGTCTAGAATCACCAGATCAACCGCAGGTTGCAGAACCAGGTGCTTTGCGCGTAGCAATTCAAGACAGTACAGGCGGCGATCGCACCAACCTCCGACCTTTAATCAGAAGCCTAGAAAAAGCTGGATATCGCAATGTTTATATAGCTAAAGCTTGGGGCGAACCTTTAGACGTAACTCACATTGTTGCCCAACAAGGTGATGACAACAGTGCGGAAACAATTCGTCAAACGTTGGGTTTTGGGGAAGTCCGCGTAGAAAGCACTGGCAATCTTGGTTCAGATGTCAGCATCCAAGTAGGTAAAGATTGGTTACAACAAAAAGCGATTCCAGAGAAGTCTCAAAAACCCTAGTACCGCAAGTCAAAAGTCTGAAGTATGAAGGCTGAAATGAAGAAATTTGTACTAGCACGGCAACCTTAATTTGCTGGGTGCAATAAATCTGAAAACGCTAATGACATCTTGCATTTTGTCAACCAAACATTTTTAGCTTGCCGCGCTAGTACAGTAAGCCTTTGGACGTTTCATAATGCTTGGTTTATTTGCACCGTTGTGTACTAGGCTCTGCAGCGATTACTCAAACGTAGGGCTGCACCAATGACAAATGAACAATGACAAAAAGACGTGAGGTTTTTCTTCACGTCTTTAGTTTTCTTTATTCACAAATAAGTCGTTTATATCTACCAGTTATCGGCTGTACCTTTTTTATAAGGTTCGCCTGCAAATGGTTGCATACCAGTTGCTGGATAAGCATCATCAGTAGGCCCAAATATCCGCATTGCCGCTTCAGAAATATATTGGGTTATGCTAGCGATAATTCTAGAAATAGCCATAATCTGAGACTCCTATTTTCTTAGTCGCTTATTGATGGCGATATTTACACTTTAGTTCAGATAATCCCTGCTAGCTCGGATTCTCAATATATCAACAACTTCCGCAATAGTTATTCAGATAAGTTTGTAATACTTTAGCTTGTCTGTTATTTAAAACTTCCTTTCAGATTATAAATGTTTATTTGTTATTTGTCATAAAAAAAGGCAATAGGCAATAGGCAATGGGCAATAGGCAATGGGAAGATGAGGGAAATAATAACCAATCCCCAGTCCCCAATCCCCAATCCCCAATCCCCAATCCCCAATCCCCAATCCATTGACATTATTTATGGTGAAAGTTACCATAAATAAAAGCGGCATTCTTGTAAGGACGCTCTGGGATGAAAACTTTAAGAGAATTGGATATAGATATAAATCAGCGTCACAACTCAGAAATGACTGTTACTGCTGATGATTACAGCCTGTTGACAGACCTTTACCAGCTAACAATGGCGGCTTGTTACACAGGTGAGGGTATAGAACAAAAACGAGCTAGCTTTGAGTTGTTTGCTAGGCGTTTACCTGAGGGTTTTGGTTATTTAATTGCTATGGGGTTAACCCAGGCGTTGGAGTATTTAGAAAAATTCCGCTTTAGTACTGCTCAGATAGCGGCTTTACAGGCGACGGGGATTTTTGCGAATGTGAGCGATCGCTTTTGGTCATTACTCGCCCAAGGAGGTTTTACTGGCGATGTGTGGGCAGTACCAGAAGGGACGGCGGTATTTGCCAATCAACCGTTGTTGCGAATCGAAGCACCCCTATGGCAAGCACAGTTAGTAGAAACCTACCTATTAAATACGCTTAATTATCAAACATTGATTGCCACCAAAGCAGCAAGGCTCAGGGATGTGGTGGGAGAGCAAACCACACTGCTGGAATTTGGTGCAAGACGAGCATTTAGTCCCCAAGGGGCATTGTGGGCTTCAAGGGCAGCCTTAGCGGGTGGATTAGATGCCACATCAAATGTGTTAGCAGCGCTACAACTGGGCGAGAAACCAAGTGGTACGATGGCTCACGCCTTGGTTATGGCACTGTCAGCAATGGCAGGCAGTGAAGAACAAGCTTTTACGGCGTTTCATGAATATTTTCCGGGTGCTTCGCTGCTGATTGATACTTACGATACGATCGCTGCTGCCCAGCGGTTGTCCCAAAAAGTAAATTCCGGGGAAATGAAATTGACTGGTGTAAGGTTGGACTCTGGAGATTTGGTGACTTTGTCCCAAGAAGTGCGATCGCTACTTCCTGGAGTATCAATTTTTGCTAGTGGCGACTTGGATGAGTGGGAAATTGCCCGGCTAAAAGCAGCCGGTGCCCAGATTGACGGCTATGGCTTAGGAACGCGACTAGTTACAGGTGCGCCGGTAAATGGAGTTTATAAACTAGTCGAAATTGACGGCATCCCAGTCATGAAACAATCAAGTGGCAAAGCAACTTATCCAGGACGCAAGCAGATTTTTCGCTCGTTTGTGGGAGGTAAGGTGAAAGCAGACAGATTGGGATTAGTGACGGAAAATCCTCTGGACGAAAAACCTTTATTGCAGTTGGTGGTAAAGGAAGGTGAACGGATGCAACCACCAGACACCTTGGACACAATTCGCCAACGTACTGCCGCTGCTGTTGCCAGTCTACCAGCAGAAACAAGGCGCTTGGATCATCCTGTTTCTGTACAGGTGGATATTTCTACGTGTCTGCAACAGTTAGTTGATGACACGATAAGGCAGGGGGCAGGGGGCAGGGGAGCAGGGAAGCAGGGGAGCAGGGGAGCAGGGGGAGAATAATACCCAATACCCAATACCCAATACCCAATCCCCAATACCCAATACCCAGTCCCCAGTCCCCAATCCCCAGTCCCCAATCCCCAGTCCCCAATCCCCAGTCCCCAATCCCCAGTCCCCAATCCCCAATCCCCAATCCCCAATCCCCAATCCCCAATCCCTACTTATGAGAATTGCTTTGTTTGGTACTAGTGCCGATCCACCAACTGCTGGACATCAGGTGATTCTGAAATGGTTGTCTGAGCGTTATGATTGGGTGGCAGTTTGGGCAGCGGATAATCCTTTTAAGTCTCATCAAACGCCTTTAGAACATCGGGCGGCGATGTTGCGGTTGTTGATTGCGGATATCGATGCACCACAACAAAATGTGGCTTTGGAACAAGAATTGAGTAGCTTCAGAACATTGGAGACGATAGAAAAAGCTCAAGCACGTTGGGGAGAAGATACTGAGTATACCTTGGTGATTGGTTCAGATTTATTGGGTCAGTTACCCCGTTGGTATCAAGTTGAAGATTTATTACGCCAAGTGCAATTACTAGTAGTGCCGCGACCGGGATATGCGATAGATGAGTCTAGTTTGGAGGGAGTGCAAAATTTGGGAGGAAAGATTGCGATCGCCAGCTTGACTGGTCTTGATATTTCCTCAACAGCATATCGTGAACATGGAAATGCTGAAGCCTTGACTCCACCTATAGTTGCCTATATTCATCAAGAGCATTTGTACAAATGCCAGGACATCACCACAAAAAAATTCCAACTCCGCTAGATCAACAACCTTTGGCTGATTTTAAGGTGGGTGTTGATAATGTAATTTTCTCTGTAGATACAGCGCAAAATCGACTGCTAGTTCTTTTAGTCATGCGACAGCAGGAACCATTTTTAAATCACTGGAGTCTTCCCGGTACTTTGGTGCGTCAAGGTGAGTCTTTAGAAGATGCCGCTTATCGCATTATGGCAGAGAAAATTCGGGTCAACAATCTCTACTTAGAACAATTGTATACCTTTGGTGGACCTAAACGTGACCCACGAGAAGCAACTGATAGTTATGGTGTGCGTTATCTCTCAGTGAGTTACTTTGCTTTGGTCAGATTTGAAGAAGCAGAATTAATTGCTAATGGCGTGACAGGTATAGCTTGGTATCCAGTCAAAGAGGTGCCCCAATTAGCTTTTGATCACCACGAAGTTCTGGCTTATGGACACAGACGTTTGCGAAATAAGTTGGAGTATAGTCCGGTGGCTTTTGAAGTTTTGCCAGAAACATTTACCTTGAATGATTTATATCAGTTATACACTACTGTTTTAGGAGAGAATTTCTCTGATTATTCTAATTTTCGATCGCGTTTACTTAAGTTAGGTTTTTTATTAGATACCGGAATTAAAGTATCTAGAGGTGCTGGTCGTCCAGCTAGTTTGTATAAGTTTGATGCGGAGGCATTTGCTCCATTTAAAGATAAACCTTTAGTGTTCATTTAAATCAGTGAACAGCTAACAGTTAACAGTTAACAATTTTTTCTGGACTCTTTTGCTATCGCTCAGTAAAAGTAACTGATATAGGACTGGTATTTGATTTTTGAAATATATGTAGTAGGGTGGGCATTGCCCACCGTATCATGGTGTTGGTGGGCAATGCCCACCCTACTACTACTCTAGTCAGTACAAGTAACTGATAACTGATAACTGATAACTGATGTCTGTAGATGTACTAAGGGCAGAGTAACGTAGGCTGTGTTAAATCATAAATAAGCCCTAGTCTTAAAACTTCATAATTCCTAATTGTGCTTTTTTCCCTATCCCAAATCTCAAAGCGAACATCCAAAATGAAGATTGCGATCGCTCAACTTAATCCTACAATTGGTGATTTGCCAGGAAATGCCCAACAAATCCTGGAAGCTGCAAAACAAGCAGCAGCAGAGGGTGCGCGGTTGTTGTTGACACCAGAACTTTCTTTGTGCGGCTATCCACCAAGGGATTTATTACTAAATCCTAGTTTTGTGGCAGCGATGGGTGTCACCCTACAACAATTAGCTCAAGATTTACCACCAAATTTAGCTGTTTTGGTAGGAACTGTTGAAGAGAATTTAAAGGCGCATATCACAGGTGGTAAATCTTTATTTAACAGCATAGCTTTGTTAGAAGAGGGACAGGTCAAGCAAGTTTTTCATAAACGGCTTTTGCCTACCTATGATGTATTTGATGAACGCCGCTATTTTGAGCCAGGATTACAAGCTAATTATTTCACTCTAGATAATATCGATATCGGTGTCACAATTTGCGAAGATTTATGGAATGATGAAGAATTTTGGGGCAAACGTAGTTATACAGTAAATCCCATCGCTGATTTGGCAATTATCGGTGTGGATTTGATTGTGAATTTATCCGCTTCACCTTACAGTGTCGGTAAGCAACAGTTTCGAGAAGTGATGCTGAGGCATAGTGCGGTTCGTTTTCAACAACCGATGATCTATGCTAATCAGGTGGGAGGAAATGATGATTTAATCTTTGATGGTTGCAGTTTTGCGATGAATCGTCAAGGTGAAATCATTAGCCGTGCTAGTGGTTTTACAACTGATTTGGTAGTAGTTGAATTTGACGAAACACAGCAGGATTTAAAATCGGCTACTGTCGCATCCCCATTTGCATCTGAAGATGATGAGATTTGGCAGGCTTTGGTTTTGGGTGTGCGAGATTATGCCCGTAAGTGTCGTTTTTCTAAGGTAGTATTGGGTTTAAGTGGAGGGATTGATTCTTCACTAGTAGCGGCGATTGCTGTTGCTGCACTTGGTAAAGAAAATGTCCTCGGTATCCTGATGCCTTCACCTTATAGTTCCGAACATTCTATCAGTGATGCTTTGGCATTGAGTGAAAATCTGGGGATTAAGGCGCAAATTTTACCGATCGCTAACCTCATGCAATCTTTTGATCGATCGCTAGCTGATATGTTTGCTGGGACTGAATTTGGCATTGCTGAAGAGAATCTGCAATCCCGCATTCGGGGTAATTTATTAATGGCGATCGCTAATAAATTTGGTTATCTCTTATTGTCTACTGGTAATAAGTCCGAAATGGCGGTTGGCTATTGCACCCTTTACGGTGATATGAATGGCGGTTTAGCTGTCATTTCAGACGTTCCTAAAACCCGCGTTTATTCACTTTGCCACTACTTAAACCGCGATCGCGAAATTATTCCCCAAAATGTCCTCAATAAAGCACCAAGCGCCGAACTCAAACCCGGTCAAGTTGACCAAGACTCTCTACCCCCCTACGAAATTTTAGACGACATCTTGCAACGTCTGATTCACAACCACCAATCAGCAGACCAAGTTGTCGCCGCAGGCCACGATCCAGTGATTGTAGACCGAGTCATCCAGATGGTAGCGCGGGCTGAATTTAAGCGCCGACAAGCACCTCCAGGATTAAAAATCACCGATCGCGCCTTCGGTACTGGTTGGCGAATGCCAATTGCTAGCAACTGGTTTGCACTGAAAAATGCCTATCCAGCCAAAGCTTCCCCTACTCCTACCCTCAAGTAATTAACATAGAACAACTAGGGCGAACAACCGTTCGCCCCTACTATTTGTCGCATTCTTTATAATTTTAGGACTAGTAGTCTGTCAGGGTTGAAATGAGGGACTGTAGTGTGAGCGTCTCGCTCACGCGGGCTTTTCGGCCCGCACTACCAAAAACCCCTCAAAACAAAATTGACAAACCACTAGCCCTTTCAAGGTGACAAACGAAGATACGTTACTTTAGTGTGATCATCCTAAGTTATCCGCTCAGATTTTGGGATTTTTAAAGGTTGAAATAACCAATTTTCGTTCCGAATTTCACCACCTTGAAAGGGCTAAATTTTAGGACTTACGCATTGACAGGAAATGCAAAATATGCGTGAAAATAAAACACATCTTTCGTAGGGGTTTAGCACTGCTAAACCCTCCATAGCTTAAAAACTATTGAATTAATTCTTGAAAGCGTTTGTCGTTACGTACTTTAGCGAAATCTGCATCGGTTTTCGCTAATTTTTCGTACTTATTTGGAACTAGCTGCATTGCTCTTTTGAGGTTCGCAACTGCTAACTCTACGTTACGCTGTAGGGCGTAAGCACAAGCTTTGTTGTAATATGCTTCATGCTTGCTTGGCTTAATGGCGATCGCTTTGTCATATGATGCTATTGCATCTGTGTAGCGTTGCAACTTTGTCAGAGCAATACCCCGGTTAATCCAAGCTTCATATTTGTGAGGTTTGATGGCGATCGCTTTGTCATATGCTTTTATTGCTGCTTTGTAGCTTTGCAAAGAGCTTAAAGCATTACCCTGATTATACCACGCTTCATCCTTATTGGGTTGGATGGCGATCGCCTTGTTGTAAGATGTGATCGCGTCTTTGTAGTTGTGCAAATAGCTGAGAGCATTTCCTCGGTTAATCCACGCTTCTGCACTATCCGGTTTAATAGCGATCGCTTGGTCGTACAATTCTACAGCTTCTTGATACCGTTGCGCGTCTAACAAATTATTGCCTTGATTTAAAAAGTCTTCGGACTTTTGCCTAGCTTTTGCTTCTATCAGCAGTTGAGCAACATTACTTTCTTGTACAACTTGCTTAGTATTTTCTGCTGTTGAATTTGTCCAACTACCACAGCCAGATGTGAAGAAAGTGAGCAAACTAGAAGAAATCAAGCAGCGCCAAAATAACATGCTGCACCTACAGAATTGATAGTATACTACTAGAACTTGTTTGTGTTAACAAATAGTATCAGTTTACACTACTCTTTTTAGTTAACTGTGTGATTTTTGTAAAAACAAGTCTAGCATAAACTAGTCCAAACAATCACATTTTCAATATCAATAATACAATTACTTGATTGAAATCTGAGACAACTTCACCAAATTTTGCCGTGTGCGATCCCTGGCACTATTTAAAAAAGTTGGCTACTGGAAGATGTCATATTCAGTATTCATCTGTGGTTAGTGATGGTTTTATTTATATTTTTTGGAAGGAGTCTATCCTATCATTTATATCAAAACTAGCTGGTGTATAGAATAATGACTGGTTATATTAGGTCTCCTATTTGACTTTTGAAAAAACTCAGTACACCTCTCCTACCCTTCTTACAAGAGTGCCTATTATCTATTGCCTATAGCAAGATTGCCTACTTACGCAAATACGTTCAAAAATCAAACCAGATTGCTATAGGTTGCTAATCTTGCTTTACCATACTGTGTAGCAGTTAACATAGAACATCTGTTGAAATGAGTGTGCTGGGGCACAATACAAACCATGACAAATGAATCCAACTTCTCCGATCAACCAACCCCAGAAACCATTAGCGAAAACGACTTGGAACCAGATGATTTTGATGGTGGTGCAGGTGAAAACAGTCTGACACCAGGGGAATTAGCCAGCCAACAAGCCTTAGCGGCGATCGCGTCTTTGCAATCTCCACAAAATACCACAGTCCTCAAACAAGCCCGTTCTTTCAGCCAGCCAGTCACTGGTTATCCAGTCACTGTAAAACCAAGAGCATTACTAATTACCTTAGTAGCGATCGCCATCACTATCGTGGGACTGGTTTTAAATAACTGGATCATCGGCATTTTGGGAACACTAATAACTTTGGTGTTATCGCTGGCGATGTTATTACCTTGGTTGCAACATGTAGTCAATGAGTGGTTTTCGCCCCTAGACCGAACGCTGTTGGTGGCCTTTTTTGGTATCTTAGTAGCCATCATCGGCATATTAAACTTCACTGGTTTAGGCACTTACTTACTAAGTAGGGGAAGCAAGATAAACTGGGATATCGCTGGTACTTTAGCAGATTGGTTTGGGGCTTTGGGACAAATTCTCATCGCCATCATCGCTGTTTACGTCGCTTGGCGACAATACGTCATTTCCAAAGACTTGACTATTCAGCAAAACCTGCTCACAGTGCAGCAAAACATCATCACTCAGCAGCAGACAATAGATTCCTACTTCCAAGGTGTCTCAGACTTGGTGTTAGATGAAGAAGGTTTATTAGAAGATTGGCCCCAAGAAAGAGCGATCGCTGAAGGACGCACCGCTGCAATTCTCAGTAGTGTCGATGGTAGCGGTAAAGCGAAAATTCTCCGCTTTCTTTCTCGTTCCAAATTGCTGACACCACTAAAACGCGATCGCCGCCTAGGTCGAGCCATTCTCAACGGTGTTGGTGGTTACGCCGAAGACCGCCTAGAAGGTGTACGTGTCATCGATTTAGGCGTGATGCTAGCCGGCGCAGACCTGGCTGAAACCGATTTGCGTTGGACTGACCTGAGTGAAGCTAATCTTGTCCGTGCTAATCTCAGCAGTTGTGACTTAGTCAAAGCCAACCTTTCCCGCACCATCTTATACAATGCTAATCTCAATGGTGCAGACTTAAACGGCATCCGTCTATTTTATGGTTCCGTAGATAAGGCTTCACCCCGCAGTCGCACCGAACCACCAGACTACCAAACTGGCCAACACACCGGCGCAGTGGTACAAAATGCCGATTTCACCAACGTCAAACGCATGTCTGATTCAGCACGTTATTACTGCTGCACTTGGGGAGGAGAACAAACCAGAAACACTATTCCCGGTGGTTGCGAAGGCATTCCCAATCAGTTGGAACATTAGACCTCTTGCATAAATCTTTTTTTGCCTCACGCATACCGCCGTAGGCGGAACCCGCAGGGTAGACGCAAAGAAGAACGCGAAAATGACCACTTTTGCAAGCAGTCTATAGTTTTCCAAAGTAGTGGGAGCATCTTGCTCCCTCTGGGGTAGTAGCGGGCAAGATGCCCGCACTCCAGGTTTCAAAATGGACGAGGTTTATCTAATTAATAGCACTGCTGAAATAGTTAATTAATACATAACCCCATCTTAATCTTTAATGTATACATTCGCATTGTATAAAATCCATATTTAACTCTTGAGATAAATCTAGTAGTCTGTCAATTTTGTTTTGAGGGATTTTTGGTAGTGTGAGCGTCTCGCTCACGCGGGCAAGATGCCCGCACTACAGTCCATCATTTTTATCTTGACAGAGTACTAGTAGGGTGGGCACAGTCAACATAAGCCTGTATCTGACGATTTGTGCCAAAATAAACCGGATTCATATAATCGCTGGTTAATTTGTTGTTTATCTCAAAATACATATAGAGGACTCCTATTTGATTGCTGAACAAATTCAGTACACCTCTTATCCTTTCTGACCCAGTCCCCAATCCCTAGTCCCCAGTCCCTGACTACGCAAATAATTTCAAAAATCAGAGCGGGCTACTATATATCCTAGTTAAATTCACCATTTTTATACCAATCAAACTCTACTAAATCTTGTCAACAAAGCAGAGGAAATCTTCATGTCTAAATTGAGTCGGAGACAGATTTTAACGTTTTTTGCAGGTACTGTTGGCGCTGCTGCATTAGGAGACAAAATCCTAGAGGGTATTTCTCAAATTGCAGAAGCTAAAACTACATCTCTAAACTTTACACCAGTACGTTTGCCCCATCCTTTACCGATTTATCAACAACAAAAGAACTTTTTGCCCACAGGAAGAGGTCAGGGGAAAGTTTTAAATGCATCTGCTGATGTGAAGTTAACTAGCTACAGTGTTATTGATGATGTGGTAGTCCCACCAGAATATGAACGTTATGTGATTGTGAGTTGGGGCGATCGCTTATTTGCCAACAAAGACGAGTATGTCGGCTATAACTGCGATTATACTGCTTTTGTCCCCATCAACAAAAATCAAGATGAGGGCTATTTGTGGGTAAATCACGAATATGTGAGTTATCCTATTTCTGCTTTATTACTAGACGCTGATAATGATTTGCAAGGACTACCGACGGCTTTTGAGTCAGTAATTGGCTGGGCTTTACCAGCAACTAAAGATATTCAAGCTGAAGGGGAGTTTTTATATAATTTGGGTGGTTCAATTATTCGCCTGGCTCGCAATAAAAGCAGCAAGCGTTTTGCTGTGGTTAAAGATGCCAAAAATCGCCGAATTCATGGTCTTTCTGGATTAGGAATTAACAGCCAACGCACTGATAGTTATCAAAACATCACTGCTTGGGGAAATCTCAGTCACCAAAAAGGCGATCAAAACTATTTAATCGCTACAGGCCCAGCAGCTACCCAAGTTTTTAACATTAGCGCTGATGGTTTGGGTAACAAAATTATTGGTACTGCCTACAATTGTTCTGGCGGTACAACGCCTTGGGGCACTATCTTAACAGCTGAAGAAAACTTTCAAAATACAGTAGGTGTGACAGAAGCAGTCAAGAGTAATGGTACTCAAACAGAGTACACCGATGGCAGCACTGGTAAGACCTTTGGTTTAGTTGGAGAAAAATATGGCTGGATAGTAGAAATTGACCCAGCAGACCCAAATTTCCGTCCTCGCAAACACACTTGGTTAGGTCGCTACCACCACGAAAATATAACCTTACGAGCTGAAGCCGGGAAGAAATTAGTTGCTTACATGGGAGATGACAGGCGTGGGGGACACACTTGGAAATTTGTCAGCGCTGATAATGTTTCCTCCCCGACGAGTAAAAGCAACAGTAAGTTATGGGAAAAAGGTACGCTGTATGTGGCGCGTTACAATGCCGATGGTACAGGTCGCTGGCTACCACTACTCTTAAATACTGTCACTAATCCCATTTCGCCGACTGTACTTTCTTCAGTAGAATTTGATGCTTTAGGGAAAGTACAAAAAGAAGGACTTTTACCGCTACCGCGACGCAATGGTATTGCCCAGCAAACTAAAGATGGTGGTATATTCAAATGCGATCGCACTAATGAAGCCACAGCTTTACCTGCTTATCAAAATAAAAAGCTATCTGACTTTTACACTTCTCAAGGTGCTGTTCTCGCCGACGCTTTCCTCGCCGCAAACTTGATTGGTGGCACCCCCACAGCACGTCCCGAAGACTTAGAAGTGCATCCGCGCACCAAAGAAGTATTCATTGCTTACACCGATGGCGCACCAGGAAGCGATGGTTATCCTGATTCCCGCATTTTCCAAGTTGCCAAGTTAAACAAAACCGCTAACGCTACACAGCAATCAGGGGGATTATACAAAATTATTGAAGATAGTGCCGATGGTACAGGTCAAACCTTCCGCTGGCAAAGATTAGCACAAGGCGGAGAAGCGGGTTCTGTATCTGGTGCTGGTTTTGCTAATGTCGATAATTTGGTGTTCGACGAACAAGCAAACGTTTGGGGTGTGACAGATATGTCTACCAACACCCACAACGGTTTTAATCTTGGTGCTGCTGCCAAGCCAACCACCATCGATCATACAATTAGTGGCAATGTATCCGATTTCACTGGAGTTTTTGGCAATAACTGGCTATTCTTCATCCCCACTAGTGGGGCTAATGCCGGACAAGTGATACCATTTGCCCACGGGCCAGTGCGTTGTGAAATGACAGGCCCAACATTTGTAGCAGATACGCTGATTATTTCTGTACAGCATCCCGGTGAAGATTCGCCAATTAACGATGGCACAACACTCAGCCGCAGCATTGAGATATTAGATTTGAATGGTACAACATTCAATCAAACTCGCAGTGTTCCTCGTGGCAGTAGTTGGCCCAGTAATATCCCCGCCGCTGATGGTGGTAAAGGTCAGTCTACAGGTATTCCCCGTCCATCTGTAATTGGCATCCGGCGGAAAAACTCTGTAGGTAAGTTTATTTAACAGCGAACAGTTATCATACCGTTTCTTTGTGAAGCTGCATATAATTCACCCCCCGGCTATCGCCGTCCCCCCTTACCAAGGGGGGACTACAGGGGGGTATTATTATGTGCATCTTCATACAAAATAGGTATCAGTTATCAGTTATCAGGCTTTGTTGGGTTTGGCAAAGCCTCAACCCAACAAAGCTTTGATAATTTTGGGTTTAGTTTTGTGTGAAATGGAGATGTAAACTCATTTTATACATAATAAGTTTATGGTAATTCTGACACTGACGGCTGTTGCTACTGCGATCGCAACTACAGTGATGATTGCTCTCGATTACTGAATTAGGGATCGGTAGAACCGTTATCTTGAGCTAAATGTTGACTCAAAGCTTCAATGCTGGGATATTTGTAAACTATTTCAGAAGAAATACTAGACCCCAACCAATCTTCTAAATCCCCGACAACAGTAATAGCACTAGCTGAATCTAAGCCATAGCTATCAAAGGATTTATGGATGTCTATCTGTGCGGGTTCTATTTCTAATAAATCAGCAAGGTAAGAAATGAACCAAGCTTGAATTGCTTCTAAATTTTTGTTTTTCATGATTCTGCAAGAATGTATTTAATTTATTTTTCGTCTTTTGTCTATTTATTTATTTTTACCCCATAACTCTAGGGTTCCGTTAATAAAAGCATTTCGGCAAGCATGACGCTGAATTTTGCCACTTGACGTTTTGCAAATACTACCCATTTTTATCAGTGCGATCGCATGGACTTGTAATTCATGTTGCTGTGCGATCGCAGTCCTAATCACTTCGGCAACAGCATCATTATCTAAGTTTCTGTAATGACGGTCTATTTCTTGGACAATTACTAATCTTTCTTCCCCTTTGCAATCAATTGTAAAAGCTGCTCCGGCTCCGGGTATTAATGCCTCGTGACTATCAGCTACAGTCATCTCAATGTCTTGAGGATAATGGTTGCGACCGCGAATAATAATTAAATCCTTTAGACGACCAGTAATAAATAATTCGCCATTATGCAAGAACCCCAAGTCTCCCGTGCGGAAAAACTGTCTTTTTGAGTCAGCAAGACTAGCCCGAAATACTTGCTCGGTTAGTTCGAGACGATTCCAGTAACCTTGAGCAATACTCGAGCCGGCAACCCAAATTTCACCAACTTCATCAGCAGCACAGCGAATGAAAGTTTCAGGATTGGCGATCGCAATCTCTTGATTAATGTATGTCTGCCCGCAACCGACCAAAGTTCGAGTTCCTTCGGTTCCTTGTGCTAAAACGATGCGGTTTTGTGCTAGTTCATCTTCTCGAGCTGTGATGTAAACGGGTGCATCTGTTTTTATTCCACCAGAAACAAATAAAGTTGTTTCTGCCATTCCATAACAGGGATAAAAAGCTTCTTTTCGGAAACCACAGGATGCAAAGGTAGATGAAAACTTTTCAATCGTTTCTACACGTACAGGTTCGGCTCCGTTAAAAGCTACATCCCAACTGCTTAAATCGAGGGTAGATAGTTGTTCGGGAGTCACTTTTCGTATACACAAGTCATAAGCAAAATTAGGGCCACCACTGGTAGTACCCTGGTAGCGGGAAATTGCTTCTAGCCAGCGAATCGGACGTTGCAGAAAAGCAACTGGAGACATGAGAATACAGCGAACACCCAAGTACAAAGGTTGCAGTACATTACCAATTAAGCCCATATCGTGATATAGGGGCAACCAGCCAACGATAATGGTTTTCTCTGTATGTTGAAAACCTGCCTGAATCATCTTTTGATTGTGGAGTAAATTTTCGTGACTAACCATTACTCCTTTGGGTGTACCCGTAGAACCTGATGTGTATTGCAAAAATGCTAGGGAATCGCTATCTATTTCTGGCTGCTGCCATTTGTTGGCTAAATTATTATCAGTACTATCAGTAGTTAGCCAGTTTAATGCTCTTAAATCAGGTAATTCCGCTAACTGTCGCTCTAAATTTGAGAGAACAGCCGTATTCGTCAGTACTGTACTAGCTTCTGCATCAGCAACAATTGACTGAAGTCGGTGTAAAGAGCGATTTGGACGAGGTGGATAAGCTGGGACTGCGATCGCACCAGCATACAGACACCCAAAGAAAGCTGCAATATACTCTAAACCCGGTGGGTACAACAACAAAACTCGCTCTTTGAATTGCAAATAAGCGGCAATAGTTTGAGCTTGTTGATCTAATTCTGCATAAGTTAAGTTAACTGTATCTTTTTCACCATCTAGTAAAAATGTATAAGCTATTTCGTCAGGTTGATGAAATGCTCTAAAGCGCAGCAGTTCGATTAATGTTGCAAATTTTTCTGAAGTCAAATCGGGACAAAAAACCATGTTAATGTTTACCAGTTATTGAGGATTTATGTAATTTTTGTAAATGACACCAAATATCAAAAATAGCTGAAATCTGTTGAGAGAATTCACCTAATAGCTGCTCGTCTTTCCGATCAAAACAGTTATTACCAATCTTATTTAAAACTTGTGAAATTGCCAAGACTTTACTTTGACTATTTAAAATTGGTAAGCATAAAATATTTCGAGTTTGATATCCAGTTTGTTCGTCAATTGCTGGGCTATAGCGGTAATCTTGCGAAGCTATGGGAATATTCAAGCATTCTCTAGTTGCTGACACATGAGCAGCAATCCCAAAATGAGCAGTTATGCCAACTTTTAAAAGTTTTTTGCGATTACTCTGAACAATTTTTGACCACAAGTTTCCCGGAGTATCATCTACTATAAAAATAGTGCTTCGCTCGGCTTGTAATAGATGCGTAATTTTCAAAGTTATTGCCTCGATAATTTCTTCTAAACACTTTCTTGTAGCTTCATTATCGATTAAGATTAAAAAACTTTGAAATTCTCCTGTCACTTGCTGAAGTAAACTTAAAAAATCTTTTAATGACAAATCTTCAACATGATTAATCAACTCCCATTTTAAACTTGCCAACCGATGAGAATTATTTGAAGATGTATTTTTTGATGAAGTAAGAAACCCATCTTCCAAACTAATAATTCTATCTGCGACATCGAGGATGCGGTTATCGTGAGTCACTAACAAAATTGCACAATCTTGCTGTTTCGCTAGATATTGCAGCATTTCAACAACATCTCGCCCACTTTTTTTATCCAAAGCAGCTGTGGGTTCGTCCGCAAGAATTACACTAGGGTTTGTGACAAGAGCGCGGGCGATCGCTACCCTTTGTTTTTGTCCTCCAGACATTTGATTGGGATAATAATTAACTCGTTCGCCCAGTCCTACCATTTCTAGTATTGCTTGCGCTTTTCGTTCAGCTTCTCGTTTAGAAATGCCGCCATGCAAAGCTAATGACATTTGTACATTCTGGCTAGCTGTTAAAGAAGTTAGTAAATTATGAGATTGAAATATAAAACCAATATTTTTTCGGACATTTTCTAAAAGTTTATTATTAGCTCGATTTAACTGCTGTCCTAAAACTGTCAAGCTACCTTCTTGAACTGAACGCAAAGCACCAATTAAAGTTAATAGGGTAGTTTTTCCTGAACCCGAAGGTCCAGTTACAATCACAATTTCTCCAGCTTGAATTTCTGTACTGATATCAAACAAGATTTGCTTTCGCAGTTGTCCCGTACCGTAATAATGATTAATTTTGCTAACTTTAATTACTGGTTCAATTCTCATCTTTTTTGCTCGTATACTTCTGCTGGGTCTAGTCCTTGTATTTTTTTGGCACCGATTAATCCTGCAAATATACACATAAAAATCGTGAGAATTGCTACCAAGGAGGCAACACCAAGACTCATCTCCACTAATAAACCAGTAGATTTTGCCATAACCTGATAAATTAATATGCTTGCAAATAAGCCTGGAAAAAAACCAATTATTGCTAAGATTGCTGACTGCAATACAATAATGGCAACCAAGTATGAATTAGAATATCCGATGGCTCTGAGAGTGCCGTATTGAGGTAAGTTATTATTAATATCTGTATAAATAATGTTATAAACAACAATTATGCCGACAAAAAAGCCAATTACTGTCCCTAAACCAAACATAAAACCAATGGGAGTAGATTTATCAAAATACTTGATATCTTGCTCCATAAATTCCTTTTTAGTCATGACTACAACATCTGGAGGCAAAGACTTATTGAGGATTTCTACCAAGGTTTTGACATTAAAATGGTGCGATTTAATCTTAATTAATCCAAAATCAACATCATCTAAGGAAGTACGAATATTACCAAAATCCCCGTAAGGGTGTCCGTTAAATATTCTGAGAAAATTCTGGTCGCTAGTAATTAAATTTCCATCAGCAACAAAATCAGTCCCTAACTGAAAGTTTCCGATAATCTTCACCTTTCTGTCGAGTAATTCTACCTCTACTCCTGGTGTAATCTCGCCAAAATCTTGACGAGATTTTTTATCTGCTATCACAGTGTCGGGAAACTGTAAAGCATTAATATAATTAGGAATGTCGGGAATTAAAAAAGTTTGAGATTTTAAGTTATATCCAAAAATTCTGATGGGACGTTGACGTACACCCCCTTGATTTTTCCAAATCCCCATAGCTAAATACAACGGTGAAACTGCTTGCACGCCATCAAATCCTTGGACTTGATATAATCTATTTTTCTTAAAAGTATAGTCATAAAAGCTAACGTATCGATGACGGCTAGTTAGGATTAAATCTGCATCCAAACGATTGATAAACTCAACGCTACTTTGAAGCATTGCATTGCGAAATCCTAATTGGATAAACATCAGCAAAACTGCAAAAACAACTGCACCTAATGCTGTAATAAAGCGCTGTTTATTATGAACTAAGTTAATCCAAGCTAGAGAAAACTTAAATAAGAGCATATTTAGAAAACATCAGCAGGGTCAGTTGTTAAAACTTGGCGTAACGATAATAAAGCAGATATAGAACACATAATATTAGCTAATATAAAAACAAAACTAGCGCGTCCATAACTCATTTCCATTGGTAAGCCTGTAGCTAACCGAGTTATAGTATATAAACTTGAACTAATAAAAAAACCAGGTAAAAAACCAAGAAAAGCAAGAATAACTGCTTCTTGTAAAACTACTTTAGATAATCTCAAATTACTGTACCCAATTGCTTTTAATGTGGCATATTCGCCCAGATGCTCTGTAATATCGCTATAAAGTACTTGATAAACTATTACAGTTCCCACAATAAAAGCCATGATTGCTCCTGTACCGAAAATTATGCCGATGGAAGTTGATGTTAGCCAGTAGTTTTTATCTCTTTCTCCAGCTTGTTCGCGGCTTAAAACTTCGACATCTTTCGGTAATACTTGCCGTAAATTTTGGATAATCTTATTGATATTGTCCTGATGATTTACCTTAATTAATCCTAAACTAATATCATCAAATGAACGACCAGTATAAAGACGAATAAAGTTTTGGTCGTTCATGACGACAGTCCCATCTGCCCGCAAACTATTTGTCATCGAAAAAAATCCAATTACTTCAATATCACGACCTCCCAGTTCAGTCTTTAAGCCAACTTGCCGCGAACCAAATTCAGGTCGTGAATAGCGGTTGATTAATAACTTATCCTGGCTTTGCAGTTCTAGTCTATATTTATTAATCTCTGGGTCTTTAAATACTTTATCTTTAGGATTAAAGCCCATTGTCAATATTGAACGTGTGAACTTAGTTTCTGGATTGCGCCATTGTTTAAATGAAATATAAAAAGGTGCAACCGAAGCCACACCAGGAATTGCGGCTGCTTGATATAAACGTTGCCGAGAAAATGGTAATGTATAACTAGCTTCGAGTGATTTTGGAGAAATCAAAACAATGTCAAAGTTAAGATTATCGTAAATGAAAGTAGCTGTTTTGAGTACAGCACCTAAAAATCCCAACTGCATAAAAATCAGAGTAACCGCGAAACCAATTGCAGAAAGTGCAACAAAAAATCGAGTTTTAGCATGAATTAAATTCAGCCATGCTAATGCAGGGCCATTCCAAGTTTGAGCATTTTTACGGTTTCGCACCTATTTTCCCCGGATTATTTAACTGAATTCGGACATCGACTTGCAGGTTACTAAAATTAGCAACCTGTTCACTTTGTTGTAAACGAATTTTGACTTCGACAATTCGGGCATCTTTTTCTGCTGTTGGATCATCGCCGATGATGTTATTTTTAAATACGAGATTGCCAACTTTGTCAACAGTTCCTTTAATCGGTTTAGTAAAAGCTGGACTAGTAATAACTGCCTCCTGACCAAATTTGACTTTACTCACATCGGTTTCATATACTTCTGCAACAGCAAACATTTGCTGTGTATCACCTAGCTGTAAAATACTTTTTTGAGAAATTGCTTCACCAGTGTGGGCGAAAACTTTGAGAACTTTACCATCTTGCGGAGCGCGAATAATTGAACGTTCTAACTGAGCTTGTGCTAAAGCCAGATTATTTTTGGCAGGTTCTAGTCCGCTATGACTGTCCACTCTTGCTAAATTAACTTGGGAAGCTTTAAAAGCTGTTTGGGCAGTGCGAATATTAGACGAACGAGTTTGAGCTAACTGTTCTAAAGTTGCTTTCGCTTGATTGAGATTTTCTTCAGCTTGACGGACAATTAATTGCTTATTATCAAAATCTTGTTTGGCGATCGCACCTTGTTGAGACAAATATTGAAAGCGATCGCGTGTTTTAATTACCTCGCTTAATTCCACTTCTGCTTTGCGAATCAAAGCTTGCTGCGATTTAATTTGTAGGAGTTGGGGTGTATTAACTTGTTCAATTTCTGACTGAGATTTCTCAGCTTCAACTTGACGCAGTAATGTATCAGTTTTAATTTGTTCCTGGATTTCCCGAACTTTAGCTGCGGCTAAATTTCGGGTTTGCAGTCTTTCGTTATAACTCTCTAAATAAGCTAAAATTTGTCCATTTTTAACGTTATCTCCTTCCGCAACTTCCAAATGTCCAATTCGTTCGCCCACAGGGCCGGCTACAGATATAATTTCTCCAGCTGGTTCCAAGCGTCCTAGTGCGATTATTTCTAGCTTTTGGGATGCGATCGCATTTTCCCTCGGTTCGGGAGTAGCAACTTTTTTAGAGGTTAATACGTAGGTAGTCGCACTTGATAATGCAACAAGTATGACTACTGACGCTAGACCCAAAGAACCGAACTTACTACGTTGCGACGATTCCGATCTTGTTAATATACGGCTACTACCAATCCTTGCTGGTGATTTTGATGGTAACTCTTGCCAAGGAGCTGCTTCTAAAGTCGCGGACATGACCGAGTTAACTGGTGCGATACTGCCTCTGGGGGTGTCTGATGCGATCGCATGATATTCTTCGATATTTTCTTTGGCAAATGTATCGGATGACAATAAGCGATTAGTATCGTTAAAAGCCGACAAAGAATTACTCAATAATAATGCTTCTTCTCTGTCAATCACGACTAATTGCACGCTTGTTTTAGCCCGGACAGTTGCAATCTGAGGGCTATTTTCTACGATAGTTACTTCACCAAAATGTTTGCCAGAACCGAGAGTTTGAATAATTACTTCCCCATTCGACATTTCTTGTAAAACTTCCACCTCTCCATTGCGGATTAAATACAAGCAACGACCAATATCTCCTTGTTTAACAATGACTTGTCCTGGTTGGAAATATGCTTGTTTTAAACTTTGCTTTTCTTGCGCTTTCATGCTGATAATATCTCGACCTAAAAAAGGCCACATTGACCAATCGATTAGAAGTCGAAGCTTTCGCTCCCACGATGGCACAAAAATAAACAAAGCTATTCTCCACGCAACCCAAGCATTAAACCCGTATAATGGCACACCTTTTAAATGTGCGATCGCGTGACGATTTCCCAGAGAAACAGCATCCCCAAGTCCAGTAAATTTATAAGCTTTTAGTTTTCTACTTTCGATTGAACGTAGAATATTGCTACCAATTTGATAGCCACAAGTCAAAGCATAAATAGCTAAGGGTGGACAAGTACCTCCCGTTGGTAAAGGAACCGCAGCACAATCTCCTCCTGCCCAAACATTATTTGTTCCTTTGACTCGGACAAACTCATCTGTAACAATTTTGCCGTATTTATCCCGTTCCAACGGGAGTTTGTCTAATAAAGGTGATTGTGCTGTTCCCGTACAACTAATAATTGTCCGAGTCGAAATTCGCTCTCCATTACTAAGTATTGCTTCTTCTGGTGTCGCGGCAACAATACGAGTATTAGTAATAATTTCTAAATTAGAGAATTCTTCATGGAGAAAGTTTTCAGCATACCTTACCAACTCTGGAAACCGTAATACTAGTTCGGATAAAATCCGTTCCCCGCTATGAATAACTATTACCTTGATTTCATCAGGTGCAATTTGCCGATACTCTTTTTTAATCAAAATACGGAAATGGTCAGCTAACTCAGTTGCAACTTCAATACCACCATAATTCCCTCCAGCAACTACAAATGTTAGCAAACGCGATCGCTCTTCTGCGTCTGTTTCAATTTCCGCTAATTCCAACATTTGAATGATGTGATTGCGGATGTTATAACAGTCATTAAAAGATTTTAATTTCATTGCATGTTCGGCAATACCGGGATACCTTGATAAGTCATCCACCGAACCTAATGAAATCACTAAATGGTCGTAAGATACTTCATATTGCCTTCCATCTAGAGAACGACTAGTAGTAATAACTTGCTTGATAACGTCTATATTCTCAATTTCTGCATTATAAAAATATGCGGGTTCAAATATTCTTCTAGCTGGACTTGCAACCTGACTAGGTTGAATTTTTCCAGTCAACATCTCAGCAATAAAGCCGTGATAAGTATGATAGTTATCTCGACTGATAACTATCATCTCGACTTTTTTATAGATGATGGCATTTCGCAGTGCTTTCGTTAACCACATGGCAACATAGCCACCACCCAGACAGACAACACGTATTGGGTTACTCATAATTTTATCTTCTCAATTCAATCGAAACTAGTTGCGATATAAATGTAACTAAAGAATTGAGTTTTAAAAAGTTTAATAAGTTCAGTAATTGCAGTAACCACCAGGGATATGTATTTTTAAATATCTCTGGATCTAAAAACTTTGGCGCTTGATAATATGCGATCCGTTTTAAATTCAAAAGATGGCGATAAGTAACATTATCAGTAGTTGAATTTCCCCCAAACGTACCGCACCCTAATGTGAATGATGGGTCTAAAGCGCTTGTCAAACCTATAATTCCATGTACTCCTGGCGAATTTACTAATATTCTACTAGCTGGCATTTCTAACCCAAATCTTCTCACTAATGCCTTATTTTTTGTGTGAATAATGGCTGTATGTCCTTTCCCTTCTATCTGTAATATCCTCCGACAAAGCTCTATACCTTCAATCTCATTTTGAACCGTAAATAAACTCAGTATCGGTGCCATCTTCTCATAAGCATATGGATTATCTAAATTTACAGATTCATTCGGAACTATAATTACTTTGATGGAATAATCGCGTTTAATATTTGCCATAGCAGCAATTTTAGCCGCTGACTGACCAATAATTTTTGCTTGCAATCGATGCGATTGATCTTCAAAAGCAACGGTGCTAAAGTAGCTTTTTTCTTCCTGTGTAAGTATTGCTGCACCTTCTTGTTCTAATACTTTAATAAAGTTCTTCCTAACTCGTGCATCAACTATTAAATTATGTTCAGAACCACAAATCAATCCATTATCAAATGATTTGCTGACAATAATACTGCGGGCAGCATGTTGAATATTTGCATCCGCACAAATTAAGGTAGGCGTATTAGCAGGACCCACACCAATTGCCGGAGTTCCGGAACTATAAGCAGCTTTCACCATATTCGCGCCTCCTGTTGCTAAAATTAAGGAGACGTTTTTATGCTTCATTAATATTTCTGTTTGTTCGCGGGAACTACGATGTTTTAACCACTGAATCAGGTCTACAGGTGCATCTTGCCGAATTAAAGCTTCCTGAATAATTTCACAAACTAACGTGCCAACATTCTTAGTAGAAAGTGGGAAACTTAAAATCAGTGCATTACGGCTTTTTATACAAATTAAAGCTTTAAAAACTGCTGTTGCAACTGGGTTAGTCATGGGAATCATGCCAAAAATAATTCCCATTGGACTTGCTATTTCACAAACATTATTAATTTTATAATTTGAGATATATCCGCATCCAGATTTACCAACCAGCGAGCGATAAATACCCAAGCTAGCAATTTTATTCTTAGTAACTTTATCCGAAATATCCCCAACACGAGTAGCCTTTACTGTTGCTATTGCTAATGATTCGGCGTGTTCCGCAACTGATGAAGCAATTACGAGTAATAAGGCATCTATACGTTCTTCAGACCAAGTTTGAATTTCTTTTTGAGCTTGTAAAGCTTTATCGAGCATTTCTTCCACTTCTGGGTATATCTCGAAGTTATTTTTTTTAATCGCCAATTCCTGCAAAGAACGAACTCTCAGGGCAGCAGTTTTTCCAAACACTTCCCAGAGACAAACTAATATTTTTGGATAAGTTTCTAATAAGAGTTCTAACTCTTTAATTAGTATTTTTTTAGCTATTATATTTGTTTGAGCATAAGCAGTAGCCGAACGAGGCATTTTATCTAATACGCTTATTTCTCCAAAAATTGTCCCAGCTTCCAAATAATTAAGTACAAAATTAGAATTATTCTCTGATGCCGTTTCAATCCGTACTATACCTTCTTTAAGGATGTAACAGCTATCCGCGATCCCACCTTCTTTAAATATATAAGTTCCGGCTGAAAATATAACAGGTTGCATTATATTTTCTAAAACCATTTGTTCAGATGCCGAAAGTTTATTTAATGGTTCTAGAAGCGAGTTTAATGCATTTTTCATATATATATTTAATAATTACTTAATTTTTGCTTAAAATCTACCATAATTAAAGGTGATTTTGCTTAAAAAATAAATGTACTCTGATGCGCCTCCGTATTTATTGAGTATTTTAACTATATATTACCTTGTTGTGAATCATATCCGAATAAATACTGAAGACGTTAATAATTACCAAGTGCGATCGCATTTCTAAATCATCAGTCCGCACAGTAGGTATAACTTCTCAATTAGGGTACTGCATATAAGTTTTATATGGTGACAGCAGAGAGTGACTTCTATGATTACAGAGTTCCTGTAGTAGTCAAAAAACTAGGCTATTAATGACATTAAAGTTCATTTATACCCAAAGCCATATTCAGGATTTGCGCTTTTCTTAGTGCCATTCCTCCCTTGCAGTATTGATATCGCCCTAGCCCTTGATTTCTATTTTTTTGTGTTTAAATATACTGAGTAATTGTATTTGGTTTTACCTTCGAGGAAAAATTATGCTAAATCTACAAAGAGATGTGATGTGTACTGTTCTAGTTATTGCATTAAGCATTTCTTTTTTAGTAAATGGTCTTGCTGCTTTTAGCTTGCTTTCTTTGAGCTTTAGGAAAGATGCTTACGATATCGTCAATGATAAAGCTAGAATGCTTTGGATGCTACTTTTCATCTCATTTATAGGTGGAATAATTTTAGTTTTAGTATTCAATACTTCGTGCCGCAGTAGATAAATATTGACTTACCGAATATCTCCATCCCTGAACAGCCAATCACGGAAATTCCGTCAGCAAATTTTTGCCTTGCAAGTCCCACAAGCTAATGACATTTTTACGTTACCATTGTGGGGAGAATAACAAGGACTGCGATCGCATGGATGCCTAAGTGCAAAACTCGCCGTTTTTTGGATAACACCAGTGAGCTTCTAAGTCGCAACCGCACGCCCAGGCGATCGCTATTTCGTTGCTTGAAGGGGAGGAGCACTTTTGGCAGTATGCGCTTGATGTATAGCCCAATCTAGACTACGGCTAGTGAGATGTCGCCCTCTTTCTTAGAGGAAATCTCAATCAAATAAAGCGATCGCCGCCATCACTGCGGGGAGTATGTTTCTCCGATTAATTTTGAATTTTTAATTATTAAAATTAGTCTAAGTTAGAGCAATAAATTTGAATTCCACTGTTACTTTTAAGCATCAAGCAATTACCATCAACATTATTTATTTTGATAAAATTTCTATCTAGATGGCTATTGCTGATTCTAAATAAAATTGTTATTAACAAGCCTATGCATACAGGCATCAATATTATTGGGACAAGAATAATTAAGTTTTTGTAAGAAGATTTTCGGCTAGAATTTCCTGATTTTGATTGAATACAGACAGTTTTTGGCGACCAGAAATGCTCATTAAAGTCATAGTAGCTCATTTTTATTATTTTTTTACCAAGAAATTTACCTATCATTAGGAGTTACTAAATAACATTTATATAAATAGGAAAAGCCATAACTTTCCCTGAATTATCAGATGCTTATTGAAAGCCGATATTCCCATAAATTTTAGATTATTTAGTTTCTACTTCACATTATTAAACCTCTTTTATTAAAAAAAATATCCTGACAAAAGTCACAAATACATCCATGACTAAAGTCACCGTTCAAGCATACATAATATACAAAAATTCCTACACAAAAAATAAAATTCCCACATTTAAGGCAGGAAATAAGGCTAAATCTCAAGCATCAATACAAATGCACTATAACCCGGATTTCTCACAAGCCGAAAAAAATAGGGGTCGAAAACTGCCAAAATATCTATTGCACATGAATTCCAGCAGTTTTAAGCATGACCCCCAATAAAACAGGTTGTATACCGGAACAGTTCCAATTTGAATCAGTAAAGTCATGTCCAGTCGTAGTTAATTTCAACGGTGAGACTGTAACATCAGATGCCGGAGTAACTTTAATTGCGGAGCTAGACCGAAAAAGGGAGATAACATCACGGCTAGCAGGATGTTTTAAAGATTACCGAGAACAAAATCGAATTGAACATTCGGTCAGTAGTTTAATTGCACAGAGAGTATATGGTTTAGTAATGGGTTATGAAGACATCAATGACCATGAAACTTTACGTCATGATGTGATGTTTGCGCTCTCCGTTGGAAAATCCATTACTTCGGGACAAGAACCAGTTAAAATGGCCGGAAAAAGTACCTTAAATCGTCTTGAACACTGTCCAGAAGATGTTTCAAATAGAGCCGAGAGTCGATATCATCGAATTGAGCATGATGCAGAAGCAATAGAAAAACTGCTGGTTGAAATATTTTTAGAATCCTTTCAGAAACCACCACGACAAATAGTTTTAGACTTGGATGTTACTGATGACTTAGTACACGGTAATCAAGAAAAATCTTTCTTTAACCCTTACTATAAAGGGTATTGCTATGCTCCCCTATATATTTTCTGTGGGAAACATTTATTAGCCTCAAAACTACGTGCTTCAAATGTAGATCCGGCAGAAGAGGCATTGCCAGAATTACAACGAGTAATTAAACTAATACGTGAACGTTGGAGTAATGTGAAAATTCTTGTGCGTGGAGATAGTGCATATTCGAGAGAAGATATTATGAGTTGGTGCGAATCTCAAATCGGAGTAGATTATGTGTTTGGATTGGCACAAAACAGTCGGCTAATTCAACTGTCTCAATCAACTAAATACCGAGCTTTTCTGGAATACTCGCAAAAAATTGAAACCGTAGTAGAGTTTTTTGAAACCTTATTTACTCCGTCAGATGACTTAAAAAAACAAGCAACAGCATTGGTTGATAGCTCAGTTTGGTATTGTTCTCTCGATTATAAAACTTTCTTAAGTTGGAGCCGTAATCGCCGCGTTGTCTCAAAAATTGAATATAGCAATGAAGGAGTAAATACTCGCTTTGTCGTGACTTCACTCCCTAGTAAAAAAGTACCGCCAGGACGGCTTTATACTCAAAAATATTGTCCACGAGGCAATATAGAGAATTGTTTCAAGGAACAAAAATTAGAATTAAAAAGTGACAGAACTAGTACTCATACATTTGCTGGTAATCAATTACGTCTGTGGTTTACTTCCATAGCTTATATTTTGATGAATGCCCTCCGAGAGAAATGTTTGGCAAAAACCGAACTCCAAAATGCTCAAGTTGGAACTATCCGTACAAAGTTATTGAAATTAGGAGCAATTATTACTGTTAGTCGCCGACGGGTTTTGATTGCAATTAGTAATGCTTACCCCTACAAAGAGATTTTCGCAACAGCTTATAATTATTTATCTCGGCTAAAATGCCCTGGTTAATTTTCTCTTAGTTGGAATTATAATTTTATAATTATTAGCTTAAAATTTGGGTTGTTTTACTGGATTCAACCCTAGTTTTACTATGTTTATTGTTATGTTTAAAGAGTTATTGCCTCAGTATTTAAGATTTATATTGTATGCATTTATTCTTATAGGTTAAGTCTTAATACTGCTGTATCCTGTTTTAGAATCCAATTTGATGATGTATCAATTAAATTATCCTAAATTTTGCTAATGCCAATGATTTTTTCTAACTTGTGAGAAATCCGGGAGAAGTAGGAACTTAAGGTAATTTGTTTTTCCTGCTTCTACTTTTAGATAGGTTTACCTGCAATCGACTTATACACTTGTGTAAGCTAATTGATTTAAAGTCCAGCGTAGACGATTGTCCAGTAGAGCTTGACATCACGATCCTGAACAAGGAGTCCGATTATTCGGGCTAGTTCTTTCCCTGTTGCCTGCTGTCTCCTGCAATAAACATAATTATGTTAAAACATGTAAAAATGCCTGAACTTTTACTGATGAATCATGCTGGCATCGCAAACTGATAGAGAGAAATGCCAAATAGTGCATCAATGGTTAGCGATCGCATTTTTTGTGTTATAAAACTCACAGAAATTTATCTAAGGGGGGAAACTATTCTATGGAACTGGAAAAACTAGAGCGTTTGCAAGAGTATGGCGAATACATCCTCCAGAAAATAGACTCAGTACCCCAGTACCCCTCTAAACAAGAAGATTGGGTGCCAGCTAGCCTCGATGAATGTCTAGCGCGTCTGCGGGAAGCTGCACAGAAAACTATAGAGTTGGCGACTTCACCAGTGAAAATCGGTGTGATGGGTGAATTTAGCAGTGGGAAAACTTTACTTTTAGGCAGCTTAATCGGGTATGCAGACGCTTTGCCAGTCAGTGAAAACCCCACGACAGGAAACGTCACAGCCATTCATATTATCCCACAAGATACTTTTGCGACAACACAAGTGAGTAATTTCACTATAGAGTATCTCGATCGTGACGGGGTGGATGAATGTCTGCGCTTTATGCTAGGAGAAGCAAACCGCCGCACAATTGCAGCTGGACTTCCACCAGCACTGCTATCAAAACTCAAAGCCGGGAAAGATATTCTCAACTGGTGTGAGGAAACATGGAATAGTAGTAACAATTTAGAGCTACGCTATTTATTGCGGGAATTAGTATTATTTGTGCGTGCGTATCAATCTTACGGAGAGGCAATGTGTGGTGGACATTACCAGATTGATCCTACCACTGCCCGTGAGGGATTACAGTTAGCTGAACAGCCAATGGCAATCCAAACTCTGAGTTTTGAAGATTTACCACCGGCGCACATTCGACTACCCAGTCCACCCCAGAGGCTAGCAATCAAGCTATTACAGAACAGCTTTCCACTAATTCGCCGCGTTGATATTGAAGTGAAAATATCGCGGGAAATTTGGGATGTTACAGGTGCTTCAGAATTTATTCTCTTAGATTTTCCGGGGTTAGGGGCTGCTAATTCGGGAGCCAGGGACACTTTTTTATCACTACGAGAATTAGCAGAAGTCCAGACAATTTTAGTGTTGCTGAATGGTAAATCCCCCGGAAGCGATCGCGCCAATAAAATATTCACCATGATGCAGCAGCAGCGCCCAGGACAAGACTTGAAGGATCTGATTCTTGTGGGGGTAGGGCGCTTTGATCAACTACCTTTAGATAGCGAGGGCGGTGAAAGAGAACTCGATCAACTAATTGACGATCATACTCACAATAATTTAGATGCAACAAGCGTTTTTCAAAAACTCAAAGTTCTGCAAACAACTATTGACGGTGCTGGCGCATTTACCACCCAAAAAGACCGCGTTGTTTTACTATCACCACTATTAGGATTAGCTGATTTAGCTAAACGTTCTACTACAGTTAAAGCCGGTTCACCGGAGTTTTTGGCTAACTTAGATTATCCTAATTACATAGACCGTTCTAAGCGATTACAAGAAAAATGGGGGCGCTTAAGCGAACGATTACTAGCAGCAGATGCACGCAATCATCTAGGCAGACAGCTAGGTTATTTTGCTCAAGATGGGAGTATCTCCAAGTTGCGAGAATTAATTCAAAACCACGTAGCTAATCATGGTCTGAAGCAACTGTATGAAGACACTCAAAGAGCAGCTAATACTGTGCGTCAAGAACAAGATAACTTGAGGAATATTCTGGAAGAAATTCACGAGCAAGGTATTCCGACAGGAGAGAGTCCGGCTTTACTTGAATTTCGGACTGCTATCGAAAGCTTAGATAAAACCTATCGGAATTTTCTCAAAGATTTAGGAAAAGAACCACTGAAAGATAGACGTGGGATTGGGGTTAGTGACGTGGTAAAAGACGAGCTAACTTATCGGATACTTGATTGGAATCAATGGACTTTGTTGTTTAACAAAGCTAATAATGGTGTCATAGCGATCGCCGAATCTAAAGGTGCAGCCGGAAAGTTATTTGGGCGGGAAAATAAAGTTAATAGTACACTTCCCACTAAAAGCGACGATTTTTATCCAGCATTTGCCAAAACTATCAAAGAACTAGAAGATTTCGCCCGCGATCGCATCCATCAAGCAACTGTAGACTTGTTAAACAAATTATCAAATCAGATAGCCTTAGAACGCGACCATTTAAAGGCAATTCTCAACCCAGAACAGGAACAAGATATTGAAGCAAAATTTGGTGTGGAAGCCGCTGATTTATTTTATAAACTGCTATTAGGATCAGATCCTACCGAATGGAAAGACGCCATAATTTCAGAAATTAGAAGCAAAGAAAAAGCGATCGCCCCGGAAGCAATTTTTCCCTTAGCACGTCAAGATGAAAAACACAACATTGGGCAAATCTTTGATTGGGCACCAGAGAGAAACCAAAGTTTACCCAGATCCGCCAATCACCAGCTATTTGTGCTGCGACTGAGGGATGAAATTACTGCTAGCGCTACCCTCCACCTGGTGCAATATGTGAGTGAGATTAATCAACAAGTTAATTCTGAGCTAGAGGGCATTTTAGATCAAATTATTCCTAGTCTGCAAAATATTTCCAAAAAGGAAAACTTGCTGAGGTTTATTGCTGCTGGAGATTCTCCAAGTGAGGTAGCTGTTCCTACTTGGTTACAGATTCTTTCTGAGATTACAGCTATTGCTTATTGAAGAAAATGCCTGTAGAAATTCAGCTTTCACCTCGTTACCAATTGCGGATTAAAGAAAACAATGATTTGGATATTCCTCCTGTCCAAATTGTGGCTTCTGGCAGCAATATCCCCCATATTTCCCGAATTGTTTGTACTGTTAGAGGTACACCCAAAGAATTAGCAGCGAGAATTCAAGACACTTATAAACAATTCAATTCCATCATACCAACTAAAATTTCTAACTTGGGGCAGTTGGGGCAATATTCTTGTCAAATAACACAGACTTTAACAGAACCAATCAACTGTACTTTGTTGGTAATTGTTGAATATTTTGATTCTGATGCTGCTGGCAATCCAGCATTTTCTATGCGAAAGCATATTGGGGCTTCTTGTCATTTGTGGTCACCACTAAATATTGAGCAGCAATCAACTCAACAAATAACAAAAATGGATACTATAATGAACCCTTTTCAACTTAATAATAGCGAAAAACCACAAAATGAGAAAGCACAAAAAAGATTCCCAGGATGGTTTGCTTTAGATTTTGGCACATCTAACTCTACGGTGACACTCTTTGATCCGATTGAAGTCCCGATCGCCGAAGTTTTACCCAAAGAACAAGAAGTGCGATTGCGCGATCGCTTGTCTCAATGGCTCAGTTCCCCGGCTGGCGTGGCTTTACCAGACGTGAGTGCTAGTGATTGGGAAAAATTCATTGCAGATATCAGTAAAAATTTGGAGATAGAACCAAGTCAATTAAGTGAAGTTTTTGAGAGTGATAACAAAGAGCGATTTTTAGAAGCAATTCGCCAAATTGAACTGTGTTTAGGTAATAGCGATCGCTTTCGTCGTGCCGTCAGCAAAAAACTTTATCAAATTTATCATGAAGTTTTCCGTGTACCTACCCTAGAATCACAAAATTTAATTCCCGTGGTTTTAGATATTGATCGCCGCAGCACCGAAATTAAAAGCGAGTTAGAAATTTCGCAAATAGTCAATTTAAAACTGCGGATGGGTAGGGAAGCAAGCGATAATCGCAAAAAGGCGATCGCTCAAGGAACCAGCAGTTCTTTAAAAGAAATTATCAGCAGATTTCACCATTCACCTAAACGTTACTTTGGTCAAGATAGGTCTTTTCCAGTAATTTTGGATGGCAAAGAAGAAACAATTAATGTTAACGAGTTAGTGCAAGCAGCTTGGGGACATCTGATTGATTTAACTGAAGACTACCGCCAACGCGCTAGACGCAGGTTTTCTGAAGGTGACTTTCTCACTGCTGTCGTCACCTATCCCACCGTCGCCCCGCCAGTTGTGCGTAAGGAAGTTAGGGAACTAGTTGAAAAGTTGGGAATTGATGACGTTCAAACTGCTTATGATGAAGCCGTTTCTGTGGCAATATTCTTTTTGTGGCGCGAATTTGGCGGCAATCTCAACATTGGAATAGAGTCCTTCAAAACCCGTTGTCGTCAAGATGGCAATAAATGGTCACAAAACGTTTTAGTTTTAGATATTGGTGGGGGAACCACAGACTTAGCCTTAATCGAATTAACTTTAGAAGATAAAACCCCCTTCTTTGCTGACAATGAAGATAGAGGTTTAGGGGGAAGATATTATAAACTTACGCCGAAACTATTAGGCTCATCAGGTCATTTACAGCTAGGTGGTGAATTAATTACCCTACGGATATTTAGACTTTTAAAAGTGGCGATCGCTGATTTTCTCTTAACAGCAGTTACCACAGGTGATTTAGCCAGTGAAAAGCTCGAAGATTTAATTAACTCCGAATTAAACGAGCGTTTTCTAGATAAAGGGCAATTCAAAAGTGGCAGCATTTTGAAATGTTTAGATAAAGAGAATCCAGAAGGCGACGCTGCTTACAAAGATGCCCTAGATACCGCAGAGAAAGTATTACCTACCCGTTGGCAACAAGCACCCCAACGCCTGCAAACTTTTTATACCTTGTGGGATCATGCAGAAGTTGCCAAACTCAAACTCGGACAAAAGCCACCAGAAGACTCTTCCCTCTTAAGCTTCACCCTCTCTGAACAGCAAATTTCCGAACTCCTCACCCAAAGTGCGATTAAATACCAGATGCGAGATCCTCAGAGCATCTCCGTCACCATCGATAGCTTACAATTTACCAGAGCAGCCTCTTCTGCAATTAAAGAAGCGATCGGTATTGCCAAAGGTTTGATGGAAAGTCGCCTACGTCACACCACACAAAAAGTTGATTGGTTAATTTTATCTGGCAAAACTTGCAATCTTGACCTTGTACAACACCACATTTACCAGGAATTTAGCAAATCTCCATATTTTGTCTGGAATTCAGAGCGCATCACCTTTGTGCTGGAATTTACCAAGCTAGCCACCTCCGCCGGTGCCTGTTATGCCGAAAAGCTGCGAAGACTGAGATTTGATCCAGAAGAGTCCAAAGGCTTACTGCGTAAAGGAGCCAACCAGCTAGAAATTAACGTCAAAAACCTGTTTTATTACCTACCTTGCAACTTCAAACGCAAAACCCAAAGTAACGAACTACTACCGATATTTAAAGCCGGACAGGAACTTTATCAACTAGCTGCCGGGGAAGGTGTAGCCAAAGTACGTACTGCGTGGCAAGGGATACAATTAACCAACATTATTTACCGTCAAGACTACGAAGATGGAGATTTACGCCTCTGGGGTAGCTTCGATGGTAAAAGCCTCATGGAAAAACTAGGCATGGAAGAGGGTGAGTTTCTCAGAAAAATTAAAGTCCAGTTTGAAATTGATCAAACCCTCGAGTTTAGCGTCCTACTTTCTCAAGGAAATCCCCATTATTTAATTGATGTTTCTGGCATTGATGTAGGTTCGGCAATATCTGCAGTCACAGAAAATTCTGCCCTATTTGCTGAAGATAAATTAAAGTGGAATATCGCCATTGAACGCCCTGAAAAAGACCTAACTGATGGTGATATTGCCATTAATGTGATTGAATCTGCAACTGTTGATCAACCAAATGCTTATCATTTAGTATTTGAAATAGACAACAATCATAGCCAGTCGCTGCAAGAATTCCACTATTTGCGTGATGGTTCACCCCAACCAGGAACCGGATTAATTAGTAAACCCTTGCCCCCCTTTCCTCAAAATAGTCAGCATACCTTCTATGTTTATCAAACAGATGCCCAAACTAACACCAAAAAATGGATACGAATTGGCGCATTGAGTAAACCAGATGTCAGCACAGATTACCCTTGCCAATATCGCGTCACCCTCGACAACAAAGGCATCCTCCGGATGCACGCTGGTGAGATACCCTACTGGACATCGAATAATCAACAATCCCTCAAGCAAGCAGGATGCGTTTTTCGTGCTGAACTAGAATTACAACCCAACGAAGTCGATAAAGAACGCGACCCCTTTTGCGGCATCCATTAATTTTCAGTAGGGTGGGCATTGCCCACCAACAAATAATAAATAACAAATAATAAATGACAAATAACACACGCAGCGAGTAAATCCAGAGGCGACATCATGCAACACCTACGTCAGCTATTAGCAATAGAAAACTCAGAATTATCTCGCTTACTAAGATTTAGCCTACACGGAATAGAGGCCGCTTTAACTCAGGCGCGGATAGCATCCCCCGATGATCCCGGTGCTGAAATATGTGATGAAATTCTGCAAGAACTCCATCACCTTTTGCAACCTGTGCCCCTCCCACCTCCACCATCAGACTCAAATAACGAATTAAAACTAAGTCACCTGCGAGCAGCTTTTGATTCTGATCCAGAACTCAGTTTATATTTGGGAAATTCCCAGCTACAAAGCCAGACAGACGCAGATTTGTGGAATGAAATTCAACGCAAGCTGCTGCGGATACCAGAAGATATGGCTACATCGTGGCGACAACGAGCTTTGGAACTGGCTCAAGAAGCTGGTGCGATGGAAAACAATTCTGATCTCTACCAACTACCTTTCATCCGAGATGAAATAATTTACCCTGGACTCAGTGGTACTATTCGAGCTAAAGGGTTGTGCTTATCTCAAAAAGCGCTATTAGATGCCGAAATTGTCCAAGGTTGTGAATTTGGAGATTTATATCTACTAGCTGGCTTCCTGCTTTTGTGTATCAAGTTTATTGAAATTGAACCGGATTTATATCATGCCTTAAAGAGTGTTTTTAGCTTCGATGTGATATCTTTACATTTCAAGCCAGAACAGCAGATTCAGTATATTGACGCTTTAATAGACCGCTTCCAGCGCACTCAAAAAGCTGAAGAAATTGCTGATCCGCTGTTAATTTTACGAGCTTGGATTGATATAGATGAGGCCATACACTCTTTAGTATTTGTCCCACCAGCCGAACGCTATTCTTGGTGGGGAAAGCTACAACAAGAATCGCGGCGGATGTTGAAAAAAGTAGCTGACAGGGCAATAAATGTCGGTAACAATGTGCGGATTCGCCAATTATCAGGACTTTATGCTGATATCTGTGCTTTCACTAAAGATGACCTGCAACTGGATTGTGGAGGCATTCCTGGAGAAGTATTGACCTGTATTCGGGTATATGCACGAATTAATCAGGAGGAGTCACCAGGGCGTGTACTCTTTCGTGCATCACGCTAAATTTTAGTGAATTTTGCAGTTAGTAAAAGTCAATATTATGATTTTTATTTTTTACAATTTCTTCCCGAATTTTTGATAAGTTTAAAGGATGGGCAAAATAATTCTTGTCTAGAGTCTTAATTCCTTTTGCATAAGGGAGGTGACAAGTTATGGATACTGCTGTTCAATATGATATTGAGGTGATCAAAGAAGAAGTACGTCAACTGCTGAAAAAGGGGCTTGTGAGTCGTCAGCAGCCAATTTATTCGCTCTTTAAATACATTGGCGAACGTGATTGGGCTTTTTTTGAGCTTGAGCTAGAAAATAATGAATTCTTGCTCAGAGATAGGATTATTGATTTGTTAGGTAGCGAAGATTGGGACCAAGATTGAAGCTGTATGTAACCAGTAACCTAAATTAACAGTACTCCCAATAAATTTACAGTTGAAAATCAAAATCTCAAAATATAAAGCCCTCGAGAGAATTCGAGGGTTGTAAACATTTTTGAGCAGTCGCAAATGTAAATATTTATTGCTTTATACAAGCAGTATCTCTTGTCCTCTGATTCGGCTATTGACGATTTGCCCTTGACTTGTGTAAACATTGATATTAGCGAGTTTTCGCTGATGAACCTGATGAGGCACCTCTCCAGTAACAATATTTGGTAATAAATTCAAGTCTTTGCTAAAAATTAGTGGCATATCTTGCCAACAGTGGCGACAAAACCAGTAAAGCTGAGAACTGCGTATGTGCGGCAAAAGTCGCCCAGAACAACAAGGACAGTAATTCATATTTTTCTGTAATTCTAATTAATTAAAAAGGTTTATTACAAATTGTGATGGTAAGTTGATATAGGACTCGTATTTGATTTTTAAATAACGTAGTGGCATATCTATAAGAATCCGATTTAATTTTTGAAAAAATCTAAGTATCTGTAGTATTTGTAGGATGGGCAATGCCCACCGCATTCCAGTTTTTGCTGGGCATTGCCCACCCTACTACTACGTAAGATTTCAAAAATCAAATACTAGTCTTATAGACTAAAAATGTGGGCAATGCGAACCCAAAAAATGAAGTTTTTATTGGGTTTCAGCCATTAATTTACCCGCAATTTTAGACATGCTAGTAGGGTAGGTATTGCCCAGCCTACAATTAGCTTTGCATGTACGGAGTTTTTTCAAAAATCAAACCAGATTCCTATAAAAGCATCCAAATCTCACTCCAAGTTTTATATTTTGAGAATAATGTTGAAATATGAGGAACTTGTGAGGAAAATTTAAATAAGAAATATTTTTTTAAATTTATTCATATTTGAACATGATAATGCTTAATGGTTTTGGTATTTGACTCTTGAAGATTCTTCTGACATTTAAAATGCAGGCTTCTCAAATAGCGCCAAAGTTAGTAAAAAATCCATGATAAAGATTGATACCCAAGTAGTGACAACTGCTGTTGTTGCCGATTCTCCTACTTCTTTGGCTCCCCCCTTGGTAGTTAGTCCCCAACTACAGCCGTTGACAGCAACAATCACACCAAAAATAAACCCTTTCAGCAAAATAATCCACAAATCTGCGGGTTCTAAAAAATCTCTGACTGATTCTAAAAATGTCTCTGGAACAATTTGGTAAAATTGTGTTGCTGCAAAAGCTCCACCAATAATGCCTGTGACTAAAGCAAAAATTGTCAGTAAGGGTGTCATCAAGCAGCAAGCGATGACTCTAGGAATTACTAGAAAATCAATAGGATCTGTTCTCAGCATGTAAAGTGCATCAATTTGCTCTGTGACTCGCATTGCACCTATTTCTGCTGCAAAAGCAGAGCCTACTTGTCCGGCAATTATACTAGCAGTTAAAATTGGCGCTAATTCTCTGCAAAAGGCTAGAGCAAAAGCACCTCCTACGGCATTAACAGCACCATATTGCACTAATTCTCTCGCTGTTTGAATCGTGAAAATCATCCCTGCAAAACAACTGACAAGCAATACTGGAGGGATAGAAGCAGGGCCAGCAGTCACCATGTGTTCCAGAATTTTGCGGTAATAAGTTTTCCCTTGGAGAAAATGCAGCAAGACTTGACCAAAGAGCAGCACTGTAGCGAAACAGCGTACAATCCATATCTGCTGTAGATTGTCTTTTGGTCGCGGTTTTACCCCCATCTAGTATCCTCTCAACGTGGTTGTGAAAAATTCGCTTTTACTAAAAAACTACTTGCTGCTACTAGAATTTATGCGAAGAGAGTTACGGGGATAAACTGTTGCACATAGTTAGTCTTTCGAGAGATTGTAACGGAAATTAGTCAGCATCGGATGAAAAGGGATTGGGGATTGGGTACTGGGGAGAAATAACTAATAACCAATAACCAATGACAAATGACAAAACCCGAATCTAACTAAAGGTTGAAATGTTACTCATCCATACTTGCTAGGATTGAAGAATCTCAGAGATTTTGATCAGCAGTCCAGACTAACTCAAATAGGCTTGATGCGATCGCCAGTTTTCAACTACGGTCAGATTATTTTGTCACTTCTATAACCAGAAAACTGCCATCAAGAGCCATACCGCCGAAATCAAGAGATATCAAGATTACCAAAGGAGACTGAAATGGAAATCTTCGATTATGTGATTTTAGGAGCCGGATTAGGTGGACTTTCAGCCGCAGCCTGCTTAACCAAACAAGGGTATCGGGTGGCAGTTTTGGAGAAACATTATTTGCCAGGTGGTTGCTGTCACACCTTTGATTATGGTGAATACAGCTTTTGTGCTGATGTGCATTATATTTCGCAATGCGGCTCTGGTCGCAGCATAGCTCAATTTCTTGACTATATTGAACGCGATATACCATTTAATAGCCTTGACCCAGATTGTATCGACCGAGTCATCACCCCAGAGGTAGACTTCAAAATTCCGCTGGGCTGGGAAAGTCTGCGTACACGTTTGCTCTCTACTTTTCCCGAAGAAACTCTCGCTATTAACCGCTACTGCGATGAGATTAAACGACTCCATCAAGAAATGCATAATCTGGTGCAGGAAGTACACTGGTTTGATCAGAAGTGGTTTGACTGGTTGAAGTTGCCAAAATATTGGAATTTATTTTGGAAGCGGACTTGGAATCTACAAGATTTGTATAACTATGTGGGGTTATCACCCAAACTACAAGCAATACTAGCAGGACAAAGTGGTGACTATGCTTTACCACCCGCAGAAATCGCCTTGATTACTCACACTGCGCTGGTTTGGGATTACTCAGAAGGTGCTTATTATCCTAAATATCACTTTAAACACTTTGTTGACACAATTGTTGATGTAATTACAGATGGCGGAGGTGTGATTAAGTACTCAACGCCAGTTGAACATATTCAAGTTAGTGACAATGTTATCCACAGCGTTATGGCTGATGGCAGAGTCTATCGTGCCGAAAAAGCTTATATCAGCGACCTCGACCCCAAATTAACAGTAGAGTTGATGCATGATATTGAAGCGTTAAGCCAAAAGGAACGTCAACGCCTTACTAGTTATGAATACTCGGCTAGTGCTTTCAATATTTATTTGGGTTTAGATAGCCGCTTCAACCCGCAACGCTATGGTATTGGCAACTGGAATATCTGGTACTATCCCACAGGCAACCTCAATCAAGAATATCAAAAACAACTGGCAGGGGACTTGAGTCACCCGTGGATTTTCCTTTCTTGTCCCACGATGAAATCTCAGGAGCCGGGGATGGGACCTGAGGGACATCATGTTTTAGAGATTGCTACAGTCTGTGCTTACGAGCCTTTTGCAGATTTGCACAAGACCAACCCAGAAGCTTATAAAGCCAAAAAGCGGGAAGTCTATCAGCAGATTATGACTAGTGTGCGAGATTTGATTCCTGATGTGGATAACTACGCTCGGATGAAAGTTTATGGTACACCCACTACGAGTGAGTTTTATTTAGGACAACCGCAGGGTAATATTTATGGTGCGAAATTAGTGCCCCGACAGGTTGGTTTAAATCGTCTGGGATACATCACAGAGTTGTCTAACCTCTTCTTGGTGGGGGCGAGTGCTGGGTATCCAAGTGTTCCGGGTGTAATTAGCAATGGATTGGATGTGGTAGAACTGATTACTGGGCAGTCGGTGCGGCAGAAAACTGCAACATCTCAGACTTTGGTGGCTGCTAGGTGACTCAATTTTGGATTTTGGATTTTAGATTTTGGATTGAGTTATGTTGCACGAATACTCACCTTTTGGATGTCCATCCTCATTATAGTGACTGAGCGCAGTCGAAGTATAGTCTTTAACCGTCAACCGTCAACATTTATCAACTCTGTTCACAAGCACCAATATTTACCCAGCTGCTCGAACCATCTTGCCAATGCTCCTTTTTCCAAATGGGTGCATTATGTTTGAGGGTGTCAATAGCATAGCGACAAGCCTCAAAAGCCTCACTTCGATGGGGACAACCCACTGCCACCACAACGCTGATGGCGCCAACTTGCAAACGCCCAATGCGATGATAAATCGCTACCCGATTGACATCAGGCCACAGAGAGCGAATGTCAGCAGCAATTTGCCAAAATACCCGCAACGCCATTGGTTCATAAGCTTGATACTCTAAAGCAACTACAGGTTTACCATCAGTTTGATTACGAACCATCCCACTCATGATCACTACAGCACCATTAGCGGCATCATCGGCCTTAGCATATATTTCTTCAAAAGACAATGGTGCTAAGGTAATAGCAAAGCTATCTTCTTCTCTAGATTTAAGGGGAGAAGTCAATGTATTTTTCAGAACTGACTTCAGATTGTTTGTCATAAGTATTACTAGTCCAAAAATAACGTCATAAATACATAAATATGTGAGAATTACCCGCTTTACTAAGTTGTTTAAAATGCTTGAATAGGCATTGTTATACTACAAACGGATAAAAGCTGAACTTTGTCATACTGAGCGTAACGCAGTGAAGAGAAGTATCTCGGAGATTCTTCCCTTTAGTCAGAATGACAGTTCTAAACCGTTTTTAGTATAAAGGGCAAAGAGCGATGAGTCTTTTCTGCCTAAGAGCATATTTGAAAAGTTTTATCAGGTATAAAAAGTCATTCTGAGTGGAGCTTTGCGGAATCATTCCTCAGCTGTCGATGAGATCGGCAGCCCACACTTCTACTATTCCGAAGTGTGGGTAGTTGACAAAATCATAATTGCCAATCATAGCGGCTAATGATGGCTCTGAGTCCATAACACCCAATACCCAACATCAAGATAAAATTAGGTAGGTTGGCGTAAATAATTATCGTTGGGATATAGCAGGGGTCAGGGAGCAGATTTTTACACAGATGGAGAAATTATAACTAATCAGCCGCACATGATATAACTCCCACCTCCCGACTCCCACCTCCCGACTCCTACCTCCTGACCACTGACAAATAAAACATGACTCAACAAGATTCTGCCTTGATTCTGGTTGTAGACGATGACGATTTAACACGAATACATCTATGTGATCTGATGGAAGAAGCAGGTTATCAAGTGGCAGAGGCTAGTAATGGCTCAGAGGCGATCGCTACTTGTATCCGCTTAAAGCCAGACTTAGTGCTGTTAGATGCTTTAATGCCAGTGATGGATGGCTTTACGTGTTGTGCTGAATTGCAAAAACTCCCCAATGCTGACACTACACCGATCGTGATGATTACTGCTCTTTACGATCAAGCATCAGTGACAGCAGCTTTTGCTGTGGGTGCAACTGATTTGATTACCAAGCCGATTCAATGGCCAGTATTAAGTCAAAGAGTGCGCCGTCTCCTAGAAGCTAATCGCACTATGCAGGAATTGCGGCAGCAAACAGAAGCCGCAAAACGACGGGAAGCACAACTGCAAATAGCGTTAGAGGCTGCCCAAATGGGTGCTTGGGACTGGGATATCACCACCAACAAAGTGACTTGGTCAGATCACAAAGCAGCACTGTTGGGCTTAGAAAAAGATGCTTTCGATGGTACTTATGAAGGTTTTATTCGCAGCATTCACCCCCAAGACCGCGATTTTGTCAACTACTCGGTCATGCAGGCTATTGAAGCAGGAGCAGAATATGACATCGAATTTCGTGCTGTGCTACCCGATGGTAGTATTCGCTGGTTAGTCAGCAAAGGAGTAGTCTGGCGCGACGCATCGGGAGTAGCTGTGCGAATGTCTGGGGTAGACATGGACATTACTAAGCGCAAACAAGCAGCAGAAAAGTTAGAATCTTATGCCCAGCAGCAAGCAATAGTAGCAGAACTCAGTCAAATAGCACTAGCTGATACAGATTTGAGCAGGCTGATGAATTTGTGTGTGACACTTGTTGCCCAATGCCTCAAGATTCACTCTTGCCAGGTTTTAGAACTTCTCCCAGATGGTAATACATTAATGCTAAAAGCAGAGGTGGGTTGGCAACAGGAACCAGTGAACAATGTCGCTTTCAGCACCCGATTTTCGCCAGAGCCAATTTTGAGTGAGAACCTCTACACAGAAAAGCTATTTCTAGAAACAAGTCTACTGGATGATCAGCAAAGGATGGGGAACGTTAGCGTTGTCATTCATGGCAAAGAGATACCATTTGGGGTTTTACGGGCACACACAAACAAAAAGTCTACTTTTACCAAAGATGATATTTATTTTCTCCAAGCTGTGGCCAATGTTCTGGCTACAGCCATTGAGCGCCACCGGGTAGAAGAGGCACTCAAAAAAAGTGAAGAACGGTTCCAGATAGTCGCCCGTGCTACTAATGATGCTGTGTGGGACTGGGATTTGCTCACTTATCAAGTGTGGTGGAATTTAGCTGTGGAGAAACTTTTTGGTTACTCGACAGCAGAAGTAAATTCCAACCCTTACTGGTGGCTGGAAAATCTGCATCCAGATGATAAATACAGAATTGCTACTCACATGCGGGCTGTGATTGATAGTGGTGAAAAATTCTGGTCAAATGAGTATCGCTTTCGCCGTAGTGATGGCTCTTATGCTGAGATTTTTGATCGGGGTTATGTTGTTCATGACGATACAGGTAAGCCAGTGCGAATGATTGGCGGGATGGTGGACATCACTGAGAGCAAACGCGCTCAAGCAGAATTAGAACGTCAAAACTGGCGATCGCAATTATTCGCGGATGTCACCCTCAAAATTCGCCAGTCTTTACGCATTGAGGAAATTCTCCCAACCAGTGTTACAGAAGTCCAACAACTACTACACGCAGATCGTGTCTTAATTTTGCGGCTCAAATCCGATGGTTCTTTCATCGTAGTTGAAGAAGCAGTAGTTCTCGGTTTACCTGTCCTTTTGGGACAGCACATTATCGACCCTTGCTTTTGGGAAAAATACATCGAGAAATATCGACAAGGTAACATTTGTGTAATTAATGACATTTATCAGACAGATATCCAACCTTGCCACATTGAATTGCTAGCAAAATTTGCTGTTAGAGCCAACCTTGTTGTGCCAATTTTTCGCCAAAATCAACTTTGGGGACTGCTCATCACCCATCAGTGTACACATTCCCGCGAGTGGACTGATTGGGAAATTCAACTTTTGCGACAACTGGCAGATCAAATAGGTATTGCTTTAGCTCAGAGCTACATTTTAGAACAAGAAACTCGTCAGCGGAAAGAACTCACCCGTTCTAATGAAGAATTGCAACAATTTGCTTTTATCGCCTCTCACGATTTGCAAGAGCCACTGCGTAAGATTAAGACTTTTGGAGAGCGACTTAAAGCCACCTGCGGCGCAACTTTAACTGAACAAGGGTTGGACTATCTGGAACGGATGCAGAACGCAGCCGAGAGAATGGAAACGTTAATTGAAGATTTGTTAAAACTTTCACGAGTTACTACTAAGGCACAGGCTTTTGTACCAGTAGATTTAGCACAAATAACCAAAGAAGTATTGTCTGATTTAGAAGTGCGTATCCAACAAACTAGAGGACATGTAGAAGTAGGTGAATTACCCATAATTAAAGCTGATCCTCTACAAATGCGCCAATTATTGCAAAATTTGATTGGCAACGCTCTCAAATTTCACTGTCAACAAGTACCACCTGTGGTTAAAATTTATAGTCAATTATTAAATAATCAATTAGATAAAGTTGTCATTAGTTCTGAACTGTGTCAAATCATCGTTGAAGATAATGGCATTGGTTTTGAAGAAAAGTATCTTGATCGCATCTTCAATGTTTTTCAACGTCTCCATAGTCGTAGAGACTATGAAGGTACAGGGATGGGATTAGCTATCTGCCGGAAAATTGCCGAGATACATCATGGGAGTATTACAGCAGAAAGCACGCTAGGAAAAGGGACAAGATTTATTGTGACATTACCTGTTAATTAACCCCGCTAATTTTTCTGACTGGAGAAGGATTACGGCTAGCTCCAAAACAAGGTTAACCATACAACTGTCCTAGATAATTGATTGCGATTTATTAATTAATACTAATAACTAGTACAAAGGAGACTATTTGTAGTGGACGGTTGCCAAAAAAACGTCACAATCTTAATGGCTGATGACGATAAAGTCTGAAGTATAAACTATGAAGTCGGAAATAGAGAAACCTGTGCAGTCAGCTTTTTATGGTTTTGGAATAGGTGGTTTATTTGCGCCGTAGCGCACTAGGAGCCGCAGGAGGCAGAAATGGAAAATAACTTAATCAAAGTTCTTTTAATTGATGATGATGAAGATGATTACATTTTAACTAGTTATTGGGTGAGTGAATTTCAGGTAGCTGGTTGTGAGTTGAAATGGGTAGACAATTATGCGGCAGCATGGGATGCGATCGCACATAACCAATATGATATTTATCTTGTAGACTACCGCCTAGGCACACACAACGGACTAGAACTATTGCGCGCAGCGATCGCTCATGGTTGCGCCTCACCAATTATTTTATTAACTGGCCAGGGAGAGCGGGAAATAGATTTAGATGCAATGAGAGCGGGAGCGGCAGATTATTTAGAAAAAAGCCAGTTGACAGCACCATTACTAGAGCGTTCTATTCGCTACGCCATTGAACGCAAACAAACAGAACAAAAAATCCGCGAACAAGCTGCTTTGCTCGATGTCGCCACCGATGCAATTTTTGTGCATAGTTTAGATAATCAAATTTTATTTTGGAATAAAGCTGCTGAAAGTCTTTATGGTTGGAAAAAAGAAGAAGTAATTGGTAAAAAAACACAAAAACTTTGGCAGGAAAAAAATTTACATTTATTACAAGAAGCCCTCAATAATATCATGAAAAATGGCTCATGGGAAGGAGAGTTATATCAAAGAACGAAATCTAACCAAGAAATTATTGTCGAGAGCCGTTGGACACTAGTCAAGGAGTTTGATAAAACAGCGCAATCAATTCTTGTAGTTAACACTGATATTACCCAAAAAAAGCAGCTAGAAGCCCAATTTCTGCGCGCCCAGCGATTAGAAAGCATTGGCACTCTAGCCAGCGGGATCGCCCACGATTTAAACAATGTTCTTGCGCCAATTCTCATGACAGCACAGCTTTTAGAATCACAAGTTCATGATGAGCGATCGCGTCGTCTACTACCAATATTAATTTCTAATGCTAAACGTGGAGCAAATCTAGTTAAGCAAGTACTATCTTTTACTCGTGGACTTGAGGGAGAGCGGACACTTTTACAATTAAAGCATTTAATTATAGAAATTCAGCAAATTATTAGAGAAACATTTCCCAAATCAATTGAAGTCCAAACCCAAATGCCGCAAAATCTTTGGACTGTATCTGGTGATCCTACCCAACTGCATCAAGTACTCATGAATTTGTGTGTTAATGCTCGTGATGCTATGCCCAATGGCGGAGTTTTAAAAATCCATGCAGAAAACTTCTTGATTGATGAAAATTATGCCAGAATGAATATTGATGCCAAAGTTGGCTGTTATATTTTAGTTAATGTTACTGATACCGGAATCGGTATTCGTCCGGAAATATTAGACCGCATATTTGAGCCATTTTTTACTACTAAAGAACTTGGAAAAGGTACTGGTTTAGGTCTTTCCACAGTACTGGGAATTATTAAAAGCCACGGAGGTTTTATTAGCGTCTTGAGTGAAAACGGAAGAGGCAGCCAATTTAAAGTATTTTTGCCAGCAAAAGGAGCAAAAGAAATATTAGAAGAACCAGACAGAGAATTGCCTGCTGGTAATGGAGAATTGATTTTAGTTGTAGATGATGAAGCTGCTATTCGAGACGTTACCAAAGCATCTCTAGAAAATCATAATTATCAAGTTATTACAGCTTGTGATGGCATTGAAGCCATAGCCTTATATGCAGAACATCGTGAGCAAATATCCCTGGTTTTGACTGATATGGTGATGCCGTCTATGGATGGGATCACTACCATCAGAACATTGAAAAAAATTAATCCTCAAATCAAAATTATTGCAGTTAGTGGACTTGCTTCTAGCAATAAGGTTAATGCAGCTTATGAGTTAGGTATCAAAGCATTTTTATCTAAACCTTACACAGCTAACCAATTATTAGAAGCTATTAGTGAAGTGAAGAATAATAATTAAAGAGAGTCCAAAATCCAAAAATTTTAGCGTATTTGTATGGCAGTTCCCATTCAGATGGAGTACGAAATTATATGACGCTATGTAGTAGCACAGCACTGCCGTGCCCTTACCGATGTACCTCACGCTTGTTGAGAAACGCTATAAGTTGAGTTAAAGTGAGACATATTAATATTGCCGGGAGCATCTACAGAATGGTGTAGTGCGAGCGTCTCGCTCGCGTATATAGATAAAAGCGAGCAAGATGCTCGCACTACTTAATTGGGATGCACCCAATACTGCCCCGCTTAAATACTATTAAAACTTATTTAGGGCTTGTTTTTTGTAACATAACTTTCAGGATTTTGCTGAATTTGAATAGCTGGTATGTCTTCAGTAGTTAATGTTATGACTTTTCTATCTTGCATGATACTAATAGCTTAACCAAGTTGTCAATGTCGTTCAATTACAGATGCAATTGCTACTTTGACTCCAGCATCAATTTTGCTATGTAGCTTTTTCATTTCTTCTGCAGTCATTTTACACCCCCAGCCATTAAGAAACCAATCTCCTCTATTGTCGCTGTTTGTGCATCTAAGATAGCCACAAACTCACCTCTGTAGATGACAGCAATGCGATCGCTCATTTTCATCACCTCTTCTAACTCGGTAGAAATATACAAAATTGCGGCACCGCGATCGCGTTCTGCTAACAACCGCAGATGTACTGCTTCCGTCGCCCCGACATCTAATCCCCGTGTTGGTTGCATGGCGATAATTAACGCTGGTTCTCGCGCCAATTCCCTTGCTAATACCACCTTTTGTTGATTTCCCCCTGAAAGTTGGCTTACCTGAATATTTTCACTTGTCGTGCGGATATCAAACACTTGAATCGCAGCTTGAGCATGTTGAGTTATCGCTGCTTTTTGTAACAAAAACTGGCGACAAAATGGCAAGTTTTTAAAAGCTTTCAAAATTAAATTTTGAGCAATATTAAATTGCAATACTAATCCCATTGTCTGCCTATCTTCTGGGATATAACCAATAATTTCTGTTTGTTGATTAGGGAATTCAATTGTTCCTTGCTGAATAGTTCGCAAAAGAGCGATCGCATCGGCTAATTCTCGCTGTCCATTGCCATCAACACCGGCAATTCCTAAAATTTCCCCTGACTGTAATTGAAAAGAGACATCACGTACAACATTAATACCCCGGTCATCAGCAACTTGTAAACCCTGCACTGATAACACAGTCTTTCCTTGTAATAATGGGGATTTATGCAAATTTAAATCAACTTCACGCCCCACCATCAATGCTGCTAATTGCTGAGGCGTTGCGGCTTGAGTTGTTGTCGTTGCTACTACCTTTCCTCGCCGCAAAACTGTGACTGTATCACAGAGTTGCATCACTTCTTCTAACTTATGACTAATAAAAATAATTGTGTTGCCAGCAGCAGCAAGTTGACGCAAGATAGCAATTAATGATTCTATTTCTGTTAGCGTCAGCACTGCTGTTGGTTCATCGAGAATCAACAATTTTGCTTGACGGTAAAGAACTTTAAGAATTTCTACTCGCTGTTGTATCCCAACAGGTAAATTTTCTACTTTGGCAGTGGGGTTAACTTCTAATCCATAAATTTGAGATAATGCAGCAATTTCCTGATGCTTTTGATGCAGATTTAAATACCAGCAGTTCTCTGTTCCGAGAATAATATTTTCTGTGACAGTCAATTGAGGAATCAGCATGAAGTGTTGATGAATCATACCAATACCTAGTTTAATTGCCTCATGAGGCGAGGTGATTTTTATTGGTTTTTCTAATAAGTAAATTTTACCATTATCAGGCTGTTCAAGTCCACTAATAATATTCATTAAAGTGGTTTTTCCTGCCCCATTCTCACCTAAAATTGCATGAATTTTTCCAGGTTCAATATTCAGGCTAATGTTATCGTTGGCGATAAATGAACCAAAGCATTTGGTAATGTTTTCTAAGCGTAAATATGTCATTTGGATATTTATCACATAGTAGGGTGGGCATTGCCCAACTTTATCTGAAACATCAATTTTTTCGTTGGTGGGTATTGCCCACCCTACGTTATTGAGATGCAATTATGCTGTGGCTTTTTTCACACAGCGGGTATTTTTACCACTGTCTTGGCAATTTTCAAAAATGATTTTTTTATCGATAATTTCTTGCTTTGTTTTCAGTGCATTTTGTTTAACTTGTTCTGAAACTGCTGCTCCAAATCTTCCTAAAGATAATATATCTGGACGTTCCAATCCAATTGTATATATCTGCCCTTTTAGTTGTTTTTGCTTTGCTAGTTCTGCTAGATATTCGATAGCTATATCTAACCGCTTCACAGCAGTAGTTAAAACTGCTTTGGGAGCAATATCTAATTGATCTTGCGTATTACCAAAAGCGTAGACTCCTTTTTCACTAGCTGTTTGTAAGACTGTAGCCGAAGCATTATCTAACCATTGATAGATGACATCAGCACCTGAGGATATCAACGCCAGAGTGGCTTCTTTTGCTTGAGAAACATCATTCCAATCACCTGTAAATGTAGAAGCAATCTGGATATTTGGCTTGATTGATTTTGCCCCTAATTCAAATCCGCGTAATTCTTCTTGGGTGGCGGGAAATTCTTGTCCAGCGATATACGCTAGCTTATTAGATTTAGTGATAGAAGCACCAATTATGCCACATAAATAACTACCTTGGAGGTGATCTATTCGCAAAGCAGCGATATTTTCGCCTTTGAGATTACCATTAACTCCCACAAAAAACGTATTGGGAAATTGTGCAGCGACTTGTTCGATTGCAGCATCAAATTGCCCACCGTGGGCAAAAACTACATTGTATCCCTTACGGGCGAAATCTGTTAGCACTTCTGTTTGATCTGCTTGTGCTACTTTTTCTACATAGGCGGTTTCTGCGCCTAGTTTTTGTTTGGCTAGGTTTATCCCTTCATAACCAGATTGATTCCAGGCTTTATCGGTGATGATTCCAGGAAGTGCGATCGCTATTTTAAACCCTTCACTACCACCAGATGCTGTTGGTGTTGCCGTTTGGTTACTACTACAAGCTTTCAACAATAAGCTGGTAGCAAAGGTAGCAGAACCAGACAAGATAAATTTTCGCCGACTAAAGTTTGTCCTCATACACCAGCCTCTAGGTAGATAGTCTTTTTAGTTACTCCAACACTCTAAAGTCGTAAGCGGTATTTTGGAAGAGGTTTATCAATATTTCCCACTGTTGGCTGAAGACAAAATGATCTAAATCAAGAAAACTGAAGAAATGGGAATAAATATAAACTGAGGCGGAACTAATGCACAAGCACAAGGAACTTTTGCGTGTAATCCTGGCTGTATCAATCATCGTAGTCGGGGTGACACATTTTGTCATTCCCGAACCATACGTAAAAATTATGCCACCCCAACTGCCTTATCCGTTAGAACTAGTTTATCTCAGTGGCTTTTATGAAATTTTAGGTGGTATCGGGTTACTAGTTCCACCTGTGAGTCAAGCTGCAGCGTGGGGATTAATTGCGCTATTTATTGCAGTTTTTCCAGCTAATATTAATATGGCTGTTAATCACATTCAGCTAGAACATATACCCAACTCACCTTGGGTTCATATTATTAGATTACCCTTGCAAGCAGTTTTAATTGCTTGGGCTTGGTGGTACACAAAACCTGCAGATAAAGAACAACAAGCTTCACTGATTCCTAAGTCACTTATTCCTCAAGAGTTAGAATGATAATTTCTTAATTTTATGAACACATCACAAACAGTGCAACAATTGCAAGCCAAATGGATAACACCAGAAAACTTTCGGCGTTATGGACAGGTAATCTTCCCTAGTAAAGATGGCAAAACTTTTGATGTAGAAGATGCCCAATTAAATTTACAAAATGGGATACCGCGATTTTATATTATGCAGTTGCACAAAAAAGGGCGGATGTTTCATAAAATTACTCGTCATGAAAAATGTACTCAATGTTTGGGTGCTTTGGAGGGCAAAGATTGGTTAATTGCAGTTTGTCCTCCCAATAATAATATCAATGAACCAACATTAGAGCAGATTGCTGCTTTCCGTATTCCTGGGAATTGTTTTATTAAGTTAGAGATGGGAACTTGGCACGCAGGGCCATATTTTGACCATGAAATTGTGAATTTTTATAATTTAGAATTGAATGATACAAATGTAGAGGATCATTTCACTCATGATTTTCTCACAAGTCATCAGTTAGAGTTGGAAATAATTTAAGGTAAGGTTGAGTATAAACCAAAACATTTTTGATATATTTCTGGCGTGTTAATATCAACAACAACTTCCGGATTTTCAAAAGCAACTTGACAAATTACTGGATAAAAATCTTGGATTACTTGACGTAAACCTAAGCTTGATTCTTGGATATTTGCTAAGTGCGATCGCATTTCATTTGCAAATAACAATGGATGTCCCATTTTACCTCGATAAGTTGGTGCAGTAATTAATGCTAAATTTTCTTCATGCGATTGCACAAGGTGCTGATAAATATTCAAATTCCTAGGTTGATCAACTGCAGAAATTGCTAATATCTCAAAATCTTGAGGAATCTGTTGCAATCCCGTCAGAATGGAAGTTGTTTTCCCTAGATAGGCATGAGAATTAATCACAGTTATACATTCAGGATGAAAATCTTTTTGTCTGTGGCTATTATGTAAACCTAGCACAACCACAGGTGTAAAACCCACATTTAACCACTGTTCTAATTGATAATTTAATAAGTCTTTCCCTTCAACCCAAAGTAGAGAAGTTTTACAAATACCCATCCTGCTAGAAATACCCGCAGCCAGCACAATAGCATACTTTTTCGATTTAAAATTTTCAGCCATTTTACTTAAACTACACTCTTGCGTTCTTCTCTGCGTCTCTGCGTCTCTGCGTGAGAAAAAAACATCATTTATTCAACAAGTTTATCAGAAAGTGAAACCCCTCTTCCCCCACGACGAACCTTGATTAATTCTCCACAAATACTTACCGCAATTTCTTCTGGTGTTAAAGCACCAATATCTAAACCTATCGGTGCATATATTGTCTGTAAAAAATCCACTGCATAACCCTCATCTTGCAACATTTTATAAACAGTATGAACTCTTTTTTTACTTCCAACCATACCAATATATGCCAGTTGATGATTATACAGCAGTTTTAAAGCAGGTAAATCTTGCAAATAACCTTTGGTGACTAAAACCACATATAAATCAGGAATTTTATTGATTATTTCCCTAATTGAATCGATTGGTTGTGCGATTATAAGTGATGCTTCAGGAAATCTTTCTTTTGTCGCAAATTCTGGGCGATCGTCTTGTATGATAACTTGAAATCCTATTATTTTGGCAATCTGTGCTAAAGGCACCGCAATATGTCCCGCACCGATGATTAAAAGTGTTGGCGGCGGTAATAAAGTTTCAATAAATTCTGTATTTTGGACAGTAGCTATTAATTGGGTTTCTAAAAGTAAGTAAGGTTTTTTATCTGCATCAAACGGAGTAACAAGTGTAGCTATTTGTCCAGAAGTTAAAATATTGATAATCTGGTTAACTAAATTTAAGCTTTCATTCCCTAACCATAACTCTAGCCACACTAACATTATCCCACCACAAACGCCTTGGGTTTCTCTTTGCACTGCACCAGATAAATCAATTTCGACAAATTGTTTTTCACCTGTTTGTAATACTTGCAATGCTGTTTGATAAACTTTCGCTTCTCCAGCACCACCGCCGATAGTGCCAATTGTATTACCATTAGCATCAATAAACATTTTCGCGCCTACTTCTCTAGGTACGGAACCTTGGGTATTGGTAACTGTGGCTAAAACTACGGCACCTTTTTTTAAGGCTGCTGCTAGTTGTTGGTAGAATTGAAGCATTTAAATCAGTTATCAGTTATCAGTTAACAGTTATCAGTCATCAGTCAACTATTAAATTCCTTAAAAACTCTTTCGGGTGTCATGGGGAGTTGGCGTAATCTGCAACCTGTTGCATGGGCTATGGCGTTAGCGATCGCCGGCGCTGTACAATTAGTTGTAATTTCCCCCACACCTTTAGCGCCAAAGGGGCCGTAGGGGTCAGTTTTTTCTATTAAAATTACTTCTATGGGTGGGATGTCTGCTGCCGTGGGGATGCGATAGTCACGCAATTTTGGGTTAACAATGCGTCCTTGGGTATCAAATATCAGTTCTTCAGTTAAAGCATAGCCGATTCCCATCGCTATGCCACCTGTTGCTTGTCCATGACAAATTCGGGGATTAATTGCTTTGCCTAAATCAATAGCTTGCACACATCTTAAAACTTGAATTTTACCTGTTTCTGTATCAACTTCGACTTCTACTCCTTGAACAGCAAAAGTTAATGTTGATTCATCAGCCGCATAACTGATTTCCACACTACTTTCTCTCATGGTGAGTAATTTTTCGGCTGCTAATTTCACAGCTTGTCCAGAAATATAAACTGTAGCAGAAGCATAAGAACCAGCATCAAAAGGTGTGTGTTGGGTATCGCCAGAAATGATATGAATATCAGCTACACCCACACCTAAAACTTCTGCGGCTATTTGTCTCAACGTAGTATCTGAACCCGTACCCACGTCTACGGAACCAGTTCTTAATTCGTATTTACCATCAGCTAAACGTGATAATTTCACACTAGCAACGTGGATTTTAGATAAACCACTTCCTTGCATAGAAACTGCAAAACCGACACCACGACGGCGAGAACCTGCTACTTGTGGTGGACTATTGGGAATATAACCAAGTGATTGAGTAACTTTTTCCCAACATTCAGCAACAGCATAGCTACCTATTAAATTAAAGTGGTCTTTAGAGTTACCTAAATTCACCATATCGCCTGGACGAATCAGGTTTTTCATCCGCATTTCTACAGAGTCAATATTTAGCTGTTTAGCAATTTCATCGATTTGGCTTTCCATTGCAAAAGTGCCTTGAGTCGCACCATAACCCCGAAATGCACCTGCAGGCATTGTATTTGTATAAACTGCAAAACCACGAAATCTTTTATTTGGACAACGATACAAACATAGAGGAATATAACCTGATAAAAATACTACTGTCTGTCCATGATTACCATAGGCACCAGTGTTACCTATCACTTCCATATCTTGAGCAATTAGTGTACCATCTGCCTTAACACCGCTTTTAATTTTAATTTTCATCGCATGGCGGCTATTTGTGGCTATAAATTCCTCGTTTCTGGTGAATTCCCACTCTACTGGCTTACCTGTTTTTAGGGTTGCCAAAACACAAAGGTCTTCTGATAAAATTTCTTGTTTATTACCAAATCCTCCACCAATTTGTGCTTTATAAACACGAATCTTATTTTGAGGTAAATTGAATAATTGAGAAAGTAATCGCTGACAATGAAACGGTACTTGGGTACTGGAACGGACTACTAATGTACCATCTGCTTCTAACCAACTAATAGTTATATGTGGTTCTAGATGAACATGTTGTACTGCTGGTAAATGGTAGGTGTTTTCAACTATTAAATCTGCTGCTTTAAATCCTTGTTCTACATCACCGAATTCTAAAAATATTTGCCCAGCAATATTATTATTTCTATCCGGAATTTGTAATGATTCCGGTTCGTCATGAATGATGACACCACTATCATGCATTGCTTGATGAGGGTCAATAACGTGAGGTAAAATTTCATAATCAACCCTAATTAACCCACAAGCCTGTTCAGCAATACTGGGTGATTCTGCCACTACAGCCGCAACGCGATCGCCCACAAATCTGACTTTATAATCTAATAGGTAATGATCTAACGGATCAGGCACTGGTTCAGCGTGACCTGCGGTGGTATAAGGTATTCTGGGGACATCTTCATGGGTAAAAATGGCAACTACGCCAGGGAGCGCTTTTGCTTGCGTGGTGTCAATCTTGCGGATGCGGGCGTGGGGATGAGGCGATCGCACTACTTTAAGATGTAATAATCCAGGTGGTGCAATATCTGCTGTGTAAGATGCTTTCCCGGTGACGATTGCTTCACCATCTTGTTTGGGAATGCTTTTTCCCACAGGCGCGAAAGAATTTTGCACCACAGATGGACAAAGTGGTTGGTAATTTCCCAAAATACTGTCAACAATCGCTTGATATCCAGTACAGCGACAGAGATTTCCTTTTAAAGCCAAGCGCAATTCATCTTCTGATAATTCCGGTAACTTGGCTGCACTCATAATCATCCCAGGAGTGCAGAAACCACATTGAAATCCTTGCGCTGCTAAAAAAGATTGCTGTATAGATGCGAGTTCACCATTTTGAGAAATTCCTTCAATTGTGATTACCGATTTATTTGCAATTCGCATTCCGGGATAAATGCAACTATGGATTGGTATATCATTTACCCAGACAGTGCAAGCACCACAATCACCAGCATCACAAACACGATGCACACCAAACCAACCTAACTGGCGTAACAAACTCAATAAGCTAGTTCCAGGGTGACAAGTTGCTGTATAAAATTGGTGATTAACTTGTAATTGTAATTCTTCTGGCATCTTAAAATTTACATCTAGAATTGTTGCAGAGCCTTCTTAATTAAAACAGCAGTAATTTCTCGCCGATAAATTGCACTTGATTTAGTATCTTCGATAAAATTTACTCCTTCTAAAGAAGCCATGAATTCTGTTTCTAAACACTCTATTAAATAGGGTGTAGCAACACTAGCAGCAATCACACAACGTATATGTTGATGATTCCTAACAATAACTACAATCGCCAACGCTGGATCAGTTGCTGCTAAACTAAAACGTTGATAACTCACTTGCCATTTTAAATTAGACAAGGGAATCAAAACTCGCCTTAGTATATCTCCAGGCTGCAAAATTGTTTGGCGATAACCAAGCTGAAAATCTTTAGCCGCAACTTGACGCGACTGTTTATTTAAGTGCCAAATTTCATAACTAGCACCTAAAGCCACCATCAGTGGTGCTAAAGTTCCCACCGACAAAGCCAAGCAGATATTACCTCCCACTGTCGCCTGATTAATGACTTTAAATGACGCAGCTAGCGCCGAAATAGCACTTTTCAATCCCTCAACCGCTGTCCATTCTAGTAACCAGGGATATTCTAATAACTTAATTAAAGGACATGTCGCCCCAATAATTAAATAATCCTCCTGAACTTCAATCTCTGACCATTTTAAATTATGTATATCTACCAGCACTTTCAGATGTGGTTGCGGTTCCGAAAATAACCATGTTCCACCAGCCAACCAAGCCCAATCCTCACACCAATTCGTGATAGATTGAATATCATCGGGAATTAAATACGTTTCTACATTTGGTAAATCCATTCTAATTCAAACACTGATAACTGATATAGTTTTCGGTTGGTTGACATACAATCGAGGGCGGGGTTTCCCCGCCCCTACGGGCTTTTACAATTTAAAACTGTACCTCACTGATAACTGTTAATTGATAACTGTTAACTGTATCTCATACCCTAATCTTTTCGGTAACGAAATCTTATAAACATCACCTTGATTCATTTCATCTGGTGACTGCATTTGACTCAAGGCGGTAACGACTTCATCAGAATTTGCCGTGAGGATGACAACCGGGCGATCGCCCGCTATGGGAAAATCATGCCAAGTACCAAGATATAATAGTAGTCCATGACCAGCAGGGAACCGCAGCGCTTGCACTTGACTTAAATCTGGGAGATTTTCGCCATGAGTATGATTAGGTGGTGCTAGCACCATAATAAACGGCGACTGACCCAAAGCAATAAACATTTGGGTCATATGTAAATGTCTTTCTAGCCAAATAATCGGCGGATATCCCGGCAGAATTTTCGCAGTTCTAAAAGTTGCTTTACCTCGATAGCTAAAGTCGATATTTTCACCTTCTAAAACTCTGTCTTGATAAAAGGGAATTCCCAATCCGGGTTTGCTGACATCATCACCTAATAGATAACCGTAAGGTTTAATATTTTCTGCGTTGGCATCAATTACGGGTATTTTTAAAACTTGAGTGGGAGAAATATTCATCAGTCCTCCTTTTAAAGTTAAATATTATAGATGGTTTCAAATCAGTCACGTACAGTTTTAAATCGCAAAGCCTGTAGGGGCTGGGTTTCCCCGCCCTCTCGATTGCATTTCTACAGCTTATTCATCCATTCGTAAATACCCTCACCTGTAGTTAGCCAAGTATTAGGTTGATTTTTAATGTGTAATAAACATTGTTTTAAATATTTTAATCTTAATGGCTGACCAACAATAAAAGGATGCAACCCAATCGCCATGACTCGTCCTTGTGATTCTCCATCTTGCCACAATTGGTCAAATTGGTCTTCAATAGCTTGGGCAAATTCTGCGCCAGAAAATCGGCTACTTAAGCATAAACTAATATCATTTGCTTCTATGGTATAGGGAATTGCTAACAGACGACCCTTCTCTAAGGGATACCAATAGGGTTGATCATCATTTACCCAATCGGCAGTATAAACAATTCCGGCAGCGTGTAATAGTTCAAATGTTGACTCAGTAATTGAAAATCCCGGAGTTAACCAGCCTTTAGGAGTTTTATCAGTAGCTTGTCGTAGTAAATCTAGAGTTTGATTAATTATCCCAATTTCTGTTTCTCGATTCATGCCACTATGCCCAGTGGAATTATTAATCCCATGCGCCATAATTTCCCAGCCATGTTGTTGCATAGCTGTCATTATTTCGGGATAAAGTGTACAAATTTCCCCATTGACTGCTGCTGTGACAGGAATTTCTAATTCAGCAAATAGTTCAAATAATCTCCAAATTCCTACACGATTACCGTAATCTCGCCAACTATAATTAGCAATTTCTGGATAACTATTTAAGTGGGGTTGAATTGCTGTTCCCAGTTTACCAAAGGTAAAGTGTTCGACATTCATTACTACCCAAACAGCTACTCTAGCATTGTTAGGCAATTTTAATACTGGTCTTTGAGTAATCGGTTGAAAATATGGAGGTTGCATTGACTTGAGATTTTGAATCATCAAATATTAGACCCAATTAGTATCCGTAGGGTGGGCAATGCCCACCAGATACATGTAGTTAAAAAATAAATTTAGTTGTTGATAAAATATCAATGTTTATCCTTTGTAACTGCAGGTGAATTTTCCCTAGCTAGCGGTTTTTCTTGGGCTTGTATTTCTAGCAGTTCTGGTATCGTCACAAATCGATAGCCCTGAGACTTTAAACCTGCAATAATTTGGGGTAAAGCTTGGACAGTTCGGGCACGATTACCTCCACCATCATGCATTAACACAATTGAACCTGGTTTCGCACCTTTAAGTACATTTTTGACCTGTCCTGACGCTTGTGGAGAATGACGTTCAGCATCTCCAGACTGATTCGACCACATCATCACAGCATAGTTTTGACTTTTAGCATAGTCTACTAATCCATTATGTAAAAAACCACCGGGAGGACGAAATAAAGTGGTTTTCACTCCTGTAGTTTTATAGATGATATCTGCTGTACGATTAATTTCACTAGCCGCAGTGATTGTATCCATATTACGATACCAATGATGCCAAGTATGGTTGCCGATAACGTGACCATCCTCTGCAACTTGTTTGGCAATTTTGGGATAAATTTTTACCATTTCCCCAATCATAAAAAACGTAGCTTTAATATTATTTTGTTTTAAAATTTCTAGTACCTGTGCCGTATTTTTAGGACCAGGTCCATCATCAAAAGTTAGAGAAATTACTTTCTCAGTTGGTTTCAGTTGCGCTTGATAGATAGTTGTCCCTTGAAACTGTTTTGGCACTTCTACTATCGGGTTTTTATCTGGAGTAATAGTTTGAGCTAATGCACTCGTTTTCCTGCCTAAATTTGCTTGACTACTTTTGCTAACTGGCGCTTTAATGGCTAATAAATGGTTAACTCTGCTCATATCTAAAAGCAGAGCCACACCACAACTAATAGCCGCTACTAATATAAATATTCCTATTTTTTTCATTAGAGACAGATTACGATCAATCACATTAAATCTCCTTCACCTAATTTTTATCTGTTGCAGAAGCACTAAATTTTTATTGGGAGCATCTCATTTATATACTGGTTTAAATTAATATATAGCGGTTCTCTGTCTGATGCAATACAGTCAAGGGCGGGTTTTTCCCGCCCCTACAGGCTTTGCGATTTAAATCTGTAGCTCACTGATCTGAAAACCGCTATATTTTTTCTTGAAGAAAAAGAACAAACTTTTGGGAAATATTCCTGAGAAATTAACTTGATTTATGCGGACTTACTAATACATATACTCAAAAATTAAGCAGGTGTAATTATAGGTAACAAAACTTGGGAATGAGTCTCGCCACCGCAACTGACTGTTAGTGTGATAATCTGAGCAGCTAATAAATCGTCGCTACTAATTACTGCGCCATTACCGGAATTCATGGCGTAGGCAGGAAAACACGCAGCACTCAAACTTAGACGCAAAGCATGACCTTTGGCAATCCGTACACAAGTCATTTGCAAGGGAATTTTTTTAGTAACAGAGTTTGTGCTATCTCGACAATGAATGTAACCTTGAGTCAAATTATAGACCCGCCCATCAAGATAAACTTCCGATAGCACAGCACATAAATCATAACTAGGTGTATCAGCACTACAGGAGATTTCCACTATGGTATCTCCTGCTAAATGTAAGTTTTCTGTCAATGGTTCACTAGTATAAGTTAAGGCATCAGAACGACAATCAATGTGCATTCGCTCAAATATACCCCCTGGAATTGCCGCATGACCACCCAATGCCTGCACTGGTCGCCAGGGGTCGTGAACTAATACATCTAGGGCATGGGGGATGGGGCACTTGTACTGAGCGCAGTCGAAGTATGGGGCATGGGAAATAAGGGTTCCGGAGTCTTCGCGAATGCTGGCTAGTCCGGTGGTTGACAAGAAATATGATTTATGGTTTGTTGTAGGTACACTAGGAAAACTGCGCCAAATATTACTACCCATCTCAAATAAACAGACAGGCTGTTCTTGCAATAAACCTGTATCTACATCTTTAAGAAACTGATCAAACCAGCGGATTTGCATTTTATCAACAGGACTCATCGCCTTGACACCAAAGTCAACTTCACCAACTTTACGTGCCCAAGGTAAATGTGCCCACGGACCAATTAACAGATGTTGTGATGTTAAGCTACGGGCTGCCATATCTTTATATAAATGCAGAGTCCCCCGCAAATAAGTATCAAACCATCCGCCAATATGAAACATAGGTAAATCGACTGCTTGCAAGTGGCGCTTGGGTGAAAGTTCTTCCCAATATGAATCTGGTTGAGGATGAGCTAGCCAATCGTGATAAAACGATTCTGGGGCGAGTTGTTGGAGAATTTCGGGATTAGTTACAGGTAGATTGTGAGACGCAGTAAGTAATGCTTGATAGGCTGTTTGATCTTTTCGTAATCGGGCAGTTTCTGTTGCTAATTGAATTGCCCAAGCAAGATTAGTTTGTAAACAAAATGCACCTCCTTCATAAGCCCAATCTGTATACAAATCATAGCCAATCATTGCCGGGCAAATTGTCTTTAAAGCGTGTGGTTTAGCGGCTGCGGCATATAGCTGTGTCATGCCTTGATAAGAAAAGCCATACATGCCGACTTTGCCATTACTATTTGGTAGATTTGCCGCCCAGTTGACGGTGTCTTCACCATCAGCAATTTCATTAGCAAATAGCTGAAATTCGCCTCCAGATGTTCCCCTTCCCCGGACATCTTGAATGACTACGATGTAACCGTGGGCAGCATACCAAGTAGGATGGGCGTAAACAACCGTAGATGCGATCGCTCTACCATAGGGTTGTCGCATTAATAATACCGGAAATTCACCCTCAGCATCAGGGCGATAAACATCTGCATCCAGGCGCACACCGTCACGAGTGTGCATAGAGGCGGTTTGTTTGGGAAGGACTTTGTACATGGAGGGATGAATATCTCACGCAAAGGCGCAAAGACGCAAAGGAACAAACAAGTAGTATCCGTAGTAGTAGAGTGAGCATTGCCCACCAGATCAGGGTTTGGTGGGCTAGGTAATTATTACTGATTCAGCAATCCAATAATTTCCTCTAGTAATAATTTAGCCTTGTACAGGCTCAATAATTTTTCTTGCTCATATCTATCTGGATAACCCATCCTCCTACCCTCAAGGGATATCCTGATTAACGCTACTTGCTCATTTGTGGGTGTTCCCATTTCATCTAGCGCTATTCCCATTTCTTTAACGCTGCCAAAACTAGGAGTTTTTAATCCCCTGCTTTCCTTCATTTGTCGCAGTGCTAGCACCGGGAAAGCCATTAAAGATGTGATGTAAGAGATTTTGTAACCAATGTTGCCAATTGGCTTGACACCATACCTACGGCATAAGTTACGCAATTCTTCAATCGTCTTGATTTCAAGTTCTGACCTTGTGAACATAAAATAGAGTTACCTCTTGATAAAAGTGGTATCGGTGGGTTACTAGTTTTCCAGACAGATTACCCACCGATTTAAACTCTAAACCGTTGCTAACATCGGTTCAAGGTATATTTACATCTCTCAATAATGCCTAATCCCAAGGGTAAACCAGAAAATTTTGGTAATCCACCAAGTAAAGAACTAACAGAACAATTAAATTTTCGTGTCACTAAAGAAATGAAAGAAGAGGTACAACAACAAGAAAATCCTCCTGAATTCTGTAGAGAAGCAATTCAGGAGGCATTAGATAAAAAGAAAAAAAGTAGCAAGGATTGAGTAATTGTTATTCCGACTGAAACCTTGATAACTGATAACTGATTCAAGAAAGGGTATTAGGATCAATTCCTAGCTCGCGTAACTTAGCTGCTAATATATCAGCACGCTGGCGTTCTTGTTCAGCACGTTGGCGTTCCTGTTCAACCTTTTCTTGACTCCATAACAGCAAATTACCTTCCCTATCCCACCACCGCAGCCAGTTTGTAGTTTGGCATAATCTTTCACCTCGCCAAATTCCGAGAAATAACTCTAACTCAGGAATCCAAAAACGCCCATTGGTATCTGCTTGTTGCAATGTGTATTGTTCATTTTGCAAACAGCGCACTTCTAGACTAGGTTCGTAGGGGTCGTAGGTGACGTAAGTGGGAACTTTCAAAATCCGTTCGTAGAAGTAGAGCTTACCATAGGGTGGAGTTGAGCGGACTGAGAGTTCTCCACCTTCTGTGTCTGAAAGAAATTCCATCACCACCGCAACAGCAGCACCCTCTAAATTTTGGGTGTAACTACGACGAATTACATCAACGGCTACTGACTGCACTTGCGGGACGTAAAACCAGTCAGGTGCTTTGACAATAATTTTTTTGTTGATTGTGGCGACGAGTCCAAAATTGGAGCCAATCAACATTTCAGGTAGAATAAATCCGGCAGATCCTAAAGCATCGGTGAGTGCAGCAGCAAGAGATCGTTGTTGAATATTTTCTACTGGATCATCAGGTAAAATGTAGTCGTCTGGGAGTGGTTCCCAAATAACATTTGGTTCTTTTTGAATGGGTGGAATTTGTAGAACCACGGAATTACTCCTAACATCAATTTAGCGTTGCTGATTGAAAGTATGATTTAGTCTCACGCAAAGACGCAAAGACACAAAGAATTTACCTTTAGTTTTAAGTGTAGGTTGGGCTAAGGAACGAAACCCAAAATTTCCGAGGCTTTGTTGGGTTTCTTAAAGCCCTATGCGTTGTCTTGTCAGGTACATTTAGTAACCGCTATACTCAAAAGCATCAGTTTCTTAAATTTAACTGTCATTTTGAGTATACTGGCTGGGCGCTACGAAATTAGTCAGACGTTGGGTGGCGGGGGGTTTGCGGTTACTTACCTCGCTAGGGATATTTTGCAACCAAGCAAACCTTTGTGTGTCGTCAAGCAACTGCGTCCTAACCAGTCAAATCCCCGCGTTATTGAGTTCTTTGAAAAAGAAGCTGCGATCCTCGAAAGGCTAGGTAAACATCCGCAAATTCCCCAACTACTCGCCCATTTTAGCCAAGACCAACATCTTTACATAGTTCAGGAATTTATCGAAGGTCAAGACCTGAGTCGAGAAATGATTCCTGGTAAGCGGTTGAGTGAAGGTTATGCAACTAAGTTGTTGCAAGACGTTTTAGAAGTTTTATCTTTTGTTCATGGTCAAGGAGTCATTCACCGCGATATCAAACCCCAAAACCTCATGCGCCGACAGCAGGATGGTAGGATTTTCTTGATTGACTTTGGGGCAGTAAAAGAACTTGGGACATTGATGGTGAACACTCAAGGGGAAGTCAATTCCAGCGTAGTTATTGGTACTGCGGGATATATGCCCAATGAGCAAAAGAATGGTAAACCCTGTTTAGGTAGTGATGTCTATGCTGTGGGGATGACGATAATTCAAGCTTTGACAGGCATTTTACCTTTTGATTTACAAGAAGAACCGTTAACTGGTGAAATTATTTGGCAACACCAAGCACAAGTAAGTGACCATCTGGCGGAAGTTTTAACTAAAATGGTGCGTCGTCACCATAGTTTGCGCTATGCAAAAGCAGCTGAAGTACTGCAAGCTTTCACTTCACCTTCGTCATCGCCCATAACGCCTACAGTTATTGTTAACTCTGCCAAAGAAGCATACCTGCAAGAAGCCAGACTGCGCGCACAACAAGGACAGGGGAATTTTTCTGTCTTTGCATTGAGAATCCTGGAATCTCAGCGCCTGGAGTTGGGATTATCTGCGGATGAAGCCAGGGAAATTAACGAACAAGTCCTCAAACCCTATCGAGAGTATGAAGGCAAGTTAGAGGAATATGAACAGGCGTTAATTGACGCAGTTAAGCAACAATATCCTTTTAACCAGGCGATGCAAAAGGATTTGCAAGACTATCAGCAATATTTAGGACTACGGGATGAGGATATCGCGGCGATACAAGCACGGGTGTTTCCCCAAGAACCGCAGCCAAGGCCACAATCGCCCCCAGTTATCCAACGAGTTGTTCCTCAGACACCACAGCCAACACCAAAATCACCCCTAGTTATCCCGGTTATTCCTCAGACACCACAAGCAAAACCAAAATCGCCCTCAGTTATCCAAACTCAGACTTTTGAATTTGAAACCGCCACTTTAACGCTCAAACCAGGATTTTTGGGTATAGGAAAATCCTGGGACATTAACTATGGACGGGGACGCGCTGAGTATTTCATAGAAAACCCTGGTAATGGCTTCGTGTTGGATATGGTTGCAATTCCTGGCGGTAACTTTCTCATGGGTTCCCCAGACAATGAGAAAGGACGACGTGATTCTGAAAGTCCGCAGCATACCGTCACCATTCAACCCTTTTTCATGGGTAAATTTCCTGTCACCCAAGCTCAATGGCGAGCCGTTGCTGCTTTTGGTAAAGTAAATATTGATCTAAATCCCGACCCATCCTATTTTAAAGGTGCAAATCTACCTGTGGAACAAGTGTCTTGGGATGATGCGGTGGAGTTTTGCGATCGCATATCTCAACATACTGGGAGAATTTATCGCTTACCGAGTGAAGCTGAGTGGGAATATGCTTGTCGTGGAGGAACGACTACCCCGTTTTATTGTGGTGAAACAATTACAACAGATTTAGCGAATTACGGAACTTTTATGGAAACCACCGATGTAGGCAAATTTCCTGCCAACGCCTTTGGTTTGTTTGATATGCATGGTAATGTGTGGGAATGGTGTCAGGATAAATGGCACGGAGATTATCACGAAGCGCCAGCTAATGGTCGTGCTTGGTTAAGTAAAAATAATAATGAATATCGAATTTTGCGTGGCGGTTCTTGGGTAAGCCTCCCAGACAACTGCCGTAGCGCTAACCGCAATGGGTATACTTTCGACAACCGTTGTGATAATTTCGGTTTTCGTGTTGTTCTTGTTCCTTCCCTTTATCGAAAATTTGAGTCTAACTTAGATTAATTTCAAGAGGTAATCTGATGACGACATCTGTAAATATAGCCAAAGTCTACGATGAAATTATAGAGTTTATTGCTGCTGGAACCACTCCCCAAAGTGTTATCGATTTCAAACTCTCGGATGCAGCCAAAGACCGTTTAGAGGATTTGGTTGAGCGCGCAAAAACTGAAGGCCTTGTAGGAAGTGACCAGCAAGAGTTACATTATTTCCTGATGCTAGAGCATTATGACTTTAGCAAAAGCAAAAGCTCATCAGTACATTAATGCTAAGTGAGTATTCAAAATGTCTTGTGTATATATTAGTGCAGAATTGCGGCGTTTAGTTAGCGATCGCACCGCCCATATATGCAAGTATTGTTTATATCCAGAAGTAGACGGCTTAAGCTGTCAAGTTGACCATATAATCAGTGTCAAACATGGCAGCGCTACAACAATTAATACTCGTCGGCGAGGCTCACAACTCCGTTCATCCACCTCAAAAATTCAGGTGCGTTATCGCGTTAGCGTAACGCACGCTACAAAGTTGAGTGATGGCGAATATTTCACACAGGCATTAAAGCATCTACTCGTCCCAAAACTGCCATATCTTCTGCATCTAATTCTATGCGAGTACCACTACGAATTAGTTCCGAAAAGTCTTCGTTAGGAACCATCACAGTCAGTGTATATAAGCGAGAGTTACCTGTATTTTTAATCAAGTGCGTGCCAGTGGGAGGTACTAATATACTATCTCCTGTTTTAATAGCGACTTTCTTACCATCACAAATAGCTATGCCTTCTCCTTTGAGAACAAAAAACATTTCTACAGCCCATTGATGGCGATTTGGTGGTGTTTGTCCGCCCACATCAAAAATTTCCACACAACAAGTCAGGGAAGTATTAGCATTGGTGGAATCAAAGATAATTGCTAACCTGTTAGAATCATGAGGACTGATGCGGTAAACTTGGTAATCTTTAGGAGATTTGATAACAGGAATTACACATTTAGTAGTAGACATTTATTTATCTCTTAGGTTGTCATTTGTCATTTGTCATTTGTCATTTGTTATTTGTTATTTGTCATACCCTATTGCCTATTGCCTATTTAGCGCTTCTAAAATCGCTTGTGAGTCGGTGACAAAACCGAAGCATTGTTGGACGTTATATAATGTCGCCAGCCAACAATAGTCAGGTGAGGTGGTGGCGGTGCAGTCTTTCACTAATACGCAGTCGTAGCCTAAAAAATTGGCGTCACACAGTGTAGTCAGTACACATTGGTCAGCATTGACACCAGCAAAAAATATTGTCGTTATTCCCAAGTTCCGCAAGATGCTATCTAGGGGGGTATCCCAAAAGCCACTCATGCGGTATTTATCCACACGAATATCTTCTAGTAGCTGTGGGAGTTCGTCTACTACCGCCGCCGCCCAGCTACCCGCCATCAGTACTTTAGCACCGTTGCTGGGTAAGCGATCGCCTAATCCCACGCCGTCACCTGTAGGATTATAAACGTGGAGTACGCCAGCACTAATATTAAGTAAGTCGGGACGATTTGCCCAATTTACCCAAATTACGGGCACATTAGCCGCCCGGAGTTCTGGAAGTAAGTTTTGTAAAGGTTCTATGGGCTTGCGGGCTGGGGTGACATCTACGCCGATATGCGCCAACCAGCCATCAGGGTGACAGAAGTCGTTTTGCATATCTATGACGAGGATGGCTACTTTTGCCAAGTCTAGGCGCAGGTTTTTAGTATCTGTTGTTAAGATAACGGGTTGTGGGGTCTTTTGAGGACGAGTGATATCTGCGATCGCTTGATTCACTCTCCAAGCATTTGGTGCAACTCCCAATGTCCGCAAAGGTAAATCCATAAATTGCAACACCCAATACCTTTTTCTATTTTGTAACTTGAATTTCTGTTAATCGTTCAATTACTTAATTAAGGTTAAATATTATGACCTTTACTATTCAGAATGTTTTAATCGCTATTGAGGACGGTTACACCACCGTAGATGTACAGATAGTGGATGGCAAAATTGCCGCTATTGCAACGCATCTAGACATTGTGGGTACTGTTATTGATGGTAAAAATAAGCTCCTGTTACCGGGATTTTTCAACGCCCACACCCATTCCTCAGAAATGTGGCAACGGGGAATCATGTCAGTTTTGCCTTTAGAGTTATGGCTAGCCGAACTGTATGATTTTGCGCCCCTCGATCCAGAACAGGTTTATCTCAGCGCTTTGGGAACAGCCGTAGAAACCCTCCTTTCCGGTGGTACGAGTGTGGTAGATCATCTGGTGTTAATTCCCGGAAAAGAATTAGAAACGATCGCCACCGCCATCAAAGCTTACCGAGAAGTAGGAATTCGCGCCTTTGTCGCCCCGCTAATTCAAGATGAATCGATTACCGCTGGTATCCCATCCGGGGAGTCAGCCCAAACTCATGAGCCTTATTTTCGTTCAACTATAGCCACCCTGGAAGTCATTGAAGAGGCGGTGAGACAGTTTCACCGCCCAGACGAGGGTGTGGAAATTTTAGTTGCCCCTACGGGCATACAATTGTGTTCAGATGCTTTGTTTACTGGGTGTATTGCGTTAAGCGATCGCTATAATTTGTGTCGTCACTCCCATCTACTCGAAACCAAAGCACAGGAAAGACTTGCCCAAGAAAAGTACGGTTGTACTGCTGTTGAACATTTAAAAAGACTTGGGTATTTGGGCGATCGGACTTCACTTGCCCATTGTGTCCATTTAAGTGATGCTGATATTGCCATCCTTGCCCAAACTCAATCTACAGTCGTTCACAATCCCTTAAGCAATTTGCGTTTAGGCAGTGGTATCGCCCCCATTTTAAAATATCGCCAAGCTGGGGTAAACGTCGCTTTTGGTTGTGATGGTGCTTCCAGTAATGACTCCCAAGACTTGCTAGAAGCCATCAAAATTGGTTCGATTTTGCACAACGTTACCGATTTAGATTATCAGCACTGGATTACACCTCGACAATCTGTAGAAATGGCAGCTTTAGGCGGTGCAAAAGGATTGAATTTAGCAGATAAACTCGGTTCTTTAACTGTTGGTAAACAAGCTGATTTAGTTCTTTACGACCTCACAAATTTATCATTACTCCCCCGCACAGACCCCATCGGTTTATTAGTTTTAGGTCGTCCGACAAACGTGGTTGATAGTGCTTGGGTGAATGGTAAACAAATTGTTGCTAATGCCAAAGTGACAACCATTAATGTTGATGAATTGCGGCAAGAATTATTTAACCGCAGTCAGTGGGATACTCAGCGTAAGTCTCAAACTGTGGGGCAGATTGAAGCGCATTATCGCACAGTTATGGGGTTATAAAAATGCTAAATTGCCAGTAAATAAGTAGTAAATTTGTCTTTATGTTATGTCATTATCCCTAGACCAAGTCGAGAAAACAATAGAAGCAATCGAGCATCTTGCCGACCCTTTAAGTAAGCGATATGGACGTTTACTGAACTGGCAGAATCCACCAGAGCCTTTCTGGCATTACGGTATTGGTGTATCAGATGTTCACATTTTTGATACAGGTAGTGGGTTGTGTTTATTTGAAAGAAAGGAAGCTAAATTCGTTCTTGGTATTGACCAGATCGCTTTTGCGCCAAAGCAAACAATTGAGCGACTTAAACAAGCCCTTTATGTTTTTGCTAGTTGGGAGTACAATTTCGTTGGTTGGAATTGTGAACATCTTGGCAGGTTAATTGCCACAGATCAACCAAGATGTTATCAAAGTAATCTTATATGGTGGTTGTGCGATATGACTCCAGAAGGCGACCACAAAACTGCACATCAAATCTTTCGCGATTACCTGGAAAACGTTGATCCTAGTCTTACTCGTTAGTCTCTAAAAAGAATCGGGTATTTGAGCGATCGCAAAGTTTGTCTAAATTGGCGAATATATAGTGAAATATCTGCTTGATGGGGAGGAATGATAAAGCAATCGCATGGGCTCGCTCTTAGTCGGAGATTTTGCGATTGCTTCGTTTCGCTCGCAATGACATACAAAAAAGTGGGATGCGCCCCAGACACTTTGATTTGTTCATCAACTACTTGCTAAGTGATGTGCCAAGTTAAGCACTCCGTCAATTACGAAAAGGCAACCCCCTACAAAATTTAAAATAGGGTTCCACTTCTTTTCACACTCTATCGCAAAGTCCCTTAATATCGTGCTTGGCAAAAGTAAAGGCTGGAATGTTTTGTTGTAGAAGATAGATAAATTTTCAAAGCTGGATGTATTCTTTACATTCGTTGTATGTACTACTATGGTTCTTACCTGTGAAAATTGGCCTATTACACTATCCGCTCCTAAAGCATTAGCCGACTTAGTAACCGATGTTATAGCTATGCTAAAGGCCAACAAAAAAGCAAATGTACGGTAAATTATACTTCTCATTGTGGTCATTTAAAGATTCCTCTTTTTCTATCTTTGGATTTGTTCTTTCTCGCTTCCTATCGATGGAAAATCACCTTAAATGCTACCTTTGATGGTGGGCTTGTACACCCTGCAATAAATAAACTGCTTAATAGCAGTATTGCCAGGGAAGCCTGTTGCAAATTATACTGATGAAACTTCATAAGTTACAGAAAATCAAATGAGTAATCACACAGAAAGTGATGCTAATGCCAAAAACTTTAGTAAATAGTGTAACGTAGAAATATTTCAAACAAGCCATCATGACAGCAATTTATTTACATTAATTTATACTTGCATCAAAGCACTTGGTTATTGATATACTCAATGCGAATAGTAAATGTTAAAAACAATACTTGTAGGATAGCAACTTGGGCTGACTTACAGAGCCTCACCTCTAAAAACTTTAGGTAACTCTTAACTATTAATGAATATATAGATGCTTGGTGCTGTTCATGGTTTATATTTACCCAGAGGTGGAGCAAACAGCCACTCATCTTCAAACATAGGAGGCAGCATCGATTCGTAGGTTAGGTGCAGCGTAGCGTAACCCAACATTTTTTACAAAATTTGCAGCGTTGATTTTTATCGTTGAATTAAGTATTTGGTTGTTTAAATAATTTCAAGGTTTGGTAGACTATGACTTTCAGTGATGTAGTCGAAGCAATCAAAAGTCTGTCCACTGAAGAAAAGCAAGAAATTCAACTGCTGTTGAAACAATATCTTCGTGAGGAACAGTGTGAACAGATATATGAAAATTTCCAGTCAGCGCAAGCTGAACAACAAAAAGGTGAACTGAAATTTTCTGCCAGTATTCATGAACTGAGACAACTACATAGAGGAATAATCTTGGAAGTCAGTTTCAGTTCTTCATTTAAACGTGCTTTCAAAAAACGCTTCAAAGGTAATGCGGATTTAGAAGCGAAGTTTTGGTAGAAATTGGAGCAGTTCACCATAGATCCGTTTGATCCGGGTTTGAAAACGCACAAACTGTCAGGCAAACTCAAGGAATTTTGGAGTTTTAGCGTAGATTACGACGAAAGAGTGTTGTTCTATTTTACAGAGGATGCCAAAGCCGTGTTCGTCGATATTGGTAGTCATGACGAGGTATATTAACAGCGATCGCTTTTCAAGTCTATGACTCACAGGTTTGAAGAAAATACAAACGTGAAGGCAAAAGCTATAAATGGGTTCGCATTTGCCGTAAATGCTTATGTAAAATCAACAAATGCGAAGGCAAAAGCTATAAATGAGTTCGCGTTTGCTGTAAATGCTTATGTAAAATCAACAAACGCGAAAGTCAAACTTATGAATGGGTTCGCACTGGCGATAAACTCATACCGTTTCTTTGTGAAGCTGCATATAATTCACCCCCCGGCTATCGCCGTCCCCCCTTGGTAAGGCAGGGCTGTTTCATTCCCTAAGAAGCTTGAAAAATCAAGGGTTCTAGCAAAATAAAATTGATGATTTTGCTACCTGGGTATCGAGAAAATAGACAATCGTACTGTTATTTATGTGCTGAATATTCTGTTTCATCGTTACCCATACTTATGATTTTTATCGCTAACCATCTTGACAAATCCTGTTTGAGAGGGAACGAAACAGCCCTGGGACTACAGGGGGGTATTATTATGTGCATCTTCATACAAAATAGGTATCACCTACAAAACTATTAAATACAACAAGCGATGTTTAGCGAGCAGCTGCTTTGCGTAACACTATACTATTTAGGCTCGTGAGCGAAACAAACCTGTCATGCTCACACCAGTAATCAATAATCCCACTAAACCCAAACCATTCAAGATGGGATAAATTTTCTCTAAATGTATAATTTCTAGGGTGTGAAGTCCCAGAAGAAATTCGCCTAACTCGTTTTGGTGCAACCATTCATGGGCAATGGTAAAACTCAAGCCAGTTAGCACAGTTAAAAACAAGGGCAAACATAAAATGATCGCAATCTGGCGATGATATCGCCGAAATAACCGATTCATAAACAATCTCTGAAAAAGTCACCTTTACATTATCAGTTTTCGAGCAACATAAAGCTTGTTGGGCTGGAACTGTTCCCAACGATAAAACGCTGTGAAAAAGCAGAGGAGCGGAGGAGCAGGGACGGTCTACTACTATATTCTAAGATACAAGGTTGGGTGCAGCGTAGCGTAACCCAACATTTTATACAATGTTTGAAGCGTTAATTTTTATCGTTGAATTAAGTATTTGGTTGTTTAAATAATTTCTATTTTCTTGATATCATGTGTTGGGTTCCTACGAGGAATTGCGATCGCACTGGCAGAATCCACCAGATCCTTTCTGGCATTACGGTATTGGTGTATCAGATGGTAAATGTTAAAAACAATACTGGTAGAATAGCAACCTGGACTGACTTACAGAGCCTCACACCTAAAAACTTTAGGTAACTCTTAACTATTAATAAATATATAGATGATTGGTGCTGTTAATGGTTTATATTTAGCCAGAGGTGGGGCAAACCGCCACTCATCTTCAAACATAGGAGGCAGCGCCATATCACCCCAATAACTGATGTTCCCATACCATCACCAAAAAGACATCAGTTCAGGATAAGTTGATATTAAAACAAACATTTTTGCTGAATTGCGACGGATAAAGACTAAACTTAAAAGTCTTGTGCAGCAAAACCTGTAGCTTTAAATGAAGTAATCATGTCTAAGGTTCTCGTCTCCGATCCTATTGACCAGGCTGGAATTGACATTTTATCCCAAGTTGCTACTGTTGATGTCAAAACAGGTTTAAAACCAGCAGAACTGGTAGAAATCATTGGTGAATATGATGCACTAATGATTCGCTCTGGTACCCGCGTTACTCAAGAAATCATTGAAGCCGGCACGCAGTTAAAAATTATCGGTCGTGCTGGTGTAGGTGTGGATAATGTTGATGTTCCGGCGGCGACGCGTCGCGGAATTGTCGTAGTGAATTCTCCAGAGGGTAACACGATCGCGGCAGCTGAACATGCGATCGCCATGATTTTGTCCTTATCTCGCCATATTCCTGATGCTAATGCTTCAGTGAAACGGGGTGAGTGGGATCGCAAAACCTTTGTCGGTGCAGAGGTTTATAAAAAAACTCTCGGCATTGTTGGGTTAGGTAAAATTGGCTCTCATGTGGCAGCTGTAGCTAAAGCAATGGGCATGAAGCTACTAGCTTTCGACCCTTTCATTTCTACAGAACGCGCCGAACAAATTGGCTGTCAGCTAGTGGATTTAGATTTGCTCATGCAGCAAGCAGACTATATCACCTTGCATATCCCCAAAACCCCAGAAACCACCCACTTAATCAACGCCAAAACCCTGGCGAAGATGAAACCCACTGCCCGTATTGTTAACTGCGCTCGCGGTGGCATCATCGATGAAGCAGCGTTAGCAGTGGCAATTAAAGAGGGTACAATTGCAGGTGCTGCCTTAGATGTGTTCGAGTCAGAACCATTAGGTGAATCAGACTTGCGATCGCTCGGTAAAGAAGTCATCCTCACCCCCCATTTAGGAGCCTCCACCGCCGAAGCGCAGGTGAATGTCGCTATAGATGTCGCCGAACAAATCCGCGATGTCCTCTTGGGGCTACCAGCGCGTTCTGCGGTCAACATTCCCGGACTCGGCCCTGACGTGTTGGAAGAACTCAAACCCTACATGGAACTGGCTGAGACTTTAGGAAACCTAGTAGGACAGCTAGCTGGCGGTCGAGTAGAATTACTCAACGTCCGCCTGCAAGGTGAACTAGCCACCAACAAGAGTCAGCCTTTGGTAGTAGCAGCCCTCAAAGGTCTACTTTATCAAGCACTGCGGGAACGGGTAAATTACGTTAATGCCAGCATCGAAGCCAAAGAGCGGGGAATCCGGGTGATTGAGACGCGAGACGCATCGGCTCGTGACTATGCCGGTTCGCTGCATCTAGAAGCCACAGGGACTTTAGGAACTCATTCTGTCACTGGTGCTTTGTTGGGTGAGAAAGAAATCCACCTCACCGACGTTGATGGTTTCCCGATTAACGTCCCGCCGAGTAAGTATATGCTATTCACCCTGCACCGCGATATGCCAGGGATCATTGGTAAACTAGGTTCCTTACTCGGCAGTTTTAATGTCAATATTGCCAGTATGCAAGTAGGACGGAAAATCGTCCGTGGTGATGCAGTGATGGCACTCAGTATCGATGATCCTTTACCTGAAGGTATTTTGGCTGAGATTATCAAAGTGCCAGGAATTCGAGACGCGTATACGGTAACACTATAGAGTGCTGAGTGGTGAGTAACGAGTGCTGAGTGAAGAAAAAAGTTAGGAGTGAAGAGTTAGGAGTAGATAAGATCACTTATAACTTGTAACTCACAACTATTAACTTTCTCAGACTCACTACTCAACACTCAGCACTCAGCACTCTAAGATGGCAAACACTTGGTGGGAACTACGGATTTTATGTGAACCAGACCTAGAAGATTCTATCTTTTGGCGACTGGAGAATTTTGGCTGCCGTGGCACAGCTAGCGAAGGCAAAGGTAGTTCCTCCCTGGTACGGGCTTACCTGCCGAGTTTTCAAGCACAGCTACTAGATTTAGCAGCGTTATCGCTTTGGTTGCGTCAAGATGCTTTGTGTGTAGAACTTTCTATTCCTAGTTTGCACTGGCAATTAATCGATGAGGAAGATTGGGCTAGTAGCTGGAAGCAATATTGGACACCACAAGAAATAGGCGATCGCTTTTTGATCAATCCCGCCTGGCTACCACAACCAGAAAACTCTACCCGGCTGGTGATTCGCCTTGATCCAGGTGTAGCATTTGGCACTGGCAACCACGCTACAACTCAGTTATGTCTAGAGTCCCTGGAAATGCGGTTGAGTGAAATACCTACATCTTTCACTGATGCAGCTAGCCAACAAGAGCCTGTGATTATTGCGGATATTGGCTGTGGTTCTGGTATCCTTTCGATAGGGGCATTATTATTGGGAGCAGCAACAGCCTATGCAGTGGATACTGATCCCTTGGCAGTGAAATCGACATTCAGCAATCGCGCCCTCAATGATATTAGTCCAGAACGCTTGATCTCAGCAGAAGGCAGCGTAGACATTTTGCCGCAACTCGTGGGAAAACCAGTAGATGGCATCGTCTGCAATATTTTAGCTGATGTGATTGTTGAACTAGTTCCAGAAATGAGTGCGATCGTCAAACCCACAACTTGGGGGATTTTTAGTGGTATCCTGCTCGAGCAATCCAAAGCTGTAGCTGATGCTTTAGAACAAAATGGCTGGGTTGTGGCTACCTTGTGGAAACGCAAAGAGTGGTGTTGTTTGAATGTCCGACGTTCTTAATGTGTAAAGCGATCGCCTCGCCACCCATCGAACATGTTGGGTAGAGACTACAGGTAAATAGACAGATGAAATAGTGCCAATTCCTAAATATCTCGGTAGACTATTGAAGCTGCTGCTAGGAAGGCACAATAATATGGCTATGTCTGATAACTTCCAGCGAAGTAAGAGTGAGCAACCAACAGATGTGCTTTTTGGCCTAGCTACTTCCTTTCTCCTGCACTCTATTCTATTGTTTTGGGGTAATTATTGGCTGACATCTGCTGCACTTGAGCAAAAGCAAAAGTTTTCACAAGCAATTCCCATTGAGTACGTTGAAGTTCCTCCTGAAGAGGCCAAACCACCCAAGGAAACCTCTAAACGAGCGGCAAATGATTCTGTTACAGGTGGGAAAATTACCAGACTTCAAGATTCTGTTGTTCCTAAAAATCTATCTGCTCAAAAACAGCAGACCAAACAAGCAGAAATCGCAGCCACACCCACCCGCACACAGCCAGCACCCATACCTACGCCAACAGAAGTTGCACTAGCTAGTCCACCAGCCCCTACCCCTGAGAAAATCGCAGTCACACCCACCCGCACACAGCCAGCGCCCATACCTACGCCAACAGAAGTTGCACCAGCTAGTCCATCAGTTGCTAAACCTAAGAAAATAGCAGTCACGCCCATCAACAGACAGCCAACACCCACACCCACAGATTTTCTACCTCAGAGAACTAGAGTTACTCCTGCTAAAACACCAGGATTACCAAAAACGCCATCTTCACCTCAACCACCTCTAAAATCAGGTGCAGCCAGCAGCTTGGGGGGACCAATTAGTTTGTCCAGCCGTGATTTAGGAGACAACTATGCAGCAGCCCTAACGAATTCCAGCCGCGTCAATCCTGCTGCCAATGGTGTTGATGCTCGTCAAGATACAAACTTAGGCCCTTACCTCAAAGAACTACAGCGGAAAGTAAAAGAGCAATGGCTACCTACACTCACCCAATCATCTCGACAGTCAGTGCTGCACTTTACTATTCAACGTTCAGGTCAAGTGAGCAATCTCCGGATTTCCCAAAGCTCATACCTATTTTGTATGAAGATGCACATAATAATACCCCCCTGTAGTCCCCCCTTGGTAAGGGGGGACGGCGATAGCCGGGGGGCGAATTATATGCAGCTTCACAAAGAAACGGTATCAGGATTCAGTGTTACTGATGAAACAGCATTAAGCGCTGTTAAGCGAGCAGCACCGTTTGTACCTTTACCTGCAACCTATAGAGAGAATGACCTCCAAATTGAATTTACATTTAGTATTAATGTCTATGGGGAACTAGATATCTCGGGTGGTAGTTAATGCTGATTTCCTACCCAATCTAAGCATAGTTGCCGGAAATGGTCGCCCCGCACTTCAAAATTAGGATACTGATCGAAACTCGCACAAGCTGGAGAAAGCAACACCACAGACGCTTGATACTGTTTGGCTAATTCCGCTGACTTGGGAACTGCTCTTTCCATTGTTTCCACAATTTCATAATTACCGTAACCCACCTCTTGCAGGCGTTGGGCAAATGCGGGAGCAGCAGCACCAATTAATAAGACAGCGGCGGCTTGGGATTGAATTTTTGCTAGCCAGCCAGTGTCATCACCAGCTTTAGCTTCGCCCCCAGCAATCAAAATTGCTGGACTCTTAACGGATGTTAAACCAACTTCTGCGGCATCGTAGTTAGTGGCTTTGCTGTCATTGATGAAATCAATGCCTTCCCAACTGCAGATGTGTTCCAAACGATGTGCAACACCAGGAAATTCTCGCACCCCACGCCCAATAGCATCGGGTTCAATTCCTGCTAACCGCGCCGTAGCTACAGCCATGAGTAAATTTTGTTGGTTGTGTTCTCCCACCATCCGCAAAGCAGATACTTCTACAACAGGTTTTGGCGGAGTATTTGCAGTTAATTTTTCCACAACCCAGCCATCTTCAATATAAAAGCCTTGTTCGCCAATGAGATATTTTTGACCTTTAACACTTGTCCAATAAGCATCAGGCCAATGACTTAAACCCACCTTGCTAAGATAAGCATCATCGCCATTGAACACTTGCAATTGCGACTGACGCAATAGTTTGGCTTTAATGTCGTAGTAGTTATCTAAAGTTCTATGGCGGCTGAGGTGATCCGGTGTGAAAGTTGTCCAAACACCAATGCGGGGCGCAATGGTGGCAGAAGATTCTATTTGATAGCTACTAATTTCTGCAATCACCCAGTCAATGGGGACTGGGGACTGGGGACTGGGGACTGGAGAATTATCACTTATTACTCCCTGCTCCCTGCTCCCTGCTCCCTGCCTCCAAGACAGAGCAACTTCACAGGCAGCGTAGCCAATATTACCGCAGGCTGGAGCGTTTAATCCTGCTGCTTGAAAAATGGCGGCAATCAATGCGGTGGTAGTTGTTTTGCCGTTCGTACCAGTAATTCCCACCCAAGGTAGAGATTGCAAATGTTGCCAAGCGAGTTCCATTTCGCCCATAGTTTCAATGCCTAATTCTCGCGCCTTGATTAATGCGGGAATATCCCAAGGCACGCCAGGACTAACTACTATTAATTGGGGTAAATCAGAATTATTAAATTCCAGGGAATACCCCAGTTTAACGGTTATTTGCTCGGCAGCGAGTTCTTGTTGTTGTTGAAGGAGGGTTGGGGAGGTGTTGCGATCGCATAACTCCACCTCCCAGCCTTCCTGTTTCAACAATCTCGCCGCTGCAATACCGGACTTTCCCAATCCAATAACTGAAGCTCTGGGCATAGACTGTAAATGTAGCAGAGGTCCCTGGTTAAGCACATCTTATGGTAGCGTTTATTAGCTAAAATTACACCACCTTTTGTTGACTTATGCTACAAATTTTTGACGATCGCACCGAAGTCGGCTAAAACACGGGCGTGATTGCGAAGTAATCCGAGTAAATGTAACCGATTACGCTTGATTTGCGGATCTGAGTCCATTACTAAAACACTATCTGCCCCATCAAAAAAGCTACTAACAGTAGGCGTAATTTTTCCTAACGCTGCTACTAACAGTTGATAGTTTCGTGACTGCTGGGCTGCTTGTGTTTGGGGCATTAAATCGACTATGGCATCATAAAAAGCAGCCTCGGAAGACTTTTGGAAGAGTTCTTTGTGAACTAGGTTTGTGGGATCTAATTGTTGTGTATCCAAATCGCCTTGGGCTGCTAGCCGCGTGGAACGGTTAACGGTTTCATAGATGTTTTCTAAAATGCCATTATTGCGAATCTCTTGCAGATATAAAGCGCGATCGCGGACATCTAATAAATCTTTTAAAGCCCGTTCTGTATATTCTGGGTCATTCTCGCCCAATACAGCATTGACTAGGTCATAATCAATCTGTTTTTCTTCTTGCAGTAAGGTGCGAATGCGTTGTAAGAAAAAGTCTCGCAAAGTGGTGACTAATGGTGTTTGCTCTTTGTTATAAGCACCAGCAAAATCCGTAGTGATTTGCTCTAACAACTGCGCTAAATTCACAGGCAAATTAGCAAACCATGTAATGTTAATTACTGCATTAGCTGCCCGCCGCAAGGCAAAGGGATCAGAGGAACCAGAGGGGATTAATCCCAATCCAAAGATACTGATTAAGGTGTCTAATTTGTCAGCTAAAGCAACAATTTGACCTGTGAGGGTTTGGGGTAAAATATCATCGGCTCCCCGTGGTAAATAATGTTCAAAAATTGCTCTACCAACTTCTGCTGGTTCGCCACTGGCTAAAGCATATTTTTCGCCCATTACTCCTTGCAACTCGGGGAATTCATAGACCATTTGGGTAACTAAGTCAGCTTTACAAAGCAAAGCTGCTCTTTGAATATTTTGGCGTTCATTTTCTCCTAGTTGTAATTGGACTGCTATTTGTGCAGCAATTTTAACGATTCTATCTACCTTGGCACGCAAGGAACCTAAATCTTCTTGGAAAGTGACTTTTTCTAACTGCGGTAAAAAGCTTTCTAAGGGCTTGGCTAAATCAGTTTTATAGAAAAACTGTCCATCTGCTAACCGAGCGCGAATCACTCTTTCGTTACCCACAGCAATGATATCTGCTTTGCGAGGATCACCGTTGGAAATGGTGATGAAATTGGGTAGTAATTCTTTGCTATCTGCGGCTTTGAATACAGGAAAATAACGTTGATGACTCACCATCACGGTGGTAGTTACTTCTGTTGGTAAATTCAAAAATTCAGCTTCAAATTTACCAATTACTGGCGAAGGCCATTCTACTAAGTTAGTGACTTCTGCTAACAAATCTGGGTAGATTTCCACATAGCCATTTAACTTTTGCACAGATGAATGGACTTGTTCAGTGATCGTTTTTGCCCGTTCTTCAGCATTAACTACAACGTAGGCAGAGCGGAGGGTGGTGACATAATCGGTAGCGTGGGGAATTGTCACAACTTCTGGATGTAAGACCCGATGACCGCGAGAAAGGCGATCGCTTTTCACTATCTTAGAAGCATTCACCAATTCCATCGGCAACACTACCGCATCTAACAAAGCTACCAGCCAGCGAATTGGGCGAGAAAACCTCACGTCTCCATCACCCCAGCGCATCAACCGCTTACCTTCTAAACCCAAAATCCAATGGGGAACTAGTTCTGTGAGGATTTCTGCCACTGGACGGCCAGGAATGCTTTTGTTGACAAAGACAAATTCCCCTTTATCTGTAGGGCGAATTTGTAGCGCATCGATTTCTACACCTTGCTTTTTGGCAAAGCCTATTGCTGCTGGTGTGGGCTTACCATCTTTAAAGGCTGCTTGGGCGGGTGGCCCTTTAATTTCCTCTTCCCGGTCTGGTTGCTGGGATGGTAAACCTGTAATTAGTACAGCCAAACGCCTAGGAGTACCGTAGACTTCCACAGCATCACTGGTGAGGTTGTTGGTAAAGAGACTTTGGGGAATGCGCTCAAGCCATTGAGCGATCGCCTCACGCAGAAAGCTTGCAGGTAGTTCTTCTGTACCAACTTCTAATAAAAAATCAGGCATAGGACAATATGTTGTAAAACAGTCAATTCCAACAGTTTACCTCGCCTGTCATGCTGACGGGTTGACTTGGCAACAGTTGAAAAAGAGGATTAAGAGCGATCGCTTCAGGTCAGCTTAATTATTCAGATTGGGCAATTGGGGGTATTAGATGGGATGCTACACATAGAAATTCTATGAACCTAGCCAGGAGGTCATTCTTCAATGGAGCAAACATTGAGTTATGCAGAGATTTTGAAGAAAACGGTGCAAGATGCGGCGATCGACCAACCCCGTTTGCAGGCGATCAAACTTTATCCGGTTTGTGATATCGATTCAGGTCATTTTCTTGTTCTAGCTACTGGCTGGGATAAACAACGCTGGATCGATAACATTCTGTTTCATGCTCGTTTGGTTGATAATCAAATTATTATCGAGGAAGACAACTTTGAGGAAAGCTTAACCCAGGCGCTCATTGCTGGCGGTGTCAGAAAAGAGGATATTGTAATCCATTTAGAACCTGCGATTCTACACTCAGAATGGTACGTGAGCTATCTACATTCTAAAGAAGGCTGTTGAGAAAAACGCATAACAATTCAAATGCAGCGGACGGATGAAAGCTACTGGTGCTGAGTTTGAGGTTGTCTGCCGCCGCTGATTTACCAAATGGTTTGCACGGAATACTGAACAATCAGCCTATCCACCGTCAAAATCGGGATATTTTCGACTTGAGCCTGTGCGATGAGGATGCGATCAAAAGGATCTTTGTGATGATCGGGTAGGGTATTGAGTTGGAAGACGTGGGGTAGGTCAATCGCCATGCTCTCGAAGTGGTTGACACTCAGACAAGACTGGATAAATTGAGTGGGTAGCTCTGGAAGCGGCAGTTTCCCGGTATTGAATTTGATGATAATTTCCCAACTGCTAGCAACGCTGAGATATAGGGTGTTATCAGAATTAGTAATAATGTCGCGAACTGCTGGAGAAAGTTGGGGATTGTTGGTGACCCACCAGAGTATGGCATGGGTGTCGAGTATGGCTCTCATGGATCAGTGAAGATCGGCAGGATTGAGAAACCCGTCCAGGATATCGTCAGGTAAAGGATCGTTGAAATTGTTTGGAACAATGAATTGACCTTCATATTGGCCAGGAACGCGGGGTTGACGCTGGGTTGTCCGATGAACTTCAATCGGTCGTAGACCATCCATGATCAGACGAGCGATTGGCTGATCATCTTGGAGAATTTGCACTTCTTCGCCGGGTTGGAGTCCTGAGATGATTTCGGGAAGGTGCTGTTGGGCTTCGGTGAGGGTGATTTGGATCATGGCTGACAGAGAAACTGTGGCATCTCAATCATAGCGATATGGATGGGTTTGGAAGTGTTAGTTTTTCCTTGACTTCCTCAACAGTTCTGAACTTGATGAAGTATTCCAGACGCGGAAACTTAACTTTCATCATTTTTGATCCATTCGCTGGCCTGTCATCGCCGATATTCGTCGCCACAATCGCCGATTGACTGATACAAATCTCGCGACTGGATAGATACAGCATTTATTAAATTTAAATCCTCACCATCTAGAGCCAAATTAAATACTTTGGCGTTGTCTTCCAAATGTTCAGATATCCCCAATCTCGCACCAACAATCACGCCTCCTACTGCAGGTTGATCTAATACATAACGTACCGCTACATTAGAGATACTGACCCCGTGTTTATCCGCAATTTTTTTGAGGGTAAAAAGCAACTCTTGAAATAAACCCCAACCCCCCCAAGCATCGATCATATTTTTATATTTCTTCAAGCTAATAGTAGTTAGTTCTAGACCTCGCGGTTCTGGTTTACCCAAATACTTTTCTGATAACAAACCACCACAAATAGAGCCATAGGTAAATAGTTTAATACTATGCTGTTGACACAACTGAATCATATTAACTTCAGGACGGCGGTCAACTAGGGAAAATTGCACTTGATTAGAAACAATTTTGATACCAGCCTCAATAATAATTTGTAGATGTTTAGCATCAAAATTAGTCAAAGCTAAATGTTTAATTTTGCCCTCAGTTTGTAATTCTGCCATATATTTGAGGGCATAAATGTAATTATTATCTTTGTATTCCCACCAATGAAATTGCAGTAAATCTAATGATTCTACATCCATCCTTCTCAAAGAAATATTGATATTTTCCTCAACGATTTTTCGGGTCATTTTCCCAGGACGAGGTACCCATTTTGTGAAAGCTTGCACATGAGATAAAGCAGCTTGTCCACGGGTAGCGGCTAGTTGACGACGAAACTCACCAATCAAGTCTTCAGCAGGTCCATAATGGTCTGCTAAATCCCAAGTATTAAAGCCTGCATCGATATATTTAAACATCGATTGAATAGCAGATTTAGTATCAATGCGTCCGTGTCCGCCTGAGACTTGCCACATACCATTTAAAATCCGGCATATGTTTAAATCAGGGGTAAATTGGAGATAGCTTGATGCGGGTAGTGACATATTTTTTAGAAATGTTTAACTTTGAATTATTTAACTGTTAACTGTTAACTGATTTAACGCCAGTCTTTTTCAGCTTGTTCTAAAACGTAAGCAGCGACATCTTGAATTTGCTGTGCATTCAAGCGGTCTTTATAGGCTGACATATTACTTTTACCATTAGTCACAATGTCTGTAATCGCCTCAAGAGAATCCATCCCATATCTCTTGAGTGCTTTCTGTTTTAGAGTTTTACCTCGCCTGACAATATTACCGCCATTGAGATGACAACCAGCACACTGAACGCTAAAGATTTGTGAGCCGTTAACTGTATCTAAGGCAATAGCAGATGGGGTAAAAATACTTGTTAATAAACAGAAAATAAGTAATGCCAAGGTTAGTAGTTTTTTCACTCAAATTCTCCAGATTCTGACTTGTTTTTTGTTCTTAGTTTAGATAGATTGCAGAAGCAATCTTATATAGCATTTCTCGACAAGCGTGAGGTACATCGGTAAGGGCATGGCACTGCCATGCCCCTACACAGCGTGATATATTTTTGTACTTCATTTGAATGGGAAGCGCTATAAGGATTCAAAGTCAGATGTAAATCCAGCCCAATTTCCGCACTCTTCCTGAAAAGATTCAGCATCGCTGACATCCTCAATTTTATATGCCATGAGGCGTGTACCATTAGGCATTTTCTTAGAAGAGATACAATTACCTTGATATTTGTCTGCCAATGTTTTAAACTCAGTCGCCTTGAACTTCCAGGCTTCTTCTGAACAAGTAATATTGACTCGCCACATAATTAACTTTCAATTATTATCAGCAGCTATTAATCATCTCATAAAAAGGGAATCCAGCAAAGGTGAGATTCCCAACGTCTCAAAAAAGTCGAGAATCTCACACAATTTTCTATCTAAAGGAAGTGCCTTGCCCAAAAGAGCTACGTCATAATCAAAGTAGAGCATTATGCCTCTAAAAATTTTTATCCAAATTATCTAAATCCCCAGAGTTAAAAATGGCTGGCAACATCAAAGAGAAAATCCAAGAAGAGCTACAACAAGCTAAAGAAACTGGACACTTAAGAACTGAACGAATTCGGGAAATTGTCAAATCCGCCGTTTCGCAAGTAGCTTCTGAGTTTAAAGCAGGTTCCAGTGAAATTCGTACCATTGTTCAAGATGCTGTCTCTGCTGTAATTGAAAATTTCCAGGAAAAAGGTGGCGAACTCAAAGAAGAAGTTACAGCTTCAATTGAAGGTGCATTAGAAGGGGTAAATAGCAAACGACACGAAGCGATCGCTAAAACTCAGACAGAACTCAAGAGACTACAAGCTCAATTAGATAGCGAAGAAGAACAACTCCAGCAAGAAGTTGAGGTGATCCTAGCAGAGGTTGAAGAAACAAATAGAGAAAAATCTGCTAGTACTAAGACTGCGGTAGACTCAGCTGTGAATGCGATAAAAAATAGCGAGGAAGTATCTTTGTTAAAGAAACGTTACGCTCAACTACAAGCACAACTAGCTATTGTGCGTGCTAACTTAGCAGCACGTTACGGCGGACGTTCGGAAGAGGTTAAAGATTATTTAGATGAGGCGAAAAACTGGTATAGTCAAGCTCGTCCCCAAGCAGAAGCCTTAGCCACACAGGTAGAACAGAAGCGATCGCAGCTAGAAGATCAGATTGGTGAAGCAGGTACAGCGATCGCTAAAAAAGAACGCCAGCTTAAACAAACTTTGAGGGATTTATTGCTAGCAGCCGCAGATGTTTTCAAAGACAAAGAACCTGCGAATAAAGAAGAGCAATTGACTAAAAAATAAGTATTTTGATCATTGAAATCGTAGGGGCGGGGTTTCCCCGCCCTATTTCCCTGTTCTGGTTTCCCGCTCAACATTGCATCTGAGTGAAAATCGCTACATTAGTAGATATAAAAATAGGGTAGATAATCTCTACCCTATTTTGCTATCTATATCCGATGAGATGTTAAGTCAAACTTAAATCCTAGTAAATGCTTCCCTGTCTACCCAATTGTTCCTCATGCTTGGCAATAACCCAGACTGCATGAATACTACCAGGAAGCCAGCCTAGAAGTGTCAGTAAAACGTTAATCAGTAGAGTGGGACCGACGCCAACTGTTAGAAACACGCCTAAAGGAGGCACTAACAAACCGAGAAGAAAACGAACTAATTTCATGATTTTGGTACTACAGTTATGTGATTTTATTGGGTTACATTCTTTTGCAGATGCCGAATTAGAAAATCTGCCTAATAAATTATCTTAATTCGGAGATATTAGGGGGTAGAAACTCATTCACACTTCTACTCCCACTGATACTTATCTAGAAGGTAATTCACCTGAGGTTTTGATATCGCCACTGCTGTTGAGAATAAGATTTTTCTCGGCGAAGTATTTGTTGATGAAGGTGTTAGCGAAAGATAGAATCACTGGACCGAGAAGAAAAGCGATTATTCCGTGAACTGAGAACCCAGGAACCAGTACTGCTGCTAACCAGAAACATAAACCGTTGATCACGAGGGAAAATGCTCCCAATGTGAGAAAGTTAAGAGGTAGAGAAAGAGTGGCGAGAACTGGCTTAACTGAACCGTTAATTAGTCCAATCACTAAAGCAGCAATCAAAGCTGCAGGGAAATTAGCGATATTAACGCCGGGAACGACTAAATCGACAATCAGTAAGCTTAAAGCTGTAGCGAGCGCAGTAAAGAACATTGTCCACATGGTTTTCACCTAAAAAAGTTAGAGATGGATGGTTTGTTTGAAACTCCTGATACCATCTTTAACAATTTGCTCGACTTCAACATCTCTTACAAGATAGATCCAGCTTCTACCACTGGGTAGATTGTTTTAAGTAAGGCGGTGCGAATAAAACTAACTGGCAGGGTTTATCATTTGTCATTAGTCATTTGTAAGAGGATGTTTTAAAAGGGTCTTTCCATGTCATATTTCACTCCGCTAGGCTGCGTTCAACATCTCAGTATGCGCCCAAAACCTAGATTCTTCCTTACGCTACGCTCTAGTCTGAATGACAAAATTATACCTTCTCGGACTTTACAAACATCCTCTAAGGGTTTTAGGCATATTTAGATTTTTTAACATATCTGAGTTTATTCTTGCCGACTTATTTACCACAGCGTTTACTGTTGATAGTAAAGCGAGGTTTTATATAAAACTTGTTCTTGATGAGTTTCTAAAGTGCAGTCAGACAAGGGGTAACTTACACAAGTAACAACATAACTAGCTTGTATTTCTTGGGGACGCAGAAATTTTTGCTCACTTTGATCAACTTCACCGCTGACAAGTTTGGCTACACAAGCAGAACATTCACCTTGTTTACACCCAGATGGTAGGCGAATACCAACGTCTTCGGCAATGTCGAGAATATATTGATCATCTGGTACTTGAATAGTGCGATCTAACTCAATTGCTGGATTGATCAGTCGAACTTGATAAACTGTCATTTGCTCTTACCTATATTTATTCCCTCTTTGAGGTGCTTTCACAATCCAGTGTACGATATCGAGGGCGGGGAAACCCCGCGCCCCTACAGATCTTGCGATTTAAAACTGTACCTCACTTATCTGAAAACTGCTGTAAGATTGTTCACGATTTTTAGATGAACAAGTTATTGGTTTACTGCTTTCATCGATAAACTAATCCGCTTGAGTTTCTCATTAACTTCTAACACTTTTACCTTCACAACTTGTCCCACTTTGACAATTTTCTTGGGATCATCTACGAATCTATCAGCCAGTTGAGAGATATGCACCAAGCCATCCTGATGTACGCCAATATCAACAAATGCGCCAAAGTTAGCAACATTTGTCACCATACCTTCTAGTTCCATTCCTACCTGTAAATCCTTAATTTCTGTAACCCCCTCTTTGAAACTGGCATACTTAAATTCAGCACGAGGATCTCTTCCTGGCTTTTCTAATTCACTGAGGATATCGCGGAGTGTTGGTTCGCCTACGGTATCGGTGACATATTTCTTGAGGTTGGTTTTTTGGAGTTTTTCGGCAATTTGAGTCACCTGATTTAAGGATACATTGAGATCAGATGCGATCGCCTCTACTAGTGAATAACTCTCTGGATGCACTGCTGTATTATCCAAAGGATTCTCTCCGTTGCGAATCCGCAGAAATCCCGCAGCTTGTTCAAAGGCTTTTGGGCCTAACTTTGGCACCTTCAAAAGTTGACGACGATTTTTAAAGACTCCATGTTCATTGCGATAGGTGACAATATTATTGGCGACTGAGGCTGTAATACCCGAAACAAAAGTCAGCAGTTCTTTAGAAGCTGTGTTTAAGTCTACACCCACATAATTAACGCAGCTTTCGACAGTTTCATCCAACTTCTTTTTCAACAACTTCTGATCAACGTCGTGCTGATATTGTCCCACGCCAATCGACTTGGGATCGATTTTCACCAGTTCCGCTAGAGGATCTTGCAAACGGCGACCAATACTAATAGCACCGCGCACGGTAATATCTAAATCAGGAAACTCTTCTAATGCTACTTTACTGGCAGAATATATAGATGCGCCAGATTCATTTACCATCACTTTAATTGGTTGACGTTCCATAGCTTGCAAAATTTGAGAGACAAACTCTTCTGTCTCACGGGAAGCTGTCCCGTTACCAATTGCTATTAACTCAACCTGGTAATTTTCAATCATTTTTTTGATAGTTTGTGCAGCTTTATTGCGTTGTTCTGCTGCTTGATGGGGGAACACGGCTTGATATTCCAAAAATTTCCCAGTCTGATCGAGTACTGCGACTTTACACCCAGTTCTAAACCCCGGATCTATTGCTAGAGTAGGTTTCATCCCCGCTGGTGCAGATAGTAGCAACTCTCTAAGGTTAGTTTCAAAGGTTTTAATTGACTCAATATCAGCGTAGGTTTTCTTAAGGGAAATTACTTCTCCCATGAGAGAAGCTTTCATCAAACGATTAAAAGCATCTTTTAGCATCGCCTGATAAAAATCACGAATTGATCGGACTTTTGTTTTAATTTCCTGCGACTCCAGATAGGAAAGTACTACATCCTCATCAAAGGTAATTTCAAAATTCAATACTCCCTCAGTTTCACCCCGACACAACGCCAATATATTGTGGGGTGCAATATTTTTCACGCGAATCTGATAGTTGCGGTACATTTCAAATTTTGTTGTACCTTCAGGATGATCACCTTTGATGCGGGAAACAAATATTCCAGACTCTAGCAGGTAGTCGCGGATATATGCCCGTAACTCAGCTTTTTCTGCTACTTCTTCCGCTAAAATATCAGCAGCACCTTTGAGTGCTTCTTCTGGTGTCTTCACTGCCTTTTCTTCAGAAACATATTTCGCTGCTTCTACGTCCAGGGAAGCTGATACATAATTCTTAACATTCAGTGATTTGATGAACTCCGCTAGAGGTTCTAATCCTTTCTCTCTGGCGATAGTAGCGCGGGTGCGACGCTTAGTTTTGTAAGGTAAGTATAAATCCTCAAGCTCAGTTTTTTGTAAACAGGATGCGATTTTTGCTTGGAGTTCATCAGTGAGTTTACCTTGTGTGGCGATCGCATTTAAAATTACTACTTTCCGTTCCTCCAATTCATTTAAGTAGTTATACCTATCTGCTAAATCACGCAGTTGGACTTCATTCATCTCCTCAGTGCGCTCTTTGCGGTAACGTGCAATAAACGGAATCGTCGCACCCTCCGCAAAAAGTTCCAGCGCATTTTGCACCTGATAGGGTTTGAGGTTTAGTTCAGTTGCCAGTAGTTGAGGAATGTTCAGCATTGGGGATCTAAGTTGAAAAAACTACTTCTCAAGGTAGTATGCTAGATGGTTATCCCATTGCTAGCATATGGTGTTAAGCTAATGTACCAGATGGTTGCGAAATCTCCACTCTCTACGCTGCTATTTTATATAGCGAATTGTGGCCGAATTCTGATTTAATACAAAATTAACCACAATTTTAATCCCCTTATATCAACTTTCTACCTTTGATTTCAGAGGTTTGTAGACATGCCTTTGTTTTTTTTGGTTACGCTTTTTACAGGTTTAATAACGGGCTATTTCGTTAGGAAATCTAATGACGAAATAGCGTACATTGCTGGCGTATTTGCAATTGTCTGCCTGGTTTTTAGTTTGGTCTTAGCGCCTTGGCAAATTCAGCTAATGCTGTTAATTTTCGTCATCGTGAGTACTAATAAATTTTTGTCAGAAAAAGATTAAAAATGAACTAAAATTGTAGGAAAGCGACCAAAAAAACTATTGGTCAACAGTCAACAATTAATAATCACTGACATTGCTCTTTTGACCATTGCCAACAACACCTAAGACGTTCACGGGAGAAATTGTGAGATTATCCAAAGTTCGCTGTACTATCGAAGAGTTTGTTTGATCAATTCTTACTACTAGCAAAATACCATCAGTATGGGGTGCTAGCAGATTAGCATCAGCGAGTTTCAGCAAGGGGGGAACATCATAAATTACCAAGTCAAAGGTGTCATGAAAATCTGCCATCAATTGCTTCATTTTGTCTGAAGAAAGCAACTTTGTTGGGTCTAATGGTATAGCGCCTGCAGTAATCACAGATAATTGATTCATAGAAGGTAATTGCTGAATCACTTCCCCAATTGGCAAGTTGCTAGAAATTAAATTACTCAGTCCCCACAGGTTATTTAAATCTGATAAGGTGTGGATTACAGGTTGACGTAGATTGGCATCCACCAGTAGCACTCGCTGTCCCATTGCCGTAGCTATTTGCGCCAGATGGAAGGCAATTGTAGACTTACCATCGCCAGGCATAGCGGAAGCTGTAATTATAGAGTGAATTGGGCGATCGCAATTGAGTAGTTGAATATTAGTACACAATACCCGTAAAGCTTCTAAAAATTGTGCTGAGTAGTTGCTGTAGTCTTCATTGGGGATGACACTCAGCGCAGAAACGCCTGCTGGTAATGGATCAGGTACTCTAACAGCAGGTATTATTGGATTGGAAGTTTGGCGTTGACTATTTTGAACTTGCTGTTCAAAGGGAATATTTCCTAACAACGGTAACTTGATATTCTCTTTCAAAGCATGGATATTGTGGTATGTCTTATCAAACTTTTCCATCAGTAAGGCTATACCAATTCCGCTAGCTAAACTCATACCTAATCCTACTAATAGATTACGTCTAACATCTGCAATAACTACGGGTTTTTGAGGCTGATTTGGTGCCTGAATTAACTGCCAACCAAGTTTTGTTTGTGATATTTGAATTTGGAGGTTTTCGCGAGTGGATAGAAACCGATTTAAGCTTTCAGTACTAATTTGAAATTTTCGCTGTAGTTCTGTGTATTGCCGTGCTAGGATTGGCAGTTGTTTACGTTTTTCTTCAAGTTTTTGTTCTACTTTAGCTATTTCTTGACTCTGCACTTCTAGAGTTTGTACCTGAGTTAGTAACTCGGCAAATTTCACATCTAAAAAACGCTTTGCTTCTTGGTTAAGCAATAGTAATAAACTTTTTCGTTTCTCCTGTAATATTTGAATGCTAGGATTTTCTTCCTGTAAACGAGTTGATTCGGTAGCAATCTGAGCATCTAATTGGCGTATTTGAATTAATAACTGCTGATATAACACAGCATTATTTAGTGCTGCTTTCTCACCATCTTTTTCTTGTAGAATAGCCAAATTACTACGAGCTTGTGCTAACTCCCGGTCAATTTTTTGTCTTTGTTCAGATAATGAACTAACTTGAACAGTAATTTGTGATGCCTGGGTTTCTGGGTCAATAAAATCATATTTTTGGCGAAAAATTTGTAATTCTTGTTGAATCCTATCAACTCGATTCTGTATTAATGGCAGTTGTTTTTCAACAAACTTAATTCCCTGAGTCAATTTTGTTTGTCGTTTTTCAGAACTGTATTTGATGTAATCCTGAGCAATTCTATCTAGGACGAATTTAATCTTATGAGGATTTTGACTTCGATAACTGACTTCTATAATCTTGGTTTCATCTAGCCGAATAATAGTTAAATATTTGTTCAGAGAATCATAAGTTATGTCTGGATAATAAGCTTGCAACCTTTTAATAATACTCCCCATCATTTCTGGACTCTTAAGCACCTGTATTTGACTTTCATAATCTAGGCTAGTAATCTGTCCTATATTAGGGTCTTTAACTATTTCTAAAACTTTCGTGTCTTCGTTTACAGGTTCCACTAACAACCGAAAACTCCCTTTATATTCTGGTGCTTTTTGGTTGAGCTTCATCCCGACTAAAAAAGTAATCATTACAACAGTAGCTACCCCGGAAATTACTAGCGATCGCCGTCGTACAATACTCAGAAATTCCTGAAAATTCCAATCATTTCCTGGTTCTTCAGACACCGGAAAAAATTGTGTCTGTAGATATTGAGATAAAGCATTTCTCTTCTGATCAGAATTTGCAAACTGTGAGGAATTATTCTCCATAATTTGATGTGCTTTTCTAGAGTGTTAACCGCATCTAAATTAAAAATGGTCGATTTTGCTGATTGCTTCCAGTAAATCTATCAGTAGACATAGTGTAATTCGGGTGCATCCCAGTTTTTATTATGCAGAAGGAGAAAAACCAAAATGTCATTGCGAGGAGGAACGACGAAGCAATCGCATAGACTTGTTATGAGTGGAAAATCTTGCGATTGCTTGTCTGCGACACGCTCCGCGAACGCTTCACTTCGTTATGCTCGCAATGACGGAGCATTTAAAAAAGTGGGATGCTCCCGTGTAATTCATCCTTAAACATAGCCTACAGTAAACTGCTAGTAACTATGACTTTAAATACTTCATTCTTTAGATAGAAGCCAATATTTTTATTTGATAAATCATTATCATGCTCGATAAAGACATATCATCACATCAATTATTTTGAGATTTATCTATGCCACTGGATAGAAGAAAATAAAACTAAAATACTCAGGTCTCTATTTATTAATTAGGTATTTAAATTAAATAAATATTTTTGATATTTACCCAGCTATTCGTTCAGATATCGATAAGTTTATTTAATTAAATTTTTACTTTTTTATTGCTTGGGATAGAAGACAATCAGGGTATAGACACGAATTTGACTGCTTCTATTTCCATAGATAGAAGAAAACTGAGTATGAGAGAATAATCAATTTCCCAGGTATACTTACGTCGGATATGACTGATTATTATTTTTGTCATTGCCACTACCATCAAAGGCTAAACACAAGCTTTAGGAATAATATTTACATTTAATCAATATACTTAACTAAGTAATATTATCAGATACTAAAAGTATCATTGTTTTCTGGTAATTACTTTTTGCTAAAACAAAATCATCTCTTTATAAAGAATTTGTTTAAGGAAATATTTATTACATAAATTTTCCATAAAGTATCCAAGTTAAATTGAAACATGGTATTCTAAGAGAAAATTACATGTAAGCAGAAATTTAAAACTTAGTATTCTAGTAAAAAATACATGTAGTTAAAAAATCAATCCAGTTCCGTCCTGCAACGATATCTCAAATTCAATTCACTCAGATACTCCGACACTTCTGTGTGGATGTAGTTCAAAGTCGTGGTTAATGCCGTTTGGAAACCTGTAGAGTAGCTTGTGGTGTGAACTGTCTGTTCTTACTAGCGATTTCCCTTGTCTAGTGCATTTTCCAATCTAGAGAAACCGCGCCTACAAAATTGCATGAGTGAAAATTTTTATTAATCAGCTGTATTGCAAGAAAGGCTTACAGATGTTTTGTTTTGGTTAGCCTGAGATAATTTTCGCATGTTGATTAATACATCAGCTAAAACACAATGAACCTCTGAAAAAACTACTTCTAAGTAGCTTTGAACATGCGCTCATGACCAGCCTTTTCATAGCAACTAATAGTTTGTAGTGCATCCCATTTTGGCAAATAGCCCATCAGGCTAAAAGCCTGAAAATATACAAACAAAGCCTGCAAAGGTAGGCTTTGTTCATGTAGCAATATCCTAGAAGGGTATTTCTGAGAAAACGGGATGCGCTGATAGTTTGAGTAGTTCAATAACTTCTGAAATCAAATTTTTATAGTAGGATGCAGCCGATGAGACTTAATGAATGGATTAATCAAAAAACGTTTCAATCCATTTCTACTCGGTTAGAAGTGAAAGAGAAACATGCTCTACAAACTCAACAATCTATCAAATTGTCTGTAATCACCCAATTTTTTCCTCCAGACTATGCTGCTACGGGACAGTTAATTGACGAACTTGTGAAATATTTAGGACAACAAGGCATAGACATTGAGGTGTTTACAAGTCAACCAGGATATGCGTTTCAATCTCCTATAGCTCCAGCAGTGGAACACTCAGGTAGTGTGCGAATTCAGCGATCGCGTACTGCTCAACTCTGGCCGGGAAGGATTCGCGGCAAAACCGTCAATGGTGTGTTATATACTTTACGCGCTGCGCTGTATATGCTGCGAGCTTGGCGGCGCAGCAATGTCTTGTTACTAACTACTGCTCCCCCATTTTTGCCAGTTATTGGTTATTTAATTCATCTGTTGTTCCGACTTCCCTATGTCTGCATACTTTATGACCTGTATCCAGATATTGCGATCGCTTTAGGGGTAATCTCTAAGCGGAATTGGCTAGCACGATGCTGGCAAACTATTAATCAACAGATTTGGCTAAATGCTAAGGGTATTGTGGTTCTGAGTCCAGCGATGAAACAGCAAGTGGCAGCGAATTATCCCCAAATTGCTGAGAAAATTTCTGTGATTCAAAGTTGGGCAGATCCTGAATGGATTATGCCTATTGCCAAACAAGAAAATTGGTTTGCTTGGAAATATAACCTAGTGAAAAAGTTCACCGTACTCTACTCCGGCAATATGGGTAGATGTCATGATATGACCACTATATTGGCAGCTGCGAAACAACTACAAGATGAGCCGATTCAGTTTGTATGTATTGGTGGTGGAGCAAAACGCGATGACCTGATTGAAGAGGTAAATCAATTAGGTTTGAGCAACTTCTTATTTCTACCTTATCAAGATAAGCAGGTACTACCGTATTCTCTCACAGCTTGTGATTTGTCACTTGTGAGTGTAGATGCATCAACAGAAAGTTTAATTGTACCTAGCAAACTGTATTCAGCTTTAGCATCAGGACGACCAGTAGCGGTGATTTGTTCACATCGTTCATATCTGAGGCAACTGATTGCAGAAGCCAACTGTGGCGGCACATTTGATAATGGAGACAGTCAAGGTCTGGCTGAATTTATTCGCTTGCTCTACAGCGATCGCCAATTAGGTGAAAGTATGGGTAGAGCAGGCCGGCAATATTTGCGATCGCACTTTACACCAAAGATTATATCTCAACAATACTTTGATGTTTTGCAACAAGCAATCTTATCGGATGGGGCGATCGCTATGTCTCAAAGTCATACACAGTAATGCATTAGGGTGTTTTGTTTTGATTGGATATTAATGGATTGATGGTAGGTGCTAACAAAACAATTGTGTACGTCACTGCATTGAATAGATTCTCTGGCTTATAGCAGCCCAGAAGGTGGCAAGTGGAGTCCTTGTTAAAGATGTCAGGCATTTTCATAGTAAAAATCATAAAATTAGCAGCCAAAATGGCGATACTTTTAGTAATTAATCTGGTTAAATATAATTATGCTTAAAAGCTCAGGATTTATCCCATATGTCAAAAATATTAATTCAGGATTAATCACAAAAATTATACCAATTTGCCAAAATAATGTAACCGATAAATCGTAGGGGCGGGGAAACCCAGTCCTTCAAGGTAATCCATGTTTTGCAAACATTATTTGGATTGGTATTAGAATAGCCAAACTTAATTGTATTTCCCTAATTAAATAGTTAAGTTATACATTTAGGATATGGGCTTTGATGGTCATTTTGATCTCAGTCCTGTCAACATAACCTTCCTGGATTTGTTGTTTATTAACTGATGTGGGAGGTCAAATTGCAGAAAAGGTGTGACCGAAATCGTAACCGTTCAAAACGTCGAAATATCTGCTGTCTAGTACATGGTTGCTATCTCGATAGCATGAGTCAAAAATACCCATTATTTGCTGACCAACCAGGACAGTTGCAGCAACGAGGTATGAGTCGGCGCAGAGCATTGATGTTAGTAGCAACCCAAACTACAGTGCCGATAGAGGGAGAATGGTTAGAAGCTTTTTGGTGCGATCGCTGCCAACAAACCAAATGGTATCACGTTCTGAAGCGCAATGAATGCACCTATGCACTAACAGCCGCACCCCAAGAACTTTGGCAGCAAGTAACAGGAGTCATTAATCCATATGGTAATCCTTCCGTCAGCGAATTTAGTCGCAGACATGCCAAACAACTTGGCTATTACAGCATCAAAGATTTCCATTTTCTAGATTAATATATCGTTAACTGTTGACGGTTAATGCTTATCAGTCATCAGGTAAATATAGCAATCCGATTTGATTTAAAAAAAATCTAAGTATTTGTAGTGGCGTGACAAGGCTAAAATGTTGCATTAATATAAGTCCTATCCGCGTTCATCCGCGTTCATCCGCGTTTAATTCCATCCCAATATAATGCACAAATTTAGGCTTGCCACGCCAGTCTGAAAGCTTTGGTGCTGATTATTCCATCTTCAAGGGCTAACAACAAATGACCAATGACAACTCACTTATGAATAGCCAAAAAATCACATCCCAGCCAGAGTTAGTGATTGAAGCTGGACGTACAGAGCGCCAATATTGGCAAGATATATGGCGCTATCGTGAACTCTTATATTTTCTAGCTTGGCGTGACATTTTGGTACGCTACAAGCAGACAGTAATTGGCATAGCCTGGGCACTAATTCGACCATTTTTAACGATGGTGGTATTTAGTGTCGTGTTTGGACAATTAGCAAAATTACCATCAGAGGGAGTGCCATATCCAATTTTAGTATTTACCGCCATGTTACCCTGGCAGTTTTTTGCCAATGCACTGAGTGAATCTAGCAACAGTTTAATTAGCAATGCCAATTTGATATCTAAAGTTTATTTTCCCCGTCTAATAGTGCCCATCAGTGCGGTAATTGTCAGTTTTGTAGACTTTATGATTTCTGGCATCATTTTGTTGGGACTAATGGCTTGCTATAACTTTGTTCCCAGTTGGCAAATATTAACACTGCCTTTATTTATTATCCTAGCCTTTGCCGCTTCTATAGGAGTAGGGTTATGGCTATCAGCGTTAACTGTAGAATATCGTGATTTCCGTTATATTGTGCCATTTATTGTTCAGTTTGGCTTATATATATCGCCTGTAGGCTTTAGTAGCAGGATTGTGCCTGAGAATTTACGTTTGCTCTATTCTATCAACCCAATGGTTGGTGTAATTGACGGCTTTCGCTGGGCAATTTTAGCTGGAGAATCAAAACTATATTGGCCTGGATTTATCCTATCTGTAGCATTAGTTATTTTCTTACTATCAAGTGGTATCTGGTACTTCCGTAAAACAGAACGGACGTTTGCTGACGTAATTTAGCGAGGAGTTGATTACGTGTCAGACACAGTAATTCGCGTAGAAAACTTAGGTAAAAAATATATTATTGGACATCAGCAAGAAGGTGCCAGATATAAAGCCCTTAGAGATGTAATTACTGATGGAGCCAAGTCTATTACTAAAAAGCTTATCAACCCAGCCACTCAAAAAATATCTGACCCAAATCGTGAGGAATTTTGGGCATTAAATGATGTTTCTTTTGAGATTAAACAAGGTGAAGCTATTGGTATTATTGGACGTAATGGAGCAGGTAAATCGACCCTATTAAAAATTCTGAGCAGAATTACAGAACCTACCGTTGGATGCATCACTATTAAAGGACGAGTAGCAAGTTTATTAGAAGTAGGGACAGGATTTCATCCCGAATTGACTGGGCGAGAAAACATCTACCTTAACGGTGTGATTCTGGGGATGAATAAAACTGAGATCAAGAAAAAATTCGATGAGATTGTGGACTTTGCTGAAGTAGAGAAATTTTTAGATACTCCAGTTAAACGCTACTCCTCTGGGATGTATGTCCGCCTTGCTTTTGCAGTCGCAGCCCATTTAGAACCAGAGATTTTAATTGTCGATGAAGTCCTAGCCGTAGGCGATTCTGGATTTCAAAAAAAGTGCTTGGGAAAAATGGAAGATGTCACTACAAAACAAGGACGAACGGTCTTATTTGTTAGTCATAGTATGCAAGCTATTTCCCAATTTACTAAGCACTGTATACTGCTATCTCAAGGTAGCGTGAAATTTGATGGACATACCGACAAAGCAGTAAGGTTATATATCGCTGGACAAAAAGCATTTGGTGAACAAGCAGCTTATTATCAATCCCCTACAAATAAAATAGGAAATTACTTAGCTTGGGCGCGTGTAAATCCTTCCGAAAGAGAGGGTATACACATTTGCGGAAAACCTATAACTTTCGAGTTTGCACTACACATAACTCAACCCCATGAAAGCCTATGGTTTAGTTTTCAAGTAGTTAATGATTTACAACAAGCTATTTGTATTTTCTGGTTTGATGATTCCCGCGCTACTTTTCGTCGAGAGCCAGGAACATTTATTCTCAGATGCCAAATACCAAAATTTAGGCTTTATATGGGTTCATACACTTTAGCAACTTGGTTTGCCGAACGCCGTAGCAATACTGTATTAGAATACCTCACTAATATTTGTCCATTTGAAGTTAGTATGCACAGTATTCAGCGCGATGAATACGAATGGGAACCGGATGAATGTACTTACTTAGAAGATGCTACTTGGGAAGCAGTTAAATTCATAGATGGAAAAAATAACAAATAACAAATAACTACCTACTGAATTTCATGATTGAAAAAATCATTGATCATAATCAGCTACTTGCCTTAATTATTTCCCAAAAATTTCACGCACCAGGTATTCATTTTTTCACACCGAATGAACTATCTCAACAGTTAGCTTATATGCACCATCCAGCGGGGAAAGTCATTCAACCCCATATCCACAATTCTTTTGTTCGAGAAGTGCAATATACCCAGGAAGTGTTGTTTATCAAAAAAGGTAAGCTGCGCGTAGATTTTTATAATAACCAACAGCAGTACTTGGAAAGCCGTATTTTAGAAGCGGCAGATGTCATTCTCCTCGTTGCTGGCGGTCATGGCTTTGAGGTTCTAGAAGAAATTGAAATGATTGAAGTCAAGCAGGGGCCTTATGTGGGTGAGCAAGACAAAACCAGGTTTATTGGCATTAACTCTAAGGAAACCAAAATTATTCAATAAACAACAATGAACTTAATTCCAGTCAACGAGCCATTATTGAATGGTAATGAGAAAAAATACCTGAATGAGTGCATTGAAACAGGTTGGATTTCTTCTGAAGGGCCATTTGTCAAACAATTTGAAGAGCTATTTGCTTCCCGTATGGGACGCAGACATGGCATTGCTGTCAGTAATGGTTCTGTTGCTCTCGAAGCTGCAGTTGTTGCATTAGGAATCAGTCACGGGGATGAAGTCATTCTGCCCACATTCACAATTATTTCTTGTGCTGCTGCTATTGTTCGCGCTGGTGCTATACCGGTGGTGGTAGATTGTCAGCCTGACACCTGGAATATGGATGTTAGCCAGATTGAAGCCAAAATCACACCTAAAACTAAAGCAATCATGGTTGTTCATATCTATGGATTACCTGTAGATATGGAACCATTGTTAATTTTGGCTAACAGATATGGGCTACAAATTATTGAAGATGCAGCCCAGATGCACGGACAAATCTATAAAGGTCGTCCCTGCGGTAGTTTTGGTGCTATTAGTACTTTTAGCTTTTACCCAAACAAGCACATCACCACTGGCGAAGGCGGAATGGTGCTGACCGATGATGACAACTTAGCAGAGCATTGTCGTGCTTTACGCAATTTGTGCTTCCAACCCCAAAAACGTTTTCTTCATGAAGAATTAGGCTGGAATTTGCGTTTGAGCAATTTGCAAGCGGCTTTGGGAGTGGCTCAACTGGAACGATTAGACGAATTTGTGCTGCGTAAACGACACATTGGCCAACGCTACACAGAACTACTATCAAACATACCTAGTTTACAACTGCCGTTACCACAAACAGACTATGCAGATAACATTTATTGGGTATATGGTTTGGTGTTGAAAGATGACGTACCTTTTGATGCAGAAGAGGCGATGCGGCGTCTAGCTCAACATAAAATAGGCACTCGTCCTTTTTTTTGGTGTATGCATGAACAGCCAGTTTTCCGCAACAAAAGATTGTTTGATGGAGTGTCTTGTCCTGTAGCAGAAAGAATTGCTCGTCGTGGTTTTTATATTCCTAGTGGGATGGCATTGACGGATGTACAAATTGAGCAAGTAGTAGAGATTATTATCAAAATCCTAAAATGAAGAGAGTGATTAAGGCAATTCCGTTTACAAAAGCGACATACCAATATTTTCAGAAGTTAAACTATGAACGTTGGTTTGCTACTGAAGGATATAGTTGTTTCCGGGGAGTTTTTGATAACTTTGAGCAAGCCATTGAATCAGCACCTAAAACTAAACCTCTTGGTTATGATCATGATCAGCTTGCTAAAGAATATCAACGAATGGCGGAGTTAGGAAATTGGGAATATAGTAAACGTGTGATTACTACCTACGATTATCCTGTTTTATTTTGGTTGAATAATATCTTGGCATCTAATAATATAAATACCATTTTTGATTTTGGTGGTAATGTAGGTATTCATTTTTATGCTTATAAAAAGTATTTAAATTTAGATAACTTGACATGGACAGTTTGTGATGTGTCTGCAATCATTAATGCAGGCGAGCAACTAGCTCAAAAAAGAGAGGAACAAAATTTATTATTTACTTCATCTTTCCAAGATGCCAATAATAAAAATATTTTTGTGGCATCAGGTTCAGTGCAATATATAGAAGATTTCTTTTTAAAGATAGCTCATTTATGTACTAAGCCTATACATATTTTGCTCAACCGTTTACCTATATATGCTGGCAAAGAATTTGTGACCTTACAAAATGGTGGACAGGTTTTTTACCCTCAATATGTATTCAATCATCAAAGTTTTGTTGCCAAATTCAGTAACCTTGGCTATGAATTAATTGATATTTGGGAAGACAGGGTAGATAGCTGTATAATTCCCTTTTATCCTGAGAATTCAGTGCCTTTATATCATGGAATTTATTTTAAATTACGGCATTTATAAATATGAACATATTTGGCACATATGCCCGCTATTATAATTTACTATACCGCGACAAAGACTATGCTGGAGAAGTACAGTTTGTAGATGGATTATTGCAAAATCATGCACCCACTACAAAATCAATCTTAGAACTAGGTTGCGGTACAGGAAATCATGCACTGCTATTAGCAAGAGCAGGATATGAAGTTCATGGGGTTGATTTGAGTGCGGAAATGCTACAGCAAGCAAGCGATCGCCTGTCTATTCTCCCGACTGATACAGCATCAAGACTGGGGTTTTCTGTAGGAGATATCCGGACTATCCATCTAAATCAGCAGTTTGATGCAGTCATCTCTCTATTCCATGTGATCAGCTATCAAACTACGAATGAAGACCTAGAAGCCGCATTTGCTACAGTTAAGGCTCATCTCAAACCTGGTGGTGTGTTCATTTTCGATTGTTGGTATGGGCCTGCTGTATTGAGCGATCGCCCAAATATTCGCGTTAAACGTTTAGAGGATGAAGAAATTCAAATTACCCGCATTGCAGAACCAGTAATATATCCTAACGATAACTTAGTTGATGTTAATTATCAAATTTTTATCAAGGATAAAAATAGCGGTGCTGTATCAGACTTTCATGAAACACACATGATGCGTTACTTATTTAAACCAGAAATAGACTTATTTTTTGCCAAATTTAAAATAAAGTTGCTTGGCTATGGTGAATTGGTAACTAATCGCCATCCAGGATTTGATACTTGGGGTATTTATTTAGTGGGTAAAAATCAATGAAAGTTGGTATATCTATAGGAAATTTAACCCAAGAAATCGGCGGCGGTTATACCTTTGAGTCAGAAATATTTCAATCATTGGTCAATTTTGGTTCACAAGGTGGTCATAATTTTGTCATTTATAGCTGGGATAAAGAAGCTCCTACAGAAGTTTTATCATCTCCACATCTTGAATTTGTCTCGCTTCAAAGAGATATAAAACAACGTTTGATTGATCAGCTTTCTAGGAGGGCGATCGCTATTCAGGAAAAAATTAAAAATTCTCATGCAGAATTTACTATTAAACAATGGCAAGAGCAGTTGCTTTTGGATTATCTCAGGAAAAATGGTGTTGATATAACTTGGTCATTTGTACATGGTTGTATGTCTATGGAGATGCCTTATATTACTACTGTATGGGACTTGCAACACCGATTACAACCATATTTTCCAGAAGTCAGTGTAGAAGGAGAATGGGATCGTCGGGAACACATAGAGTGTTCTACAAGATTAAGACGAGCTGCATTTGTAATCACCGGAACTAAAGTAGGAAAATCTGAAATTGAGTATTTTTATCAAGTGCCTAGAGAGAGAATCAAAGTTTTGCCATTTCCCACACCTCAGTTTGCTTTAAATCACAGGATTGATGATGAGATAAATATATTTCAGAAATATCAAATCCCCCAACAATATTTATTCTATCCCGCTCAGTTTTGGGCAAACAAAAATCATATTAACTTATTATTAGCAATCAAGTATTTACTTGATAAATATGGTCTTGAGTTTCCAGTCGTATTTGTTGGTTCCGATCATGGCAATCAAACATATGTCCAAGAAATAGTCACAGAGCTTAATTTAAACAAGCAAGTTTATTTTCTAGGGTTTGTACCTCAAAAAGATGTCATATCTCTTTATAAAAATGCATTTGCTCTCACATATATGACATTCTTTGGCCCTGACAATTTACCTCCATTAGAAGCATTTGCACTGGGCTGTCCTGTAATTGCATCAAAAGTTTCAGGTGCTGAAGAACAGTTAGAAGATGCTGCTTTATTGGTAGATCCAAAAGACCCAGAACACATTGCCAGCGCTATTAAATCACTTTGGGATCACAAAGAATTACGTCAAACTTTAATTCAGCGTGGAGCAAAAAGGGCTGCAAAATGGACTGGAAAAGATTACATACAAGGTGTCTTCTCAATACTTGATGAATTCCAAGCTATTCGGCGTTGTTGGAGTAATACAAAACCTTACTATAGGAATTCAATTTGATTTTTGAAAAAATATTAGTATCTGTAGGGTGGGCATTGCCCACCAAAATCATGATACTACGTATATTTCAGAAATCAAATATTAGTCCTATAGAATTTAAAATCTGTATGAAATCACCTCCCTTAGTTTCAATAGTAATTCCTTGTTATAATGCCGAATATTTTCTAAATGAAACTTTAGAAAGTGTTTTCTCTCAAACTTGGCAAAACTTTGAGGTTATTGTAATCGATGATGGTTCATCTGATAGTACTGCAAGCGTTATCCGCTCATTTGGCTCAAGAATAAAAGCTGAATTTTGTTCTAATCATGGTGTTAGTGCCGCACGTAACCGAGGTACTGAACTTGCCAGAGGTGAGTTTATTCAATATTTGGATGCAGATGATCTATTAACCCCAGATGCTTTAGAAAAAAGAGTGAAAGCTTTAGTTAATAGTAATGCTGATGTAGCCTATTCAGACTGGCAAAAACTAGAAGAAGGTGAGGAGAAAAATTTTTATCTAGGTAAGATCATAGCTAGAAGGATTGAAGATGTTCATGATGACTTACAAATTGCATTATTTACGGATTTTTGGGCACCACCTGCTGCTTTACTTTATCACCGTCGAACTGTAGAAGCAATTGGGTTTTGGAATGAATCTCTACCCATAATTCAAGATGCTCGCTTTTTGTTAGATGCAGCATTAGTAGGGGCTAAGTTTATTCATGTGCCTGGTGTACAAGCAAATTATCGAGTTCATAAAACCGCTATTAGTTTATCATGCTGTAATTCAGCTAGCTTTGTTCAAGATTGTTTCCAGAATGCTTGCCAAGTTGAGAAGATATGGAAAGCTAATGGTGGAATAAATTCCAAACAACTTGTTGCATTAGAGAATGTTTACGGACAAATAGCCCGATTCTTTTTTGAACACGATCGCCTAAAGTTTTACGAAGTCCTAGCTAAAATTCACAACATCAATCCCAACTATCTTCCTGCTGGTTCAAAAGCTTTGCGATATCTGGCAAAATGGTTTGGCTATGAGCAGGCTGAGGCGATCGCTTTGGCTTATCGTCAAGCTAAACGAATTTTAGTTAAATAGGATGCTCGCAAAAATCTTAGATCAAACATTAGTATGTTGACAATAAATTATCGTACTTTACCAGAAATTTATTGCCCTATTTGCTGCATTATCTACATTGCTCAAAAACCAATTAATAGCTAATCAAAATAGCTCTGAATATTACACACCAGCGTGAAAGTCATTCAAGTCCCCTTCTGTTTCTATCCCGACACCGTAGGCGGTACAGAAGTCTATGTTGAAGCACTATCCCGCTACTTACAACAGCAGGGAGTTCAGGTTGTGGTTGCAGCACCGGGAAAGGTCAGTCAATCCTACATGTATAGCCACCTCAAAGTCCGCCGCTTTGCAATATCAAACAATTTCCAAAATCTCCGAGATATCTATGGAGAAGGCGACCCACAGGCTGCTTTAGAGTTTAGCCATATTTTAGAAGCAGAACAGCCTGACCTCGTACACCTCCATGCTTTCACCAGTGGAGTTTCTTTGCGGTTAGTGCAAGCTGTTAAACAACGGCAAATACCTGTTGTGTTTACCTACCATACGCCCACCGTTAGTTGTCAGCGGGGAACTTTAATGCAATGGGGGACGCAGATATGCAACGGCGAATTGAATTTGCAGACTTGCACCCAGTGTACCTTACAGGGGTTAGGACTGGATCAAATTAGCGCCAGAGCGATCGCCAACCTACCACCCCAAATAGGAAATTGGCTCGATACCCTCAATTTACAGGGAGGAATTTGGACGGCCTTACGAATGACCGAATTAGTCAGTCTTCGCCATACCGTTTTACATGCCCTTATGTCTGAGGTTGACCATATTATAGCCGTGTGCAACTGGGTCAAGAATGTTCTTTTACTTAACCATGTTCCACCTGACAAAATTACTGTGATTCGCCAAGCACTGTGTCACGAACCACCAGAAAAATCACACTCTAGCCAACAGATTGTTATGCCCACCTTAAAGATTGCTTTCTTAGGTCGGCTTGATCCCACCAAGGGTATTCATGTTCTCATCAGTGCTTTACAAGCTATTTCTGAGTTACCAATCAGCTTAGACATCTATGGTGTTTCTCAAGGTGTAGCTGGTGAGATATACCAACAGGAATTGCAGACTTTAGCCGCCAACAATTCACGTATCACTTTTAAACCTCCGGTGCCGGCGCAAAAAGCGATCGCCACTCTGGCAGAATATGATCTGTTGGCTGTTCCATCCCAGTGGTTGGAGACTGGGCCAATGGTAGTGCTAGAAGCCTTTGCGGCTGGAGTACCAATATTAGGTTCTAATTTGGGTGGTCTTGCCGAGTTAGTTCAATCTGAAGTTAACGGCATTTTGGTAGAACCTACCTCCATCACAGCTTGGAGTCAAGCCTTACAACATCTTTACCAAAACAGGGATCTACTGCTACGGCTTAGGTCTAATATCCAGCTTCCCCCAAGATTGGAGACAGTAGCAACCCAGATGCTGTTAATTTATCGTGCGATATTACATATTTAGGTGATCAATCTTTATTCAGTTAGTGGAAAATTTGCTCTGTAGATGTGTGTAGTAGGAAATAACAATGAATGAATCTACGGCTCAAAAATATTATAGCCAGCATTATGATCTTACCAATGAGAATGCATGGCAAAAATGGCAACCTAAGTTAAGTTTCTTAGAAAAGAAAAATCTGTCTGAATTTCAAGATAGTTTTTGGCAAGAAGATATACAAGAAAATGTTTTAGCCACACTAGCTGAGTTTGCCCCCTTCCAGTCTGTTCTAGATATTGGATGCAGCACTGGTGATTTCTTAATACCTCTTAGCAGAGTATCTACCTACACTTATGGAGTTGATATTATTGAGTTCTCGATTGCTTGGGAATTGATGAAACGTGAATATCAAATTTATTGCCAACAACTTAATCTGGATGACAATGATCTACCATTTGCAGATGCCAGCTTCGATGTGGTAACCATGCTGGCGGTCTTAGAGCATGTTTTCGATGTACATCACGCCATTAAAGAAATTGCTCGTGTTTTGAAGCCAAATGGAGTTACGGTTATTCAAGTTCCTAATATTGCTTACATAAAACATAGGTTAGATTTGCTAAGTGGTAGATTACCTTGCACATCTAATGTTGAAAAGAGAGATAACTCTACTGAGTGGGATGGTCAGCATTTACACTACTTTACCTTGGGCACTTTGAGTAAATTGCTGAATCAATATGGGTTGCAAGTACAAAAAGTGAGATGTTCGGGAAAATTTGCTAAATTACGTTGGCTGGTTCCAGATATTTTGGCAGGAGATTTAACAGTTTTTGCTAGCAAGTCTGCCAGCTAAAATTTAAAAAATATTATCTGATATTGCCAGCTAAAATTTTTCAGAAAATGCTCATGGGACAAAAATTATCTATGTCCAATACACTAATACCATTTCACTTTAATAATGATACAGGCACGGCAATGCCTTACCTCTACGAGAAATCTGTCTGTATCAGCGTTTTCGTAAATTGGTATAACCCTGTTCTTAAGTCGGCTTGATCCCACCAAGGGTATTGATATTTTCATTAGTACTTTACAAGCTATTAAGGAACCGAATTATTGTATCCGAGTGAGAATCTCTATATGTAGATAGTTGATTCTAAGAAGCTTCAATTTCAGAAATACAAATGAATATACCAACTAGAAACTTAATAACTAAACACCATAATAAATCAAGGAGTTAATTATCATGGCAAAATTATTACCTGAAAACTTTTTTATTCAAAAGCTTGAACATTACTTGCGAGAAATAAGTTTGTGTTTTAGGATGGGAGCTAATTTTAATAGCGGTCTCAGGTTGGCTATTGCTACACTAAAGTTTCATATAAATAATGTATTAAATATTGCTCAATCAGCAAATCATTTACCTCCAAAATCTTATCAAATTCAATTCGGTGACTATTGTACTGATTTATGGCTCAGAACATATACTGGTGATATCTTTGTGTTGCATGAGATTTTTCTTGAATGCTGTTATCAAATACCTAAAATTTGGTTACAGGAAGCATCAAGTATTATTGATTTAGGTGCAAACATTGGTATAACTACGCTGTTTTTTAGAGCGTATTTCCCAAATGCTAAATATGTATTAGTTGAGCCGTCCACTACTAATTTATCCGTACTAAGACGAAATATATCATGGCTGGAAAAATGTAACCAAGCCCAAGTAATTGCAGGTGCAGTTAGTAACTATTCAGGTGAGTTAAGATTCTCTAATACTCAATGGAGTTGGGGAGGGTATATTGATCCAGACTCAAGTGAGGAAACCATTGTTCGTAGTTATACCATGACAGAAATCATAGAGTTATCAGGTTTAAACAAGATTGATATTTTAAAAGTAGATATTGAAGGCGCAGAAAAACAGCTATTTAGTCAGCCAAATGAGTGGCTAAAAAATGTCAAAATTATTATTGCTGAGTTGCATAATCAATACTCAATTGAGCAGTTTCAGAAAGATTTAGAACCAATGGGTTTTACAGTTATACCTCCCAACCCAAAATACGGAAATCGGATGATATGTGCCTTATCTCCAGAAGTATTGAATAATCAAAAAGAATTAACTACATCAAGGTAAGATTGACCAGTTTATAGAGATCAATACAATGGTCACTAGACAAAGAATTATCTACGTCCAATACACCAACCCTGGAGGTTACCCACCTTTAGAACATAGTTCCCGTATTTTGGCGCAAGAGGGCTGGGAGGTGCGGCTTTTAGGTACTGGAATATTTGGTACATCGGCTTTGTGCTTTCCACCTCATCCGAAAATCACAGTACAACTTATGCCATTTTGCTCATCTGGATGGCGACAGAAGTTGCATTATTGGCTATTTAGTCTTTGGGTGCTGATATCGACGTTAAGCTGGCAGCCTCAATGGGTATATGCTTCTGACTTGCTATCCAGCCCTGTAGCTCTGTTATTAAGTTTGTTACCTTACATTAACGTTGTTTATCATGAACACGACTCACCTAGCACTACAGAGAACAGCTTTTTCATTCGCTGCTGTTTGACTACTCGGAAATTGTTAGCTAACAGAGCTAAAATATGCATTTTGCCGAATCAACAACGAGTCGAGCGGTTTGCCCTTGATACAAGCACTCAGCACAATCTTTTCTGCCTATGGAACTGTCCTGCTCAGGCAGAAGCTATTCCAGATCGTCTAGGTTCTCAAAGAAATGGTTTGCAGATTTTGTACCACGGCTCTATCACACCATCTCGACTGCCAGTGGCTGTATTAAAAGCTTTGCTAATGCTGCCTAATACTGTCCAATTGCGCGTGATTGGCTATGATACAGTGGGTCATCAAAGCTATACACAACAGTTAAAAGAGATAGTTGAGCAAATTGGCATCAGCAACCAGGTTGAGTTTGTTGCTGCTATGCCCAGATATGAGCTGTTGAAATGGTGCAGAGAATGTGATGTTGGGCTTGCATTCATGCCTATTGGTGACAAAGATATCAACATGCAATGTATGGTTGGTGCTTCCAATAAACCCTTTGATTACATGGCTTGTGGACTGCCACTTATAGTTTCTGATTTGCCAGACTGGAAACAAATGTATGTTGAACCTGGCTACGGATTGGCTTGTAATCCTGATGATCCAGAAAGTATTGCCACAGCCTTGCAATGGTATCTTGAACATCGAATAGAGATGAGAAAAATGGGCGAACACGGTAGGAAACGTATCCTAGAAGAATGGAATTATGAGGCTCAATTTAAAGTAGTTAAAAACCAAATTAGCGAAACCTAATGACCCATATTTTCTTGATTTACAGAGCAAGTAGATTTATCTAGGGAGTCAATCCAAAATTGTTCGACCCAAACATCTTTTCAGATCATAACCACTTAAGAAATATTTTTACTTTTCTTTCTCATGATTAGTAGCTCAACTCCTATGTTTTACTAGGCTTTGCTTCTGCAATTTTAATAAGCGTTTGTATTCAACTTTACAAAAAAACTTAAAATGTACTGACAGGAGTTAAAATGAAGATTAAAAACCAAAACATAACTAATCCGTTTTTTTCTATCTGCATTCCTCAATATAATCGAACTTCATTTTTGATTGAGGCATGTAAAGTACTAGCAAGTCAAACCTTCAAAGACTTTGAAATATGCATTTCAGATGACCAATCAACTGATGGTAGAGAGAATGAGTTAATTGAGTACTTAGATCTGTCAGGAGTTTCTTTTGTTTATAAAAAACAAGAAAATAATCTCAGATACGACGGCAATATACGTACCAGTATAGCTTTAGCACAAGGTAAATATTGCTTTTTACATGGCAATGATGATTGTTTAGCTTCACCCACTACCCTAGAAGATCTCTACCAAGAAATGCAAAAGTATGAATCTTTGGGAGTTGTCATAACTAATTACGAAGACTGGGGAACTGGACTTAAAACTCAACGTATCAGACAGTCAAGATTAGTTGGCTCAGGACTGGAAATTGCTGCTACCCACTTCCGGAATGTTGCTTTTGTGACTGGTATTGTAATTGATCGAGTCAAGGCACAAAATTGTTATACAGACAAGTGGGATGGCTCAGAAATGTACCAAATGTACGTGTTTTCCAGAGTCATAGCCAGTGGTAGTTTATTGTTGGAACTCGATATGTCTGCTGTCAGGAAAGATATCAAAATTCCTGGTGAAACTGTCAATAGCCATGTTCCCAAATCAAGACTAAATCCTTGCCCAATTATTGAAAGAAAATTACCTATGGTGTTGATTGGACAGCTCATAGCTGATGGTATAGCTCCCTATCTAGATAATTTAAACCGCAACAGGGTGTTAGAGATAATATTTATTCAACTATATTTATTTACTTATCCTTTTTGGATTATTGAATATCGTCGTGTTCAATCATGGAAATTTGCTCTAGGTATTTGTCTTGGCATAAGACCTAAAAATACTTTTCAAGGGTTAAAATTGGATTTTTCAATAATGCTTAAATTATATATTATTTATATAATATTTTCTACAATCACTTTAATTACTCCTATAAGAGTATTTGATAGATTCCGAGACTTTCTTTTTTTTGTATCTAAATCTTTATTTTCATATAAAATGTGGGGACAGATCAGTTAATAAAATTTTCCTCTAGAAAAACCAGAATTTTTAGATTATACCAACGCTAAATCAGCCAAGAATTTACTCCTTAAATTTACCTTGAGGATGAAAATCAGTTATCTAATTTTTAGGGCTTTATTATGAGCTTGATTGTGATTGGTGGTTCTGGTGGAACCAATATTGCTGATGCCTTATTTAAAGCAGCTATTGCGCTTAACTTTGATGCTGTTCACCATAATACTAGCCTTGCCTATAAAGCTCCGTGGTGGATCAGGAAAATCAATTGGCATTTACGAGGTAAATATCCATCCAATTTAATAGCTTTTAATCAAAAAGTAGTCCAGACTTGTCGCAATTCTCAAATTAAGTTGTTATTAACAACCGGAATTGCTCCTATCAGTCAGCTAGCCCTAAAGCAGATTGGTGCAATGGGAATTCAGCGCCTTAACTTTCTTACAGATGATCCGTGGAATTCTGCTCACTATGCTCCGTGGTTCTTTCAAACTCTATCTCACTACGACATTATCTTTTCTCCCCGTCGCGCCAATCTAGATGATTTACTGAAAGTTGGTTGTCAAAGAGTTCAATACTTACCCTTTGGTTATGACCCAGATCTGTTTTACCCTGAAGATTACTTAAACCCAATGCAGGATGAAGTTGTCCCTGATGTAGTTTTTGCGGGTGGAGCTGACAACGATCGCATCGCCTATATGAATCTTTTAATTAAGGCAGGAATTCATCTGGATCTGTATGGTAATTATTGGGAAGCTTATCCTGAAACCAGATCCTATACCCAGGGTCAGGCAGATGTTCAAACCCTAAGGCGAGCAATTCGTCGTGCGAAAGTTGCTCTTTGCCTAGTCCGGCGAGCGAATCGTGATGGTCATTGTATGCGATCGTTTGAAGTTCCCGCAGTAGGAGCTTGTATGCTCACCGAAGATACTCAAGAACATCGAGAAATTTTTGGTGAAGAGGGACAAGCAGTTATTTACTTCAGGACGATTCCTGAGATGGTCGAGAAAACCCAGTGGTTGCTAAATCATGATGCTGAACGTCAACGCCTCGCTCAGAGCGTCTATACATTAATTACCCAAGGTCAACACACCTATAAAGACCGACTAAAGACAATGCTTTCTCTGACAGAATACTTACAATAACAACTATGAAACTCAAAATTGCAATTGTAGTTCATGGTCGTTTTCATGCGTTTGACATTGCACGAGAGCTAATTAACCAAGGGCATGATATTACTTTATTAACAAATTACCCCAAGAAAGTTGTAGAACAATTTGGTGTACCTCAACAATACATTAGAGCATTTTTGATACATGGCATTTTAACTCGTTTGATTCATAAATTTCATGGAGTTTTAGCTACTCCTGATTTTGAAGCTTTTCTTCATTCTGAATTTTCTAAGTGGGCTGCTGAGACTATTATCAAGTGTGACTATGATGTCGTCCACGTTTTTAGTGGTGTAGCTGAAGAGATTTTTCAAGCACTTTCAAATAAGAGTGTGCTGAAAACTCTGGTAAGAGGTTCTGCCCATATTCATACTCAATTCCAACTGCTATCAGAAGAAGAAAAGCGAGCTGGTGTATTGGTTAGTAAGCCAAGTAAATGGATGATTGCCAGGGAAGAACGAGAGTATCAACTTGCTGATGTAGTTTTAGTACTTTCAAGCTTTGCTTATCAGTCTTTTATTAGTCAAGATATTACGCCAGATAAACTCAAAATTTTACCTTTGGGGACGCAATTAAAAAAATTTCGTCCAGAACAACAAGTTATTGAAAATAGATGTCGTAGAATTCTCTCTGAACCAAAGCTGCGTATTTTAATGGTGGGCAATTTTTCATACCAAAAGGGAGCAATTGATTTTGTCAAAATCGCAGAATTAGTATCTTCATCTTGCCAAGTTAAATTTGTTGGTGCAGTTGTGCCTGAGACTAGTGAACTCGCCCAAAAAAATAGTGCAAATATCGAATTTATTGCCAAGCAACCTCAATCTGAATTGCCTAGATTATATGCATGGGCAGATGTATTCATCTTCACATCTATTCAAGATGGCTATGCCGTTGTTTTAGCCCAAGCTCAGGCTGCTGGTTTACCAATTTTAGCGACAACAAATTGCTCAGGTGCGGATATTATCGTTGAAGGAAAAACTGGCTGGTTACTACCAATTCGCTGTCCAACAGGCTTTGTAGAACGCTTGAAATGGTGTCATGAACATCGCCAAGATTTGGTGCAAATGGTGTGGAGAGTTTATCAAGACTTTCAACCTAGGGACTGGGCAGAGGTGGCTACTGACTTTGTTCGCATTCATGCAGATTTATTGCAGCAAAAGCTCGGTTAACTATGCTGACTTTAGAACAGAAGTGGTTAATGTTTTGGCTATTCATTTGGATAGTTGTTATGGGTTTAGTTATCCACAAACAGTGGGATAAAAAAGTACCAAGTGTTGGGTTACCATTGCTTTTTTTGCTGAGTTTATCCATCATCCATTGGTTTGGAGGGATGATTTATGTTTTCCCTTGGTACAAATCACATATTGAGGAGATCGCACCGACTGATGTCAGCGTAGGTTTTCACCAAAGTGTTTATGGTGTCATAGGATTTGGACTCGGCAGCATTATCCTAGCCCCTCTAGCGCTCAAAATACTCAAGCCTAGTTGGTTTTATGAGTTTCCTCGCCAACCGAATTTAAAACTTGTCAAAGCCTACCTTGTTTTGGGGCTAGTCTTTATCTTTGTTTTATCTCCCATTCTGGCTAAAATTCCTAGCTTTGCAGCCTTAGCTAATTTAGGCATATTTTACTTAATTGTGGGTTTGTGTCTGGCTTGCTGGAAAGCTTGGTGTATGAGAAATACTTTAGCCATTATATTCTGGCTAGCGATCGCCTGTTGTCTACCCTTGATTACTACATTAACTATGGGTTTCTTTGGTTATGGTGCTGCTGGAACCACAGTGGTGCTGGTCTTCACGTTCACTTTTTACCGCCCACGATGGAGAGTAATCTTCATCGGTTTATTAGTTATGTTTCTTGGTTTTTCTGCCTTTGTGAACTACCTGCGCGATCGCAATCAAATTCGAGCCACAGTTTGGGGTGAAAAAAATACACAGACAAGAATTGAGCAGTTACAACAAACAGCCACAAACTTCGAGCTATTTGATCCGTTCAACCAGAAACATTTAGAGTTAATTGATTTGCGGATGAATCAAAATGCCCTAGTGGGTAAGGCTGTCAGGTATATCTCCAGTGGTAAAATTGACTATGCTGGTGGCGAAACTTTAGAACAAGCAGCAATAGCATTAGTCCCTCGTATTCTGTGGCAGGGTAAGCCAGTTACCGCAGGTAGTGGGGATATTGTCAGCCGATACACGGGTATGAAGTTTGCTGTAGGAACTAGCATAGGGGTTGGATCAGTTTTAGAGTTATATCTCAACTTTGGTTCATTAGGAGTAATTTTAGGATTCATAGTCTTGGGGACAGTCATCCGAGTGATTGATATTACAGCTGGATATCAACTTATTAATGGTAACTGGGTAGGCTTTACTTCGTGGTTTTTGCCAGGACTCGCGATGATTAATCCTGGCGGTTCCTTCGTGGAAGTTACAGGTAGCATCGCTACTTCTTTGGTGTTAGTTTACATCATCAATCAAGTCTACTTGCCAAGATTTAGTAAAAGGCAAGGCCTAGTCAACAAGAAGGATTTGGCATCATTTATCTAGAAGTGCTAGCGTGCGGCAAACCTACACTAGGAGGGAACAAAGATAAAAATAAAGAACCATAGAAAGTTCTATCAAAAAGAAGACAAGATGTTTTATACGTTAGAGAAAAGTATATTATTCCTCTGTCAAAAAATCTGGTAGCTCAAATAAATGTATCATGAGTTACAAAAAATGCTGTTACATTACGTTAATGCAACCTTCTTTGAGTAAGTGTAAGCGTTACAGATATCGCCAATTTTGACCTATTTCGAGACTAGCAAAAAGTTTGATCAGCTAAAGACATAACAATAATGATGTGCTAACATAGCGTCCAGGTGCTGCTAATAATAGTAATTCTACTGAGAACCGGGCAAGTTTAAGTACCAAAGTGACTTAAAGCTGACTCTTCAGGGTAATCAATCAAGAATAGTGGGTGTAATACTTACATGCTGCTTTCCTAAAATAATGTCTTCTGCCGCGATTTCTCAAGGATTTTGGGTGGTGTTGCTGCGTGCAAAATGTAATATCACTCCAATTTACTCTGGATGAAGCTGAGTTAATAGGGAGGATTAATCAATGTTTGATTTAGATTTCAGTAACTTCAAGACCAATCAAATAGTTGATGACCTTAAAGATAAGGGGTACTTTGTTTTTGAGCAAGCACTGAATGAACAGTATATTGATGAACTACTACAAGAAATAGATTTTAATCAGATACTGATTAATACCAATGATGTTGGTGTAGTCAAAGCTCAAAATGTAAAATTTTTAACCCATTGTCTCGCCAGATCCAAAAAAGCCTACGATGTCATCACATCAAGTAAGATATTAGAGATTTGTCAAGGATATTTTAATGATAGTTATAAAATAACTAATCATAGAATTTATCAGACATCTAAAATTGCACATATGCCTTGGCATACAGATAATAACCTGCAAAGAGATAAGCAGCTATCTGGCAAGCATGATATGCCTGGTTTATTATTTCTTTTCTACTTGTCTGATGTGGATAAAAATGCCTTTCAATATATTGCTGATTCTCATAAATGGTCTAATAAATACGATCATGAAGTTTACCTTAGTGATAGCTATGTTGACAGTAAATTTAAAAAAGACATAATAACTTTCCCAATGGCTAAGGGAAGTATGATTGTATGTGATATCCACGGGATACACAGAGCAGAGCCATTCAAAGATAAAAACTTCAGCAGAAACACCTTGCTTTTTCAAGTTGATCAGGTTGGTAGTCAATATATTGGACATGGTGAAAAAAATCTAGTAAATACTGAGTATCTTGATAATCTAACTCCAGAAGTAATGGATTATTTAGGATTTGGTTTTAAGAGAAGTTATCCAGCTTTTCCTAATACCTCAATTGCCACAATGACACCTAACGATATCTTAGAATTGCAAAAGCAGTTGTTGCCTCAAACATTAGAACTTTTGAGCAAAAGTCTAATCAAAAAAATACTGCCTGCCGAGTATTTAATTAATGTTAAAAGGTTTGTCTGGCACCTCAAATCAAAGTCTAAAAAAGTTGATATCAAAACATGAAAATATTGTTGATAGGCAATTATCAACCAGATGCCATCAAAAGTATGGATATATTTGTCCAAATGCTGGAAAATCACTTAACCCAACTTGGACATAAAGTACATATTATTCGCCCTAAAATCTGGAGTAGAAAGCTTCCTTTACCCTCGATATTCAGCAAATGGTTAGGTTATATTGATAAGTTATTTTTTTTCCCTAAACAACTATGTCCAGCATTATCTTGGGCAGACATCGTCCATATATGCGATCATGGCAATGCAGTTTACACAAAATATTTGCAAAATATACCCCATGTAGTTACTTGTCATGACTTATTACCAATACGTTCTGGTTTAGGAGAGTTTCCAGAATATCGCACGGGATGGACTGGTAAACAATTGCAGCAGATGATTTTGCAAGGAATCAACCAAGCACAAAAAGTTACCTGTGTTTCAGCACAGACTAAAAGCGATGTGTTACGTCTTAGTTCTTTGTCAGAAAGTGCTGTATCTCTGATTTCTATGGGTTTAAACTATCCATATACCCCTATGAAAAGGAGAGAATATCAGCCATATTTGCAGGCTTTGGGAATTCCTCAAGATCATCAATTCATTCTTCATGTAGGAGCAAATCATTGGTATAAAAATCGTCTGGGAGTTTTAGCAATTTTTTATCAGATGACATTGCAATTAAAACAACCAGAATTTTATTTAGTTATGGCAGGAAAGCCAATGACTGATGAAATGCGCCAATTCATCAAAACTCATAACCTAACTCAAAAAGTAATAGAGTTAGTAGAAATTGATCATGAAAGTTTACGCTCTTTATATTCTGCTGCAACGGCTTTACTATTCCCTTCTTTATATGAAGGGTTTGGTTGGCCAATTATAGAAGCGCAAGCTTGTGGTTGTCCTGTTTTTACATCAAACCGTCCTCCCATGAATGATGTGGGGGGAGAAGCCGCGATATATATAGAACCCGATAAACCTCAAGAAACAGCAGCAAAAATTATTGCTCATCTGCCTATACTAGATATGCTTAAATCAAAAGGATTTGTTAATTCTCAAAGATTTAATAGCACAAAAATGATTTTCCAATATATTGCACTTTATCAACAAGCAATTGCCGAAAAAAATAGGGGAAGCATCATCTAATAAAAGTACAAAAACTCTATTTGGGTGAAATCTTGCACTTACTTCATACAGTGGATCTCCATGATGAGAGTTCTCCACGTTATTCCCTCTATTTCTCAGGTGCGAGGTGGTACTAGTCTAGCTGTTTTGGATATGGTTAAGGCATTACGAATTAACAACGTAGATGCCGAAATTGTCACGACTAATGATCGTGGTGATTATTTACTCAATGTTCCTTTACAGCAACGCATTGAGTATCAGCAAGTTCCAATCTGGTTTTTCTCTCGCTTTTCACCAGTTATCAAAGCTGTCAGAGAATACGCTTTTTCTTGGCAGCTAACTATATGGCTATGGCAAAATATATCTCAGTATGACATTTTACATATTCATGCTATTTTCTCTTATGCATCTACAATAGCAATGGCGATCGCCCGCTGTAAACGTGTTCCCTATATTGTTATTCCTCACGGTTTACTAAGTGAATGGTCTTTGCAACAAAGTAAGTTAAAAAAGCAAATTTATCTCTGTTTAATAGAGCAGAAAAATATTAAAAATAGTCAAGCTATCCATTTCACCTCTGAACAGGAACAGCAAGAATTTATTAACTTAGGATTTTGTCTACCTAGTTTTGTATTACCTCTAGGACTTTTTCTACCTACTGTAATTCCTAATGCGCGTTACCAACTACGACAACTGCTAAATCTCCCAGCAAATGAGCCTGTTATTTTGTTTCTATCCCGCCTACATCCAAAAAAAGGACTAGATTATTTAATTCCGGCTTTAGGTAAACTCACTCATCACCGTTTCACCTTTGTTTTAGCGGGTAGTGGTGACGAAGAATATGAAGCAGAAATTGAGTCTCTTCTCTTTGCTAATGGTATCCGCGATCGCACTTATTTAGCTGGATTTATTGCTGGAGAAACCAAGAACTTATTCATCCAAGGAGCGGATTTATTTACCTTAACATCCCACTCCGAAAACTTCGGTATGGTAGTGCTAGAGGCTTTAGCTGTTGGTATCCCTGTTCTACTTACCCCTGGTGTGGCTCTAGCTTCAATGGTTCAACAATACCAACTAGGTTATGTGACACAACTAGATGTGTCAGCGATCGCCTTGGCTATTGAAGACTATCTGAGTCATCCTCAAGGCGCTCAAGATATGAGCGATCGCGCTCGGAAAATCATTATAAAACAATACACTTGGAACCAAATAGCAGCCAGAATAGTTGAGATTTACCAAACTATCCTTACAGACTATTAAAGTTTTTAGAGTTTATTAAAACTTTTTCAGTATTATCTTTATGTGTGGCATTGCCGGAATTATAGCTAAACCTGAAACCAAATATAATTTGGAACCCTTGATCCAGAAAATGCAAAATTCTCTACAGCATCGTGGCCCTGATGATCAAGGAATTTATATCTCTCCAAATCAACAAATTGCTTTTGCTCATACTCGCCTTTCTATTCTCGATCTTAGCGCCACTGGGCATCAACCAATGTCTACATCTGATGGACGCTACTGGATTACTTTTAATGGAGAAATTTATAACTTTCGGCAATTACGAAGAGATTTAGAAGCAACAGGAGAGATATTTAATTCACAAACAGATACTGAAGTTATTCTTAAGCTTTATCAATATCAAGGAGCCGAATGTGTAAATAATTTGCGAGGGATGTTTGCTTTTGCTATTTGGGATAATCAAGAAAAGACCTGTTTTATTGCCCGCGACCCTTTAGGAATTAAACCGCTATACTATTGGCAATCTAGCTCTTTTTTAGTATTTGCTTCAGAAATCAGAGCAGTTTTAGCTTCTAAATTGCCTAGTATTTGCTTGAGTCCAGAGGGTTTGTATGGCTATCTCATCAGTGGAACAGCACCGGAGCCTAATACTTTAATTGCTGGAATTCATTGTCTGCAAGCTGGTCATTACATGCATTGGCAAGCAGACAAAATCATTCAAAAACAGTACTGGCAAATTAACTTTATTCCAGAAATAATATCATTAACAGATGCAAGAGATAAAGTTCGTAATGCTCTAATTGACTCTATTGAACACCACTTAATCAGTGATGTGCAAGTAGGGATATTTCTGAGTGGAGGTATTGACTCAACATCTGTTGTCGCCTTAGTACGTCAAAGCCAAAAAGGTAGACTATGCACTTACTCCATTGCTTTTGCAGAAAATGAGTGGAATGAAGGAAAGATAGCTCAACAAGTTGCTGAGGAATTTGATACTGAACATACAGAATATAAGATTACAGCCTCTTTAGCTAGAGAACTATTACCTCAGTTTTTAGCAAAAATTGATCAGCCTAGTATTGATGGATTTAATACTTTTTGCGTATCTCAAGTTGCTCATCAAAATGGCATAAAAGTAGTTTTATCTGGATTAGGCGGAGATGAGATATTTGGCGGCTATAAAACATTCCAAAAAGTGCCAAATATGGTGCATTGGGGGAAAGAATTACAGAAAATCCCAGCCATAAGTAATGGAATAGGTAGAGGACTAGCTACTTGGGGGAAATCATCAAAGTTGAAGCGTTTAGGAGATTTTTTACAGCAAAAACCAACAACTACAGCTGCTTACCGCAGTTTTAGGGGAATTTTCTCTCATGGAGAAGCCTGGAGAATTACTCAGCATTACTTAAACGATTTACCGGATAAAAATCTAATTTTTTCACAGGAATTAGATATGGCTAAAAACTTTTCTTCTTTAGAAGATGAAGTAAGCCAGTTAGAACTAAGTTGCTATTTGCGTAATCAATTATTACGAGATAGTGATGTGATGAGTATGGCATGGGGCTTAGAATTGCGAGTACCTCTAGTTGATCGGGTTCTACTCGAAACTATTTCCTCAATTCCTAGTGTGATGCGTCTCGCACGAAGTAAACAGTTATTAATTCAGGCGATTCCTGAGTTACCAAATTGGGTCATTAATCGTCCAAAGAGAGGGTTCTTTTTCCCTTTTCAGCAATGGATAGATCAAGAGTGGAGTGATTATTTTCCAGTGCATGAATTGAGTAAAGAGATTGATCTAAAAATATGGTATCGTCGTTGGAGTTTAGCGATTTTAGATTCTTGGTGGCAGCAAGTAATAGCTTAAGTTTTTAAATATAGAGGAATGCGGCAGTCAGATGTTATTCCTTATGAGATTTTATTCTCGTTATCATATTCATTAAGAAATTATTTTCTTTCTGTTTGAATATTCTAGCTTCTGTATTCTACCTGAATTATTAAGAATAAGGAATTACATCAAATTTATGGATATAGCGGTTCTCCGCCATACTACTGAGGGCGGGGTTTCCCCGCCCTTACCTTGCGATTTAAAATCGTACCTCACTGATCTAAAAACCGCTATAACTATGAAAATACTTCATATTATTCCTTCGGTAGCACCAGTGCGAGGTGGTCCAAGTAAAGCAGTATTGGAGATTGTTAGAGCTATAAGAAATTTAGGTGTAGAAGCAGATATTATCACTACTAATGATGATGGTAATGATTTACTTGATGTACCTCTTTATCAGTTTATACAGTATGAGCAAGTGCCAATTCAGTTTTTTCCGCGCTTTTCTCCTCTAGTTAACTCTGTACGAGAATTTGCTTTTTCTAGTCAGCTAACTGTATGGTTATGGCATAATGCTTCCAAGTATGATTTGCTGCACGTCCACGCTATTTTTTCTTATACTTCTACAATAGCGATGGCGATCGCTCGCTTCAAAGGTATTCCCTACATTGTTCGGCCTCTCGGTCAACTTAGCAAATGGTCACTCCAACAAAGTGCTTACAAAAAACAGATTTATCTGAATTTGATAGAACGGGCTAATCTCAAGCATAGTTGGGCAATTCACCTTACCTCTCAACAAGAACAGCAAGAAGTCTCTAGTTTAAGTTTGGACACGCCTAGCTTTATTCTTCCCCACGGGCTATCTATTCCTGTCTCGATTCCTAATGCTCGTTGTCGCCTCCGGAAACTGCTAAACCTTGCAGATGATGAACCGATCATTTTATTTTTATCCCGTCTACATCCCAAAAAAGGACTAGATTATCTAATTCCAGCTTTAGGTAAACTCACTCATCACCGTTTCACCTTTGTTTTAGCGGGTAGTGGTGACAAAAAGTACGAAGCAGAAATTGAATCTCTTCTCTTTGCAAATGGTATGCGCGATCGCACTCATTTACCTGGGTTTGTCACTGGAGACATAAAAAACCTATTAATACAGGGATCTGATTTATTTGCTCTGACATCCCACGCTGAAAACTTTGGCATAGCGGTTCTTGAGACTCTGGCTGTGGGTGTCCCTGTGCTGCTCACCCCTGGAGTTGCTTTAGCTGCTGAAGTTCAACAACATCAACTGGGTTACGTT